>NZ_QOCG01000011.1 GCF_003318235.1 Loktanella sp. D2R18 | reverse complement strand
TTCGACTACATCGAGATGTTCTACAACCCGACACGCAAGCACACCAACAATGGCATGCTGTCGCCGGTTGACTATGAAATGAAACAACAGAAAATGAACGAGGCAGGCGTCTAGGGAACTAGGGGCACCTCAGTATCATAAGTTTGGGTATAGAAACACGACGGATCAATACGGCACAAACAGAGCTCAGGCCGGTCATACCAATGTCGGAGATTGTTTGCGCAGTCTGCGATGGGATGACATCTTGCGCACCAATAAGAGAAACGCCGTTGCTAAAGTCAAATCGCGTTTGCGAAACCGTTTGGTTCAAGGCTACGACCGCTTGGAGCTCTAATTGTTCGTCAGCAAGGTATTGTTCCAACTCCATAAGCGCACATTCAATTCCGACTGCAAGCGCACGTCTGCAAACGTGAGTTGAAAGGTCAATGGGCTGAGGAATTACCCAGCTGTTATTCAAAACATGGCGGTTATTAAGGATTTCCTGCGCAGCACTGTATTGCTTTAGGATTGCTTGGAATTGCGTAGCTAATGTGTCAAGTGCGAGAAAATTTTTGATTTCTTCTTGCTCAGCATGCAATGCGTTCCATTTCTCGATAGTCGTCTGCAATATTTTGACACCCTTTTAGATAAGCCGCACATATACAGTATGTTGGGTGGTGAATATTATCGGCAACCCATCTAAGACTAGCCAATTCCCGAGGATTACCCACCCGTATGCGACATATGACGGCTGACTTGCCCGTCGGCTTTTTGCCGTGAATAATCGAAATCATGCCCTTTGGGTTTTTGGGCGATGGCGGCATGGATTGCTGCGTCAAGGTCTGCATCTGCTTCGGAAGCGCGTAGCGGGCCACGTAGGTCAGAATGACCTTCTTGCCCCAAGCAGGTGTAGATTTCGCCGGTGCAGGTAATCCGGACGCGGTTGCAGCTTTCGCAGAAATTATGCGACAGCGGCGTGATAAACCCGATTTTTTGGCCTGTGTTTGCCAATTGCACATAGCGCGCTGGCCCGCCGGTTTTCTCGGGCAGATCAGTGATTTCAGTCCGCGTCGCGAGCTGCGCGCGTAAGTCTTTGAGCGACCAATATTGCCCAAACCGATCTTCGTTACCGATGTCGCCCATTGGCATGACTTCGATGAATGTCAGATCCAGATCGCGCGACGCGCACCAATCTGTCAGGGAAAAGAGTTCATCTTCGTTAAACCCTTTGAGCGCGACAGTGTTGATTTTCACCCGCAATCCCGCCTTTTGGGCCGCGTCAATGCCACGCAAGACTTGGGGAAGGCGCCCCCAGCGGGTGATATCGGCAAATTTTTGGTCGTCCAGCGTATCGAGCGAGACATTCACCCGCCGCACCCCCGCCGCAAACAGATCATCCGCAAACCGTTCTAACTGACTGCCGTTCGTGGTGATTGTCAGCTCGTGCAGTGATCCGGCATCAAGATGCCGCGACATGGCGCGAAAAAACGTCAGAATGTCCCGGCGCACAAGCGGCTCCCCCCCGGTGATCCGCAGTTTGCGCACCCCAAGCCGGATGAATGCTGAGCAAAGCCGGTCCAATTCTTCGAGCGTCAGAAGTTCCTTTTTGGGCAGGAACGTCATGTTCTCGGACATGCAATAGACGCAGCGAAAGTCACACCGGTCGGTGACAGAAACGCGCAGGTATTCAATCGCGCGTGCAAAGGAGTCAATTAAGGGCTGGTTCATCGGGCTAGTCTAGGGCTGCGCAACTCGCTGCGCAAGCACAGCGCACGATGTTGTAACATCGTCATGTGCACCATATGTTGAAGGGATGGATATCAAATTACTCCTCCCGATTGTGGCTTTGGCCGGATGTACGACACCTGCGTTTCAAGAGGTGTCGCCCCCTTCGGACCCAATCACGGAAACGACAGTGGTCGCGGTCGCGCCGCCGGCAAGCGCAGCCACCGTCGAAGAATTTGACACCACCAGCGCCGAAGACCGCGCCGCGGCAACAGCGCCGACAGAGAGCATAGATGTTGCCTTGGGGGTTACAATTGCATCACTTGGGCCGCCAACCGAGCCGGGAATTTGGCTGAAAACCCCTCTTGTAGATGCGGTGACGCCGGGACGCGTGGGTTATGGCGGTACGTCTGTGAACCTTGAACTGCGCCCATCAGGCGGTGAAGCTGGCGCGGGCAGCCAGATCAGCCTTGCGGCAATGCGCCTACTTGGGGTGCCGCTTACGAGCCTGCCTGAACTGACCGTCTATCGTCAGTAGGGTGGATCTTGATCCACCTTACGTGGGCAACAGACGCCCCGCTTCTTTGACGGCAGATGGTTTCATATCGGCGCCATGGTGGGTGATAAATACCTGGACCCGCTCAGCGTCGTGTTTTGAAAGCTCGCGTAGCCACCAAGCGATGGCTTTTTGAATGAATTTGTCGTGATCAGTGGTATATCCGGCCGCCCAACCCAGCACACGGTCACGCGCTACCAATTCCGCAGGTTTCGGATTGTTCTGCTTGGTCCACGGCAATGTCATCACGAGTGCGGCGCGACGCGTCCACATATGATCAGTACCTGTCCAGCTTTCAACGGTATCTAGCCGTGATGGGTCCGCAACAAGCCGTTTTTGCCCGGCAATGCACACATGATCCGCAATCGCCCAAGCGTCAAAATCAGGCACCCATGATACGATCAAATCCCACGCCGCCGCGTCATCCGGGCGCAGGCGTGCTTGGGTTAGCAGCTTTGCTGCGGCGATGCGGGCCTCGTGGACATTGCTTTTCCACAGGCTGTTTGCCAGCACCAGCCGCGCATCCAAATCGATATCCGCGCGCCAAGTCTTGACCAGATCATCAATCACTGGGTTCGCGACGCCCAGATAGGGACGATCCACCTTGTGATAGCGGTGCATATCTTTGGCTTTTTCAGGATCGCCAGCGGCGCGCAATGCGTCCAGGGCTTCGCGTTTTGAGGTCATTCGACAGTCACCGATTTGGCTAGGTTGCGGGGTTGGTCCACATCTGTACCCTTTGCAACGGCGGTATGGTAGGCCAATAATTGCGCCGGCACCGCATAAAGGATTGGCGCGAGGAACGGATCAATCTCAGGCATGATAATCGTGTCCCAGACGCCGTCACCCGCCTCGGCTGCGCCTTTTTGATCGGTGATCAGGAGCACCTTACCACCGCGCGCCATAACCTCTTGCATGTTCGATATAGTCTTATCAAAAAGCGCGTCGCGGGGGGCCATGACGATCACCGGAACATGTTGATCGACCAAGGCAATCGGCCCATGTTTCAGCTCGCCCGAGGCATAGGCTTCGGCATGGATATAGCTGATTTCCTTGAGCTTAAGCGCCCCTTCAAGCGCAAGCGGATACATCGCGCCACGCCCCAAGAACAAGATATCGCGGGTCTCGGCCAATTTGGCAGCAACGCTGGCGCATTTGTTCTCAATCGCCAATGCGGTGTTCATAATGCCCGGCAGGGCGCGCAGTTGCGTCAGATGTGTAGCCAAGCTGGCATCATCAATGCGCCCGCGTGCATGCGCCGCATTCAGGGCCAAAATCGCTAGCGTGGTCAATTGGCAGGTAAAGGCTTTGGTCGAGGCCACCCCGATTTCCGTGCCTGCAAGGATTGGCAAGGGCAGGTCGCTTTCGCGCGCAATTGAGCTTTCCGGAACATTTACGACGGATACGATTTTGGCCGCCTTGCCCTCCATATAGCGTAGCGCAGCCAACGTATCGGCAGTTTCGCCGGATTGGCTGACAAACAGCGCTACAGTACCCGCTGTGACAGGCGGTTCGCGGTAACGAAACTCCGAAGCCACATCGACCTCAACCGGGATACCTGCAATCTGTTCGAACCAGTATTTCGCAACCAGGCAGGCATAAAATGCGGTGCCACAGGCGACCATGGTCATGCGTTCGATTTTTGTGAAATCAAGGCCGGGCGCGGGCAGGGTGACCGCACTTGCGTCGCCGTTGATGTAATGCGCAAGTGCACCTTGCAACACAGTGGGCTGTTCCGCGATTTCTTTGGCCATGAAATGCTTGTAGCCGCTTTTATCGACCGTTGCGGTGTCCAGTTGCACGGTGCGAATTTCACGCTGCGCCAGATTGCCTGCGTGGTCACGAATTTCGACACTGTCACGGGTAATGACGGCCCAATCGCCTTCTTCAAGATAGCTGATCCGATCTGTCATTGGGGCCAGCGCAATCGCATCTGAGCCCACGAACATTTCACCGACGCCATAGCCGACCGCCAAGGGCGACCCTTTGCGGGCGGCGATCAGCAAGTCCTCTTCGCCATCAAATAAGAAACACAGCGCATAAGCCCCTTCAAGCCGGGCAATCGTTTGCGCGGCAGCATCGACGGGCGTCAGCCCTTGGTCGCGGTAATATTGCGCGAGCAATGCAACGGTTTCTGTATCCGTATCGGTTTCAAACCCGATGCCTTCGGCCCCTAAAAAATCACGCAATTCGCGGAAGTTTTCAATGATGCCATTGTGCACGACCGCGACGCCACCCGCGCGGTGCGGATGAGCGTTGCCCACATTTGGCGCGCCATGTGTGGCCCAACGGGTGTGGCCGATTCCGGCTTTGCCCGCCAAGGGATTATGTACCAAAACATCAGACAGGTTCACCAATTTGCCAACCGCGCGGCGACGGTCCAGCTGTTGGTTGTTCACCGTTGCAATGCCCGCGCTGTCATAGCCGCGATATTCCAACCTCTTGAGCGCCTCGACCAAAATCGGGGCGGCTTCGTGATTGCCTAATACGCCAATGATACCACACATATTATTTGCCTTTCGCCTTCAGCGCACGCAGCTTGTCGAATAGTTTGACTGCCAGTCCAGATTTGTTTTCTTGTCGTGCGCGCCCGATCGCCAGATCGCCAGCAGGTACGTCACGGGTGATCACAGAGCCAGAGGCGGTCATCGCCTCAGCGCCAAGGGTGACAGGCGCGACAAGCATCGTGTTTGACCCGATAAACGCATCCGGCCCAATCGTGGTTTTATGTTTGAACACGCCGTCATAATTGCAGGTGATTGTGCCTGCGCCAATATTCGTGCGCGCGCCCACATCGGCATCGCCGATATAGCTCAGGTGGTTGACCTTGGCGCCTTCTTGTACGGTCGCGTTTTTGATTTCGACAAAGTTGCCGACCTTCACGCCCTCTGACAGTTCTGCGCCGGGGCGCAAACGGGCATAGGGGCCAATCACGGCGCCACGCGATACATGGCAGCCTTCGAGGTGTGAAAATGCCCGAATTGTCGCGCCAGACTCAACCGTCACGCCGGGGCCGAAAACCACATTGGGTTCGACGATAGTATCGAGCCCGATCACCGTGTCATGAGCAAAAAACACCGTGTCAGGTGCGACCAATGTGACGCCGTCCTCGGTCGCTTGTGCGCGCGCTTTGGCCTGAAACAACGCCTCTGCACGGGCCAGTTCGGCGCGTGAATTGATGCCCAATGTCTCGGCTTCAGGGCAGCGCACAACGGTTGCGGACAGCTCGCGTGCGCGTGCGATTCCAACAATATCGGTGAGGTAATATTCACCAGCGGCATTGTTGTTGTCGACGGCATCGATGAGGTCAAGTAGGACATTAGAATTGGCAGCTATAACGCCGCTATTACAAAGTGTTACGGCGCGTTCTTGATCGGTTGCATCTTTGAATTCAACGATGCGATCCAGCTGATCATCTTGCAAAATCAATCGCCCATAGCGGCCCGGATCAGCCGCATCAAACCCAAGCACAACGATGTCATGGGTGAGCCGCGCAGCCGACATCGCTGCAAGCGTTTCCGCGCTGATAAAGGGTGTGTCACCATAAAGCACAATCGCGTCGCCTGTAAAACCTGACAGCACGTCGCGGGCTTGGGCGACGGCGTGGCCTGTGCCCAATTGTTCCGATTGCAGGGTAATTTGCACATCCGGGTCAAAAGCTTTGGCCGCTTTTTCAACCGCATCCGCGCCGTGGCCTGCCACCACAACCGTATGCGCAGGTCCCAGCGCGCCGCCTGCTTTCATCGCGTGCACCAGCATCGGTGCAAAGCCGATTTCATGCAGCACTTTGGGCTGATCGGAATTCATCCGTGTGCCCATGCCTGCGGCTAGAATGATCAGTGCTGTGCTCATGCGCGCCTCTTTTTGGTTTTCCCGAACTTCTAACGGTGTTTTCGATTATCACAAGGTCCGAGGGCTTCACATCAGTTTTCAGCGCGTTACAGATCAATACAGCAAAGTTGTAGGGGATTCTGTATGCGCACCGTGATTTTCGACCTTGATGGGACGCTGGCTGATACCAGTGGCGATTTGATCGCAGCAGCGAATACATGTTTTCGTGGGCTAGGCTTGGGTGATCTTTTGGACCCGGCACAAGACGCGGCTACGGCGTTGCGCGGCGGGCGCGCGATGTTGAGCCTTGGGTTTTCGCGGATCGATGGTTTCGGCGATGCCGAGGTACAGCAGCAATATCCGATCTTGCTTGAAGCCTATGCAAGAGACATCGACAGCCATACGGTCATGTACCCCGGCGCGATGGAGGCCGTCGCTGCGCTATCTGCAGATGGCTACGCCGTGGGCATCGCGACCAATAAACCAGAAGCGCTGGCCGAAACCCTGCTGACCCGGCTGGGTGTGCGTGATGCGTTTGCCTCGCTGATCGGGGCTGATACGCTCGCTGTGCGCAAACCCGACCCAGAACATCATTTTGAGGCGGTCCGCCGCGCAAGGGGCGATCCTTTGCGGTCGCTGCTTGTCGGGGATACGGCAACTGATCGTGATACATCGCGCAACGCGGGCGTGCCGTCGATCTTGGTTGACTTTGGGCCAGGTGGCGATGTGGCCGCTTTGGCCCCAGAGGCCATCATCAGTGATTATGCACAGCTTTCAGAAACCGTGGCGCGGTTGATCGGCTAACGGCCTGCACGCAAATAATTCAAGGACAAGCCCAGCCTATGACAGAGAATTTCACCGGCAGTTTCACCCAACAAGAGCCTATTCCAGAGGCAGGTATTGCGGCAGCAAACGCTGTAATGCAGCACGGGCGCTTGCACCGTTATAATACCGTCGACGGGGAAATCGCCGAAGCGGCCTTGCTCGAAGAAGAATTTGCGGCGAGCACGGGTGCGCAGTTTTGTTTGGCGGTGGCCTCTGGCGGGTATGCGATGACAACGGCGCTGCGTGCGTGCGGTGTGCAACATGGCGATCAGGTGTTGACCAATGCCTTTACCTTGGCCCCGGTACCCGGTGCGATTGCTGCCGTGGGCGGCGTGCCGATCTATGTTGGCGTGACCGAGGATTTGGTGATCGATCTGGATGATCTTGCGGGCAAATTGGATCAGGCCAAGGTGCTATTGCTTAGCCATATGCGCGGGCATATTTGCGATATGCGGCGGCTGATGGCGATGTGCGATGCGGCGGGGGTAACCGTAATCGAAGATTGCGCCCATACGATGGGGGCGCATTGGGATGGCGTGCCAAGCGGGCGCTGGGGCAAGTTTGGCTGCTATTCAACACAGACCTACAAGCATATCAACTCGGGCGAGGGTGGGCTGCTCATTTCGGATGACGCCGAAGGCATGGCGCGGGCCATTATGCTGTCAGGCAGCTATATGCTGTTTGAACGGCACCGGGCCGCACCGCCAGCCGAGACATTCGCGCAGATTAAATATGAAACGCCAAATATATCGGGGCGAATGGATAACCTGCGTGCGGCGATCTTGCGGCCGCAGCTACGGGATTTGGCCACGCAAGCGGCACGGTGGAATGCACGCTATACCGCAGTTGAGGCGGGGCTGGTTGATACCCCCGGCTTGCGACTAATCACGCGGCCCAGCGCCGAAGGCTTTGTCGCCTCATCTTTCCAGTTCTTGCTGCTCGATTGGTCCGCGCCCGCCGTGGTTGAGGTGATTGCGCGTTGTGCGCAGCGCGGGGTTGAACTCAAATGGTTCGGCGGGGCAGAGCCCGCAGGGTTCACGTCACGCTATGATAGCTGGCGCTATGCCCCAAGCACGCCCATGCTAGCAACTGACCGTATCTTGGCCGGGATCATTGACATGCGTTTGCCACTGACCTTTGATCTGGACGATTGCGCGCAAATCGCTCGGATCATCCGCGCCGAAGTCAGCGCCGTGTTTCAGGCGCAAACCTAGCCATCCCTCAACCCGATGTGCTATCAAAGGGTGTGGGATAGGTCATTCCAGTCGGAAAGTTTATCCACTAGCTAAGCAAAAAAGTTTTAGATCAGCCCGACGGGAATTCGTGTTTCGTTGCCCCATTGCCGTGGTGACTGGCCGTACATGCGTTTGAATTCTCGGCTGAACTGCGACGCGCTTTGATAGCCCACGTCCCTGGCCGCCTCTGACACATTCATGCCGCTCGCGATTTTCATCGCAGCATTGTTCAGCCCCATCGATTTTACGAACTGGATAGGAGACATTGTTGTTGCCTGTTTGAAACGTCGATGAAACACCGCGCGGCTCATGCCAACCTGCGCGGCCATAGCATCCAGTTTTTCAGCGGTGATCGACGCACAGTGATGGTTGATGCTTAGCGCGGATTCAATGACATCAGCCGACCCATGATACGGACAGGTAATAAAACCGTGGGCGAAGTATCGTGTATGATCGAGGCCACTATATCCCGTCCGTTCACTTGGTAGCGTTTCAGGGTTCTGTTCGTCATGTTTGGAGACAAGGGGGTGCCACGTCGGATACTCCTTCGGGCTCGTCAGATCGTCAGGTTACACCGCGCTGCGATCCTAAACGGCTTCACAGCTCTTGGCATATCGCGTACCTATCGTGATGGGCTAAATTCGTCTGCGGTAAGCGGAAGTTCGACCTCAGGCCGATTTGTACAACAAAGTCGTGTGGAATTATATCGGATGGTGGCATCACGGAAGTTGTAGAATCCTATAGCTTTAAAATAATAAAAAATGCAATAACGCCTAATATATAATACTCTATGGGACCTCATGAATGAAACTAATTGTCCAGATTCCATGTCTGAACGAAGAAGCTAACCTCAAGGAGGTTCTAAAAGGCATCCCAAATGAGATACCAGGGATTGACACGATTGAAACGCAGATCATCGATGACGGATCTACAGATCGGACGGTCGAGATAGCCACCCAAATGGGCGTCACCTATATCCTGCGCAACAACGTAAACCGCGGGCTTGCTTACAGCTTTCAGGCTGGAATTGAAAATGCCCTGCGCAATGGCGCGGACATCATTGTAAATACCGATGGAGATCATCAATATGATAGTGCAAGCATCACAGATTTGGTCAAGCCAATCGTTGAAAGACAGGCTGAGATTGTGCTTGGTGATCGCCAACCGGCACAAAACACCACGTTTTCACCGATAAAGCGCCTATTACAAAAAATTGGTAGTGCGGTGGTCAGTAATCTCGCCCAAGTTGATATTTCTGATGCGGTGTCAGGTTTTAGGGCGTATTCACGTGAAGCCGCGTTAAGTATCAACGTGATGACCCGCTTCAGCTATACGACGGAAACGTTGATCCACGCCGGCCAACAAGGATTCAAAATCACATCGGTTGTCATAAACACCAACCCAACAACTAGGCCGTCGCGTCTTTTCCGTTCGATGTGGTCGTTTGTCGGTAAACAGGCAACGACGATACTGCGCAGCTATGTGATGTACCGCCCGCTGAATGCATTTATGAGCCTGGGTGCCGTGATGGTCCTGATCGGGCTCCTGCCCATTTTGCGGTTTCTTTATTTGTTCATGGCTGGAAACGGTGATGGCAATGTTCAATCTTTGGTCTTAGGAGGCGTGTTTTTGCTGGCAGGGTATATCACGGTTATTTTGGCGCTTCTCAGCGATACGATTGCAACAAACCGCCAACTGCTGGAACGGATATTGCGGCGCGTTCGCGACATCGAAATGGCGCATGCGGATCCCACCAACACAATATCAGACGACTTGCGCGCAGAAGAACGGACCCCACAGCCGTGACCAAAGACAAAACAGTTCTTCTCGCGTGTTTCTGCGCCGCAACTGGCGCGATTGTCTACGCTTTGTTGGCCTTTGGGGTCATGTTACCCCAGCCCTACCCCTATTTTGGTACAGACATCTACAACGCCTATTTCTATCGCTTGATCGAAGGGCGTTTTGACCTCCCTATGCGTATGTTGACGCTCGAAGGACACTATAGTGCGGATGGCACCGGTATTCTCTATCATGGGATTGCACCACTTCTGACACGGGCTGCACTACACCCGTTTGTTGCGCTTAACCAATTCCCGACAGGGGCATTTTCAGTCTGGCTTTGGGCAACGATAGGCACAGGGTTTTATCACCTCGCAATTTTTCAGGTGGTCCGCAAATATGTCGGCCCAATATCCCTCCTTTGGGTCGCCATTTTGGGGCTGACAATTTGGATTTGTAGCCCCGGCTTTCTGCTCAGCACCAATCCGGTTTTATACCATGAACCGATCAGTATTTCTTACGCGGCGATGGCTGTTGGCTTCTATTTAATGCTACGCTGTGCGTTATTTGGCATGGCATGGCGTTACGCCTTGATCCCAGCGGCATTTATGGCTGGGATTTTACTGCACGCACGCCCACACTTGGCTGTGGGTCTTTACGCAGGTATTTTGGTGATGATTGCCCTATCGCTTTGGCACGATACAAAACGAACGCTTATTCCCGCATTTATGAGCCTTGCAGTTCTTGGGGTAGTCGGGCTTTCATTTTTGCAACTCAATACGGCGCGTTTTGGGTCCGCAACCGCGGCACATGGCCAGATAGAAGGACCCAAAGCAAGTAGTCAGGTACAATATGCGCCAGTCTTTTTTGGCAGCGATTATGCGACCGCAGGGCGCGGTCTTGTTTTCGCTGAGCATGGCCGTTTCCACCCATGGCGCATCGTGCCAAACACACTAATTTACACATTTGACACCCCTGCTGCCAGTTCGCAAATCGCGACGCTTCACCGAAATGCAACCGAAAGTATTTCTGGGTACGGATATATCGAAGCGCCACGGTTTGGGATGCTCTTTTTTTGGACGGCATGGATCGTGCTCGTGATGGTGGGCCTAAGCACGGGGCGCCCCCGCTTCTCTGGCGGCCTTCGGGCCTTGCCTCTTTTGGTTGCGACAGGCATTGGCGCCGGTTTGATGTTAAGCTATCCAACCGTTACCTTGCGGTACAGAATTGATGTATGGCCATTTGTCATGGCGTTGTGCCTGCTTAGTTTTCCGGGCGTGATACGGCGATTTGGTTCAGAAATTTTGCAAAACACGCGCGTCGTCTTCCTTAGCCTCGTGGTCGTTCTAAGCGGTGTTTTTACGTCGGCACGCGTCGCGATCCCGCTTGCGCAAAGTTACCAAAAAGCACCGGGGCAAACCTATGCGCCATGGGACGTCGATATGTGTCAGACCCGGCTCGCAAGTAAGGCGTTTTCGCCAGAACGATTGGAACAATTATGCGTTGATCCCGAAAGCGTTTTTGCGCAACGAGACCAAGAATAGAGTAAAACTATGATAAAGATCACGGCAAAACGCGTATATGTGAAAATGGTGCATGGTCTGGGCGCAATCGCACGGCGCATTGGCATTCTTGGCTGGCTAGAACGTCGGCAAGACAGACGTAGCTTTCATTGGGTGCGCGCTCTTTTTGCCATTTACGATGTGGATCAAATGATTGCGTTGGATGTCCCTTGGTGGACATACCGCGCGATTGACGCTGTGGATCAATTTTTAAAAGAACGTCCAAATGCGGCAGTTTTTGAATTTGGTAGCGGGGCAAGCACAATCTGGCTCGCCCGCCGTGCCGGCACCGTTCACAGCACGGAGCATGACAAAGATTGGTTCGATTTGATGCAAAGTCGGATCATCCTCTATCCAGGTATCCATCTCACATATGTGCCCACTGATGCCACGCTTAGCCAAGACCCTCTCTACCATTCTCAAAAAGAGGCATACGCTGACCATAGCTTTGAAAACTATGTTAAGGAAATCGCCAAAACCGGCCAAAAATATGATTTGATTGTTATAGATGGGCGTGCGCGTCCTGCATGTCTGCACGTCGCGAAAAATTGTCTGACAAAGGACGGAATGATTGTTTTTGATAACACCAAACGCCAACGTTATGACATCGCGATCCGTCAAAGTGGGCTTGCTGCAACGCATCTTGCAGGGATGACCCCGTCGTTGCCGTATCGAGACAAGACAACCCTTTTGCATGTCACGCCAACCGACGGGCATAATGTCTGACAGATCATCATTTTTAAGGTTGATCGCTCGGCGTGCCGGGCAACTGATCACGTCTTGCGCGCTCGTATTCTTAGCATGGGCGCTATACCAGCAATGGGGTGCGATCAGCCACTGGCGACCTACCAAGGCACAGATTGCATTGTTTGCGGTGCTGGCATTTAGCTACAGCGGCGCGTTGATGCTATTGGCATTCAACTGGGTAATAATCGTGCAGACACTGATTGCGCAATCGCCGCCACGGGCTGCCCTGTTACTGTCCTATACCAAAACACAGATCGCCAAATATGTCCCCGGCAACGTGGTGCATCTTGTCAGCCGACACATGTATCTTCGGAATTTTGGCCTTAACCACAGATCACTTGCCACCGGGTCTTTGCTGGAGCTTCTGAGCCTGCCGTTGGCGGCCGTTACCGCCATCTGTCTTGTTATGCCCCTTGTTGACGAATCATACTTAGGGCCTTGGGAAATGGATGCGCTGGCGCCACCGTTCTTTATTGCTGCTGTGGGCGTGTCTACGCTGGCTATCTGGCGTGCCCAAAGATCATGGCATTTACCCGCAATAATCGTCGTGTGTCGTGGGGTGGTCTTCATGATGTGCCAGGGGATAATCTTCGCGGTCGTTCTCTATATCGTGTCCGGCAGCTTTGTCGCGCTTGCAATTCCAGCTGCTATATTCGCGTGGTTGGTTGGCTTTCTGACACCCGGCGCACCGGGTGGGATCGCCGTGCGTGAGGCTCTATTAGTCAGTTTACTAACCCATGTCGCGGCCGACGACACCGTTTTGATAGCGGCTTTGATTTTACGTATGACTACTACAGTCGGCGACCTTATCCTTTATCTATTTGGCAACTTGGTTTTGATGAAATACGTACCAGAAATTACCGATGATCGTCGTCAATGATCTAAAAGTCGGAGCCTTCTCAATCAAAATCGGCGAGGCCTATGCAGGCATAATTTCCGTAAGGGACAAGGAATAGCTTCCGCTAGATGTGCCATGTATCGCTATTTTGCCTGTGCGATAAGGGGGGGGATGTTCCGGTAGGGGCAGCCCTTAGGCCGTGCCAAAAACGACCGTTTTTGGCAGACTTGAAAACGTCGCTATCGATAAAGGTACGCGATGATTGCGCTCGGCATTTGAAGACTAATCGTCAAAGACTACGAGTTTTTCCAAAGATAAGTCGTACACTTCCTCATGGTATTGGTAAGAAAACCATGCTCGAAACAAGTCGAACGTGATTTCGGAAGGCCAATGTTCTTTGGGGACGTAAATATGTTGCGAAAGCTCTTGCTCAACGATGCTTCTGAAGCACTTTTCAAGCACTAGTCCATGGCAATTCTGGTCTTCCATCTCAATTAAATATGCCGAAGGCCGGTGATTGAGGGCCTCTAAATCCCATCTATGCAGTTCAGGCTTCACCAACTTTATCCAGTCAAGAAATTGCTGCTTTCCATAGAGTGTTATTTGGTGACGATTAAGTGCCTTCATCGTTCGAACCAGCCTATATTTTTACACAATTGAGACGTTTCAAACCAAGAAACTGTTAACGGTCAATACGCTCGCTACGGCTATTTATACGTTAGTTCCATGTCTGCCAAAAACGAGCGTTTTTGGTGGGTACATTTGGCATGCTAAATGCGTGTTGTTCTTCGATGATCTACCAGCGATAATCTACAAATCAAGGGGTAATCTCCCCATTTTTAATGGGGTTCAGCCGTAGAATTCAGGCGACTGTTTTCAGTTTCATTGCGGGTGTGATGCCGCCGATGCCCATGTTGGGTCGCTCGTTGTTGTAAGTCCATAGCCATTCGGTTGCTTGGTCTTGTGCCTCCTCGATGGTTTCAAAGATGTATTGGCTCTGCCATTCACCTCGGACGGTGAGATTGTAACGCTCAATATAGGCGTTCTGCTGAGGTTTGCCTGGCTGGATATGCTCGAGGCGGATGCCGCGCTTTTCAGCCCACGCCATCAACGTCCCACTGATATATTCTGGGCCGTTGTCGACACGTATGGTCCGACAGGCACTGCGGGGTTGGTTGGGCCAATTGGCAAGGGCAGGCTGCCCCCCATGCCTATGAGAAATTTGGGATGTCTCGGCTTTGGGGTGTTTCTCAAACGGCAACCGGCTGCGCATGGAGGCTGTAATTGGGTTTCCTGCCGCTGAAACCGTAATCTGTGCCCCCAATGATCGCATTGGGGCCAGAGCCATTAGAATCCAAATGTCAGATTTCGGTCTCAATTCTGACCGAATCGAAGGGCCTTTTGGAGTCAAGGAGATTCCGATGTCGTTTTCATGGCCAACATTGACACAAGCTACTTACCGGATCGCGCGCTTACGCCGTCTGATTGTCGCTGCCTATGTGTTGGCCGCTGTTGTTTTGGGTTTGACGGCATTGGTGTCTCCCGAGTTGTTGCCCGCGACGCGCGCGGTCAGTATTTTTACGACGATGGCGGTTTTGGTTTTGGGCCATGTCGTACTGTTTCCCAATGTGGCGCTTGAAACGCTTAGCCTGTCGGTTGTGGGGGCTCTATTTATCGCGGTTTTGCCAGTTTTGCCCGAAATTGCAGGCTATGCCTCTATAGCGTATTATCAGGCGGCGCTGACACTTGCTGTGGTTTTTGTCGTGCTTGTCGCGCTTGCGTTGATGACGGGACTTCAAAAGTTACTAGAAATCTGTGTCTACGCGGGACCGATGGCGCAGCTGCGCATCACAACACATCTTGATGTGCCGTATTCAGCTACGGTCGCCTGTCAGCAATTTGGATTGCGCCCTGAAACCCGGCGTGGGCGCGTGATGGCTGGCCCCGCGGACGCGCAAGGGTTCTTTGATGTTGCGGTCGTTTCGGAACACATGACAGACCCAGACGACCCAAGCTGCCCTTTGGTTGTGAAGCTTGACGCTATGGTTTTATCATCCGATCCGCAAAACCACGAAACAATGCTGGTCCTGCCCAATGGTGCGGTCACAGTGACAGCACATCGGTTTGCGCCAAAGGCCGACGGGTGCCGTGTGAGCGTGACTGAAATGCCCGGTGATTTCACGTTTGGCATGCACGCAATGTTTTGGCTGACGGATCAGCAGACGGATAACCTGGTCGAAGTCGCTGAGCTGATGCAAAATGAACCATCGCGGGTGAACGGTCTTGCCCACGCGGTATCGCTTTTGTCGATTGCGGGCGTTGTTTTGTCGCCGCGCCAGCCGGTGTTGGACTAGTTTCCATTTCCCATTGCCATTTTCGAACCGCAGCTTGTTGACCCGCGCTTGGGGCAGGGGTATGCAACAAAAAGCTATTATTGCGCGCTGATCATCGCGCCGTGCCACAAAGGACCCGCCATGCAGGAAATGCTTCTTGAATATCTGCCGATCTTGATTTTTCTAGGGCTGGCAATCGGGCTTGGGCTGATTTTGATTCTTGCGGCCGCGATTGTGGCCGTGCGCAATCCTGACCCCGAAAAAGTATCTGCCTATGAATGTGGGTTTAACGCTTTCGATGATGCGCGGATGAAATTTGACGTGCGTTTTTATCTGGTGTCGATCCTGTTTATCATTTTCGACCTCGAAGTCGCGTTTTTGTTCCCTTGGGCCGTGGCCTTTAAGGACATCAGCATGGTTGGGTTTTGGTCGATGATGGTGTTCCTGGGCGTGTTGACCGCGGGGTTTGCCTATGAGTGGAAAAAAGGCGCGCTTGAGTGGGAATAACCCGCGTCGAAATCTGCGATTTTGGAATGCCAGTTGCATATGCAGCTGGCATTTTTGTTGGCGGGTCCGGTGCAATAGCTGAAAATTTGCAGTGAAGATGCGAAACACCTCTGATTGACAGCCACTGAGGCATAGTGCCGACTTGACCTTGGGGGGCACCGCGCGTAGTTCCTAACTAGCAAAAGGTAGGCCCTTGGTCTGCATGGTAACTGATAAGGAAAGACGCACTTATGGGGATCGCCACCGGCCTGAATGATGCGGGCGCCGACAAGGAAGCTGCCACCCAGACCCTTAATCGCGAATTGCAGGACAAGGGTTTCCTTGTGACCAGCACCGCAGATATGATTAATTGGGCGCGCACAGGATCGTTGCACTGGATGACCTTTGGTCTGGCCTGTTGCGCGGTTGAAATGATGCATACATCGATGCCGCGCTATGACCTTGAACGGTTCGGCACCGCGCCGCGTGCGTCCCCGCGTCAATCTGATCTGATGATTGTTGCTGGCACGCTGACCAATAAAATGGCCCCGGCTTTGCGCAAAGTTTACGACCAAATGCCAGAGCCACGTTATGTGATCTCTATGGGGTCTTGTGCGAATGGCGGCGGCTACTACCACTATAGCTATTCAGTTGTGCGCGGTTGCGACCGTATCGTGCCGGTTGATATCTATGTGCCCGGGTGCCCACCAACGGCCGAAGCCCTGCTTTACGGCATTTTGCAGCTGCAACGTAAAATTCGCCGCACCGGGACGATCGTGCGCTAAGGCGCGTGCTGAAAGGGAAGACTATGACTGAAGCACTCAATGAACTCGGCGCGCATCTTGAGCTTAAGCGCAGCGACTGTGTCCTGTCGTGGGAAGTCACCCACGATGAGCTGACAGTGACCGTTGCGCCCTCATCACTTGTGTCCTTTGTCGAATTCCTGAAAACCGATCAGGCCTGTAAATTCTCAAGCCTTGTGGACATCACGGCTGTCGATTACCCAAGCCGGGCCAAACGGTTTGACGTAATCTATCATTTCCTCAGCATGTACCAAAACCACCGCATTCGTCTGCGCGTTCAAATTCGCGAAGACGAAATGATGCCGTCGATCTTGCCTGTGCACCCCAGCGCAAACTGGTTCGAGCGTGAAATTTTCGACATGTTTGGTATTTTGTTCACCGGTCATCCCGATTTGCGCCGTATCTTGACGGACTATGGGTTCCGCGGCTATCCGCTGCGCAAAGATTTCCCAACAACCGGCTATACCGAAGTGCGCTATGACGAAGTGCAAAAACGCGTTGTTTATGAGCCGGTGAAGCTGGTTCAAGAATATCGTCAGTTCGACTTCATGTCGCCGTGGGAAGGGGCCCAGTACATCCTGCCCGGCGATGAGAAAAAAGAGGAGGCGCAGTAAGATGATGGATGGCAATATTCGCACGAACGCGTATGACGACGGTTCAACTGACGCGGCCACTGACGAACAGCAAATTCGTAATTTTAACATCAACTTTGGTCCGCAGCACCCGGCGGCCCACGGTGTTTTACGTTTGGTGCTAGAGCTGGACGGCGAAATCGTAGAACGCTGCGATCCGCATATCGGCCTGCTGCACCGCGGCACCGAAAAGTTAATGGAAAGCCGCACATATCTGCAAAACTTGCCGTATTTCGACCGGTTGGATTATGTGGCACCTATGAACCAAGAACACGCTTGGTGCCTAGCGATCGAAAAACTGACGGGCACCGAAGTGCCGCGTCGTGCCTCCCTGATCCGCGTGCTTTATTCTGAAATTGGCCGTGTGTTGAACCACCTGCTGAACGTCACCACGCAAGCGATGGATGTTGGCGCGCTGACCCCACCACTTTGGGGTTTTGAAGAGCGTGAAAAGCTGATGGTTTTCTATGAGCGTGCCTGTGGTGCGCGTTTGCACGCCGCTTATTTCCGCCCCGGTGGTGTGCATCAGGACCTGCCTGATCAACTGATCGAAGACATTGACACTTGGGCTGTTGAGTTCCCAAAGGTCCTTGCCGACATCGACGGCTTGCTGACCGAAAACCGGATTTTCAAACAGCGCAACGCCGATATTGGTATCGTCACCGAAGAAGACATCCAAGAATGGGGTTTTTCTGGTGTGATGGTGCGCGGGTCTGGACTTGCATGGGATTTGCGCCGTGCAGAACCCTATGAATGCTATGACGAATTTGAATTCCAAATTCCAGTTGGTAAAAACGGCGACTGCTACGACCGCTACCTGTGCCGCATGGAAGAAATGCGCCAGTCCACATCGATCATCCGTCAGGCCTGCGAAAAGCTGCGCCATGAAAAAGGTGATGTGATGGCGCGCGGTAAGATGACCCCGCCGACACGCGGCGAGATGAAAACATCGATGGAATCGCTGATCCACCACTTCAAGCTTTATACCGAAGGGTTCCACGTTCCCGCCGGCGAAGTTTACGCCGCCGTTGAAGCGCCTAAAGGTGAATTTGGTGTGTTTTTGGTCGCTGACGGATCCAACAAACCGTATCGCGCAAAACTGCGCGCGCCGGGCTTCTTGCACTTGCAAGCGATGGATCACGTCGCGGGCGGCCACCAATTGGCCGACGTCGCAGCGATCATCGGGACGATGGATGTTGTGTTTGGTGAGATCGACCGCTGATGGGGTCGATCACGCTTGATATTTGGCTGCTTGTTCTGGGAGCCGTTGGCGGCATCGCAGGCGGTCTTGTTGCTAAGGGGCGCAGCCGGGTTTTGAAATCTGCGTTGGCAGGTGCGGTAGCGGTATTTTTGGCAACGTTCATACGCGGTATGCTTTAGGCGCGCAGGAGAAAAGAAAACATGAAACGTTCTTTGATCGGTCTTTCGTTTGTGACGCTTTCCGCTTGTTCAGGCGGAATGTTTCAAATTCCCGACTTTCGCCCTAATGCGACGCCTACTCCGGCACCTGTTCCCGTTGCCGCACCGATTGTGAACCCGCTTTCGGCGAAGGAACGGTTTGTGACGACGGTTGAACAAAACGGCTGCGTCGTGAACCAAAGCAACTCTGCCACGATCTTGACTGACGCGACGCTATCGCGCGAGGATTTGGCGCGGATCATGACCGAATTACGGGCCGAAGGGCGCGGTCAAATCGCTGCGGACCAACAATCGTTCGAACTGATTTCCGCGAACTGCCTATAATGGAAGCCCCGAACCTCATAAACGCTGGATTGCCCGGCTTGCTCCTTATGACAGCCTGTTTTAACCCCGGTGGGGTCGTCCCTACCGCCTTGTTCGTGCTGACCACATCAGCCGCCGTAATGACTGGGATACACTAATGCTACGCCGCCTATATCACGACCAGCCTGAAACATTTGCATTCACGCCAGACAACCAGAAATGGGCCGAAGCGCAGATGAAAAAATTCCCCGAAGGCCGTCAGGCCTCGGCTGTGATCCCGCTGCTTTGGCGCGCCCAAGAACAGCACGGTTGGTTGACCCGTCCGGCGATCGAATATGTCGGACAGATGCTTGATCTCGCATATATTCGCGTGCTGGAAGTCGCCTCGTTCTATTTCATGTTCCAACTGCAGCCTGTTGGCTCCATTGCCCATATTCAGGTTTGCGGTACCCTATCGTGTATGATTTGCGGCGCCGAGGATCTGATTGGCGTGTGTAAAGATAAGATCGCTGAAAAGGCGCATGAAGTCTCTGCTGACGGCAAGTTTTCTTGGGAAGAGGTGGAATGCCTTGGATCTTGCGCGAATGCGCCTATGGCGCAGATCGGCAAAGATTATTACGAAGATCTGACCGCAGAACGCCTGAGCGAAATCATCGATGAATTGGCCGCAGGGCAGGTGCCCGTGCCGGGTCCTCAAAACGGGCGTTTCGCAGCAGAGCCGCTCAAGGGCCTGACCAGCCTGCGCGACTATGACAGCGGTAAGACCAAATATAACGCCAGCGTGCAAGCCGCTGTCGAAATCGGCGACACTGTAAAGCGCATCGATGGCACCGAAGTGCCGCTTTTGACCCCCTGGGTCAAAGATGCCGCCGCTAAACCCGCGAAGCCCAAAGCAGCAGCCAAACCCAAAGCTGCGAAACCTGCCGCGAAGAAGCCTATCGACGAGACCGGCATCACCAAGCAGCAGGCTGTCGCCAAATCCAAGGCCAAGCCCGACGTGTCTGCGGATATCGCTGAAGAACAGCCGCTCACGTTGGATGCTGCCCGCGAAACTGGTGCGGATGACTTGAAAAAAATTAGCGGCGTTGGTCCAAAGCTGGAAGGCGTGTTGAACGACCTTGGTTTCTGGCATTTTGATCAGATCGCTGATTGGACAGATGCGCAGGTCGCTTGGGTGGATAGCCGCTTGAAATTCAAAGGTCGGATCATTCGTGACAATTGGATGGCGCAGGCGAAAGAATTGGCAGAAAAGTAACATTTGCGCGGCAATTGGGCGATTTATGGAGATAAATGGCCGTTTGTACAAAAATCCCTAGGTGAATCCGTTTGTGCGGGTAATGGTTCGGCGAATTGATCACCCGAGGGAGACTGCACAATGAATGAACTCAAACCCATTACGCAGCGGATGCTGTTTATTGCAGGCGGTATAGGAGCCGTTTTTGCGATTCTTCTACTGATTTTTAGCAAGTTTGGTTTTTTTGGCGCGTTGTTTATTGGCCTGATTGTGGCTGCCGCGATCTTGTTTGCGATGATGATGGGGCTGCTTGATGCGTTCGTCGGGGAAGATGCGCCTGCCGCTGCAAATCCCGTGGAGGATGTGCCGCCAAGCAAACCTGCACCGAAAGCCGAGTCTACGCCGGAACCAACCGAAGAGCCGGAAGCCACACCCGAAGCTGAAGTAATTCCTGAACCCGAAGCAGCCGCAGAACCCGAACCAAAAATGGCAGTGGAACCAGCACCTATCGTTGAGCCAGCACCTGAACCCATGCCCGCCGACGAACCTGTATTTGCAGACGAGAAGCCTGCAGGTCTGGAAGCTGCGCGTGCAGGCGGCGCCGACGATTTGAAGAAGATCAAAGGCGTCGGCCCAAAGCTGGAAACGATGCTCAATGGTATGGGTTTTTATCACTTTGATCAGATCGCCGCTTGGGGCCCGGCTGAACAAAAATGGGTTGATGAGAATTTGCCTGGATTTAAGGGTCGTGCAACGCGTGACAAATGGGTAGAACAGGCAAAGACCCTAGCGGCGGGATAAACCACCGTGTAGACGATGCGAAAGGCGGCGCCGTTGGGCGCCGTTCCACAGATGAGCAACGATTTAGACATCAAACGTGCCAAGTCAGGTCAACGCGCCGCGTTGATTCTTGCCGGAACAGGTGTTTTATGGATCGTAGCGACATGGGCAGGGTCACATTTCGGTTGGACCCAGCGCACGCGCGGGTTATTTGACCTTGCGGCGCTTGCTGGTTTCGGCTTTGCGCTGTGGCAGACATTTCAACTCTGGCGGACACGCCAGAACGACAAGGGCGAAAGCTGATGCTCAAAGACGAAGACCGGATTTTCACGAACCTTTACGGGATGCACGACCGCACCTTGGCTGGCGCTCAAGCGCGTGGTCACTGGGATGGTACTGCGGATATCATCAAAAAGGGCCGCGATTGGATCGTGAACGAGATGAAAGCCTCTGGCTTGCGTGGCCGGGGTGGTGCGGGTTTCCCGACCGGTCTGAAATGGTCATTTATGCCCAAAGAAAGCGACGGTCGCCCATCTTACCTTGTTGTGAATGCCGACGAATCTGAGCCGGGCACATGTAAAGACCGCGAAATTATGCGCCATGATCCGCATACATTGGTCGAAGGTTGCTTGATCGCTTCTTACGCGATGAACGCAAACGCCTGCTATATTTATATTCGCGGCGAATACATTCGCGAAAAAGAAGCCCTGCAAGCCGCGATCGACGAAGCATATGCTGCGGGTTTAGTTGGTAAAAATGCCGCTAAATCGGGTTGGGATTTCGATATTTACCTGACCCACGGGGCGGGGGCCTATATTTGCGGTGAAGAAACCGCGCTGCTCGAAAGCCTTGAAGGCAAAAAAGGTATGCCGCGGATGAAGCCGCCGTTCCCAGCGGGCGCTGGTCTTTATGGCTGCCCGACAACTGTGAACAACGTCGAATCAATTGCCGTAGTGCCAACGATTTTGCGCCGTGGTGGTGGTTGGTTTGCGGGCATCGGTCGCGCAAACAATGCGGGCACCAAGCTGTTTGCGATTTCAGGTCACGTGAATAACCCCTGCGTCGTCGAAGAAGAAATGGGTATTTCGTTTGAAGAGCTGATCGAAAAGCACTGCGGTGGCATCAAGGGCGGCTGGGATAACCTTAAGGCTGTGATCCCCGGTGGCTCTTCCGTGCCTAACGTGCGCGGTGAAAACATGCGCGATGCGATCATGGATTTCGACGGGCTCAAAGAAAAAGGCTCCAGCCTTGGCACTGCGGCGGTCATTGTGATGGATCAATCAACAGATATGATCAAAGCGATCTGGCGTCTGTCCAAGTTTTATAAGCACGAAAGCTGCGGTCAGTGTACGCCGTGTCGCGAAGGCACCGGCTGGATGATGCGCGTTATGGAGCGTTTGGTAAAAGGTGATGCATCTGTCGAAGAAATCGATATGCTCTTTGATGTGACCAAACAGGTTGAGGGCCACACAATTTGTGCGCTTGGTGATGCGGCCGCATGGCCAATTCAGGCTCTTATCCGGAATTTCCGGGATGAAATTGAAGACCGGATTAAGCATAAACGTATTGCGGGGATTGCAGCAGAATGATGAAAACAGGCCTAATTTTGGGGGCGGCTTTGACGCTTGCCGCTTGTGCAACCGGATCGGGTGCTGCGCGCTCGTTTGATGATCCTGCAGTGCAAAAACTGTATAACATGTCGACGCCAGAGTATTACGCGACGCTGAAAGTTGCGAATGATGTCGCGCGCAACTGCGCTGATTTTCGTTATGATGCGGCATTGGATGCTGAGCTGAACGAAAAACGCAATGAAATGGGGCGTGGCTCACTCTCTGCGATCCCTTTGCGTCTTGCGATTGAAACGGAAACCAGCGTCAGCGAACGCAGCTTTGAAGCAAAGCACGGTGTTGAAATGGTCGGTCAAGATCTATGTCCTGCCGCTACGGCTGAAACGCTTGAAGGTACCGCGCTGAGCGCCTTGTTGGTACCTGTTTAGAAACTCTGCGAAGACGCGATTGTTTTTGGGCCGCCAGTTTCTGCGCGGCCCTTTTTATTTTTACGCGAAACCTGGCCGATCCCATAGGTAATCAAGGCACTGATATTGAATAACGGTGCCGCAATGACAATCTTTGGTGCAATCAAAGGCGCATTAAGAACCGCCCTACAGGAGACGACACATGGCCAAACCCCCATTTATTATCGCCGCCGCCGCAGTTCTATGTGGGCTTGCCGGCAATTTATCCGCGCAGACCGCGTTGCGCGATCAGCCCGAAGTGCGCGATGGCATCATCTATGTTGGCATGGCCTATGAGATTTCAGAGCAATGCAGCGACATTCGTGCGCGCACGTTTCGTGGTATTAATTTCCTTCAATCGCTCAAACGGCGGGCTGCAGAGCTGGGGTATTCGGACGCTGAAATTGATGCCTATGTCGGGGATCGTGCCGAAAAACGCAGGCTCGAAGGTATCGCGCGCGCGCAGCTTGCGCAGCTTGGGGTGGTCGTCGATGATCCTGCCACATATTGCACCGTTGGCCATGCGCAAATCGCTGCAAATACCCGCGTAGGGTGGTTGTTGCGCTAAGGAGCCGAATTTGACGCGAATTTTGGCGTCTTTTTTGTCAAACTGACTGGCATCATGTTCCCGGTCGCGTTAGAACGCGGCTAACGCGGTCCCACCCCAACTTGTCGGGGAAGGCGCGCAAGGGAATAAAAAGGCACGCCATGTCTGATCTACGCAAAGTCGTCATTGATGGAACTGAGGTCGAAGTTGATGGGGCGATGACCCTCATCCAGGCCTGTGAACAGGTCGGGATCGAAGTTCCAAGGTTCTGCTATCACGAACGGCTTTCGATTGCGGGCAACTGCCGCATGTGTCTGGTCGAGGTTGTCGGCGGCCCGCCAAAACCCACCGCCTCTTGTGCGATGCAGGTGCGCGATTTGCGCCCCGGCCCAGAAGGTCAGCCACCCGTTGTGAAAACCAATTCGCCCATGGTCAAAAAGGCCCGTGAAGGCGTGATGGAATTCCTGCTGATAAACCACCCGCTTGATTGTCCGATTTGTGACCAAGGCGGGGAATGCGATCTCCAAGATCAGGCGATGGCCTATGGCGTCGACTTTAGCCGCTTCCGTGAACCAAAGCGCGCGACTGATGATCTGGATCTTGGCCCGCTTGTCGAAACCCACATGACCCGCTGTATTTCGTGCACCCGCTGCGTGCGGTTCACGTCCGAAGTCGCAGGCATCACGCAGATGGGCCAAACTGGCCGTGGCGAAGATGCGGAAATCACCAGCTATCTGGGTGAAACGCTTGATTCGAATATGCAGGGTAAC
Organism: Loktanella sp. D2R18; assembly: GCF_003318235.1. Taxonomy (GTDB): domain Bacteria; phylum Pseudomonadota; class Alphaproteobacteria; order Rhodobacterales; family Rhodobacteraceae; genus Yoonia. The sequence goes on along the minus strand of NZ_QOCG01000011.1, from coordinate 380,057 downwards.
ATCATTGACCTGTGCCCGGTTGGCGCACTGGTGTCGAAACCCTATGCATTTACCGCCCGTCCTTGGGAATTAACCAAGACAGAATCAATCGATGTGATGGACGCGCTGGGGTCAAACATCCGCGTTGATACCAAAGGCCGCGAAGTCATGCGTATCTTGCCGCGCAACCACAACGGCGTGAACGAAGAGTGGATTTCGGATAAGACACGTTTTGTTTGGGATGGTCTTCGCCGCCAACGTCTAGATACACCCTACATCCGTGAAAACGGCAAATTGCGCAAAGCTGGTTGGGACGAGGCATTAACCGCCGCCGCCACAGCAATGAACGGTAAAAAAGTCGCAGGGCTTGTCGGTGATCTGGCCCCGGTCGAAGCGACATTCGCACTGAAACAACTGATCGAAGCCCAAGGCGGCGTAGTCGAGGCGCGCACCAACGGTGCGAAACTGCCTGCTGACAATCGGTCGGCCTACGTCGGTACCGCGTCAATCGAAGATATCGACGACGCAGAATACATCATGCTGATCGGCACCAACCCACGCGAAGAATCGCCTGTGTTGAACGCCCGTATCCGTGGTGCTTGGTCCAAAGGGGCAAATGTCGCGCTGATCGGCGAAGCCGTCGATTTGACCTATGACTATGTTCATATGGGCACCGACCGCGACGCGCTGGTGTCATTGGCTGACCATGCATTCGGCGACATCAAAGACAAGAAATCTGTGATGATCGTGGGCCAAGGCGCATTGAACGAGGCTGACGGCGAAGCCGTATTAAGCCAAGTGATGAAAGCGGTTGAACGCTCTAACGGCAAATTGATGGTGCTGCACGGGGCAGCGTCACGTGTTGGTGCGCTTGATGTTGGTGCTGTGACTGACAGTGGCATGGACGCAATCAAAGACGCTGAGGTGATCTATAACCTAGGCGCGGATGAGGTCGACATCGCCCCGGGCGCATTTGTGATCTACCAAGGTTCGCATGGGGATCGTGGTGCGCACCGCGCAGACATCATCCTGCCGGGCGCTGCCTATACCGAAGAAAACGGATTGTTTGTGAACACCGAAGGGCGTCCGCAGCTTGCACTGCGTGCCAGCTTCCCTCCGGGTGAGGCCAAAGAAAACTGGGCGATCTTGCGCGCGCTATCTGCTGAATTGGGCGCAACCTTGCCCTATGATAGCATGGCGCAACTGCGTCAGGCGATTGTGAGCGCCCACCCGCATTTGGGTCAGATTGACGAAGTCACGGAAAATGAATGGCACCCTATTGAGGCGAAAATGCCGGGGAAAGCCGCGTTCAAGTACGCAATCACGGATTTCTACTTAACAAACCCAATCGCGCGTGCGTCCAGCCTGATGGCTGAACTCAGCGCGAATGCCAAAGCGCGGGCAACCCCCGCAGTCGCGGCTGAATAAGACGGGGTTCGCCCCATAAATTGCAGCCTTTTGGCTGGCACCAGTGGCACGACAAACACGCGCGCCGCGTCAAGATGGCACCAGTTCATGGTGTGAGGGAATAAATATGGTCGAGTTCTTCACCAATACCAACCTTGGGATCGTCCTTGTGATTTTGGCCCAGTGTTTGCTGGTTCTGGTCCCATTGCTGGTCGCTTTGGCGTTCTTGATGTATGCGGACCGTAAAATCTGGGCCGCCGTCCAGATGCGCAAAGGGCCAAACATGGTTGGTGCCTTTGGTTTGCTGCAATCCTTTGCGGATTTCTTGAAATACATCGTCAAAGAAATCGTCGTCCCTGCGGGTGCTGACAAATTTGTCTTCTTCCTTGCGCCGATGATTTCGTTCGTGCTGGCCGTGGTCGCATGGTCGGTGATCCCGTTCAACGATGGTTGGGTGCTGTCCAACATCAACGTGGCCATTCTGTTTGTCTTCGCGGTGTCCTCGCTCGAGGTTTACGGTGTGATCATGGGCGGGTGGGCGTCGAACTCGAAATACCCATTCCTTGGTTCACTACGGTCTGCCGCGCAGATGATTTCTTACGAAGTCTCGCTGGGCCTAATCATCATCGGTGTGATTATCTCAACCGGTTCCATGAACTTTGGCGATATCGTCGCGGCCCAAGACGGCAAGGCCGGCCTGTTCAACTGGTATTGGGTTGCGCATTTCCCGATGCTGTTTCTCTTCTTTATCTCTGCACTGGCTGAGACCAACCGCCCACCGTTTGACCTTCCCGAAGCGGAATCCGAACTGGTTGCGGGGTATCAGGTTGAATATTCATCAACACCGTTCTTGCTGTTTATGATCGGTGAATTGATGGCCGTCGTACTGATGTGCGCGCTGATTTCACTGCTGTTCTTTGGCGGCTGGTTGTCACCAATTCCGGGCCTGCCAGATGGTATCCTGTGGATGGTGCTGAAAATGGCTGGCTGTTTCTTTGTCTTCTCAATGGTCAAGGCGATCACACCACGCTACCGCTATGACCAACTGATGCGGATCGGCTGGAAAGTCTTCTTGCCGCTCTCACTCTTCTGGGTGGTTCTAGTGTCATTCCTCGCAAAATTCGAAGTGCTCGGCGGTTTCTGGGCACGCTGGACAATGGGTGGTTAATTGATCCTACGAGCGATCATATCCCGCCGCACAGTGATGCTGTGTTGCGCCGCGCTTGCTGCCGCAGTTTGCCTAAGCTTTGCTTGGGCGCGGTACAGCAGTGCGGGTTCTTTGGCGGATGATCACCGTGCGGAGGAATTTGCCGAGACTATTATGACGTATGTGGCTGATACCTGCCCGACGCCGGCACGCGACGCGACTATGGACGAAGAACTTCTTCGGCTGATGGAAGCGCCGTTTGGGATGGGCGATGAGTCTGACGAAATGCAATGGCTTGAGACGCTAGGCAAGGACAGCATAGCGTCGCAGATGACTGACATCGATAAGCGTGGCTTGGCTATTGTGTTTGTTGGTGCATTCGGGATCGTCGAACAGCTTAAGTACACGAATCTACTCACGGATGAGGACCATCTTCAAAGCGACAACTACCTTGAGGTTGAGGCCGAGCAATATGGTCGCGCGCTGTATCTGTTAGACCTCATGGACTGCATTTGGCCCTCTGCAGAAGAAGTAAGAAATCCACCGATGGCATCTGGCCTCGGCGAAAAGGGCGATGAGTTGTGGCGGAACGTTTCGCGATCAATTTATACGGGAAATTGCCCGATGGAGTATCTCTTGTTTATGCGGTCATACTTCGAAACAGACTTTGCGAGCATTCTACCAGACGATAGAGATGCAGCCTACGCCGATCTCATGCGTGCGCATGAACACTACACTGAGCCTGCAAGCGTAGCCGAAAGATGCGAGGAATTCACCTAGGATGACCCAAATGGATTACACACGCGCCGTAAAGTATTTCCTGCTGCAGGATTTCTATGTCGGTTTTAAACTGGGGTTGAAGTATTTCTTCTCGCCCAAGGCCACGTTGAACTACCCACATGAAAAGGGGCCTTTGTCCCCGCGTTTTCGTGGCGAACATGCGTTGCGCCGTTATGCGAATGGCGAAGAGCGCTGTATTGCGTGCAAATTGTGCGAGGCCGTTTGCCCGGCGCAAGCGATCACCATTGACGCGGAACCCCGCGATGATGGGTCCCGCCGCACTACGCGCTATGACATTGATATGACCAAATGCATCTACTGCGGTTTCTGCCAGGAAGCCTGCCCAGTGGATGCAATTGTTGAGGGGCCGAATTTCGAATTCAGCACCGAAACCCGCGAAGAACTGTATTACGACAAAGAAAAACTGCTGGCGAACGGCGACCGTTGGGAATCCGAGATTGCGCGCAATCTCGAGCTTGACGCACCGTACCGGTAGGGGAAGAAAAGATGGGCGCTTGGGGCGTAGGATCACTCGACAATGACGGCAGCCAGGACTGGCTGACCGATTTTGGTGAATTTGGGGCCTCTGCGGCGACCGATATTCTTGACGCGTGTTCTGACGCGGTTGCCAGCGGCTACGTCGAAAGTGATATCGGTACGGGTGTGATTGCCTTGGCCGAAGTTGTCGCTGCTGCCCTTGGCAAGCCGGACGAGGATCTTGCGGATCAGTTGGAAGACCCGGTTGAAAACCACAAAGATGCGCTGTTAGAGATCGATAATGTACAGGCCCGCACCAGCGAAGCACTTGAAGCGTTGATGGCCGACGCCGAAACGTCAGAGCTTTATGATCTTTGGGCTGAAACGGATGAGCTTGACGATTGGCTCACCCAGATGAAGACGTTGCGTGCGCGATTGGATGCTGCATGAACGATCAAAACCCTTTTGAAGCCATGATGAAGATGGGGCAGGATTGGGCCAAGTCGATGAATGTCGACATGGATGCCTTTACCCCTACCGGATTTGAAAACCTATGGCCGACGATGCCAAAGGAAACCATGGAAATGTTTTTCGGTAAGGGCGTGAACCCAGATGGGCTTGACGCCAAAACTCGGCTTTTGTTGACCCTTGCGGGGCTGACAGTGCTGGGTGCCCAAGCCGAAGCCCAAATTCGCCTGACGGTCCGGCATTTGACCGAAGCGGGTGCAACGAAACAGGAAATCGCCGAAACAATCGCCCAGATGGGCATGTTTGGCGGTGTGCCTGCCATGAATAAGGCCATGCAATTGGCCAATGAAGTGTTGGAAAAGGACGAAACCGCATGAGTGTTTTCGCGTTCACATTCTATCTATTTGCTATCTCCACGGTTGTGGGCGGGTTGTTCACAGTGGTTAGCCGCAACCCCGTACACTCGGTGCTTTGGCTGATCCTTGCGTTCTTGTCGTCGGCAGGGCTGTTCGTGACGCTTGGCGCTGAATTTGTGGCGATGCTGTTGATCATCGTTTACGTCGGCGCGGTCGCGGTACTGTTCCTTTTTGTTGTGATGATGCTGGATGTCGATTTTGCCGAACTCAAGGCTGAGATGGCGAAATACATGCCGCTGGCCTTGCTGATCGGGATCGTGATTATCATGCAATTGGCGTTGGCCTTTGGCGTTTGGGATTTCTCGGACGGGGTTTCAGCGCGGGTCGCCGCACCACAAGGCGATGCAGATAACACGGCTGCTTTGGGCATGCTGATCTATGACAAATACATCATGCTGTTCCAGCTCGCAGGCCTTATCCTGCTAGTCGCGATGATTGGTGCGATTGTGCTGACGCTGCGCCACCGCGTGGATATCAAACGCCAGAACGTGATCGCGCAAATGCACCGTGATCCGGCCAAAGCAATGGAACTCAAAGACGTTAAACCGGGGCAGGGGCTGTGATGAAGATATTCTCTTTGTACGTTTTTGCCTTAGAAGGAATGACACGATGATCGGACTTGAACATTATCTCGCGGTGGCTGCGGCCCTGTTTGTCATTGGCATCTTTGGCCTGTTTTTGAACCGTAAAAACGTGATCATCTTGCTGATGAGCATCGAATTGATGCTGCTGGCGGTGAACATCAACTTTGTCGCTTTCTCAAGCTACCTTGATGACCTTGTTGGTCAGGTCTTTACCTTGTTTGTTCTGACGGTTGCCGCTGCTGAAGCTGCGATTGGTCTGGCCATTCTGGTTTGTTTCTTCCGCAACCGCGGAACCATCGACGTTGAAGACGTCAACGTGATGAAGGGTTAAGGCACATGGAAACCACCATCCTATTTGCCCCGCTTGTGGGCGCGCTTATTGGCGGCTTTGGTTGGAAACTGATCGGCGAAACCGCCGCGCAGTGGATCACCACCGGCCTGTTGTTTCTGGCAGCTTTCCTGTCATGGATCGTGTTCTTTCGCGGAAACTTCCCTGATGATCCAATCGTTATTCTAAAGTGGATCGAAAGCGGCACACTGTCGACTGATTGGTCGATCCGTATGGACCGTTTGACCGCGATCATGTTGATCGTGATCACGACCGTTTCTGCGTTGGTTCACCTCTATTCATTCGGCTACATGGCCCATGATGAACACTTTAGTGAAGGCCAGAACTACAAGGCCCGCTTCTTTGCGTATCTGTCGTTCTTTACCTTTGCGATGTTGATGCTTGTCACCTCTGACAACCTTGTTCAGATGTTCTTTGGCTGGGAAGGCGTGGGCGTTGCTTCATACCTGCTGATTGGTTTTTACTACAAAAAGCCCTCTGCTGGTGCTGCTGCGATCAAAGCGTTTGTCGTGAACCGTGTCGGTGACTTTGGTTTCGCGCTGGGTATCTTTGCGCTGTATATGATGACGGATAGTGTAGATTTCGACGATATCTTTGCTGAAATCCCGCACATAGCCGAACAAAACCTGCACTTCCTTTGGAAAGATTGGTCCGCAACGAACCTGATCGCTATGCTGTTGTTCATCGGTGCGATGGGGAAATCGGCGCAATTGATCCTGCACACATGGTTGCCAGACGCGATGGAAGGGCCAACGCCTGTATCTGCGCTGATCCACGCTGCGACCATGGTTACGGCTGGTGTCTTCCTTGTGTGTCGCATGTCGCCATTGATGGAATATGCGCCGGAAACCACCGCGTTTATCGTTTTCTTGGGTGCCACAACCGCGTTTTTCGCGGCAACCGTGGGCCTTGTTCAAAACGACATCAAACGCGTCATCGCATATTCAACCTGTTCGCAGCTGGGCTACATGTTTGTGGCTGCGGGTGTGGGCGTTTATTCAGTCGCGATGTTCCACTTGCTGACACATGCGTTCTTTAAAGCAATGCTGTTCCTTGGTGCGGGCTCTGTGATCCACGCGATGCATCATGAACAAGACATGCGGAACTACGGCGGTCTGCGTAAAAAGATCCCCTATACGTTCTGGGCGATGATGATCGGCACCTTGGCGATCACCGGGGTGGGTATCCCGCTGACACACATTGGTTTCGCGGGTTTCCTATCTAAGGATGCGGTGATCGAGAGCGCCTTTGCAGGCACATCCGGTGGCTATGCGTTCTGGATGCTTGTGATTGCGGCCTTCATGACCAGTTTCTACAGCTGGCGTCTGATGTTCATGACTTTCTACGGCAAACCGCGTGGCGATAAGCATACACATGACCACGCGCATGAAAGCCCGATGGTTATGCTGATCCCGCTGGGTGTTCTTGGTCTTGGTGCGGTGTTCTCTGGGATGCTTTGGTATAATTCATTCTTTGGCGATCACCATAAGGTCGAAACTTTCTTTGGGATTGCGGACGCGGAAATGCATTCAGATGCAGGCCACGGTGAAGCGGATGCGCATGGCGATGATCACGCAACGGATGATCATGCTACTGATGCAGAACATGCCTCAGTGCCAGGTAAAGGTGCCATCTTTATGGCTGACGACAATCACGTGATGGACGACGCTCACCATACGCCGACATGGGTCAAGGTATCGCCGTTCATTGCGATGATCTTGGGCTTTGGCCTCGCGTTCTTGATGTATATCCGTCGTCCTGATCTGCCGGGCAAACTGGCGACGCAACAAGCACCGCTTTATCGGTTCTTGCTTAACAAATGGTACTTTGACGAGCTGTACGATCTGATCTTTGTACGGCCCGCGATGGCCATTGGTCGGTTCTTCTGGAAACGCGGAGATACGCAACTCATTGATGGTGGGATTAACGGTTTGACCATGGGCATCATTCCATTCTTCACAAGGCTCGCCGGTCGTGCGCAGTCTGGTTATGTGTTCACCTATGCATTGGGCATGGTTATTGGGATCACGGTGCTGCTGACCATTGTGTCGATGTCAGGGGGGGCGCACTAATGAGCAATATCCTTTCGCTTACGACGTTCATCCCGCTGGGCGGGGCTATCATTCTCGCGCTTCTATTGCGTGGCGATGATGCGGCGGCACAGAGAAATGCAAAATGGGTCGCGATGAGCACATCGTTGGTTACCTTTGTGGTGTCTCTGTTTATCCTTTCGAACTTTGACCCGTCTGACACTGGTTTTCAGTTTGTCGAAGAACGCACATGGTTGGCAGGTCTGCAATATAAGATGGGCGTTGACGGGATCAGCATTCTATTCGTGATGTTGACCACATTCTTGATGCCGCTTGTGTTTGCTTCTTGCTGGAATGTGACCACGCGCGTCAAAGAATACATGATCGCCTTCCTGCTTTTGGAAACATTGATGTTGGGCGTGTTCATGGCGCTTGATCTGGTGTTGTTCTACCTGTTCTTTGAAGCGGGTCTGATCCCAATGTTCTTGATCATCGGGATCTGGGGCGGCAAGAACCGGATTTACGCATCTTTCAAGTTCTTCCTTTATACCTTCCTTGGCTCGGTGTTGATGTTGGTTGCTATGGTCGCGATGTTCTACCACGCGGGCACCACTGACATTGCGCTGTTGCTGTCCCCAGAAGTCAGCTTTGCCTCTGACCCAATCACTGTGCTTGGCCTGAACATCATGGGCGGCGCGCAGACCTTGATGTGGATTGCGTTCTTTGCATCATTTGCCGTGAAAATGCCTATGTGGCCGGTTCACACATGGTTGCCTGACGCGCACGTGCAAGCCCCGACAGCGGGTTCTGTTGTGCTGGCGGCGATCCTGCTGAAAATGGGTGGCTACGGTTTCTTGCGGTTCAGCTTGCCAATGTTCCCAATCGGGTCCGAGGTCATGGGGCCGCTTGTGCTTTGGCTGTCAGCAATCGCGATTGTTTACACATCGCTGGTTGCACTGGTCCAAGAGGACATGAAAAAGCTGATAGCCTATTCATCGGTTGCCCACATGGGTTACGTGACGATGGGGATCTTTGCCGTTAACCAACAAGGCATAGACGGTGCGATCTTCCAAATGATCAGCCACGGCTTTATTTCCGGCGCTTTGTTCCTATGTGTCGGCGTGATCTATGACCGAATGCATACCCGCGAAATCGACGCCTATGGCGGGTTGGTGAACCGGATGCCGGCCTATGCGCTGATCTTTATGTTCTTTACCATGGCCAATGTTGGCCTGCCGGGGACGTCTGGGTTTATCGGCGAATTCTTGGTGCTGGTCGGGATATTCCAAGTGAACACTTGGGTGGCAGCCATCGCGACCACTGGCGTTATTTTCTCGGCGGCTTATGCGCTTTGGCTTTATCGCCGGGTTGTCATGGGTGATCTGATCAAAGAAAGCCTGAAATCCATCACCGATATGACCAAGCGTGAAAAGCTGATCTTTGTCCCGCTGGTTACCATGACATTGCTGCTGGGTGTCTACCCGGCGCTGGTTCTTGATATCATTGGGCCAAGCGTTGAAGCATTGGTTGAAAATTACGAAACGGCTGTCGCGGGCTTTGCTCCCGTCACCCCAGTAGCGTCGCATTAAGGAACGGATGACATGATTTCCGCAGATATCCAAATCGTCATGCCTGAAATCCTGCTGGCTATCTATGCCATGCTGGCCTTGCTGGCGGCGGTTTACACCAACAAAGACAAATCCGCGTCGTTGCTGACATGGGTGACATCGGGGCTTTTTGTCCTGATGGGCCTTTGGATTGGCATAAACGGGCAGGGCACACAGACCGCCTTTGACGGCATGTTCAACGATGATGGCTTCTCGCGCTTTGCGAAGGTCGCGATTTTGCTCTCTGCCGCCGCTGTTTTGATGATGTCCGAAGCCTATATGAAGCGCCGCGGGTTGCTGCGCTTTGAATACCCGATCCTTGTGGCCCTGTCGGTCGTCGGGATGATGGTCATGGTCTCGGCTGGCGATCTGATGGCGCTGTATATGGGGCTAGAGCTTCAATCGCTGTCACTTTACGTTGTGGCGTCATTGCGCCGCGATAGCGTGAAATCGACCGAAGCCGGGCTGAAATACTTTGTTCTTGGCGCGCTGTCATCAGGTCTGCTGCTTTACGGCGCGTCTTTGACTTATGGTTTCGCCGGGACAACATTGTTCAGCGGCATCATCGAGGCGAGCGCGCATCACCCATCGTTGGGCCTGCTGTTCGGCATCGTGTTCTTGGTCTCGGGTCTTGCATTCAAAGTCTCGGCGGCACCTTTCCACATGTGGACACCGGATGTATACGAAGGCTCACCAACACCTGTGACGGCTTTCTTTGCGACAGCGCCAAAATTCGCAGCAATGGCTATGTTTGCACGGGTTGTGCACGACGCATTTGGCCACATCGTGTCCGATTGGCAGCAGATCGTAGCTTTGCTTGCAGTCGTATCTATGTTCCTTGGCGCGGTAGCAGCGATTGGACAAAAAGACATCAAACGTCTGATGGCTTATTCATCCATTGCGCATATGGGCTTTGCTTTGATGGGCTTGGCGGCAGGCACAGTTTTGGGCGTGCAGGCGATGCTGATCTACATGGCGATCTATGTGACCATGAACATCGGCGCCTTTGCGTTTATCCTTGGGATGGAACGTGATGGCCGCCCGGTGACCTCAATCGAGAGCCTCAAGATGTATTCCAAGCGCCAGCCGCTACGCGCACTTGCGCTGCTGGTCTTGATGTTCAGCCTTGCAGGGGTGCCGCCAATGGTTGGCTTTTTTGGTAAGTTCTACGTGCTGCGTGCGGCCTTTGATGCCGGTTTGGCGTGGTTGGCAGTTGCGGGTGTGATCGCTTCTGTGATCGGCGCGTTTTATTACCTGCGCATCGTGTACTACATGTACTTCGGCGAAGAAACGGAGCAATTGGATGGCAAGATGAACCCTGTTCTATGGGGCTTCTTGATGGCGGCTTCCTTGGCGATGTTGATCGGCGTGATCAACCTGTTCGGAATCGAACCGATTGCCCAAGCTGCGGCAGAAGCGCTTGTTCACTGACAATACACACGCGCATTGGCCTGATGGCTACGCGCGTGTCATTCTCGACAGTGTGGATAGCACGATGGCCGAGGCGGCACGCCTCGCGCCGACCTTAGAACACCCCACTTGGATAATGGCACATACCCAAACCGCGGGGCGCGGGCGCCGTGGGCGGCCTTGGGTGGATCCCGCGGGTAATCTGATCGCCACGCTCGTATTTAGGCCTGATTGCACGCTTGCAGAAGCGGCCCAACGGTCATTTGTTGCCGCGAATGCGTTGGGGGCAGCGCTATCTGTCTATGTGCAACCTGAAAAGCTGGCGCAGAAATGGCCGAATGACGTGCTATTGTCTGGTGGAAAGGTCGCTGGGATTTTGCTCGAAAGCAGCGGGCAGGGGTCGCGCGTCGATTGGCTTTCAATCGGGATCGGCGTGAACCTTGTCACGACGCCGCAGGCGGTCGAAAACGCAGCCTTTGCGCCCACCAGCTTGCGGGCCACTGGCGGGTGGGATGTTGACCCGGTCGATTTCCTATCGGTGCTTGCAGAGGCATACGCGACCCAAGAAGAAAATTTGCGTAGCTTCGGTTTCGCGCGTATTCGCGACGATTGGTTGTCCAAAGCCGCGCGCTTGGGCGAAGTGATCACCGCCCGCACCGGGCGTGAAGAAATCACAGGGCGCTTTGATACGGTTGATATGGATGGCAATCTGGTGTTGCAGACGGCGCGAGGCGAACGTGTAATCGCGGCTGCGGACGTGTATTTTTAGACGGGAGATAACCCATGCTTTTGGCGATTGACTGCGGCAATACCAATACTGTGTTCTCTATATGGGATGGAGACAGCTTTATCGCGACATGGCGCACCAGTACTGAATGGCAGCGCACGGCGGATCAATATTACGTCTGGCTGTCCACCTTGATGGCTGTGCAACAGCTGGATGTTGAAATTACTGAGATGATCATCAGCTCGACTGTTCCGCGCGTCGTGTTCAATCTGCGTGTCCTGTCCGATCGCTATTTCAATTGTCGCCCCTTGGTGGTTGGCAAATCTGATTGCTTGCTTGCACAGCAGCCGCGTGTCGATGAAGGAACAGCCGTCGGGCCAGACCGGATTGTGAACGCGGCCGGCGCCTATGACCGTTTTGGTGGTAACCTGATCGTTGTTGATTTTGGCACGGCGACCACATTTGACGTGGTTGACACAGACGGGGCCTATGTCGGTGGTGTGATCGCACCGGGCGTCAATCTGAGCCTTGAAGCGCTGCACAATGCTGCCGCCGCATTGCCGCATGTCGATATCACCATGCCGCAGCGTGTTGTGGGCACAAATACTGTGGCTTGCATGCAATCTGGTGTCTTTTGGGGTTACATCGGGTTGGTCCGCGAGATATGTGCGCGGATCAAAGCGGAACGCGATACGCCCATGAAAGTTATCGCAACCGGGGGGCTCGCACCCCTGTTCCAACAAGCGGACAATCTGTTCGATTCATATGACGACGATCTGACGATGCACGGGCTGACCGTGATCAATAAGTACAATAAGGAAAACACATGACCGACCGCCTGATCTACTTGCCTCTTGGGGGTGCCGGCGAGATCGGCATGAACGCCTATGTCTATGGCTATGGCGCACCAGGCAAAGAACGGTTGATCGTGGTTGATCTTGGCGTGACATTTCCTGACATGGACGGCACGCCGGGTGTTAATCTGATCCTGCCGGACATTTCATGGCTTGAAAAACGCAAATCCCAGATCGAAGGCATCTTTATTACCCACGCCCACGAAGACCACGTCGGTGCCATTGGGCATTATTGGGAACAGCTTGGTGCGCCTGTATATGCGCGGCCGTTCACCGCGAATATCGCGCGTCGCAAATTGGGTGAACACGGTTTGCCCGAAAGCGTTGTGACGGTCGTGGACGTCTACCCACAAGTCATCGATTGCGGCCCGTTCAAAGTGTCTTACCTGCCAATCAGCCATTCGATCCCTGAAAGTGCTGGTCTTTTGATCGATAGCCCTGATGGGCGCATCTTGCACTCCGGTGATTTTAAGATCGATGAAACCCCGGTGGTGGGCGATCCGTGGAATGCGGCGCTGTGGGAAGAGGTGTCTAAAGATGGCGTCAAAGCGCTTGTCTGTGACAGTACAAACATTTTTTCTGACGCGGCAGGCCGATCCGAGGCGACAATTGGCGATGCTATCGCCGATATGATGAAAGAAGCAACCGGCATGGTTGTCGCGACCACCTTCGCATCCAACATCGCGCGCCTAAAGACTTTGGCGATTGCAGCGGAAAAGGGCGGACGGTCTGTTGTGTTACTCGGCCGCGCGATGCGCCGCATGGTCGAAGCTGCAACCGAGGTCGGCATCTTGTCCGGCTTCCCACCTGTCGTATCCCCAGAGGACGCGCTGAACATGCCACGCGAGAACGTGATGCTGCTGGTGACGGGATCGCAAGGCGAACGCCGCGCTGCATCTGCACAACTGGCCCAAGGGTCGTATTTGGGCCTGAAACTGAAAGAAGGGGATACCTTCCTATTCTCGTCCAAAACGATCCCCGGCAATGAACGCGGCGTGATCCGGATCATGAACCAACTGTCCGAATTGGGCGTTGATGTGATCGATGACGCAGGCGGCAAGTACCATACGTCAGGTCACGCCAACCGCCCCGATCTGGAAACCATGCACGAGATCGTCAAACCGCAAATCTTGATCCCAATGCACGGCGAGCACCGTCACTTGCGAGAACACGTCAAAGTCGGGAATGCCAAAGGCCTGACTGGGATTGTTGCCGTTAACGGTATGATGATTGACCTGTCAGGCAACGCACCAAAAGTTGCAGAATACATCGAAACGGGCCGCACTTATCTTGATGGCACCGTGCAAATCGGCGCGATGGACGGCATCGTGCGCGACCGGATCCGTATGGCGCTGAACGGCCATATGATCGTGACGCTGATCATCGACGAAAACGATGAACCATTAGGTGATCCGTGGGTTGAAATCTCTGGCATCGCGGAAACAGGTCGTAACAATGCCGCCCTTGTGGATGTGGTCGAACAAGACCTGAGCCAATTCATGAATCGTGCCAACGCCAAAACGCTGCGCGACGAAGTGAAGCTGGAAAAAGAGCTCAAAACAATCGCGCGCCGCTCTGCTGCGGCAGAGATAGGTAAAAAGCCTGAGGTGACAGTGATTGTATCTCGATTGAGCTAAAATGTTCGCATTTTATCGTCTTGAGGCGCCTTTTGGGGGCCTCTTTTTGTTGTGATGTCCTTTTGATACATGCAGGATAACGCGCTGCCAAAATGGCCAGAAGCCGCCCCCCTGTTTTCGACTGCTTACGATATACGTAATTGCGATAAGAAACAGGAGTACTGCTCCTAGGCCGCTTCGTTTCATGCCAAATAGGCTCAGTTCAGCGTTCTCAATTAAATGAATTAGTTCCAAAGGCAGACTCCTCGCTTTAGTTGCGTCGTTGTCTTTGCCTTTGAGGTTAAAAATAGCGGTTTTTTAGGGGGCTTGGCAACCAAGATAGGCTAGCTGCCAAGGATTAATTCAATCCTTGGCAGCGTCAGAAACCATATTAGTGTTGAGGTAATGTATTTCAGACATAATTTTATCCGAAATAACGATTTTCCCTCCAATGAAGTAATTGGGGACCCATGACGGATTACGCCTTCGCGCGCTCCTCAAAGCTCATCGCGATAAAAGCGGGGGTATCTTCACCCATGCCGACAATCGCAGGGCCGTTATCGCGCGGCTGATTGCGTCCGCGTCCGCCGCGCTGGCGGTTTTCGCGTGGTTTGTGGTCTTGTTCTTGCTTTGGAGCTGGGGCTTTTTCGGCAACGGGGGCTGCCGGTTCCGCAGGTGTATTCTCTTCGGCCTGCTTTGGTTCAACAGGCTTACGACGCGTACGTGTGCGTGAACGCTTTGGTTTCTCATCCGCGTCGGCTGCCGGTGCCTTGGGGGCAGGGGCTGCTTTGACCGGGGCTTCTTGGCGTGGAATTTCTTCTTTGACCAAGGCTTCGACGTCAGCGAGGTTTTTGTCGTCGCGTCCGACGCAGATCATGATCGCGGTGCCCGTGCGCCCGGCACGGCCTGTGCGGCCAATGCGGTGCACATAGTCTTCGGCGTGGCTTGGCACGTCAAAGTTAAACACATGGGTCACTGCCGGAATATCAAGCCCACGCGCAGCCACGTCAGAGGCCACAAGGAAACGCAGTTTGTTATCGCGGAAGGCTTCGAGCGTCCGGGTGCGGTGTGTCTGATCCAAATCTCCGTGGATCGGCGCAGCCTCATAGCCGTATTTATTCAGTGACTTGGCGACGATATCGACATCTGACTTGCGGTTACAAAAGATGATTGCGTTGGTACAGCTATCGCCTTCGCTATCAATTAGATCACGCAAAAGCGCGCGTTTCTCGGAAGGCTCTTTGGGCTTGGATGAGCCTTTGAACATCACAACACTTTGTTTGATGTTGGTGTTTGTCGTTGCCGCGCGCGCGACTTCGACCTTGGCGGGGTTGGACAGGAATGTATTCGTGATCCGTTCAATTTCTGGGGCCATCGTCGCCGAGAAGAACAGCGTTTGGCGGGTGAACGGCGTGCGTTTAAAGATTTCTTCGATGTCGGGGATGAACCCCATGTCCAGCATGCGGTCGGCTTCATCGACGACCATGACTTTCACGTCGGTCAGGATCAGTTTGCCGCGTTCCAAATGGTCCAACAGGCGGCCCGGCGTCGCGATCAACACGTCGACACCTTTGTCGATCAGCTTGTCTTGGTCTTTGAAAGACGTCCCGCCGATCAGCAAGGCTTTGCTAAGTTTGGTGTATTTTGCATAGGCGTCAAAGTTTTCTGCAACCTGTGCCGCCAATTCGCGGGTCGGGGCCAGCACCAGCGAACGTGGCATACGGGCGCGGGCGCGGCCTCGGCCCAAAAGCGTGATCATCGGCAAGGTAAACGCCGCGGTTTTCCCTGTGCCGGTCTGCGCGATTCCAAGAACGTCGCGTCCTTCTAGTGCGGGGGCAATTGCACCAGCCTGAATAGGTGTTGGTGTATCGTAACCTGTTTCGGCTACAGCTTTTAGAACCTTGGCATCAAGGTTCAAATCAGTGAATTTCGTCATGTGCGTCCTAAGTGTGCGGGATCGATCCGCATTTGTGAAAGGACGCATTTCCCCGAACGCCCCGGTCTCGACGGCCCGTGCCGTCCGGTCTGCGGATAGCGAAATTAGCCTTTAGCGTCAAGCGAAGCAGCATTTCGCATACAGACAGCGGCCAATTGTGGCCACCGTGCAATGCCGTGATCGCAACTCTTGCCGTTACCAGACCATCATTTCTTTAGTAGCGGTCAAAGACACATCAGGGTAATCCCGCCCAACCCGGTCGATATCCCACTGCAAACGCGTCAAAAACACGGTGTCGCCGTCGTTATCTGTCGCGATGTGCTGCTTATTGGACGCGCTGAATTTCTCAACGGCGTCTTTGTCGCCTGTCACCCAGCGGGCAGACGTGAACTGGGATTGTTCAAACCGGACCGGTAGCCCGTATTCCAATTCGATCCGGCTGGCGAGCACTTCGAACTGCAACGCACCGACAACGCCCACGATAAAGCCTGACCCAAAGGTGGGTTTGAACACTTTCGCAGCACCTTCCTCGGCAAATTGCA
The DNA here is from genome assembly GCF_003318235.1 of Loktanella sp. D2R18. GTDB lineage: Bacteria > Pseudomonadota > Alphaproteobacteria > Rhodobacterales > Rhodobacteraceae > Yoonia. The sequence goes on along the minus strand of NZ_QOCG01000011.1, from coordinate 363,728 downwards.
TCAACGCTTTTTCAAGGTGCTTGGCCTTCATCGGGTCGCCCGCGCGACATGATTGTAGCAATTCGGGCGCGAATGACGGGATGCCGGACACACGAATGTCTTCACCTTCGGTCAATGTATCACCGATGCGCAACTGCCCGTGGTTGGGGATACCGATGATATCACCTGCCCAAGCCTCTTCAGCCAATTCGCGATCAGCGGCAAGGAACAGAACAGGGTTCGAGATCGCCATTTGCTTTTTTGCACGCACATGGGTCAGCTTCATGCCGCGATGAAAATGCCCGGAGGCTAATCGCACAAAGGCCACGCGGTCGCGGTGTTTGGGGTCCATATTCGCCTGCACCTTGAACACGAAGCCCGCGACTTTGGGTTCTTCTGGTGCGACATCACGCGGATGCGCCGACTGCACCTGTGGCTGTGGGCCGTATGTTGCTATGCCGTCCATCAGTTCTTTGACGCCAAAGGAGTTCATCGCAGAGCCAAACCAAATCGGGGTCATGGACCCGTTCAGCAGTGCCTCTGGGTCCAATGCCGGAAGCAGCTCTTTTGCCATTTCGATTTCTTCCAGAAATTTTTCAAGCAAATGGGCGGGCACATGTTCGGCTAGTTTGGGGTCGTCCAACCCACTGATCTGGATGCTTTCGGCAATCTTGTTGCGATCCGCGCGATCCATGAGTTCCAACTTGTCGCGCAGGATATCGTAGCAGCCGATAAACTCGCGCCCAACGCCGATCGGCCAAGAGGCTGGTGTCACGTCAATTGCAAGGTTTTCTTGAATTTCGTCAATAATATCGAACGTATCGCGGCTTTCGCGGTCCATTTTGTTACAAAAGGTCAAGATCGGCAGGTCGCGCAGCCGGCAAACTTCGAATAGTTTTTGGGTCTGGCTTTCCACTCCTTTGGCCCCGTCGATCACCATCACCGCCGCATCGACAGCTGTCAGCGTGCGGTAAGTGTCTTCGGAAAAATCAGAGTGACCGGGCGTATCAACAAGGTTAAAGCGATACTGTTCAAAGTCAAAGGACATTGCCGACGCCGAAACCGAGATCCCGCGATCTTTTTCCATCTGCATAAAGTCGGACCGCGTGCGGCGTGCTTCGCCTTTGGCACGCACCTGTCCGGCCATTTGAATGGCCCCACCATACAAAAGGAATTTTTCGGTCAATGTCGTCTTGCCCGCATCAGGATGCGAAATGATCGCAAAGGTGCGGCGACGGGCAATTTCAGCGGGCAGGTCAAGGCGATTTGTCATGGCGCATGCTTTATGCGGTTGACGAGCAAAGGGCAATCCACTGCGCGCTTAACGATTGCTTCGGGTTTTGTTGTCTAAATGGGATGTATGAAATTACAGATTTTTTGTCTTGCGTTGGTTTTGCTTGCAGCGGGTTGCGGCGGCGGTGGCGGCGGTGATGATCCCGGCTCTGGGATCGATCCGCGTGTTGCCCGTTTGGATGCATTTGATGCGCAGCGCGTTCGGGTATTAGGTGACGTGGAAACAGGCGCGATTGGAATGGCTCCAACGCCTGATGCCGCCATTCCGGTGACAGGGGCGGCAGATTTTGATGGGTTCGCGACGATACGGGTTGAAAACCCGGGCGCACCGCTTGTGCTTTATGGTGATACACTTGTTACGGTTGGGTTTGACACAGGCGATGCGACAGGGGCGATGTCAGCGTTTTTTGGCACGAACGCGACGGGTGAAGTTGTTGACTATGCAGGTGAAATTGCCATTGACGCGGGGCGTATCGCGACGGATGTTTCGCTCGACTACGGCGGGGTGCTGACCGAAGGGACTAACACATTGGTATTTGATGGCACCATGACTGGCGCCTTCTTAGGGGATCCGATGGCTGCTTTAACCACCTCTGATCTTGAGGCCGAGGTGATTTATAATGACGGCCTCATAAACGCGACATTGGTCGTTGTCGCAGAAACGCCCCCGCCGCCTTAACCTCACGTTAACGATGTTGCGCGCAATTTGATGCGATGAAGTATCATTGGATCATGTGGGGGATGCTGACCGCCTGTGGCGGCGGGGGCGCGGGGGGAGAAACTGCTCCTGCGGGTTTTGTTGGGGTGCACGATGAGGTGACCGGGCTTGGCGTGACCCCGGCTGGTGATCTGCCGACGCAAGGCAGTGCGGCCTATGCAGGGCTCATTCAGCTTGATTTGCCGATTGACGGGACAGCGCAAACGTTTGAGGGCGCGTTTGACGTCACCTTGGGCTTTGACGCAGGCGGAACCCCGGTGACGGGCAGCGTGACGGATTTAGCCTCGGATGCGATATCCTTGACGGGCACATTGCAGATCGACAACGGGGCAATGAACCCTGGCGCGGTACCCAGCCTCGACTATCAGTTCACAGCGAACATCGGCGGCGCAGTGGATGAAGGCGGGACGATTTACAGCATCGATGGCACGGTCGCAGGCGATTTTTATGGCGCGCAATGGGAGGGGATCGCAGGCGTGGTCTTTGGAGATATCACCCAAGGCGTCGCCGTCGATATTTTTGATGGCACATTTGTGGGTCAACAGGCACCCTAGCCACGCGATGCGCGTCGTAGCAGGTGAGCAATATCGGCGCTTGGCGTAATATCACCTTGAAATTCGTAGTCTTGTGGGTCGCGTGGGGTATGGTTCTTGGGGGTAATATTTGTCGATAGCACGGCACGGCTGCGCGGGTCGACAAGATGCGACTCGGCGGCGATCCCTTCGGCAAAAATGATGAAGTGCTCGTCCAAAATGAGCTGAAAATAGTCCACAAATCCGCCCTTGCGGCGTACGACAGATGTGCCATCGACAAGCTGGCGGGCCTTGATCAAAACCTCTGGGCGGCCCGCCCCAAGGTAGTCGGCCCTTTGGTAAACCATAAGCCGATGATCGGGGCGCAGCACCAAATCGTTTTCATTGTGCAGCGTGCCTTTGGTGATTACGACCGGGGCAAAACGCCCGGTGGCGCGTAATGTGCATTGCCCAATCATACGGAGCGGTTGTTTGCCGCTATCGCGGGTTAATATTTCATCACCAACGGCAAGGGATTCGATGGGGCGCATCATGCCATTCCCCATCGTGATTAACGTGCCGCGCGCGAAAGAGCCCCCAGCAGATTGCGCGAACCGTTTGGTGGCGCTGTGGCGTTCGACTCCGATTAGCCGGTAATCCGTCGCAGGCACAAAATCGCCAAGCGCAAGCACATGCACACCGGCGATGAGATCACCTGTCACCTCGACAAGTACGACTGCCTCGTGCGTGCCACCGTCTGGCGCGATTAGCGTCAGGCAACAATCAATATGGACGAGGTTATCGGGCCTCGCTGTGGGCCGTAGCGTATGCCCATCGTCAAGCAGCGTAAGACCAAATATGTCCGCGTCCGCGCCCATCTGAAACTGGTCGTCCATTAGCAAATCATCTGCAAACGACAGCGGTTCACCAATGCGCACGCCTTCGGATACGGTGAAATCTTCGGCGCGGTAGACGTCTATGGTCAGCTTGTGGTCAGTCATATCCGTATTGGTATACGTGACAGTTTTAGAAGGGAATAGACCCGGTGAACTTGCGGTGATAGGAGTGCGATAAATCACCGATGGAGAAAACGGATGGATCTGGGAATTAAGGGCAAACGCGCGTTGGTATGTGCGTCATCAAAAGGTTTGGGGCGCGGCTGCGCAGAGGCGCTAGCTGAAGCAGGCGTTGATCTGGTATTGAACGCGCGCGGGGCAGAGGCTCTAGAGGCGACCGCAGCAGATATCCGTAGTAAATATGGCGTCGATGTCACCACTGTCGCTGCTGATGTGGCGACCGAAGAAGGGCGCGCGGCCTTGCTTGCTGCTGCAGGCGACGTTGATATCTTGGTGAACAACGCGGGTGGGCCGCCTCCGGGGATGTGGTCTGATTGGGACCGTGACGATTTTATCGCCGCTTTGGACGCCAATATGCTGGCCCCGATTGCACTGATGAAAGCATTGATGCCCGGAATGATCGACCGTGGCTGGGGCCGCGTTGTGAACATCACATCGGGGTCTGTTAAGGCGCCGATCCCGGCGCTTGGCCTGTCGAATTCAGCGCGCGCTGGGCTGACAGGTTTTGTTGCAGGCACCTCACGTCAGGTCGCGCAACACGGTGTAAACATCAACAACCTGTTGCCGGGAATTCATGCTACCGATCGCGCCGCAAGCCTTGATGCTGGCGTGTCAAAGGCACAAGGCATTGATATCGCTGCCGCAACTGCCCAACGCAAAGCAACAATTCCCGCGCGCCGGTACGGCACAGCTGCTGAATTTGGTGCGGCATGTGCGTTCTTATGTTCAAACCAAGCGGGCTTTATCGTTGGTCAAAACCTTGTAGTTGATGGCGGCGCGCTGAACGCGACGATCTAATGGCACAAGGGTTTAGCCTGAAAGACCAACTGTTCAATCCTGAAACGGTTGGTCGTTTGGGCGATCACTTTGAAAAGGCGGGCGTCTTTGAAGCCGCCCCCTTTACCCGCGACGTATTGGCGCAGATGGGCCCGCTTGAACTGAAGGCGCGGATCAATTGGATCGCCGAGGTTTTAGTGCGCTACTTGCCCAATAACTTTCCGGCTGCGGCAGAATCTATTTTGGCTGCCTTGCCTCCGGCGCTTGATCCGACTAAATCCGACGATGATTTTGGGCATTTTATCTATGCCCCTTTGGGTGTGGTTGTTGAAACCATGGGGATCACCGATCACCGCGATTTAAGCCTCGACCTGATTGCGCAGATCACCCAACGATTTTCAATGGAATATTCTATACGCGCATTCTTGAATACGCATGAAGCCGCGACGTTGGAACGCATGCATGATTGGGTCAAGCATGACAGCTATCACGTGCGCAGGCTCGTTTCCGAAGGGACGCGACCCAATTTACCTTGGGGGCAGGGGATTGGGGTGAATACGGCGCAGACCCTTCCGTTGTTGGACCAGCTGCACGCGGACAATACACGCTTTGTGACCCGATCGGTCGCGAACCATTTGAACGACATCAGCAAAAAAGACCCGGACGCCGTGATTGGGCGATTGTCCGATTGGCAAACCAAAGCCGCGCAGACCACGCCTGAATTAAGCTATATGCGCAGACATGCTTTGCGCGGTTTGGTGAAAGCCGGGCACCCAGCGGCGATGCTGCACTTGGGATATCGGCCAGATGTGGGTGTCACAGTGACGCAACTTACCATTGCGCCCAATCCCATCCAAATTGATGAGACAGCAGCGATTTCTTTTATCGTGGAGGCGGCAGAAGATGCGCCGCTGATCATCGATTACGTCATGGACTTTGTGAAGGCGCAGGGCAAAACTTCTCCCAAAGTGTTCAAATGTAAGCAGGTGTCGGCCAAAGCGGGCGTGCCCATCGTAATCAGCAAGAAACATAAGTTCAAAGGCGATGCCACGACGTTTCGCCTGCATCCCGGTGCCCACCGTCTTCACGTGCAAATCAATGGGAAGATCGTCCAAAGCCGCGATTTCGCTTTGCATTAGCTTGCCCTGATCGGCCGTGCTTGCTAGGTGCGGAGAACCAATGTTTCCGTCTGGGATTGCGCGCCTTATGCTGACCCCCCGCCTTGAGATCAAGAATATCGTCAAATCCTTTGGCGGGCGGCAGGTTGTCGACGACCTGAGCCTGAGCGTGATGCCGGGGCAGGTGACCTGTTTGCTGGGCCCATCAGGGTGCGGGAAATCCACGACGCTGCGCATCATTGCCGGCGTCGAGATGCAAGACAGCGGCACCATCCATGTTGACGGCCATCTTGTTTGCGATACGGTTTTTCGTGTCCCGCCAGAAGGGCGCTCAATCGGGTTGATGTTCCAGGATTTTGCGCTGTTTCCGCATCTGAGTGTTGGGCAAAATGTTGCGTTTGGTCTGCGCGGTGACCGAAACGCGGCGGCGCGTGTGCAAGAGCTTTTGCAAAAGGTCGGCATGGCCCGTTTCATCGACGACTATCCGCATCAATTGTCAGGTGGCGAACAGCAGCGGGTCGCATTGGCGCGTGCCTTGGCTCCCCGTCCCCAAATGATGCTGATGGATGAACCCTTTTCCGGCCTTGATGACCGGTTGCGCGATGAAATCCGTGATGAAACGCTTGAGGTTCTCAAGGGTGAGGGCACTGCGGTGCTGCTAGTCACCCACGAACCGGGCGAAGCCATGCGTATGGCTGATGAAATTGCGTTGATGCGTGATGGCAAAATCGTGCAGCAAGGCGCGCCCTATAATATTTATAACACCCCTGTGGATCGCAAGGCGGCGGCATTTTTTAGCGATATCAATGTGATCACGGGCACAGTTGAGGGCGCATTGACTGAAACACCCTTTGGGCAGTTTCTGGCCCCTGGCGTGCCTGATGGCACAGAGGTCGATATTGTGATCCGCCCGCAGCACTTGAAAATCGATTTTGATCGGGCCGGACACGGACCAAACCCTACTGCCGGAGATGGCGCGCCTGCGCGCGGCGTGGTTGAGCGCGCGCGGTTTGTTGGTGCGTCAAGCTTGGTTTCGTTGCGGATGGATTATGATGGATCGCTTTTACAGGCCAGCGTGCCGTCGGTCTTCTTGCCACAAATCGGCACGCCGCTTTGGATTATGATCCGTCGGGATCGGTGTTTTGTGTTCCCGCACGACTAGCCGCAACACGTGCAGACCGTCCACCGCGCCGCTTGGTGATTTGGCTGCGTCGGCTTTCGAGTTCATCCAAAACCGCCCGCCGCGCATCCGGCCCCATTTGCGACCATGCACCAATTTCATCAATCGTACGCAGGCAGCCAGTGCAAAGCCTGCTTTGCGGGTGAATGACGCAAATCTTGATGCAGGGGCTTTCGATTTCATCACGCGCCCAGATGTCATCGGTCATGTTGCTGCTCGCAGATTGCCCAGACGGTCCAACATCCCCTGCAAAATATAGGCGGCCGCAACGTGATCGATGACTTCGGAGCGGCGCTGGCGTGATGTATCTGCTTCGAGTAGTGCGCGTTCGGCGGCGACGGTCGATAGCCGTTCGTCCCAATATGTGATCGGTAAGTCGGTCAGCCGTTCAAGATTGCGCGCAAATGCCCGTGTCGCCTGACAGCGCGGTCCCTCTGATCCGTCCATATTCATCGGCAGGCCCAACACGATCCCCGTGATCTGGCGCGCCGTGGTAATTTCCAAAAGCTTCGCCGCGTCTACGCCGAATTTCTTGCGCTTGATCGTTTCCAACGGTGTCGCCACGGATTTCATTAAATCGGACACGGCGACCCCAATGGTGACAGTGCCTAAATCGAGCCCCGCGAGCGCCCCGTATGCGGGGATTGCCGCCGCGAATTCTTGCGGTGTCTCACATATCATTCTAGCAGCCCCGCCGTTTGCGCCGCATCACGCAGGGTGGCCATTGAATCCGCATTCGCGCCAAACACCTCTTGGGCTTCAACCCAGACCATGCGTGCATTGTCCGTCTCGCCTAGTGCGCCGTAGGCCGTGATCAACCGCGCCCAGTCAGTGGCCGGACCGCCCTCAGAGGCTAAACGTTCTGCGAGCCCGGCAACCATCCCGTTGATCATCGCGGTGCGGTCTTCTTCGGTCATGCTTTCCGCGTTGGCAATGTCAGCGGCAGAGGGGCCGCGCACTTCGGGCAAGCTGTAATCGATTCCAGCGCGGTAGGCGGCGTCTTCGATTTGTGCGCGCGCAGAAGTAACGTAAAAGCTGTTCGGATCGCCATTCTCTGCGAAATCGCGCCACAGTTGGTAGGCGAAATCGGGGCGATCCGTCATGTTATAAAGCGACCCCAGATAATAGCGCGCGCCGATGTTTTGCGGGTCGCGGTCAAGGATTATGCGAATGACGGCCTCGGCCTCGGGTGAGACAAACCCGTTGGCGGCGGCGACCTGAAAATCAACAAGCAAGCGCATTTCATCAATCGTGGCTTCTGCTCCATATATGTCCAGCAGATGGGCTTGCGCCGCCGCCGCTGCGGCGAAATTACGCAATTCACCTTCGTAATAGGCAAGGCGCGACCATGCTTCGGGATCGTCAGGGCGCATGGGGGCGATGGTGCGAAGCTGCTCCATGGCGTCCATAAAATCTTGCGGCGCATCAACAGGAACCCGCGGTGGGGCGAGCGCCTCAAGTGCGGCTTGACTGGGGCGGCTTTCGCGCATCTCGTCGCTGGTTGCGATCCGGGCTTCTAGCGGCAGATCATCATAGCCCGGTGCGCCCAAGTACGCGTAGGTGCCAAATGTAAAAGCGCAAATCGCGATGGCAATTCCCCCCATAAGCAGCGGCGATGCCCTTCCTGATTGCGGGGTTGTGGTGACTTCTTTGTTGGCCGCCAAAAGCCGTCGCGCGATTTCTGCGCGCGCGCGTTCGGCTTCTGCTTCGGGCAGGATGCCACGTTCAAGGTCGCGGGTGATTTCTGAAAGCTGGGCCTTATAGACCGCGATATCGGGGTTGACCGTTTCGGTTTGGGCCGTCCGCAACAATGGCGCTGCCAGAACACCGGCAACCCCAAGAGTTAACACCACACAAATGAGCCAGAAAATCATGCTATCCACCTAAATAACGTCACGCTGACATAACCATCACAGGCGGCTGTGGAAAGGGGACTGCGACCACGTGGCAGGGGTGATGTCGCAAAATAGCAGCCAGACGCCGCTGAGAGTATCCTCTTGGCACCGCGATGGGTCCAGTTAGAATATAAGCTCGTCCGACAAATCAGGGAATCGATGATCGCATGAAACGTTATTCCGCCTTTGCCATCGCCCGTGAAGCTATGCGCCAACATACCGGTTGGGACCGCGCCTGGGCCAAACCCGCACCCAAGAAGAAATACGATGTAATTATCGTGGGCGCAGGGGGGCATGGGCTCGCCACGGCTTACTATCTAGGTAAGAATTTTGGCATCACAAACGTTGCAGTGCTGGAAAAAGGCTGGCTTGGCGGTGGGAACACCGGGCGCAATACGACCATTATCCGCTCGAATTACCTGCAAGACCCATCCGCTGCGATCTATGAAAAGGCGCGCAGCCTGTATGAAACCATGTCGCAAGACCTGAACTACAATGTGATGTTCAGCCCGCGCGGCGTGATCATGCTTGCCCAAACCCAGCACGAAATTCGCGGCTATCAACGCACGGCGCAAGCCAATGCGTTGCAAGGCGTTCAGACAGAATGGATCGGCCCGCAACGGGTTAAAGAACTGTGCCCGATTATGAATATCGACGGGCCGCGCTACCCTGTTTTGGGCGGGCTTTACCAAGAACGCGGCGGCACCGCGCGTCACGATGCGGTGGCATGGGGCTATGCGCGGGCCTGTTCGGATATGGGTATGGATATCATCCAACAATGCGAAGTCACGGGTGTCCGTCAGGAAAACGGCAAGGTTGTTGGCGTTGATACCTCAAAAGGGCCAATCGACTGCGATAAACTGGGCATGGTTGTTGCCGGGCACGCGGGTGTCATGGCGAAAATGGCGGGCTTCCGGCTACCTGTTGAATCGGTGGCCCTACAGGCGCTTGTGTCAGAGCCGATTAAACCTTGCATGGATGTGGTCGTGATGGCGAACACCGTGCATGGCTATATGTCCCAATCCGACAAGGGCGAAATGGTCATCGGCGGCGGTACCGACGCGTTTAACAACTACACCCAACGCGGGTCGTTCCACCATATCGAAGAAACCGTGCGCGCATTGGTTGAGACATTCCCAATGGTGTCACGCCTAAAAATGCTGCGCCAATGGGGCGGTATTGTCGATGTAACGGGCGACCGATCACCTATTCTATCAAAGACACCGGTTGATGGTATCTTCGTCAATTGTGGTTGGGGCACTGGCGGGTTCAAAGCGATCCCGGGGTCCGGCTGGGCGATGGCCGAACTGATGGCCAAAGGTGAATCTCCGCTCACAGATGAATTCAGCATGTACCGTTTCCGTGAAGGTAAGTTCATCGACGAAAGCGTCGCGGCAGGGGTGGCACACTGATGTTGAACACGGCCCGCACATACAATTTTTCTAAGCCCGAGGTTTCCCAATGCTGACCCTTCGTTGCCCCTATTGCGGCGTGGACGCCGATGAAACTGATTTGCAAGCAGGTGGCGAAGCCCATCTCAAACGCGAAGGGCCGGGCGCATCCGATGATGCATTCGAGGACTACCTATTCATGCGCAAAAACCCCAAGGGTGTGCATTTTGAGCGTTGGCGCCATGCCTACGGTTGCGGTAAATGGTTTTTGGCCGCGCGGTGCACCACGACTTTACAAGTGTTCGGCACCTATTCGGCGCAGACGCTGGAACCACCACAAGATATCAAAGATGCCATATCCGCGCAGCGTCCCGGTTGGTCATGGGGGAATTTTAAATGAGCACCCGTCTTTCCGACATGGGCCGTTTGATTAACAAAAACAAATCGGTATCATTCAAGTTTAATGGTAAAAATCTACGTGGGTTTGAAGGCGATACGCTGGCTTCGGCCTTGCTCGCCAATGACCAAATGCTGATGGGCCGGTCGTTCAAATATCACCGTCCACGCGGCGTCGTCGGTGCTGGGGCAGAAGAGCCGAACGCGCTGGTTAATCTGGGCGAGGGCGGACAGTTCGAACCGAACCAACGTGCCACAACAACCGAAGCTTTTGATGGTTTGACGGCGCAATCACAAAACCACTGGCCAAGTCTTGAATACGACGTGGGCGCAATTAATACGGCATTCTCGCGGTTCCTGCCCGCGGGATTTTACTACAAAATGTTCATGTATCCACGCGCATTTTGGAAACATGTTTATGAACCGATCATCCGTAAATCCGCGGGTCTGGGCCGCGCACCCAAGGACCGCGATACCAGCACCTACGAACATTTTCACGCGCATGTTGATGTGCTTGTGGTCGGCGGTGGTATTGCCGGGCTTGCTGCGGCGCGCGCTGCGGGTGAGGCCGGCGCGCGTGTTCTGATCATGGAACAAACCGCGGATTGGGGCGGTCGTGCTGTCGTCGATACGCCAGTGATTGACGAAATTCCTGCGCAAAAGTGGATTAAATCTACGCTGCAAGAGCTTGAAAATATGCGAAATGTTGAGCTGCGTTTGCGTTGTATGGGCGCTGGCGTTTATGATCACGGTTATGCGCTGGGCTATGAGCGGTTAACTGATCATACACCGGATGCAGACGGCCCACGCCACCGCCTCTGGCGCATTCGTGCCAAGCAGATCATCACTGCAACGGGCGCAATTGAACGTCCGTTGTCATTCGCGGGAAATGATATCCCGGGCGTGGTTTTGGCGGCTGCGGTCCGTGATTATGCAGTGAACTTTGGCGTCTCGATGGGCGACCGTACGGTTGTTGTCACCAACAATGATGACGCGTACCGCACGGCGCTGATCCTAAAACAGGCCGGGCTTGATATTCCCGCGATCATTGATGCACGTCCAAACGCCGAAGGCCCGTTGATCGATGAGGCCCGCGCATTGGGCATTCGGGTTGAACTGGGCAAAGGTATCGCCAAAGTTAAAGGCGGCAAGCGGGTTAAATCGGTAGGGATTTGCGCGCAAGCCGGCGAAGGTGCCGTGCTAGAAGACATCGCATGCGATTGCGTTGCGATGTCGGGCGGTTGGTCACCTGTTGTGCACCTCTGGTCGCATTGCGGTGGCAAACTGATTTGGGACGCGGATCAGGTTATGTTCCGCCCTGATCATGAAAAGCCGCCAACAGGCGCAGACGGGCAGCCGTTTGTGATCACCGCAGGCACTGCCAATGGGCATTTATTTTGCGCCGAGGTCGTTGGCGACGGTTGGGCCGCTGGGCGTGCTGCAGCAAATGTGGCTGGCCATAGCAAACGCGGGTCAGAAGCGCCGATTGGCGCAGATACCGAAGAAGGCCCGATTTCCCCCGTCTGGCTAATGCCGCAAGGTGCCAAACACGCGTTGCGGTCTAAGGCATGGCTTGATTTCCAAAATGACGTAAAAGTTTCGGATGTGCAGCTTGCAGCCCAAGAAGGCTTTGAAAGCGTCGAACACACCAAACGCTATACCACGCTGGGTATGGCGACGGATCAAGGGAAGCTAAGCAATATCAACGGTCTTGCGATCCTTTCGCAATCATTGAACGCGGATATCCCGAATGTGGGCACGACCACGTTCCGCCCGCCATATACACCTATTTCAATGGGGGCGATTACGGGTGCTGCGCGTGATGATCTGTTCCAACCGGTCCGCAAGACCCCGGTGTCCGAATGGTCCAACGCGAACGGTGCTGATAACGAACCTGTCGGCCAATGGCGCAGGCCCTATACTTATATCCGTGGCGATGAAACGGTGCATGACGCAGTAAACCGCGAAGTACGCAATGCACGCGAAAACGTCAGCCTGTTGGATGCGTCGACGCTCGGTAAGCTGATCGTCAAAGGGCCGGACGCAGGTAAATTCCTTGATTTGATGTACACCAACATGATGTCCACATTGCACGTTGGGAAATGCCGCTATGGGCTGATGTGCTCAGAGAATGGGTTCTTGATGGATGACGGTGTTGTCGTGCGCATGGATGATGACACTTGGCTTTGTCACACCACCACAGGCGGTGCCGAAAGCATTCACGCCCATATGGAAGACTGGCTGCAATGCGAATGGTGGGACATGCAGGTCTATGTTGCCAATGTCACCGAACAATACGCGCAGATCGCGGTTGTCGGGCCAAAGGCGCGCAAACTGCTGCAAAAATTGGGCGGCGATATGGACCTATCCGCCGAAGCGCTGCCGTTCATGCAGTGGAAAGCCGGGAAAATTGGTGAATTCGACGCGCGGGTGTTCCGGATCAGTTTCTCGGGTGAATTGTCGTACGAGGTTGCCGTGCCAGCCGGGCAGGGTGCTGCATTCTGGGATGCGTTGATGGCCGCAGGGGAAGAATTCGGCGTCATGCCCTATGGGACCGAGGCCTTGCACATCCTGCGTGCCGAAAAAGGCTTTATCATGATTGGCGATGAAACCGACGGGACAGTGATCCCACAGGATTTGAACCTGAATTGGGCGCTGTCCAAGAAGAAAGAGGATTACCTGGGCAAACGCGCGCACCTGCGCAGCCATATGGCCGATCCGAACCGCTGGAAGCTGGTGGGGCTGGAAACTGTCGATGGGTCTGTGTTGCCTGATGGTGCCTATGCGATTGATTTTGATACCGGTCGCTACGATGAGACGCTTGAATGGACCGATCATCGTGATGTTGGTGCAAACGCGAATGCTCAAATAGCGACTCAAGGCCGTGTGACATCGACCTATTATTCAGCAACGCTTGATCGTGGTATCGCGATGGGTTTGGTCCATAATGGCCCTGACCGCATGGGTGAAGTGATTGAATTCAACAAGGTCGATGGCACCACGATCGCCGCCAAAATCGTTGATCCGGTGTTCTATGACAAAGAAGGGGCAAAGCAAAATGTCTAATGCAGTCAGCGCCTTGAATGGCAAGATCGCCGCCGGAGAAGTCACGATCCGCGAGGCGGGCCTGCGCGGCATGATCACCCTGCGCGGCGACCTAAGCGACAGTAAAATCAAATCCGTCTGCACCGGGCTGACCGGCGTGAATTTCCCAGCCGTGGGCCAAGCCAATTGCGTTGGCGAAAAAGGCCTGTGCTGGATGTCGCCAGATGAACTGTTGATCCTGGTGCCCTATGCAGAGGTGAATGACGCGCTTGCCCAGATTGCTAAGACGCTTAAAAAGAAACACCATTTGGCTGAAAACGTATCAGACGCACGGGCGTTGATCACCGTTGAAGGCGCATTTGCACGTGAAGTGATTGCAAAACTTGCGCCCGTCGATCTGCACCCCGAAGCGTTTCAGCCCGGTGAATTCCGCCGCTCGCATATCGGCCAAGTGGCCGCTGCGTTTTGGATGCGTGATGCAGACACGATCGAAGTGATCTGTTTCCGTTCGGTCGCGGATTACGCGTTTGATCTCTTGGCGATGTCAGCGAAAGCGGGGCCTGTGGGCTATTTCGACTAACGGGCGGCCGCCGTTTCATGCCCTGATGTCACGCAGATTTCAGGCAAGCTGGCTGAAAGAAAGCATAAGGGCATCACATGACAAAACACGGCTATGATGCAGGGCGGTTGAATCTTCCGTTCGTGGGGATTTCGACCTTTGGCAAGAAACCCTATGTCGCGGATTGGGATCAGATTGATGCGGATGTCGCCGTGTTGGGGGCTCCGTTCGATTTTGGAACGCAGTGGCGGCCCGGTGCGCGAGGCATCAACCCTGTTTAGCTTTGGCCATGCAGGTGCCTATGATTTTGAGGATGACGCGACCTATCTCGCCGAAGACGTGCGGATCGTCGATATAGGCGATGCTGATATCATCCACACCAAAACCGAAGAAAGCCACGCCAATATTGCTTACGGCGTGGAAAAGATTTTGGCCGCGGGCGCATTGCCTGTCACCATCGGCGGGGATCATTCGATCAACATTCCTTGTATCAACGCCTTTGCAGATGATTGCGCGAAAAACGGCGACATCCATGTGGTGCAAATTGATGCGCATTTAGATTTCGTCGATGAACGCCACGGGGTGACCGCAGGGCACGGCAATCCAATGCGCCGCGCCATTGAAAAAGATTACGTGTCGGGCATGACCCAATTGGGCATTCGCAATGTGTCATCAACCGCCAAAGAAGGCTACGCAGATGCGCGCGCGCGCGGCTCTGATGTTTTGTCAGTGCGCCATGTGCGCAAGCTTGGCACGCAAGCCGTGCTTGACCGAATTCCCGCTGGTGCGCGCTATTACGTCACGATTGATATCGACGCCTTTTGCCCCTCTATTGCGCCCGGCACAGGGACACCAAGCCACGGGGGGTTCTTGTACTATGATGTGCTCGAAATCTTGCAAGGATTGGCGCAGCGCGGTGATGTCGTGGGCATCGATCTGGTCGAAGTTGCCCCAGCCTATGACCCCACCGAAAGTACACAGGTCTTGGCCGCGCAGATTCTATTGAACTTTTTGGGCTTTATCTTTCATGCCCGCAGTGCCCGCTGAACCGAATTTTAGCACTCACCTGTGTTTTGGGTGAAGTCTTCCAATACGGGGCGCGCGTTTTTGACAACGCGTGACATAAAACGGATCTGCTTTTCGCGGGTTGGAACTGCGCGTGCGGGCAGGGCCTCACTGTGGCGGGCGCGTAGGCCTGGAAAAATCAGGTCGATTTCTGCAACCGCATCATCGCCAAGTGCGGCATTGGCGTGGTCGCCCAAATACAATGTTTCGGCGGGGGCATCCTCGGCCAGAAGCACCTCGTGTTCGTCTAGAAGAAAGTGGAAATAATCGATCTCGCGGATAGACGTATCAACGTAAATTCCAGGCAAATCTGTTAACCGGATCGCGGCCAATAATATTTCGGCCTGCCCAAACATGCGTTGTGCGATCGGAGACCGGGCCATGACGCGGTGCTGGCGTGAAACTAGTAAATCACGGGTTGGCAGTCCGTTGCCCAGCGCGCCCTGACAGATACGCACAGGCAAGAAACGTGCATCATCATCGATCATCGCAGCGTCAACGGTACGGCGTCCAATCCAACGGATAGGTTTGCGTCCATTCTGTGTTATGACCAATTGCCCGGCTTTCAAATCACGGGCCATAGCATATCCGGTCGGTGTTTTGATCAGCGTGTCACCGGAAAAACAAACAAGAAGTTCAACATTGTCCAAAAGGGCGCCAGATCCGTCGGCATTGTCGCCGATTTCGGTGAACCGTATCGTGTAGTCACCTGCGGCAGGGAACGTCACCACATCTGAGAATTCAATATAGGTCGATTGCACGTCTGGTACGATATCTTGCGTGAATATAACGACGCCATTGCTGTCCAAGACCTCGACTTTGAATCCGTCAACGCCCAGTGTCCCACTGTCACGCAACGCATAGTCAAAGTTTAAGTCTGCGTCCCGTGCGCTGTCGACTGTGAATGTCTGTTCCATGACGGTCACGTTCCCGGTGCCACCATTAAGTTCGGCAACGCGGCTGTTGCCTGTCCCTGAAATGTAGACCGATGACACGCGTGTCTCAATGTCGGTGCCGGACCAGCCGGTTGCACTATTATTGGTGCTGCTTGAAAAGTCACCATTGATGATCAGGTTTGTCAGTGCCATCTGTTGATCCTTCGGCGTCGATAGTCTCTGTTCCAGATTTTAAACCGTTTTGCGCAGCATGAAAGGTATTCAAAAGTATAGTTTAGGGGCCATTTATCAAATTTTGATTACTTTTGCTCGTATGTTGGACTGCGTTGTTTCATCACGGGCTTGACCTCTGCCTGCCATGTGACATGTATCACTATATAAATTCGCAACGCAGAAAGAGAGCACCATGGCTTTTGAACTTCCTGATCTTCCATATGCACACGACGCACTTGCCGCCAAAGGCATGTCCGCTGAGACGCTCGAATTCCACCACGACCTGCACCACAACGCCTATGTCACCAATGGCAACGCGGCGATTGCGGGTACTGAGTGGGAAGGCAAGAGCCTCGAAGAAATCATCACCGGCACGTATGACGCAACCTCGGTTGCGCAAAACGGCATCTTCAACAACATCTCTCAGCTTTGGAACCATAACCAGTTCTGGGAAATGATGGGCCCAAATGGCAATGCGATCCCAACTGAGCTAGAAAAAGCATTGGTTGAAAGCTTTGGTTCTGTTGATGAGTTCAAAAAGCAGTTTTCTGCCGCTGGTGCTGGCCAGTTTGGTTCAGGCTGGTGCTGGTTGGTCAAAGACACTGACGGCGCGCTGAAAGTGACCAAGACTGAAAACGGCGTGAACCCGCTTTGCTTTGGTCAAACTGCGCTGCTGGGCTGCGATGTCTGGGAGCATTCCTATTACATCGATTTCCGCAACAAACGCCCTGTTTACCTGACCAATTTCTTGGACAATCTGGTGAACTGGGAAAATGTTGCAGGCCGCCTGTAACTTTCGCTTTTAAAGCTATCGAAAAGGCCCGTCGCGTATCTCGCGGCGGGCCTTTGTCTTGAAAACATCACTGCGCGTTCCTATATCTATATAGCTAGATCATTCTAACCAAACAATTTTTGTAAGCGCATATCATGCGCATCTAGCCCGTGCCGCGCCGTTTTTTGCGCGCAGGCGCCACCCGACACAGACAATACTCGCCGCTGCGCTGATCCGTGCAGCGCCCGTATTTGTGCGCCGTGTCGCAACCAATTTGAAAGGAGCTTTCTTTGCTTTTATTGCGTAGTATTCCTCTGTCGTTTTCGATCCTGTGGCGGTTTGTGCTTGTGCTGCCTTTTTGGATTGTCGCCTACACGGCGATGACGCTTTTCTTTGTGTTTGGCACATTTCCCGCGATGCTGGGCATTCCGGTGATCGGCTTTCTTGGGATCCTCGTGTTTGCGATTGTGGTCCCCATTATGTTCGCGATGATTTCGATGCATCCCTATTTGATTGGGATCCGATTTGGCCTGCGGTCGCTTGGGTTTGCTACCAAAAACTCACAACAACGGCTGTTTGCGGGCGCGGCTGGTTACGGACTGTTTGAAACGGTCACTGTGGGGGCTTTGCTTGTGGTTGTGACCAGTGTTTCGGCCTTTGTCGTTTCTGGGCAGCTCGGGATCAGCGCCGCTGATGCCCCTGATGGTCCAGTTGGTCAGCTTTCGACAGACATTGCTTTGGGCACGCTGACGTTTGTGTCGTTGCTCAGCAGTCTTATCGTTATGGCCATGCGCGCGGCTTTGCTGCCGGCACTTGCAAACTTTGTGGCGGGAACAAACCCAAAGGGGATCAGTTTTTCGAACTTTGATGGTTTTGGCGCCGGTTTTGGCATCATGTTTTTATTGATGCTGATGATTACCGGGCTTACGGCGGCGACAGGGTATTTTGTAGAAGGGGCCGTGTCGTTTCTGGATTTTTCGACGGTCCTGCGTGAAAAGCTGGACGACGTGATTTTCATTTTGGCTGGTAAAAAAGATGCAGTCTTTACCCTGCGCCACGCGGTGATTGTGTCGGGGGCCATCATGTTTGCGATTTGGGTGTTTTGTTTGCAATGCGCGGGGGCGGCATTGAGCTATGAAAGACGCGCCCATCAGGCGCAGGCGGAACGCGCGGAAAATGAAGCAAAAAGGGAACGTGATCAGCAAGATATCGGTGCGCTTTTGCGTGCGCGTATGGCTAAAAATAATATGCGAAAATAATGTGTTATGTTGTTTATGACCGCGCCGCCTTACGGCCCTGTTCATTTCACGTGTAGACAATGAATAGGGGCCGTGAAATAGTCGCCTGAACTCTCCAAAATCGGTGTGTGATGTCCATTCCAAATCTGTCGGCAATTGATACGGCTGCCAAGCAGTTAGACGGGGTTTTGCTGAAAACGCCCGTCCTCCCATTGGCCGCGGCGCGCTGGGAAAACGTCTTGCCTGACTGCGCAAGTGTGACGGTTAAGCTGGAACTGTTTCAACAGGCAGGATCGTTTAAAGCGCGCGGGGCCTATCTTGGTATTCTGCAGCTTGACGCCGATCAACGCGCCGCCGGCGTTGTTGCCGCAAGCGGTGGCAATCACGCATTGGCAGTGTCTTGGGCTGCACAGGCTGCCGGTGTCGATGCGCTTATTTGCATGCCCCGCGCAGTTGATCCTTCGCGGATCGCAGGCTGCGAGACGCTGGGCGCGACGGTTGAGCTCTATGATACCATGGCCGATGCATTCGCCGCGATGAATGCCTGCGCGGATGCAGGGCGCACCCTGATGCATCCGTTTGAAGGCGCGCATATGACATTGGGAGCCGCGACTTGCGGGGCCGAGTACCACCGCCAAGCCCCGCAGATTGATACCTATGTCGTCCCGATCGGCGGCGGCGGGCTGATTTCGGGCATGGGGTGCGCGATTAAGCAGTTGAACCCATCAGCAACAGTCATTGGGGTTGAACCCTTTGGCGCGGATAGTATGTACCAAAGCTTTGCCAACGGTGCACCTGCCACGTTGGCTAATATCGATACGATTGCAGATAGCCTTGGGGCACCCTATGCGATGCCTTATTCTTATGGGGTTTCCGCCAAATATGTGGACCGGATCGTGCGGGTCGCAGATGATGAGATGCGGCACGCGATGAACTACTATCAACGCAATCTACGGATCACCGCCGAACCTGCTTGTGCTGCGTCTTTGGCGGCTGTGCTGGGGCCGTTGTCAGGCGATTTGACGGGACGTCATGTTGGGATCATCGCCTGCGGATCAAATATTTCGTTGACCCGATATGCAGAATTGATGGGCGCTTTGGCTCAATGACGGAAACTGGCAAAGGGATCATTGCCATCATCGCGACCTGTGTGATCTGGGGGCTATCGCCGATATATTATAAGGCCTTGTCGCATGTGCCCCCGCTAGAGGTGTTGTCGCACCGGGCGCTTTGGTCCTTTGTATTCTTCGCGGCGATTTTGCTGATCCAAGGCCGCATGAAACAGATGTTCGAGCTGATTCGCACAAAGTTTACGGTCATATCCCTTGCGGCGCTGATGGTATCGGCGAATTGGTTTATCTTTATCCTGTCATCGCAAATTGATCGGTCAACCGAGGCAAGCGTCGGTTATTATATTTACCCTATGTTGGCGGTCTTGATCGGTCGCTTTGTCTTGGGGGAAACCTTAAGCACGCTGAAGTGGCTGGCGATCGGGCTGGCGCTTACGGCGGTCACGGTGTTGACCGTGGGGCTTGGGACCGTTCCGATTGTTGCGCTTTCGTTGGCAGGTACGTTTGCTGTATACGGGTTGATCAAAAAGGGTATCACGGCCGGACCAATGTTGACGGTCGCCGCCGAGGTGACGCTTGTTCTACCGCTGGGGATCATCTGGCTGGTCGGTGTGCATTTTGCCGGGTTCGAAGGGTTCCGTAGTGGGGCAGGCGGTGCATTTGGCAACGACCTATCCGACAGCTTGATGCTGATGTTTGCGGGGCCGATCACATCTATCCCGCTTCTGATGTTCAGCTATGGCGCGCGCCGGGTGTCAATGGCGACAACCGGCATCGCGTTTTATATCAATCCCACTTTGCAATTTTTGGTTGCGGTGCTTATCTTTGCTGAACCATTCGGCACCGTGCATATGATCGCTTTTCCGATGATATGGGGCGGGGTGATTATCTATTCCGTTACGGCCTTGCGTCAGGAAAGGGCCTCGCGCAAACGGGTTTCAAGCGCGGCGACATCGGGCACAATAGTGACATAGGACAAGATATCATCGCCTGCGAATCCTTGCGTCACGACATGTTCCAGTAGTCCCCACAACGGGTCCCAAAACCCGTCAATATTCAGCAAGACAATCGGCTTGGCGTGCAAATTCAGCTGTCGCCATGTCAGCGCTTCAAAAAATTCATCCAGTGATCCTGCGCCGCCCGGTAAAACCACAACCGCGTCGGCATTCATAAACATCACTTTTTTACGTTCATGCATGGTTTCGGTGATGACAAAGCTATCGAGATCGCGTTTACCGACCTCCCAATCCAACAAATGCGTTGGGATAACACCAAAGGTTTTCCCGTTCGCTGCTTGCACCGCGTTTGCGACCCGCCCCATTAAGCCCACATCGCCTGCGCCATAAACCAAGCGCCAATCGTTGCGTACCAGCATTTTGCCTGTGGCTTCGGCGGCGTCTGCATAGGCAGCGGACACCCCATCGCGCGAGCCGCAATAGACGCAGACAGATTTTGGAAATGTAGACATAAGGACCCTTTTTGTGCAGCTTCGCTTTGACGCCCGAATGTGGCGTGGTTACGGTGGCCTAACCATGTGCGGTGGGGGCGCCGAATACAATGGCCTGTGAGGGGAAAAGACGTGACCGAAGCATCCAAATCTAAAGTTGTGCGGCTTGCGCTTGGCGCGATTGCCCTTGTCGCCGTCTGGGCGGTTAGCTTGTTGTTCGGGCCTGAACGCGAAACCTCTGATCCAATCGCGCAGGTGGACAGCCCGGCAAACGCCGCCCCAGCTGAAGAGATCGCGCAAGTCACACCAGAAGAACCCGCAGCACCCCAAGGCCCTCAATTTGATACGTTTCGTGTTGAAACGGATGGGGCTATGGTGATTGCAGGCCGCGCAGATCCGGGACAAGAGATTGCGATCATGCTTGGTGGCACCGAATTAGAGCGCGTGACGGCCGATGGCGCCGGCAATTTCGTGGCTTTGCCGATGGCGGGCGTGTCGGATACGCCGCGCAGCCTGACGCTTGTTGCGGACCCAGACGCGGCGGCGCTGCGGTCTGAAACCAGCTATATCGTGGCCCCGATCGCCGCACCTGCGCCCGTTGTGGCACAGCTTGCAGTGCCCGAATTGCCAAACCAAATAGCCGCGCCGCAGGCACCGACGGCCGCACCTACGCAAACCAGCAGTGCGACCCAGCCTGCTGCACCAGCGGCACCCGCAGCACCCGAAGTCGCTGCTGCGCCGATTGCGGCCCCTGAACGTCCAGCAGCGCCAACAGTGCTTCAGGCCGATGCGCAAGGGGTGCGCGTTGTGCAATCTGGTCCAGAGCTTCCCGCGCCAAATGTCGGGTTGGACGCAATTACCTATGACCCCGAAGGCGAAGTGCAATTGTCAGGTCGTGCGGTGGGCGATGGTGCAGTGCAAATTTACCTTGATAATGAACCTGTGACGACCTCACCGGTGACCGAAGGCGGCGATTGGCAAATTGACCTGCCAGAAATTGAAACTGGGATCTATACGTTGCGCGTTGATGAGGTCGATAACGCGGGCGATGTGGTATCGCGGCTGGAAACACCGTTTAAGCGCGAAGAAGCTGCGGATGTGGCCGCTGTTTTGGCTGAAGAAACCGGCGCGGACGGGTTTGAGGTTGCGGTGCGGACCGTACAGCCGGGTGCGACGCTTTGGGCGATTGCGGAAGAAAGCCTAGGTAACGGTGTCTACTATGTACAAGTCTACGAGGCGAATAGCGACCTGATCCGTGATCCTGATTTGATTTATCCGGGGCAGATTTTTCGGATGCCCGAGGTCAGCCAATAGGCAAAGGCCGCTGGTAATCAGGCCGGGTGCAGCCTAAGTAGGGGCCGCCAGCCGGAGTGCCAACATGCGTCATTTAGCGACAACATCAGCCAACCTTGATGATACCAAAGTGCAGGGCTGGGATGTTATTCGGCGCGTCGTGCCTTATTTGTGGCCGCAATCCCAAGCATGGGTTAAGCGGCGGGTTGTGCTGGCCTTGGCGATTTTGTTCACGGCCAAGCTGATCGCGGTCACAACGCCGCTATTCTACAAACAAGCGGTCGATACTTTGGCCCCCGAAGGTGCATCCGCTGCTGCATTTTTAGGGTTTGGCGCGGTTGGGCTGACACTGTCTTACGGGATCGCGCGGCTGATGACCGTGGGCTTTCAGCAACTGCGTGACGTGGTGTTTACGCCCGTGGGGCAACGTGCGCTGCGCCAGCTCGCGCTTGAGACATTTACCCATATTCACAACCTCTCGATGCGCTATCATATCATGCGCAAAACAGGCGGGTTAAGCCGGGTCATTGAGCGTGGTGTCAAGGGCGTCGAATTCCTACTGCGCTTCTTATTGTTTAGCATCGGGCCGCTGATCCTCGAGTTGCTGATGATCGCAGCGGTTTTATTTTTCTTGTTTGATGTCTGGTACTTGGCCGTCGTTTTTGTGACGATTTCGCTCTATATTCTGTTCACGTTCAAGGTGACTGAATGGCGCGTGAAAATTCGCAAAATAATGAACGAACAAGACACCGACGCCAACCAAAAGGCGATTGATAGCCTGCTGAATTTTGAGACCGTCAAATATTTTGGTGCCGAAAAATGGGAGGCTGACCGCTACGACGCGGCCATGGCCGAATATCAGAAAGCGGCTGTGCGCACTAATTATTCACTGGCATTCTTGAACTTTGGTCAGTCGGTTTTGATCACCAGCGGTCTTGTCGCCGTGATGGTGATGGCGGCAATTGGGGTGCAAACCGGCACTTTGACCGTGGGCGATTTTGTCATGGTTAACGCCTATATGATCCAGATCACCATGCCGCTTAATTTCCTTGGCACGGTCTACCGCGAAATTCGTCAAGCGCTGATCGATATGGGCGATATGTTTGATCTGCTTGAACAACCAGCCGAGGTGCAAGACAAACCAAACGCGCCTGCGCTGGATGTGAATGGCGGTCAGGTTACATTGCATGACGTTGCCTTTGGCTATGACGTCGCGCGTCCGATTCTGAAGGGTATCAATCTGACGGCTGAACCGGGCCAAACGGTAGCGATTGTCGGCTCTTCTGGGTCGGGTAAATCGACTATCGGGCGGCTGTTGTTTCGCTTTTACGATGTGAACGGCGGCGCGATGAAAATCGACGGGCAAGACCTGCGCGATGTCACCCAAGAAAGCCTGCATGCGCAAATTGGCGTGGTGCCGCAGGACACGGTGCTATTTAACGATACCATTCATTATAATATCGCATATGGCCGTCCCGGCGCGCGTGAGGATGAAATCATCGCGGCCGCTAAAGCGGCTAAAATCCACGATTTTGTGATCAGTCTGCCCGATGGCTATCAGACCAGCGTCGGAGAGCGCGGGTTGAAACTTTCCGGCGGAGAAAAACAGCGTGTGGGCATTGCTCGGACATTGCTCAAGAACCCGCCAATTCTTTTGTTGGACGAGGCGACATCGGCGCTGGATACCCAGACTGAGATGGAAATTCAGGCCGAGTTGAAAGCAATGGGGAAGGGCCGCACCGTGATCACCATCGCGCACCGCCTGTCGACCATTGCGGATGCGGATCAAATTGTGGTGTTAGAAAACGGGGTCATTGTCGAGCAGGGCAAGCACGATGAATTGTTGGCCATAGCGGGGCGCTACGCGCTGTTGTGGAACCGCCAATCCGAAGAGAATGCGGCCTAATACAGCGGTTGCAATGCGCGAAGACTGCCCCTACTGATAAGGAGACTCCACACAATATCAGGTCTACCTATGTCGATGCTTCGTGCCGCCCTAATCCTAGGGCTTCTATCTGCTGTTGGTCCATTTGCGATTGATATGTATCTTCCCGCGTTGCCTGCAATTGCTTTGGCGCTTGATGCTGAGGTGACGACGGTACAGCTCACGCTGACATCGTATTTCGTGGCGTTTGGTCTGGCCCAGCTTTTCTACGGGCCTTGGGCCGACCAAGTTGGGCGCAAGCGGCCGCTTTATGTCGGTGTTGGGATATTCATTTTGGGGGCCATTGGCTGTGCATTAGCCCCAAGCATTGGCTGGCTGATTGCCGCGCGTGCGTTGCAAGGTTTGGGCGGGGCTGTGTTGATGGTCGTGCCGCGGGCGATTGTGCGCGATATGCACACGGGCACCCAAGCCACCAGATTAATGGCGATGATCATGTTGGTGATTTCAGTATCCCCGATGCTCGCGCCGTTGGTTGGGTCAGGGCTGATCGTCTTTGGCGGGTGGCAAATCATATTTTGGGTGCTGGCACTGGTTGCCATATTGAGCCTCGTTTTGGTGGGAGGTGCTTTGCCCGAAACACTCGCATCGGAACACCGCGTGCCCGTGAATATCGCGAATCTATGGGCTGGGACGAAAATATTGGTGTGCGATCCAGTGTTCATGGGGCTTACACTGATTGGCGGCTTTGGCTTTTCAAGTTTTATGGTGTTCATCGCCAGCGCATCTTTTGTTTACACTGATCAATTTGGGCTAACCCCGACAGGATTCAGCCTGGCCTTTGCGGTGAACGCGGTTGGCTTTTTCGCTGCATCACAATTGGCGGCCCCTTTGGGTGAAAAATACGGCATTCTACCAGTGATGCGCCGGGCGGTCATTGGGTTCGCGGGGTTTTCGATTGTACTGCTGGTGATCGGATTCGCAGGCTTTGCTAATCTTTACGTCGTCATCGCGGGATTGTTTTGTGCCAACGCTTGTTTGGGGCTGATTCTGCCAACCACGATGGTCGTTGCACTTGACCCGCACGGCGAAATTGCGGGCCTCGCCTCGAGCCTAGGGGGCACATTGCAGATGGTGACGGGCGGGCTAATGGTTGTTGTCACAGGGCTGTTCTTTGACGGAACAGCGGTGCCAATGGTCGCAGGTATTGCGCTTTGTTCTGTACTTGCATTGGCGACGGCTTTGCGGACATTTCGCCTGATGAGCCGTGAGACACCGAAAAACGACGGTAAAATCAGCGTGTAAATCGGATAAGAAGGCGCAGGGCGCGCCTTCTTACTTGTCCATCTGGGCAGCTTCGCGATATGAACGCGCAAAGGATGCGAAACATTCAGCGTTAAATGGGGGCCAGGGTGAGCAACTCGGACAGTTTTATCGACGAAGTCACCGATGAGGTGAAACGCGACAAGCTATATGCGCAGATGCGTAAATATGGGCCTATCGCTGTTGCGTTGGTTTTGGCATTGGTTGGGGGTGCGGCATGGTCCGAGTATAAATTCGCCCAAGAAAATGCCCGCGCCCAAGCCGCAGGCGACGCGCTTTATGATGCATTGGTAGAGGCCGACCCCGCAACGCGCGCCACTAACCTAGCCGCTGCACCCGTTGACGCTGGCGCCGCGGCTGTCGCGAATATGCTTGCGGCATCCGCGCTGGTGGAAGCTGGCGATTTTGACGCAGCGGCGCGCGCATTTGCTGCGCTGTCAGCCGATGAAACGGCACCGCAGATGTATCGCGACCTCGCGGCGTTAAAGGCGGCGATGCTGCCCAATGACGACAGCGCCGCCAAGATCGCTGCTTTGACGCCACTGTCACAGCCCGGTCAGCCCTATTATTTGCTTGCGATGGAACAGATCGCCTATGTGCATCTAGAGACCCAAGACACAGAGGCCGCACTGGTGTTGCTGCGTCAGATCGAAGAAGACGCAGCATCAACGCAGGGCTTGCGTGAACGCGTGCAAAATATGATGATTGCCTTGGGCGAACCATTGCCCGAGCCTGTGACACAATAGTACCCGGATTGGAACGCACCGTGATGGCAAAATCTTTCCTCGGCGCGGGGCTCGCACTAGCGCTGTTGTCCGCATGTGGTGAAAAAGACGTGATCCTGCCGGGTGAACGCTTTGCCCTGCGCAACACACCTGTTTTCGAAAACAGCGTGCAACCCGTGAGCTTGCCGCAAGCGCAGGTGAATGCCGATTGGAGCGACCGTAATGGTGGCCCGTCGCATCAGATAAACCATCCTGCGCTGGGGGCGAACCTGACTCAGCTGTTCGCCGTTTCTATCGGCGAAGGCGATAGTCGCCGGGCACGGATCACCGCTGAGCCGGTGGTCGCAGGCGGTATCGTCTATACTATTGATGCGCGTGCAACCGTTACGGCCACCACTGTAGATGGCCGACCGGTTTGGTCCCGAGATTTGACGCCAGACCGCGCCCGCGTGCGCGACGCCTCCGGTGGGGCGGTCATGGTTGGTGGCGGACGCGTCTATGCCACAACTGGTTTTGGTGAAATCACATCGCTTGATGCGGTGACTGGTGATGTCGTTTGGGTCCAAGATCTTGACGCGCCGGTCAATGCCTCTGCAACATTGCGCGGGGATTTGGTCTATGTTGTTGGCCGCGATAGCACAGCATGGGCAATTGACGTCAATGACGGCCGCATCCGTTGGCAACAAAGCGGCACGCCGTCGATTGCCAACTTCGATGGCGGGGCATCCCCAGCGGTTGCAGGGGATACAGTAATCCTGCCGTTCCCATCTGGTGAAGTCGTCGCGACCTACCCTGAAGGTGGTATTCAACGTTGGAGCACGGTTGTCTCAGGTGATCGCTTGGGCAGTGCTGCGTCGCTGGTCACTGATATCGCTGGTGACCCTGTCGTAATGGGGGACCGCGTTTATGTCGGCAACTTTGGCGGACGAATCGTTGCGCTTGATCTGAGCGACGGTAGCCGTATCTGGACTGCGGCCGAAGGCGCGCTGAGCCCGGTTTGGCCAGTCGGCAATGCGGTTTTCTTGGTCAACGACCTGAATGAATTGGTGCGGCTTGACGCGAACACTGGAGATCCTGTGTGGCGCGTGAACTTGCCGAATTTTACAACTGGTAAAACCGCGCGCCAGCGCAGCGTTTTTGCGCATTATGGCCCGATTTTGGCCGGTGGGCGGCTGATTGTGACATCGTCAGACGGGCTTATCCGCCAGTTTGATCCAGCCTCAGGGGCATTAATTGGAACCGTCGAATTGCCTGGTGGCGCGGCCTCTGCGCCTGTTGTTGCAGGGCAGGTGCTTTATGTTGTCAGTAAAGATGGCAAATTGCATGCTTTCCGTTAGCCTCTGATTGGTGTATCGGCGGGCCTCAACATCCGTCAGGAGCCGAAAAGATGAGTTTTACCCTCGCGATTGTGGGCCGTCCAAATGTGGGCAAATCCACGCTATTCAACCGTTTGGTTGGCAAAAAGCTGGCTTTGGTCGATGACCAGCCGGGGGTAACGCGTGATTTGCGCGAAGGCGAAGGCCGGATCGCAGATCTGCGGTTCACGGTTCTGGACAGTGCCGGGCTTGAAGAAGCCACAGATGACAGCTTGCAGGGCCGGATGCGCCGCCTGACGGAGCGCGCGGTCGAAATGGCTGATGTCTGCCTGTTCATGATTGACGCGCGGGCAGGGGTGCTGCCTGCGGATATGGTCTTTGCCGAAATTCTGCGCAAGAAAAACGCCAACGTTATCCTTGCCGCTAACAAGGGCGAAGGCAAAGCGGCTGACGCAACCATCCTAGAGGCTTATTCGCTGGGCCTTGGTGAACCGATCCGTATGTCTGCCGAACATGGCGAAGGCATGGGCGAACTGATGGATATGCTGCGCCCGATCTTTGATGAACACGAAGAACGTGCCGCCGCTGACGCGCCTGAAATCGACGTCGTAGTGGGCGATGATGACGAAGACGCCCCACGTGTTCCGACGCAATCCAAACCGCTGCAAATCGCCGTGGTTGGCCGCCCGAATGCGGGTAAATCCACCCTGATTAACCAAATCATCGGTGAAGAGCGGTTACTGACCGGGCCCGAAGCCGGGATCACCCGCGATGCGATTTCAGTCCAGCAGGATTGGGGCGGCGTGCCGATGCGGATTTTTGATACCGCCGGCATGCGCCGTAAGGCCAAGGTGCAAGAAAAGCTTGAAAAATTGTCGGTCTCAGATGGTTTGCGGGCCGTTAAATTTGCCGAGGTTGTCGTTGTCTTGCTGGATGTCGAAATCCCGTTTGAGCAACAAGATTTGCGGATTGCCGATTTGGCCGAACGCGAAGGCCGTGCCGTGGTGGTCGCGGTTAATAAGTGGGATATTGAGGACGAAAAGCAGACGAAACTTAAAGAGCTGCGGCAAAGCTTTGAGCGCCTGCTGCCACAGCTGCGCGGCGCCCCCTTGGTCACCGTATCTGCGAAAACGGGTAAGGGCGTCGATAAATTACAACAAGCCATCATGCGTGCGCATGAGGTCTGGAACCGCCGTGTCAGCACCGCCAACTTGAACCGTTGGCTTGTGGGGATGCTTGAGCAGCACCCGCCACCCGCACCGGGCGGCAAGCGCATTAAAATGCGCTACATGACCCAAGTGAAAACCCGGCCGCCTGCGTTTGTGGTGATGACATCGCACCCCGACATGATGCCCGAAAGCTATAAACGCTATCTGGTCAATGGGTTGCGTGTCGACTTTGACATGCCCGGCACGCCAATCCGGCTGTTCCTGCGTGATCAAGGCGACAAAAATCCTTATAAGGACAAAAAATCATCCCAACCGTCGCGCTTGTCTAAGCACCTTAAAAAGGGTGGGTCTGACCGCTAAGGTCGGGATTTTCTGACTTGTCTCTCATCCCAAGGGTGCGCACCATTGGCGCGTTCTTAAGAGGTGATTTGACATGAAACGCATTGCTATTTTTTGTGACGGGACATGGAACCGCCATGATGCGGCCCACCCGACAAATGTTGTGCAGTTGGCTCAGGCGGTCAAACACACGGCTGATGACGGCGTTAAGCAAGAGGTGTTTTATGTGCTTGGCGTGGGCGCGGGGCGCGGATCGAATGCCGTTGCACGGTTCTTGGACCGCAAGCTGGGCGGCGCGATGGGTATGGGGCTGGTGGAAAACATCGAAGATGCCTACCGCGCATTGGTTTTTTCGTATGAACCGGGTGACGAGATTTTTATCTTTGGGTTTTCGCGCGGGGCTTATACCGCACGCTCTCTGGCCGGGCTGATCCGTTCTTGCGGTATTCCGCCCCGTAAACATGTTCACCGGCTGGGAGAGGCAATGGCCCGCTATCGGTCGCGCGACAAGAATACGCACCCAGATGATCCAGAAAGCTTCTTGTTTCGCTCCGAATTTTCTCCTTTTACCGCCACAAGCGAAATGGAATGGCAATGGCGGCTGAAGACCCGGCCGGGCCTGTGTGTCAAGCTTGCTGTGAATTATCTGGGCGTTTGGGATACGGTCGGAGCTTTGGGGGTTCCCGGGCATTGGATGTCAGCAAAGCTATTCAACAAGCGCCATGAATTTCATGACCAACACCTGAGCAGCATGGTAGCTTCGGCGCGTCACGCGGTTTCGATTGATGAACACCGTAAAACCTTCCCGCCGGCATTATGGTCCGAGAAATTGGACGAAATGAATTTACGTGCACTTGGATTGGAAAGTGATGCGGCGTTAGACCCGCAAACGCGCGACAACTGGGCGTATCGCCAAGAATGGTTTCCAGGCGATCACGGATCGGTTGGCGGTGGCGGCGACCGCGTGGGGCTGTCGTCATTTTCATGCGATTGGGTCGCCCAAGGCGCCGAACGCGTCGGGCTCGAGATGGATCAGCGTGTTTTGCAAGAGGTGCGCGAGGGGCAGAATATTCGCGAGCATTTAGTGAATAAAAGCAAGCTGAACATAGTGACCCGTTTAATGATGCTTACAAAAAAGGACCGCATTGGGCCTGACCGCATAGCGGATATCAGCAAGGTGGCCCGCGATCGCATCGCTTGTGACAAGGATTATCAACCCAAGACGCTTGAAAAGGTCATGCAACATCTGCAAGAGCAGATCACCAAAGATGATCTTCTCCCACCTGATTAGGCCAGTTGGCCGTCGGCTGTGATTTTTGTTTTGCCGCGCAGGTAAGGGTGCAGCACGGCCGGCAGATCAACTGACCCGTCTTCTTGCTGGCCGTTTTCGACCACGGCGATCAGGCAACGCCCGACGGCTAGGCCTGACCCGTTCAGCGTATGCAGATATTCGGGTTTGCCGCCCGCAGTCGGTTTGAACCGTGCGTTCATCCGGCGGGCTTGGTAATCGCCTGCGACCGAAACCGACGCGATCTCGCGGTAGGCGTTTTGGCCAGGCAGCCAAACCTCAATATCATGGGTTTTGCGCATGCCCGCGCCCAGATCACCGGTGCAAAGCACAACTGTGCGGTAGGGGATGCCCAGCTTGTCCAAAATCGCCTCGGCGCGTTTTGTCATCGCGTCGTGTTCTGCGGCGCTGTCTTCGGGCTTGGTCACGCTGACCATTTCGACTTTTTCGAACTGGTGCTGGCGCAACATGCCTGATGTATCACGGCCTGCCGACCCTGCTTCTGATCGGAAACACTGTGTGTGCGCGACATAGCGGCGGGGCAGGTAGGATTCATCGACCGTCAACCCATTCACGATGTTGGTCAGCGTGACCTCTGCCGTTGGGATCAACCACCAGCCGTTGGTGGTTTGATAGCTGTCATCGCCGAATTTCGGCAATTGCCCGGTGCCATACATCATTTCTTCGCGCACGAGCACGGGGGTGATGGTTTCGGTCAGCCCGTGTTCGTCAACATGTGTGTCGAGCATGAATTGCGCCAATGCGCGGTGTAAACGTGCGACCGCACCTGATAGCAACACAAAGCGGCTGCCGGATAGTTTGGCTGCCGTTTCGAAATCCATGCCGGGGCGAATACCGGGGATGTCGTAATGTTCAACGGGGGTGAAGGCAAAATTACGCGGGCTGCCTGCGCGGTTGATCTCGACGTTATCTTCTTCGTCTGCGCCGTCGGGAATTGACGGGTCGGGCAGGTTCGGGATCGCCATTAGCAGATCAGTGAGGGCAACATCTTGGGCTTTGGCTTCGTCGTTGAGGGCGGCGATTTCGGCTTTCTTTTCGCCGACGAGTGCGCGCAGACGCTGGAATTCATCCTCGTCTCCGCGGCCTTTGGCAGCACCCACTTCTTTGGCGGCTTTATTGGCTTCGGCTTGGGCCGTCTCGGCAGCCAAAATTTTGGCGCGGCGGGCCTCATCGATTGCCAAAATATCGGACGACGCAGGTGACATCCCACGACGAGACAGAGCTGCGTCAAAAGCAGCGGGGTTGTCACGGATGGCGCGGATATCATGCATAGCATCGGTCCTTTATTGGGTGTTTAGCGTGCGCGTGATATGCATCATCGCGCGCGGCAAGTGAACCCGTAATTGTCGGCGGCCGCTTGATAAGCTTTCAAATCACGGTATCGCGTCTGATATAGCCTTGCATCTGGTTGCTAATTGCTTATCTCGCCAGTAACGTGCCGCGACTTTAGGGCCCTATGGCCCCTGCGAATTAAAGGATTACGATATGAGACCTGCCGACCTGTTAATGCTCACGCTGATCTTTGGGATCATGTATTTTCTGCTAATCCGTCCGCAGCAACGCAAGATGAAAGAACACCAAGCTATGCTTGATGCGTTGCGTCGTGGAGACCAGATCGTGACCCAAGGCGGCGTCAAGGGCAAAATTGTGAAGGTCAAAGACGACAACGAAGTTGAAGTCGAAATTGCGGCGGGCGTGAACGTGCGCATTGTGACCTCTACGATCGCAACTGTTTTGAACAAAACCGAACCGGCGAAATCCTAAACGCCGAAGGGCCGCGTCATGCTGAATTTTTCCTTTACCAAACAGTTCCTGATTTGGGGCACTGTGGTGCTAGGCTTGCTGTTTGCAATGCCAAATGCGTTTTACACGCGGGTTGAAACACATAATGACGCGGTTGCGATCATCGAAGGTGGGCTGTCCAATGACGCGCTTGCCGCTGATGCAGCACAGTGGCCGCGTTTCTTGCCTTCTGGCCTTGTGAACCTAGGGCTTGATCTGCGCGGCGGGGCGCATTTGCTGGTCGAAGTGCAGCTTGCCGACGTGCAAGCCACTTACCTCGAAGGGTTCTGGCCAAACGTACGTGATGCGTTGGCCGCCGAACGCGATACCATCGGTTTTGTGACCCGTGATGATAGCCCCGCTGATGAATTGCGCGTGCGTATTTCGCAAGAAGCGGGCGCTGCACGCGCACTTGAAATCGTCCGTGGCTTGGGCCAGCCTGTCACATCGCTGACGGGGGCTGCTGGCAGCAACTTGGATGTGTCTATCACTGGTCCTGTGCTGACGGTGAAGCTGAGCGAAGCAGAAATCGCTGCGATGAATGATCGCACGATGGCGCAAACGCTTGAGATCGTACGTCGCCGGATTGACGAATCTGGTACACGCGAACCCACTATTCAACGCCAAGGCAGCGACCGCGTACTGATCCAAGTGCCGGGTGTCGGGTCTGCGCAAGAGGTGATTGATCTGATTGGCACCACCGCACAGTTGACGTTTAACGCTGTTCTGGGCAGCACGACTGATCCGGGACAATCGCCGGGGACGGGCAATATTCTTGCACCAGATGCTGAAAATGACGGGGTATTCTATATCCTTGAAAAGCGTTCGGTTGTTACTGGCGAAGATCTTGAAAATGCGCAGCTTGATTTTGACCAAAACGGATCACCTGCGGTGGCGTTTCGGTTTAACACATCAGCAGCCCGCGATTTTGGGGATTACACGCTGGAAAACATCGGATCGCTTTTCGCGATTGTGCTGGATGGCGAAGTGATTTCTGCGCCGCGTATCAACAGCCATATTCCGGGTGGCTCTGGGATTATTTCGGGCAGTTTCTCGGTTGAAGAGGCCACGAACCTTGCGATTTTGCTGCGTGCGGGGGCCTTGCCTGCGGATTTAACTGTGCTTGAAGAGCGTACAGTTGGCCCCGAGTTGGGCCAAGACAGTATTGATGCCGGTAAAATTGCCTGTATCGTTGCCGGCATCGCGATCCTTGTGTTTATGGTGCTGAGCTATGGTCTGTTCGGTGTCTTCGCCAATATCGCGTTGATTATCAACGTTGGGCTGATTTTCGGTTTGCTGTCGATCATTGGGGCCACGCTGACCCTGCCGGGGATTGCAGGGATCGTGCTGACCATCGGGATGGCCGTGGATGCCAATGTGATCATCTTTGAACGGATACGCGAAGAACTAAAATCGGCCAAAGGGGCCGCACGCGCGGTTGAACTGGGCTATGAAAAAGCGTTGTCATCCATCGTTGACGCGAACATTACCACGTTCATGACTGCCGTGATCTTGTTCGTCTTCGGCTCTGGTCCGGTGTCTGGCTTTGCTGTGACGCTTGGCTTTGGCATTTTGACATCGGTCTTTACGGCCATTTTTGTGACCCGCTCGCTGATCGCGATTTACTTCGCGCGTGCCCGTCCTAAGACAATCGAGGTTTAACATGCGCCTGAAACTCGTTCGCGAAAACATCAACATCGATTTCTTTAGCAAGGCCCGGATTTGGCTGGGTATCTCGTTGGTCATGATGGTCGTTGCCTTGGGGTCATTCCTGATCCAAGGGCTGGCCTTTGGGATTGATTTCCAAGGTGGGACAAGCATCCGCACCCAATCCGAAGTATCCGTTGACGTCGCCGCCTACCGGTCTGCGCTTGAACCGCTGGGGCTAGGAGACGTGTCAATTGCAGAGGTCAACGACCCAAGTTTTGACGACAATCAACACGTCGCGATGGTCCGCATTCAAGCCCAAGAAGGCGACGAACGCATCGCGACGGAAACCGTTGAAGCGATTGAAATCGCGTTAACGACGCTTGAGCCAACGCTCACATTTCAATCCATCGAATCCGTAGGCCCCAAAGTGTCGGGTGAATTGATCAACACCGCGATTTTGGCCGTATCCTTGGCGATTGGTGCGATCCTGTTGTATATTTGGATGCGATTTGAATGGCAATTTGCCGTCGGCGCCGTGCTGGCATTGACGCATGATGTGTTACTAACCATCGGGATTTTTTCGGAATTGCAGATTAAATTTGATTTGGCCATTATCGCGGCGTTGCTGACGATTGTCGGCTATTCGATCAATGATACTGTGATTGTGTTTGACCGGGTGCGTGAAAACCTGCGCAAATATAAACAAAAGGACCTCAAAGAGGTGCTGAACCTGTCGATCAACGAAACGCTTTCGCGGACCTTGATGACATCGGTCACGACGTTGCTGGCGCTAGTATCGCTTTATGTGCTGGGCGGCGATGTGATCCGCGGCTTTGTCTTTGCGATGATCTGGGGCGTTGTGATCGGGACCTATTCATCGATCTTTGTGGCTTCGACAGTCTTGCTGATCTTGGGCGTCAAACGCGATTGGTCTAAGAAAGACCCAAGCGCGGGCACTCGTTACGCCCATATCGATAACTAAGGATCGCCCATGCGCCTAAATGAAATCAGCTATGATAACGCGGCCCCGGTCGACGGCTATGGCGCTGGTTTCTTTCGTATTGGGGGCACCCGGTTTGATGGGCCAATTGCCGCCTTTGCAACGGGTGTTCAGCCTTGGGGCGGCTATGACGACACCGCCACATTGATTGCGCAGGCTGATACATTGGATGTGCTCTTTGTCGGCACAGGGGCCGAGATTGCCCATCTGCCAACCGATTTTCGCAGCGCACTTGAAGACGCTGGGATCGGGGTAGAGGCCATGGCGTCACCCGCCGCTTGCCGCACCTACAATGTGCTTTTGTCCGAAGGGCGCCGCGTCGCTGTCGCCCTGATCCCAGTTTGATGTTGCGCGTCACAGATGTGACTTGCGCGCGCGGCGGGATTCCGGTGCTCAGCGAAGTGAGCTTTGATGTTACCGCAAGCAAGGCGCTGATCTTGCGCGGCCCCAATGGGATCGGCAAGACGACATTGCTGCGCACGCTCGCAGGGTTGCAACCCGCCTTAGGAGGCGATGTTGACGCAGACGTGGATGATCTTGCCTATGCAAGCCATGCCGATGGGATCAAAACCGCGCTCAGCGTGACCGAAAACCTAAAATTCTGGGCTGATATCTATGGCAATCCCGTGCCTGATACGATCTGGGAGGCCTTCGATCTGGCCGATTTGCAAGACCGTATCGCAGGCACATTGTCCGCCGGGCAAAAGCGGCGTCTTGGGCTGGCGCGGCTAGGCGTGATTGGGCGCAAAATATTGTTTTTGGACGAACCCACCGTGTCGCTGGATGGGTTTTCCGTCAAGCTTTTCGCGAAATGGCTGCAAGATACCCATCTGGCGGGCGGCGGAATCGCAGTGATCGCCACACATATCGATCTGGGGATTGATGCGCCCGAACTTGATTTGACCCCGTTCAAGGCTGACCTGAATATCGGCGGTGGCGCTGACGAGGCATTCTTGTGATTGCCCTGCTGCTGCGCGACTTGCGGCTAGCGGTACGCGCGGGCGGCGGATTTGGGCTGGGGCTCGCGTTTTTTCTGATTGTTATCATTCTGGTCCCGTTTGGGGTCGGGCCGCAGGTGGACTTGCTGACACGGATCGCGCCGGGGATATTGTGGATCGCGTCACTGCTCGCGGCGCTTTTGTCGCTCGACCGGATATTCGCGCTCGACTTTGAGGATGGATCGCTCGGTCTCTTGGCGACCTCACCACTACCGCTTGAAGGGGCGGCGTTGATGAAGGCGCTCGCGCATTGGATCACAACCGGGTTGCCGTTGACGATCGTGGCACCTGCGCTTGGGTTCTTGTTGTCGCTGGCGCCAGAGGCTTACAGCTATCTTCTGCTTTCGCTCCTTTTGGGGACTCCCGCGCTGTCGATGATCGGCACCTTTGGTGCGGCGCTTACGGTGGGGCTGCGGCGTGGTGGTTTGCTTTTGTCGCTGCTTGTCTTGCCATTATATGTGCCTACGTTGATATTCGGGGCAGAGGCTGTGCGGCGTGGGGCTGACGGGCTGGACGCGACAGGCGCGCTGATCTTGCTGGGCACGATCACCGCTGGATGCTTTGCGTTGCTGCCATTTGCGACTGCGGCCACATTACGCATGAATCTGCGTTGAAGGCGCGCATGGGGCAGGGTAGGTAAATAGTATGTCGTTTTGGGAATATGCAAATCCGAAGAAATTTATGGGCTGGACCGCACCCGTTCTTCCCTATGTTTTTGGGGCGGCTGCACTGTGTCTCACGGTTGGGCTGATTTGGGGGTTCTTCTTTACGCCTGACGATTTCCGGCAAGGATCAACAGTCAAAATCATCTACCTGCATGTGCCGGCTGCGACGATGGCAACAGGCACTTGGTTCATGATGCTTGCTGCCTCGCTGATTTGGGTCGTACGACGCCATCACGTTTCCGCACTTGCCGCGCGCGCCGCTGCGCCAATTGGTCTGACGATGACATTGATCGGACTGCTGACCGGCGCGATCTGGGGGCAACCGATGTGGGGCACCTATTGGGCTTGGGACCCGCGGTTGACGTCATTTTTGATCCTGTTCCTGTTCTACCTTGGCTATATCGCCATGTGGGAAGCGATCGAGGATCCGGATACAGCTGCCGATTTGACCTCTGTGCTGTGTATGGTGGGATCGGTCTTTGCCATTCTGTCGCGTTATGCGGTGAATTTCTGGAACCAAGGGTTGCACCAAGGCGCGTCTCTTTCACTGGATGCCGAAGAACACGTGTCTGATGTGTTCTGGCAACCGCTGGTGATCTGTATCGTGGGGTTTGTGCTTTTGTTCGTTGGCCTTGTGCTGATGCGTACCCGTACCGAAATCCGCGCCCGACGCATCCGGGCCCTAGAAGCGAGGGCCCGCCGTGCCTGATTTAGGAAAATATGCTGTTGAAGTTCTCGCCGCTTACGGGGTGAGCCTTGGGTTGCTGGCTGTGCTGATCGTGCTTAGCTGGCGACGGTCTGTGCGTATGCGCGCGGCACTGGAACGGATTGAAAACAATGGCTAAAATATCGTCGCTTGTGATTTTACCGCCGGTCATATTTGCGGGGCTCGCGGGTATGTTCGCGGTCAGCATGATTCAGGGAAAGTCTGACGATTTGCCGTCGACCTTCATCGGGCAGCAAGCGCCTGCTGTCCCATTGGAGGCCGTATCAGGCACCACGCAACTCACCGATGCGGACCTGCGGGCTGGTGAGATCACAATCGTGAATTTCTGGGCCAGCTGGTGCCCGCCGTGCCGTGCAGAGCACCCGAAATTACTGGAATTGGCCGAAGAAGGCTACCGTGTTGCAGGCATCAATTTCCGCGACCAACAGGATCACGCGTCGACATATCTGACCGATTACGAAGACCCGTTTTTCGCTACTGGGTTCGACCTGCGGGGGAGGGTGGCGATTGACTGGGGCGTCACCGCACCACCCGAAACCTTCATCGTCGATGGGGATGGTACGGTTTTGTTCCGCTACGTCGGACCACTGGTTGGATCGGATTATGAGCAACGGTTTTTGCCCGCGTTGATGGAGGCGGTAGAGTAATTATTCGTTCAGTAGCCCATCTGTGGATTGCGCAGCGGGAAGGTCGATGAGGGCAAGCGCCTCCATCCCGCCAATAACTGAATCGACTGCGATTGTTGCTAATATCATCCCCATTACCCGACTAATCACACTGGCGCCTGTGTTGCCTATGACGCGGTGCACGTAGGTTGCAGCCAACAGCAATACAAAGGTGAAAAACATAACTATGATCAGTAGGCCTGCCGTAATGGCTTGCTCGGTCAACGCTTGTTCATGATTGTCCGTCAGAACAACGACAGCCAGCATCGCGCCAGGCGATGCAATAGAAGGCATTGCAAGCGGAAAAACTGCGCCAGCGAGATGATCTTTGCCCGCTTCTTCGATTTCGGTCTCTGGTTTCGAACTCCCGAAAATCATTGAAAGCGCAAAGAGGAATAGGATGATCCCACCCGCAATTTGGAATGATCCAAAGCGCAAGCCTAAGGTCTCTAAGACGTATTGTCCGGCAACTAAGAACGTTAACAAGACGAGCGTCGCAATGAACACCGCCCGAAGCGCATAGCGACGGTGCAGACGCGCCGGTACAGTTGCTACCGCAAAGAGGAACACAGGAATTGAACCCACCGGGTCGATGACGACGAACAATGTTACAAATTCACGAAGAAGGTTGGCCCAGTCCACGATAATCCTAAAATTTTGAGAAATGACAAACCTAGTCTACCGAAATTCTGCAAAATGATCAACGCGCTAGGTCCGCACAAACCGTTTAAGTTTCGGTGCGGATTTTGCTCGATAAGGCCCGCGCAAGTTGCGCGGGCCTTATGGTTAATTTTCTTGCTGAGGCTTCAAGATACCTTTGCCAAATTGCGTAGTACATAGTGCAGCACGCCACCGTTTTCGACATATTCAATCTCGACCGCCGTATCGATCCGGCATTTGACGGTGATGTCTTTGGTTGAACCATCGGCCATCGTGATATTGGCGGTCAATTCTTGCAACGGTTTGACTGTATCAAGGCCCTTGATGGTGACGGTTTCTTCGCCGGTCAGGCCCAGTGTTTTGCGGGTGTCTCCGCCAGTGAATTCAAAAGGTACGACGCCCATGCCCACAAGGTTTGACCGGTGGATACGCTCAAAGCTTTCGCAAATCACAGCCTTCACGCCGAGTAGCGATGTACCTTTTGCTGCCCAGTCGCGTGATGACCCTGCACCATATTGTTCACCCCCAAAGATGACGAGCGGGGTGCCAGCCGCCTGATGCGCCATTGCGGCTTCAAAGATTGAGGTTTGCGCGCCGTCGGGCCCTTTGGTGTAGCCGCCTTCAACGCCGTCGAGCATTTCGTTTTTTATGCGAATATTGGCGAATGTGCCGCGCATCATGACCTCGTGATTGCCACGTCGCGAGCCGTAAGAGTTGAATTCGCGCACAGGCACCTGGTGGTCGATCAAATATTGCCCCGCAGGCGACGTGTCTTTGAACGATCCGGCTGGGCTGATGTGGTCAGTCGTGACCATATCACCCAGTACCGCAAGCACTTTGGCGTTTTCAACATCGGCGATTTTGCCTGCGTCTTTGGACATGCCTTGGAAATAGGGCGGGTTTTGCACATAGGTTGATGCAGCGGGCCAATCGTAGGTTTCAGACCCGGTCGTTTCAACGGCCTGCCATTTATCGTCGCCTTTGAAGACTTCCGCGTATTTGCTGATAAAGGCCTCGCGGGTGACTGTTTTTTCGACCAGTTCGTTGATCTCGGCTGAGGATGGCCAGATGTCTTTGAGATAGACATCATTGCCGCTTTTATCCTGACCGATCACGTCCTTGGCCAGATCCACATTCATGTCACCAACCAGTGCATAGGCCACCACAAGCGGTGGAGAGGCAAGGTAGTTGGCGCGCACATCGGGGCTGATCCGGCCTTCAAAGTTCCGGTTGCCCGACAGGACAGACGTGGCGATCAGGTCATAGTCATTGATTGCTTTGCTGATCGGCGCTTCCAGTGGACCGGAATTGCCGATGCAGGTCGTGCAGCCATACCCAACAAGGTTGAAACCGATTGCGTCAAGGTCTTCTTGCAGACCAGCCGCTTCAAGATATTCGGACACCACCTGAGACCCGGGGGCGAGCGATGTTTTGACCCATGGTTTGCGATTCAGCCCCAGTTCGCGTGCCTTACGGGCTACCAAACCGGCGCCGATCATCACGTAAGGG
Source organism: Loktanella sp. D2R18 (assembly GCF_003318235.1). Classification (GTDB taxonomy): domain Bacteria; phylum Pseudomonadota; class Alphaproteobacteria; order Rhodobacterales; family Rhodobacteraceae; genus Yoonia. The sequence goes on along the minus strand of NZ_QOCG01000011.1, from coordinate 324,076 downwards.
TTGGATGTGTTGGTGCAGGAGGTGATCGAGGCAATCACGATGGACCCGTCATGCAGTTGATAATGGCCGTCATCGGTCATCACATAGCCGCGTTGATGATGGCCTTCATCACCAGGGATGTCGCATGGTTCGGGCTGTCCACCTTCACCTTCCCAACGGATTTCGGCACTGGTGCTCGCTTCTTTGCCTTCGCGGATGCCTTTGACGTATTTGCCAAATTCCTTACCCGCCACATCAAGCGCGATGTAATCCTGCGGGCGCTTCGGTCCTGAAATCGCAGGGACGATGCTGCCCATGTCCAAGGTTAGCGTATCGGTATAAATCGGTGCATAGTTTTCATCGCGCCAGAAACCATTTTCTTTGGCGTAGGCTTCGACCAATGCGATCCGATCTTCGTCGCGGCCGGTATTGCGCAGATAGCGCAGTGTTTCGCCATCGATGGGGAAGAACCCGCAGGTCGCGCCATATTCCGGTGCCATGTTGGCGATGGTCGCCCGGTCGGCCAGCGGCAACGCGTCCAGACCTGCGCCGTAGAATTCCACAAATTTGCCAACGACGCCCAGTTCACGCAGCATTTCGACGACCTTAAGGACCAGATCGGTGCCTGTGGTGCCTTCGACCATTTCTCCTGTCAGCTCAAATCCGACGACTTCTGGGATCAGCATTGATATCGGCTGGCCGAGCATGGCGGCCTCGGCTTCGATCCCGCCAACGCCCCAACCTAGAACGGCTAAACCGTTGACCATTGTAGTGTGCGAATCTGTCCCGACAAGCGTATCGGGATAGGCGACTTCGACTCCGTTTTGGTCTTTGTCTGTCCAAACGGTTTGGGCCAGGTATTCAAGGTTCACCTGGTGACAGATCCCTGTACCCGGCGGCACCACGCGGAAATTGCTGAATGCGCTTTGGCCCCATTTGAGGAACTGGTAGCGTTCCATATTGCGTTCATATTCGCGGTCGACATTCATTTGGAACGCACGTGGGGTGCCAAATTCATCAATCATCACAGAGTGATCGATAACCAAATCAACGGGGTTGAGTGGGTTAATCTGCTGGGCGTCACCCCCAAGTGCCACAATCCCATCGCGCATCGCTGCAAGATCAACAACAGCGGGCACGCCCGTGAAATCTTGCATCAGGACACGGGCAGGGCGGTAGGCGATTTCACGCGGGTTTTTCCCGCCATTGTCGGCCCATTCAGAAAACGCTTTGATGTCATCGACGGATACAGAAAACCCACCGTCTTCAAAACGTAGCAGGTTTTCGAGCACGACTTTCAACGCCGCTGGAAGTTTCGAAAAATCGCCTAAGCCCGCGGCTTGTGCCGCGGGAATTGAGTAATAAGCGACGGATTGATCCCCGACGGTTAGGGTTTTACGGGTTTTGGCTGTATCGGCGCCGACTGTGATCGTCATGGCTATCCCTTTCATGGCGGTTGCTGTGCAAGGCTACACGATGAACTTGCGTCATGGTGCGCGTGTGATCAAGAGGATGTTTTTACATTACGTATACTGTTGTATACAAATTTGCGTATTCCCGGCTGTTGCAGTTGAAACATACATAACAAACTGTTCGCAATTCATTGATTGGTTATTACAGCGGGGCCGGGCTAAACCGATAGGTAACTTGTATCGGGATGTGAAATGTTTAGAATTTTATCGGGCTTTGCAGTTTGTGGGTTCCTGTTTGCTGCACCAGGTGTTGGGCACGCCGATCCAGTCGTGGTTGAACTGTATACCTCGCAAGGGTGCTCGTCTTGCCCGCCGGCGGACGCGATCCTACATGATTTGGCACAACGCGATGATGTCATCGCATTGGCGTTGCATGTTGATTACTGGGATTACATTGGCTGGGCTGATAGTTTTGCTAACCCCGAATACACTGCCCGCCAACATGCCTATGCGCGTGCAGCGCATGCGGCGTCAGTCTATACGCCACAGATGATTATTGGAGGCGTCGATCATGTGATTGGGTCGCGGCCGATGCAGGTGATGGATCTTATACAAGCGCATAACCAGCAAGAGTATCCGGTTTCTGTGACGCTCACGCGGTCCGAAGATTATATCGAAATTTCCGCGACGGCTAGTCAGTCGGGCGATTATGTCTTTGAAATCGTACGATATACGCCGCAGGCAAGTGTCGATATCCGCAGGGGCGAAAATGCCGGTAAACAATTGACCTATTCCAATATCGTGACGGATTTTGATCAGGTCGCGGAATGGGACGGGGCAGGTGTGATGACCATTCGGGCTGCTGCACCGGGCGATGATCCTGTTGCGGTCTTGGTTCAGCGGGCCGGGTATGGGCCGATCGTGGGTGCAGCGCAGCTGCGCTAGGACTTTCCCCGGGCTTTCCAACGCCGATGCACCCAAAACCATTGTGCCGGATCTCGCGCGATCTGAGCCTCTAGCCGTGCGGTCATTTCCGTCATCATTTGTTCGGGGCTTGCAGGGGTGATCGGGGCTTCGACTTCAACCGCGAAGGACAGCCCGTCGGGTTGGCGAATACCGAAATAAGGGATAACGACCGCATTCATACGCAGCGCAATGTCAGCGGCCGAGGTGGCCGTATGTGCGGGGTGCCCCAGAAACGGCAGGCTGATCCCTTTGGCTGAAACGTCAAACAGCAAAGTTCCCATTCCGCCGGATTTCAGGTGCCGCGCAAACCCCATCGTGCCGCGCCGCCCTTGTTCGAAAACGGGCCCGCCCCATGAGGTCATGGTTTTCGCGTAATGGGAGTTAAAATAGGGGTTCAGCATCGGACGGTAGAGCCCGCCAATCGTGTAACCCATGTTGGTCAGTACCTGACGCGGGGCTTCGTGATTGCCGTAATGGGCGGTGACAAACATCACTGGGCGCTGATCGGACGCAGCCTTTTTAACAGCGGAGAGGCCTGCACCAGTGGGTTTGGTCCCTGCTAAACGCTCAGAAAACTCTTGCCACGCATAGTTTTCGATCAATGTGCGCCCAAAGTTATCGCAGCAACCCCGCGCAAGCTCTTGGCGCCGGCTGACTGACATCTGAGGGTAAATCATCGCAAGGTTGGCTTCAGCCCGCTTGCGGTAGCCCGCGAGCGGGGCGATTGCACCGCTTAGCGCGCCCCCCATCGCAGGCACCCGTGTTTCATAGGGCAGTCGGAGCAACGTGCCGATCAACCCTCGCAGAACACGGTCTGCGACCCAATCGACATTGGTGCCTTGGGAGGATTTGCGCCGAGTCATTTGCGGCCTATAAACGCGTGAGGAATCATCGGGCAAGAATAGGGCTAATCCCTAGGGCCTGTCCACGCGCTAATCATCCTCGTCGTCATCCTCATCCGGGTCAATCAATGTGATGACACCGCTTTCCGCCATTTCGCGGATCGCCGTGGTGATGGCTGACATCGCCGCCTCTGCGTCAGCTTTTTTGATGCGCCCCATCTCTTCGGCGTCTTCGCGCATTTGTCCGGCCATACGTTGCGACACGCTGCCTAGGATGAATTCGGCCGAAGCCACGATTTGCGGTTCCCCCGCGAGACCAGCCGCAATAGCGCGCGTCAGCACCTCTGCATCGACAGCGCGAATGCAGCCGGGGATATCGGTGGGTTTGACGCGTGGCGCGATGTCTTTGAATGTAAAGATAGCTTTGCGGACATTGCTCGCAAAATCAGGGTCCGTTTCGCCCAGTGAGGTCAGCACATCTTCGCGTGTGTCTGTGATGGTCGAATTCAAGATCGCGCCCAATCGTTGCACCGGGGGTTTTTCAAACGCGGATTTGGTAGGTTGCCCATAGTCTTGGGCCAGTGATGCCCCAATACGGCGGACGGCATCCGGCGAGATTTCAGATGTCAGGGACATTGCATAAGTGATCCGGCGTGCCCGTTCACCTGGCGTTTGTGTCAGAACCTCTGCCGCTTTGCCAACCTGTAATTTTGATAGGGCGACGGCGCAAATTTCGATGCTTTCACGGGTCATGATATCCACCAGCCGTTCAATTGAAAGATCGGCGACTGTAGGCCAATGATCACCGTTGCGCACGCTCTCCATTTGGGCGCGCAACCGTTCCGCCAAAGAGGGGCTTAGGTGATCAGATAGGGCTGCAATGGCCCCATCGCGCGAACCTGGGGCCGACAGACCTATGGCGTCAAGCTGTGCGGTGAATTCAGCCGCAACATCCGCAACGGTATCCCGATCAACCAGTTTTATTGCGCCCAATTCATTCGTCAAAACTTCTTGAAGTGATTCGGGTAACTGAGACAACGAAAGGTTGCCGCCGTCGCTGATCATCATTTGAACGATCATTGCCGCTTTGCGTCGGCGAGATAATGCCGATGCGGCCGGGGTGTCAAACTGCATGCTCATCCCCACAGCCTATAGGATGGGGGTAAATGAAAGGTTATAACTTCTATTTAAGATCCCGGATGGGTGAATGAAATTGACATGTTCTTAAGTTCCTGAATGGTCTCAGGTGACAAATGCGCCTTGTCTGCGGTCCATTTGTGCAAAGATTCAATTTTGCCGGATATATCTTGAATTTCAGTGTTGGAAAATTCGCGATCCGCGCGTGCAAAACCGCAAATACTGAGGCTGTCGCCGGACTTTGTTGTACAAACAATGCCATATGGCATTCCAAATTCAGTCGCCTTTTGTAGGACGTCTGCTGGGTCATCAAGTTCAGACCAACGACATGTCCCTATGTGTTCGAATCCCCAAGCAACCATCGGGTCGGACATCACCAGCCCATTTTGCGAATAATAGTCCAGCCAAGCTTTAGGATATGATTGGAACATAAATTTAGGTGTCGTGTATGCGATGTGGAAACCAAGCGCATAGCCAGCCGGCGCAAGTTCACCGAGTTGTTCCAAAATTTCGCCAATTTTGTTTTGTGTTTGCGACATGTCTAAACTCGCTTTCCGGTTGCCAAGGGCGATAATATAGCAATACTACTAATCGAAGCACCGCGTTTTCCGCATTCTACAGATAACAGTGGTTCAGCAACAAGACCTTAAAAAAATTTGAGGCTCGGGGAAATAGAATGTCGACGTTGATGGGGCCGGAGGAAATCGAGCAGCTTGCTCCTTCCGGGTATTATATTGCACTTCGGATCGGCTTTGCTTTTCCGATGGAGGAAGTGAATGCATTTCCTGCCGGTTGGGTGCATCACTACACAACCCAAAGGTTTATGCTTTTTGATCCGGCGGTTAGGTGGGCATTCAGCAATACCGGGATGTGCCGCTGGAGCGAACTACCACTTGATGATCCTAAACGTGTGATTGCACAAGCGAAGACATTTGGGATGCGCTTTGGGGTTACTGTGTCAGTGTTTGATGGGAATATTGATGCCCAGCGTTCTTTTGCTTCATTCACGCGTGGGGATCGCGAATATAGTGACCTTGAAGTCAAACTGCTCAAGGCTTTGCTTGTAAGACGGCATGGCGAGACCGCCCCGCCAACCAATTTAACCCGTGCAGAGCTTGAAGCGTTAGGGATGGTCAAGGACGGAAAACGGCTCAAGGAGATCGCCTTTGAGTTGAGTGTTAGTGAAGGCGCTGTGAAGCAACGTCTTAAGAACGCAAAGCTAAAATTAGGAGCGAAAACGGGCACCCAAGCTGCGGCGCTCGCGAACCAGTACGGCCTGATCTGAACCGGGCCGTTTATTTTTTTCTTACTTATATAAAATTTGACGCTAATTTGTACTAGGCACGGCCTTCGTGACAATTAGCAGATGTAATTTGGCGACCAGATCGCTTATCGGTAGAGAGAAAACACCATGGAAAATATTTCGTTCAGTTTCGCACAGCTTCACCTACACGGCACCGCTTTTTATGAATTTCTTGCTCTGCGTAAGCAATTCTTCGTAGACCAGCTTGGCTGGCAGATTCCACACGATGACACCGTCGAGATGGATCAATATGACAACCCAAATGCGCACTATTCTCTGGTTTTGCGTGACGGCAAAGTCATCGGCGGGATGCGAGCGATGTCAACGACGGCTCAATGGGGTTCACATACCTATATGTTGGGCGATGCAGTTGCGGGCAAATTGATTGGTATTCCAGAAGATATTATCGACATCTCAACTGTGACGCCCGATGTTTGGGAAGCGACGCGCGTGGTCATTTCCGATGAGGTCACAACCCAAGCCGAGCGGGCAGAATGCTTGGGGTTGGTGTTGGATGGCGTCGTAGAACAGACAAAAGCGCACGGTGGGACCGAGATTATCGCGCTGTGCCCGCCGGTATTTTCCAGAACGCTACGTCAACTTGGTTACGATGTGGAGCTGATTGGTGACTCGTATGTGAATTGCCACGATGAACGCCGTTATGTCGCGATGAGCATGCCCGCAAAACCACGCCGGCCAAAAGCAGCCGCTGTTGCACACTCAGCCAAGGCGGCAAGCGGTGCGCCGTTAGCTGCGGTTCATGCGCCATCTGTGAGTTAGACACTTGTTGCGGTCGGAAAGGACGATTTCCTTACCGACCGCATAGGCTTAGCTGTCGCCAAAGACCCGCTTAAAGATCGTCTCAACGTGTTTGGTGTGATAGCCGAGGTCGAATTTTTCTTTGATTTCTTCGGCGGATAGCGCAGCAAGCACGTCGTCATCACCCAAAAGTTCGGTTTGGAAGTCTTTGCCTTGCTCCCAAACCTTCATCGCGTTGCGTTGCACCAGCTTGTAGGCGTCTTCGCGGCTGACTCCGGCTTGGGTCAGTGCAAGAAGGACGCGCTGTGACATCACGAGGCCACGGAATTTGTTCATGTTGGCCAACATGTTGTCAGGGTAGATCACCAGCTTTTCGATGACGCCTGCCAAACGGTGCAGGGCGAAATCCAATGTGACGGTTGTGTCAGGGCCAATCGCGCGCTCTACGGACGAGTGGCTGATATCGCGTTCGTGCCAAAGCGTCACGTTTTCCATTGCAGGAACAACTGACATGCGCACCAAACGTGCAAGCCCTGTCAGGTTTTCAGTCAGAACAGGGTTGCGTTTGTGCGGCATCGCAGAAGATCCCTTTTGGCCTTTTGAGAAAAACTCTTCGGCCTCAAGAACTTCGGTGCGCTGCATGTGGCGGACTTCAGTGGCGATGTTCTCAATAGAGGATGCGATCACACCCAGCGTGGCAAAGAACATCGCGTGGCGGTCACGTGGAATGACTTGTGTGCTGATCGGCTCTGGGGATAGGCCAAGTTTTGCGCAAACATGTTCTTCAACGGATGGGTCAATATTGGCGAATGTGCCAACAGCGCCAGAAATAGCACCCGTTGCGATTTCCGCGCGTGCGGCAACCAGACGCGCGCGGCCCCGGTCCATTTCCGCGTAAAACCGGGCAAAAGTCAGCCCCATTGTTGTCGGTTCTGCGTGGATACCGTGGCTGCGTCCAATGCGGATGGTTTCCTTGTGCTCAATCGCGCGAGTTTTCAGCGCAGCAAGAACACGGTCCATGCCAGACAAAAGCAGGTCGGCGGCGCGCACAAGCTGTACGTTGAATGTTGTGTCAAGAACATCGGAAGATGTCATACCCTGATGCACAAAACGGGCTTCGGTTGATCCGATATGTTCGGCCAGATGCGTCAGGAACGCGATAACGTCGTGTTTGGTTACAGCTTCGATTTCGTCGATGCGGGCCACATCAAATTCCACGTCCTTGGCTTTCCAAACGGCAGCGGCGCTTTCAGCAGGAATCACGCCGATCGCAGCTTGGGCGTCGCAGGCATAGGCTTCGATCTCGTACCAGATTTTGAATTTGGCAGCGGGCTCCCAGATGGCGGTCATTTCTGGGCGGGAATAGCGTGGAATCATGGGTGGCACCTTTCTTGGGGTGAGCAGCTATATTCCCCTGCGTCATAAGGGGCAGGGGACCAAGGCTCAAGGGGCAGTGTGTATCGACCTAGATCCATGACATGATCGTGCAGAATTTTTGCACTGACGACTGAGGCGCGACAAACGATGCTGATGCAATCCCGACTTTCAGGAATTTTTGAGTGGATGACCACTTAGCGGGATTTGGACGAAGCTGCTACCGCGGCAATGGCGTTTGTTTTGAACGTGGCACGTTGCTGTGAACGCTGTGCATTTTGATATCTGACGCACCTGTCTGACGATTGAGCCTTCTCAATCAACGGACAGGAGATTTCCATGACACATGAGAAGACAACTCCGCTGCGTGAGCGGATGATCGCAGATATGCGCATTCATGGGATGGGCGATAAAGCGCAAAAGGCTCATATCCGGGCGATCAAGCATTTTGCCGGGTTCTTGAAGCGATCACCTGATACGGCGACGCCTGACGACCTGCGCGCCTATCAGCTGCACATGACCGATACTGGGGTCACGCCGCCTACATATAATGCGCGGATCATGGCGTTCAGGTTTCTGTATGGGAAGACCTGCGGGCGCGAAGAGATGAAGAAGTACATGCAGTCCCGCACGCAACCACGGAAGTTGCCGACGGTGCTAAGTATCGAGGACGTTTCGGAGCTTCTTGCTGCGGCCCCTGGCCCGGTTCTGAAGTGTTGAGCACGGCGGCGCGCTATACCCATGTCGCCACCAAGACGATCCGGGATACGCCCAGCCCATTCGAAGCGCTGAAGAGGCTGAACATCGAGAACCTGCATCACCGACCGGGATAAGTACTGGTCAGTTGCCAAAGTTCAAGCTGGAGACCGCTGACATCTTCCGCACCCATGGCCCTGCTTGGCGGCGGGCCAATAGGGGACATGTCAGCCTCAGCCAGCTCAAAGGGATGTCCTCCATTGAGGCCTGCCGAACCGAGGCGCTCGGCGGGCATGTAGCGGCCTGTACCAAGTGCAACCATCACCACATCGCGTACAACAGCTGCAAGAACCGCCACGGCCCCAAATGTCAGGGTCCGGCTGCGCGCGACTGGATGGCGGCGCGGGCAGAGGATCTGCTGCCGGTGGAATACTTCCACGTCGTCTTCACGTTGCCCGCTGAGATCGCCCGCATCGCCTACTGGAACAAGAAGGCCGTCTATGGCCTTCTGTTCAAAGCGTCTGCGCAAACGGTGATGACAATTGCAGCTGATTCCAAGCGCCTCGGTGCAAAGGTTGGCATGACATCTGTACTGCACACTTGGGGATCGGCACTGACCCATCACCCGCACATTCATATGATCATTCCGGGTGGCGGCCTGTCGCCAAGTGGCAACCGCTGGGTCGCCTGCAAGCCGGGGTTCTTTCTGCAGGTGCGGGTGTTGTCTCGATTGTTCCGCCGCCTGTTTATCGAAGGGCTGCTGGCCTTACATCGCACAGGCGAACTGGTCTTCTTCGGTGATCTGACTGGACTGTCAGAGGCTCACGCTCTTGCCGCGTATCTCGCCCCATTGTGTAAAATAGATTGGGTGGTCTACGCCAAACCACCCTTCGGTGGCCCCGAGGCAGTGCTGGCCTATTTCAGCCGATATACGCATCGCGTGGCAATTTTAAACAGTCGTCTGATCAACGCCGATGCCAACACTGTCGCGTTCAAATGGAAAAATTACCGCATCAAATCCGACGACAGACAGAGCGTTATGCGCCTCTCAACCTCCGAGGTCATCCGGCGCTTTCTGATCCATGTGCTGCCCGATCGCTTCCACCGTATCCGCCACTAGGGCCTGTTGGCCAGTTCAAAGCGCAAGGTTAATATTGCAAAAGTGTTCACGTTGCTTGGCGCACCCCCAAAAAAACTAGAAGACACATCAGCCGCAGAAGCCGTCCCACTCACATTGCGAGAACCATGCCCAGACTGTGGCGGCGCAATGCGCATCATCGAGACTTTCCGACGCGGCCAGAAACCGCAATCCCGCGCACCACCCCAAGAGGCCGCCGCATGACGAGACGCACGTCACCATCCAACGGCCACACCCTGAACAGCAACGCGTTCGAGGCCGATACCGGCTTGCCTGCAACGCCATTTAAGATGCTCAATGTGCATGAATTGGCTAAAACCCTTCTCGTAAAAGAAGTTCGGCCACTTCAGATCAGCGCCAGAAAAACACAGCCTCATCATCTTGGATTAACCTTGGCAGGGCGCGCTTCACCCTTTCCCAGTAGGGCTCATCCAGACCCCACGGCTTCCTCCTAGTCATGTTTCCAAACGCAGGCCACCGTCGCACAGAAACAAAACCCTGCGCTCAGGCACGCATCGAAAAACCTTAAACAATGCTGCCGTTCGCCGCGGCTGTGGGAATGACTGCTTTCGGGACGAGAACCGCGCTTAACGAAGCATGTCGCGCAAGGGCATAAAAGCCCATACCAAAGGCTTGGATTTGGCTGCCAAAACTACGTGCAAAAGGCAGTTTGAGGTGTTTGACGCCAGCGAAAAGGTCGAACTCTTTGGTGTCCCCGGTCATGGCCTGCGCCGCGATTTCTGCCATGATATGCGTCAAGCCAATCCCGCGACCGGAATAACCTTGGATAAACATAATATTAGCGGCAGCGCGACCCACGTGCGGAATACGATTGGCGATGATCCCATCGCTGCAATTCCAAGCGTAATCGATCGAAATCCCTTTAAGTTGCGGGAACGTGCGCTCCATCGCGGGCCTCAGTTCGGCTGCGCCATCCGTGGTGGGCCTACCGGAATAGTTGGTGCCGCTCCCGAACATCGGGCGTTTGTCAGCGGTCAGCCGGTAATAGTCGAGTACAAAGCGGCAATCGTAGACGGCGAGGTTGTGCGGATTGATCGCCTCGACTTGCGCTGCACTGAGTGGCGCGGTTGCCATATTCGCAAGGCTTGCGGGAAATAACGCGCCGCCGAGTGCCTTTTGTTCCAAAAGGTGTAGCGCATTGCCAGCAATCAACACCTGATCAGTTTGAACGCTGCCGCTTTCGGTCACCACGCGTGATCGCGGTCCGTGTTCGATGTGCATGACCTTGCTGTTCTCAAAAACCTTTGCGCCGAGGGTTTCAGCTGCGCGCGCTTCGCCCAGGCATAGATCCAGCGAATGCAGGTGCATATTGCGCATATTGCGCAGCCCGCCGATGTAGAGCTTTGTTTCTGGATCTCGTCCTGCCCGATCAGGGTCATGTCATCGCCAAAACCGCGCTGGCGCCCTTCAGCTTCGATCGCCTTGAGTTGGTCCATATGGCTGGGTTTGATCGCGGCTTCTATATGGACAGCGGTGAGATCGCATTCGATCCCGTATTTTGCAACGCGGTCGCGAATGATGTCATGCCCGCGCCAGCGTGGGTTACAAACATAATCAGAAGCCCCTTTCACTCCCAATGGTTTACTGAACTGCCGCGGTATCGCCTGAAAGGCTGCCGGTGACTTGCCCGCCATTCCGCCCCGTTGCACCCCAGCCAATTTTGTTGGCTTCCAGCACAACAACGCTCAATCCGCGCTCTGCGAGCTCGACGGCCGAGGCAATTCCAGTGAAGCCTCCGCCGATGATGGCAACATCGGCTGATATATCACCATGAAGTGTCGGAAAGCCGCGTTTGTCGCGTGCAGTTGCGGAATAATAGGTCTCAACGTGGTCTTCAGACATCGGTTTTGCCTCTTTTGATTTGCGTTTGGGCGGTTAGACCGCGTCGAGGTAGGATTCGTATTCAAAGGTTGAAAACCGGTCGTTGAACGTTTTAATTTCTTGCCGTTTACACGCGATAAAGGCCCGAACCATAGCCTGGTGAAAGACCGAGTTGGATATGGGCCCCATTCCAAACAGCGATACTGCATCTGGCCATTGGGAGGGCAGGTCCGGTGCGTCGACGCCATGGGCGTTGCCCCTGACAGGGGTGGTGGGCGTAAGGCTTTGTTTAATGCCGATAAGTGAGGCCCCCAGAATGGCGGCGAAGGCAAGATAAGGGTTGGCGTCGGCCCCTGCGACCCGATGTTCGATCCGCCGCGCGACCGTTGGCCCGCGCGGAATGCGCACGGCGGCGGACTGGTTTTCATATCCCCATAGCGCTTTGGTGGGTGCGAAATTGCCCTGTGCCATACGGCGGTAAGAATTCAGATGCGGCGCAAAAAAACAACGTCATTTCCGCCATACTGTCGATCAACCCAGCCACAGGATGTTTCATCAGCGGTGTCCCGGCCTCCGTCCCGTCATCAAAAACATTGCGACCGACGGCATCGAGTAAGCTGAAATGCACATGAAACTCACATCCAGAGTTTTCTAGAAACGGCTTGGCCATAAAGCTGGCAGAAAGGTCATGTTTGCGGGCGCATGTTTTGACGATCTGTTTAAAGTAAACCGCGTGATCCGCCGCCAGCAGCGCGTCGTCGATATGCAGCAGGTTGAATTCGAACTGCCCTTGTCCTCCCTCTGGGATCGCGGCCTCTACTTCTATGCCGCAGTCGCGTAAACATCATCAAGAAACGCGGCATGGTCTAAGATCTGGTCTAATGCGTAGATTTGATCTCCCAACGAGGGCAGTCCAACGGGTTTGGCTCGTGGCTAAGACGGGTCCAGCAGATAGAACTCCAGTTCATTGGCCACGACAGGTTTTAGGCCAAGCCGTGCAAATCCAGCGAGCACCTTGGCCAGAGCTTGGCCGGGGGCTGCCTGAAACGGGCTGCCGCCTTCCATGTGCATCCAAAGTGGAACAAGGCCCGCGCATTGGGTCGTTGGTTGAATCGGTAATAGATCCGTCCGATAGGGGCGTGCAAATGCCATCAAGATCGCCGTGTTCCTGAATAAACGCGGACGCCAGCACGTCATTGCCCTAAATGTCGCCGCAAATGCTTGAGAGTGGCATCCGCAGGCCAGACTTAAGCAGCTTTTCCGCGGCCGACGCACGGTACATTTTACCGCGCAAGCGTCCGTTAAGATCGCAGACCGACGCCAGCACGTGACCGTCTTTTGGCGATGATTATGACAGTGTCATAAGGTACCTGCGTCATAGGATATTTCGCCATCGCAGATCGTCATGGCGATGGGCAGCTTAGCCATACCTTGCAGGTCCTGCGCTTCAACGTCGCCATCAAGGATGACCAGATCAGCCGCCAGACCCGGACGTAGGGTGCCGTGGTGATCCTCCTTAAAGGCCATCCATGCATTTGTTGCGGTGTAGGACGTCAGCGTATCTTGCAAAGTCTGGCTTTGATCAGGCCAGTCGGAGCCAAGCGCCATTGGCGCAACGGCGCTTTGGATATTCGCCATGACATCGACGGGGACAACAGGCCAATCTGTTGAAAAGGCAAGTGGGATGCCGCTCTGCCGCACCCGCGCCCACGCATAGGCGCGCGCGCATTCGTCTTCGAAGAATATAGTGTTCGGGGCCGGTGGATCAAAGAATCCGCCAAAGACCGCATGCCGCGGCTGCATTGAGGCAACGACATTGAGGGCTTTCATACGTTCAAGATCTGCGTCGGTGATAATCTCTAGATGCTCCACACGGTGGCGGGCGTCACGCGTGCCGTTCGTTTTTACGGCCAATTCATAGCCATCCAACACACGGGTGACCGCAAGGTCGCCGACCGCATGCACGCTGATCTGAAGCCCAAGCGCATCGGCCCTAACACAGGCCGCATTGAAGTGCTCCGCATCAAAAACTGCTTCGCCGTGGTTGTGTGGATCATCCGGATAGGCCCGCGATTTTAGCGCGGTGCGGCTCTCCAATACGCCATCGATGAACATCTTTACCCGCCCTGACCAGACTTTGTCGCCGGTGTACCGCCTATGCATTTCGGCGGCTTCTTCAAGTCGGTCGAGGGAGTCGAAATTCTTTAGATGAAACGGAATTTGAATGCGCAAATTCAGGCGGCCTTCTGCCTCAAGCTCACTCAGCAATTCGAGCTGGTAAAAATTGCCATCCATATTGTGCAGCGTCGTAATCCCGTGCGACGCGACGTGCGCGATCCCCTTAAGCAGCAGCGCCTTATCGGCCTCACGTTCAGCCGACGTCGCGGCGGGGTCGGGGTCAGCGCCTGTCACATAGCCCAGCATGTCGCGGCCACCCGTTCGCGAAAGCGCGAGGGCCGGGCCAAACGCCCCGGTTTCCAGCAGCAGGCCGGTCGCAAGCCCATCGTCACCCATGACGACGGTGCTGCCTTCGGGCATATAGGCGCCGTGGAGCAGGCCTGCCATTTCAAGCGTTTTGGTATTGGCCCAAACCGTATGCAGATCAGCCGCGAGCAAGGCAAAGGGGCGATCTTTCATGAGATTGTCCAAAGCGATGCGCGGGGCACTCTCAACGCCCTCGAACAAGCCATAAAACGCGCCAACACCAAGGATCAAAGGCTCGTCCGGGCGATCGGCCACGTAGGCGTCAACCAGCGGGCGCAAGGCGTCTAGATCGGTCAACCCGCCGACGGGGAGGAAATCCAGTTCGGCCGATCCCTGAAACAGATGCACATGGCTGTCGATGAAACCGGGGAGCACACTGCGCCCGTTTGCATCGATCTGCCGGGTCGCATTGGCCGTCGAACTACGGACGTCATCGTTCGTCCCCACGGCAATTATTTTTCCGTCTGTCATGGCAACGGCCTCAGCGACGGGCGCGTTCGGGTCCATGGTGCGGACACATCCGTTGAAGATAATTAAATCTGCGTTCAAAGTCGGCATTCCTGATTGGAGAAGTGTGTGGCGAGGACGCCCCACCACACAGGTCAGTGTTATTGCAGTAACGCTGTCCAAACGCGGTTCTGAAGCTCGACTGCCGCTGGTGAACATGTCTGTGAGAACACCAATGGCGTGCCTTCAGGGGGAGACAATTCACCTGCCGCTTTAAGGTCGTCGTTCATCAGGTCCGCACTGCCGGTGATCCCGTTGGAATAGCCGGCAAAGTTCGACTGGATCGCGATGTTTTCAGGCTGCATCAGGAATTCGACGAACTTGATCGCGTTATCATAGTTTGGTGCGCCAACCGGCACCGCAATGTTATCGGCCCATGTGATCACGCCCTCTTTCGGGAAGGCATATTGCATGGCTGGGTTTTCTTCGCGGGCGCGGATCGAATAGCCGTTCCAGTTTTGGTGAACGGCCACGTCACCGGATGCGAGACGTTCCAGAATGCCATCTGAGCTGTATGTTTTGACGTCGTCTTTTTGGGCCAGAAGAAGGTCAAGCACCTGCTGCATTTCATTTGGATCTTCGCTACACAGTCCCAAACCAAGCGACAACTGCGCCATAGAAATCACCTCATCCGCAGAGCGAAACATGCCAATTTTACCTTCTAGTTCGGCAGGTGGCTGGAACAGGATGTCATAGGTGTTGATGTCACCGCCAAAGACGTCTGTGTTCACGGTGAACGACGTGGTGCCCCACTGCCAAGGAATGGTGTAGACATTGCCTTCGTCCCAAGACGGGCTGGCGAAATCGGCAGAGATATTTTCGTAGCCGGTCAGTTCTGATGCGCTGATTTCTTGCAGAAGCCCTTCGGAGACAAAGATTTGAACGAAGTTATGGCTTGGCACCACGATGTCGTAGCCCGTAGCCCCGGACTGGAGTTTTGCCAGCAACGTTTCATTGGAATCGTAGGTGTCCAGCGTGACAGAGATACCGGTTTCGGCCTCGAACTTTTCGATCAAATCCGGCGCGGTGTAATCCGTCCAGTTGTACAAAAACAGCTCGCCTTCGGCGGCTGCGATATTCGCACTCAGCATGAGCGCAAGTGTAGAAACTGTTAGCGTTTTCATGTGTACTCTCCTTGTTGGTTCGGTAATTTTTATTCAGGTCTTGTTCTTTTTGCCGATCACGTAGGACAGCGTCACCACGATGACGGAAAATCCCAATAGCACTGTCGAGACGGCGTTCACCTCTGGGGTGATCCCGATCCGCACGAGGCTATAGATGTAGATAGGCAGTGTGGTTGACCCTGCTTCGGCGACCATCAGTGTGATGATGAAATCATCGAGCGAGATGATGAAGGCCAGCATCGCGCCAGAGACAATCCCCGGCATCAAAAGCGGCAATGTGATCAGCCGGAGTGTCGTGAACTTGCTCGCATACAAATCCTGCGCCGCCGCTTCGAGGCTTTCATCCATCCCGTCAAGGCGTGCGCGGATGGGGAGGTAGGCGAAGGGGATGCAAAACACTGTATGCGCGATGATAATGTTGCCCAGACCAAGCGACAATCCAATCGCTGCAAAGAAGGTCAATGTCGCCACAGCGGTCACGATTTCGGGGATCATCAGGGGGAAGATCAACACACCCCCGAACACAGGTTTGCCTTTGACGCGCTTATTGCGGCTTAGGGTCAGGGCCGCCATTGTGGCAATCGTCGTTGCTGCGATGGTGGCAAAAATAGCAATAATGACGCTGTTGGTTGCGGCGCGTTGGATGTCATCGTTGGCGAATGCCTTGGTGTACCACTCAAAGCTAAAGCCCGCCCAGACGGTTGCCGACCGCGACGCGTTGAACGAAAACACAACCAGAATGATCAGCGGCGCGTAAAGAAACACAAAGAAAAACAGCGTGACCCAGCTAAATCCGGGTAGCCATCTGATGTCACGAGAACGGGTCAATGTTGTACCCCACCACCGTTTTTGCGCACGTTGCGCGCATAGGCGTAAAGGCACAACAACACGACGGCCATAATCACCATCGACAGGGCCGCGCCAAACGGCCAGTTGCGGGCCGACGAAAACTGGAGTTGCACCAAAGACCCCAGCATCAGGTTCTTGCCCCCGCCCAGCAGGTCAGGCGCAATAAAGGCACCAAGGGCAGGAATAAACACAAGGATCGAACCCGCAATCATTCCCGGCATCGCCAATGGAACAACCACATGGCGCAATGTAACCCACCTGTTCGCATAAAGATCGCGGGACGCTTCGATCAGGCGGACATCAAGGCGCTCTAGGGCTGCATAAATCGGCAGAACCATGAACGGAACGTAGGTGTAGATGAGGCCCAATGCGACGGCTCCTTCGGTATAAAGCAGTGTCAACGGTTCATCGATGAGGCCCATATTGATGAGCGCACCATTGATCAGCCCCGTGTCGCGCAGCACCAAAATCCAGCAATACGTGCGGACCAACAGGTTTGTCCAAAAGGGGATCGTGATTAGTAACAAAAACAGATTGCGCCGGTCTTCCGGCTGGCTGGCGATGTAGTACGCGACGGGAAAGCCGAGCAGCAAACATCCCAGAACAGTGACCACCGCAATCCAAAGGGACCGAAACGCAATGATCAGATAGGCTGGGTTGAATTCTGACACATCAAAGAGGTTCTTTTGAAACAGCAACTGAACGTAAGCATCAGTTGAAAACTTAGGTTTCACGCCGCCGAAATCACCAGCAACCAAGAAAGAATACACGAAGATGATCATGATCGGCACGATCATAAAAACACCGATCACGAAGACCGCAGGCATCAAACCCGTGTAGACGCGCAGTTTTTCCGCGATGCTGCTCATGTCGCCAAAATCCGCAGGGCTGCGGGATCAAGCGAGAGACTGATCTGTTCGCCGATGTCCGCGATCACCGTCCCGTCAGTTTGGTTTTTTGAACGGACGATCAACGTCGTGACGTGATCCAATGCCAGCCAATAATCGGTGCTGTTCCCAAGGTAGAGAATATCTTTCACAGTGCAGCGCAGTTGATTGGGCCCCTCGCCAACCTGCGAGAGTGTCGCTTTTTCGGGGCGAAAGAAGAGGGTCACAGCCTCACCTTTTGCGCGACCTTGATCAGGGCCAGTCAGAGTTCCGCCCGCATCCAATGCATAGGTTGTTCCGCTGGGCGTTGTTTCAGCCACGGTTGCATTCAGGAAATTTGCATCGCCGATGAATTCGGCAACAAACCGGTTCTCTGGATGTTCATAGATGGCAGATGGGTCGCCAACCTGTTGAATTTCGCCCGCAGACATGACCGCAATCCGATCACTCATCGCAAGTGCCTCTTCTTGGTCGTGGGTCACAAAGACAAACGTGATCCCGGTGTCCTTTTGCAGCCGTTTCAGTTCAGCCCGCATGGATTGGCGCAGTTTTAGATCTAGTGCGGACAGCGGTTCATCCAACAGCAGAACTTTGGGTTCCGGTGCCAGCGCGCGGGCCAAAGCCACGCGTTGCTGTTGACCACCAGACAGCTGCGATGGTTTGCGCCCTGCAAAGTCTGTCAGATGCACAAGGTCCAACATCGCCTCTACCCGCGCTTTTGCGTCCTTGTCCGACCGCCCCAAGCGCCGCAGACCGAAGGCTACGTTTTCAAAAACACTCATATGTGGAAACAGGGAATAGTGCTGGAAGACTGTGTTCACGGGGCGCTTTTCCGGCGGTAACGTCGATATGTCATCGCCAAATAGCGACAATACGCCAGCTGTCGGTTCCTCAAATCCCGCGATAAGGCGCAACAACGTCGTCTTGCCGCACCCCGATGGCCCCAACAACGTAAAGAACTCATTGTCGCCAATCTCAAGATCGGCACTTTTCAGCGCGGTCACATCTCCTGGGTAGACCTTGTTCAATGCTTGAATTTTCACTGCAGACGTCACGTCATCCCACCACCTTAGCTATGCATAATAAACGCTAGTCGGTCACAAACCGGGTGGCCAATACCCCCACTGGGGTAGTATTGTGAAAAAACTGGTAATTTCGGGGGTGCGTATTCAACAACTCATATCAGATGACTATGATTTCTTCGGAAAGATCGCCGTTGCCAAAGATTTAGGCGATTTCGAAAGTGCGACGATCGATCACTGCCCAAAACGTTTTGACGTGCAAAGCATCATCGCCATCCGTTTTCATCGTAATGCACGCCCTAACATCCTGTTCCGTTGGGTTCCCGACCCCAATTTGCGCCGCTTCTTCGACGGGAACTACACTGATTTTGGCTATCTGCTCGACCCGTTTCATCAACGGGCATGGGGTACAGAGTCTTTGGAGGTTCACAGGCTGCGTGACATCGCACCCGACCGGTTTGAGGCGAGCGAATACGTCGCGTCCTATTTTCAGGGCACACGTATGGTCGACGAGATGGGATTTGTCATGGGCATTGATGCAGATGCCAGCCTGCATTTGTCCTTGGGGCGCAATGTGGGTGGCAGACGTATCCGGCGCAGCGAGCTGGAACAATTCCGCCTCATGTCCAAGGTTCTGGCCCCAAAACTCGGCGTAATTGCGCATCAAGAACAGACCAGTCCAGATTTACACGACCCCACCCTGAAGGATCGTTACTTTGCCATAGCGCAGCAGGATGGCACGCCAATCTCCAAACGCGAATCGGAAGTGGCCGCCCTTGTTGTTCAGGGCCATTCAAGCCGCTCGATCGGGCTTATCCTGAGCATTTCACGCCAGACTGTAAAAGTACATCGTCGGACGCTTTATAGAAAACTTAACATCTCATCGCAAAGCCAGTTGTTTGGGTTGCTGACCGACAAGCGGCTAATTTGAAATCTTGAGTGGCGCTCAAATAGCAGCAGTCATTTCGCGACGCTGCAATTTTTTAATATGGGACACTTAGACTTTGAAGTGCTAAAAAAACTTTGAGTAGCACAACCAGGTTCGCTCAAATTGCAGTCCGCACTCGAGACCAACAGAAGCCGACCTTCTTTGGTTGTGCAGCGTCGGTTAAAGTGGGCTCACAGCGGTCTTTCGCTTCATGTACGCGAAGGTACGGTTTTTGGTGACGAAACAGTAGGGTGGATTTAAATCCACCCTACACGGGTGGTGTGATCTGCGTGGTGATCACATTTGTGCGCTCAAGGCTGCGGTGGACCGGGCATTTGTCTGCGATTTCGAGCAGGCGCGTGCGTTGATCTGCTGACAGGTCTCCGGTGAGCGTGATTTGCCGATCAAAGTGGTCGATTTTTGCGCCCGGTTCGGCAGCATCTGTGGCGTGTTCTTTGGCATGGCTGACGTCAACGCGCACCCCACCCAGCGGCCAATTTTTGCGCCGGGCGTACATGCGGATTGTCATTGATGTGCAGGCCCCAAGCCCCGCCGCGACAAATCCGTAGGGTGTGAACCCTTTGTCAGTACCGCCGTATTTTTTGGGCTCATCTGCTAGTGCATGGTGCGTACCACTTTGGACGTCCTGCAAAAAACCTTCTGGCGCGGCTTCAGTGACGCGCGTGATGCCTTCGGGGGTAACCTCAGACCGGTTTTCCGTAGGTGTGGGAAGGTAACGTTTTGACCATGCCATAATCACATCTGCTGCGTACTCGGCATCTTGATGTTTGCTAATCAGATGGTCCGCATCATCTAATGTGACAAAGCTTTTGGGGTGTTTTGCGGCCATGAAGATATCGGCGGCGTTGTCGATGCTGACGGTCGCGTCACGCGGTGCATGTAGGACCAAAAGTGCCGTATGTAGCTGCGCAATTGCCGAGGCCAAGGCTGCCGCACTGATATCATCCACAAAGCTTTTACTAATGGTAAAGGGGCGGCCGCCAAGCAAGACTTGTGCCGCACCTTGCGCCTGAATTTCGGGTAAAGCCCCTGCAAAATGATGGGTAACATGCGCCGGATCAAAAGGGGCACCGATGGTCACGGTAGCCTTGGCGGTTGGGATTGCGCTTGCTGCTTTTAAGATCGCAGCCCCCCCTAGGGAATGACCGATGAGCAGTGAGGGGGGCAGCCCGCGTGCAGTTAAAGTCTCCGACGCCGCGATCAAATCTGACACGTTCGACGAAAAACTGGTATCCTCAAACGCGCCTGCCGATTGGCCCAGCCCTGTAAAATCGAACCGCAGCACGGCCACACCCGTCGCCGCAAGCCGTGCAGAAATGCGCCGCGCCGCGATGCTGTCTTTGGAGCAGGTAAAACAATGCGCAAAAAGTGCTGTCGCGCGCGGTGTCCCTTGGGGGAGGTCGAGCCGTGCCGACAGGGTATCGCCTGCGTGGCCCGTAAATGTCATCCGTTCCGTGTGCATGGGTAAATTCCTTCGTATTTGCGCAATTCTTGCACAACATATGTCCGCCGCCTGCACCTAAGACAAATAGATTGGTGCCTGATCGCGATGAGGTGAAGGAAATTACAATGAGACAGGTAAGCCGTGGAATGGGGGCAATCACGCTATTGGTACTGTGTACCGGGGTTTTCGCCGGGTTTGGCGGGCGGCTGCACCCTTTCGGGGACAGTCTTTCCCTTTTGCGGATCCCGCTCGGTGTGATTTGTGTAATTGGCTTGGTATTTAGAATGCCAATGGTGTTGCGGGTTTGCGTCGGATGCGCGGCCGCGTTGGCGTTGATGACAACGGTCCCAATGTTGGCAACTACGCGGGGAGATGGAACGTTACTGCTTTATTCAAAAAACCTGCTGTACCGGAATGACGCATTGCCAGCGTTGGCCGCAGATATCATTGCAAGCGATGCGGATGTCGTAACCTTGCAAGAGGTGGGGCAACGCAATGATGTATTCTTGGCCATGATGGCCGACCATTACCCTTACCAACACCTGTGTCGCTTTTCGGGCTGGAGTGGCATCGCCGTGCTGTCGAAAACGCCGTTTGTTGCAGATGCGCGTTGTTCGATACATCGCGGTGTTGCAGTCGCCCAGATCGAAAAAGACGGGCAGGCGGTTTGGGTGGCCTCTGTGCATTTGCCTTGGCCATACCCTTATGATCACGCGCGTTCGGCGGGGGCTGCAACCGCGTTGCTCGGGCAGCTTGCGGGCGCCATTGTGGTCGCGGGTGATTTCAATATCTTTCCCTGGGCATCGACGACGCATCAAATCAGACAGGTGTCAGGCACGCGGATCGCCGGGCCATTGCGGCCGACGTATGATCTTTATGGGTTGCCGCTGTTCTTGGATCACGTTTATTCGCCCGGCGGCGGGCATGTGACCTACCGTGATCGATTGGGATCCGATCATCTAGGTGTCTTGGCACAGCTGTCGTTGGACCATTAGGCGTTCAACGAAAAAGGCACCGCGTAAGCGATGCCTTTTCCAATATCGTGAGCTGCGGAAATTAGCAGCTGTAGTACAGCTTGTATTCCATTGGGTGTGGTGTGTGCTCGTAGGCGTACACTTCTTCCCATTTCAGTTCCATGTAGCCTTCGAGTTGGTCTTTGGTGAACACGTCACCTTGGATCAGGAAGTCTTGGTCTGCTTCAAGGGCTTCGAGCGCTTCGCGCAGAGACCCACAAACAGTTGGGATACCTGCGAGCTCTTCTGGTGGCAGATCGTAAAGATCTTTGTCGGAAGAGGGGCCCGGATCGATTTTGTTTTTGATACCGTCAAGGCCAGCCATCAGCAGTGCCGCAAAGCACAGGTATGGGTTGGCTGCTGGATCAGGGAATCGGGCTTCGACGCGTTTGGCTTTTGGGTTTTCGGCCCAAGGAATGCGTACACAACCAGACCGGTTAGACGCAGAGTAGGCGCGCAGAACGGGTGCTTCAAAACCTGGGATCAGGCGTTTGTAGCTGTTTGTGGATGGGTTGGTGATCGCGTTCAGCGCTTTGGCGTGCTTCAGGATGCCACCGATGAAGTACAGGGCTTCCTGTGACAGATCCGCGTATTTGTCGCCTGCGAACAGTGGTTTGCCATCTTTGAAGATCGACATGTTTACGTGCATGCCAGTGCCGTTATCGCCAGCGATTGGCTTTGGCATGAATGTCGCTGATTTGCCGTAGGCTTGGGCGACGTTGTGCACAACGTATTTGTACTTTTGGATTTCGTCCGCTTGATGTGTCAGCGTGCCAAAGATCAGGCCCAATTCGTGCTGGCAAGACGCCACTTCGTGGTGGTGCTTGTCAACCTTCATGCCCATGCGTTTCATGGTGGACAGCATTTCAGAGCGCATTTCTTGTGCGTCATCTACTGGGTTTACAGGGAAATAGCCGCCCTTAACGCCCGGACGGTGGCCTGTGTTGCCCATTTCGTATTCTGTGTCTGTGTTCCAAGCGCCGTCGATGGCGTCAACTTGGTAGGACACTTTGTTCATGGAAACCTGGAAGCGCACATCGTCGAAGACGAAGAATTCGGCTTCTGGGCCAAAGTAAGCCGCGTCGCCGATGCCTGTAGATTTCAGGTACTCTTCGGCTTTGGCTGCTGTGCCGCGTGGGTCACGGTCGTAAGCTTCCATTGTGTCTGGCTCAACAACATCACAGTGGATACAGATTGTTTTTTCCGCGTAGAACGGATCAACATATGCGCTGCTTGCCTGTGGCATCAGTTTCATGTCTGATTTGTCGATTGATTTCCAACCAGCGATGGATGAACCGTCGAACATGAATCCTTCTTCGAGGAAGTCTTCGTCAACCAGATCAGAAACCACGGTTACGTGCTGGAGTTTCCCGCGTGGATCAGTGAAGCGGATATCGACGTAGTCGGCCTCTTCATCTTTGATCAGCTTGATGACATCTTTGTTGTCCATTTTGGTACCTTTCTAAGCGTCTTTTGGTAGGTGTACTGTCCGCGGGACAGGCCCGCAGTGTGGTATTAAAGAGCTTCGTCGCCGGTTTCCCCGGTGCGAATGCGAATTGCCTGTTCAATCGGAGAGACGAAAATTTTGCCGTCACCAATTTTGTCGGTTTTTGCGGCGCCTACGATTGCTTCGACAGCGGCATCAACCTGATCGTCGGCAAGGACGATCTCAATTTTCACCTTTGGCAAAAAGTCCACAACATATTCTGCACCGCGGTACAGTTCTGTGTGACCCTTTTGACGGCCAAAGCCTTTGACCTCAACGACGGATAGACCTTGCACGCCGACGTCTTGCAGCGCTTCTTTCACTTCATCAAGTTTGAATGGTTTAATGATCGCTTCGATCTTTTTCATAGGCCGCGACTCCCCTAACGGTGTTTCATAGTGGTCAGAACATTTCTGTTGCATCGGGACAATTCGTGGCGAACCATAAGGTGTGTTGCAAGAGGGTAAAGAATATTAAGTGATTAAAAATTATGCAACTGTCCTGAAATTCATGCGAAATGTAAACTGGATGCCCACCCTATGACCGAACTTTTGACCGCTGCCCAAATGCGCGCCATTGAGGCTGCCGCGATTGCCTCTGGTGATGTTACCGGGCTTGAACTGATGGAGCGCGCCGGGCGTGGCGTTGTGACCGCCATTTTTGAAGAATGGCCAGAGCTGGCGCCGCCATGGGGGCCAGCCCCCAAACCCCCGGAGTATTTTTTGCAAGATGATGAGAAGGGCAAGCATAGGGCGGTTGTCTTATGCGGGCCCGGCAACAATGGCGGTGACGGGTTTGTTGTCGCGCGGTTGTTGTTTGAGGCGGGCTGGGAGGTTGAGGTGTTTTTGTATGGTGATGCCGCGAAGCTGCCGCCGGATGCGAAGGTGAATTATGCGCGGTGGTGTGATGCGCATGAGGTAGGTTCGTTGGTTGCATATGAGGTAGGTTCGTTGGTTGCATATGTAGACCGAAAAAAGTGGTGCTGTGACATTCTCGTGGATGCTCTCTTTGGCGCGGGTTTGCCGCTACCAATGCATGGCTTGAGCAATTTTTTTTGGAATACTTCTGATATGCGTGACTGTTATGTGCCAGAATTTGGACATCCACGTGGGCGCCCTGGGATCGTCTCGGTAGATGTCCCTTCAGGTGTTTGCTCTGAAACAGGACGCACTATTAGCCTAGATGACTATGACCCAAATGCAATTTCATCGCATCTGACAGTATCCTTCCATCGAGCTAAGTTGGGACTGTTTTTGGATGATGGGCCGCAATATGCCGGAAAAATCGTTGTAAGAGACCTTGGGATCAAACGAGAGCCTAAAGGCCTGTGTGCCGTGCGGATAGTTTCTGCCCCACATGCGTCATGGGTGACAAAGGACGATGTCCACAAATACTCCCACGGTCACGCTCTTATTCTTTCCGGCGGTATCGGTAAGGGTGGTGCTGCGCGGCTTGCGGCGCGCGGCGCTTTGCGGATTGGGGCTGGGGCTGTGACGGTGGGTTGTCCTGAGGACGCGTTGATTGAAAATGCGGCGCATTTGAATGCTGTGATGCTGACACCCGTGAATGATGCCGTTGCTTTGGGTGCTATTTTGACGGATGCGCGCATCAATGCGCTTTGCGTTGGGCCGGGGTTGGGGCTTGGCGCGCGGGGGGTGGCGCTAGTTGCTGCCGTGTTAGAAAGCGGGCGGGCGGCGGTTTTGGATGCGGATGCGTTGACGTTGCTTGCGCGTGATGCGGATCTATTTGCGGCGCTGCATAAATCATGTGTTCTGACGCCACACGCGGGCGAATTTGCGCGGTTGTTCCCGGATATTGCCGAAAAATTGAATGCGCCCGCAACGACTGGTCCAGCCTATTCCAAGGTGGATGCTACGCGCGAAGCCGCCAAGCGGGCAGGGTGCGTTATTCTGTTTAAGGGGCCTGATACCGTGATCGCTGATCCAACAGGCCGGTGCAGCATTAATGCATCGGTGTATGAGCGCGCTGCACCGTGGTTGGCTACCGCTGGATCGGGGGATGCTTTGGCCGGATTCATCACGGGGCTTTTGGCGCGCGGGTTTGCGCCCATGCAGGCTGCCGAAACGGGGGCGTGGTTGCACACAGAATGCGCACTGAACTTCGGCCCGGGGCTGATTGCAGAGGACCTGCCAGAGCAATTGCCAGCGGTTCTGCGTGCACTGGATGTGCCTTGATCCAAAGTTTCTGCAAAATCGTATCAAGAAAGCGCATTTTTCCTCTCGCTTCCCGGTAATAGCTTTGCTAGTAAGCGGCCAACCTTGGGGTGGCCTTGAAAACTGCCCCTAATAATCATGCGGGTGTGGCGGAATTGGTAGACGCACCAGATTTAGGTTCTGGCGCCGCGAGGCGTGGGGGTTCGAGTCCCTTCACCCGCACCATTAGTTTTATGAAGGACAGCACATGAACGTCACTGAGACCCTGAATGAAGGCCTCAAGCGCGGCTATGCGATCACCGTTACGGCGGCTGAACTCGACGCGAAGGTTGAAGAAAAGCTGAAAGAAGCGCAGCCAACCGTTGAAATGAAGGGTTTTCGTAAGGGCAAGGTACCTATGGCGCTGCTGCGCAAGCAGTACGGCCAGCGTATCATGGGCGAAGCGATGCAAGAGTCCATCGACGGCGCGATGAGCAAGCACCTTGAAGAAACAGGTGACCGTCCAGCAGCGCAGCCAGAAATGAAAATGGCTGATGCGGATTGGAAAGAGGGCGACGATGTTGCCGTTGACGTTTCCTACGAAAAATTGCCTGACATTGCCGACACAGATTTTGCATCTATCAAGCTTGAGCGCATGGTCGTCAAAGCGGATGAAGATTCGCTTAAAGAGGCGCTTGATAATCTTGCGTCTTCGCCACAGGCTGTCAGCTATGAGCCAAAGAAAACACAAGCCAAGAAAGACGACCAAGTTGTTCTTGATTTTGTTGGTAAAGTCGACGGCGAAGCCTTTGAAGGCGGCGCGGCTGAAGATTACCCGTTGGTTATCGGATCTAATTCATTCATCCCCGGTTTCGAAGACGGCCTGCTAAAGGTCAAAGCTGGTGAAGAAAAAGACATCGAAGTCACCTTCCCTGAAGATTACCAAGCCGAAAACCTTGCTGGCAAGAAAGCTGTCTTCAGCTGCACAATCAAAGAAGTGAAAGCGCCTAAAGCGCCTGAGCTGGATGATGAGCTGGCGAAAAAATTCGGTGCAGAAGATCTGGACGGCCTGAAAGCACAGATCACTGAGCGTTTGGAAGCAGAATACACTGGCGCGTCACGTGCTGTTGCAAAACGCGCATTGCTGGATGCTTTGGACGAGGCCGTGTCGTTTGACCTGCCAGAATCACTGGTCACTGCCGAGGCAAACCAAATTGCGCATCAGCTGTGGCACGAAGAAAACCCAGAGGTCGAAGGCCACGATCACCCAACGATCGAAGCCACTGACGAGCACAAGAAACTGGCTGAACGCCGCGTGAAATTGGGCCTGTTGTTGGCTGATATCGGCCAGAAGGCCGAAGTGCAGGTGACGGATCAGGAAATGACCCAAGCGATCATGAACCAAGCCCGTCAGTATCCGGGACAAGAGCGTCAGTTCTTTGAATTCGTGCAGCAAAACGCGCAGTTCCGTCAGCAGCTTCAAGCACCGATGTTCGAAGACAAGGTCGTTGACCACATCTTTGAAAAGGCCGCTGTGACAGACAAAGAAGTCAGCAAAGATGATTTGCAGGCCGCTGTTGAGAAGCTCGAAGAAGAGTAAATTTCAGAACAAACTGTTTACGAAAAGACGCCCTTTTGGGGCGTCTTTTTTTTGACTGCCCGATAAAATAATGTCACAATACCGTGAGTGGGCGCGATTTTGTGTCACGACAATTGTACTTATTTTTCGGAGATTTTAATGAAAACGTCTATTTTGGCCGCTGTTGCGACATTTGGTCTATCTGGTGCTGCAATGGCTTGCCCTGACTACAACGCCTCACCTTCAGCATCCTATCAAGCTACAGGTCAACAAATGTACCAAGAGCGCACTTTTGATGTGGTCGCAGGCGGTGAAAATTACATTTGGAATTGTTCGAACGTCCGCCCGGGGACAGATACTGGTGCCGGCTATTTCACAACGGCCCCTGATTTCTCGTTCCAGATCTCGGGCATGGCTCCGTATCAGTTGGTCATCAGCATGGTCAGCGAATGCGATTCTGCGCTGTTGATCAACACGTCGTCAGCCAATTGGTATTATGATGATGATGACAACGGTAACCTTGACCCGCGTATCGTTCTGACGCGTCCGGTTGACGGGCGTATCGATATTTGGGCGGGCACATATGATGGCGAATACTGCAATGCACGTCTGTCGATGGAAACATTTGACCGCTAAGTCGATCAGTTAGAGTAGAAAAGGCCCGGCACCCGTGAAGGATGCCGGGCCTTTTTCGTTTAAAGTGCGATGCGGAACAGGGCGAATCCTGTATCGCTATTGCCGGCTGGGCTGATGTCTACGCCTGCAACGCTATCTGCATATTGAGCGCCGGCGGGGCCGGATTCAAAGATCACGGTTGTGTCGGGCATTGCCACAAACGACCAGTTTGCATCGGCGCGCGGGCTGACGGTGCCTTTGTCGACGATATACCGCACAATAACATCACGGTTGGTGTCGGGCCCTTCGAACACGACCGTTGACCCATCTGCACCGGGGAAATGACCACCACCAGATGCACGGTAATTGTTCGTTGCCACGATGAATTCTTGCGCCGGGTCAATGGGGGCGCCATTGAAGGAAAGATTCACGATCCGGTTGGTACCCGCGTTGATCACTGCACCTTCGCGGTCGAACATCGCTGGTTGCGACAGGTCGATTTCATAAGTGACACCGTCCATTACATCAAAGTTGTAGCTTGGAAAATCAGGGTTTAGCAGGATCGCATCAGATGATCCCGGCGTGATCTGATTGAACATCCCCGCAGAGCGTTCCAGCCATTTCTTGACCTGCGCCCCCGTTATTTTTACTGCGCGGACCGTGTTGGGGTAAAGGTACAGATCCGCCACGTTCTTGATCGCGACATCGCCGACAGGGACGTCGGTGAAATACTCTGGGCCACCGCGACCGCCGGCTTTGAATGGGGCTGCCGCTGATAAGATTGGTAGCCCTTCGTAAGCTGTCCCGACCATTTGTTCGCTGATGTACCATGTTTGCGCATTGGACACGATTTGCACCGATGGATCGTCCGCGACCAAGGCAAAATAGCTGTGCAGGGCCGCATCGGTTTTACCAACGGCTGTGCGCACATAGGCGAGGGTTTCGTCGTGGATGTCTTGGATTGACGCCATCACCGGGGTGAAATCTTCGGCAAGCGGGGTGATGCTGCGGTCTTCTTCGCGGCGCGAAATTGGCCGCGCCTCGGATGTGTGGGAAAGAACACGCCAGCCGTTTCCATCGCGCTCTAACAGCAGATCAACCAGCCCCATATGACTGCCCCAGAACCCACCCATAACACCGGGTTTGCCGTTGATTGTACCTGCCGCCACATCGACACCGGCCCAATCGTCATAATTTGACGATGGGAATACAAGGTGGCTGTGCCCGGTCAAAATCGCGTCGATCCCGTCAACACCGGCCAGTGGAATGGCGGCGTTTTCCATGCCCTCAGTTTCATTTGCTTCACCAATGCCCGAATGGCAAAGCGCTACAATGATATCGGCACCTTGCTCTTTCATTTGTGGTACATAGGCGCGTGCAGATGCAACGATGTCGCGGGCCTGTACGTTGCCTTCGAGGTGTTTTCGGTCCCAGTTCATGATTTGCGGCGGGACAAACCCGATCAGTCCGATCTTGATCGGGTGGGCAGTGCCAGCGCCATCAGTCACTGTCCGTTCCAGAATGGTGTAGGGGGGCAGCAATGTTGTGTCGGCGGTTGGGGTTGCGCCCATTTCCTTAACCACATTGGCTGAAACAATGGGGAAGGCCGCGCCCGCGACAGACTTCATTAAGAACGGCACGCCGTAGTTGAATTCATGGTTGCCCAAAGTGGACGCATCATAGCCCAAAGTGTTCATCGCCGTGATGACCGGGTGCATGTCGCCTTCGGCCATGCCGCGTTCATAGGCGATGTAATCGCCCATCGGGTTCCCTTGCAAGAAATCACCATTGTCGAGCAACAGCGAATTCGTCGATTCAGCGCGTACGCCTGCGATGATGGATGCAGTCCGCGCGAGGCCGACAGTATCAACGGCCTTATCGGCATAATAATCATAAGGAAAAACATGCACATGCAGGTCGGTGGTTTCCATCAGGCGCAGGTGGGCTTGGCCGGTGGCCGCGTTGACCGAAAACGGATGCATGGCGATGAGCCCAGCAGAGCCAGCAAGAAAGTGACGACGATTAAGACGAAGTGTCATAAGATAATCCCCCGGATTTCTAGATGTGTGATCAGTAGACATCTGGGGGGGATTCGTAACAAGGGTGTATCATCCGGCGGCTAAAACGAAAAAGGCCGCCCCATTTCAGGAGCGGCCCAATTCAATGCAAATGCGGGGATGACTTATGCGTCGTCTTCGCTGGCTGCAGGTGCTTCTTCTTCGTCGTCGCCGAATTCGTCAGCGGCTGAACCGATATCGTCAAACAATTCCTGAATTTCGAATTCAGCAGCTGCTTCTTCTTCGGCGGCCAATTCTGCGATAGATTTACCAGCTGCTTGCAGTTCGGCTTCTTCGGCAGAACGAGCAACGTTCAGTGAAATCGTTGCAGCAACTTCTGGGTGCAGGTTGACGGTGACGTCGTGCAGGCCCAGATATTTGATAGTTGCAGACAAAACGACTTGTTTTTTGTCGACAGTGAAGCCAGCTTCGGTTGCAACGTCAGCTGCGTCACGTGTTGTGACAGAACCGTAAAGCGCACCCGCATCAGACGCAGAGCGAATGATGATGAAGGTTTCGCCATCGAGCTTTTCAGCCAATGCTTCTGCTTCTTTTTTGCTTTCAAGGTTGCGTGTTTCAAGCTGTGCTTTTTCAGCTTCGAAACGTGCAAGGTTGGCTGCGTTTACGCGCAGCGCTTTGCCTTGTGGCAGCAAAAAGTTACGTGCGTAGCCTTCTTTAACAGAAACGACTTCGCCCATCTGACCCAGCTTGGCCACGCGCTCCAGTAGAATGATATCCATGTGTCGGTGTCCTTACTTTACTGCGTATGGCAGCAGGGCAAGGAAACGCGCGCGTTTGATCGCCTGGGCGAGCTTACGCTGGTTCTTAGAGCCAACAGCTGTGATACGGGCTGGAACGATTTTGCCGCGCTCGGAGATGTAGCGCTGCAAAAGGCGAGTGTCTTTGTAGTCGATCTTTGGCGCGTTATCGCCTTCAAACGGATCAGACTTACGACGACGGAAAAATGGTTTAGTAGCCATGATTGTTGTCCTTATCTAAGATCAATTAGCGGCGCTCGCGGCGTTCGCCACGTTCTTCGCGTTTTTGCATCTGCACTGATGGGCCTTCTTCGTGTGCGTCGACTTTGATTGTCAGCACACGCATGACGTCGTCATGCAGACGCATCAGGCGTTCCATTTCCTGGATCGCAGCAACCGGCGCATCGGTGCGCAAAAAGGCATAGTGGCCCTTACGGTTTTTGTTGATCTTATAGGCCATCGTTTTGACGCCCCAATATTCGTTTTCCAGCAGTTTGCCGTCGTTGTCAGCAAGTACTGAACCGAAGTGTTCAATAAGGGCTTCTGCTTGCGAGTTGGAAAGATCCTGACGCGCAATCATGACATGCTCGTATAGCGGCATGCGTTCTCCATTCATTTATCAGCGCATTTCAAAGTATGGGGCAGTGACCCTTCCTGCACCCCATCCACGAGAGACTGCGCAGTTCAATATTCCGCAGAAAGGTTGCGGCCTTATACAGGGGTTGGCCCATGATGCAAGTCGCATATCCCTGTTTTTCTTGGGTTGGCGCCTGTTTTTGGATTTCTGCTGTTCTGCCATGCGATGGCCGCTTTTTTGCCCTGATCACTTTTTATTTATTTTGTGAAAACAGTATTCACGTCGCGTCACCGCGGCTATCTTCGTGAGAAAACGCAAAGACGGGCAGAGGCAAATGACAAAATCACCGCAATTTTCAGTTGAAGACACGTTTTGGGGCTATCAGATTCAATCTGGCCGCGCGCCGGCCATGGGCCTCGTGGTGGCACAATCGTTTTCGTATTTCTTTGGCGCGTGTTTTATGATCGCAGCCGTTAGTATCGTTGGGGCGCCAATTTTGTTCTTTGGTGAAGGTGTGGGCGTTATGCGCGTCGTCGCCTCGGTCCTATTTGCCGCGGCTGCGTTTTATTTGCTATGGTTCGCGAGCCGTGGATCGCAAACGGAAATTCACGTTGACACGAGCGTCGGTGAAATCCGCCAAGTGATCATCAACCGCGCAGGCAAGCCGACCACGGTTGGTGCATACGGGTTTGAGACAATTGGCGGCGTGCATATCATTGACGGGCTGGACCCAATGTCGCTTTTGGTGCTGCAATACCGTGATACAGAGAAACAGGTTAGCGTGGCTGAAGGGCTTGAAGCGCAGCTTATCCCGCTGCGTGACAGGTTGGCCCAAGATCTGATGGTTGGCGCGGCTGTGGCTGTATAAGGACGGCTAGCGTGTATTGCTGAACACAATTTGTTCAGAATTGCTGGATTGCTTTGTGCGGCAAATCGCCGTCAGTTGTATGGGTATCAAACCTTCAACTGGAGCCACCAATGAAAAACCTTCTTTGCGCGACTGCGTTACTTATGGCCGCTGCTGCACCTGCACTGGCCGCCCCTGAAACCTATGTTCTGGATTCAAGTCACAGTCAGATCGTATTTACCTATAACCACCTTGGTTATTCGACAGGGATGGGCATGTTTTCGGGTTTCGAAGGCGAGATCGCTTTTGACCAAGAAGACCCCGCTGCATCCAGCGTCAACGTTTCATTTCCCGTGCGCAGCATGTTGACCGGCTGGGAAGCCCGCTTTGATCACTTCATGGCAGGTGATTTTTTCGACGCCGCAGATGATGAAATGGTGACATTCACCTCAACAGGTATCGAAGTGACTGGTGACAACACTGCCCTGATTACAGGCGACCTGACATTAAATGATGTGACAAAATCCGTCGTGCTTGACGCGACATTGAACCAAGTGGGGACACACCCGATGGCCAATCAAGAATGGGCCGGGTTTGACGCGACAACGACATTGCTGCGTTCAGACTTTGGTGTTGGTGCCTTTGCGCCGCACGTCAGTGATGAAGTGTCTGTCACGCTCTCTATCGAGGCAATGAAAGCAGAATAGGCGCCGCCTGTTCGTACACATGTAACCCGCGTCTTGTACCCAAGGCGCGGGTTACTTTTATCTAGCGTGTTGCTGTAAACATGATTGTGACCGCGACATCAAAGCCAAGATTGCTTTCGTCCGCCATGCTTTGACCAATCGCAAAGTCGCGCCGATCAAGGGCCAGTGATCCTGCCACTTCCGCAGTGTCCCCTTGCAGGTTTAACACAAAAGGCAAGCTGACAGGCACAGAAATATCTTTGATCGTCAAGGTGCCCGTTGCCAGATACGCAGGACCATCAGCGGTGATATCTGCATCAAATGTCGCTGTCGGGAACACATCTGCGTCAAAGAAATCTGCGCCCATGGCTTGGCCGCCGACCGACCCAAGATTGAGCGAGCCAATCGCAATTGTTGTTGTCACGGTTCCGAGCGTGCCGGTTGCATTTTCGTCAAACTGAATCGCGGCGGTCCAATCGTCAAATTGCCCCTGCACAGGATTGCCAAGCTGCGTGATGCCGATGCCAAGCGTGCCTTGTGTCACGACCCATTCTGATGCGACCTGTGCTAGGGGCGCGTCATTGTCGTGGCTCTTGTGTGACATAAGCCCGCTCATCGCAGCCCCGCCAGTGCCAAGCAGATAAATCGCTACCGCAATGAACGGCACCGCGCGCTGTGGGTCTGGGGCGCTGGTGTCAGGCAACGCGACATTTCCGAACCACATCCGGCTTAGGGTGACATCCTTGTCGATGATTTGATGTTTTAGCGTGCCTGCAATGTGCAAAAGGATCGAAAACACTAAGATTTTGCCCCAGATCCAGTGCAGCCCGGCAAACACTTCGGCAAGGGATTCGTCCTTGGGGATAAAGGGGAGGTCTTGGCCAATGGGCAGCCAGATAGGTGCGAATCCAGTGGTCGCCGCATGATGCAGCCAACCCGACAGAGGCACCAGAACCAAAGCAATATAGAGCATCCAATGCACAAGATGCGCGATCAGTGTTTCGACGCGCCGTTCGAGATGCAGGTCACCGGGTTTTTTCTGGGTCAATGCCCAAAGAATACGGCAGACCGCCACGATAAATATGAGAACGCCGAGCGTCTTATGCGCGGAAAACAGCGGCACCTTTAATGGGGCATCAAGCGCCAGCCGATCCGCTATCACACCAACCGGTATCACAGTGAAGATCATCAGGGCCGTCAGCCAATGAAAGACTTTGCTCACAGTTCCATAAGCGCTGTGCGAATTTGTTGCCGCCATCGTAAACCTCGTGAATGTCGTTCGGGGAAGGCTAGCAGGGAGAAAGATTCGCGCAAACTGCGGATTCTGTGTGCCTACGCATGATCCCATGTGCATCCGTAATCATGTGACGGGTTGCTTGTGCGCCCGCGCGCCGCAGGGTAAGCCTAGCCGCCAATAGAGATGAATTATGGAGAGGTCTCATGCGCGCATTCGTATTTCCGGGCCAAGGGGCACAAACAATTGGGATGGGGAAGGCATTGGCCGACACCTATCCGACCGCGAAAGCAATTTTTGACGAGGTCGACGATGCCTTGGGCGAAAACTTGTCAGGCATGATCTGGGAAGGCGATATCGCTGATTTGACCCTGACTGCAAATGCGCAGCCCGCATTGATGGCAACCTCACTGGCCGCCATGCGGGCTCTTGAAACCGAAGGCGTGGAGATCACAGCCGCGCAATTCGTCGCAGGGCATTCCTTGGGTGAATACTCGGCGCTTGCTGCTGCCGGGGCTTTTTCGGTGGCGGATACAGCACGCCTGTTGCGTTTGCGCGGTACAGCCATGCAAGAGGCGGTGCCAGTGGGTGTTGGCGCGATGGCGGCGATACTTGGGTTGGACTTTGATACAGTTGCCGCAATCGCCGCAGAAGCGTCCCAAGGCGAAGTTTGCCAAGCTGCCAATGATAACGATCCGGGGCAGGTCGTGGTATCTGGTCATAAGGCCGCCGTTGAACGTGCAACCGTTTTGGCCAAAGAAAAGGGCGCGAAACGTGCGCTTTTGCTCCCGGTGAGTGCACCATTCCACTGTGCATTGATGGCACCAGCTGCGGAAAAAATGGCGCAGGCATTAGCGGACGTTACAATCAATGCGCCAACTGTGCCATTGGTTGCCAATGTGATCGCAAGCAGAGCGACCGATCCGACTTCAATCCGGGCGCTTTTGGTGGATCAGGTCACCGGCTCTGTTCGTTGGCGCGAAAGCGTGGGTTATATGGCCGCGCAAGGTGTCACAGAAATCTTTGAAATTGGTGCTGGTAAAGCGCTGTGTGGCATGGTGAAACGGATTGATAGAAGCCTGACGGCAACAGCAGTTGGGACGCCCGAAAATGTGACCGCTGCGGTCGCTGCAATGACTGCATGAAGGAAAAGAAATGTTTGATTTGAATGGAAAGAATGTCCTGATTACAGGGGCTTCAGGTGGTATCGGCGGTGCTATCGCAAAGACATTGCACGCCGCTGGCGCAACTGTCGCATTGTCTGGCACACGGGTTGCCCCGCTCGAGGCATTGGCTGCCGAATTGGGTGAGCGCGCGCATGTGCTGCCCTGTAACCTAAGCGATGCAGAGGCCGTGACAGCGCTTCCAAAGCAAGCCGCAGACGCGATGGGATCAGTTGATATCTTGGTGAATAACGCAGGGATCACCCGCGACAATATCTTTATGCGGATGTCAGATGACGAATGGTCATCTGTGCTGGACGTCAATCTGACGTCAACCATGCGCCTGTGCAAAGGCGTGATCCGTGGCATGATGAAATCCCGCTGGGGACGCATTGTGAATATTTCTTCTGTTGTGGGCGCAACAGGGAACCCTGGGCAGGCCAACTATGCGGCATCAAAGGCTGGCGTTGTCGGCATGTCTAAATCAATCGCCTATGAGGTCGCCAGCCGCGGGATCACAGTGAATTGCGTGGCGCCTGGTTTTATCACAACGGCGATGACCGATAAGCTGACCGATGATCAAAAAACGGGCATTTTGACACAGGTGCCTGCGGGCCGGATGGGCGACGCAGACGAGATCGCAGCAGCGGTTTTGTATCTTTCTAGCCAGGAAGCCGCTTATGTGACTGGGACAACCTTGCATGTGAACGGCGGGATGGCCATGCTCTAGGGGCGGGTATGAAACCGTTTGCGAAAGCGGATTTCTCTGCTATAGGCCACCCAGATTTGCCGAAAAGCGCATGTGACGTCACGTCGGATGTTTGTGGCGCAGATCGGTGAAACCCCGTAAGGGGAAAAGTATAAGTCGGGCGTCAGCCCAAATTAGAACGGGCATAAGCCCAGAAAGACATGAGGAATTTGACATGAGCGACGTTGCAGACCGCGTACGCAAGATCGTAGTAGAGCATCTTGGTGTTGAAGAAGATAAAGTAACAGAAACAGCGTCTTTCATCGACGATCTTGGCGCAGATAGCCTTGATACTGTTGAGCTGGTTATGGCTTTTGAAGAAGAATTCGGGATCGAAATCCCTGATGATGCAGCCGAAACGATCCAAACATTTGGTGATGCGGTAAAATTCATCAACGGCGCACAGTAACTTTACTGTCGTTTGCGTTAGACGGCGTCCCTTTGGGGCGCCGTTTTCGTTTTCGCGCTTAGCTGCGTGCGGACGAATTTGTCAACCTGACGCGCACGCATTGGCGGGCTCAAAAGAATGCCGCTAAAGTTCGGATTGGTCCATTGAATGGTGCCACTGACCCATTGATCCCCAATTTCCACTGTGATTTTTGCCTCTAGCATGGGCGGTCGCGTTGGATCGTGCTGTAGCTTTATGCCAGCGCCGCTTATATCAAGTAGAACACCGGAATGTTTGCCATCGCTTGTCTGATATCTGGTCTGATAGTGGATGCGATAACGCTTCGTACGCCGTTGGTTTCGCGCCTGCCAACGCATTGCAAAGGCCAATGCGATCATAAAGGCGATCAGTCCAAAAATTGCGAGCATGAGCCGATCACGCGAGAGCGTGAAATCAAGAGGTGCACCTGATAGGTTTGTGCCCTCGTCGTCGCTGGGTGGCCCCTGTTGGATCTGTTGAGGGGGTGCGCAGCGCAATTCGGGCAAACGATTGGCAATGTCGTCTAATTGACGAATGGCGTTGCGTGATTTGAGAAAAGCCAATGCAGTGGGCAGGCTTTGGCGTTCAAAAACGTGCAGAAATTCCTGTGTTTGGTCAAGGAACCGTTCAAAGGCAGCGGTGTTTTGCCTCCCAACGATTTCCGACATATCGTAGGTTGTTATGCGGGCTATGCCACGCGACAAAAATTGGATTTCCACCCCTAAATTTGTGTCGTTTTCTGCCTGAGAGATACGGTATTCAACACTGTGCATCATGTCGAGCAGCGCAATCAACTCGCAATTCGCTTGAGCGGGCTGCACGCTGAACACAGACACTATGACACTAATAAATATGCGAAGACCGCGAACCATCAAAACTTCCAATGCTGGATTTAAGGAAGTTAAGCGATAGAGAGTTAATAAAGGTTAAAGCAAAACGGCGGCGTGTTTCGCATGTTCATGAGCGGTTTGAGCGCGGGTTGGCAACCCTATGCGTATTTCGGAACTGTAGCCAGACTAAAAGGGCCGCTGACAGAGCGATTGCGATTAAGATGTGACGCAAAGTGAATACGGATGTGACGGCGGAACGCGCGACAAGAAATTCGATATCAATTCGGTCAGTGGCAACAATCGGGAAGGGGGCGGCACTTGCAATTTCGGCTGCCGAACACCGCATGTCGCCCAAATACACGCCAACGCTGGTATGGTTTGCGCTGACTGCAGGGTGTTGCAGAATGCGTGTCGCGGTGGCTGGTTCGTCAATGCTGACTTCAAGCGCGAGCTTTTTGGCGTAGTAGATAAAATAAAGAAACGCGGCACCTTTGTCAGTTGATGGGCCCGCTTGAAGCCCATCTGTCACTGATGTCCCGTTGAGTTGACGTGCTTGGGCGGACAAATACCGAATCTCTGACCTAAAAAGAGGAGAATTCGGATTTCGCATCAGCCGGGTTTCGACGCTGTATAATTTATCAAGCGTATCGATCACACCGCAGTTAGCGTGGGCCGCAAAAGCAGCCCAAACCAATACGGATGCAAGCATCCACCGCTGAAAAAATGCGTTCATTTCACGTTCACCGCTTGGAAACCCAGCAATCCTATGTCGGACTTCGTTAAATTGGCGTGAACATTTGGCGCGTCACCGCTTGAATCGGTGCATGCTCTTGCCCCGGCACGACTGGCTGGGTTATCACTGCTTTCAAATACGCCAATCAGGTGAGGGCAGAATAATATGCGTCGCGTTGTAGTTACAGGGCTGGGGTTGGTCACACCCCTGGCAGATGGTGTCGAAAAATCTTGGGAACGTATCCTTGCGGGCCAATCAGGGGCGGGGACAATTATCGGCTTTGATCCCAGTAAATTGACCACCCAATACGCCTGCGAAGTGCCGCTGGGCGATGGCACGGATGGCACGTTTAGCGCCGATAAATACATGGAGCCAAAGGAACAGCGTAAGGTTGATACCTTCATTCTGTTTGGAATGGCTGCCGCACAGCAAGCGATTGAAGACGCGGGCTGGATGCCTGAGGATCGCGAAAGCCAAGAGCGCACAGGCGTGATGATGGGGTCCGGTATCGGTGGTCTAAATTCCATTGCCAACACCGCGGTGATGATGGCTGAAAAAGGCCCGCGTCGCGTGTCCCCATTCTTTGTACCCGGTGCCCTGATCAACTTGATTTCAGGTCAAGTGTCGATCAAATACGGATTCCGTGGCCCCAACCACGCTGTTGTGACGGCCTGTTCAACGGGTGCGCATGCGATTGGCGATGCGTCGCGCCTGATCCAGCATGGCGACGCCGATGTGATGGTTGCAGGCGGCGCCGAAGCCGCGATTTGCGAAATTGGCATTGCGGGATTTAACGCCTGTAAGGCGCTGAGCACAAAGCATAATGATGATCCGAAAAAGGCCAGCCGCCCGTGGGACGAAGACCGTGACGGGTTTGTCATGGGCGAGGGGGCCGGGATGGTCGTGCTTGAAGAATATGAACATGCCGTCGCGCGTGGTGCGCATATCTATGCAGAAGTGCTGGGTTACGGGCTGAGCGGTGACGCGCATCACATCACAGCTCCGCCACCGGACCACGAAGGTGCCGAACGGGCGATGCGCGCGGCCTGCCGCAATGCGGGGATCGACCCTGCACAAATCGACTATGTCAACGCGCACGGCACGTCGACGATGGCCGACACCATTGAATTGGGCGCTGTTGAGCGGCTTGTGGGCCCAGAGGCCGCAGCAAAGCTGACCATGTCTTCGACAAAATCCGCCACCGGGCACCTTTTGGGCGCAGCGGGCGCGATTGAGGCTATTTTCTCGATTCTTGCGATCCGGGATCAAGTGGCGCCGCCGACAATCAATCTTGATAACCCGGCGGTTGAAACGACTGTCGATCTTTGCGCAAATGCGAAGCGCGAACGGAAAATTGACATTGCCTTATCGAACTCGTTCGGATTTGGCGGCACGAACGCCAGTGTTGTTTTCGGAAAGGTCAGCTAATGTGGCGCCATATTGCGTCTAATTTCATGACGCTGATCATCGTCGGTCTGTTTCTTTTGGTCGGCGGTATCGGCTGGGGTGTGACGCAATATACGGCTCCCGGCCCATTGGTACAGCCAATCTGTTTCGAGGTCAGCAGCGGATCAAACATGTCGCGCGTTGCGCGCGAATTGTCTGAACGCGATGCGATTTCATCGACGTTTATCTTTGAAACGGGTGCGGATTATTCGGATAAAGCAGGTTTGCTGAAGGCGGGCCGTTTCTTGGTGCCGGAAGCCGCGCCAATGGAAGAAATCGTTGATATCGTCACGCGTGGCGGGGCCAATACATGTGGCGTTGGCATTGTTTACCGTATTGGTATCAACCGGATGCAAATTCAGGTGCGCGAACTTGACCCGGAAACAAACAGTTTTGTAGATCTTGTTAGCTTTAACCCTGACGACGTGGCGACGCCTGCGCAATACGTTGAAGCGCGCGATGCGACGGGCACCGAGTTTAGTGTTGTCATTGCCGAAGGTGTGACCAGTTGGCAAATTGTGAATGAACTCAGCGCGATTGATGTTTTGACCGCTGACGTGCGTGAGGCACCCGCAGAAGGGTCGCTTGCCCCCGGTAGCTATCCAATCGCCACAGAGATGCGCGCATCTGAAATCATCGCGCAGATGACTGAGCGTCAGACCGAAATTCTGGCGACCGCTTGGGCGGAACGTGCGGAAGGGCTGCCATTGGCCTCGCCTGAAGAAGCGTTGATTTTGGCAAGTATTGTTGAAAAAGAAACAGGTGTTGCTGCAGAACGCCGGCAGGTTGCCAGTGTCTTTATCAACCGTCTAAATCAAGGCATGAAACTGCAAACAGACCCGACCGTGATTTATGGGATCACGCAGGGCGAAGGCATCTTGGGCCGTGGTCTGCGGCAAAGCGAGCTGCGGGGCGAGACACCTTGGAACACCTATGTCATCCCGGCCTTGCCGCCGACCCCAATTGCGAACCCGGGCCGTGCCAGTATTGAAGCTGCGCTAAACCCAGATAGCACGCCGTTCATTTTCTTTGTGGCCGATGGCACAGGGGGGCACGCATTTGCGACGACATTGGACGAACATAACCGTAATGTTGCACGCTGGCGTGAAATCGAAGCAGAACAGGGCGCGGACAATTAAGGCATTCTAAAGGTTAACTATTTATCAGCCGGGGGTGCGTCAGGGCACTTTCGGCTGATTGACTTTTGGGCCTTTGCATGCCTATAGTCATCTTGCTAGAAGGTGCACGCACCTCTCGGTGACACGGAAGCCTAATTTAGGCAAAACCATCATGAACAACTTAGACGATCAAGGGCGCGACGCCCTTGATGCTGCTTCGGCCCGCGTGGCCGAGATTGCAGAACTGTATTTATCCGTCCGTAATTTACTGCGGCAAATGATTGCGGAAATTGAAACCGCTACCGCAACACCCCCCAAAGCAATTGTGACCAAGCTCAGCGATTTACAATCCGCACACCTGAAGGTGCTTGCGGCAGAGGAGGCGTTTCATGTCCAACAACAAGCCAGCGAACCCGATGCCGCCATCGACTATGACGCCCTGCGCGATGACATCGGGGGCCAACTTGATCGCATCCGCGCCGCGCTTGACGCAGGTTGAATTTATTAACCAACTGACACCGGAACAGGTTTTGGCTCTTCCTTACTTGTTTGGGTTCTGGGCCTTGCCCCATCAATTGCCGCCGACTGGAGATTGGCGCACTTGGGTGATTTTGGGCGGGCGGGGTGCCGGGAAAACCCGTGCGGGTGCTGAATGGGTCCGGTCTATGGTCGAAGGGCCACGGCCCACGGTTCCTGGCCGCGCCCGCCGTTTGGCGATTGTTGCCGAAACCATGGATCAAGCGCGCGAGGTCATGGTGTTTGGTGAAAGCGGCATTATGGCGGTCTGTCCGCCGGACCGTCGCCCTGATTGGATTGCGACCCGTCGGTTATTGGTCTGGCCAAACGGCGCGCAAGCACAGTTGTTTTCAGCGCATGAGCCTGAATCGTTGCGCGGTCCGCAGTTTGATGCCGTTTGGGCGGATGAACTGGCGAAATGGCGCAAAGCTGGGGACACATGGGATATGTTGCAGTTTGGCTTGCGTCTTGGGGATCATCCGCAGGCTTGCGTGACCACGACACCCCG
The DNA here is from genome assembly GCF_003318235.1 of Loktanella sp. D2R18. Lineage (GTDB taxonomy): Bacteria > Pseudomonadota > Alphaproteobacteria > Rhodobacterales > Rhodobacteraceae > Yoonia. The sequence goes on along the minus strand of NZ_QOCG01000011.1, from coordinate 282,868 downwards.
CCGCACGGCTGCATTACGTGATTTGCTGGCCTTGGAGTCCACTGTGCAAACCCATGCGCCCACTCAAGCCAATCGCGCGAACCTTGCGCAAAGTTTCATTGCTGAGATCGAGGCGCGTTATGCGGGCACCGCATTGGGGCGCCAAGAGATTGATGGTGCACTGCTGGAAGATGTCGAAGGCGCGCTTTGGGGGGCGGATCAACTTGCGGGGCGACAGGTGGATCAACATCCGACATGTACCCGCGTCGTAGTGGCGATTGATCCGCCGGGGACCTCGCACAAGGGATCGGATGAATGCGGGATCGTCGTGGCGGGTGTCGTGACAGATGGTCCGCCGCAGGATTGGCGGGCCTATGTTCTTGCCGATCTTTCAATGTCGGCGGCGCGGCCAACAGATTGGGCGCGCGCGGCGATTGATGCGATGGAGCGTTTCGGGGCGGATCGCCTTGTGGCTGAGGTGAACCAAGGCGGCGATATGGTCGAAGCAGTGATCCGGCAGGTTGACCCGCTGGTGTCGTATCGGTCGGTTCATGCGTCTAAGGGCAAGGTCGCAAGGGCCGAACCAATCGCGGCGCTGTATGAACAGGGTCGCGTGCAGCACCTGCGGGGATTGGCGCAGCTTGAAGATCAGATGTGCCAGATGACCACCCAAGGATTCGCCGGGCGCGGGTCGCCTGACCGGGTCGATGCGCTTGTTTGGGCGCTTTATGATCTGATGGTGGAACCTGCCCAAAAGTGGCGAAACCCCACTATACGTGGGCTTTGACGCCGTTGCGTAGGGGTGCGTACGCGCCCCTACCAATTTCACAATCAATTCAGCGCAAATTGTTTTCAACGATTGCACCAAGGAGATTTGGATGTTCGAATTCTTTAACCGCACCACGTCAGATGACACAGCTCCCGAAGCGAAAGCATCGGCAACTGGCCGTGTGATGGCGATGTCGGGTGCGGGGCGTGTGGCATGGAGCCCGCGTGACGCTGTCTCGCTCACCCGCACCGGGTTTACCAATAACCCAATCGGATTTCGCGCGGTCAAGATGATCGCAGAGGCCGCTGCGGCCATTCCGTTGGTCTTGCAAGACGCAGAGCGCCGCTATGACACGCACCCGGTTTTAACGCTGCTAAACCGCCCGAATGGGGCGCAGGGCCGTGCAGAATTGTTCGAGGCCGCAGTGGGTCAGCTTTTGCTGACCGGAAACGGGTATCTTGAGGCCGTGGGCGACGAAGGTCTGCCGCTTGAGTTGCATGTGCTCCGGTCTGACCGGATGTCGATCGTGCCGGGGGCAGATGGCTGGCCGGTTGGTTATGAATATGCGGTGAACGGGCGCAAGCACCGGTTTGCGATGGCGGACGGGCGGGGACCAATATGTCACCTTAAAAGCTTTCATCCGCAAGATGATCATTATGGTCTTTCGGCGCTGCAAGCCGCTGCGAATGCGGTGGATGTACACAACGCTGCCTCGCGTTGGTCCAAGGCGTTGCTTGATAATGCGGCCCGCCCATCTGGCGCGATTGTTTACCGTGGCGCGGATGGTCAGGCGACGCTTTCTGCTGATCAATACGACCGGTTGCTGGTAGAAATGGAAACCCAGCACCAAGGCGCACGCAATGCGGGCCGTCCGATGTTGCTTGAAGGGGGCCTGGATTGGAAGCCGATGGGGTTTTCGCCATCAGATATGGAATTTCAGAAAACCAAAGAGCTTGCGGCGCGTGAGATCGCGATTGCGTTCGGGGTGCCGCCGATGCTGTTGGGGATTCCGGGTGATGCGACCTATGCAAATTACCAAGAATCGAACCGGGCGTTTTACCGGCTGACGGTGCTGCCGTTGGTCACACGTGTGACCAGTACAATTGCTGATTGGCTGTCTGACTTTACCGGCGAACAGTTTGAACTACGCCCGGATTTGGACCAAATTCCAGCACTTTCGGTGGAACGCGATGCGCAATGGCGCCGCGTGGGCGAGGCGGCTTTTCTAACCGATGCCGAGAAACGTGCGCTTTTGGGATTGCCTGCGCTTGAGGTCGGCGATGGATCATAATGTTGTCGACCTAAAAGGCCAGCCGCACAAGAGCCCGCCCGTATCAGATTTTTGGTTCGCACAGGTCGATCTACGGCTTGGGCGTATTGAAACAATGATCACCCGTCTGGAATGGCAGATTTGGCTGATCGTGTGCAGCTGTTTTGGGCTGTTGGTTTTTGAGATCGTAAAAGCACTCAGCGGGAGAACGCTATGAGTTTGGAACATAAATTTTGTGCCGTGGGCGCGGATGTCACGGTGACCGGTGGATCGGTGATCAGTGGTTACGCGTCACTATTTGGGCAGGCGGATCAGGGCGGCGATACGGTTCTGCCGGGGGCCTATGCCGGTTCACTGGCGCAAGGCCGCCAGATCAAAATGCTCTGGCAGCATGATCCGGCCCAGCCGATTGGGGTTTGGGACGAGGTCCGTGAAGACGACAACGGGCTTTGGGTTAAGGGGCGGTTGCTGACAGATGTCGCCAAAGGGCGCGAAGCGGCATCATTGGTGGCGGCGGGCGCAATTGACGGGCTGTCCATCGGGTACCGCACTGTGAAGGCCCAAAAGAACGACAAAGGCGGACGCCTTTTGTCTCAGCTGGAGTTATGGGAGGTGTCACTGGTGACGTTCCCTATGCTTCGGGATGCGCGTGTCGCGGCCAAAGGGGATGACCTGGCGGCTGGGGCAATGCGTGACTTGGCTGCGGTATTTGACGATGCCCGCCGTCTTATGGCGCGGGATTAACCCGCCCAAATCACGATCAAAGGATAGATTGATGAGCAGAACTGAGAGCCATTCTCGGGCCGGAGAAGATGTGTCTCCGGCACAAGAACTGAACGCGGCAATTTCCGGGTTCATGAACGAATTCAAAGACTTTTCCCACGGCATTAATGCCAAACTTCAAAAACAGGATGACCGGATGAACAAGCTGGATCGTAAAACGATGATGACATCACGTGCCGCATTGGCAAATACAGCCGCACAAGATGCGCCGCATCAAAAGGCATTTGCCGCGTACTTGCGCTCAGGCGATGATGACGCGTTGCGCGGGTTGGAACTCGACGGCAAATCGCTGAACACATCTGTGGCTGCGGATGGCGGTTACTTGGTGGACCCGCAAACCTCAGACACGATCAAAGGTACGCTTTCGTCCACCGCATCAATCCGCGCCGTGGCCAATGTGGTCAGCGTCGATGCGACATCATATGACGTGTTGGTCGATCACACTGAAATGGGCGCAGGCTGGGCAACCGAAGCTGGGTCCACCGTTGAAACCGACACACCGCAGATCGACCGGATCACGATCCCGTTGCACGAACTCTCGGCCCTGCCAAAAGCATCACAGCGTTTGTTAGACGATAGTGCCTTTGATATCGAAGGTTGGCTGGCCGGGCGCATTGCGGATAAATTCGCCCGCTCTGAGGCCGGTGCATTTATCGATGGCGACGGCGTGGACAAACCGATGGGCGTTCTGACCTACCCAACTGTCGATAATGACGTCTGGACCTGGGGCAACATCGGCTATGTGCCGACGGGCACGGCTGGCGGTATTGATGGCGGCGATGCGGTTGTTGATTTGGTCTATGCGCTGGGTGCGGAATACCGCGCGAACGGCACATTTGTGATGAATTCCAAAACCGCAGGCACGATCCGCAAGCTCAAAGACAACGACGGCCGTTTCTTGTGGTCCGATGGTCTGGCTGCTGGCGAGCCTGCACGTCTGATGGGCTATCCGGTGCTGATTGCCGAAGACATGCCCGACATCGCGGCAGATGCGATGGCGATTGCCTTTGGTGATTTTGGCGCAGGCTACACCGTTGCCGAACGCCCAGATCTGCGTGTTTTGCGCGATCCGTTCTCTGCCAAACCGCATGTGTTGTTTTACGCGACCAAGCGCGTTGGCGGTGCCGTGAGCGACTTTGGCGCGATCAAACTGTTGAAGTTCGCGACCAGCTAATCCTGGCGTGAAAGCCAAGGGCGCAACCGCCCTTGGTCCCCGGACGCATAGGCAATCTCGCATTGTCTAGCTGCTTGCTTCCGTCCGAGTGATGCGAGGTAGCCGCGCGTCCGGGGGATTTGATCACAACGGTCGCAAGATCAGATATTTTCGGAGTAAATCCATGATGTTAGTCGAAGAGACCACCGTGCCGCAATTGGCGCTGCCGGTCGCACAATTCAAAGACCATATGCGCCTTGGTTCGGGTTTCTCGGATGATGGGCTTCAGGATGGGGTGCTGGAAAGCTATCTGCGCGCCGCAATGGCCGCGATCGAAGCCCGCACCGGGAAAATCTTGATTGAGCGCAGTTTCAGCTGGACCCTGACCGGCTGGCGCGATGCGCGGCGGCAACCGCTGCCCGTGGCCCCGGTCAGCGGCATTTCTGAGGTGACGTTGATTACGTTGGAAGGTATTGAGACCGCCGCCGCCGATAGTTGGTATCTTGAACCTGACATGCAGCGGCCCAGCCTTAAGGCCAGTGGCACAAGCCTGCCCGCGATCCCAACCAATGGCCGTGTGCGGATTGGGCTGCTTGCGGGCTACGGGCCAGAATGGTCTGATCTGCCTGCCGATCTGGCGCAGGCCGTGCTGATGCTTGCTGCGCATTACTATGAATACCGTCATGATGTGACCCATGGCACCCCGTCGATGCCATTTGGCGTGAGCGCGCTGATTGAACAATACCGCTCAGTACGCCTGTTCATGGGTGGCCCGCTATGAGAGTGCCGCAATTGACCCGCGCGCTTGTGCTTGAGGCGCCGCAACAGATCAGCGATGGCGCGGGCGGCTATATCCGTCGGTGGGAAACGCTGGGAACGCTCTGGGCGGAACTTAAAGCCGGGTCTGGGCGAGAAACAGCGGCCTTTGCGGCGACGGTATCACGTGTGCCTTACCGGATTACGGTGCGCGCGGCCCCAGAAGGCGCGCCATCGCGCCCGATTGCCGGGCAACGGTTTCGCAATGGCACCCGCATTTTCAACATTACTGCTGTGGCCGAGAAGGATACCGATGCCCGGTTTCTAACCTGCCACGCAACCGAGGAGACAGCATCATGAGCTATGGCGTTGCGTCGGCCCTTCAAACGGCTGTTTACGGGCAATTGACTGCGGACCCTGACCTGACAGCGCTTGTCGGCACGGCGATCTATGATGCGCTGCCCAGCGGTACATTGCCTGCGCTTTACGTGGTGCTTGGATCAGAAGACGTGCGCGATGCATCCGATAAGACGGGTGGCGGGGCTTTGCATGAATTCACGGTCACTGTGGTGACAGAAACGGCTGGGTTTTCAACGGCGAAGACCGCTGCGGCGGCAGTGTCTGATGCATTGGTGGATGCTGATTTGACCCTGACACGCGGCGCGCTGGTGTCACTGAATTTCTACAAGGCAAAGGCCGCCCGCGTGGGCACCGGCGATGTCCGCCAGATCAATTTAATCTTCCGCGCGCGTGTCGCGGATGACGCTTAATCTTTAAAACGGAGTATCAACTATGGTAGCGCAAAATGGAAAAGACCTGTTGGTCAAGATCGACATGACGGGCGGTGGCTTGTTTGAAACGGCTGCGGGGCTGCGGGCCACGCGGATTAGTTTCAATGCGGAAACGGTTGATGTCACAAGTTTAGAAAGCACCGGTGGTTGGCGCGAAATCCTGGGTGGGGCAGGTGTGAAAACCGCGTCAATCTCGGGTTCAGGTGTATTCAAGGATGAAGCGACCGATGAACGGGCACGTCAAATTTTCTTTGACGGTGAAACCCCTGATTTTCAGGTGATCATTCCTGATTTTGGCACTGTTGAGGGCCCGTTTCAGATTACATTGGTCGAATATGCGGGATCGCATAATGGCGAAGCGACTTACGAATTGTCGTTGGCCTCCGCTGGGGCGCTGACCTTTACGGCGTTGATCTAATGGCAAACCCTTGGACGGGAGAGGCAGAGGTGCGCATCGATGATGTGCCCTATGTCTGCAAGCTGACACTTGGCGCATTGGCCGAGTTGGAGGCAGGCCTAGGCGAAGGGTCACTGATCGATCTGATCCGCCGTTTTGAAGGTGGCGCATTTTCGAGCCGGGATGTGATGGCCGTTGTTGTTGCTGGGCTACGGGGGGGCGGCTGGCAAGGCACGGCAGATGATTTGATGTCGGCTGAAATTGCGGGTGGCCCGGTCGGGGCCGCGCAATTGGCTGCCACATTGCTCGCGCGGACCTTCGCGCCGCCGTCATGATTGGACTGGATTGGCGCGGCTTGATGCAGGCGGGGCTGCATGGGCTGCGCCTGACACCCGCGCAGTTTTGGGCGCTGACCCCGCTCGAACTTCAGGTGATGTTGGGGCTGACCCATGTTTCAGCTCCAATGGCGCGCGCACGATTGACGGAACTCGAAGCGCGGTTCCCGGATGCGCAAAAGGAGAATGAAAATGGATGATGCAGATAAGATTGACCAGCTTGATAGCAATGTCACCGCGCTTGAGCAAAGCATCGGCGACGCGGCGCAAGTGACCGCCGCCTTTGATAGCCAATTGCGCGGCGTGCAAGGGTCTTTGGCTGAAACCACCCGCGATCTGGGCAATCTGGAACGCGGGTTTTCGGGCGGGTTGCGGCGCGCTTTTGATGGGCTGGTACTGGATGGCGCGAAACTATCTGACGTACTGGGCGGGCTGGCGCAATCCATGGTCAACACGGCTTATTCGGCCGCTGTGAACCCCGTGATGAACCACTTTGGTGGGATGCTGTCGGATGGGATCAACGCCGCCGTATCCAGTATGATGCCCTACGCTGATGGCGCACCGTTTTCGCAAGGCCGCGTGATGCCCTTTGCCAAAGGCGGGGTTGTTAGCAGCCCTGTGGCCTTTCCCATGCGTGGGGGCACCGGATTGATGGGCGAAGCAGGCCCCGAAGCCATCATGCCGTTGTCGCGGGGGGCAGATGGGCGGTTGGGCGTGCGTACCCAAGGGGGCAGCGCTGTGACTGTTAATATGAACATTTCAACCCCGGATGCGCAAAGCTTTCAGCGATCAAACGGGCAGGTTGCCTCGCAGGTGGCGCGCGCCTTGGGCCGCAGCCAACGTAACAGGTAGGAGCATCAACAATGGCATTTCACGACATTCGCTTTCCCGCCTCGCTGAGCCTTGGATCCGTCGGTGGTCCCGAACGGCGCACGGATATTGTCACGCTGGCGAACGGGTTTGAAGAACGTAACACGCCCTGGGCGCATGCGCGGCGGCGGTACGATGCAGGCATCGGGCTACGGTCACTTGACGATATTGAGACCCTGATCGCCTTTTTTGAGGCGCGACAAGGGCAACTGATCGGGTTTCGCTGGAAAGACTGGAGCGACTTTAAATCCTGCACCCCTTCGGCGGACACAGATGCCGAGGACCAGTTGATTGGGACAGGTGATGAGGTCACGGACGTGTTCCAAATTATCAAAACCTACCGTTCGGGCGACACGACCTATCTGCGGCCGATTGCGAAGCCCGTGCCTGGGTCGGTGCGCGTGGCGATTGGCGGCGTGCTTCAGCTTGAGGGCGCAGATTACGCGATTGATCACGATACGGGGATGCTGACGTTCACCCACCCGCCAGATATCGGTGCAGATGTGACGGCGGGATATGAATTTGATGTGCCGGTGCGCTTTGACACGGATGCGATCAAAACCTCTGTGTCGCATTTTCAGGCGGGCGAAATCCCGAATGTACCAGTTGTAGAGGTGCGAGTATGACCACAGCTTTACAGACACATCTCGACACCAAGGCCACGCATCTTTGTTATTGCTGGGCGGTGACACGCAGCGACGGGGTGACGCTTGGGTTTACGGACCATGACCAGCCCATTCAATTTGATGGCATCGCTTTCATGCCAGAATCTGGGTTAAGTGCGCGCGCGCTGGCCAGCACCACGGGGTTATCGGTCAATAACACCGAAGCCATTGGGGTGCTCTCCGCCGATGCGATCACCGAGGCCGATATCAATGCAGGCCGCTATGACGGGGCTGAGGTCACGACCTGGCTGGTGCAATGGGATGACCCGAGCGCGCGCAAGGTCCGGTTCTATGGCACTATCGGTGAAATTACGCGTGCGAGCGGCGGGTTCCAAGCGGAATTGCGCGGTCTGACCGAGGCGCTGAACCAACCGCAGGGGCGGTCGTACTTGAAAACATGTAGTGCGCTACTAGGGGATGGGCGTTGCGGCATTGACCTGACCAACCCCTTATTCACCACCGACTTCACCCTGACCGCTGATACTGACGGGCAACATTTTACGTTGGCCCTGTTTCCCACCTTCAATGATCAATGGTTTGAACAGGGGCAATTGATTGTCCAGTCAGGCGCGGCGCAACATCTACGGGGGGTGATCAAATCGGATAGGATTGTCGGTGACACCCGGCAGATCACCCTATGGGAGCAGATCAAAGCGCCAATTTTAGCAGGTGATACGCTGCGCTTTATCGCAGGCTGCGATAGGCGCGCCGAAACATGTCGCGAAAAATTTAGTAACTTTGTTAATTTTCAAGGCTTTTCCGATATTCCGGGCAGTGATTGGCTGCTGAGCGTGCCGCGCAGCGATGGGGCCAACACAGGTGGAAGTCTGTTCCGATGACGGTGGCAATCGTTACCGCAGCGCGCGGCTGGATCGGCACCCCTTACTTGCATCAAGCCTCGGTTAGGGGCGTAGGCTGTGATTGCCTTGGGCTTTTGCGTGGTGTCTGGCGCGAGCTTTACGGGGAAGAACCCGAACACGTGCCGGCCTACACGGCCGATTGGTCCGAACCCCAAGGTGATGAAACGCTGCATGCGGCCGCACTGCGCCACATGCATGTGGTGGCGGGGGGCACGTTCGCGCATGGTCAGGTCGTGTTGTTTCGTATGCGGGCGGGGGCAGTGGCCAAACATGTCGGCATTATCAGTCAGGCGGGTGCAAGCCCTGCTTTCATCCATTCATATGCGGGGCATGGGGTTGTCGAAAGCCCGCTGTCGACCCCGTGGCGCAGACGGATCGTTGCGCGTTTCGAGATTTCAAAAGGATAACAGGTCATGGCGACAATCGTTCTTTCCGCAGCGGGTATGGCGCTGGGCGGGTCTATCGGCGGCTCTGTCTTGGGGCTTTCTATGGCAACAATTGGTCGCGCGGCTGGGGCTGCGATTGGACGCCAGATTGACCAAAAAATCATGGGCGCGGGCAGTGACCCGGTTGAAACGGGCCGGGTTGATCGGTTGCGTCTGACGGGCGCGGACGAAGGCGCCGACATCCAGCAAATCTACGGGCGCATGCGCGTACCGGGGCAAGTGATCTGGGCATCGGAGTTTAAGGAACGCAGCAAAACCTCGGGCGGTGGCAAAGGTGCGCCACCAACCCCCGAAGTGACCGAGTTTTCATATTCCGTAAGTCTTGCGATTGCGTTGTGCGAAGGCGAGATCGGACGCGTTGGCCGCATCTGGGCAGACGGCACCGAAGTCGCGCAAGATGATTTGAATATGCGGGTTTATACGGGGGCGCTTGACCAGCAAGCCGATCCCAAAATTGCGGCGGTTGAAGGCATTGAAAACACGCCCGCCTACCGTGGCACCGCCTATGTCGTGTTTGAAGATATGCCCTTGGCCCAATTCGGCAACCGTATCCCGCAACTGACGTTTGAGGTCATGCGCCCGGGCGTGGATGAACTAGGCGACACCGTTACTGGCGTGGCCCTGATCCCCGGCACGGGCGAATATGCACTGGCCACCTCGCAAGTCTATATGTCGCGTAACTATGGCGAAGAGGTGGCGGTCAATACCAATACGCCGATGGGGCAAAGCGACTTTAGTGCGTCGATGGATGCGCTTCAGGGTGAAATCCCCGCCTGTCAATCGGTGATGTTGGTGGTGTCTTGGTTTGGCAATGACCTGCGCTGTGGTGAATGCGACATCATTCCAAAGATGGAACAAGACGAAGCTGACGCGCAGGGGATGCGCTGGCGCGTGTCGGGGCTGACCCGCAGCACTGCGCAAATATCGCCTGAGCTTGATGGCGATCCTGTTTATGGTGGGACACCCGCTGATGCGGCAGTGGTCGAGGCGCTACAAGATATGAATGCGCGAGGCCTGTCTGCGGTGTTCTACCCGTTTATTTTGATGGAACAACTCGCGGGCAACAGCCTGCCCAATCCGTGGACAGCGGATGTCGGTCAGCCTGTTCTGCCTTGGCGTGGGCGGATTACCACGGCACTTGCCCCAAACATGGATGGCACCAGCGATGGCACCGCCGCAGCCGTCGCAGAGGTGGCCGCCTTTATGGGGAATGCCCAAGCCAGTGATTTTGATGTAAACGGCACGCGGGTGTCCTATACTGGGCCAACCGATTGGGGATACCGGCGGTTTATACTGCACTATGCACATCTTTGTGCAGCTGCAGGGGGCGTATCTGCGTTTTGTATCGGCTCGGAGATGCGCGCTTTGACGCAAATTCGCGGGGTGGGGAATAGCTTTCCTGCTGTAGAAGCGCTGATTCAACTGGCGGCGGATGTCCGGGCGATCCTTGGGCCAGCGTGCAAAATCAGCTATGCGGCGGATTGGTCTGAATACCACGGATATCAACCCACAGGGACGGCGGATAAGCTGTTTCACCTTGATCGGCTTTGGGCGGATGCGAATATCGATTTCATCGGGGTGGATAATTATATGCCGCTTGCGGATTGGCGTGACGGTGAAGACCACGCTGATATTGCGGCGGGTGCGATCTACAATTTGGACTATCTGCGCAGCAATGTTGCGGGCGGGGAAGGCTATGATTGGTATTACCCCAGCCCCGAAGCACGCGAGGCCCAGCTGCGCACCCCGATCACTGATGGGCAAGGAGAGCCGTGGCTGTGGCGCTATAAGGATTTTCAAGGATGGTGGGAAAATGCGCACCATAACCGCATAGATGGGGTGCGCGACACAACGCCGACGGCATGGGTGCCGCAAAGCAAACCGATTTGGTTCACTGAATTTGGCTGTGCCGCATTGGACAAAGCAGCAAACCAACCCAACAAATTCATCGATCCTAAATCCTCTGAATCGCAGCTGCCTTATTATTCCAACGGGAACCGAGATGATTTTATGCAGATGCAGTATCTGCGGGCCATCTATGGGCATTTTGGTGATTTGGCCAATAACCCGGTATCCGCTGTCTATGGTGCGCCGATGGTAGACATCGGGCGGATGCACGTCTGGGCATGGGATGCACGACCCTATCCGTTCTTTCCGGGGAACCGCATACTTTGGTCTGACGGCGAAAACTATGCACGTGGGCATTGGCTGAACGGGCGGGCAAGCAACCGCGCGCTTGCCTCTGTCGTGGCCGAGATTTGCACCCGCTCTGGCGTGACCCGGTTTGACGTCTCAAAGCTTTACGGTGTGGTGCGGGGCTATACGGTCAGCGATATCGGCTCTGGGCGGGCCGCGTTGCAGCCGCTGATGGTCACCTATGGGTTTGATGCAATGGAACGCGACGGAGTGCTGGCCTTTGAAAACCGCGCTGGACGGGCGGACCATCTTTTGATGGATAGTGATCTGGCGATTGATCTTGAAAAGGATCAGTCTATCGCGCTGACTCGGTCACCTGCCGCAGAAACTGCCGCACGCATCCAATTGGTACATCTCGACAATGATGCTGATTACGGTGCCATCGCCGCCGAGGCCGTACACCCCGATCGTCAAACCTATGGGGTTAGTAAAACTGAAATGCCGCTCGCGCTGACGCGTTCAGAGGCGTCCAATACGGTAACACGTTGGCTCCAAGAGGCACGTATCGCGCGTGATCAGGCAAGCTTTGCGCTGCCGCCGTCATTGCTGAGCGTCGGGGCGGGGGATGTTGTTGAACTTGATATTGCCGATCATACCGGACGCTACAGGGTGGACCGGATCGAAGAATCCGGTCTGCGGTTGATCGAGGCCACACGTATAGATGCCGAAATCTACCGCGCGGCCAGTGATGATGGCGACGGGCCGGTGCTGCAACCCTATGTTGGACCTGTGCCGGTCGCCGCGGTGTTTATGGACTTGCCGCTGCTTACTGGGGACGAACAGCCAACCGCGCCGTACATCGCATTGGGTGGGCGGCCTTGGCCGGGCACGATTGCGGTTTACGGGGCTCCGCAAGACAGTGATTATACATTGCAATCGTTGATCGAAAGCGCCGCCTTTATTGGGACCACGCAATCTGCGCTGGGCGCTGGACCCGTCGGAATTTGGGATAGACAAACTGGGCTTGAAGTCACGCTCGTCAACGGGGAACTCAGTTCGGCGACAACAGCAGCCCTTTTATCTGGGGCGAACACAATCGCGATCGGGGATGGTACGCCAGACAAATGGGAAATTCTGCAATTTCAGACCGCGACACCTATTGGAGATCGCAGCTATCAGTTGACCGGGCTGTTGCGCGGGCAAGCGGGCAGTCGCGGGCTTATGCCTGATGTATGGCCCGACGGGTCACGCGTGGTGGTGATGGATGGGGCACCGACACAAATCGCCATACCCTCGGCGTTGCGCGGATTACCACGACATTTCCGGTATGGGCCGGCCAAGCGACCCCTGACGGACGCAAGCTTTCGCTATGCCGAGCATACGTTCCAAGGCAACGGGCTGCGGCCCTATCCGGTGGCGTACCTGCGCGCGCAGGCAGGGGTAAGCGGGACCGATCTGTCATGGATCCGCTGTAGCCGGATCGATGGCGATATCTGGGCGGATGGTGAAATTCCCTTGGGCGAAGATACAGAAAGTTATCAAGTCAGGATCATGCAAGATGGGATCACGAAACGAACCGAAACATCAGCCACGCCTGCCTGGTCCTATCCTGATGCCACCCGGATATCAGAGGTTGGCGCTTTGCCCTACCGGATTGAGGTCGCGCAAGTCTCGGCGCGGTTCGGCGCTGGGCCGTTTGTGGGCGTGAACTTGCAGGTTTAACCATGCGCCCGGTGCAACTTGCAGACTTAGAAACAGCCGCGCGGGTGGTGGCAGCATCGCCCGCGCGGCAAGCAATGATCGCTAAGCTTTGCGCACAGGCGGATCAGGCTGATGCGTACCGGATTGCGCAGGGAAAGCCGCACCCGCAATTTGGCAATGGCACGCTAATGTCGGCAGCCTTAAAATACGATGAATCGGTTGCGCGCGGTCCTTGCAACAAAGGTTTCCTCAGAAGCCTCGCAGCGCTTTGCACATACTTGGCGGATAATCACACAAGCTGATGTGTGAAATCACAGCTTTGTTCTTGGCCCTTGGGCGCGTTATGCTCTAGACAATAGGTCTGACGGCAAAGGAAACCCAGATGGCACATTTGAACCCAAGCTTGCGCGAAGTTGACCCGGTCTGGCAACGCATCTGCAATGAGGCCGAAGAGGCGATCAAGGCAGAGCCACTGATTGGCGGGATGATCCACGCCTGTGTATTGCACCATAACAGCTTTGAGGGTGCGCTGGCATACCGTTTGTCGATGAAACTCGCCTCGCCCGAGATGTCAGAACAGATCATCCGCGAAATCGCTGACGCGGCCTATGCGGAAGATGCTCTGCTATGTGCTGCTGCACGCGCTGATATTGTCGCCATCGTGGACCGCGACCCGGCGTGCCACCGATTTCTACAGCCTTTGATGTTCTTTAAGGGGTTTCAGGCCGTGCAAGCGTATCGACTTGGCCATTGGCTGTGGCAACAAGGACGTCGCGATTTGGCCTATTTTGTTCAAATGCGGGTCAGCGAAATTTTCGGGGTCGATATCCACCCGGCGGCAACCATCGGGCAGGGGATCATGATCGACCACGCCCATTCCATCGTTGTGGGTGAAACGGCCGTGATTGGTGACAATGTGTCGATGCTGCATTCCGTGACCCTTGGCGGGACAGGCAAAGAAGACGACGACCGGCACCCTAAAATTGGCAATGGCGTGCTGATCGGGGCCGGGGCCAAAGTTCTGGGAAACATCAACGTGGGCCATTGCAGCCGGATCGCGGCTGGGTCGGTCGTTTTGGAAGATGTGCCACCCATGAAAACCGTTGCAGGCGTACCCGCAAAGATCGTCGGCGAAGCAGGCTGTTCGCAGCCCGCCATGTCGATGAACCAGCTCTTGCCCAATGGGAGCTAACGCCAATTTCGCGAAACGGCCGCATTTCATTTTAGGAATGCGGCCGTTTCGTGTGCGAGCTTAATCGGCTGTGAGCTGATCAAAGGCTTCGAGAGCTTTGACGCCGTACATATAAGCTGGCCCGCCGCCCATCATCATGGATACGGAAATCACTTCGGCAATTTCATCGCGTGTCGCACCTACTTTGATCGCAGCTTGGACATGAAAACCGATGCAATCAATGCATTGCTTTGAAATACCGATGGCCAGCGCAATCAGTTCCTTTTGTTTCGTATCCAAAGCCCCCGGAACCAAAGCCGCGCGGTGCATCGCCGAGAAACCATCACTGGCGGCGCTTTGTGCGGTGCGGAAGTTTTCGATATTGCTGCCAGCCTCGGCAAGTTCGCTTTTCCAATCCATGTCAGATACCTTTGTTTGTCTAGGTTGGCACATGCATGACATAGAACGCAAAACGGCACCTTGATTTAGCGCAAGGTGCCGTTTTTTATCAGATTTTGATTGGCTGTTAAGCCAGCATCGTCATGGGGTTTTCAAGGTTGTCCTTGATCGCATTCAATAAATTTGCGCCCAGAACACCGTCAATCACCCGGTGATCAACGGACAATGTGCATGACATCACGGTGCCGACGGTCAGTTCGCCATCTGCGCCGACGATGGGCTTCTTGACGCCCGCGCCCACGGCCAAAATGGCCGAATGCGGCGGATTGATGATGGCGTCGAAATTATCGATGCCGAACATGCCAAGGTTGGAAATCGCGAATGACCCGCCTTGGTATTCATGTGGCGCAAGTTTGCGGTCGCGCGCACGGGTTGCCATGTCTTTCATCTGCGCCGACAGGGCTGACAGTGATTTGCTGTCGGCGTCTTGGAGCACAGGTGTGAACAACCCACCTTCAATCGCCACAGCGACAGCGACGTCTGATTTTTCGAACTTCAGCGTGCGATCACCTGCCCAAACTGCGTTGGCTTCAGGCACTTGTTGAAGCGCCAGTGCACAGGCTTTGATGATAAAGTCGTTGACCGACAGTTTCACGCCACGTGGTTCGAGTTGCTTGTTCAACTGGCTGCGGAATTTGAGCAAAGCATCAAGCTGAATATCACGGCGTAGATAGAAATGCGGCACCGATTGCTTGGCTTCGGTCAGGCGGGCGGCGATTGTTTTACGCATCCCGTCCAGTTTGACCTCTTCAAAGGGGCGATCCGCATAGGTCTTAAGCACCACGTCCGTTGAAGGACCTGTTGCAATTGCAGCGGCCGCAGGCGCGTCGGCCTTAGCAGCAGGTGCAGCAGCTTTCGGCGCAGCGGTAGCGTTTTCGACATCGGCTTTCACGATACGACCATGTGGGCCAGAGCCCGCGATCGCCGCCAAATCCAAACCTTTGTCCGCCGCGATACGGCGTGCCAGCGGTGTCGCAAAGATGCGTTTGCCGTCTTTCACAGGGGCGGCCGGGGCAGGGGGTGCGGCCTTATCGGAGCCCCCTGCGGGGCCCGCCTCTGCGGCCGCGGCGGGCGCTGCCTCCGGAGCCACAGCAGGTGTTGCGCTGATATCATCCGCGCTTTCACCATCTTCAAGCAGAACAGCGATCACATCGTTGACTTTGACACCTTCGGTGCCTTCGGCGATCAGGATTTTGCCCATCACACCTTCATCGACGGCTTCGAATTCCATCGTCGCTTTGTCAGTTTCAATCTCAGCCATGATATCGCCAGAGGAGACAGTGTCGCCTTCTTTGACGTGCCATTTGGCCAATGTACCCTCTTCCATTGTCGGTGACAGGGCGGGCATCAGGATTTCTGTTGGCATCGCTTTATCTCCTTAACGGTAAGTCACTGATTTACAGGCATCGACAACTTCGTCGACTGTAATCAGCGCGTGTTTTTCAAGGTTCGCCGCATAGGGCATCGGAACGTCTTTGCCAGTGCAATTGATGACAGGTGCGTCAAGATAATCAAAGGCCTCTTGCATGATGACGTTGCTCATGTAGCCGCCAACAGAACCTTGCGGCCAGCCTTCTTCGACGGTGACGCAGCGGTTTGTCTTGCGCACAGAGGCTAGGATGGTTTTCGTATCCATTGGGCGCAATGTGCGCAGGTTGATCACCTCGGCGTTCACGCCTTCGGTCGCCAATTTTTCTGCGGCCTCCAGCGCGTAGCCTACACCGATCCCGAAGGAAACGATCGTGACATCATCGCCGCTGCGTTCCACCTTGGCTTTGCCAAAGGGAATGGTGAAGTCATCCATGTCAGGCACATCAAAAGACTTGCCATACATGATTTCGTTTTCAAGGAAGATCACCGGGTTGGGGTCACGGATCGCGGTTTTCATCAGGCCTTTGGCGTCAGACGCCGAATAAGGCATCACAACCTTGAGGCCGGGCACCTGCATGTACCATGCGGCATAACACTGCGAGTGTTGGGCACCCACACGCGCAGCGGCGCCATTTGGACCACGAAACACCATGGGCGCACCCATTTGACCACCGGACATATACAATGTCTTGGCGGCAGAGTTGATAAGATGATCAATCGCTTGCATGGCGAAGTTAAATGTCATGAATTCAACGATAGGCTTTAGCCCACCAAAGGCGGCACCCGTCGCGATCCCGGCGAACCCATGTTCTGTGATCGGTGTGTCGATCACGCGTTTGGCGCTGAATTCATCCAGCAGACCTTGCGAAATCTTATAGGCCCCTTGGTATTCCGCGACCTCTTCACCCATCAAAAATACATCTTCATCGCGACGCATTTCTTCAGCCATCGCATCGCGCAGGGCGGTGCGGACGGTGGTCGATGTCACAGGGGTATCGGCGGGCCAATCAGGGGTGGCATCGACAACCGGGGCCGCAGGGGCCGCAGCTGCTGCAGGCGCCGCTGCAACAGGCTCTGCCGCGGCAGGCGCTGCGGCCGCAGGGGCTGCACCAACTTCGGGAACTGCTTCACCTTCTTCGACCAAGATCGCGATCACGTCGTTGACTTTGACGTTTTCAGTCCCCTCGGCGATGACAATCTTGCCAACAATACCTTCGTCGACAGCTTCGAATTCCATTGTGGCCTTGTCCGTTTCAATCTCGGCCATGATGTCGCCGGATGAAACAGTGTCTCCCTCTTTGACAAGCCATTTGGCCAAGGTGCCTTCTTCCATGGTGGGCGAGAGGGCGGGCATCAGTATTTCAGTTGCCATTCATTTTCTCCGTTAAAGACCGGTAGCGCGGCAAGCCGCGCCAACTTCGGTAAGTGCCGCGAGGATCGCCTCGGCGGCGGGTTCTGGTTCGTTTACGTCAATTCTGAACAATAAATGCGGGGCTTCCCAAGTCATTTCGCAGGTCGCATCCACACAGCTTCCACGTCCGGTGTTTGCAACGTATTCTTGAAAAGACACTGCAGTATCGGTCGTGCGAATTGTTTGCGGGAATGGAGCGCCGGTGTATGGGATAGCCAACAAAACGCCTTTGCTTTGCGCAAGCAGGTTCGGTTCAATTGACGCGTTCTCATAGTCTAGTCGTGACATATCAGCGAAAGTTGTGACCGCGAACGTGCCAGCTTCACCTGTTGGGATCGGGCCAACGTAGTTCAGAGTAACATCGCAATCATCGACCTGTGCCAAAGCTATCGATTGTGAATAAAACTCTGGCTGCGTGTCGTTGACGATTGAGATCGCTTTTGCGACAGCGACATCGACGTCTGAATCACCTATGCAGGCTGCCAATGCAGCCAAGGTACATAGAGAAACAGACAGCCGCATTTAAACGTGTTCCTCTGCGTAAATATCTGTCCAAAGCTCTTCCAACGCGGGCTCGGGGCTTTCTTTTGAAAACTCTGCGGCCGCGTTCACCGTGGCTTTGATTTCTTTGTCGATGGCCTTGAGATCATCCTCGGACGCGTGTTTGCCGGTCAGCAGCATGTCACGGACCTGTTCAATCGGGTCACGTTCATCACGCATTTTCTGGACTTCTTCGCGGGTCCGGTATTTTGCCGGGTCAGACATGGAATGGCCGCGATAGCGGTATGTTTTGACCTCAAGGATATAGGGGCCTTTACCCGCGCGACAGTGCGCTACCGCGCGTTCGCCAGCTTCTTTGACGGCAAGAACATTCATTCCGTCAACTTCCTCACCTTTGATGCCATAAGCCGCGCCACGTTCCCAAAGCGATGGGGATTTGGTTGAACGCGTAACAGAGGTACCCATTGCGTAGCCATTGTTTTCAATGACAAAAACAACCGGAAGGTCCCAAAGCTCAGCCATGTTGTAGGTCTCGTAGACCTGACCTTGGTTGGCGGCGCCATCACCGAAGTAGGCGAATGTTACGCGATCATTGCCTTTGTATTTGTCCGAAAACGCAAGACCGGCGCCCAGTGGCACCTGCGCGCCAACGATGCCGTGACCGCCGTAGAAATGTTTCTCCTTAGAGAACATATGCATAGAGCCGCCTTTGCCCTTTGAAAAACCGCCTTCGCGGCCTGTCAATTCAGCCATGATACCTTTAGGGTCCATCCCGCAGGCCAGCATGTGGCCGTGGTCGCGGTAGGATGTGACGCGCTTATCGCCCTCATCTGCTGCGGCCTCAAGGCCGACAACAACGGCCTCTTGACCGATATAAAGGTGACAGAATCCGCCGATCAGGCCCATGCCATAAAGCTGGCCAGCCTTTTCTTCAAATCGCCGGATCAGCAACATTTCACGGTAATGACCCAGCAGTTCTTCGGCTGAGACGTTCGGTTTCGCGGCGGCCTTTTTGGGCGGCATGAGTGCTCCTCCAGCGTTTTTGTAAATATAGTTTAATGTTAAACTATCTTATACAGGAGTTGGGCGCGGATTACGAGGGGTAAAGTGAAAAGGGGTGGTTTAAGGGCGTACGACGTTGCAAACTTTGGCAGCAGCGTTGACCTTGCAGCTAATTCGGCGTTGCGGCGAAAGTTTGTCGAGGGCCCAGTGACGCCGATTTTCCGGCCGAACTGAATGGTTGCAATGCTAGTTGAATGACACGCTGTTGACTATTATGGGTAGCTCATGGTCTTCGTCGTTTTTGCTCTTGTTGTTCTGCTATTTGCAAATGCCCTGATCGCATTCGGGATTGCTTTCTATTGGCATGCAAGGGTCATCTTCACCTTGATTTGGTCGTCGAACTGGGATGGTCCATTTGTCCCATGGAAGGCTTTGAGTAACCCAAATAGCCCTCAAAACAGCTTTGGCCGTTTCATTGCAGGTGAGATTTTTCCTGATTTGCGGCGAAGGTGGCTCAAAGCGATTGGATATGTTGCGTTGAGTTTCTTGATGCTTTTTGTTGTCGCAGGTTTCTTGCAGATAGTCGCTCCAGAATATCTTCCGTGGAGCGACGGACCAGCAGCTTAATGTTTGCTCACCGGCCATTCATTTTGCTTCATTCAATTTCAGTTCGCCCGCAGAGTAAACGTCCAGGGCTGTGACGCTATACCTACCGAATAACCACTTCATCCGCCCGGATCAGCCCCAGCACGTCCCGTGCTTGTTGGTCGAGCAGGTCGAGGTCTAGAAAGTCGTCCGACAGGCGAGAGGTGAGGTTTTCCATGCGCCCCACCTCTGCCTGAAGGATTGCCAGTTCTTGTTCTAACGCTGCGCCCTCCGCGCGGATCTCGATACGCTTGAACAGGCCATAATCACCTTGCACAGCAGCAAAGGTGAAATACAGCCCAAGCATCAAAGCGCCTAGGAAATACAAAAGGGTGCCCATTTGGGGGCGGTGACGTCGGAACATGTGCTTGCCTCAGGTGCCATCTCTTGGGGGATAGCTGTCGGCAGAATCGCACATCTGATTCGCAATGTGAATCCCCTATTTTTCACAAATAGGGGATAATCACAGGGTTTGGGCAGATTTATGCCTTGCCGCGATAGATATCCATCAGCTTGGCCAGCATCGCGAGCGCATCTTTGCGGTCGCGTTGGAACGAATTGCGTCCGATGATGGACCCGTTGCCGCCGCCATCGCGGATCGCACGCGCATCATCATAGACCGCATCCGCCCCTTTGGCTGCTCCGCCAGAGAACACCATGATCCGGCGCCCGGCCAGCGCGCTATCAACGCAATGTTTGACGCGTGCGGCTTGGGTGGAAATGTCGATCCCTTCGGCTTCATAGACCTTTTTGGCCTCGGGCAGGGACAGGTGATCCGTCGACAGTTTGATCTTGATGATATGCGCCCCCAAAAGCCCCGCGATTTGCGCGGCGTAGGCGGCAATGTCGATGGCCGTTTCGCCGTCTTTGTCGAGGGATTCGCCACGTGGGTAGGACCAGATCACGGTGGCGATACCTTTGGCGGCAGCTTCGCGGCGCATTTCGGCGATGTCGCTGAACATGTTCAATGCGGCGGACGATCCGGGGTAGATCGTAAACCCAATCGCCGACGCACCCAACCGCAGCGCATCATCAACCGATGCGGTGATCGCTTGGGTTTTGGGGGCCGGGTCGGGTATCAGTGAATTGGCAGAGTTCACTTTGAGGATCGTTGGAATTTGTCCGGCAAATGTATCAGCGCCAGCCTCGAGCATACCCAAAGGTGCAGCATAGGCGTTTAGCCCCGCGTCGATTGCCAGCTGGTAGTGGTAATGCGGATCGTAGGCGGCCGGGTTCGGTGCGAAAGAGCGCGCAGGCCCATGTTCAAACCCTTGGTCCACTGGCAGGATGATCATCTTTCCAGTCCCACCCAATTTCCCGGCCATCATGATACGCGCCAGGTTCGCCTTCACGCCGGGTGTTTCACCCTCGTAGTTGGCAAGAATACGTTGGACGGCTTTGGTGGTTTTCATGGCGTAGGCCCCTATGTTGCTATTCGCTAAAGGGGCTTTAACACCTAGAAATCGGGGGACAATGACGGTTGCGCTAACATACTAGATGTTTGCGTTAACATTGCGTGGATATTCAGTATTTTTCGAAATCACTTGAAATTTTGGCCCGCAGA
This sequence comes from Loktanella sp. D2R18, assembly GCF_003318235.1. Taxonomy (GTDB): domain Bacteria; phylum Pseudomonadota; class Alphaproteobacteria; order Rhodobacterales; family Rhodobacteraceae; genus Yoonia. The sequence continues at coordinate 261,833 of NZ_QOCG01000011.1, read as the reverse complement.
AACCTGCGGGCCGAACAATTTATTCAGCAACCAGATAGCGCCCGGGAAGGTCGGCGTTGATCCAATCTGTGACCGCCTGTTCTTCGACTTGGGCTGCAAGCGCGTGCCAAGCCTGCGCCACATCCGGGCCGCGTGCGCCAAACCGTGCGATGATTTCATTGCGCAGCGATTCCGCCGCGATATCGCCTGCGGCCTCCGCCAGGAGCGCATAGTAATAAGCGCGCGCATAGGACCGGGCTTGGCCGGTGCCCGTCAGATAGGCCAATGACAATGCCCGCAAATCACGTGGGTCATCACCGGTCACCATTTCGAGCGGCGCGACAGCGCCCACTGACGTCAGGTGCCGATCTTGCGCCGCCAGCACAGATTGCGTGGTCATCCGCGATTCAAGCTTGTCGAGCAGCCCAATCGCGCCCGGCTCCGCAGCGGAGGCGGCAATCAGCGCGTGGCGGTAGGCATTTGGCACGTCGCTTTCTTGCTCTGCACGGGCAAGCAGCGCGGCTGCCGCACCTGCCGTTTCAGGGGTATCCAGCAGCGGTTCCAAAAGCCCCGCAACCATTGACGTGCTACGCGGTACGCCGTTTCCGTCAAGCAACGCAGTCGCAAGCGCAATTCGCGCGTCGGGTGAGAGGCTGTCGGGTGTTTGGATTGCGGCCAGTGCATCAAGGCTCAAGATCTGTGAGCGTGCCATCGGTGCTGCACGGACCTGCAACCCAAGCCCCGCAATCAGATCAAGCGGGTCGGCGTACATTTCAGGTTCAAGCGTGATGCCGTTGTCGGGCAGGGTGGCTTCAATGGTGATTTCACCCGGATCGGTGACATAGGCCTCGACCTGGGTCATCAGATCCGCGACGAAACGACGTTCAACCGCCCCAAGTGGGCGCAGCCCGTCTTGGCTCAGCACTGAGGATATGGCCTGTGTGCCCATTTCGCGGATCATCACCGGATCGCGCAGGTTTTCGGGCAGTACTTGCGAAATCGCAGCCCAGCCGCCGTCATCCTTGAGCGTCGCAACCGCGCGGGTCACACGTACAGCGGGTTCAGCTGGGATGCCGTATTGGCCCAATCGGGGCAAGATCGTGCCCGATGCGGAGTAATCCAAAATGCCAAACCCGTTGATCGCAATCGTGCTGTCCACCGCTGTGGCCCCGGTCGCATAGGTATAAGAGGCGCGCATTTTGAACTGGTCAATCGGCATATCACGGTAGCCAGCCGTGCGCAGGGCAACCGCCATGTCACGCTCAAAACAAGCCAGCGTCGCATGGGCGCCGATCAGGTTCATGTCAATCTCTGCCGCGGTTTGAAACGGGCTGGTGAAATCGCTAGAAAGCGTGACACGGTCGATCAGAACCTCGCATTGCCCAGCCTGATCGTATGGCAACTGCGGGCGCGCGACGATCCCCGAAAGCGAGACAATCCCGCGCATCGGATCAACCGTCATATGGTCGTACTGCAATTCCATCTGGGTGCGCAGCGCAGAAATACCTGTGTGCGCTATCGCGGTTGCAATACGGTCTGGGCTAAAGAATTCGCCAAACGTGACCTGCGGATCGCGGTCTTGGGCGACCGTGGGCGTAGCGGCCAATAGCGCAAGCGCCGCTGTTGTTGATAATGGTGTAAATTTTTTCATGGCTATCTCCTATGTAGATGTATGTAATTGAACGTCGTTCATAAATCAAGTAATATATTTGCCCGGGAGTGGTGCAATGCGACTAAAGCAACATTGTAAGTACAAAGTGTAACGCGCTGGGGGATCACATCAGCGCGAACCTATTCGGGCAACATATCATACACGCATCACCGAAACGTCGAGTATTATATACGCAAAGCTAAGGTTCAAGGTCCTGTGCGTGGATGGCCGCTATGCGGACGAAGCGCAATTTCGCTGCGGTTGGGCCAATGGCTGCTTCAAAGATGGATTGTGGAAAAAAATTCGAGCTCCAAGGTTATCCGAAATCGAGAGCAGCTGTCTTACGATAATAGTCGCCAATAATGTTTCTGGTGAACCATAACCCTTGGTCATTAGCAATGAATTTTGGATATCCGTCCCAGTCCAGATCGCTTGAGTTCATCTGGGCTATGAAACTAAATGAATCTATCAACATTTCTTGCCCATCTTTGAGGATTGCTTCCGTCGGCGTGTAGGTCTGTAGATATGGTAAACTTGATTGAGCGATGTCTTTGCCCTTTAGCCAAGGGCCCGATCCTTCATGGAGTTGCTCGCCTAGGACATCTAAAGCTAACCCATTTAGTAGGGCCAGACATCCACGTTCAAACAACCATGCATACCTCTTGCTCTCTGCATATTGTTTCGTGAAGAACACCGACAAATATTTCCAGTACTCTAGCTTCGTGTATTCTGGAATGAGATAAACATTCATGGGCTCATCAAGGTTTTCTTCAAAATAATGAAGAATATCCCTTCGAACCGGATGCATTTCTTCCCAATGGATTGGAACCTTCTGACCTCCAAGGTCAGTTCTAAATAGGATTGGCTGTGTCATTAAGCAGACCTTCGTTCACACTGCGGCATTCGTCAATATGGGCTCAAACCCGCCATTCGCTGCGAATTGCGTAACGGCAGCTTCGCCTCTCCCGATGTGTAGGTCAATGTGATCGGATGTTCAGACCCCAAGTGCCGCAACGCCGGGTAGGGTTTTGCCTTCCATCCATTCAAGGAACGCGCCGCCTGCGGTTGAGATATAGGTGAAATCATCCGCGTGGTCTGAGGCGTTGATCGCCGCGACCGTATCGCCGCCGCCGCCGACCGAAATCAATGCGCCCGCGTTGGTTTGGGCTGCGATCACGTCGAGAATGCCGAACGTGCCTTTGTGGAATGGTGTCAGCTCAAACACGCCCAACGGCCCGTTCATGATCAAGGTCTTGGCGCTTTTCACGACCTCATTGATATAAGTAACCGTTTGCGGGCCAGCGTCAAAGATCATCGCGTCATCAGGGCAGTCAGCCGCCGCGACGGTTTCATTGTCAGCGTTTGCTTTGAATTCGCGGGCAATCACAATATCGCGGGGCAGGATGATTTCGCAGCCAGCGGTTTCCGCCTTGGCCAAAATTTTGCGTGCAGTGTCCGCCAAATCATGTTCGCAAAGCGATTTGCCGACGTTGATTCCTTGGGCCGCCAAAAACGTGTTCGCCATGCCGCCGCCAATCACGAGGTGGTCAACTTTACCAACCAAATTGCCCAACAAGTCCAGCTTTGTTGATACTTTCGCACCGCCGACAACGGCGACGACAGGGCGGGCAGGGGCGCCAAGCGCCTTTTCCAGTGCGCCCAGCTCTTCGGCCATCAAACGGCCCGCGCAAGACGGAAGCAGCTTTGCAATAGCTTCTGTGCTGGCGTGGGCGCGGTGGGCGGCAGAAAACGCGTCGTTCACATAGATATCTGCAAGGCTGGCAAGACGCTGGGCAAAGCTTGCGTCGTTTTTCTCTTCGCCGGGGTTAAAGCGCAGGTTTTCAAGCAGCAAAACATCGCCCGCATCCATTTCGGCGACGGCATTAGCGTAATCGCCATTCACAAAGGTCACCGGCAGGCCCAGCACGTCTGATACAGTGGGCGCGATGATTTCGAGCGACATTTCGGGCACAATCTGGCCTTTGGGGCGGCCAAAATGCGCCATCAAAATCACCTTGCCGCCTTTGGCTTGGATGTCATCAACGGTGGCTGCAATCCGATCAATCCGGCTTGTGTCCGTGACCACGCCATTTTCGACAGGCACGTTAATATCGACACGCACCAAAGCGCGTTTTCCGGCGAAATCCATGTCGTCGAGCGTTTTCCAAGCCATGTGAAAATCCTTTATGGGTCAAGTTTCACGCTTTGTTGCGGCAATTGGGGCGTCACGTCAACCAGACCCGCTTGGCATTTCGAACACTTGGTCCTATGTCAGTGGGCAATATAGCTAACAGGAGCCCAACATGGCCGATATCAAAGATCCAGAAAACACAATTATCATGACCTTGTCCGGTGGTGACGTGACAATCGCGTTGTTGCCCGATGTAGCACCACAGCATGTTGCACGTATGAAAGAACTGGCACGCGCCGGTAAATACGACAATGTTGCGTTTCACCGTGTGATCGATGGCTTCATGGCGCAGACTGGCGATGTGGCAAACGGCAATATGGAAGAAAACTTTGACATTGGCCGTGCGGGTACTGGTGGTTCTGACCTGCCTGATCTTCCTGCTGAATTCTCAAAAGTGCCACACGCACGTGGGTCATTGGGCGCGGCACGGTCACAAAACCCAAATTCTGCGAACAGCCAGTTCTTTATCAACTTTAAAGACAATGATTTCCTGAATGGCCAATATACCGTTTACGGCCAAGTGATCTCTGGCATGGAACATGTAGATGCGATCGTCAAAGGCGAGCCACCAATGTACCCTGACCGTATGATCAGCGTGAAAGTCGCTGCCGATGTTTAAGCTCGCAGCGCTTTTAGCCGTCGTCGCTGGCCCTGTGCTGGCTGCCGGGCTTGAGATTGACGTCGCAGGCGAGGCCAATGGCACCATTGTTATCGACCTGTTTGAAGAAACGGCCCCGTTGCATGCCGCCCAAATCACAGCAATTGCTGAATCAGGTCAGTATGACGGCGTTGTTTTTCACCGTGTGATTGATGGGTTCATGGCCCAGACTGGCGACGTGCAAAACGGTCTTTTGGGCAGTGATTTGTCCATGGCGGGCACAGGTGGATCTGAATTCGCGGACATCCCGGCTGAATTCACCGAACAGCCGTTTGAACGTGGCATCGTCGGCATGGCGCGTGCGCAGAACCCAAACTCTGCCAACAGTCAGTTCTTTATTATGTTTGAACCCGGTTACTTCCTGAACGGTCAATACACCGTTGTCGGCGAAGTCGTGGAAGGCATGGAGATTGTCGACGCGATCAAACGCGGTGCTGGTCAAAACGGCGCTGTCATCGGCCAGCCTGACGTCATGCAAGCCGTCCGCGTGACTGAATAAGCAAACATCAAGCCCCCTCACATCTGCGCGAGGGGGCTCGTGCAACGCGATGACTTCGGTCACCCTTGACCTGAAAAAGGGAGGACCATCATGCGTATTTTTACGACGATCACCGCATTCTTTCTGGCCGTGCAAAGCGCCAGTGCCAGCCCAGAGTTTTGGGCGCACGAATGGCCAGACACTAATTTTTCAAAAACGACTGTTGAAAACTGGGTTGAAATCCTTTCGGGCGGCCCACCCAAAGACGGTATTCTCGCGCTTGATGATCCGCAGTTTACCGCGTTGGCTGCGGCTGATTTACCTGCATATGAACCTGTGATCACTGTTGATATTGCAGGCGAACCACCGCGGGCCTATCCTGTTCGCTATCTCATGTGGCATGAAATTGTGAACGATCGCATCGGCGATATGCCGGTCGCGGTCACGTTTTGTCCGCTTTGCAATTCAGGTATTGTGTTTGATCGACGTGGGCCCACTGGCACGTTGCGTTTTGGAGTCTCGGGAAAGCTGCGCAATTCCGATATGATCATGTATGACCGCGAAAGCTTAAGCTGGTGGCAGCAGGCCACGGGTACTGCCATTGTCGGCGATCTCACAGGGGCACAGCTACAGGCTTTGCCTGCGTGGATGGAAAGCTGGGAGAGTTTTCGTGCGGCCAACCCTGATGGGCGGGTGATGGCGGAACCGGATTACGACCGCAGTTATGGCACCAACCCCTATGTCAGCTATGACAGTTCGCACCGGCCATTTTTGTATTCGGGTGAATTGCCTCCCCATGATATTCCAGCGCTCGCACGGGTGGTGCGGATCGGGGATAAGGCGTGGCCGCTCAGCCGGATCGCGGCGGCGGGTATGCTGACCGAAGAGGGGATCACCCTGACATGGGCCGCAGGCCAAGCGTCCGCGCTCGATGGTGGGACGATCGCGCAAGGGCGCGATGTGGGCAATATTCGGGTGCGTGATGCGGCGGGAAATGACATCGCGCATGACGTGATGTTTGCCTTCGCATTTCATGCCTTTTGGCCTGCCGGGAAATGGATGATAAACCCCGGTTAACACCTTGACTTTACAGGGGCACCGGCAAAGGGTGCCGCCATGGAACGAAAATCTCAGATCGATACATTTGGCGCGGTTGCGCTGACCGGGTTTGCGCTGTTTTTGGCATTCAATCAGGTGGTAATCAAAGTCACCAATGGTGGGTTACAGCCCGTGTTTTTTGCAGGCTTGCGGTCTGCTGGTGCGGTGGTGTGCCTGTGGGCCTATTTGCGCTGGCGCGGGATTCCGATCCGCTTTGAGCCGGACACACGCATGGCCGGTTTTATCACAGGGGTTTTCTTTGGGATTCAGTTCCTTTGCTTATTTGTGGCGCTTGATCTGACCACCGTGGGGCGTTCTGCCGTAATCTTTTACTCGATGCCTGTTTGGCTTGCGATTATCGCGCATTTTGTGATGCCCAATGATAAGATCACCGCGCTCAAGGCCGTTGGGCTGGTGTTCGCGATGGCGGGTGTCGCTTGGGCGATGCTCAACCGCGGTGCGGGCGAGGCAAGCATCTGGGGCGACATCGCTGCCTTGGGCGGTGCGCTGTCTTGGTCTGTGACCGCGATGATGGCCAAAGCATCGCCGCTTGCGCGGGTGCGCCCTGAAATGCAGCTTTACTGGCAAGTTCTTGTTTCCGCACCCATCTTGCTGATCGCCGCCTTCTTCTTTGGCCCGTTTATCCGCGATATTGGGCCGATCCATATCGCGGGGCTGCTTTTCCAAATCGTGATCGTGGTCAGCGCAGGCTTTGTGTTCTGGCTGTGGCTTTTGTCGGTCTATCCGGCCTCTGGGGTTGCGTCGTTTAGCTTTTTGTCGCCTGTGCTCAGCGTCGGTTTAGGCTGGCTCTTGTTGGACGAACAGGTTGGATTCGATCTGATTGGGGCATTGTTGCTGGTGGCGATTGGAATCGTATTGATCAACCGCCCGGCTAAGTCCCGCAAAACGTCCGGGTGACTTGCTCTGCCGATGTTGGCGGCGTTGCATAGCGGGCGGTTGTGTCGGTCAGCGGCGCAAAGGGCTGCGCGACCGCATCAAGCATCGCATGAAATGGCGCAAAATCACCCGCAACACCGGCTTGGATCACAGCTTCAACCTGATGATTGCGCGGAATAGTTTTTGGATTGGCCGCCGCCATGATCGCCGCAAAATCATTCGACCTGCGCGCTTTCCAGTCTATTGCCCAGGCGTCAAACGCTGCCCGGTCAATAAACTGGTCGCGGGCGGTATCGGTGCCAAGATGCGCGAAAACAGCCGTGAAATCGGCGCGTTCAGTGGCCATAAGATCAAGCAAGGTTTGGATCAGCTCAGTGTCTTCTGGTGTTGGGTCGATGATCCCGATTTTCGCGGCGAACACGGCGCGCCATGCTGCAAGATAGATGTCGCCAAACCGGTTTACTGCGGTCGTGAACTGTTCAATTGCGGCGTCTTGGTCAGGCATGAGTGGGATCAGCGATGTGGCGAATTGTGCCATGTTCCACGCGCCAATCTGCGGCTGGTTCGCATAGGCATAGCGGCCTTGGCGGTCAATCGCACTGAACACTTGGGACGGATGATACCCATCCATAAAAGCACAGGGGCCGTAATCAATCGTCTCGCCTGCGATGGACACATTGTCGGTGTTCATCACGCCGTGAATAAACCCAAACCCCATCCATTGCGCAATCAACTGTGCATAGCGTGTGATCACCTGATCTAACAGCGCCGCGGGGTCCGCGGCTGTCGGGTAATGGCGTGCGATCACATGATCGGTCAGCGCGCGCAGCGCCACTAGGTCTTGGCGCGCCGCGAAATATTGAAAGGTTCCGACCCGGATATGGCTTTGTGCGACACGGGTTAAGACCGCGCCCGGCAGCAGGGTTTCGCGCGCGATGTCTTGGCCCGTCGTCACAGCGGCCAAAGCGCGGGTGGTTGGCACACCCAATGCATGCATCGCCTCTGATATCAGATATTCGCGCAGCACTGGCCCAAGCCATGCACGCCCATCGCCACGGCGCGAAAACGGGGTTTGCCCTGCGCCTTTGAGCTGGATATCGCGGCGGGTGCCTGAATGATCTATCACTTCGCCCAATAGCACCGCGCGGCCATCGCCCAATTGCGGGTTCCATTGGCCGAACTGATGCCCGGCATAGGCCTGCGCAATCGGCGCGGCCCCTTCGGGGATCGCATTGCCTGCAAAAACCGCCAGATCAGGCGTGCCTTGAATTTCTAGATCATCCGCCAAGGCTTGATTATAGCTGATCAGCGCGGGCGCAGGTACAGGGGTTGGTGGCGTTGCCACATAAAGCTGCGCGGGTAGCTTTACATAGCTGTTATCAAACGGGATTTTCACAAGCGTGCAATCCGATCTGCCAGCAGCGCATAGAAACCTTCGGCGTCCAAGTCACCGATGAACAGCGCATTGGGCGTACGGTCCGTGACCCGCCACCAATCCACGACGGTCATGCCAAGGGTCAGTTCAGATTCTGTTTCGATCTCAACATTGATATGGCGGCCCGTAAACAATTTGGGATCGATCAAATAGGCAATCGTGCATGGGTCGTGCAGTGGCGCGCCCTCTGATCCATATTTTTCCATATCAAACCGTTCAAAGAAATCGGTCCAAGCCGCAACCATATCCCCGACCTTGGTGCCCATCGCGCGAAACGCGTCGATGCGGGCTTTGGTGGTGAGCGCCTTATGCGTTACGTCCAAGGGCATCACGACCAGCGGCACACCGGATTCAAACACAATTTTGGCAGCTTCGGGATCAACGTAGATGTTAAATTCGGCGGCTGGAGTGATGTTGCCGCCTTCGAAGCAACCGCCGCCCATCAGCACGATCTCTTGGATGCGCGGGATGATGTCGGGCGCCTTTTCAAAGGCGGTCGCGATATTGGTGAGCGGTCCAATGGGGCAGATCGTGACCGTGCCTGCGGGCTCATTACGCAGGGTGTCGATAATGTAATCAACGCCATGCTGCGGTTGCAGCGGCATTTTCGGATCGTCCATCTGCGGGCCGTCGAGGCCGGTCTTGCCGTGTACATGTTCGGCAGTGACCAATTTACGGTGCATCGGTGCGTCACATCCCGGAAAGACCAAGGTGTCGGGTTTTCCCGCAAGTTCACAGACAATGCGCGCATTCTTTTCGGTGAGCGCGAGCGGAACATTGCCCGCAACGGCTGTAATCCCAAGCAGATCAATATCTTCGGGCGATGCAAGCGCCAAAAGGATGGCCACCGCATCGTCTTGGCCGGGGTCTGTGTCGATGATGATTTTACGCGGTGCCATGTGAATTCCTGATTTCGTTTCACGGGCAGATTGTCGTTTTAGCCGGGCAGGGGCAAGGGGGCGATTGTGATCTTTTGGTACCGCAGGGCCCGCCGGTGACAGGTTTTTTACTTTGTTTCTGTTGCAAAGATGGTAAGTCGGGGCAGGGCTTCCCATATGGTAGCCAAGAAAAGAAAATTAGCATTTATTCGTAACGGAGATTGAAGATGAAGCGCGCGACATCACCTCTCAAACCAGCCACCGTTTTATTGGCCCTTTTTGCATCACCGGCACTCGCCCAAGACCCAAATATCGATATCAATGGCGACGGGATGTATAGCTATCCCGAGCTGACAGCGGTGCTTCCTAATTTGACCGACGCCACCTTCGAGGTGCTTGATACGTCCGGCGACGGCCTGCTGAACGCATCTGAGATCGCCAATGGGCAATCAGCAGGGCTTTTGCCGGGCTAGTCCGCAATCGGCTTGGGCTGCGCGAACGCGGCCCGGTCACCGACAATATGAATCTTGAGAAGTAGCCGCGGCATAGTTTAGGCAGGCCGCGGATTTATTTGTTCGGTTTTCAACAGATACGGCATTCACAATTTCGGGATTTGCGCGTGACGGCGTTACCTCGCCAGATTTGCTAGGTGAGGGTGGTGGTGTTTGGCTTACTGTTTCCATTTGGTATTTTTGGGCGTATTTTTGCATCCATTGTTTCTAAAAATGGCATTTATATGCTGGTTTTCGCAGCTAATCTGTTTGATCTGGTCCCGCGCAATCGTGGGGTTCATGCCTTCTGGTGAAGGCAACATCGCCTTCTAAATATCCATGAAGGAGAACTAAAATGACGATCAAGAAAACACTGGTGGCACAAACTGCGTTTGCAATTGCGCTTGCCGTTCCCGCGTTCGCACAGGATGCCGCGATCGATGTCAACGGTGACGGCATGTATAGCTATGCTGAATTAGCGGCCGTGCTTCCGGATATCACGGATGACGAATTCATTGCATTGGATGCGTCTGGTGATGGGCTCCTTGACGCCGCAGAAATCGCAGCGGGCCAAGAAGCAGGTCTTCTGCCTAGCTAAGCAATTGCGCCGGGTCAGGGGGCTGACCCGGCGCGTTTTTTCAGACAGCCCCGCGCGATAGCGCCGCGACACCCGTGCGCGCAATTTCTTGCAAGCCAAGTGGGCGCATCAGTTCCGCAAAAGCATCGATTTTTTCGGGCGTGCCGGTGATTTCAAACACAAATGATTCCAATGTGCTATCGACAACATTGGCCCGAAAAATATCTGCCAAACGGACCGCTTCAATGCGGTTTTCACCCTTGCCGGACACTTTGAACAGCGCGAGTTCGCGTTCCACTGATGACCCTTCAACGGTCAGGTCATTGACCTTATGCACATCCACGATGCGGCCCAATTGTGCTTTGATCTGTTCGATGATCTGCGGCGTACCGTTGGTCACAATTGTGATGCGCGAGCGATGCCCAAGGTGATCGACCTCGGCCACGGTCAGGCTGTCGATGTTATAGCCGCGCCCGGAAAACAGCCCGATCACGCGGGCCAAAACGCCCGGTTCGTTTTCAACCAAAACCGCCAGCGTGTGCCGCTCAACAGTGTCGGAATAGTTGGGCCGTAGGTTATAGGCAGAGTGGCTCGTTGCGCCTTTTTTGATTTTTAGTGCGGACATGTGATGTGCCTTGTTTTATTCATCGAGATCAGGCGCAAAGGGCGGCCCCTGACCCTGGGTGGGGGTGAAGCCCCCTCCCGTGGGGAGGGTCGGGGGCTGCCCGGCCTATCGGCCGGGCGATAGGATTAAACCAACGCCTCGCCAGCGCCTGAAATCGCGCCGTCAGTTGATGCGTCGCCCATCAGCATTTCGTTATGCGCCTTACCTGATGGAATCATCGGGAAGCAGTTTTCGTGCTTTTCAACCAAGCAATCAAACAGCACAGGCCCATCATGTGTGATCATTTCCATGATTGCATCGTCCAGCGTATCGGGGTCGTGGCATTGGATGCCCTTCGCGCCAAAGGCTTCGGCCAGTTTGACAAAATCGGGCAGCGATTCAGACCAGCTTGATGAATAGCGTTCGCCATGCAGCAATTGTTGCCACTGGCGCACCATGCCTAGCCGTTCATTGTTCAAGATGAACTGTTTGACGGGCAGATTGAACTGCATGGCGGTGCCCAATTCTTGCATGTTCATCAACCAAGATGCCTCGCCTGCCACGTTTATAACTAACGCGTCAGGATGTGCCATTTGTACCCCGATAGAGGCGGGGAACCCGTAACCCATTGTGCCCAAACCACCTGACGTCATCCAACGGTTCGGATCCTCGAACCCAAGGTATTGCGCGGCCCACATTTGGTGCTGGCCGACCTCGGTTGTGATGTAACGGTCGTGCTTTTTCGTCAGTTCTTCAAGGCGTTGCAGCGCGTACTGCGGCTTGATGATCTTGCCTTCTTGAGTGAAATCAAGGCATTTCACGGCGCGCCAATCGTTGATCTGGTCCCACCAGTTCGACAGGCCTTCTTGGTTGGTTTTGCGCCCGCGGGATTTCCACACGTTCAGCAAATCCTCAAGCACATGCGCAACATCGCCTAAGATCGGAATATCGACATGGATCACCTTGTTGATTGATGACGCATCAATATCAATATGCGCCTTTTTAGATCCGGGGCTGAACGCATCCAGACGGCCTGTGATCCGATCGTCAAATCGCGCGCCGATGTTGATCATCAGGTCGCAATCATGCATCGCCATATTGGCTTCGTACAGCCCGTGCATACCCAGCATGCCCAACCAATTATCACCGGACGCCGGGTAGCAGCCCAAACCCATTAAGGTTGAGGTGATCGGGAAGTTGGTTGCTGCAACCAATTCGCGCAGTAATTGCGAGGCTTGCGGGCCGGAATTGATCACGCCGCCGCCTGTATAGAACACGGGGCGCTTGGCAGTTTCCATTGCTTTCACCAATTCGGTGATTGCGTCGATGTCGCCTTTGACCTGCGGGTTGTAGTGGGTTTCGACCTGTTTGGCCTCGGTATAGGTGCCGGTCGCAAATTGAACATCCTTGGGGATGTCGATCAGCACGGGGCCGGGGCGGCCTGATGTTGCGACATGGAATGCCTCGTGCAGGGTCGCGGCCAGCTTGTCTGTCTCTTTGATCAGCCAGTTATGCTTGGTGCAGGGGCGGGTAATGCCGACGGTGTCGGCCTCTTGGAACGCATCTGACCCAATCATGAATGTTGGCACTTGGCCGGTCAAAACGATCAGGGGAATGCTGTCCAGCAACGCATCTGTCAGACCGGTCACAGCGTTTGTCGCGCCGGGGCCAGATGTCACCAATGCGACGCCGGGTTTGCCGGTTGAACGCGCATACCCTTCGGCGGCATGAACGGCCCCTTGTTCGTGGCGCACCAAAACATGGGTGATGCTGTTTTGCTGAAAAATCTCGTCATAGATTGGTAGGACGGCACCGCCAGGGTATCCAAAGACGACTTCCACACCCTGATCGATCAAGGCCTGTACTACCATTTTTGCGCCCGTCATGGCTTTTGTCATTGTTCTCGCGTCCTATCCGCTGATGTTATCATTAGTCACAAAAAAACCCCCGAGAGTGTCGGAGGCGCATGGGATCGTTATGGTCTTACCGTTACCGGCCCATGCGCATGTATCTTAGAATGAGTACGACCTTGGTCATTAGGTTTCCTTTGCGTGTTATCAGACAATAAGGGTCGCAAAACAGGGGGTCAATAGCTCAATGGAGAAAATGTCGTTTTAGGGGGTGATTTTGGAACTTTATTTCTGGAACGTGCAGCAGCCCGACTTAAGTAGGTCTTAGGGAAATGAAGGTAGAAGTTCGTTGTGCCCATGGAAACTGGAAAAAGTATGGACCAAATACTCACAAAACTTATGCCACGCGCCTGGTGGCATTGGCCTATTTCGGTGATCTTATGGAGCGTGATCGATTCCCTTGTCGTCATCGCAATAGAATTTCTAATTTTGGGGGGCGGATCGAATAAATTCACAGAGCATTTTTGGATTTCTATGACAACCTCTACACCGCTGGTTACGATTGCTCTTGTTTTGATTGCGCGTGGCGAAAGATTGCGTCGTGACGCGATGCGTTTGGCACGGACAGATTCTTTAACAGGTCTGCTAAATCGCGGGGCGTTTATGGCACGCCTCGAAAAACAGACGAACGGCGTTCTGTTTATGCTCGACCTTGATCACTTTAAGGACGTGAATGACGGCTTTGGCCATCCTGTAGGCGACGAAGTCTTGCGTGGAATGGCTGACAGGATGCGTCACCTGGTGCGCGCAACTGACATTGTTGGACGTTTAGGGGGGGAAGAATTCGCAATATTTGTGGCAGACATTGACACTGACAGTGCCGAACAACTTGGCGCGCGACTAAGTGAAGGGGTACGCCACGAAGAGGCGTATTCAGGCACTGCTATCAATGTCACATCGTCGGTCGGGTTGCTACAGGCCAACGGCGGGTTGGATACCAAACGCATGTTGAGTGAAGCTGACAAGGCGCTTTACGTCGCCAAAGCAAGCGGTCGGGCACGCGCGGTTTGGGGCGGCGACGATTCCTCAGTAGAACTGTGGTTGCCGCCGCAAGTATCAGCGTAAGTGTGCACCAGGGTCTATGAAGCGTCCGTGCCTATTTTATCTTGTGTTTGAGTGTCAAAGTCAGCCGCGTCGTGGCGTTCGTGCAGCTGACCCTCGGGTGGGCCAAATGTGCGGTTGACCATCGCGCCGCGTTGATATGCAGGGCGCGACATGACCTCATCCGCCCAGCGGATCACATTTTTGTAAATCCCAACGTCAAGGAATTCACCCGCATCATAGGCCCCACCTTGTACCATGCGCCCATACCATGGTGCGGTGGCAATATCGGCGATTGTATAGTCAACGCCCGATAGGAACTGCGCCTCGCCTAAGCGGCGGTCGAGCACATCAAGCTGGCGTTTGGCCTCCATTGCAAAACGATTAATCGGGTATTCGAATTTTTCAGGGGCATAGGCGTAAAAATGGCCAAAGCCACCCCCCATATAAGGCGCAGATCCTTGCAGCCAAAACAGCCAGTTCATCGCTTCGACACGTGCTGCGGGATCTTTGGGCAAAAAGGCCCCAAATTTTTCCGCCAAATACAAAAGGATGGCGCCACTTTCAAAAACCCGGCTACCAGTCCCATGATCCATGAGCGCGGGGATCTTTGAATTTGGATTCACATCGACAAACCCGCTGCCAAATTGATCGCCATCCCCGATACGGATCAGCCACGCGTCATATTCTGCGTCATGCCCGGCTGCGAGCAATTCTTCGAGCATCACCGTGACTTTCACGCCATTGGGTGTCGCGAGCGAGTACAGCTGCAAGGGATGTTTGCCGACGGGCAGGGCCTTATCATGGGTGGGCCCCGCGATGGGACGGTTAATGCTGGCAAACTCACCGCCATTTTTTGCATCCCATTTCCAAACCTTTGGCGGGACATATGTATTGCTGCCAGTCATTTTTTGCTCCGATATGGTCATTGATTGTTCATGTGCAAATTGAGCCAGCAAACCGCCTAAGTGCAAGGCATTTTTATAAATTTGAACCTCGGCATTGGCGCGGTTGCGTCGAAATGTCGACGTGAAAGCAACGGTTTGTGGCTTTCGATCAACTTTCGCAAGACATCTGAATTTTCTGTGGAATAGTGCGATCACGAAGAAATGATTCAAGAAAGGGACGGCGAATGTCGAAAAACCAACCCCAAACTATCTGGTCAACCTTCAAACGAGTAGCATTTTTATCATCAACAGGGTGCGCCACAAGTCTTGGCCTTGTTGCCGCTTCCACCACCCAAGTGCACGCGCAAGAACAATGTACGACCTATACGATCGTACGCGGCGACGTCCTGAGCAGCATCGCGCGTCGCGCCGATGTGCCGGGCGGCTACCAAGCGCTGTACAACGCGAACACGGATGTTTTGCCAAGCCCGAATTTGCTAGAGGTTGGGCAGGTGCTTAAAATCCCATGCGCGGACGGATCCTTGCCACTGACCCTCAGTGTTGCTGCACCCGCCGCGCCGACCTTGCAGCCTGATAGCCTTGATCGCCCACTGCGGCTTGTGACCTCAAGTGGCTATGCGCCTTTCACAGACGAAAGCCTGCCCGGCGGCGGCCTGTTTACCCAAATGGTGCGCCGTTCGCTCGAATTGGGTAACGAAGAGCAGGAATTCGACATCATGTTCGTGAATGACTGGGGCTCGCACCTTGAGGTGCTTTTGCCGTCAGGAGCGATCGATATGGCATTCCCGTGGTACAGGCCCGATTGCAGCAAGCTTGAAAACCTTTCTGCGCCGAACGCGGTGCGTTGTACGGATTTCAACCATTCCGAACCGTTTTACGACGCGCTTGTTGGGTATTACACGTTGACTGGCAGCGCCTATGAGAACGCGGACACCTATGAGGACCTATATGGCGCGCGGCTTTGTCGCCCGGAGGTCTGGTTTACGTTTGACCTTGAGGCCGAAGCATTGGTCGCGCCAAATATTGAGCTGATCCAAGCCGAGACACAGGCAGCCTGCTGGGATCTTTTGCGCGATGGCGCGGTTGATGTTGTGACATATGACGCGCTGCCCGCAGAGGAAGACGCGGATAACGCAGGCATGACGGATGTTGTCGTTGATTTGCCTGAGCTGACATCGCAGCAGACCCTGCACGTGTTCGTGTCCAAGACCAACCCCAATGGTGATGCCTATATGGATATCATCAATGCGGGGCTCGAAGACCTGCGCCTGTCCGGCGAGTGGTTTGAAATTGTGCGCGAAGGCATCAAAACCACGGTTGAAAACTAAACACTGTTGCGCCCGTCTTGGGCGGGCGCAAGACCTATTGGATTCCAGTGCCTTGCAGCACCCCATGTTCCATCGCGTA
The DNA here is from genome assembly GCF_003318235.1 of Loktanella sp. D2R18. GTDB lineage: Bacteria > Pseudomonadota > Alphaproteobacteria > Rhodobacterales > Rhodobacteraceae > Yoonia. The sequence goes on along the minus strand of NZ_QOCG01000011.1, from coordinate 245,630 downwards.
GCGTGTTAACCCTGCGGTCGAACTGATCCCAAGTTTGCTTTTGATATTATTGCGGTGGGTTTCCACGGTGCGCACGGATATATTCAAAATCCGCGCGACTTCCTTGTTGGATTTGCCTTGGGCCAATTCGAGCAGGATCGTTTGTTCCCGGCTGGTGAGCGCCTCGCGCCCACCGCTAATTTTTGGGCGCAGCGACCCTTTGGCGCCGGTGCAAAGATATTGCTCGCCCGCAAGTACCGCATCAATCGCTTGGCGGATTGAATCTGTTGGCACATCCTTAAGAATATATCCGCTCGCACCGTGACTTAACGCGGTCGAAATGTATTCCGGGCTGTCATGCATCGATAGGATCACGATCAACGTCTCGGGGCGCTTTTCAAGGATCATTTCAGTCGCCGCCAACCCTGAGAGACCTGGCATGTTCAAATCAAGCAAGATTACATCAGGCGCCAGTGTCTCGACCTGATCCACCGCATCTTGGCCGTTGTTGAGCGCGCCAACCACATCAATATCATCATAGCTTTCAAGGATTGCCTGAATGCCTTCGGTGACCATTGGGTGGTCGTCAACAATCAAAATGCGGATCGTCATGCCGTGTCCTTTTGCGGGTTCAGCAGGTGGGTTAGCGGAACATGTGCTTCGATGGTGGTGCCTGTTGGGGCGCTGCGTGATGTTGTGACACGTAAGTTACCCCCGAGCTGTTCAATGCGTTCTTGCATGTTTCGCAACCCAAGACCATGCGTCGGTCCACGGTTCGATGGTGGCCAGGTCATGCCAACCCCATTGTCCGCGATCCGAAGCATTGCGCCGCTGCGATGCCCCTTGAGGGACATATGGACTTCGGTCGCTTGCGCATGGCGTTCAATATTCGTCAGGGCTTCTTGCGCGATGCGGTACAGCGCGATCCGGGCATCTTGATCAAGTCGATTGCGAAAAACTACGGTTTCAAATGCGGTTGCAATGCCTGTGCGGCTACGAAAGTCATCCGTCAGGGCCTGCAGGGCAGGGCCAAGCCCAAGATCATCCAAGACGCCCGGTCGCAGGTCGCGGCTGATGCGACGCACTTCTTGGATCGTTTGGCTGAGCCCATCGATCCCCCGGTCAAGGCTGGTATGATCATCTGCCACTGATTTTCGGCGGGTCAACTCCAGTGCATAACGCACCCCAACAAGCATTTGGCTAATGCCGTCATGGAGTTCGCGCGCCACACGGCCGCGTTCTTCTTCTTGGGTATCAATAATACGCTGTGTCAGCTCCTTAAGCTTGACGTCCGCCAGCCGCCGCTCGCGGATGTTCAGGACCATCCCGGTCAGAAACACCCCCATAAGCGCTACGATCGCGATCGCGACGATATAGTAGGATGTTCGGGTGATCCGGGCCCGTACTTCGGCGCGAGAAACGGCAACATTTTCAAGTACATCGTCAATAAAAATTCCGGTCCCGATGACCCAACGCCAATCCTGAAACCCATTGACATAGGCGATCATGCTGGCCTGTTCACCCGTTGATGGTTTGGTCCAGACAAAGCTGTGATAGCCGCCGCCCGTGCGCGCGATTCGGATCAGATCATCGGTGATTGCCGTGCCATTCGCGTCCGCCAGCCCCAGCCAGTTGCGCCCAATCAAATCGGTTTGGCGCGGTGCGACAAGATTGTTGCCGTCGTAATCAAACACAAAGAAATACCCGTCCTGGCCGTAAAGCATTGACGAGAGTTGTTGGGTGACCGCCAATTTGGCGACTTCATCGTCAGGCGCAGCGCGGCCATAGGTATTCACAACGGCCGTGCGCGCAATTGACAGATAGTTTTTAAGCTCTGCACGTTTCGTCGCGATCAGCTGCGTTTCAAGCGCCTGAATTTCGCGCTCGGCCAATTGCGTCGATTGGGTGGCAACCACAATCGAGATCAGAAAAACCGCGATGACAAGCGGGACAGTGGCCAAAAGAAAGATCTTTTGCCCGTAACCAATCGAAAACATGTCGCGCAGGCGCGTATACAGTTGTGTCATAGGCTGACCGTTAGCGGGGAATCAGCCGCGAATCAAACCCTTGACTGCCGCCTTCGGTGTGCTCGATCTTCCGTGATCGCCTAATAATAATGCAAAATGGTGCAAAAAACGTACCAAAAATATCCAATCTACGTAGAACTACGTATTTTACGTTTAGGAAACTATCGTTAGTGTCGCCGGACGAAAATCGATCGCGTCTTGGCCGTGTTATGGCCAAAGAAATAATATCTGGGAGGAAATTTCATGGATCGCCGTTCATTTCTAAAGAATTCTGCACTTGGCGGGACCGCCGCAGCCGCAACAGCGCTTGCTGCACCTGCGTATGCACAAGGTAACCGCACGCTGACGCTTGTCACCACATGGGGCCGTGGCCTTGCCGGTGTACATGACGCTGCACAGCGCGCAGCTGACACAATCACAGCCATGTCAGGTGGGTCTTTGACTGTCGACCTGAAAGCGGCTGGCGAATTGGTTGGGGCGTTCGAAGTGTTTGACGCTGTAACGTCTGGTCAGGCTGACATGTACCACGGTGCTGATTACTATTTTGTAAACCAGCACCCTGGCTACGCGTATTTCACAGCTGTGCCATTCGGTATGACCGCGCAAGAAATTTGCAACTGGTACTACCAAGGCGAAGGACAGGGTTTCCACGACGAGCTGGGCCAAATCTTTGGTCTGAAATCGTTCCTCGCAGGTAACACTGGCCCACAGGCTGGCGGTTGGTTCTCAAAAGAGATCACTGGCCCAGAAGATTTCCAAGGCCTGAAATTCCGTATGCCTGGCCTTGGTGGTCAAGCACTTGGTAAAATGGGCGCATCTATTCAGAACCTTCCAGGTGCTGAAGTGTACCAAGCGCTGGCATCTGGCGCGATCGACGGTACAGAGTGGATCGGCCCATGGGCTGATGAAAAAGCGGGCTTCCAAGAAATCACGAAGTTCTACTATACCGCGGGTATGCACGAGCCGGGCGCAGCCCTGTCTTTGGCAACAAACCTTGACGTGTTCGAAAGCCTGAGCCCAGAGCACCAGAAAATCATCGAAATCGCATCTGGCGAAGCCCACCAGTGGAACCTTGCACAGTTCATGAACAACAACGGTGCAGCGCTTCAGCGTTTGCAAGCCGGTGGTGTTAAGGTTCTGGAATTCCCTGACACAGTTTGGGATGCGATGGGTGTTGCTGCGAAAGAAACGCTTGATCAATATGCTGGCGATGACATCTATGATCGTCTGCGTGCAAGCTACAATGAATCAATGGCTGCGTCTTCTTCTTGGATCCAAAAATCCGAAGGTGCTTACCGCACACAGCGTGACCGCGTAATGGGCTAAGCCCAATCACGTGAAGTGAGTGAATAGACATGAGGGCCCAATGCAAACGCATAGGGGCCCTCATGCGTCAGGCACCCGCATAAGTGCCGAAATAAATTTCTAAAAGGGGTAGGACATGGGCCTGGTCGAAGCTTGGGGGGGGAACCCCGTTGGGTGGTTCTTTGCGAACCTCATCGAAGCATTTTATAACTTTGGTTATGCGGTCACGCATCCGGGCCAATGGTTGTCATGGGTCCCCTTTACAAATGCGGCAATGGCCGACCTAGAGGTCAAAGAAGCGCTGATGCGCTTTATTTACTACGGCGCCTCGGTCGAATTGTTCTTTGTCGTCTTCGTGATCTTCCTGATCGTCAGCATCGTTGGATTTGTAAACAACCGCTTTATGTGGGGCTGTGTGCAGGTCCTTGAAGGGTTCGCCAACAAGGTAGGTCGCTTTTTCGCATGGGCCGGGCTTTTGATGGTGCTGCAACAGATCGTCATTATCTTTATGCAACGGGTCTTTGCGGTTTCTGAAATCGGCGTTGGGTTTGGCGTGAACTTTGCCAAAGACGTCAGTTGGTGGTCAGAAGAGCTCAAGCTGTTTAACGCAATGATCGTTTGCATGTGCGCGAGCTACACATTCGTCCAAGGCGGCCATGTCCGCGTTGATCTGGTCTATTCCGCCGTCAGTTTTCGCACCAAGCGGATCATCGACATGGTTGGTTCGCTGCTATTCATGATCCCAGCGGCCATCCTGACATGGCTTTACGGCTGGTTCTTCTTGTGGCGCAACCTTGTGGTGCCAAACCCCTCGGCATCAGACAGCCTTGATCGTTTGGTGAATAAGGCCCGTGCATTGCGTTGGAACGTCGAAACAATTGGCTTTTCGCCAAACGGGTTTAACGCCTACTTTCTGTTCAAAATCCTGCTGGTCACCTTCACATTCATGGTGATGTTGCAGGCTGTTGCGTTCTTCTATCGCTCTTACCTAGAGCTGAAGGAAGGCCCGCAAAGCGAAGGTAAATATCTTGACCGCGATGTCATTGGCGATGAAACCGCCGAACTTGTCGCAGAAATTCACTAGGGTAGGACCGAAGATATGCTTTTAGGTTTAGATGGCGTTGAAATCGGCATTATGATCGTCTTTTTGACGTTGTTTGCTGGTATTTTGTCGGGCTTCCCTGTCGCTTTTGCGATTTCAGGTTCTGCCGTCATTTCGTTTGGTGTGATCGCGGCACTCGATAGTTCGGGTCTATTGATCCACGCGGCGATTGATACAAATTCCGCTGAATATGCAGGGCTGATTGCCGAAGGTGTGCGCACCGATGCGATTTCGGTGTTCCGATACCCTGATTTGCCACGTTATGAACATGTGTTGTTCCCCAATGGCTGGGAACAAGCGCTTGATCGGAATATCGGCTTTCTTGTGAACCGGATGAACGAACGGGTTCTGGCGGGGCAGTCTATCGAAACACTGCTTGCCGTTGTGATGTTCGTCATGATGGGTATCGTGTTGGAGCGTTCGCGCATTGCCGATGAATTGCTGACAACCATGGCCAAAGTCTTTGGCCCGTTGCCCGGCGGTTTGGCCGTTTCTATCGTAATCGTAGGTGCGTTCTTGGCGGCCTCTACCGGGATCGTTGGTGCGACGGTTGTGACAATGGGGCTTTTGGCGCTGCCGACAATGTTGAAGAACGGCTATTCACCTGAACTCTCGACAGGTGTGATTGCGGCCTCTGGCACATTGGGCCAGATCATTCCTCCGTCCATCGTGATCGTGCTTTTGGGCACGCTGGCAGGTGATCTTTACTCCGCAGCGCAAGAAGAACGTGCGCAGCTTGTTGGCTGTTCTGACGCGCTGACATATCTGGGTGAACCGGCTGTTGTATCGGTGGGAACATTGTTCCAAGCGGCGATGTTGCCGGGAATTATGCTGGCCGTACTTTATGCTGGCTACGCCTTTGTCTTTGCGCTGATCAACCCATCCAAAGCCCCACCTGTGCAGTTTGAAAGCACAGGGTCAGGCGAACACGTCACCCGTAACGAGGCATTCACTTGGTTCCTTGCGGCACCTGTTGCGATTATCGGGTTGACCATTGGGCTTGGGCAAACAGGTCTGCTTGGATCACAGACGATCATCGTGGATAGCTTTACCGATGCTGGGCAAACGGCGTCACTGCGTACCAATGTCGGCGACGACTGTGCCGTTGCGATGCAAGACTTGCATGGTACCGAAGCTTGGGAAACGGCCTTGTCTGAGCAGGCCGCGATCGAAGCAGCAGGCGGCGTCGTTGAAGCGCGTGCACTGTCTGATGAAGAACGCGCGACAATCATGGCCGCAAAAGTCGAAGCAGCTGCACCCATTGGCAAAGGGATTGGCATCACTGCCATGTTCCTTGCGCTGATCTTTGCCGTGGCACGCGGTGTCGCCCCAAGCAAGGACCCGCGTCCGCTGCTGATCGGTGTTGCAGGTATCGCGCTGTTGCTGCTGGTTGACCTTGTGATGATCACGCCGTTGACATCACCGGGTTGGACCACGCTCTATATCGCGATCCCGCTTTACGTGACCTATCTGGGGCTTCGTCCTGCGTTTGGCTATTTGGCGGGCAATGAGATTCTGCGCGTGGTTTTCCCGCCGCTTGTCTTGATCATTGCGGTGCTTGGTTCGATCCTTGGCGGGATCACGAACCCAACCCCGGCTGCGGCGTTGGGGGCAGGCGGCGCGCTATTGCTGGCGGCCTACCGCAAACGTCAGGATCAAGGGCTGTCAGGCAACATCGTGCTCTACACCACTGGCGCCATCGGGTTGATGCTGCTGGTCGGCGTGAACTTTGATATGCGCATCGGCCAAGAGGTTGTCTTGTTGGAAAACAAAATTGCTTACCTCGTGGCTTTCGTCAGCTTCCTATATGCTATGTTTGGTTTGGGCTGGTCATGCTGGGTGCTTCTGTCGGGTGGGGTTTTGTCACCTGTTGTGCGCGAAACCGCCAAGGTCACATCGATGGTATTCACCATCCTGATCGGGTCGCAATTGTTGAACCTCGTGCTGATCTCATTTGGCGGCGAACACTATATCCAGCAGTTCCTACGGTCGTTCGATAATGAATGGACGGTGTTCCTTCTGGTGATGTTCGTGCTGTTCATCTTGGGCTTTGTGTTGGATTTCTTGGAAATCATCTACATCGTGATCCCCATCGTGGGGCCCGTCATCTATGGCGGCACGTTTGATCCCAAATGGGTGACCATCATGATCGCTGTGAACTTGCAAACATCGTTCCTGACTCCGCCCTTTGGCTTTGCACTGTTCTATCTTCGGGGCGTTGCGCCCAAGTCGATTACAACAGGGCAAATCTATCGCGGGGTGATGCCGTTCATCGCCATTCAAGTTGGTGCATTGTTGCTACTGGCGTTGGTGCCAAGCGTCGTGACAATCATTCCGAACCTGCTGAAATAGGGGACGCGGACATCAAAAAAGGCGCACGCAGAAAACTGCGGGCGCCTTTTTCGTTTGGATGGGGCTAAATGCGGCCGTCAGGCAGCTGGATTTGCGCGACCTGTTCGGCAATCGGATCGTTGGACAGCGGGTGTACGTCAGAAGTGTGGTCAGCAGGATCGCCCAAAGGTGTCCACTGACCGCCTTTGTAAATCTCAAGCCCCGCGAATTTGGCTTTATAATCCATCTTGCGGCTGCCAGGGACCCAATACCCAAGATAGATATAGGGAAGGCCAAGTTCGTGCGCGATCGCGATGTGATCCAGAATAATATAGGTCCCAAGCGACAGCTTTTCGAGCGCAGGGTCAAAAAACGAATAGACCATCGATAGCCCATCATCGAGAATATCGGTCAGACACACAGCTTGAAGCGTGCGCGCGTCGGTATATTCGATCAGCCGTGACCGGATCGGCGTTTCTTCGACCATAGCCGCGAATTCGAACATATCCATATCAGCCATACCGCCAGTGGCATGGCGGCCATCAAGATAGTCGCGAAACAAATCGTATTGCTCTTCTGTCGCCCACGGCGATGTCGCGCGGCGCGCAAGATAAGATGCGCGTTTTGCAACGCGGCGCTGGCTGCGCGAGGGGCTGAATTTGGAAATATCAATCCGCGCCGACATGCAAGCCGAGCATTCGGCGCAGGATGGGCGGTAAAGCACGTTCTGCGACCTACGAAATCCTTGCTTTGAAAGGGAATCGTTCAGCTTTGTCGCGCTATCGCCTTGCAAAGCGGTGAATAGTTTTCGCTCCATCCTGCCTTCCAGGTAGGGGCAGGGTTGCGGTGCAGTGACATAGAACTGCGGTGCAATAGGGAGCGTGTGGCGCATGAAGGTATCCAGATTGTTGCACCCAAAAGCTTAGCAACCCGTTTTCGATAGGCCAAGCCCCAGATTGGAATAGGGGATCACCGCGTTTGGACATGTGGCAAATCTGCGGTTAATGCGCTTATGTAAAATGGTTCACCGCATATGTCCCAAGCAGGTAATCCGTGAGGCCTTTGGCTTGTGGGCTGACAAGCATTAAGATCGCGGACACCAATTGCAATGGCGCAACGCAGACGCTGACTGAATAGCCGAGCGTATGAAAGAAGGCAGTTTGCGAGGAGAGTGGGCGGTCGTAAACGTCGCGCAGTGTAATCCCCATCATGCGCATGCCCCAGGTGGCCGACCCGTTAGCGATTGTAAACCAACGGTAAAAGAATCCGATCACCAGCATCAAAAAAGGAAAGAAGAAAACGCCCGTAAAGGCAGTAAACGGCAGCGCCAGCGTGCATATAATCCCGATGGCGATCATGTCAAAAACCCAAGCAATTCCGCGTTTCACGGCGACACCGGAATATGCTGCGGTTGGGTCATAGGAATATGTTGTCATGAAATTTCTCGTGTCAAATAGGTGGGGGTGACCCAGACATCTGGATCACCCGATCGCCGTTAGTGGCTTGGTTCAGGCAAGGCGTCGTCTTCGACTGCGTTGGCACGTTCATTCATGAACTGGTCAAATTCCGCTTTGTCCTTTGAGTCGCGCAGGCGTTTCAAGAAAGCTTCGAAATTGTCCTGCTCGTCTTCAAGGCGGCGCAGTGTTTCCTGCTTATAGGCGTCAAAGGCGGTGTTTCCGCTGGTATGGCGCATATGGCGACGGTGTGTGCGGTGGGATTTGTGACTGCAAAATTTGTTAAACATGCGTTTGCTCCAGATCATATAGGCAAGAAGGGCGAGACCGATTGGCCAGACAAAGATGAAGCCCAGAACCATGGCCGCGATCCAGGCGCCTTTGCCACGCTCGTCAAGCCAGGCCTCGGCGCGGGCGAAAAACCCTATGGGGCTGCTGTGTCCCATCGAAGTCTGGGGTGTTGCGGTGTTCATGGTAGGCTCCTTTGTGACTTCAGTGTTATGTGAAAGGCTTTCACATGAACAGATATCAGCATAACGCCCGCGATCTTCAAGGGTAGATGTGAATGTTTTTTACATTTACTTTATTTATTGTGTAAATTCAAAGTGTTGCGCGTTTGATAATGCGATTAAATCTGTCGGGGAAATCGGAAATATATGGCGTGGGGTGCCCGCAGCGGCCCAAATTTGGCCAAATGCGTCTAGCCTAGGGTCAATAAATGCCCGGATCGGGTTCCGATGCCCAATCGGTGATACGCCGCCAATTGCGAAACCTGTTTGCGCGCGAATAAAGGCGGCATCCGCTTTACCCAAAGCTTCGCCAGCAGCTTGGCTTGCTTTGGCGATATCAACTTGATTGCCACCTGCCGTGATGAACAAAACAGCCTGACCAGAATCGCGCCCCGCAAAGATGATAGATTTCGCGATTTGATCGACATGACACCCGGCAGCATCGGCGGCCTGTTGTGCGGTATGCGTTTCAGATTGCATTTCAAGTGGGGCGGCGGTGATACCTGCGTCGCTAAGCGCAAGAATGACCCGTTTGAGGCTTTTGCTCATGATGATGTTGTCCTTAATGAGGGTTTCTAGTGCAACCTAGCGATTGACCAAATTAATGCACAGGGTAACTGTGTCCTATGTCCTTTATTGATCGCCTGACCCTTTGCCCGCGCCCCTTTGATCCTGATCGGGGGGCGGATGCGCTCACACATTTGCCTGATTTGCCTGCCGCACTGGCCCCACTGATTGTGGGGACGGCGGGGTGTAGCCCCTATCTTGCAGGCCTGTTGGAAAAAGAGGCCGACTGGATTGTGCCCGCACTGGACGACCCCGAGGCGGCGATGCGCGAAATTTTGGTTAAAATTTCGCTGGTCACGTTGCAAGATCTGACGGTGCATTTACGCCAATGCAAACGCCGGATTGCGCTGATCACAGCGCTCGCTGATTTGGGCGGTGTTTGGCCATTGGAAACAGTGACGCAAGTCTTAACCGATTTTGCTGATGCATCTGTTCAAGCGGCATTGGTGCAACTGGTCGCGGCAGAGGTCGCGCGTGGCAAGCTGCCGGGCGGGGATGATCCGGCATTGGCGGGCGGAATGTTTGCATTGGCGATGGGCAAAATGGGTGCGGGGGAATTGAATTATTCCTCTGATATCGACCTGATTTGCCTGTTTGATGAAACGCGGTTTGACCCCGATGATTATCACGCGGTGCGCGCAAGTTTTATCCGCGTCACGCGCAAAATGGCCGCGATGTTGTCTGATGTCCGCGAGGGTGGCTATGTGTTTCGCACGGACCTGCGTTTGCGTCCCGATGCGTCTTCGACGCCCGTGTGCCTGTCGGCGGAAACTGCCGAACGCTACTATGAAAGTCTGGGCCGCACGTGGGAGCGCGCCGCCTACATTAAGGCGCGGTCTTGTGCTGGCGACAATGGGGCGGGCGCGCGATTCTTAAAGGCGTTGCACCCGTTTGTGTGGCGCAAGCATCTCGACTTTGCGGCGATCCAAGATGCGCACGATATGCGGCTCAAAATTCGTGACCACAAGGGGCTGCACGGGGAATTGGCGCTTGAGGGCCACAACATTAAGCTGGGGCGCGGCGGTATCCGCGAGATCGAATTCTTTACACAAACCCGACAATTGATCGCGGGTGGGCGCGATGCATCATTGCGGGTGCGTGGTACGCGCGAAGGGTTGAATGCTTTGGCTGCCGCCAATTGGTTGTCTGAAAGTGACGCTGTAACGCTTTATAATCATTATAAATATCATCGAGAAGTTGAGCACCGTTTGCAGATGGTCAACGACCAGCAAACCCATCACTTGCCGACCGATACCGACGGGTTCGAACGGCTGGCAGCCTTTATGGGCACCGAAGTTGCGACACTGCGGCAAGAGATCACGCAGCGCAGCGCAGAGGTACATGCGCTGACCGAAGGGTTCTTTGCGCCTGATGCGGCCCCCGTCGTCGTTGACGATTGGGGGGGCGATGTTGTCGCGCGGTGGCACAATTATCCGGCGCTCCGGTCGCCGCGCGCCGTTGAGATATTTGAACGGTTGAAACCGGAAATCCTCGCAAAATTGCAAGAAGCTTCAAAACCAGATGAAGCCTTGTTACAATTCGATGGGTTCCTTGCGGGGCTTCCCGCAGGTGTGCAGCTATTTTCGCTGTTTGAGGCCAATCCGCAATTGACCCAATTGATCGTCGATATCGCCGCAACTGCGCCAGCATTGGCGCAATATTTGTCGCGCAATGCGGGCGTCTTTGATGCGGTCATCGGTGGCGCGTTTTTCGATCCTTGGCCGGGGCAAGCCGCACTGGAAACAGCCCTTACAGAGGCCCTAGCGCCGTTCGAAGATTACGAAACGCAGTTGATTGCTGCACGTCGATGGGCAAAGGAATGGCATTTTCGGATTGGTGTGCATTTGCTGCGCGGGCTGATCAGCGCAGAGGTCGCAGGCCATCAGTATGCCGATTTGGCTGGTGCCGCGGTTGCCGGGTTATGGCCGGTAATTGTTGCGGAATTCGAGACAAAACACGGGCCGATGCCGGGGCGGGGCGGTGTTGTGCTGGGTATGGGTTCACTGGGCGCAGGTCGTTTGAATGCAGAATCCGATCTTGATCTGATCATAATTTATGATGCGCAGGGCGTCGATATGTCCGACGGGCGGCGACCTTTGGCCACGCGCGCCTATTTTGCGCGTCTGACACAGGCGCTTGTCACCGCGTTGTCGGCGCAGATGTCCGAAGGGCGACTGTATGAGGTCGATATGCGCTTGCGTCCGTCGGGCCGGGCCGGGCCTGTTGCGACTTCTTTTGACGCGTTCAAAAACTATCAGACAAATGAAGCCTGGACATGGGAACATCTGGCCTTGACGCGCGCACGCGCGATCGCCGGTAATGGCGAGTTGACTGTGCAGATCGAAGAATTTCGCCAAGAGGTTTTGGCGACAAAGGGGCAGGGTGCGACCGTGCTGTCTGATGTTGCGGATATGCGACGGCGCATATCAGAGACGAAACCGCCGCAGGGCGCATGGGACCCCAAAATCGGCCCCGGGCGTCTGCAAGATATTGAACTATTTGCGCAGACGGCCTGTTTGCGTGCGGGCGCTGCCGCGCGCGATTTATCAGGGCAATTGCGAGCGGGTGTCGTGGATGGCTGGTTGAATGCCGCTGACGCACAGGCGCTGTGCGATGCGGCGGTGCTTATGTGGCGCTTGCAGGCGGTTGCACGATTGTTGACCGGAGGGCCGCTGCGCCCAGATGAAATTGGTGAAGGGGCAAAGCGATTGATTTTGCGCGAAACAGATTGCCAAGAGTTAGACGCGCTTTCAGATCAATTGCGCGCGCAATCGGCGTTGGCAGACGTGATTATTTGCCGGATGTTGGGGCTGCCCAGTGACGCGTGATCCGATTGATCCCACCGGGCTGATCGCGGAATCGTTCTTAATCGAAGGTATTACCCCGAGCGAATGCCGGACGATTTTTTTTGAATGGGCGATGGGCATAGGCGCGGATGTGGATACGCAAGCGGCTGTGAAAATCCATCTGGGGCGCCATCAGCCGACGCATCCTGATCATCCGATGATCGTGACGTTATTGTCGGCCTTGGGTGATTTGCGCCCGCCCAAACGCAGGGGCGGCAGACGGGCGCGGGTGCCTGAATAATTAACTGACCTGAAGTTGTGACGCTTCGCGCGCAAGCGCTTCGATGCCAGCCCAATCACCAGCAGCGACTAAATCTTTGGGAGCAACCCAAGAGCCGCCAACACATAACGTGTTACTTAGACTTAGGTAATCATTGGCATTTTTCAGGCTGACACCACCTGTCGGACAGAATTTGACCTGCGGGATCGGGGCGCCAATTGCCTTCAACGCGGGTGCGCCGCCGTTGGCCTCGGCTGGAAAGAATTTTTGTACGGTATAGCCGCGCTCAAGTAGGCGCATGGCTTCGGACGCAGTGGCAATGCCGGGCAGTAAAGGCATATCGTTGGCTTCGCAAGCGTCCAACAGGCGGTCCGTTGCACCGGGTGCCACGCCAAATGTCGCGCCTGCTTTCTTGGCGGCTTCGACGTCTTGCGAAGTTAGCAAAGTGCCCGCGCCGACAACGCCGCCTGCGACGCTGGCCATTTCGCGGATCACGTCAAGCGCTGCAGGGGTGCGCAAGGTGACTTCAAGCGCGGGCAGCCCGCCTGCGATCAATGCGCGGGCAAGGTCAGCGGCTTTGCTGGCATCATCGACAACCAAAACAGGGACCACAGGCGCCAATTGGCAAACTTTGGTGGCGGCGGCAGAGGCTTCTTGTGGGGTCATGATCTAGGCTTTCATCTTTGGTTTGTGGCATGGCGCGCGGGCGCACCATACTAGTATACTTATCGGAAACTGTAACGGTTAGACAACCACCGCCGCGCCATCAGACGACAGGCCAACATTGCGGCGGAAAACCTCGAACAATTCGCGGCCGACGCCGTTGCCGTTGCCCGTCAGGTCCGCAGCAGCTGGCGTGCGGGTGCTCAGATCAACGTTGAGGACATCAATTGTGCCTTTGGTCGCGTCCAGGCGCACAATATCGCCATCTTGGATCAGGCTGATCGGCCCATTATCCGCCGCCTCGGGTGACAGGTGGATCGCTGATGGCACTTTGCCTGAGGCGCCAGACATGCGCCCATCTGTGACCAGCGCCACCTTAAGCCCGCGGTCTTGTAAGATCGCCAGCGTCGGGGTTAGTCCGTGCAATTCTGGCATACCGTTGGATTTAGGCCCTTGAAAACGTACCACAATAATCGTGTCGCTTGTCAGCTCGCCTGCTTTGAACGCGTCTTTGACCGCGTCTTGGGTGTGAAAAATACGCGCAGGGGCTTCGACAATGTGGCGTTCTTTGGCGACGGCAGAGGCTTTGATCACGCCGCGCCCAAGGTTGCCTTGAAGCTGTTTAAGCCCTCCCTCGGGCTGGAATGGATCGTTTGCTGGGCGCAAGATTTTTTCGTTTTGCGATTTTCCCGCGCCCGGAACATAGCAGATCCGCCCGTCCGTCAGTTTGGGTTCTTGCGTATAAAGATGCAGCCCGTCGCCTGCGACGGTTTTCACGTCATCATGCAAAAGCCCCGCGTTCAGCAGTTCGCCGATCATGAACCCAAGACCACCAGCCGCGTGGAAGTGGTTCACATCGGCCAGCCCGTTTGGATAGACTTTCGCCATCAGCGGGGTCACGTCCGACAGATCGCTAAAGTCTTGTAGATCAAGAATAATCCCTGCGGCCCGTGCCATTGCAGGCAGGTGCAGCACAAGGTTGGTTGATCCGCCCGTGGCCATCAGCCCAACAAGCCCGTTTACGAATGCCTTTTCATCCAGCACGTCGCAGGTTGGGGTGAACTGATTGCCAAGCGCTGTAATCTCAAGCGCACGTTCGGTGCCAGCCACTGTCAGCGCATCGCGCATCGGGGTGTTGGGGTTGACGAATGACGCGCCGGGCAGGTGTAGCCCCATGAATTCCATCAACATTTGGTTGGTGTTGGCCGTGCCGTAGAAGGTGCATGTGCCCGGCCCGTGATAGGATGCCATTTCTGATTTCATCAACTCATCGCGGCCAATTTCACCAAGCGCAAATTGCTGACGCACTTTGGCTTTTTCATCGTTGGGCAGGCCCGACGTCATCGGTCCGGCAGGCAAAAACACGCTGGGGATATAGCCAAATGTCGCTGCGGCCATGACAAGGCCGGGAATGATTTTGTCACAAACGCCCAGATAAATCGCCGCGTCAAAGACGTTATGCGACAGGCCAACGCCCGCGGCCAGGGCGATGACATCACGTGAAAACAGCGATAGCTCCATCCCCGTTTGCCCTTGGGTGACGCCGTCACACATGGCTGGCACACCGCCTGCAACTTGTGCAGTCCCACCAGCCGCCCGCGCGGCGGCGCGGATCAGGTTGGGGTATTGTTCAAATGGCTGATGCGCGGAAAGCATATCGTTATAGGCGGAAATGATGCCAATATTCGGCGCGCGCCCGGCGGCCAGAGTATCCTTGTCTTCGCCCATCGCGGCATAGGCATGCGCTAGGTTGCCGCAGGCCATATGTGCGCGGCGGGGTCCCTCGGATGCGGCATTGGCCATATTTTCAAGATAGGTTTGACGCGTCTCTTCGGAACGTGCGCGAATCCGGTCCGTCACGGCAAGAATGGTGGGATGAAGTGGCATTGGCTTCCTCATGGGATGTATTTGCGCGTAATCTATCATAAAGTGTTAGCGCTAACAAGTGAGTCGCTGCGGATTTAGTTGTCTTATTGTTAGCCTGTCTCGCGTAATCGCTTATCACAGCACGGTGCCTATGCTATGGCGCGACAAGAATTCTAAACAGAACAAACGGGTTAGAGATATGATCGTGATGAAACGGTTACTGGCAATGATGATGCTGATTGCGGTGATGGCCGCCTGTGCGGGACCGGGTTCGGACCCACGCCCTGTGATGGATCGGTCCTATACGCTGCAATCGTTAAATTTTGTCGCGACGCCGGGGCTCGTGGTGTCTGAAGACAACGGGTATTATCCGCAAGCGGATATCGTCTGGCGCGGTGATCGGCCCGGCCCACGTGTCGCGCAGATCGGCGCGATGTTCGAAACGGCTGTTGCGCGTAATGCGTCGGTGATCCGTGGCGACGTACCTGTCACCTTGGATATTCAGTTGATCCGCTTTCATGGCGTGACCGAAAAAACCCGCGGCTCTGTCGGTGGTGTCTACAACATCATCTTTATGATGACAGTGCGCGACGCCCGCACGGGTGCCGTAATTGAACCCGCGCGCCGGATTGAGGCAAACCTGAAAGCCCCCGGTGGCGGCCAAGCACAAGCGCTTGAACGGGCGGGCCGCACTGAAAAGGTTGAGGTGGTGGATTTCTTGACCGCTACACTGCGGAATGAACTGATCTAAAAACGCGGCACCTTTCCAAAGGGTGGTGAATAGGGGTAGGAGGTCAGATATGAATACATCTGATACCGCCCCCGCCACTATGCCTGTTGTCCGCCTGATCCCAAAGGCCGAAGCCCGCGCAATTCGCCACGGCTACCCTTGGGTCTATGCCAATGAATTGGTGACCGACCGACGCACCCGCAATCTAACGCCCGGTACAATTGCCCGGCTTGAAGATGCAAACCGCACCCCGATGGGGGTGGTTGCAGTGACGCCTGCGTCTAAGATCATCTGCCGGATGCTGGATCAAGACCCGGACGCGGTGATTGATCAGGCGTGGTTCAAAGCCCGTTTGGCCCGTGCACTTACGCACCGCGAACGTCTTTACGACGCGCCATTCTACCGTCTTGTCCATGCAGAGGCTGATGGGCTTCCCGGCGTTGTGATTGACCGATTTGGTGACACGGCCGTAGTGCAGCCAAACGCGGCTTGGGCCGATGCGTTGATCACCCCGCTGGTTGCCGCATTGCAAGAGGTCACGGGCGTTACCACCGTTATTATGAACGGGACAGGACGGGCGCGCACGCTTGAAGGGCTAGAAGAAAAGACCGAAGTCATCGTGGGCGCGGCGCCAACCGGGCCGATCCCTGTACCCATGAATGGCGCGACCTATATGGCGGATGTCATGGGGGGGCAGAAAACAGGCCTGTTCTTTGACCAGCGTCCCAACCACGCGTTCGCCGCAGGCTTGGCCAAAGATGCCCGTGTTCTAGACGTGTTTTCGCATGTTGGCGGCTTTGGTTTGGCGGCATTGGCAGGGGGCGCGCATTCCGCGCTTGCAGTTGATGGCTCTGCGCCAGCGCTCGAATTGGCGGCCCAAGGGGCAGCGGCGATGGGGGCCACGGATCGGTTTGAAACCCGCAAAGGCGATGCATTCGATGTGTTGGCCACCTTGGCCGAGGAAGACGCGCGTTTTGACGTCGTCGTCTGTGATCCGCCCGCCTTCGCACCCACACGTAACGCAGCCGAAGCGGGCTTGCGCGCCTATGAGCGTGTTGCGCGTTTGGCGGCACCTTTGGTGACCGAAGGCGGGTATCTTGTGCTATGTTCATGTTCGCACGCCGCAGATATCACCAAATTCCGTAACGCATCTGCGCGGGGCATTGGCCGGGCAGGACGGCGTGGGCAGATCATCTACACAGGCTTTGCCGGGCCAGATCATCCGCAAATGCCGCATTTGGCCGAAAGCGGATATCTCAAGGTCATCGTTTTCCGCCTATGAGGGTGATGATCGACGCCTGCGTGCTTTACCCAACAGTCATGCGTGAAGTTGTGCTTGGCTGTGCGCAGGCGGGATTGTTTGAACCCCGCTGGAGCCCGCGCATCTTAGAAGAATGGGCGCGCGCGACACGTAAACTGGGACCAGAGGCCGAAGTTTTTGCGCGCGGCGAAATCGCCGCACTTGGCGCGCAATTCCCCAAGGCTTGTGTGAATTATGATCCAGCCCGCGAAGCGCAATTCTGGCTGCCTGATCCGGGCGATATCCATGTGCTGACCGCAGCCGTGATCGGGTCATGTGACGCTATCCTGACCATGAACGCCAAAGACTTCCCTGGCAATATCTTGGGCGAAGAGGGGCTGATGCGTCGTGATCCAGACGGGTTCTTGTGCCAATTTTTTGCACAATCCCCAGATGCCGTGCGCCCGGTTGCCGACCGGGTATTGGCCGAGGCGAACCGCCTGTCGGACCGCCCGTGGGACATGCGCGCGCTGATGAAAAAAGCACGCCTGCCAAGGTTCGGTAAAGCGCTGATCGCCTAGCGCCATTTGGCTTCATTGGCCTCAATCGCGGCAATACGTTGCGCCGTTTTAGGGTGGCTAAGCAACCAAGCAGGGGAGCTCGCGCCGCGCGCGCCCGTAAGCGTTTCAAGCTTTTTGAACAGTGCCTTTTGCGGTGCGGTGCCGATTCTGGCCTTGGTTAAGAGGGCCGATGCATAGGCGTCCGCTTCAAACTCATCCTTGCGCGATATTCCTGCGGCCACGAGGCGCATCGCCATCCCTGCAAGCCAAGGGCCGACCACAGGGATAAACCGGTTTAGCACCATGGCAAGCGCCGTGCGCATCGCGTTTTGACCCGAGAAATCGATCATCCTGCGTTTCGCGTGACCCAAGGCAACATGCCCCAATTCATGTGCGATCACTGATGCCATCTCATCAGCGCTGACCTTGCCTTCAAGGTATTTCTCATAAAATCCACGTGTGATGAAAATGCGCCCGTCGGCTACGGCAAGACCGTTCACAGGCGCGATTTCATAGATATGCACGCGAATGCGGTCGATATCCAACGCCTTGGCCATGCGGTTCATCATTTGGTTGAGGTTTGGATCAACCAATTCGGTTGATTTCGCGTCCAATTCACGCGCGGTCCGCCAGACTGAAAACCGGTACATCGCCAGGCCATAAAGTACGGCCATAAGAATGGGAGCGAGTTTGATCATAGGGTTAATATGGTTCTGAAATCCCGCAGCGCAAGGTGATCATGCGAGGTTGAGCCGCTGTTTGGCCTCATCGTGCAATTTGTAATGCGCCGGGACCTGAAGCGCCTTGCGCAGAAAATCGTCAGAGAACCCGGCAACATAGGCGCGCATATTGTCGATGATCGTGATTTTCGGGCCGTCAAACGGCTGGTGGAGCACCTGCATGCCTGCTTTTACAGTTCCGCCACGCAAAACCCGCGCATAGGCGCCGGGGCGCTCTGCGGCGTAGAAATCTTTTATTGCTTTGCCGCTGCCGATATGGGCGGCATAGGTAGCACAGGGGATACGCGGCGATGTGATTTGCAGCAGCACATCGCCGATTGCAAAGATGTCACCGATCACTAATTCAGCGCTACAAAGGTCAGATATCAAAAGGTTTTCACCAAAGAATCCGGGCGGGGTGGGGCGACCCAATTTGATCTCCCACCAAAGCCTGTCTTCTTCGCCAAAAATGTAGACGGCTTGATCTACGCCACCGTGATGTTTGGTGTCACAGATCACATCACCGGCAAGACCCAGATCACTGACCGCCGCCTGTGGCACAGGTTTTTTGAAATGCCCTGTTAGGCCCGATTTCGCGGGCGTTGGTTCGGCTTTGCCAATCTGGATGCTTAGTAATTCCATTCAGCGGCCCAGTGATTTCATACCGGTTTCGATCCCGGCCAAGGTCATTGGCACCATACGGTCCGCGCTAAAGATATCTTGGACCATCTGGATGGATTGCGTGTAACCCCAATAGCGTTCATCCGTAGGATTGATCCACAGATGTTGCGGCCATTGTTCGCGCGCGCGCGTCAGCCACGTTTCTCCGCTTTCGGGGTTCCAATGTTCATTTGCGCCGCCCCTATAGGCGATTTCATAGGGGGACATACTGGCGTCACCCACAAAAATGCATTTGTAGTCAGACCCATAGGTGCGTAGCACATCCCAAGTCGGCGTTTGTGCATCCCAACGGCGCGCATTGTCACGCCAGACGCCTTCGTACAGGCAATTGTGGAAATAGAAGTGTTCAAAATGCTTGAATTCGGATTTTGCCGCGCTGAACAGTTCCTCGACGAGCTTGATATGCGGGTCCATCGATCCGCCGATATCTAGGAAAAGGAGAACCTTCACCGCGTTGCGCCGCTCTGGCCGCGTTTGCACATCAAGATAGCCGTTTTCAGCGGTGGCGCGGATGGTCCCGGACAGGTCCAATTCGTCATGTGCACCATCGCGGGCCCAGCGGCGTAACCGCTTGAGCGCAACTTTGATATTGCGCGTGCCCAGTTCGACGCTGTCATCAAGGTTACGAAATTCGCGCTTATCCCAGACTTTGGTGGCGCGTTGGTGGCGGCTTTCAGATTGGCCGATGCGCACGCCTTCGGGGTTGTAACCATAAGCGCCAAAGGGCGAAGTCCCCGCAGTGCCCACCCATTTATTGCCGCCCTGATGTCGGCCCTTTTGTTCTTCGAGCCGTTTTTTGAGCGTCTCCATCAGCTTTTCAAAGCCACCCAACGCGTCGATTTCGGCTTTTTCTGCGGCGCTTAGGTGCTTTTCTGCCAGCTTTTCAAGCCAATCAGCGGGAATATCGACGGCCTTCATCACCGCCTCTGGCGGGATCGCGTCAAGCCCTTGAAACGTCGCGGCAAAGGCGCGGTCAAATTTATCAAGATTGCGTTCATCTTTGACCATGATCGTGCGCGCAAGATAGTAAAACGCATCGATGTCATAGGTCGCCAGACCCGCTTCCATCCCTTCGAGAAAGGCCAAGAATTCGCGCAGCGATACCGGGACCGCGTGTTTGCGCAAATTGTCAAAGAAGGGCAGGAACATGGGTTAGGTCAGGCTACGTTCAATGAAAATGAGGGTGAACAGGCCGATCAGCCCAAAGATGATCGCAAATGCGATGGCCCATTGCGCAATATCCTTGCCGGACCCGCCGCGCAATTTTGCGCGTACGCCCCCCACAATGGCCCCAAACAATAGCCCAAAAAGCGGAAAAATCATGCCTCTAACCCTTTGTTAGCTTGGATTGTCACGCGCAAGCGACGCGATTTCATTGAGCCGGTCGATGACCTCATCGCGACTGCCAAACCCGTAACGCCCCCATGCCAGACTGTCCAGCCGTAGCGCGGCGCCGGCCTCAGTGTTGCCTTGCAGATCAAGCGCCTCTGCTTTGAACATCATGAGCTGGGCCAAAAGTGCCGCGTTTTCGTGCCGCTGAGCAGCGGGGATAGCCTGATCAGCAATCCGGATTGTCGTTTGTGGGTCACGCGCAATCAGCGTTGCCGCGGCAAGCTGCACAGCGACGTGGGCTGCATGGATATCCATGATGCGGTTTTGCGAATAGGCCCGGTTCGCCGCGTTAAACGCATAAAGCGCTTGGGACGCGTCATTGCTGATTTGCAGGCGCCCATAGGCGTAATACGCAAAGCCTTCGCGCGCCCCAGACCAACCTACCTGTCCGCCAATATCGATGGCGCGTGCGGCCGCAGCGCGTCGCGCCGACAAACTGCCTTGCCCGCCAAGCGCGGTTTCCATCGCCGATTTCCAAGACCGCGGCGTGGTCGGTTCAACGGATCCGCCGCCGCGTTGCCCGGCGGGATTGATCCGTGCCAAAATGCCGGGGATACGGCTAGCCGCCTGCGCACGGGTCATGCCGTTTTGCAACTGATCATCGTAAAACGCGCGCAAGATCAGCATGTCGAAACCTGTTAGAACGGCATGGATATTGTCATCATTATAAACGGAATCGGGCAGACGGTAGAGATCGTTGAGCGGCCCAAGCGCTTGGGCCAATTCTTCGTGCATACAGTCGCGGGCTTCTTGTGGAGGGATGCCTGCGGGGATGAAAATCGCGGCGTGTTCACGCTGTGTCAGCGTCGTCCAATCCAGCGCGCCGTTGCGCCGCGAGCGTTGCAATTCAGCCCAGCTTTGCACGCGGGGCACCACAAAACACGCCGCGTTTGGCGCCGCACGCCGCATCTGCGCAGGAGAGATGATTTCGATCACAATGCTCGCATTTGCCGCATTGCTGCGCGAGATGTCGATCCGTGCTTCATTGCGAAGGCGCGCCAATAGCGCATCAAGATCGCGGTCCATGTAGCTCGGGAAATTGCCGGCCGTGCCTACGGTGATAGGTTCTTCAAAACGGGTTAATACGGGGAGTGCTTGCCCGGTTTCCATTTGAAACGCGAGGTCAAGAAAATCCCCCGCGATTTCGGAATTGGGGCGTTGCGGCGCTGTCGGTGTCGTCGTGCCAAAGCTGCGCATCTGCGGAAACACCAACAGTGTTGGTTGGGGGGCTTGCGTGGCGTCGGGCGCGGGGGCGCAGGCCGTTAAACAAGCAAAGGCAATGGCCGCGAACCGTTTCATGTGGGCCGCTGATATTTGATGAAATTAGTTAACGTCCCCACGCGATCATAAAGCTGGCGACCCGTGTGGTTGTCTTCTTGCGTCAGCCAATAAACGTTTGGCGCGCCCTGCGCATCGGCGGCGGCATAGACGGCTTCGATCAACTGGCGGCCCACACCAGTGCCGCGCACGGCGGGTGCAGCGAAGAGATCCTGAAGATAGCAGGTGTTTTCGATGCGCCAGCAATGGCGATGAAATAGAAAATGGACAAGCCCAACGGGCGTGCCATCTTGCACAGCCAACAACCCGGTGAAATCCTGCGGATCATTGTCAATCAATCGCGCGAAGGTCACATCGTAAACTTCTGAAGGTAATGATGTTTTGTAGAAAGTTAGGTAGTCTGACCAAAGCGCGGCCCAAGCGGATTTATCCGCTTCTTGTAGGGGGCGAATTATCGTCTGCGTCATTTTTAAACCTTCTTTGTGACCACAATAAACGGGTTTCGCGTGGGTTCCAGTCAAATTGCTGTTAGCGGCCTGACCGCGCCATGAACGCAAGCCGTTCAAACAGATGGACGTCTTGTTCATTTTTCAGCAGCGCACCGTGCAGTTTTGGTAATGCATTCGCCCCATCGCGTTTCAAATCTTCGGGGGTTAGGTCTTCGGCCAGCAGCAGTTTGAGCCAATCCAAAACCTCGGAGGTTGATGGTTTCTTCTTTAACCCGGCCGTATCGCGGATTTCGTAAAACTGCGTAAGCGCGGTGCTTAGTAGCGCGTCTTTGATATCGGGGAAATGCACTGCAACGATTTTACGTAATGTGTCGATGTCGGGAAATTGGATGTAGTGGAAAAAACACCGGCGCAAAAACGCGTCGGGCAATTCTTTTTCGTTATTTGACGTGATGATGATCAGGGGGCGGTGGTTGGCGCGTATCGTTTCGCCTGTCTCATAGACGTGGAACTCCATCCGGTCCAATTCCTGCAAAAGATCATTGGGGAATTCGATATCGGCCTTGTCGATTTCGTCGATGAGCAGCACGGATTGAGCGGGGGCGGCAAACGCCTGCCAGAGCTTCCCCTTTTTGATGTAATTGCCGACATCATTCACTTTGGCATCGCCCAATTGGCTGTCACGCAACCGGCTTACGGCATCATATTCATACAGACCTTGCTGCGCTTTGGTTGTGGATTTTATGTTCCACTCGATCATAGGCATATTGAGGGCTGTGCTAACCTGGCGCGCCAGTTCTGTTTTGCCCGTGCCTGGTTCGCCTTTAACGAGCAAAGGGCGCTGCAATGTCATCGCCGCGTTCACTGCGACCCGCAGGTCGGTTGTCGCGACGTAAGTGTCGGTGCCTGTAAACTTCATCTCGGTAAATCCAATTATTGTGCCGGCAATCTAACAGGTCGGTCGCGATCATCAACAACACATAAACGTTAAAATCAGGGGGTGACAGTTGCCAGTTGAAGGGGTAAACCCCGGCGTAATTAAGGTCATGGACTTGCTGCATTTGCACTGCCCAAAGGCCGCGCCGGAGAATTAATAAGGTATGACGATGAAAGCCGAAACGTTTCTGCCAGAAGACTATACCCCCGCCGATAATGAGCCGTTCATGAACGAACGCCAGACGGAATACTTCCGCCGCAAGCTTTTGAACTGGAAGGCTGAACTTGTCGAAGATACCCGCGATACAGTGGCCGGTATGAAAGACCAAACCCGCAATATTCCCGATGTCGCTGATCGCGCGTCCGAGGAAACAGATCGTTCACTTGAACTGCGCACACGCGACCGTCAGCGCAAGCTTGTGACCAAGATCGACGCAGCCCTGCGCCGCATCGACGAAGGTGAATATGGCTATTGCGAAATGACCGGAGAGGCGATCTCTCTCAAACGGCTTGACGCACGCCCTATCGCCACCATGAGCCTTGAGGCACAAGAGCGCCACGAGCGCCGCGAAAAGGTGCACCGCGACGACTAAGATGCAGAGCAACGCAAATCGCAACGTCGCCATTATTGGCGGCGGGATCGGGGGGCTGACCGCAGCCCTTGCGTTCGCACAGAAAGGTGCTGCTGTCACCGTCTATGAGCAAGCCCCTGCCTTGACCGAGGTCGGCGCAGGGCTGCAGATTACCCCAAACGGTATGCGCGCGCTTTATGCGCTTGGTCTTGAAAAGGCGCTAAGCGTGACAGGGGTGCGGGCCGAAGCCGTCGTTCCGGTGGATGCACTGACCGGGAATGAGATCACCAGGTTTGACCTCTCATCCCAATCGCCAGCTTACCGCTTCTTTCATCGCGCAGCTTTGATCGACCTGCTTGCGCGTGCCTGTGCGGCTGCGGGCGTGACCGTGCAACTCAACGCCAAGATCGCAGATGTGCAGGTTGATGGGTCGTTTCTGGCGGGCGGCGCACAGGTGCGCCCTGATCTGACCATCGGTGCCGATGGGCTGCATTCGACAGTCCGCAGCGTGATCAATAAACCCACAACGCCGTTTTTCACGGGCCAAGTCGCTTGGCGAGCATTGGTAAAAACGACGGATGCCGATCCGGTCGCCCGTATTTGGATGGCACCGGGTCGCCATGTTGTGACCTACCCGCTGTCGGGCGGGCGGTTGAATATCGTCGCCGTACAACAGCGCAGCCAATGGGCGGATGAAGGCTGGAACCATCCTGATGATCCCGGCAATCTGCGGCACGTCTTTGCGGATTGCCATTGGAGCCTGAAATCTATTCTTGCCGATGTTGAAAAGGTCAACCTTTGGGGCCTATTCCGGCACCCGGTGGCGCAGCGGTGGCAAATGGGGACGCTGGCGATTTTGGGCGATGCCGCGCATCCGACGCTGCCGTTTTTGGCGCAGGGTGCGAATCTTGCGATCGAAGATGCGTATGTTTTGGCGCAGTCTTGTGAAGCGCATGACAGCTTGTCGACGGGTCTGCGCCTTTACCAGCAAGCACGGCGTGACCGCGTGATCCGTGCGATCAAGGTCGCCAACAGCAATGCGCGCAACTACCATTTCTCGGGGGTGAAGCGACGGATTGCACATGGCGGATTGCGTACAATGGGGGCCGTGGCACCCAAGGCGTTTCTTAACCGCTTGTCATGGCTTTATGATTTTGATGTCAGCGCCTAGCGGAAATAGTAATTCGCCTGATAGGTGACCTGCTCAAGTACTTCAAAGCTACTAAAATCAACGCGGTAGACGTCATCTTCGATGCGGATATACACCCAGCCATCGCGCACCGGGGGAAACCCGTAGTACCCGGCATTCATCATGATCGAATGTTCGCCACGCGTGAGATAGCTGCCAATTTCAACTGGGCTGGGGCGCGGGGCGGCGGCGGATTGTGGCACTGAAACGCAGCCGGCCCCAGTTGACGCCATCGCGCATTGCGCGGCCGCGACCGAAGGGCTTAGCGCGGTCAAAAATGTGACCATCAATGTGGTTTTATTGAGCATTTTAGGATGCTCCTTACAAAATAAATACGTACTATACGTATCTATGACCTTAAGCCGCGAGGTCAACCCAAACTGGCACGTGATCCGATGGGCGTTCGCGGCCACGTACAGCAGATTCGATCCAACAATTATTCAACAAATCCGCGCATTGTGGGGTCAAAAGGAAGTGATCAATCCGGATTCCGTTGTTTTTTTCCCACGCGCCTGCCTGATAATCCCAGAATGAATAGTGGCCGTCGCCCGTTTCAACCGACCGAAAGGCTTCGGTAAATCCAAGATTCACGATCTTACGAAATGCGGCCCGGCTTTCGGCGCGAAACAGCGCGTCGTCTGTCCAAAGTTCGGGGCGCGCTGCATCCTCGGGTTGTGGGATGATGTTGTAGTCACCGGCCATCAGCGCGGGCAGTTCATCCGCGAGCAATTCTTGCGCACGCGCATGCAGGCGATCCATCCAACGTAGTTTGTAATCATATTTGGGGCCGGGGGCTGGGTTGCCATTGGGCAGGTACAGACCGCAAATGCGGATCGCGACATCGCCTACGACAGTTGCTTCGATATAGCGCGCCTCTTCGTCGTCAATGCCTTCGCGCCCGGCACCCGCTGCACCGGGCAAGCCGCGGGTCACATCCTCAAGCGGCAGCTTGGACAGGATCGCAACGCCGTTAAACCCCTTTTGCCCGTGGGTTTCGACATTATACCCTTTTTCTTCAAGGGCTTCGCGCGGAAACCCTTCGTCTTGGGATTTGATTTCTTGCAAAATCGCGACGTCTGGATTGGCATCATCAAGCCAGTCAGACAGCGCATTCATCCGTGCCTTGATGCCATTAATATTGAATGTCGCGATTTTCATGGCCAATCCCTCGTTTGGGTAAGTTTTGACGGACGGGTCAAAGATGCACAAGGGTAGGTTACATCGAAAACGATGTGCCGCAACCGCATGATGATGCCGCGTTTGGATTGTTGATCACGAACCGCGCGCCGATTAATTCTTCGGAAAAATCAATTGTGGCATCGGCCAAAAACGGCAGGGACACCGCGTCGATCACGACGGTTTCGCCTTGATCTGACAACGCCAGATCATCGTCCTTGACGTCATCGAGGTCGATTTCATACTGAAACCCGGAACATCCGCCGCCTTCGACCGCGATGCGCAGGGCCTTGCCTTGGGCTGCGGCACCGATCTCGGCAAGCCGTTCAAACGCGCGCGGCGTTACTTTAGGGGGAATTGTCAGCATTTTGCGACCTATGCGTTTGTGTTCAATTGCAATATAGGGATGTCAGGCAAGACGGACAAGACAGGCAAATCAATGGCAGCCCCTTATGCAACCGACCCGCAAAACCCGCGCGGGCGGCTTTATACCGAAGAGGAAAGTTATTTTCGCTCACCTTTTCAACGCGATCGCGATCGAATTATCCATGCGTCGGCGTTTCGCAGGCTCAAGCATAAGACCCAAGTGTTTATCGAACATGAAGGCGATTATTTTCGCACACGTCTGACCCATTCAATTGAGGTCGCCCAAGTGGCCCGGACGATTGCGGGCACATTGGGACTAAATGTTGAGCTGACCGAAGCCATCGCGCTTGCCCATGATCTTGGGCACACACCGTTTGGCCACACCGGAGAAGAGGCGCTTGATGCGCTGATGCAGCCCTACGGCGGGTTTGACCACAACGCACAGGCCCTGCGGATCGTCACCGATCTGGAACGGCACTATGCCGAATGGGATGGGCTGAACCTGACGTGGGAGACCCTGGAAGGGATCGCCAAGCACAATGGGCCTGTGACGGGGGATATTCCTTACGCATTGGCGGCGTACAATGATCGTCACGATCTTGAACTGCACACACATGCGAGTGCCGAAGCGCAAGTTGCCGCGCTTGCGGATGATATTGCTTATAATAACCATGACTTACATGACGGACTTCGTGCGGAGCTTTTCAGCACAGATGATCTGGCGGAACTGCCAATCCTGCGTGACTGCTTTGCCCGTGTGGATGCCAAATACTCCGGTCTGAACTATTACCGCCGCCGCCACGAAGCCCTGCGCCGTTTCTTTGGTGTCTTGGTCGAAGATGTCATCAAGGTCAGCCAGCGCAACCTAACCGAACTACATCCGGCTAGTGTGCACGACATTCGCCATGCGGGCCGCATGATGGTGCAATTTTCACCCGAACTTTGGACAGACCTTAAGGTTATTCGCAAGTTCTTATTCACCCGTATGTACCGCGCGCCCGCCGTTGTTGATATGCGTGTGGTGGTTACCAAGATGGTTGATGACCTTTTCCCGTTTTTCATGGAAAATGCTGACGAGTTGCCAAAACAATGGCGCAAGGACGTGGCGGATGCGCCGAATAGAACCGCGCTTGCTCGGATTGTTGCGGATTATATCGCGGGAATGACGGACCGGTTCGCGATCCAAGAACATACCCGCCTGATCGGCGGTGAAGAAATTCCAGCAGGAGTTATCGATGGCAGTTGAATCAGAAGTAGGAGCGATGGCTCCTGTGATGGCGTTTGCGCTTGTTGGCGCGCTTGGCGTTGGGTCGCAATGGGTGGCGTGGCGTCTTCGCATGCCCGCGATTGTTT
Source organism: Loktanella sp. D2R18 (assembly GCF_003318235.1). Taxonomy (GTDB): domain Bacteria; phylum Pseudomonadota; class Alphaproteobacteria; order Rhodobacterales; family Rhodobacteraceae; genus Yoonia. Next base: position 218,120 of record NZ_QOCG01000011.1, on the reverse strand, counting down.
TGATGTTGGTTGCTGGGGTTTTGATCGGCCCAGTGGCAGGTGTTTTTGACCCCGCGCGCGATATTGGGCCGTTGATGGCGCCGATGATTTCGATTGCGGTTGCGATTATCTTGTTCGAGGGGGGGCTTACGCTCAACTTTCATTCATTGTCTGATGCGGCCAAAGGCGTACGACGACTTGTGTTTATCGGTGCGCCGCTTGGCTGGCTGACATCGGCGCTTGCATTGCGCTATGGGGCGGGGCTTTCGTGGGAAAGCGCGGCGGTCTTTGGCGGTATCATGATTGTGACAGGACCCACCGTGATTGCGCCTTTGCTGCGCACAGCCCGCCTGTCAAAACGCCCGGCGGCCCTGTTGCAGTGGGAAGCCATCGTGAATGATCCTATTGGGGCCTTGGCGGCGGTACTGGCGTTTGAAGTTGTGCTGGTGATGAACACGGCCACCACCGTGAACGCGGCGATCATGGATTTGGTGATCGGGATTGGCTTTGCGACCCTGCTTGGTGTGGTGGCAGGCTATGGTCTCGCACGGGCATTCAAACGCGGTCTTGTGCCAGAATACATGAAAGTGCCTGTGCTGTTTGCGCTGCTTTTGGGCATCTTTGGTCTCTCGGATCATGTTTTGCACGAAAGCGGGCTATTGGCGGTGACGATCATGGGGATCGTGATCGCGAATGCGAACCTGCCCAGCTACGAAGAGCTGCGCCGCTTTAAGGAACACGCCACCGTTTTGCTGGTGTCAGGCGTGTTTATTCTGCTCGCAGCGAGCCTTGATTTTTCTGCGTTACGGCAGCTTGATTTCCGCGCGTTTGCCTTTGTCGCATTGGTTGTTTTGGTCGCGCGCCCGTTGACAGTGTTCGTCGCTCTTTTAGGTTCCGGCGTGCCGTACAAAGAACAAATCCTTGTGGCCTTCACCGGCCCGCGGGGGGTGGTGTTGGTCGCTGTTGCAGGCTTGTTTGGGGATCGGCTGATCGGGCTTGGCTTTGAAGATGCGCCACTGATTGCGCCGCTGGCGTTTGTTCTTGTGGCATTCACGGTGGTATTGCACGGGTTTACGTTGGCACCTTTTGCGCGCTGGCTGGGGCTGACGGGTGCGGATGTGCCGGGGGTCGTGGTGATCGGCGGGTCAAAGTGGACAACGGCCTTTGCTGCGGCGTTGAAAAAGGCGGATGTGCCCGTGCTGATGACTGACCCTAACTTTGGCAATCTACGCAGTGCGCGTGCGGCTGGAATTCCGACGTTTTCCGGCGACATTCTGTCCGAGGCCGCAGAACAGCGGCTTGAACTGATCAGCTATGCGACCTTGGTCGCAGCCACTGACAATGACGCCTACAACACGCTTGTCGCGACGGATTTGGCCCCCGAATTTGGCCGCGATTCCGTGTTTCAAGTGATGCGCGCCAAGAACGACAGCGCGCGCCACCAATTGCCGCGTACACTCGGCGGGCGCAAGTTTGGTCCCGAAGAAACCCATCACGGGTTAGAGGCATTGATCGCGCAAGGCTGGACCTTCCGTGTGACGCGGTTGACCGAAGAATACACGCTGCAACATTGGCGGCAAAACCGCCCAGAGGCGCATCTTTTCGCCCGGATTGACACCGCTGGCGCGATTAAATTGATCCGTAAAGATGAAGAGGTTAAACCCGCGCCGGACGTGCGGATCATCGCGATGCGTCCTCCTGGCGACGAAGACGGTGAACAGCCGCCCGCGGATAGCTAGCACAACGGCCCGTGCAGGCCGCATTGACCTGCGCGGATAGGGTGGTAAACCCGGGCCAAATAAGATGATCCCCAATTGGGGCTAAAGGATTGCTATGAACCTGTTTGCCGATATCCGTACCCGTGTAATTGCTTGCCTTGATCAGATGGTGGCCGAAGGAACACTGCCCGAAGGCCTGTCTACGGCGGCCGTGTCCGTTGAGCCGCCACGCGACGCAGCCCATGGGGATATGGCGACCAACGCGGCGATGGTTTTGGCGAAACCTGCTAAAATGAACCCGCGCGCGATTGCAGATGCATTGGCCGCCAAACTGCTGAATGATCCGATGATCACAGTGGCCGAGGTCGCCGGACCGGGGTTCTTGAACATGCGGCTCGATGCGGGTGTTTGGCAGGGCGTTGTCAAGACTGCGTTGACGGATCCCAAATTCGGGCAATCCATATTGGGCCAAAACGCCAAAATGCTGGTTGAATATGTGTCTGCGAACCCAACCGGGCCGCTGCATGTGGGGCACACACGCGGGGCCGTATTCGGCGATGCGCTGGCGCGCCTGCTGGATTATGCTGGCTATGATGTGACCAAAGAATACTATGTCAACGATGGCGGGGCGCAGGTCGATGTGCTCGCACGCTCTGTCTATTTGCGCTACCTTGAAGCGCACGGCCAAGAGGTTGCGTTTCCTGACGGCACCTATCCTGGTGATTATCTGATCCCGGTGGGGGAAGCTTTGAAAGCCAAAGTTGGCGATGCGTTTGTGGACAAGGGCGAAGACGTCTGGTTGCTTGAAATTCGGGAATTCGCAACGGACACGATGATGGACCTGATCCGCGTTGATCTGGCCTCGCTTGGCGTTGTCATGGACAATTTCTTTTCTGAAAAATCGCTGTATGGCACAGGATTGATTGAAAAAGCGATTGCTGAGTTGGATGAAAAAGGCCTGATCTATCGTGGTGTGCTTGAACCGCCAAAAGGCAAAATGCCCGAAGATTGGGAACCGCGCGAACAGACGTTGTTTAAGTCAACAGAACACGGTGATGATGTGGACCGGCCTGTACAGAAATCTGACGGGGCTTGGACCTATTTCGCGCCTGATATCGCGTACCACTATGATAAGGTACAGCGCGGATTTGATCAGCTGATCGACGTGTTCGGTGCCGATCACGGCGGTTATGTCAAACGGATGAAGGCGGCTGTTTCTGCGTTGTCTGATGGCAAAGTGCCGCTAGATGTGAAGCTAACACAATTGGTGAAGCTGTATAAAAACGGCGCGCCGTTCAAAATGTCCAAACGGGCAGGGACCTTTGTCACGCTTGCCGATGTCGTGAAACAAGTTGGCCCCGATGTGACGCGGTTCCACATGCTGACGCGCAAAAATGACGCGCCGCTTGATTTTGACTTCGACAAGGTGCTGGAGCAATCCAAAGACAACCCGGTGTTCTACGTGAACTACGCTTATGCGCGCGTGAACTCTGCGGTGAAAAAGGCGGGTGCGTTTACGGCTGTGGATGATGCCACGCTTGCCGGGATCGACCTGTCAGGTCTGTCACATGACGCTGAACTGGGTGTGATCAAGAAAATTGCCGAATGGCCCCGCCTTGTTGAGATCGCCGCAAAAGGCCACGAACCGCACCGGATCGCGTTTTATCTCTATGATTTGGCGTCGGATTTCCATGCGCTTTATAACCGCGGTAACGATGAAACTGCCCTGCGGTTTGTCCAAGAGAGTGATTCAGATGCCACACAGGCGAAAATCGCCCTGATCCGCGCCGTAGCGATTGTTATTTCGCACGGATTGGGTATTCTTGGTGTCACTCCGGCAGAAGAGATGCGTTGACGCACACACTGCTGGATCGAGCTGAGTAATAACGGACCCATAAGCCAAAAAGGCGCGGGCAGTGAGGCAGAAATGGCAGTTTACAACGAAGGGTTCGCCCCATCGGGTGACGCATCGCGCACCAATACCATCATGAATTTCGCAGGCGCTGGCCTGTCTCTTGCGCTGATCCTTGGGGTCAGCTTTTGGGGTTATAAGCTGATCATGCGCGACGTCACCGGCATTCCTGTTGTGCGCGCAATGGAAGGCGAAATGCGTGTCTTGCCCGATAATCCTGGTGGGGCTGTCGCGACGCATACGGGGCTTTCTGTGAATGAAGTTGCCGCCATCGGCGAGGCAGGTGGCCCAGAGGATCGTCTCGTGCTCGCACCAACGACGGCGGGTCTGGCACAAGAAGATTTGGACGCGCAGCCTGTTGCTGAAGTCGACGCATTTGCGATGACGACGGATTTGACACAGGCCGAAGCGGATGCGGTTGTCGGCGAAATCCTAGCAATCGCCAGCCAAACCGCCGAAGACGCAAATCCCGAAGTCGCGCAAATCGTCACGATTGCCGCCGATGTGCCGGGCGTTGCTCGCTCATTACGACCCGTCATTCGCCCCGCGAGCCTGCGGGCAGCGCCTGTCGCTGCAACAAATAACGAAATCGCGGTGAACTCAGCCAGTTTTGCGGTTGGTACAAACCTTGTGCAGCTTGGCGCGTTTCCTTCGCCTGAATTGGCGGCAACCCAATGGGCGCTGATCGAAGGGCGTTTTGACACGCTACTGGCTGGGAAAGAACGCGTCATTCAAGTGTCTGATCAATCCAGCGGGACATGGTATCGCTTGCGCGCCAGTGGGTTCGAAGACCGTGCCGAAGCCCGCCGTTTCTGCGCGGCACTCGAAGCCGAAGGCGCGGATTGTATCGCGGTAGTGGTTAACTAAATGCAGATGAACGCGACGATTTTTGGACCTGAGGGTTTGGAAATCACTGCTTGGGAACGCGATTTTTTTCGTGATGTGCAGCCTTTTGGGTTCATCGTATTTGCACGGAATATCGATAACCCGACCCAATTGCGTCGCCTGACCGCTGATCTACGTGATGCCGTGGGGCGTGATGCCCCGATTTTGATCGACCAAGAGGGCGGGCGGGTGCAGCGAATGCGCAGCCCGCATTGGCGCGAATTTTTGCCGGCGCTTGATCAAATGGATCGTGCGCGCGACCCGCTGCGTGCGCATTGGATCAGGAATCACCTGATTGCCGATGATCTGCGCAGCGTTGGGATTGACGTGAACTGCGCCCCCTTGGCGGATATTGCCGAAGACGCGACGCATCCTTTTTTGCAAAACCGTCTTTATGGGCGTGATGTGGACACTGTCGTCGCGGCGGCGCGGGCCTGCGCTGATGCGCATTTGGCGGGTGGCGTGCTGCCCGTGTTGAAACATATTCCCGGCCACGGGCGCGCGGCGGTTGATAGCCATTTGAAATTGCCTACCGTAACCGCCGATCTTGCGGATCTACACGCCAAAGATTTTGCCCCTTTCAAAGCGCTTGCTGACCTACCGATGGGGATGAGCGCACATATCGTCTTTACTGCGATTGACCCCGATGGGCCCGCGACAACCTCTCCCGCGATGATCGATGTGATCCGCACTGAGATTGGTTTTGATGGGCTATTGATGACGGATGATATTTCAATGGAGGCACTGTCTGGTACTGTCGCTGACAGGGCGCAAGCCGCAATTACGGCGGGGTGCGATCTTGTTTTGCACTGCAACGGCGATAAGGACGAGATGCAAATGGTCGCCGAAACCTCTGGGATGATGACCGATGCAGCGCAGAAACGCGGCCAAAATGCGCTTTTGCAACGCAAATCCGCCGAAATTGTTGACATCGCGGCATTGGAGGCCGAACTTGAAACGCTATTAGCGTGAGAAGTGATGCAAGAAAATTTCGACCTTTCCGACGATAAAATCAGCGTTAGCGACCGGGTTGCTGCCGAGGCGCTGATCGTTGATGTGGGCGCGTTTGAAGGCCCGCTTGATCTTTTGTTAACGCTGTCACGTACGCAAAAGGTGGATCTGCGCCAAATCTCTATTCTGGCGCTTGCGCGACAATATTTGGCCTTTGTCGAAAAGGCTAAACAACTGCGTCTTGAATTGGCGGCAGATTATTTGGTGATGGCGGCATGGCTCGCGTTTCTAAAATCGCGGCTGCTTTTGCCGCCCGATCCCAAGGAAGAAGGCCCATCCGGCGAAGAGCTTGCCGCGCATTTGGCGTTTCAGCTTGAACGTTTGCAGGGGATGCGAAATGCCGCTGCCAAACTTATGGCGCGCGATCAATTGGGGCGCGATTTTTTCGCGCGTGGTATCACCGAAGACGTGCAGCGTGTGCGCCGCGTGACATATACCGCGACATTGTTGGACCTGATGCAGGGCTATGCGCGTATCCGCACCCGCGATGATTTCCGGCCCTTCGTGATGGATCGTCAGCACGTGATGACGATGGAGCAAGCCCTTGAAAGAATGCGTCATCTGATTGGTTTTGCCGGCGATTGGACCGATATTTCCAGCTATCTGCCCGAAGGCTGGGATGCCGACCCGCAGCGGCGGCGGTCGACCACGGCTGCTACCTTTGCGGCCAGTCTTGAGCTGGCAAAAGAAGGTAAAATTGAATTGCGCCAAGGCGAAAGCTTTGCGCCGATTGAAATTCGAAAAAGGGCCCCGCGCGATGTCTAAACCAGAAAATGACAGCCTTTTCGAAGCACCGCCCATTGGCGAACAAGAACGCATGGTCGAAGCGATTCTTTTTGCCTCTGCGGATCCGGTCAGCGTGCAGGATTTGATCGGGCGGATGCCACATGGTTGCGATCCGGCCGAGGCTATCGCCTATTTGCGTAAACGCTACGAGGGACGGGGCGTGAACCTTGTGAAGATCGACAATGCATGGGCGATCCGCACGGCACCTGATCTCGGTTTTTTGATGCAAAAAGAATCGGTTGAGACCCGCAAGCTATCGCGTGCGGCGATCGAAACCTTGGCCATTATCGCCTATCATCAACCGGTAACACGCGCAGATATCGAAGAAATTCGCGGGGTCAGCGTCAGCCGGGGGACTTTGGATCAGTTGATCGAGCTTGAATGGATACGGTTTGGACGCCGCCGGATGACCCCGGGCCGTCCTGTGACATTTGTGGTGACCGCAACCTTCCTTGATCACTTTGGCTTGGAAAGCGCACGCGATCTACCGGGGCTCAAAGACCTGCGCGCCGCAGGTCTATTGGAAAACCGTCCGCCGCCGGGCGTGGTTGATGTGCCTGATGAAGAAGACAATGCGGACGGTAACGATGATCAGACAGAGCTGTTTGAGGAATGATCATTCTCTGGTAATGTTGGCAGGAACAATTAGGACTGCGCCAATGAATATGAACCGTTTGATCAACATGGGGATGCGGATGCTGATGAATGGCGGCATCAAAATGGCATCTAACCGTGGTAAAAACACCGAAGATATGACGCCGCAAGAGCGCCAATCAGCCCAATCTGCACAACAAAACTTGCAAAGGGCCCGCAAGGGAATGCGGATTATGCGCCGGTTTATGCGTTAGATTTGAAATGCTTAGACAGCTTAAGCCCTTGGCCTTGGTAGTTTGATTTAATCTCGCGCCCATAAAGGGCGTCAGGCATCGCCGCCATATGTTCATAGACCAGTCGCCCCACGACCTGCCCATGCTCAAGCACAAACGGGGCCTCGTGACAGCGGACTTCAAGCACACCGCGCGACCCAGATCCGCCCGCATCTGCATAACCAAAACCGGGGTCAAAAAACCCTGCGTAATGGACCCGAAATTCGCCGACCATTGCCAGATAGGGGGCCATTTCGGCGGCTTGTAGCGGTGGAATGATGATCGATTCGCGGCTCACCAAAATATAGAAAGCACCCGGATCAAGGATGATCCAGCCGTCATTCGTATGCACCGGTTCCCAAAATTCATCGGGGGCATAGTGGTCCAGCTTGGACAGATCAACGACACCCGTATGTGGTTTGGCGCGGTAGCCGACCAAATTTCCGCTGGCGGGGCGTAAATCAACAGAAAACCCCAACCCATCTGAAATCACTGGATCGCCGGAAACAATCGGTGTCTGCGCATGCAGGCGACGCAGATCATCGTCGGACATGATGGTCTTGCCTTGCCTAAAAATGATTTGGTTCAGCATTTGTCCGGGCTGCGCCACCACCGAAAACGAGCGCGGGCAGATTTCAACATAAAGCGGGCCGGTGTACCCGGCAGGTACACGGTCAAATTCAACACCTTGGTCTGTAATAATGCGGGTCAGCAAATCAAGCCGCCCGATGGATGATTTCGCGCTCGCAGCGGCGGTCATCCCTTGGGGCAGCGACAGGCTTTCCATCAATGGGACCACATAAACGCAGCCCTTTTCCAAAACGGCACCGCCGTCCAGATCAATCGCGTGCATTTGAAAATCGGTTAAACGATCTTGGACGCGGCGATTGCTCCCCGCCAAGAACGACGCGCGGACCCGGTAAGCGGTCGATCCGAGCCGCAGATCAAGCGAGGCAGGCTGGATTTGCGCATCGGTGATTGGGGCTGTGGCACTGATGTGTTCAGCCGCAATCAACGCGCGGATTTGGTGATCAGCAAGAACGCCGGGTGTTTGCATCAAAGCCCCCATTTGGATCGCAAAACGCCCGCTGCGTTGTGACGCAAGCGGGCGGTTATGATTGGTCGGGCTAGCAGGACTCGAACCTGCGACCTTCCGTCCCCCAGACGGACGCGCTACCAGGCTGCGCTATAGCCCGACTAGGCGCTTTCATACCCGAAATGGATGTGGGAGCAAGCCCGAAACGCATCGCCATGGCTACTGTTTGTGCATCTGGTTACGCAGGTGTTCAAGACGCGCCAGCAGCGGCGCGATCTGGGCGGCCCGCCCGCTGATCTCCGCCTTATCCGCAAGTCGTGTCCCGACAAGACGACCGGGCAAGTCTGGAAATGCATCAGGTAGCGGAGCGACGTCGATTGTAAAAACAGGCGTCTCTTCGAACGGCAGGCTGTTTTGCCTTGGCGTTGGATCAGTCGCCGGGGCAGCCGTGCTGACGTCCGGCGCTTGAGGAGCAACTTTTTCGGCGACAACGGGTTCAGGGGCCGCGGCCGGGGCCAAGGTTTTGCCCAGTGTCGCAACATGTTTGACACCTTGTTCGCGCAGCAGTTTCTGCGCGCCTTTGATCGTCATCCCATCTTCGTGCAGCAATTGTTTGATGCCGCCCAGCAATTCCATATCTGCGGGACGGTAATACCGGCGACTGCCGGCACCTTTGACCGGTTTGATCTGCGTGAATTTGCTTTCCCAAAAACGCAGCACATGGGTTGGCGTGTCAAGCCATTCAGCGACTTCGCTGATCGTTCGAAATGCGTCTTTGGCTTTGGCCATTGTATTAGGACTTGTTACCTGCGGCTACGCGATCCTTCATCAGGTGCGAAGGGCGGAACGTCAAGACGCGGCGCGGGTGAATAGGGACTTCTTCGCCGGTCTTTGGGTTGCGACCCACACGGGCAGCTTTTTCGCGCACCGCAAATGTTCCAAAAGAAGAAATTTTGACAGATTCGCCAGCGACCAAAGAATCGGACACATGGGTCAGCACGCTTTCGACCAGATCGGCGCTATCGTTGCGCGACAATCCAACTTCGGAGTGGACTGCATCCGCGAGATCCATGCGTGTTAGTGTTTTGTCTACCATTACTCTTCCCCTACCAATTTTTACTAGCATAGGCGCGAGGTAAATTCAGAGTCAATAACAAGGGCTTGGCAAGTCGGGTTAACCCGGTGTTTCTAGGCTACCAGCGCAATACAACTGCGCCCCAAGCCAATCCGCCGCCGATTGCTTCGGTCACGACAAGGTCGCCGGGCTTAATTTTGCCTTCAGACACCCCAATCGAAAGCGCGAGGGGAATCGATGCGGCAGAGGTGTTGCCGTGGTCTTGGACCGTGACCACAACGCGGTCCATACCCACGCCGAGCTTGCGCGCCGTGGATTGGATGATCCGAATATTGGCCTGATGCGGCACGACCCAATCAACGTCCTCAGCGCTGAGCCCGACTTTTTCCAAGGCGGCATCGGCGGTTTGCGCCAATTTTTCGACTGCGTGACGGAAGACTTCTTTGCCTTCCATACGCAAGACGCCCGTGTTTTGTGTCGCGACCCCGCCGTCGACGTAAAGCAGGTCTTTATAGCGGCCATCAGAGTTCAAATCGGTCGCCAAAATTCCACGGTCATCACTGGTGCCATTGCCAGTTTCGGCCGCGAGAATCAGTGCGCCAGCGCCGTCACCAAATAGGACGCACGTTGACCTGTCTGTCCAATCCATGATGCGGCTAAATGTTTCTGCGCCGATCACCAGCACGCGGTCCGCTTGCCCCGCAAGGATCATCGCATTTGCGTTGCTCATGGCATAGACGAACCCGGCACATACCGCCTGAACGTCAAAAGCAAACCCTGTGGTGTTGCCAAGTGCGGATTGCACCATGGTTGCGGCGGAAGGGAAGGTGTTATCTGGGGTCGATGTGGCAACAATGATCGCGTCGATGTCATTGGCATCCATTCCGGCCATTTCTAAGGCGGCTTTGGCCGCATGGGTGGCTAGTTGTGATGTTGTTTCACCTTCGGCTGCGAAATGGCGGCGCTCAATCCCAGAGCGCGAGACGATCCAGTCGTTTGATGTATCAAGGGTCTTTTCAAATTCAGCGTTTGGAACAATGCGTTCAGGCAGATAATGCCCGATACCCTTAACAACTGCGCGACGTGTCATGCGTTTTAGCCTGTTTTGGTGCCTGGTTTTTCGGTGCCAGTGTCATGCGGGACATCTTGGGCAAGTGCCGCGACAGATGCAACCCGTGCTGCCAGCTTTTCCGAAAAGCCGTTTTGTGCCAAGCGGTAAGCAAGGTGAAGCGCGGCTGCAACTCCGGTTGCATCGGCGGATCCATGGCTCTTGATGACGGTCTGGTTTAATCCCAAAAAGACCCCGCCATTCACGCGGCGCGGGTCGATCCGCTTGGTTAACCGTTTGAGCGATCCACGCGCTAACAGCGCGCCTAGCATCGACAAGGGTGTCTTCATCAGGCTTTCGCGCAGCAAATCCCCGATCAGGTTCGCAGTGCCTTCACCGGTTTTAAGCGCGACATTGCCTGTGAACCCGTCTGTCACAACGACATCAACTTTGTCGGTTGGCAGATCGCCGCCTTCAACAAAACCAACATAGTCGAACCCGCCCGAATCTGCGGCTGCGGCAATCATTTCATTGGCGACCTTAAGTTCAGCACGACCTTTGTGGTCTTCGGTGCCGACATTCAGCAACCCAACGCGTGGGCGCATAATATCAAGCCCATTGCGCGCATATGACGCCCCCATCAGCGCGTAGGTCAAAAGATCATCCTGATCCGCGCTAATATCAGCGCCTGCATCCAACATCACGTTGAACCCGGCCGGGTTGCGTGATGGCCAAAGGCAGGCGATGGCAGGGCGGTTCACCCCGTCTGTTTTGCGTAATCTGATTGTTGACATCAACATCAACGCGCCAGTGTTGCCACAGCTGACGCAAACGGATGCTTCACCTGATCGCACCGCTGCGATGGCGGACCACATTGATGTGGTGTCGCCCTTGCGGAACGCGACCTTGGGCTTGTCGGTCATCATAACGACATCTGCCGCGTGGTGAATGGACACACGGTCTGTGATGTTATGCTTGGCAAGCAGGGGGGTCAGCTCTGATTCTGGTCCGTGCGCGATGATACGAGCATCTGGATTTTTGCGTAGAAACTTTGAAAGGCCCGCAACAACAGTTGCAGGCCCTTTATCGCCGCCCATCGCATCGACGGAAAGTACATGTGACGCGTCAGTTGCCGTCGTGGAAGCGGTATCCGTCTGGCTTTGCGTCATGCTACTGTACCTTTGCCGTAGCTTACGCTGCGTCTTCGTCCAGATCGATTTCTGTCGTGTCTGCAATCACTTCGCGTGTCGCATAGTGACCGCAAGATGGGCACACGTGGTGTGGGCGCTTCAGCTCACCACAGTTGTCGCATTCGTTGGGGTTCGCCGCGACAAGTGAGTCGTGCGAGCGCCGGTTGTTGCGGCGTGATTTGGATACTTTATTCTGCTGGACAGCCATGTCTCAACCCTATGATAAGTAGGGCCGACGGCCCTGATTTCGTGCATTCTCGCGGGGTCCTACGCCAATCTGGCCGCCCTGTCGAGAGAGATATAAAGAGGCCGCGAACATACTGTGAAATTAATATGACGCAACCTTTTTTCCGATGTGCGGCTTAGACGCTTATTCTTCCCTTTTTTCAAGGGCTTCTTTTAAAGAACTGAGACCCGCAAACGGTTTTGCGTCTTCGTCGGTCATGGCCGCGGTGCCCGGTTCACTAAAGTTCACCTGTGTCAAAGCAGCATCCGCGCTACGCGGATAGGCGGGCAGGGCTAGCGATAAGGCCTCAATCATCACCTGCGCGACATCAAGCGAGTCGGGCAACAAATCAATGCTGTCATCTTCGGGCATTTCGACCTCTGCGGCATCAATCTCGGCCACTTCGGCCAAGTAACGGCGGCCGATATCTTCATCGATGCGTGCTGTGACCGGATCAAGCGAGACAACGCAAGCCTGCACGACTGTCGCGCCAAGTTTCGCGTTTAATGCCCAGTCGGTCCGGCCTTGTGGGCTCAATTCCCCCGTGAACCGCAGCTTTTTCACGGCGATGACATCTAACATCTGCGCGATCGCTTTACGCTCATCGGCGGTTGGGGTCAGATCGAATGTCGTGGGTTTGCGAGTTGGCAAATCAGCAATACGTAACAGTGATGTCGGCAATTGGGCCAAAGGTGCTTCCATTCTTGATCAGGGGCGGGTGGTGATATAGTGGGGATAAAAGGCATAAGACGCCAAAGCAAGAGGCCAGTCATGAGCAAGACATCAGGTAAATTCCACATCGCTGCACGGATTGCAGGGGTTGTATTGGTTTTGGCGGCCACATCGGCGTGCAGCAAGATCGACAAATTCCACGGATACGCGCCGTCTCCCGAAGATCTGACCGAGGTGACACTGGGCCAGACGACACGCGCTGACGTGATCGCGCGATTTGGGCCACCCATGTCCGAAGGTGTGATCGCCAATAACGCGGTCTACTATGCGTCTAGCCAATTTGTGCATTACGGGGCCTTTGCCCCCAAAGAGGTGGACCGCCAAGTTGTTGCCATTCGGTTTGATGAAAACAACGTCACCCAAGACGTGGCACGCTATACATTGCAAGACGGGCAGGTCGTTTCGCTTGATCGCCGCGTAACGGATGATGGCATCCAAGATATTACCTTTATCGGGCAGATGCTTGGCTCATTGGGGCAGATCGATGCCGGAACTTTCTTGGGCGATAGCTAACACCACGCCAACCGCTTGATCTTTCCGCGTCCCTTGCCTAACTAGCAAGGGCCGCTTGTTTTTGGGCGGCATATTCTCAGGGCGGGGCGCAATTCCCCACCGGCGGTATGTCTTTCGGGACGAGCCCGCGAGCGCAAGGGGTTCCCCTTGGTCAGCAGATCAGGTGCGATGCCTGAGCCGACGGTCATAGTCCGGATGAAAGAGAATAGAGCAAATCAGGTGCATTTTTGCGCCGGGTCTGTCCTGTTTTGCCTTGGGTCATGCGCAAAACGAAAGGATAGATGCAATGATCCAAACGAAAAATATGAACAGCGGTGCCATCATGGGGCCACTTTATTTTGTGACCGCCGGTGCGCTGTTTGCAGGGGCGAATACCGCCGTGCAAGGCGCTGGCATGGGCTTCGGCGTGCCATCGGCGACGATCGCATTTTGGCAATACGCACTGGCCTGCGTGATCGTGATTCCGATGGTTTGGCGGGCGCCGTGGCGCAGTGATCGGCCTTTGGCGCAACTGCTGCGCGTTGGCTTCGCCGCGATTGGTGTGCAGTTCTGGGTCGCCGGGCTAGCCGTTGTGCCAATTTGGCAGGCTGTCGCCCTTATCCTGACCTCACCTTTGTTTGTGACCTTGGGCGCATGGTTGTTCTTGGGTGAACGGATGACCGCGCCACGCGTGTTGGCCGTGCTGGTTGGTGGCGTTGGTGGCGCGATTATTCTGGCCCCTTGGGCGGATGCGTTTGAGGTTGCCGCACTTTTGCCTGTTGGCGCTGCGGCGTTCTGGGCGGCATCATCTGTCGTGACCAAAGACCTTACGAAAACAGAAAACGCGGGCACGCTGACGCTGGCACTCTTGGTGCTTTTGGTGCCGATCAACGGGGTGGCGGCTATCGGCAGCGGGTTCGCCGTCACGCCCGAGGCGCTTTGGCTCGTCGCGCTCTCAGGCCTACTAATCGCCGCCGCACAATACCTGATCGCAAAGGCCTATATGGTCGCCGATGCTGCGTATCTGCAGCCGTTTGACCACCTAAAACTGCCGCTCAACGTTGGGCTCGGGATCATCTTCTTCGGCTTCGCACCACCCGGTATGATGTGGATCGGTGCCGCCGTAATCATCGGTGCCAGCGCATGGGTGATGAAGGATGAAGCGGGCTAAATCTTGAAATGTCAGCAATGCTTACCTATATATCACCTATTAGAAGGAGATATTTATGAGAAGTGAAATTTTGGCGTTAAGCCTAATTTGCATCCCGGCGGTAGGCATTGCTGACACGATCCCAGAAGGGGCCGTGAACACGTATTTCGCACAACAAATCGTGCTTGAAGGTTACGCAGGCTGCGATGGCATTGGACAAATCGCTTTCAAGACAGACTTGTTTGCAGACGACGTCGCGTTGTTCGTTGATGCCCTTGAACGTACTCGTACATCCGCATCAGCACCCGTGGAAGAAGTGTGTTACCGACAAGAAATGCGTGGCACAGACCGAATCCGGATAGAGGTATCGTGTGGCGAGGACTGGCGCGTTTCTACTGGATCGCTCTCGCAAATTCGCATTGATCAATCACTTGAACAAATGCAGCTGTCTGTCCATGCAACGCTTGTTTCATGTATGACGCCAACCAGCTACCAGGTGATGGAAGGGGCATGGCAGGCAACAACTAATAACGGGATGACAACGACAGTCGACGAAGGCGTATTTCAGCCTTGGGATAGTGACGCTGCATGCCCGCAAAAAGCTGGGCCGCGACAAACGAGCGCTTCGATCCGATATGCCGTAGCGGGAACATGGGGAAACCCCGTTGATTATTTCGGGCGCACCGAGCTTTTTGAACATTACGACCAACCCTATAGCCCTGCGTTCTTTCGCCTTGATTTGCGCGATATTCCTCTGAGAGGGGCCGTTCTGGATGATCTTGCTTTAAACGCGGGGGCAAGAATGACATTTATTGTGTCCTCCGAAGAGGAAACATTGTGCCCAGATGGTATATGTTCGATTCCGCAGCCGCGTTACGTTAGGTATTTGCGTGTTAATCCCGCGGTCTGCCGGTAACGACAGGCTTAGTTTGTGAGGGGATCTATGCCGCTTCCTCAAACACAATCGCCACCCCGTTCATACAGTACCGTAGCCCTGTGGGCTGCGGGCCGTCGGGGAAGACGTGGCCGAGGTGGGCGTCGCAGCGCGCGCAGTGGATTTCGGTGCGTTTCATGAAAAACTTGCGGTCCACGCTTTCGCCCACGGCATCGGGTGCGATGGGTTGAAAGAACGATGGCCAGCCCGTGCCGCTTTCAAACTTGGCGTTTTGATCAAACAGCGGCGCATCGCAACAAACGCAGCTAAATGTGCCCGGGTCCTTGGGGAAATTGTCATGTGTGCCCGCGCGTTCGGTCCCGTGTTTGCGGGCGACGCGATAAGCCTCATCGGACAGTTGTTCACGCCACTCGGCATCTGATTTTACAATCTTGTCCATCATTCATAATCCTTTTGCATTCTTAACATCTAACCTAAGCTGTTGCCAAAGGTTCGCCAAGGGATGCCGTAATGACATTTCCGTTTTATAAAGGTCAGCTGACAGCGCGGCTTGCTGCGGGTGCAGCAGATGTGCGCGCCTGTCAGGCGCTGCGCCACCTTAGTTTTCATGGGGCGCAGGGGGTGGACGCGGACCCGCTGGACCCCGAATTTCAACATTTGATGATCCATGACCGCGACGGTGTGCTTTGTGGCACGTTGCGGTTTCGATTGACCGCAACAACCGATGATCTGGCCCAAGGCTATGTTGCGCAATATTACGATTTGTCGGGTTGGCAAGGGCAGGCGGGCCCGTTTCTTGAGATCGGGCGGTTTTGTACGGCTCCGGGAAATATGGATGCGGATCTGCTGCGGATGCTTTGGGGTGCGCTGACCCGGATCGTCGACCAACATGGGGCGCAAATGTTACTTGGTTGCACCAGCTTTGCCGGGACAGATCCGCAGGTATATGGTGCCGCATTTCAACGGCTTATGCGCAATCACCAAGGGCCGCCCGATCTGATCCCATCCATCACCACGGCACAGGCCGTGCGGATGATGGATATCGCGCCAAGTGGCATTGCGCCCGTACCGGCATTGCTCAAATCCTACCTGTCTTTGGGCGGCTGGGTCGGCGATCATGTGGTCGTTGATCCAGAGATGAATACGCTGCATGTGTTCACCTGTCTGCCCGTCAGCGCCATGTCAGTGGCCCGTGTGGCGCGATTGCGTGCGGTTGCCAGTTGACGCAAGCGCCGTCGCGCCGTAGCAGACGCTATGGCTAGAGCACCTTTACTCCAAATTTCCGACATCGCGCTGACATTCGGTGGCGATCCTGTATTCGAAGACCTGTCATTGGTGGTTCAACCCGGTGACCGCGTGGCGCTTGTTGGGCGCAACGGGTCGGGCAAATCCACCTTGATGAAAGTCATGGCCGGATTGGTCGAGGTCGACAGCGGCACGCGCGTGGCATCGCCCGGTGTGCGGGTTGGCTATATGGAACAGGACCCGACCATGGAGGGGTTCGAAACCTTGGGCGAATATGCTTCCAGCGGGCTGGACATAGACGAGGCATATAAGGTCGATATGGTGGCCGAAGGGTTGAAGTTTGACCCGGCCGGCAAAGTGGCCACGGCATCAGGCGGGGAACGCCGCCGTGCAGCATTGGCCAAACTGATGGCTGAAGCACCAGAACTGATGCTGCTGGACGAGCCGACAAACCATCTTGATATCGAAGCGATTGCGTGGCTTGAGAACGAATTAAAAACTACGCGGGCCGCATTTGTTTTGATCAGTCATGATAGGGCGTTTTTGCGTGCGCTGACCCGCGCGACCCTGTGGATCGACCGCGGTGCAGTGCGCCGCGCCGAAGAAGGGTTTGAGAATTTTGAGGCTTGGCGCGACAAAATCTGGGAAGAAGAAGACCAGCAGCGCCACAAGCTGAACCGCAAGATCAAACAAGAGGCCCGTTGGGCCGTTGAGGGCATATCAGCCCGCCGGACCCGCAACCAAGGACGTGTGCGCGCGTTGGCGGATTTGCGTGCCGAAAAGGCTGGCCAGATCAAACGTCAAGGCACCGCGGCGATGGCATTTGATGGCGGCAGCACATCAGGCAAAAAGGTGGTCGAGGCCTTGGGCCTGACTAAATCCTTTGGTGATAAGCAGATCGTGCAAGGGCTTGACCTGACCGTGCAACGCGGTGATCGCATCGCGTTTGTTGGCCCTAATGGTGTCGGAAAAACAACCCTTATCAAGATGTTACTGGGTCAAGTTGAACCGGATGAGGGGTCGGTGAAGCTTGGCACAAACCTTGATATCGCGATCTTTGATCAGACCCGCGCCGCGTTAAACCCCGATATGACGCTATGGGAAAACCTTGCCAATGATCCTGAACTTGGGGTCAGCGGAAAGTCGGACCAGATCATGGTGCGCGGCAATCCCAAACATGTGGTTGGTTATCTCAAAGAATTTCTATTCGACGAGGCCCAAGCGCGTGCGCCCGTGCGGTCGCTGTCGGGTGGCGAAAAGGCGCGACTACTGCTTGCGCGGCTCATGGCGCGCGAAAGCAACCTGTTGATTCTTGATGAGCCGACGAATGATCTGGATATTGAAACGCTTGATCTATTGCAGGACATCTTGGGCGATTATGACGGCACCGTGCTATTGGTCAGCCATGACCGCGACTTTCTTGACCGGGTGGCGACAACGACCATCGCGATGGAAGGCAACGGGCAGGCTGTCGTATATGCGGGCGGCTGGACCGACTACCGCGCGCAACGTGGCGGCGATTTTGTTGAGGCAAAGGTGGCGTCAAAGCCGCTCGCCAAAAAGCAAAAACAAGCCGAAAAGAAGGCCGCATCTGGCCTATCGTTTACCGAAAAACATCGGCTCGAAGAATTGCCGGGCGTGATTGACCAGCTGGGCGCTGAGATTACAAAGCTAGAAGAATTGCTGGCCGATCCAGAGCTTTTCACGAAATTTCCTGCCAAATTCCAAAAAGCAACCGATGCGCTCATTGCGCGTCAGAACGCGCGCTCAGACGCCGAAGAAGAATGGCTGATGCTGGAAGAAAAAGCAGCTGGGTAAACCCGTTTTTAGAGGCTGGTCCTGTTAACTGTCATCCATGAACCTTAGCGCCTAAAGTCTGCTATGCGGACTTTGCTGCCCTTTGATAGGTTAAATCGAACGTCCGCTTCGCGATGCGCCAGCCCTCATGAACAGATCGGTTAACTCATGTGCGCCATTCGACTGCGCAATATCGAGTGCTGTACGACCGGCTTGATCGCGATTTGCAAGTTCTGCACCTGCTTCAATTAATATTTCGGCAATCGGCAAAGAATGTTGAGGTTGCTCGGCAATACTCATAAGCGGTGTAAGCCCTCGTGAATCTGTAGCGTTAACATCCGCCCCATTTGCAATAAGTTTCAGACCAGCGTCTTCATCAATGACACAGTGTAATGGAGTTACACCACTGTTATTGCGGGCCATAACATCTGCACCATGCGATAAAAGAATATCAAGCATATCATCCGCCTCGCACGTATTTAAGAGGTGAATAGGTTGGGTTCCGTCCCGGCGACCGGTCACTGCCAGTATTGGGTCAACTTCAAGCATCTCATTTACAAGGTCAACTTGACCCTCAAATACAGCCTCTTGAAAAAGCAGGACACGTTTTTTACGCGCGATATATACTAAAGCTCTTCCTAGCAAAATGGTCCCTAACAAATCGGCAACGATCAATACCGTTTATAGGTCGTGCATAGCGTTCGCAATCTGCCGATTTTCTCGAACCGGACATTCGCTGCGCTACAGAAATTCGGTAAAGAGGGCTCAGAGCAGCCGTTGGCCGCGTCTGCATCATACAAATCAGTTGGGGTTTTCGGGGGATAAGTTCCCGTGGCTGCGAACGCCGTCACGCTCGCAACCCTAGATATTAATCACGTTTCGTTTATCTCGGATGAAGGCATATGATATTGTCGCTCATTTCAACTATGGTTTGCCATATCTATAAACCGAGGGAATGACATGACACGTTTAACTGCAAAAGACTTCGATCCTAAGTTGCTGGAATTGTATGATTTTTATGCGCATGGGATGATCACAAAGCGCCAGTTTTTAGAAGGTGCGACAAAGTTTGCAGTCGCGGGCATGACCGCCACGACGATTCTGGGCCTGATGGCGCCAAATTATGCGTTGGCTGAACAAGTGTCATTCAATGACCCTGAAATTGAACCGGAATACATCACCTACCCATCGCCCAATGGCCACGGCGAAGTGCGGGGCTATTTGGTGCGCCCCGCTGGCGTTGAAGGCAAATTGCCAGCCGTAGTGGTGGTACATGAAAACCGCGGGTTGAATCCATATATCGAAGACGTCGCACGCCGTTTGGCAAAGGCGGGTTTCATGGCGATTGCGCCTGATGGTTTGTCGTCGGTTGGCGGCTATCCGGGCAATGACGCCGAAGGGCGCGATCTGCAACAAACCGTCGACAGCACAAAGCTGATGAATGATTTCTTTGCCGCAATCGAATTCATGATGGCCCATGAGGGATCAACTGGGAATGTTGGGATCACGGGGTTCTGTTACGGTGGCGGTGTCGCGAATGCGGCTGCAGTTGCGTACCCAGAACTGAAGGCGGCGGTGCCCTATTATGGCCGTCAACCTGCGGCCGAAGATGTCCCGCAAATTCAAGCACCACTGCTGTTGCACTACGGTGGGTTGGATGCGCGTGTGAACGAAGGTTGGCCTGCGTATGAGGAAGCGTTGAAGGCGAATGATAAGGCCTATGAGGCATTCATCTATGAAAATGCGAACCACGGTTTCCACAACGACAGCACGCCGCGCTACGACGAAGAAATGGCGACCCTGTCATGGGATCGCACGATTGCGCATTTCAGAACGCATCTGGCGTAAAACGCCGCTTTTTGTGGCCAAAGCAAAAGCGCCCCGCCAGATTGGCGGGGCGCATTGCGTTTCAACGGAAGTGTATAATCCGCTTAGCCGTCGAAGTTGACTTCTTCCATGATCCGCAGTGCTGCGGGGCGGTGCGCGGCTAATTCTTCTAAAGCAACAGCGTCTGGTTCAAAGCTGCCCCAGCTTGCGACCAAATCGGAAAGTGCGGCGCTTTCGAGCACCGGGTATTCATGGTTCAGCTCGGCGTAGATGGCCTGTGCTTCGGGCGATACAAGGTATTCCATCAACTGTAAGGCTTCGTCGTGGTTGGGTGCGGCTTTGGTCATCGCGATCCCCGAAATATTGACATGCGTGCCGCCGTCTTCAAAGGTTGGGAACACGATCCGTACAGAATTCGCCCATTCTGTCTGCTCTGGGTCGGCGAGCATTTGGCCCATGTAATAGGTGTTGCCAAGGCTGATGTCGCATTCGCCTGCCCAGATTGCCTTGACCTGCGCGCGGTCATTACCTTCGGGTTTGCGCGCAAGGTTATTATGCACGCCAGCGGCCCACTCTGTCGCGCCGTCTTCACCCTGATGGGCGATGACGGCAGAAACCAGCGCGAGGTTATAGTTGTGGACGCCAGAGCGTGTGCAAATACGGCCTTCCCAGTTATCAGAGGCCAGGTCTTCGTAAGTGGTCACTTCATCTTTGGCGACGCGATCACGTGAGGCATAGATGATACGCGCACGTGTTGTCAGGCCGAACCAAAGATTATCGCTGCTGCGCAGGCTTTCGGGTACAGCAGCGGTCAACACGTCGCTTTCGACAGGCTGAATCACGCCTGCCTCAACGATTTGCATCAGGTTGGCGATATCGACAGTCATCACCAGATCGGCGGGCGACCGGGCGCCTTCGGCCTTGAGCCGCTCAACCACACCATCGCTGACGTAGGCAAGGTTCACGTGAATACCTGTGGCATCGGTAAACGCATCCATGACGGGTTGGATCAATTCGGGCTGGCGCGTTGTATAGATATTAACGTCTGCAAGGGCCGGGGTCGCGATTGCGGCGCATGCTGTTGTCAAAAGTGCGGTGCGTAGGGTCATATTCGGTGCTCCATTTATGATTGGCGCACATTAATCTGACTATTTTACTCAGGTCAAGTCATGACCGCCTTACTCCGGCGTTTTCTCACGTGTTTTGACAGCATCCCAAAGCGCGTCCATCTCAGCAAGGTCGCTTTGCTGCGGTGTCTTGCCAATCGCGCTGAGCGCATCTTCGATCCCCTCGAACCGTCTTGTAAACTTGGCATTAGCGCTACGCAGCGCAGTTTCTGGGTCCACCCCCAAATGCCGCCCAAGGTTCGCCATCACGAACATCAGATCACCGTACTCTTCTTCAACTTCAGTTTGGGTCAAAACATCGCGGGCCTCGACCAGTTCGGCGGCTTCTTCTTGCAGTTTGTCGATCACTTGTGCCGTTTCTGGCCAATCAAATCCCACGCGCGCGGCGCGTTTTTGCAGCTTTACGGCGCGGGTCAGTGCGGGCAGCCCGGTTGCCACCCCGTCCAAAGTGCGGGTCTGGGCTTTGCCCGCGCGCTCTGCGGCCTTAATCTTTTCCCAATCGGCAGTTTGCTGGTCTGCGGATTTATCACGCGATTCATCGCCAAAGACATGCGGGTGACGGGCAACCATTTTATCCGCAACTGATTTTACGACCGTTTCAAAATTAAACAGCCCAGCCTCGCTGCCCATTTGCGTGTGGTAAACGGTTTGCAACAAAAGATCGCCCAATTCGCCTTCTAGGTCGGGCCAATTCTTGCGGGCAATCGCATCAGCGACCTCGTATGATTCTTCGATTGTATAGGGGGCGATGCTGTCAAAATCCTGTTCAATATCCCACGGGCATCCGGTGTTTGGGTCACGCAGGCGACGCATGATTTCTAATAGGCGCGGCAATCCGCCGTTTGGATCATAGATGAGGAGGTCGTCGGACATTTGGGTGGCCTTTGTTGTTTGCACAAAGATTAGCCAACAGCGCGCCCCGCGCCAAGACCGTCATTGCAGGGGCTTGACAGTTGCGCGGAATTGGCAGCTTTTCGGAAGTATTATTTGTATTTTAGAAAGCCACCTTAGATGCCCATTATTAACCGTATTGCTGACTATGCCGAAGACATGAAGACATGGCGTCGTCACTTGCACGCGCATCCAGAATTGCAGTTTGATTGCCACGAAACGGCCGGTTTTGTTGTCGAACGCCTGCGCGAATTTGGCGTGACTGACATTCACGAAGGGATTGCAACATCGGGGTTGGTCGCGATCATTGAAGGCAATGCACCGGGGCCGACGATTGGGTTGCGCGCGGATATGGATGCCCTGCCAATGGACGAGCTGACCGGGTTGGAACACGCTTCAACAGTGCCCGGGAAAATGCACGCCTGTGGTCACGATGGCCACACGACCATGCTACTGGGTGCGGCAAAGTATTTGGCGGAAACGCGCAATTTTGCAGGCCGCGTCGCGCTTATTTTTCAGCCCGCCGAAGAGGCCGGCGGCGGGGGCGATGTGATGGTGCGCGAAGGAATGCTTGAACGCTTCGACATCGCGCAGGTCTATGCGTTGCATAATACGCCTGGGTTGCCAGTGGGGGCATTTTCGGCGACGCCGGGGCCGGTTCTGGCCGCTGTCGACGAATTCCGCGTGGTTATCACGGGTACGGGCGGGCACGCCGCAACCCCGCATGAAACCAATGATCCGCTGGTGGCTGCCGTGGCGATTTACGGGGCGGTGCAAACTATCGTGAGCCGCAATCATTTTACGCAAGACGATCTGGTTGTCTCTGTTACGCAACTCCATTCGGGTTCAGCGAATAATATTATCCCTGAAACCGCCGAAATCAGCGGCACCGTGCGCACGTTCAACCGCGAAGTGCAGGCACTGGTGATGAAACGGCTTAAAGAGATCGTCGCGGGGCAGGCGGCCGCCTTTGGTGTGAAGGCAGATTTGACCTATGAGGTCGGCTACCCTGCGACAATTAATGATCCTGAACGCACGGCATTCGCTGCTGAGGTGGCGCGCGAAGTGTCCGCCGAGGTTGACGATAACGGCAGCCGTGAAATGGCGGCAGAGGATTTCGCCTATTTGCTCGAAAAGCGTCCCGGCGCATATTTGTTTATCGGCAATGGTGATACGGCGGGATTGCACCATCCAGAATTTGATTTTGATGATGATGCAGCGCCTGTGGGGGCCTCTTATTTCGCGCGATTGATTGAGCGGGCTTTGCCGCTTGGGGGCGGGTAGAGGACAGCTGTTTTGCGCTTTTCACGACCGAGCCACCAAAATTCGTCCTCTCAAGTTTGTGGAGTAACACGCTGATGCGCATCGTCTTATTATTTTTGGTTATTCTCATCGGTCTGATGGGGTATGTGCGGCTTGCGCCGACCCGACTGGACGCGCGCCACAAGGCTGCGGTGCCGACCGAAGTCGGCGATCTGCAAAGCACAGGTGGGTTTCAAGCGGCGCGCAAAATCATCGCGCCAACTGTCGATGTCTTGCAGGCGGTCGAACAGCGCGCCCTTGCCACGCTGCGTACCCGCGTGATTGCGGGCAGCGTCGAAGATGGGACAATCACCTTTGAGACGCGCTCTGCGCTTTGGGGATTTCCAGACTATACGACGGCGTCGGTGCAGGGTGATTTGTTGGTTATAGCAGGGCATCTGCGGTTCGGTAGATCGGACATGGGTGTAAATAAAACCCGTATCTTGGGGTGGATCACCACGCTTGCCCCCTTGACCGAGCCGCTTTGATCCGCCAATCCGGGTGCCATGATAGCATCCGATAAAATTGAACAAATCATCGACCGTTTTCAGTTCCTAGAGGCCAAGATGGCCGATGGCTCTGCCGGGAATGAAATTGCGGTCTTGGGCCGAGAATATGCGGAACTGCGGCCCGTAGTCGAAACCGTGACTGCCTATAAAGACTTGGTCGCGCAGATTGCAGATGCAGAAGCCATGCTGGCGGATCCCGAGATGAAGGAGCTGGCCGAGGCCGAATTGCCTGACCTAAGAGCGGCGCTTGAAGCCTCTGAGCACGGTGTGCAGCTTGCACTTTTGCCAAAAGATGCCGCCGATGGACGCCCCGCGTTGGTCGAAATTCGTCCCGGTACCGGTGGTGATGAGGCATCGCTTTTCGCGGCTGATTTGCTGCGTATGTACCAACGCTATTCCGAAGGGCAGGGCTGGAAGTTTGAAATTCTTGAAATGTCGGAAACAGAGCTTGGTGGCATCAAAGAGGTTGTCGCGCGGGTTGCGGGCGATGGTGTCTTTGCAAAGCTGAAATATGAAAGCGGCGTACATCGGGTGCAGCGCGTGCCCGAAACCGAAAGTGGCGGGCGGATTCACACATCTGCCGCGACTGTTGCGGTGTTGCCTGAGGCCGAAGATGTCGACGTGCAAATTAACCCCGGTGATCTACGCATTGATACGATGCGCGCGTCTGGATCAGGCGGCCAGCACGTGAACACCACCGATTCTGCTGTCCGTATTTTGCACATCCCCACAGGAATCATCGTCGTCAGCGCTGAAAAGTCACAACACCGGAACCGCGAAATCGCGATGCAGGTGTTGAAGACCCGATTGTTTGACCTAGAACGCCAACGCGTGGATGGCGAACGCTCTGCGGACCGCAAAGCGCAGGTGGGGTCAGGCGATCGCTCGGAACGGATACGCACCTATAATTTCCCGCAAGGGCGGATGACCGATCACCGTATTAACCTGACGCTTTATTCGCTGAACCAAGTGATGCAAGGCGATCTTGAGGAAACGATTCTGGCGCTTCAGGCCGATGCCCAAGCGACGCTTCTTGCGGAAATGGGCGCGTGATTTCAGACGATTTGCTGCAACGTGGCGCCGCGCTTTTGGCGGAGGCGGGCATTTCTGACCCGCAACGCGAAGCACGGTTGCTGTGGCGGAACGGCGGCGAAACCGGTGATTTTCTTGCGATGGTCGCGCGGCGCGCGCAACGTGTTCCGATGTCACAGATTTTGGGCTACCGCGATTTCTATGCGCATCGGTTTATCGTGACAGAGGCCGTTTTGGACCCGCGGCCAGACACAGAAACCCTGATTACCTGCGCGCTCGAAACTGCATTTACTCGGGTGTTGGATCTGGGAACCGGGTCGGGCTGTATTCTTTTGTCTTTGCTGGCCGCGCGCGTCGATGCGCAAGGGGTGGGGGCCGATCTTTCAGACGCTGCTTTAGAGGTTGCGCAGCAAAACTGTGCCGCTCTAGAAATTGGTGCGCGCGCGGATTTCATGCAGTCAGATTGGTTCGCACAGATCAGTGGGACATTCGATCTGATCGTGAGCAATCCGCCCTATATCGCGCGGTCCGAAATGGAGGGGCTCCAACCCGAAGTGCGGCTATATGAACCGCGTATGGCGCTCACCGATGAGGCTGATGGGCTGAGCGCCTACCGCATCATATGTGGTGGTGCACCCGCGCATCTGGCGCCGGGTGGGCGGTTGATCGTCGAAATCGGACCGACCCAAGCGAATGCTGTCGCTGCAATGATTGTTGATACAGGGTTGATCGACGTGCAGGTGCATCAAGATTTTGACGGGCGCGACCGAGTTGTCGCAGCGCAAATGCCAAATTAGCCGCATAAATCCGCAGCTTTGGCGTAAAAAACGTAAGCTTTGCACAAATTTTACTTGTCTTGAACCACATCACATGTTTATTCAAAGACATCGGACGGTAAGAGGGCCAAATTGGATCTCCCCCCGATAAGTCGCCAATACATCGCAAGGCCAATTTTTTTTAAGACGTGCAAGACAGCGCGATGCGGCCAGCGCAACGACAGCCAAAGGCTTGAAAGCAAATCAATGAGATCATCGAAGTCCCGGTCACGGAACAAAAACCGTAATAATAACCGCCCGTCTGGCGGCAACATTATCAACCGCGTGTTTGATAGCTCTGGTCCGGATGGAAAAGTGCGCGGAACGCCGCAACAGATCATTGAAAAATATAACCAGCTTCATCGTGACGCGCAGCTATCTGGCGACCGTGTAAACGCTGAAAACTTTGCGCAACACGCAGAGCATTACACACGTATGTTGGCCGAAGCGCAGCGCGAAGTTGATCAACGCCGCGAAGAGCAAGAAGCCCAAAACCGCGAACGCCAGGCCGAACGCGACCGCGAACGTCAAGAGCGGATCAAAGCACAAGAAGCTGCAAGTACGGAACAGCCTGCAGCAGCGGGGCTCGAAGAGCAGCCTGATATCGAAGCTGCCGATACTCCGGACCATGGGCTCGTTGAAACGCCCGAAGAAAAACCAAAACCGCGCGCCCGCAAACCCCGCGCCCCGCGCAAGCCTAAGGCCGAGGCGCGCCCAAGCGACGATAATGCGCCAGAGGCCGCAGAATAATCAAATCGCCCTCCGATTTTCGGGGGGCCTTTTATGTGGGATTGTCCGCGACCTGTCGGGCAAGGGCACAAAACGCCTCAAGTCCGACCTGTTCGCCGCGTTCTGTGGGCTTGATCCCGACAGCGGCCAAATGCGTTTCAATATCAGGGCTGACGGATTTCAACGCAGAGCGGAGCATCTTGCGTCGCTGGTTGAACGCGGCTGCGACGACCTTGTTCAGGACGGCAGGATCAGCCGGATAGCGTGGCGCAGGCAGTGCAGTCAGATGCACGACAGCGGAATTTACTTTGGGTGGCGGGCTAAAGGCCTCGGGTGGGAGATCAAGCACGATACGCGGGTCGCTACGCCATTGCGCAAGTAGGGCAAGGCGACCGTAAGCCTTGTTACCCGGCTGAGCGACGATACGTTGGGCAACTTCGCGCTGGAACATCAACGTCAGGCTTTCCCAAAATGGGGGCCAAGCCGGTGGCGTCAGCCAGCGCACAAGCAATTCAGTCCCGACATTATAAGGCAGGTTTGCCGCGATTTTGATTGGCGCGGTCAGATGTTCGAGCGGGTTCACATCAAGCGCATCCCCATTGATCACCTGCAATTGTCCGGGGTACGCAGCTTCAATCTCGGCCAGCGCAGGCATACAGCGGGGGTCTTTTTCTATCGCCAAAACACGGCGCGCCCCTTCGGCCAATAGGCCGCGTGTCAGACCACCCGGACCGGGACCGATTTCGAGCACATCCGCCGCAGAAACATCGCCCGCAAGCCGCGCGATTTTGGCGGTGAGATTAAGGTCGAGCAAAAAGTTCTGCCCCAAAGACTTCTTTGCGGCCAATTCATGGGTGGCGATCACGTCGCGCAGCGGTGGAAGATTGTCGATGGTGCTCATGTCTAAATTTGTTCTCGGCTGTCTGCCATCGTTGCAGCCATTTTAATGGCTGCAATCATCGATGTCGGATCTGCAACGCCTTGCCCCGCGATGTCAAAGGCGGTGCCGTGGTCAGGAGACGTGCGAATAAACGGTAGCCCCAACGTCACATTCACTCCACCTGAAAAATCAAGCGTTTTAATCGGGATCAGAGCTTGGTCATGATACATGCAAACGGCGACATCGTATTTTGCGCGTGCGCCCGCATGAAACATCGTATCAGCGGGAAGGGGGCCGGTCACATCCATACCTTGCGCGCGCAATGCCGTTAGCACGGGCGCGATCATGTCGATCTCTTCCTGTCCCATTTTGCCATCTTCGCCTGCATGCGGGTTCAGCCCAGCCACAGCGATGCGTGGCACCGCGATCCCGAAATCACGGCGCAGTGCGGCATGGGTGATCAGCAATGTATCTGTCAGCAAACTTGCAGTCAGTTGCGTGGCCACAGCATTCAAAGGGATGTGAATTGTCGTCGGCACAACGCGCAGCGCGTCACAGGCGAGCATCATCACAACTTGATCGGTGTCCGCTAACGCAGCCAAATATTCGGTGTGACCGGGATAAGGAAAGTCAGCCCCGTTGATTAGCGCGGCTTTGTTTATTGGCGCAGTGCAAAGCGCGCGTGTCATACCGCTACGGGTCAATGCCACACCTGTTGCGATGGCGTCAATCACACCTTGGGCATGGGCGGGGTTGGCAACGCCCGCGGTGGCCATTGGTCCAAAATCCTGTGCAAGCACGGGTAGGGCATTTGGGCTAAGTGACGCGGCTTCAGCCGCGTCTGTGACGGTTTGGTAAGGGGTGCCTGCAGGCAGGTGCGCCGGGTCGCCGATCCAAAGTAGTGGTATCTGGTCTCGCAACTGATCCCATGCAGCTGCCGCGATTTCGGGGCCGATGCCCGCCGGTTCGCCACAGCTGATCGCGATCGGTTTCATCGTGACGTGATCACTGCCGATGCCCGCAGATCCGCAACCAATGCATCCGCCAATCCAGCGAGCCTTTGGCTTGTCAGTTGATTGCGCACGGCGGCTGGATCGATGGTGTCGCTGCCAGCCTGATTGCGAGCACACATCATCAAGAATACCAATGTTTCGCCATTGTCGCGGGTCAGATTGTACGACACTTCACCTGGATCAAGCCGGGCGAGCTCAAGCGCGACATCACTTGAAATCTCGGATGGGGCGACGACAAGGCGGTCAAGCACTTCGGCAGGCTGGTTACGCGCTATCCCATAAAGATCGTCGCAGGTGTCGACGCTATTTTTCACATCGGCCGCCGTGTTCCGGGCTGCGTCCGATTGGCCACCGGGAATGTAGTAGGCGGCGTAGTCGATGCTAACCGGGGCTTGTAGGGCGCGCGGGGCTTCGCGCATGCCACGTTTTTGAAACAGCGCAATCGCATTCGGGATTTCGATAGGCTCGGTCACTTCACCGGGGGCAAGATCAAGCAAGATTTGTTGTAGCTGGGGCGGGTAGTTTGAAATCGGCAGCCAGCCCAGACGCCCGCCGTTTTCACGTGACGGGAGCGCAG
The DNA here is from genome assembly GCF_003318235.1 of Loktanella sp. D2R18. Lineage (GTDB taxonomy): Bacteria > Pseudomonadota > Alphaproteobacteria > Rhodobacterales > Rhodobacteraceae > Yoonia. Next base: position 189,375 of record NZ_QOCG01000011.1, on the reverse strand, counting down.
AGACTTGGCGCGCGGCGGCTTCAAATTCGGCATAAGAGCGCATTTGCGAAATCTCGCGCGCGGCTTGTGCGGCTTGGACCTGCCGATCTGGCGGTGGCGCGATGATAATTTCGGAAAGCAAGACCTCAATCTGGGTGGGTTGGGTGCCTTGGGCCTGCAACGCGCGTTCAATGTCGGCATCTGTGATTGTGACTTCGCGGCTATAGCGGGCGCGCACATAGTCGCGCCAAGCAACGCCGACCGCAACAAAATCACGAAGCGTTTCGACATCGACATTGTTTTGTGCCAAGACATTTGTGAACTGCGGCAATGTCATATTGGCGCGCGCGGCAAAATCATTCAGCGCGGTTTCAAGTGACGCGGGGTCCAGCTGTAGCCCAACGCGGTCCATTTCTTGCTGCTTCAGCCGATCTTCGATCAGCCCTTCACGGGCGACCTCATTCAAATCGCCGGGCGTGCGGAACAGTTCCAAAAGCCGCATCCGTTGGTTCAACTCGTAGCGGGTCACGACTTTATCGTTGACGGTGATTACCGGGGTCAATTGCCCCTGTGCCAGTGCTGCGCTGCTGCTTGTCAGTGCCCAAGCCAGAATAACGGCGAAATAGGTAAATAGGCGCATCGGTGTCCTCGTTCTTGCAATCAGTTTCGGCAACTTGCGACGGTGCCTGCCGCGGAGCGTCCAGCGGAAAAGCCTGTCAAAGAGCCACTTAGCCCAAAAGTCGTACTTGGATCAACTGTACTGGAAGACGTGTAGCTACGCGAGGCAGAAACGTTAATGTTCACACATTCGTTCTGCCATCCCAGCTCAATCCCGGCGCTGACAGGGGAATCAGCTGCGATGTCATAGCGCCCATCCAAATCGACGCGCCAAGCATCCGATAAAACGACCCCCGCATCGACCGTCCAGGCGGATACTGTATCGGTTAGATCTTCATCAGCATCCTCAGATTGCCAAATGTAATTCGCGGCCAATGACACCCGATCATTTTTCCACGCGATCCGCCCATCGGCCACGGTCAGGCCCGTGTTATCATCAAACAGCGCACGGGCATCAAACAAGAAACCACCCGGACTGCTGATTTGTCCGGCGACCAGCCAATCCGATTGCAGCCCATCCAGCCCCGACGAACTTGTGAATGCGGTGTTTTCCGTCTCTCGCAAGACCCGTCCAAATGCCAGCGATGTGTCCAGGCCGGCCGTGCCTATGCGCGTATAGCTTACCCCTAGTGCGACCTGTGCGCCGGTTTCTACGGCGTCCTCGCCGGTGAAGCGTGAGAGGTCTAACAGGTTTCCTTGGTCCAATTCGCTGCGCGTACTGTCCTCATTTGGGGGTGTCTCGCCATAGCTTTCGGCCCAGCCAAGGCTAAGCACCGGCGTGATCAGATGCGCCGCCCCGCCGTCGTTGTCAGCGGCCAATGGCCAACGGACCGTGATCTGCGCGGAAGGTACCGCGCGAAAAATATCGCTGTCATAACTGCTGTCGTCTTGCACGTTGTAATAATCTGCACGGATCCCGGTCTCTGCTCGCAAAACAATGCCACTGCCCAAAATCCAGCTGTCGTCCCAAGTGCTATAGGCGCCTATACGCGACACATCGCGCCCATCGTCGCCATCAGTTGTGTTATAGCGATAGGCGCTATCGATGCTGGCGCCATAGGTCAGCGTGCCGCCCCAACGTTCAGTATCGCGCGCTTCGTACAGCGCATTTGCGACAATAGGTGGCAATGAGGAGTTCGTTTCGTCATCACGCAGCGTTTGATAATATGTTAAAGCAACTTGCGTGAGCGCCGTATCGGTCACGCGGGTCACCGAAACCTCACTATCAAGCCGATCTTTACTCGAATAGCTGTAGTCTTCCAGATAGGCTGTGTCACTGACCGCTTCGACGTCAAAGTCGAGTTTGTAATCGCGGGATAAATCAAAACTTCCAGATGCAAAAATATATGACCGATCTTCATCTTCAAGTGTATCATCACTGGCGGCACCTTCGATGCGCAGGGAGCCTTTGCGAAAGGCTTGACGGTAGATCAGTTCTAGGGTGCGGGTTTCCTCAGAAACATAAGGGGTCACCGTAAGATCACGGGAATCGCCTAAAGTGATGAAATAGGGTACCTTAATCCCTGTGCCTAGCTGCGTGTTGTTACGCTGTTCTGGGATCAAAAACCCAGTTGCGCGCTCAAGGTTAGGATCGGGAAGGCGCAATGTTGGCAGCCAGAACACGGGTATGTCGCGGATCAAAAGTGTGGCATTGTCTAAATAGAGCTGCTGTTCCACGCTATCGTGTACGACACGCTGGGCCCGGATTGACCAAAGCGGCGCTGCGTCCCCACATACCTGACACGATGTCGCAACAGTTTTGTAGAGCTGCCAATAGCGCCCGTCGTGGCGGTCAATTTGATTCGCGACCAGTTGAAGCTGTTGATCCAATACAATGCGCGCCCCCTGAAGAATGCCGTTTTCGAGCGTTGGGTCCAGCGCGCCGCTTTGCGCCATCAGCAGTGTCCCATCGGACGTTTGAATGACAATCGGCCCCGTGACCGTTAGCCGGTCACCCGCCGGGTCATAGGTAATTTCGGTCGCCGTCAGCCGGGTTCCTTCATATAGAACCTCGATATTCCCTGTGGCAATGAGCTGCTGATCATCGGTGACCCGCACGCTGTCGGCGACCAAGGTTGCAGCCCCTTGCGCGAGGCTGGTCTGCGGCAAAAGCAGTAGTAGTAAGAACGTAATCAGGCGCATTAGCCGTCCTCATTGTGGAGCAAAATACCCAAAGCAATGCCAATCGCCGCGAATGGCGGCGCCCATGCTGCGAGCACCGCTGGCAATTGGCCGTTTTCGCCCAAGACCTGCGCAAAATTGCGAATGAAATAGATCACGAAGGCCAGCAAAATCGCAAACATCACCATCAACCCGGTACGTCCGCCGCGTTGGTGGCGCAGTGTAAACGCCGCGCCAATCATGACCATGGCGACCAAAAAGAAAGGCAATGCCAATTCGGTGTGGAACCAGACCAGATGCCGCTGCGCCGAAAACCCGGCGGCGTGGAGCCGTTCAATAAACGCAGGCAATTCCCATATCGGGATAGACGCGGGCGTGCCGAAACTGTCGCGAATTTGATCCGGGGTCAGGGTCGATACGACATTGAGGCTGGGATGTAGCATCGCCGCCGCCTCTGCATTGACGCCAGTGTCAAAAAACCATTGTTTTGCGTCTGTCAGCGCCCAAGCGCCCGGCACAAGCTCTGCGGTTTTGGCGTTGACGCGTTGGGTTGGGGTGCCGTCAGGGCCAAAGCGAAAAAAGCTCACTTCGGTTAGAACAGTTCCGTCCAAATTCGCACTTTGCGCCCGGATGACCGTTTGGCCCGCATCGGTGCCCTGCCGAAGCCAAAGCCCGGATGACCCAACCGACAACACAGAATTATTCCCACGCAATGCGCCAGACCGAAGTTCATATTCTTTCGACGTACTCGCTACGATCGGATTTCCGATCGCAACGGCAACGACCCCGATCATCAACGCGACAAACAATGGGGCGGCAAGGGCCCGCAGGGCTGACCGTCCCGCGGCACGGGTGACAACCATTTCCGATGAACGCGCCAGCCCTAGAAACAGTGCGATTGCGGCAAGGATCATAATCAAAGGCATAATCTGATACACACCCGCTGGGATGTTCAGCAGCGTGAGAGTCAAAATTTCAAAAATATTTGCATCGGCTGTCGCGTAGCGGCGCAATTGTTCGACAATGTCCAAAAACATCATGATCACAAAAAACACGCCCAAGACGCCCAAAAACGTCATTAAAAAACGGCGCGCAAAATAGCGGTGTAAGATCATTGCGCGCCCTCTGGCTTACGGCGTCGCTTAAACAAATGCGGCCGCGTGGCCCAAAATAGTAAGAACCAGATGATCGCAAACCCGGCAACCGCCGGCAAATAGGTGGCAAACCACAGGCTTTCAGAACTGCGCGCAGCATTGATCCCGGCTGTTTCCATGGCTTTGACGACGACAATCAAGAAGATTGCCGCAACAATTTGGCGCCAAACCCCAAAGCGGCTAAATCCGCCAATCAAAAGCGTCGCAAATCCAAGCATTGCGGCAACCGTGCCTAGCAAAGATTGGCTGAACCTATCATGCCCGCGCGCAATAAGCCGTGCTGCACTGCGTCGCGTTTCCGCAATGATTTCCGGGGTAGGGTTCAAGAGTTCCCAAGTCGACAGATGCGCATCCCTTCGGCCACTGGATTCGCTGGTGGTGATCAGGCTTCCGATATTATAGGCGAAATCGTCAAAGGCGGTTGTCGTCAGACGTTTGGTGCCAGTGTCAAACACCTGCACAAGCCCTTCTATCATTACTAATTGCGTCTCATCCGTATCGTTTACAAGAAATGCGCGCGTGGCGGTATAGGTCACCTGTTCATCATCAGATCTCGTGTCCGATAGGAAGATGTCTTGGAGTTCACCTGCTGTTGTGATGTCGCGAATATAGAAGGTGATCCCTTTGACGGGTTCAATAAACCGGCCCTCTGTCAGTAGCCGCGCGGTGATGTTACGCGAAATATCGGCTTGGCGTTCTTCCAATCGCGCAGAGCTAAGCGGCACAAGATAATGCATCAACACGGACATAAAAATTGCAACAATAATCCCAAAATAGAACACAGGGCGCGCAAGCCGAAAGGCGGAATAGCCGGTGGCTTGCACCACGACGAGTTCAGATTCGGTTGTCATCCGATTGGTCACATAGACAGATGCTGCAAAGGCCGCCAATGGTAGGGCCAGCCGGATCACAGATGGCAAAGACAGCGCCGTAAATTCAAGAAACACCCCAGCCGATTGCCCGTCCGCGATCAATTGATCGAACAAAACAACGGCTCGATTGATCCAATAGATCAACACCAACACAAGGCTAAAAAAGCCAAACATCACCATCAATTGTGACAGTAAATATCTGTCGAACTTGGCCAATGGCAGATCCTTGTTTGCGCGTGTCGCCTAAATTTCGCTCAAGCTACCGCATCGGTGCGGCAGATTGAACAGCTATCTGGTATTTGCGCATCGTGCGGGCTACCTATGTTGAAATGATCTTCGCGCCAAGGAGCCGCCATGACAACGCCAGCAGAAATTCAGTTTAAAGACGTCGATCTTGATGGGATCGCAACGGCCAGCGGTGCGGTTGCGATTTTTTTGGGTGCAGATGGAAAAATAGATGCAGGGGCGCGCAAAGCAAATACTTTGACGCGCAAGGCAGTGGCACGATTCGCGGAAAGCGAAAAATTTGAAAAAATGGCCGCTGGCGATGTCGCGACAATCGCTTATCCCGCTGGATTGACTGCTGAAACCCTCTTGGTCGTAAAGCTTTCTCGGCGTCCGTCATCACAAGAGGCGCGCAAAGCGGGCGCGCAATTGGCCAAAGCGCAAGGCAACGCGGATTTGACCGTATGCGCCGGAAGCATCGCACGTGCGGATGAAATCGCACTGGGGCTGGCACTGCGCGATTACCGTTTTGACAGCCATAAAACAGCCGAGAAGCCAAGCAAAGGTGCGGTTACATTCATGGTCGCCAAACCCGAAGAGGTCGCGAAATCCGCTGCCCCCATGGCCGCAATTGCCGAAGGGGTGTTCTTTACCCGCGATCTGACCAATGAGCCTGCGAATATCTTAACCACCGATGATTTTGCTGCGCGGCTGGCGGCCATGCACGAGCTTGGGCTTGAAGTCGAAATTCTTGAAGAAGACGATCTTGAACGGCTTGGCATGGGCAGTTTGCTCTGTGTTGGGCAAGGGTCTGACAGCCCCAGCAAGGTGGTGGTGATGTCGTGGAACGGCGGCGACGATGAAGCCCCGTTCGCATTGGTTGGCAAAGGTGTGGTGTTTGATACGGGCGGGATCAGCCTCAAACCGGCGGGAGGCATGGAAGATATGACCATGGACATGGGCGGCGCTGGCGTCGTTTCTGGTGTGATGCGCACATTGGCGCTGCGCAAGGCCAAGGCGAATGTCGTCGGCTTAGTTGGGCTGGTCGAAAACATGCCCTCTGGAAACGCCGTACGCCCCGGCGATGTGGTCACATCGATGAAGGGCGACACAATCGAGGTCATCAATACTGATGCCGAAGGCCGTTTGGTGCTGGCTGACGTGATGTGGTATGCGCAAGAGCGGTTTAAACCTGTCGGCATGATCAATCTGGCGACGTTGACAGGGGCGATTTTGGTGGCCTTGGGGCATGAAAACGCCGGAGTCTTTTCAAATTCCGACGAGCTGTCTGATGCGTTTATCAAAGCGGCGGGTTCTGAGGGCGAAGGCGCGTGGCGGATGCCGATGGGCAAAGCCTATGATGATCTGCTGAAATCACGGGTTGCAGATATGAAGAATATTGGCGGACGGATGGCGGGTTCCATTACGGCGGCGCAATTCTTGCAACGGTTTGTCAAAGAAGATGTGCCGTGGTGCCATTTGGATATCGCTGGTGTGGCCAGCGTCAAATCCGAAACAGCGCTTGCGCCTGCGGGGGCAACAGGGTGGGGCGTCATGGCGCTCAACCGTTTGATTGCCGATAAATACGAGGGCTGATATGGGCGCGGCCTATTTCTATCAGCTTAAAGATAGCCCGCTTGATGTAACCTTGCCGATGTTGGTCGGCAAGGCGCGCGCGGCAGGCTGGCGGGTGTTGATCCGTGCGGTGAACCCGAAGCTATGCGCGCGTTTAGATGAAATTTTATGGCAAGGGCCCGAGGCTGCGTTTTTGCCGCATGGGGTCGCGGGCGGCGCCCATGATGCGGACCAACCCATATTGATCGGGGATGCCCCGGCAACGGGGTTCGATTGCGTGATTTGCGTCGATGGCGCAGCGCTGACACAGGCGGAGGTCGACGACGCAGAACGCGCTTGCGTGTTGTTTGACGGCTGGGATGAGGCCGCGTTGAGCCATGCGCGCAGCCAGTGGAAAACACTGACAGATGCGGGATGCGCGGCGCAATACTGGGCGCAAGAAGACGGGCGTTGGGCGATGAAAGCGCAAAAAGGCTAACCGCCGCAGATCGTGCGCAGCATATCCGAGAACCAAAGATTACCCTGCACCCATTGCGCTGCCGCAAGCGTAAAACAAAACGTGCAACTTGCGAGCACCGCAATCGCAGCCGGGTCAGGGGTGGCGTATTTCTCCATCCCAAAAGTATTGCGGGAAATGGATTAACGACTGGTAAAACTCAGTCGGTTTAAAACGCAAAACTTGAATCGAAATCTTCGGGTAATTCCGTCGGTGCAGGGGCGCATGCCGCCAGTGCTAAGAGCGCAATTATAATGTATTTCATCGGGTTAGGACCATTTGATTATTGGTAATTTCGATATGTGAAAATCGATTAAGATAGGTCATGCCAAGCAGTGAAATATCCGTCTCTCCGCCGTTGACGACCGCATCTACATTCTGATCAACATAGCGACCAAGGGCCACGTTTTCGAGCGTAACCGCTGCAGTCCTGACGCGCCCATTGGCCGTCATCGCAGAACCGAAATAGTGTAGCGTGTCAGGATCAATCCCAAGCGATTCTGCATCCGCTTGTGTCAGCACAACCTGGCTTGCGCCCGTGTCGATGACAAAGGCGATAGGGATGCCGTCAATCAAGAGATCCAGATGGTAATGCCCGTCACCGGCGCGTGGGACACTGATCCGCCCGTCTGCCAAAGTGGCCTGCTGCCCCGTCACGTCGCGGCTGATATCTTCCCAAAGCCCGTAAGCCCCAATCACCCCCAAAAAGATAAACAGCCAAATCAGGGCTTGCTGGAGCGATTTGCCTAGGTTTTCGCGACTTGAAACCAGCACGGACCCCACAATCGCAAGACCTAAGATGCCCAGATATATCGCGCGTGCTATTTGGTCGCCGGTCATGATCTTTCCCTAACCGCCAATACCAAAACCGCGCAGCCCATCCAAAATGAATTGTACCGCAAGCGCGGCCAAGAGCATCCCCAAAACCCGGGTCAGAATATTCAAACCGGTTTTGCCCAAAGCGCGTTCAATGGCGTTGGAGGCCAAAAACGCCAGCAGGACGATCAGCAATACCGCTAAGATCACGCCGGTAATAGCCACAAAATCACTTGCCCGTTGGGCTTGGCCCGCGAGCAGAATGATCGTGGTAATCGCGCCGGGGCCTACGATCAGTGGCAAAGCTAACGGAAACACCGATGGGTCATCGTGGTGTTCGTCCAGCCCTTCGGCAGCGTTATCTTCGCGGCGGGCTTGGCGTTTTTGAAACAGCATTTCAAGTGCGGTCAAAAACAACAATATTCCGCCCGCAATGCGGAACGCATCCATTGAGATGCCAATAAAACCAAGCACGGCCTCGCCCAAGAATAAAAACACCATCATCAGACCGGCAGAGACAAGGCAAGCCCGGATCGCAATCGCGCGTCGTTGGGCGGCGGACATGCCTTGGGTCATGGCAATAAACACCGGCGCAAGCCCCGGTGGATCGATGATGATAAACATCGTGGTAAATGCGGCGATGAGGGCTGTCATGTCTGTCATACGGCGACAATCGTTTGTTTGGCGGTGATGCGCAAGCAGGTTGAATAGAGGGCGTTCGCGCCATAGGTGTATTATGCCACAATTTGATAAAGTGAATTTGGAGAGACGCCATGCGCAAAGCGCTATCAGCCATATTTGCAAGCTTTCTGATATCACAACCTGCCGACGCGCAGCCGATCCCCGGGGCTGACGATCCTGCATTGCTGATCGCAGCACAACGGTGGCTGGACAGTGAAAACCCTGTTGAAGACATCTGGGCTTTGGGTGAAATCGCCGCTGATGGGAATATTGCCGCCCGCATGTTCGTCACCCGAATAATGCGTTCGGTTCATATGGATATAGACTTTCCAGAATTTGATCACGATGAACGAAAGGCGTTGGTTCCTGCGGATCGGTCAGGCGCGCGAACGACGATATCTTCACCATATTATGTTGATTGGGACGTGGTTCCCGCGATGGTCGCACTTAGAGAAATTGATCATGCAGATGATATTGAAACCTGGATCGCGTTGGCAGAACGCACATGGGCCGCTGGGTATCAGCCACGTGTGCTAAAAACTTTGGGAAGGGATAGGCGTTTGTTGGAAATCGACATTGCGCGCTATCTTGAAACAAGATTTCCCTTAGATATGGAGATACGCGCAACTGTTTGGTGGATTCGCATGTTCCACGCGGGTCTTGTCGAGGCTAACAACTTTCTTGAGCCGGGCGAAGCGGAAGCGATCGTCGCGCATTGGGGCGGCTTACCTTGGCGCGCCGAGGACACGCACGCGTTAGATGATGCCCTGCGCGATGGGCGTTGGCACGCTGTTCGATTTCTTGCGTATCTACCCAATTTTCGACCTGCAATCATCGAAGACCTTAGGTATGCGGAACAGCATGAAAAAGTAGCCGAATTCTATCTGCAAACGATTATGGTTAGAGACAGTAATCCGGGTTTTTTGGAGGGGGACGAGAGGTTAGTCACGATGGGCGACCTATTGATCGCAGAGGCAGAACATACGACTTTATTGCGCCCATTGGTGACAGTTTGCGAACGTTTATGCGGGGCAGAAATCGCGGATTGCGTCGCGCGTGGAGAGATTCTCGGACTTGACCGATTTACCCGCAGTTTTTTCAGTGGCGGGTTGATCGCGTCAAGCGATTATAACACTTCGGAACGGGCCGTTTCGGCGCTGATGAAAGGCTTGTCGAATATGGCCGCCCGAGAAGAACCATATATGACCAATGGATTGCTGCCGCAGTGTTTAACAGATACGGCAGTCGCATTGAGCGATGAATAGCGTGGTTGAACTACGCTTTTTCAGCCTTCTCCAACCGTTCCAGCGCCGCCATCCACATGGTTTCGGCGCGCTCGTGGGCTTCCATGACTTCGGCGTATTTCTTGTTCCAAGTGGCCAATTCGCCAGCTTTGCCATCCTCATAGAGCGCAGGGTCAGCGAGTTTTTTGGCGAGCTTGTCGCGCATGTCGTTGATTTTCTTGACGCGCTCTTCGTTTTTGCGCACGTCGCTGCGCATCGCTTGGATCTTTTCGCGGCTTGGTTTGGCTGGTTTAACCGGTTTGGGCTTTTCTTTTTCGACGGCTTTTTCAGGCGTCAAAAGCAGTTTGCGGTAGGCTTGCAGATCTTCGTCGTAGGGGTTCACGTGCCCGTCTTTGACAAGCCACAAACGATCCGCGACCATCGACAATAGATGCATATCGTGACTGACAAGGATTACAGCGCCTGAATAGGCGGTCAGCGCTTCGACTAGCGCTTCGCGGCTTTCGATATCAAGGTGGTTTGTCGGCTCATCGAGGATCAGTAGGTGCGGAGCGGGCAGGGTGGCAAGCAGCAGTGACAGACGCGCCTTTTGTCCACCTGACAGACGTCCGACTTCGGTGTCGGCCTGATCTGCCCCCAGTCCAAAGCCTGCTAAACGTGCGCGCAGTTTGGCCTGACCTTCATAGGCGCGTTCGCGCATCAGGTGGTCCAGCGGAGTTTCATCAATATAGAGTTCATCGACTTGGTGTTGCGCAAAAAAGCCGATGCGCAGCTTGTTTGACGTCACCATTTTGCCGTTCATCACATCAAGGCGACCTGATAGCATCTTGGAAAGTGTTGATTTCCCTTCGCCGTTGCGCCCCAAAAGCGCGATCCTGTCGTCTTGGTCAATGCGCAGGTTCAGGTCGCGCAAAATGACAGCTTCGCCGTAACCGACAGACGCGGCTTCGGTCGCGATGATGGGCGGCGATAGTTCTTCGGGTTCGGGAAATGTGAACACGGTGCGCGCGGCATCTTCGGGCGCGCGGATGGTTTCCATTTTTTCAAGCGCCTTGACGCGTGATTGAGCTTGCTTTGCCTTCGATGCTTTGGCTTTGAACCTGTCAACAAAAGCTTGCAAATGCTGACGCTGTGCGTCTTGTTTCTTAGCTGCGGCCGCAACAACGGCGCGGTTGGCAGCACGCTGTTTGGCAAACATATCGTAGGTGCCAGTATAATAAATCAGCCCCTTGTCTTCGAGATGCAAAATCCCCCCGACAGAGCGGTTCAGCAGTTCACGGTCGTGGCTGACGATCAGCACTGTATGCGGGTATTTGACGAGGTATGCTTCGAGCCATAGTGCGCCTTCGAGATCAAGATAGTTGGTCGGCTCGTCGAGCAGTAGCAGATCAGGTTCTGAAAACAGCACCGCAGCCAAGGCTACACGCATGCGCCAGCCGCCCGAAAACGCAGAACAGGGCTGCTGTTGTTCTTCGTGCGTAAATCCAAGCCCCTTAAGGATCGTCGCGGCACGTGCTTCGGCGGACCATGCATCAATATCGGCAAGTCGCGTTTGCACTTCGGCGATACGGTCGGGATCGGTCGCTGTTTCTGCTTCAGCCATCAGCGCTTCGCGTTCGGTATCGGCGCGCAGTACGGTGTCGATCAGTGACACTTCGTTACCGGGGACTTCCTGGCTGACGCCACCAATTTTCCATCCGCGTGGGATTGTCACGGTGCCGGTATCAAGCACCATTTCCCCGCGAATAATGCGGAACAATGTTGTCTTGCCCGAACCGTTACGCCCCACTAGGCCAACCTTATGGCCCGTCGGGATGGTGACGGTGGCATGTTCGACCAATGTGCGGCCTTCGACGGAGTATGTGATGTCAGATATTTTAAGCATAAAAGCGCTATGCGCGATCATGCGGGCGGGGTCAATCAGATGATTTCGTGCGGGTCATGAAAACGTCACGCAACGGTTACCGAACTGTAACGCAGCAGCGGCATGGGAAGGGGATAATTAACCCTGAGGATCATCATGACCTATCGTTTTTGTTGCCTGACTTCTGTTTTGGCTTTGACCGCTGGCCTAGCGCAGGCTGATTCATTTAACCGTATCGCATCATTCCCAACCCATATGAACATTGCTGATGGTGATCACGCGGTTGAAACATCCGCCGAGATCATCGCCGCCACCGCCGATGGCATGACTTTGGTGTACACAGACAGCCCACTGGGGGTGATTGGGCGTATCGATATTACAGACCCGGCCAACCCTGCGCCGCTTGGCAATGTTGATATGAACGGCGAGCCTACGTCTGTTGGGATTGTTGGCAATGCGGCATTTGTGGGTGTGAACACCTCTGAAAGCTATACGGCGCCATCTGGTCGTTTGGCCGTTGTGGACATCGTCACTGGTGAAGAACTGGCAAGCTGCGAACTGCCCGGCCAGCCTGACAGCATTGCGGTTGCTAAGGACGGGTCATTTGTTGCGATTGCGATTGAAAACGAACGTGACGAAGATCTGGGCGATGGCCGTACCGGCCAATTGCCTGCTGGTGCGCTTAGCTTGGTTCAAATCGCGGATGGCGTCGCTGATTGCGGCACGCTGATCAATGTCACGATGACCGATTTGGCCGAAATCAGCCCCGAAGACCCCGAGCCAGAGTTTGTGGACATCAACAGCGCAGGTGACGTGATCGTCAGCATGCAAGAAAATAACCATATGGTGGTTGTTGGCCGCGATGGCGTGATCAAAAACCACTTTAGCGCGGGCACCGTTGATCTGGAAAACATTGATGCCACGGATGAACGCGCCGCATTGCTATTCACCGAAAGCCAATCTGATCTGCCGCGTGAACCCGACGCGGTCAAATGGATCGATGACACGCATTTCGCGACCGCGAATGAGGGCGACATGGATGGCGGCACGCGCGGTTGGACTATTTTCAACGCAGACGGCACAGTCGTTTATGATGCGGGTACGTCTTTTGAATATGCTGTCGTTCAGGCCGGGCACTACCCTGACAAACGCTCTGATAGCAAAGGCGTCGAGCCTGAATCAATTGAAACCGCCACCTTTGGCGATACGCCGATGGTCTTTGTCGGCGCAGAACGCGCGTCGATGGTTGGGGTGTATGACGTGTCCGACCTGTCGGCCCCAGTGCTGACCCAGCTTTTGCCATCAGGCATCGGGCCAGAAGGTTATGTTGCGATTCCATCGCGGAACCTGCTTGTATCGGCAAACGAAGTTGATCTGATCGCAGATGGCGGCGTGCGCAGCCATGTGATGATCTTTGAATATTCAGATGCAGAGGCCACGTACCCGATGATCACATCAGCGGGCGCCGACAGCCTGATCGGTTGGGGTGCGCTTTCTGGGCTGGCCGCGGTGGATGACACCTCATTGGTTGCTGTGAATGATAGCTTCTACAGCTATCAGCCAACGATCTTTACCGTGGATGTCAGTGCGACACCTGCGCAGATCACCTCGGCCATTCCTGTTACGCGCGGTGGATACCCGGCGCAAAAGATGGACATGGAAGGGATCGCCGTTGACGGGCAGGGCGGTTATTGGATTGCCTCTGAAGGCCGGATCGACCGCAACGTGCCACATGCAATCTACCATGTGGATGCAGAAGGGGCTATTGACGAAGAAATCGGTTTGCCAAACGCATTGCTGGGCGTGCAGAAACGCTTTGGTTTTGAAGGGATCACCCTTGTCGGTGATACGCTTTGGATGGCCGTGCAGCGCGAATGGGAAGACGATGCCGCTGGTTTGGTAAAACTGGTCGCCTATAACCTTGAGACAGAGGAATGGGGCGCGGTGCATTATCCGCTTGAGACGCCGGAAACCGGCTGGATCGGCCTATCAGAAATCGTGGCTCAGGGCGATTATGTTTACCTGATTGAGCGCGACAATCAGATCGGGGCCAACGCGGTGATCAAACAAATCACCCGCGTTTCGCTTGATCAAATGGTGCCTGCACCATTAGGCAGCGATCTGCCCGTCGTCACAAAAGACGTTGTGCGTGATTTGATCCCTGATTTGACCTCAACCGGTGGCTATGTGCTTGATAAAATTGAAGGCCTGACATTCACGCCAAACGGCACCGCCTATGTTGTGACCGACAATGACGGCGTCGATGATCATTCTGGCGAGACAATGTTCTGGGCGCTGGACGGTTTAAGCGACTAAGTCTTCGTCACCTGATCTACATACGGCCGCCTGATCGCCTCGGGCGGCCGTATTCGTTTTAAGACGGACATTATCCTACCTCTTTTCACTTCGGGCAGCCCATGTTAGGGGGTGCCACAAAGTAAACCCACCGACATGAAAGACCTAAAAACATGGCTATTCAACGCACATTTTCGATCATTAAACCAGACGCAACAAAGCGTAACCTAACTGGCGCAATCGCCGCGAAATTCGAAGAAGCTGGCCTGCGCATCGTCGCGTCTAAGCGTATTCAGATGACTTTGGCACAAGCAGAAACATTTTACGGTGTGCACTCTGAGCGTCCATTTTTTGGTGAACTGTGTGAATTCATGATCTCTGAGCCAATCGTTGTTCAGGTTCTTGAAGGCGAAGACGCAATTGCGAAAAACCGCGAAGTTATGGGCGCAACAAACCCTGCAGACGCAGCCGATGGCACAATCCGTAAAGAGTTCGCACTGTCTATCGGTGAAAACTCTGTTCACGGGTCTGACGCACCAGAAACAGCAGCAGAAGAAATCGCATTCTTCTTCTCAGGTCTTGAACTGGTTGGCTAATCCGCCAAGTAGGTTAGGGGTATCCCAACCAATATCTTTCCCGGCCGTCCGCACCTCTTTGGCGCGGGCGGCTTTTTTGTTCAGATTGATTTCAAGGGCGCGATAGTTGCGAATATTCGCATTGTAGAGCACATCAAAGATGTCTCCGATCAAGGGGATGCTGCCAATCACAAAATCGACCAACGTATTCAGCCCCATGTAGGCAAGCGTACCGGGTGTTGCACCCAAGCGGTGTGCTTGTTTGATCATCCACAACGATGGGATCAGTGCGGCGATGTCACCGATAACAGGTACAAGACCCAAAATGTTGTCGAGACCTACAGAAATATTGGTACGCGGAATGTTGAAAAGGGCATCCATACGCTGTGCAGTTTTACGCAGGCGGGACAGTTCATAATTCATATCTTGTTCAATGTTCATATTGTTAACATAAACGATTCGCACATAAATGTGAATGGTGTTTACTTAGTCGCGCGCAATCACTCCGATTTGATTTAAAAACCGTTCAAGTTCAGAATGTTCCGCGTCAAAGCTGCTCTCTTTGATCTGATCGAATGATTGACGCAAGGCTTTCTTTTCATCGCCTTTGCAATCGTTCCACGGGCGGCCCTGCAGGGCCATATGCAACACATAATAGCTGATGAAGTGCGGGCGACCGCCGTTTTCCAGCAATCGCCGATATGCTGCATCCGCGCCCAGTTCGCGCAGCTGTTCGGCTGTCGTAATTCCCGCAGCGGTCAACGATTTTTCAAACGCGGGGCCGATGTTTTTGATGGATGTCAGCGCTGTCATGGGGGCAGTTTATTCATGGGCCGTGCGGATGCCCAGAAAAATTCAGCCGCATCCTTGTGGGATACGGCTGAAGATTGATTTAGCTACGTGGCTTGCGCGGTTTACTTTTGCCGCCGGGCGGGGTGAACCGTTTGGAGGTGTCATTTGCTTTTGACCGTGGTTTACCGCCCGGTTTGCCACTATCGGACTTACCTTTATAGGCGGGCTTCCCGCCATCAGATTTACCCTTATACGGGGGCTTTCCGCCGTCTGATTTTGCCTTGTATGGTGGCTTGCCACGTTTCGCGACTAGCGCATCACCGTGATCTTTGCGGGCCGGTTTATGCCGCGGTTTGCGCGGGCTGTAATCATCGGCTGCACCCGGTACAGGCTGGATTGCCGCAACATCATGCTGTGATGATGGCGGCGGGGCGCCACGATCGCGCGGCGCGGCGCGTTTTGGCTTATCACCGTAGTCACGTTTTGGTTTATCACCATAATCGCGCTTTGGTTTGTCACCAAAATCTCGTTTCGGGCGGTCATCATAGTCGCGTTTGGTTTTACGCGGCCCACGTTCGCCCAGCTGTGGTGCGCCATCAAGTGCGGTTAAATTAGCTTGGTTTTCAAGCTTCATGTCCCCGCCAACAGCCTTAAGGAACCCTGCGACCGCAGGTTCCGAAATCTCAACAAAGGTTTCATTTGGCTGAATACGGATCGCGCCAATTTCATTCTTAGTGATCCCGCCAGCCTTACAGATCATTGGCAGCAACCAACGGGCTTCGGCCTTGCCTTCGCGGCCAACATCGACGCTGAACCATTTGGACGGGCCAAATGCCTTATGCTCGCGTGGGGCGCGTTCGGGACGATCACCGCGTTCGCCGCGTTGTGGACCGTCTTTGTATTCTGATAGATGCTCGGGCGCGGATTGCTTGCCCGCGTATAGACGCAGATAGGCTGCCGCGATTTTTTCAGGCGCGTGTTGGGCCAATAGGCGTGTTGCGAACTCTTGTTCGCTCTCATTGAATTCTTCGGACCAAACCGGGTCGTTCAACAGGCGTTCCTCGTCGCGTGCTTTAACCTCATCGGCGGTGGGGGGCACGGCCCAAGTTGCTGTCAGCTTGCCCCATTTGAGCAGGTTTTCAGCGCGGCGGCGCATTTTTGCAGGGGCAATCAGTGCAGAAATACCCTTGCGGCCCGCGCGACCGGTCCGGCCAGACCGGTGCAGCAATGTTTCCGCGTTTGTCGGTAATTCGGCGTGGATAACCAGTTCAAGGTTCGGCAAGTCAATCCCGCGTGCTGCAACATCTGTCGCTACACAAACCCGCGCACGCCCGTCGCGCATGGCTTGCAGCGCATGTGAGCGTTCATTTTGGGACAGCTCACCCGACAGGGCCACTGTCGCAAAGCCACGGTTTGAAAGCCGTGTTGTCAAACGTGTGACAGAGGCACGAGTGTTACAGAACACAATTGCATTGGGGGCATCATAGAACCGCAGGCAGTTGATGATCGCGGCGTCAATATCGTGGTTGGCAACAGTCAACGCACGGTATTCAATATCGCTGTGTTGCTTTTCTTTGGTTGCTGTGGCTATGCGAATGGAATCGCGCTGGTAGGATTTCGCGAGCTTTGCAATCATCGGCGGCACTGTCGCCGAGAACATCAGCGTGCGGCGTGTTTCAGGCGCTTCGCCCAAAATAAATTCAAGATCTTCGCGGAACCCAAGGTCAAGCATTTCATCTGCTTCGTCCAAAACGATCGCGCGCATATCAGACATATCAAGGCTGCCGCGCATGATGTGGTCTTTTAACCGGCCCGGTGTTGCGACAACGATATGCGCGCCACGATCCAGCGCGCGGCGTTCATCGCGCATATCCATCCCACCAACGGTCGATGCCATCGTCACGCCTGCGCTTGCATAAAGCCATTGCAATTCGCGTTTCACTTGCAAAGCCAGTTCGCGTGTTGGTGCGATGACTAATGCGAGCGGGCGACCCGCAGGGCCAAAGTGGCCATCTTCGCCCAAGATTGTCGGCCCAATCGCAAGCCCGAAACCAACGGTTTTTCCCGACCCGGTCTGGGCGGAAACCAACAGGTCTTGCCCTTCTAATTCGGGCGCGGTGACCGCCTCTTGTACGGGGGTCAAATCTGTGTAGCCTTGTTTGGCTAGGGCATCGGCAAGGGTCTGGATCATCGTTGTCATCGGGTGGCTTTCTGGCGGGTAAGCGTGCGCACTACGCCGACACGACGCATTTGTATAGGGGTTGCGCGGGATTTCGCGCCGATTTTAAATACAACAGGCTAAGAAAACGTCTTTTGGCGCGCCGTCATCTGCACCCTTGCCTGATCATCATAGTCGTAGGATTTGCCAAAAAAACCATCGACGGGCTGTGGCCCCGCTGACACTGCATATCCCGACCCGTCGTCGTCGGTTTCGAGCATGTAGCGCACGCGTTCCAAACCGGTAGGGGTATAGGTTGCACCAGCCGCGACATGGGTGGTGGTGTCATCGTAGATTTCGGTCAATCGTTCGTTAATGTTGCCAGAACTGATTTTGGCCCCCGAGACAACCACGGCGGTGGCTTGCCAAAATCCGGGGACGCGCCGCCGGAAGGTAAAGGGCGCGTTGAGTGTCGGATCATAGGCGAGCGCTGCTTCGACGTGTTTGCGGTATCTGTTTTGTGTATCATATAGCCGCGTCACAAGCACCGAAGGGAGAACTGTATAGGTGCTATCTGGGTATTGCACGCGCACGGTGTATTTGATTTGCGCGCCAGCTTTCACGGCCCTGACAATTGGGTTTTCAAGTGCACTAGTGTAAATGGGCGAATTGAAGGTAGAGACCTGCGGAACAAGGTTCCAGTCTTCATAGAGACTGAACGCCTTTTTACTATCCATCAATTGGTCTCCAACCATATGGCCGCCGTTGAACTTGCTGCCGTTCCCTGACGAAGATCACCTCTTCGTCGTAGCCAAACCGGCCAAATATTGTTTCACCTGTCCCCGATCGACCCGTGCCTCGTTGAACGCTGGTTAATGCCTCAACTGTTCCGGCGCGCATATAGGTGTCTTCCGCGTATTGGGTCCACAGCTTTTCTGATCCCGGGTTTTCAGGAACCGTTGATGTCAAAGCGGTACCGTCATTTTTTTCTTTTTCTTCTTTGGCGCCCCAGCCGTGGTCACGGGCGAGGATGCAAATGTTGGTACGCCGTTAAATCGAGCCTCAATTTGGTCAAAGGCCTGCTTTCCCCGGGCCTCATGGGGGCCATCGTATTGGGTCGCCCGAATGTAATCGCCGTTCTTTACAGATTTTCGTTTTTTTGGTGCAGCGTCATCAAATAGGCCGCTGATGGGAGTTGTTGTTTAGGGGATGAACAGTGCAGGTGATGCATAAAACGCGATTTTTGCAGCATCCCCGTCGCCTTCAACGCGCGCGGCGCTAAGATGGAATTGGTCGACAACGACCTGTAGCAGCTTGGCCAGATTGTCTTTGGTTTGGGCCGCGCCAGCCATCAACTCCTTTAGCTTATCTGCGGCGGCACGTTTGCGCAGGTCGGGTGGGTCGTCGGGCGATGTCGGATCGGAGTACGCGGCGTCAGAGGGGTGTGTTTCCTCAGGCGATTTTGTCTTGTCGGTCACATCCCCTCGCGTGTCACCCTGCGCAAGCTGTCGGGTATCGGCCATCCGTTGCAGTGCCGTCAAATGCGCATGTGCGGGCGAATGATCTGCCGCATCTTGCAGTGCACCCTTAGGGTGCGGCGTGACCCGATTATTGGGTGAGGGGCGTTGATGTTTGCTAGGTTTGATGCTGCTGCAGGCTCATAGTGACTGCACATAGGCCACAGCGCGCGTGCCGTCGGTGTTGATGAACACATTTAGAAGCCCATACTCGCCCAGCTCAAGTACGAAGGGGTAAAAGTTGGGCTGAAACTGGGTGAAATACCCGTGGTCGGGCGCGAGCTGGCAGATGTGAACCCAATCAGGGTTGCGGAAATATTCAGGGGCCTGTTGCTGTTCGACGTAAATCGGCTGACCCGCCAGCTTGCACCCAGCAAGGGCGGTATGACGAAACTGATAGCCATCTTTGAGCGATAATTCCGATTTCGTAAATCGGTCTGCAAGGGGAACAATAGGTTCGTCCACGGTCTGCAAACTGACGACGTATTCAAGCCGTTCTTCGACCTCATCGCTCAGGGTGATCACGCTGGGGCCGGTTAATTCGGGGGTGGTTTTGCACGTGACTGGGATGGCTACATGTGTAGATTGCACGATACAGGTCGCTGTGTCAGTCGTCACGGGTTCGGAGGCTGCCACAAAAAGATAGACCACGCTTTCTTTGCTGCAGGGGAAGATCTCTGGCGTGAGCGCAAACTGTGCGACAAAGATCATTTGTTCGCCGAATTCATCATCAACTGGCCATGTTGGCGCGTCGACCCAAGCGGGCTGCCCGCCAAACTTGGTTATGGGATGCTGAACTTGTGCATCGGCAAGTACAAATGAAATCTTAGCGGATTTGGGCATATGCGTCCCGAAAAATGGCAAAAGAATAGGTGCAGCCTACAGTTGCAAAATCCCTTGGGTCAAGAATATTTGAGAGCCTAGGTGGGTGGATTATGCGCGAACCAAGTTGCGATACGCATTTTCAGCGCGTCCCAAATTGCTGGCGCGCCACGCGCGACCTTGCTGCCGACGCGGGTCTCTAGCTGTGCGGGTGTGACATTATATGCGGGCCAAGTGCCACCGCCGGTTTCAAGGTTCGCGATGACTGGCTGCACGCGGTCGATGGATTTTGCGAATATCGCATCATCCGTTTGTGCGTCTTCAAATTCATCCCAGAGGGTACGAAATTCAGTAGCTTGATCATGGGGGAGTAGGCCAAAAATACGGTCGGCTGCGCGCTGTTCAATCGCATCTTGGGCGACCGGGTCGTGGTCCCCGTGGATCGGCGCATCGCCGGCGTCAATCTCGACAATATCGTGGATCAACAGCATCTTAATGACCCGGTCGACCTGCACCGGGCGGGCCGCATGTTCGGCCATGACCAGCGCGTAAAGCGCAATATGCCAGCTATGTTCGCCCGAGTTTTCGCGGCGTGAGCCGTCACATAGTGTGGTTGCACGCAGGGTGGATTTGAGCTTGTCGGCCTCGGTCAAAAACGCAAGCTGCGCGTTGATTCTATTGGTCATCTAACGTTTCACCCGGCGTGGCATACTCACCGATGGTTCAGGATCAGGTTCGGGCTTTTCGTCTTCGGGCTCTGGTTTTTTGACCGTCCCGCCCCAGAGATCGGCGATATCTTCGTCAAGTTGCGCTTCTTTTTCTTCGTCTGAAAGACCTTGTAGCGGGGCTGCCTTGGGGGCAGGGGCATCTTGGTAGTTGTTGGCTACGCGTTCCGCTAGCAGCGCGCGCGCGCGTGCTTCTGCGCGGCGGACACGCACAGCTGTCAAAAAGGCCTCTTGCAAGGTTTGCGACGAGGCCCCCAAAAGGTTACCGATCGTTTCGGTGATCCCAATATCACCAGAGGCGGCCTGATCCGCGAGCGCCAGATCCGCGAGTTCGTCTGCAACTTGATCCAGATACGAGTCAGCCATGATATTACCGTGTGTTTTCAGTCAGACGCCGCCGCACATAGGTTTTGACGGTGTCGATCATAGGGTCCATATGCGGGTCTTCAAAGAAGTGGCCTGCGCCCTGCATTTCATCATGGGTGACAGTGATACCTTTTTGTTCGTGCAATTTGTTCACGAGGTTCACAGTGTCCGCAGGTGGTGCCACGCGGTCGTTTGAACCGTTGATGATCAACCCCGAGGAAGGGCAGGGTGCAAGAAAGCTGAAGTCATACATATTGGCGGGTGGGCTGACAGAGATAAATCCGGTGATTTCAGGGCGGCGCATCAAAAGCTGCATGCCGATCCAAGCCCCAAACGAGAAACCCGCAACCCAGCAATGCTTGGAATTGTTGTTCATCGATTGCAGGTAATCCAGCGCCGAGGCGGCATCAGACAATTCGCCAACCCCTTGATCATATTCCCCCTGAGACCGACCCACGCCGCGGAAGTTAAACCGCAAAACCGTAAAGCCCATGTTATAAAATGCGTAGTGCAGATTATAGACAACCCGGTTGTTCATCGTGCCGCCAAACTGCGGATGTGGATGCAAAACGATCGCGATCGGTGCGTCACGGTCTTTTTGGGGGTGATAACGCCCTTCGAGGCGTCCTTCTGGTCCGGGAAAAATAACTTCGGGCATAGTGTTCCGTCGCTGCTGCGGAGCCAAGAGCATTGTTGACGAAAATGCTCAGGCACCTTAGAAAGATTCTAATCTGGGGGAGATCCCACATTATCTGGTCACGGTGAAGTAATCACGCAGCGCCGCGCCGTCAATGAAATTGCGTCTGCATAGGGAAAACTGCGATGAAATTAAGCACAAAAGGTCGCTACGCTATGGTGGCGCTCGCAGATTTAGCACTGCAACCCGCCGATACATTGGTCAATTTGACAGAGATTTCAAAACGCCAGGATATCTCATTGCCCTATCTTGAGCAGTTGTTTGTGAAGCTACGCCGCGCGGGCCTGGTCGATTCCGTGCGCGGGCCGGGTGGCGGGTACCGTCTGTCTCGTCCGCCTTCTGAAATGCGTGTTTCCGATATTCTGGGGGCTGTCGATGAAACAGTTTCGGCGATGCATAAGGGCGCAGGCGCATCAGGTGGTGCATCTGGTTCACGGGCACAGTCGCTGACCAACCGTTTGTGGGAGGGGCTGAGCGCGCATGTCTACGTGTTTTTGCATCAAGCCCGCCTGTCTGATGTTGTGGGCAACGGGTTGGTTCCGTGCCCGGCAGTGCCTGCATTGTTTGAGATCGTGGATGAAGAATAAAGTTGGGTGCTGCCCCCGGCCTGCGGCCTCCCCCGGAGTATTTTTGGCTAGATGATATGGTAAGAACTTATCTCGATCATAATGCGACCACACCTTTACGCGCTGAGGCGCGTGCGGCGATGATTGCGGCGATGGATGTCGTCGGCAATCCGTCATCCGTGCACGCCGAAGGCCGTGCGACCAAAGCGATTGTTGAAAGGGCGCGCTTGCAAGTCGCTGAGGCGGTTGGCGCGACCGGGGCCGATGTTGTGTTCACATCCGGCGCGACCGAGGCGGCTGCTCTGGCACTGGCTGGGCGCGGATTGAAGGGCACGCGGGTTGAGCATGACGCCGTACATGCCTGGATTGATCCGGTATTGGGGTTGCGCGATGGGCTGGCGGTTGTCGATGATCCGGCAGAATCGGTTTTGCAATTGGCGAATTCGGAAACCGGGATTGTGCAGCAATTGCCACCTGGATTGGCCGTGAGCGATATTACCCAAGGGTTTGGCAAAGTTCCCTTTGCATTTTCATGGTCGGGTGTGCAAATGGTGTTTTTGTCCGCACATAAGTTTGGCGGGCCCACAGGTGTTGGTGCGCTGATTTTTCCGGCAGGCACCGATGTTGCCGCACAAATCAAGGGTGGTGGTCAAGAAATGGGCCGCCGATCGGGCACTGAAAACGTGATTGCTATTGCCGGAATGGGGGCTGCAGTGGTGGCCGCGCAGGCTGATTTGGCTGCCGGACGATGGGAACGGGTTGCACAACTTAGAAATATTCTAGAAAAGGCCATTGAGACTGCCGAAAAGAATACTATTTTCGTCGGGAAAGACGCGAACAGATTACCCAACACCAGTTGTTTTGCGACACCTGGCTGGAAGGGTGAAACCCAAGTGATGGCGATGGATTTGGCCGGCTTTGCCGTGTCGGCGGGCTCTGCTTGTTCGTCTGGCAAGGTCAAAGTGAGCCGGGTTTTGGGCGCGTTGGGATTGGATGATACTGCCGCAGCAAGCGCGCTACGCGTGTCGCTGGGGGTCAATACAACAGAAGATGAAGTCATGCGCTTTGTACAGGCGTGGACGCAGAAACGGGCGCGGCTTCGGGCCGCCTGAGAGGATAAACATGTCGGATATCAAGGACGTAGAAGTCAAAGATGGCGTTGATCAAGAAACCGTTGATGCGGTTTCCAAGCTATCGGGTACCTATAAATACGGCTGGAATACCGAGATCGAAATGGATTACGCCCCCAAAGGCGTGAACACCGATATCGTGAAACTGATTTCAGGCAAAAACAACGAGCCTGAATGGATGACCGATTGGCGCCTTTCTGCGTTCGCGCGTTGGGAAAAAATCGAAGAGCCGACATGGGCGATGGTCGACTACCCCGATATCGATTTTCAAGACATCTATTACTATGCCCGCCCCAAGAGCATGGCCGAAAAGCCAAAATCGCTTGATGAGGTGGACCCGAAGCTTTTGGAGACCTACAAAAAACTGGGAATCCCGCTGAAAGAGCAGATGATCCTTGCAGGTGTCGAAGGCGCTGAAGAGTACCCCGCAGAAGGACGCAAAGTTGCGGTTGATGCGGTGTTTGATTCTGTGTCTGTTGGCACCACGTTCCAAAAAGAGCTGGAAAAGGCAGGGGTGATTTTCTGCTCCATCTCGGAAGCGATTGAAAAGCACCCTGAGCTGGTCAAGAAGTACCTTGGCACCGTTGTGCCGCCGTCGGATAATTTTTATGCGACGCTCAATTCAGCAGTGTTTTCGGACGGATCATTCGTCTATGTGCCGCCCGGCGTGCGCTGCCCGATGGAACTGTCGACCTATTTTCGTATTAACGCTGAAAATACCGGTCAGTTTGAACGCACGCTGATCATCGCAGACAAAGGCAGCTATGTATCTTACCTCGAAGGCTGCACCGCGCCAAAGCGTGACACAGCGCAGCTGCACGCCGCTGTGGTTGAGATCATCATCGAAGAAGATGCCGAGGTGAAATACTCAACTGTCCAGAACTGGTACCCCGGTGATGAAAACGGTGTTGGTGGCATTTACAACTTTGTGACCAAACGTGCGGATTGCCGCGGTGACCGGTCAAAAATCATGTGGACCCAGGTTGAAACAGGGTCTGCAGTGACATGGAAATACCCAAGCTGCATCCTGCGCGGGAACGAAAGCCAAGGCGAATTTTATTCAATTGCCATCGCCAACAACATGCAGCAGGCCGATACCGGCACGAAGATGGTGCATTTGGGCAAAGATACCAAATCGCGGATCGTGTCCAAAGGGATTTCAGCGGGCAAGGCGCAAAACACCTACCGTGGCCTTGTTTCTATGCACCCCAAAGCCAAGGATTCGCGCAACTATACGCAATGTGACAGCTTGCTGATCGGCGACAAATGCGGCGCGCACACCGTGCCCTATATCGAAGTCAAAAATAACAGCAGCCGGGTTGAGCACGAAGCAACCACATCCAAGGTCGACGATGAGCAACTATTCTACTGCCGCGCGCGCGGAATGGACGAAGAGGAAGCCGTCGCATTGGTTGTGAACGGGTTCTGCAAAGAAGTGCTACAAGCGCTACCAATGGAATTCGCAATGGAAGCGCAAGCGCTTGTGGCGATCTCATTGGAGGGGTCTGTTGGTTAGCACGGTGCAATCTCGTCCAGCATTCTTGGTTGAACAGTTGCAACCCGCACAGAAGTTGCGGGTGGTTGACGTTGGCGCAAATCCGTTGTCGCCACCACCCTACCAAAAGCTCTTGGAGGATGGGTTGTGTCATGTGTGGGGCTTCGAACCACAACAGGACGCTTATGAGCAGTTGCTAAAGGAATGTGGCCCGAATGAGAGCTACTTTCCGAATGCAGTCGGTGATGGGAGAGGGCATACACTTTACGTGTCACCTCATAGCGGCTTTACTTCGATTTTTCCTTTTCATATCAAGGGATTTACGACGTTTGGATTCTGGAGGCCTCGCGTCAGGAGATTTACGGAGCATGCAATTGATACCGTGCGTCTCGACGACTTGGAGGCATTGCCCCAAATCGACTGCCTGAAAATTGATGTGCAGGGTGCCGAGAAGATGATTATCGATAATGGCGCGCAAAAACTATCTGATGCGGTTGTCGTTATTCCTGAAGTACGGTTCAATCAGTTATACGAAGGAGAGCCTATGTTTGCTGGGCTCGACATTACACTGCGTGATCAGGGCTTTATGCTGCATAAGTTTCAGTCTCTCAGTACTGCACGCATTGGCAGTTCGGTCAAGCAACAGATACGCCAGAACACCCGGCGAAGTCATCTAATCGATGGTGATGCAGTATATATTCGCGATATGCGAGATGATGACAGCATAAGCAGTGAGCAGCTTAAGAAACTGGCCATTTTTGCGGACGCTGTGTTCGACAGCCCTGATCTCACCTGCCATTGTCTTGATCGCCTTGTTCAGCGAAATAAAATTGATGCGTCAATCGTTAGGGCATATGCGGATATGGTCGCGTCATGATTTCGCTATCCGAAATGCGCCCATTAACCGTCACCGCTTCGCCCCGAAGTTGCCGTAGTTCGTTGCCATATATCGGGCAGCGACGGATGATTGGGACGCGGCACAATGGCGAATATGGGGCAAACGGATTTCAATGCGCGTATCAAGCGTATCAAGAATCCGCGCAACAACTCCTATTACGATCCCGATTTGCAGATGCACATTCCCAAACGGGTCACACGTGCCAAAATCGAAAAGCCGCCGTCAAAATCCAACGAAGCGCTCTCGGCATTCCTGGTTTCTATGGTGCTCGGCGGCACCGCGATGTTCGGCGCGCAAGTTCTACGCGTGCGGTATTTTGGGCTATCTGGCGGCAATTCCCTTGTCACCTTTACCGATCTTCTGGTCGGGTTTTGGTTGGTGCTGATTATCTCGGCGTTGATGCAGCGGCGGCAACTGATTGGCCGTCTGGGGCAGATTGCGGGCCTGTGCCTGATGATGGTTACCGGGCACAATTTGATCTGGAAGTGGCCCGATCTGATGAGCAAAATATACACGCCGGAATATGTCGCCGAAATTCAAGCCACGACCAAAGTGCAGTCGATCGTTGTTCAGGGCAACGTTTACGCCTTGGGGTCCAACTAGGCGCTCCACTTTACCAACGAATTGACCGCATGATTAGCGCCCCATCTGGGGTGTTTCGTGCTGGCGCATATCAACATAATTCACGAATTGCGGCGCGCGTTTCGCGCGGTCGCGTCACCTCTTGTGCACGGGGACGTGCCGCTTTGTTGAAGGAATAAAAATGCTAGAAATCAAAGGCCTGAAGGTCAAACTTGAAGATGAAGATAAGCAAATCCTCAAAGGGCTGGACCTGACGGTTGAAACCGGCAAGGTGCATGCGATCATGGGGCCGAACGGGTCTGGTAAATCGACCCTTTCTTACGTGTTATCGGGCAAAGATGGCTATGAAGTCACCGGCGGCAGCGCGCTCCTCGAAGGCGATGACCTGCTAGATATGGACCCCGAAGAGCGTGCCGCATTGGGCCTGTTCCTTGCATTCCAATACCCGGTCGAAATTCCCGGTGTTGGCAATATGACTTTTTTGCGGACTGCCGTGAACGCGCAACGCAAGGCGCGCGGTGAAGAGGAATTGAGCGCAGGCGATTTCCTTAAGGAAGTACGCGCCAAAGCCAAAGACCTAAAAATTGACGCGGATATGCTGAAACGCCCGGTCAATGTTGGCTTTTCTGGCGGTGAGAAAAAGCGCAATGAAATCCTGCAAATGGCGATGCTCACACCAAAAATGTGCATCTTGGATGAAACCGATTCCGGTCTTGACGTGGACGCGATGAAACTCGTGGCTGAAGGCGTGAATGCGCTGCGTTCAGAAGGGCGGTCATTCCTTGTGATTACGCACTATCAGCGCTTGCTGGATCACATCAAACCCGACGTTGTTCACATCATGGCAGACGGTAAAATTATCAAAACCGGCGGTCCTGAACTGGCCCTTGAAGTTGAAAACAACGGTTACGCTGACATTCTGGCAGAGGTGTCCTAATGGCGATTGCGAAACTCAAATCTGACGCCACAGAGGCGCGCTTGGCCGGGGTCACCCTGCCTGATGGTGCGGCTTGGGCGCAGGCCGCGCGCAAGGATGCGTTGGCACGGTTGCGCGCAATGGGCCTGCCGTCAAAGCGTGATGAATATTGGAAATATACCGACCCATCCGATCTAACGGCAGTCGCCGCGCCTAAGGCTGCGCTGTTTGACGCGCAAGAGGCACCGCTATTTGGCGACACGGACCGTTTGAAAGTCGTTTTTGTTGACGGTGTGTTCGATGCGGATGCGTCTGACGTGCTTGCCGGTGAAGGTCTTGAAATCATGCGTCTGTCCGATGCTTTGGCGGCGGATATTCACTGGGCTAAGGACCTGTATGGTGTGCTGGAAACGCGAGGTCAAACGCCGGTTGAACGACCATTGGCCACGCTCAATACGGCGCTGGCAACCGATGGCGTTGTGATCCATGCCACAGGTAAAGTCAGCAAGCCGGTTCATATTTCCTATCTACATGTCGATGAAACCTCTGATGCGATCCTGCACAATCTGGTTAAGGTTGACGCAGGTGCAGAGATAACTTTGCTTGAAACGGGGCCCGGTGCCGCGCGTTTTTCCAGCTGCCTTGAAGCTGACATCGCAGACACTGGCGCATTCCACCATGTCCGCGCACAAGGACGCGACCATGAGCGCCGGACTGTAACTCATTGTTTCGCAAGGGTTGGCGCTGAATCGACGTTTAAGTCATTTACCATGACAGTGAACGGCGTGATGACACGCAACGAATGCATTTTGGATATCATCGGCGATGACGCGATTGCGCATGTTGCGGGTGTCTGTGTCGGTGACGGTAATGATTTCCATCATGACGATACGGTATTCATCACCCATGACGCGCTGAACGGTGAAAGCCGCCAAGTGTTCAAAAAGGTGCTGCGCAACGGGGCGACTGGCGTTTTTCAAGGCAAGATCCTTGTGAAAGCGGGTGCGCAAAAAACAGATGGCTATCAGATCAGCCAGTCGCTTTTGTTGGATGATGACGCGCAGTTTTTGGCCAAGCCAGAGCTGGAAATCTACGCCGATGATGTGGCGTGTTCGCATGGGTCAACATCAGGTGCGATTGATGAAACCGCTTTATTTTATCTGCGCTCGCGCGGGGTGCCAATGAATGTTGCGCGCAATCTGCTCACCCTGTCTTTCATGGCCGAAGCGCTGGATGAAATCGATGATCCCGTATTGGCCGAGGAACTGCGTGATCGGCTTGAGGGCTGGTTGGCGCGGCACGGCTGATGGCACTAACCGCTGATATCGTCCGCACATGGCGCGCACCGCGCGCTGTGATCCGCGGATTACTTGACCAAGGGCGGCGCGAAGATCGCGCCGTCGCATTCGTGATGATCGCCTGTTTCTTGATCTTTGTCGCGCAATGGCCGCGCCTTTCGCGCATCGCGAATGATTTCGAACCCTCACCATGGCCGCCCGAAATTAATTTCGAGGGCATGATGACCTATACGTTCTATGCTGTCGTGATCATGTTGCCCTTGGCCTTGTATGGGCTAGCAGCGGTCGCGCGTTTGCTTGCACGTGTGATGGGCGGGCAGGGCAGTTGGTACTCGGCGCGTCTTGCGCTGTTTTGGGCACTTTTGGCGACGACACCATTGCTGCTTTTGCACGGCTTGGTGCGCGGGTTTATTGGACCGGGCACCCAATCTCTGGTGGTCGGCGCAATTTGGGCGGCGATATTCGTGTTTATCTGGATCCAATGCATGATTGAGTCTGAAAAGTCATGAATGTGACGTTGCAAGGTTGGTTGCGCGCGGTGGGCGCCACGTTGAATGCTCCTGCGGATATCGCCGACCGGGTGTTGTCTAAACGCCTTGCGCGACCGATCTTGGTGCAGGCGGTAATTGTCGTTGCGATTATCAATTTGATGTTGCTCGCAATCGTTAGCCTGCTTTCGCC
This sequence comes from Loktanella sp. D2R18, assembly GCF_003318235.1. Taxonomy (GTDB): domain Bacteria; phylum Pseudomonadota; class Alphaproteobacteria; order Rhodobacterales; family Rhodobacteraceae; genus Yoonia. The sequence goes on along the minus strand of NZ_QOCG01000011.1, from coordinate 160,217 downwards.
GCCGCCAATCGAAGACACGGTCTATGTGACGCCCTTTACCCTGACGATTTTAATTGCAGGTAGCATGTTTATAATGGCGTCAGCGATCGCGCGTGTGGGGAGCATCTTCGGCGGCGCCGGGGATTTTGACGGTGCGCTTGCCGCCGTGATCTGGTTGCAAGCCGTGGGTCTGACAATCGACATTGCACAAATTTTTTTGATGCTGATGAGCCCGACGCTCGCGTTTATGCTGGGGATTGGCGCGCTGGTTGCGCTGTTCTGGTGCACGGTTAACTTTATCAATGTTTTGCACGGGTTTGCGTCGCTGGGCAAGGCGACGATCACGCTGGTCATTGCGATGATCGGTACAATTTTTGCTGTCGTCGTGATGATGGCATTGCTGGGTATCACCCCATCCGGAGATATGACATGAGCTTTGATGTCCAAAAGATACGCGCAGATTTTCCGATCTTGTCACGTGAAGTGAATAATAAACCTTTGGTTTATCTTGATAATGGGGCGTCAGCGCAAAAGCCGCAGGCCGTGATCGATGTGATCACGCGCGGCTACGCCGAAGAATACGCGAATGTGCACCGTGGGCTGCATTTCCTCAGCAACATTTCAACGGACCGCTACGAGGCCGTGCGCGGCAAGGTCGCGAAATTTCTGAATGCGCCTTCCGAGGATAACATTATCTTCAACTCTGGCACCACAGAGGGCATCAATATGGTGGCCTATGCGTGGGCCATGCCCCGGATGCAGCCCGGCGATGAGATCGTGCTATCGATCATGGAGCATCACGCAAATATTGTGCCCTGGCACTTCTTGCGCGAGCGTCTGGGTGTGACCATCAAATGGGTTGATGTAGATTCAAATGGCGATCTTGACCCGCAGAAATTCATTGATGCCATTGGCCCCAAAACCAAATTGGCCGCCGTCACCCATATGTCAAACGTCTTGGGCACCGTGGTTGACGTCAAGTCCATAACCGCTGGCGCCCATGCAAAAGGTGTGCCCGTCTTGGTCGACGGATCGCAAGCGGCCGTCCATATGCCGGTCGATGTGGCCGATATCGGCTGCGATTTTTACGCAATCACAGGCCACAAACTATATGGCCCCTCGGGGTCCGGGGCGATCTATGTCACGCCAGAGCGGATGGCCGAAATGCAGCCCTTTATGGGCGGCGGGGACATGATCCGCGAAGTATCACGCGATGCGGTTGCTTATAATGATCCGCCGATGATGTTCGAAGCGGGCACACCGGGTATCGTGCAAACCATCGGCTTTGGTGCTGCGCTTGACTATATGACAGGTGTTGGGATGGCGCAGATTGCATCGCATGAAGCGCAGCTATGCGCCTATGCCCGCAAGCGGCTAGACGGGCTGAATTGGCTCAATATTCAGGGCCAATCCGCGACAAAAGGGGCGATTTTTTCGTTCACAATTGAAGGCGCGGCCCATGCGCATGACATCTCAACCGTGTTGGACAAAAAAGGCGTGGCCGTACGGGCCGGGACCCATTGCGCCATGCCACTGATGGAACATATGGGCGTCGGGGCCACATGCCGGGCCTCATTTGGGATGTATAACACGCCACAAGAGGTCGACGCGCTGGTTGATGCGCTTGAGCTTTGTCACGACCTTTTTGCCTGACGACGCAGACGTTGGCGGTTTTCTTAGGGCCAAAACGCGGAAATCGCTGACGATGGTGTCCAAATCGAAAAAGGGCATCTAGGTATCTAATACAGTGCGCGGCTCAATTTCCGACGCCACCCAGTCAAGTTCGTGATGATTGCCCGTTGCAGGGGCGTGATAGCCGGGCTATAGGGGCTGCAGGCACCCGTAGCTCAGCTGGATAGAGCGCTGCCCTCCGAAGGCAGAGGTCAGAGGTTCGAATCCTCTCGGGTGCACCATATTCACGTTGTTGGCCCATCTCTGTTTTTTAAAAATCCTCCCATCCGACGTCTGGGTCGGGGGTATTTACTGCATTCACTACCCGTTTTGGTGCTGGTGCTGGGGCAGGCGCCGGCGTGAGCGTGGGTTTGCGCCTTGATGCGAAGGTTGTGACATTGGTCGTTGCAGCAGGCTCGGGGTACTTGCTGACTGCGTTCTCCGTACCGATTTTGAACTTTTCGACAAGCGTAGAAAGCTGTGTTGCCTGTGTTGTTAATGCGTGGCTGCCGGCTGTCGCTTCTTCGACCATTGCTGCGTTTTGTTGGGTGACCTGGTCTAGTTGGGTGACGCCGATATTGATTTCACCCAATCCTGTTGACTGTTCGGCCGCACCTGCGGCGATATCGCTCATTAGACTTGAAATATGGCCAATATGATTTGCGATACGGGTTAATACATCGCCGGCCTGTCCAACGAGGGTCACACCACGGTCGACCTGTTCACTGCTCCCGCTGATCAATTCCTTGATTTGACGTGCGGCTTCTGATGAACGCTGCGCGAGCGCACGGACTTCGGACGCGACGACCGCAAATCCCCGTCCGGCTTCACCGGCACGTGCCGCTTCAACGCCCGCATTTAATGCGAGTAAGTTGGTTTGGAAGGCGATGTCAGCGATCACCCCAATAATTTGTGAGATTTCGGTCGAAGAGCCAGAGATTTCAGTCATCGCCGTGACCGCGTTGTGAACCACGGTTTCGCTGGCGTCGGCGTCGGATTGCGCGTGAGCAACAATGCTTTCGACTTCTTTGGCGCCACTTGCTGCAGCGCTGACACTGGCAGTGAGTTCGTCTAATGCGGCGGCGGTCTCTTCGAGTGTCGCGGCTTGGTTTTCGGTCCGGCGTGAAAGTTCGTCAGATGATTTACTCATTTCGTCAGAGCGGGTTTGAATACCGCGCGTCCCATGCACTACAGAGCTAATTGTAGCGTGTAAGGTTTCGAGCGTTCGGTTGTAGTCTAAGCGCAGCTTATCGTAGGTTTCTGAAAAGGGTGTACTGAGTTTTTGGGTCAGATCTCCATCTGCAAGATTAGTTAGCGCGGTGCTTAGCCGATTAACTACAAGCGTTTGCTCTTGTTGAATTTCTTTTTGCGCCTGATCTGCTGCTTCGGCTACACAAAGTTTGTCTCGCAAGGCGACAAGTGATTTGCTGAGCTGCCCAATTTCGTCTTCGCGGTATTGATCATCCACGGGGTCGTCATATTTGTGGTCAGCCACGGCGTGCATCGATTGTTCCAACCTGTTGAGTGGAACAACGACTGACCGTGCGGTAAGCCAGCCCAGAATGGCGGCCATTGCGGCGATAACAGCGCTGACAATGAGCATTTTATTCCGCGCGACCACCACGGGTGCCAATACTTCATCCATATCCATTTCGGCAATGATGTCCCAGTGACCATCAAATACGTCAAGCTTTGACACAACAGCCACGACTTGATTTCCTGTAACGCCAGGCACATTGATGTGATAGCTGCCGGTGTCGCCCAAGAGGTGCGTGATATTTGCAAGTGTAGACAGGGCGCTAAACCCACCTGCGAAACGCGAGTCGCTCCTTGCGTGGCCATCTTGACCAACCGCGTATAACTCGCCCGTTGCACCAAGCCCAATTGGATTATTGATAATGTTGTCGATGCGATGAGGGGGAAGTTGCGCAGCGACCACGCCAATAGCCGCCCCTTGCGTATCGACAACGGGCGTTGCAAGAAATAGGGCTGCCGCTCCGCCGCTTGGGCTATATGATGTGAAATCGGCAAAGTGGACATCGCCGGTCGCGCCATCTCGTGCAGCCCGAAAGACGTCTGCGAGACCGCTATCGCGGTAGGGGCCGGTTTCAAAATTTGTCGCAAAATCGGCTTCCTTGACCACCGAGTACAGCATGTCTCCGTCGAGGTTAAAAAGAAAAATGTCATAGTAACCATCCACATTCTTGGTTTGCCTGAAAAACGGATGAAAGCTGCCATGCTGAAAGTGATAGGGGAGCGATTCAGTTGCTTGATCAAGCAGTTCCTTTTCCCCAATTGGGTTTGGGTTGTCGGTTATGTATGCCGCCTGCAATCCCGCCGAATCGATCATCAGATTGTGAGAGGCACCAAAGGCGCTAACGGCAGAGACAACCGTTGGGTCATTGCCCAAATTGGCTACATCGTCGGTGACCTTACCCAACCAGGTCTCAAGCGCTGCAATGCGTTCCTCAGCAAGCAGTTCAAAGGTTCCGCGTTGGTTTTTTAAGATGTTGCGTTGTAAATCATAGTAGCCCAGCAGAGCGACGGAAGCTGATGCCAAAAGACACAAAGTTGCGACAAGCATTGGTAGCTTGGTCGAGATACGGATCGCGTTCAAGAAATTCATGCATGGCCTCGCGCAGATTCATCGGTTCACGATGTTTTTGCACACGGGCTATTAAAATCCGCTTAAACTGGCACAGATCAGAAAAATAAATGGATTTCTTATAAAAAGCGCGCAACCCAGCAGGGCAGCGCGCATTTTAGACAATTCAAACAGGGGGTGTTAGCCGCGCCAAGTACGGATTGGACCGCAATCCATATGGACAAAATTTGATCCGTTGTAGCGACCAACGCCACCGGCATGACAGGCGACAGCGGCACTTGCCATTTGTCCGGGTGAACGGCTTTGCAGACGCAAATCGGCGGCTTGACCCCGCATATGCAGAGAGTTGCGTGCGACGGCGGAAGATTGGCTGCGCAGCATGTTGTTTGTTTGGGGAGACCGGTAGCCTGACAGCAGCATGTAAGGTTCGTTTGCATCCATCAGATTTGCGGCAGCGGCCATGATATCGATCGTCCGCAGGTCCATCTGTACCGCTTCGCCTGTGCGCCAATCGCGCATATGGATGTTAATTTCGCGGACAGCTTCGGCGATATATTCGCCCTCAATCCAGTAAATCGTGTCAATGCGTTCACCAGTCCGGCCCGAATGCATCGCAATGCGACGAATGTCGCCAGCGCCACGCAGAAAACCTGCTGCGTTTGCATAGCTTGGTGCGGCTGTTACGGCTGTTGCTGCAAATGCACCAAGCAAGCCGCGACGTGTAATCCCAGAGGAGTTTTTATTGCTCATATTGTTGCGCCTGTCCCGTCGCTCGAATTTGCCGCATTGCGGCGGTTACACCTTGTCCCCAGATGTGCCTATTTTATGGCACATTTTGATTCTCACACCAAGGCCTGATTACACAGTTTTTATTAATTAATGTGTAAGTCGGCAGACTCTTGCGCAGAAATTGTGCAGTTTTGAAGGCCTGTGCCTACGGGTACATCGGCATCGCAGCAACACTTCTGAAGGAGGTTTCGCTGCTCGCGGGAATATGAATGGACATGGGCAAAGTAAGGATATTCATACTCTTCTTTATGATTTGTGCCTAGTATACTAAATGCGACTAAAGAATTTCGGGGGATCAGTTATGATGATCATGAGTACTGCACTACGCGCGACGATGGTGCGCGTTTGGCTTGGATGTGCGGCAGTGGCGCCGCTGCTATTGGTCGCACCTGCGGCCCAAGCACAAGTCACTGATTTCCGTCAGGCCGTCGCCCAAGCGGCTGCATCTGACGATGACATTGCGGCATTTTACCGTGAACGCAATTACGAAGGAATCTGGAGCGCGAGCGCAGATCGCCGCCGCCGCAACGCGTTGATGGCGGCCTTTGCGTCTGCTGGTGATCATGGGTTGTCGATGTCGCGCTATGATCCAGTGCCTTTGATGGCGCGGATGCAGGCGGCGACAACAGCAACTGAGCAGGCCGCAATCGAGGTCGAATTGACCCGGTTGTTCATGCAGTATGCCCGTGATGTGCAAACAGGCATGTTGGTGCCGTCGCGCGTTGACAGTAACATTCACCGCCAAGTGCCGTATCGTTCACGGCTTTCAACTGTGCGGGCCTTTGTGCAATCAAATCCAGAATCTTTCTTGCGCGCACTCCCGCCAAGTTCTCCTGAATATACGCGGCTGATGCGCGAAAAGCTGACGATGGAACGGCTGCTCGCGGATGGCGGCTGGGGCGCAACGGTGCCGGGTGGTAAGCTGGAAGCAGGCGATAGTGGCAACCGCGTTGTTGCACTGCGCAACCGTTTGATCGCCATGGGTTTCCTTGAGCGGACGAATACACAGACCTATGATGCAGCAATTGTGAACGCTGTGCAGCGTTTTCAGCAGGCCCACGGGTTGGCGATTGACGGCACGGCCGGGCAGGGCACATTGCGCGAAATCAATGTCGCACCTGAAAGCCGTCTACAATCAATCATCGTCGCGATGGAGCGTGAACGCTGGAACAACCGCCCACGTGGCACACGGCATATCTGGGTGAACCTCACTGATTTTACGGCAAAGATTGTCGATAATGATGTGGTCACCTTTGAAACGCGTTCTGTGATTGGAGCCAACCGCCATGACCGCGTCAGCCCAGAATTCTCTGACGTGATGGAATTCATGGTCATTAACCCAAGTTGGTATGTGCCGCGTTCAATCATCACAAAAGAATATCTGCCGCAGCTTCAGGCGAATCCAAACTCTGTACGTCAACTCGTGATTACAGATTCGAGCGGGCGGACAGTAAACCGGTCTAATGTCGACTTTACGCAATATTCGGCCAATAACTTCCCATTCTCTATGCGCCAACCGCCAAGCCGCGGCAATGCGTTGGGCTTGGTTAAGTTCATGTTCCCGAACCGTTACAACATCTATCTGCACGATACCCCCGCCAAGAGCCTTTTTGGCCGCGAAACCCGTGCGTTTAGCCATGGCTGTATCCGGCTCGCGGACCCGTTTGATTTCGCTTACGCTTTGCTTGCGCGCCAAGTCGGGAACCCAGAAGAGTTCTTTCAAAGCCAATTGGCGACGGGCAGAGAGCAACGTGTTGATCTAGATGATCCGGTGCCAGTGCACCTCGTTTACCGGACCGCATTCACCCAAGCGGACGGGCGGATGCAATTCCGCCGCGACGTCTATGGGCGTGATGCGCGGATTTGGAATGCACTTGCACGCGAAGGGGTGGCGATCCGCGCCGTTCGCGGGTAAATCTAACCTCGGGATATTTCCGGGGGTTAGCATGGCACATTCAATCAAAGATATCGCAACGGCGCTTGGGGCTCAGTCCTTTGGCGCCGTTGACCTTTTGGTGGACAGCGCGTCAGAGCCGGGTGCCGCAGGGCCGCGCGATCTAGCACTTGCGATGACGCCCGCCTATGGCGATGCTCTGGCCGACGGCCAAGCGCGTGCCGCCGTTGTTTGGCCGGGTGCGGATTGGCAGGCGCTGGGGCTGGACGCGGCGATTTATGCTCCGCGCGCGCGGTTGGCGATGGCGGGACTGACGCAGATGCTGGATGCCGCATTGCCCGGCGCAGGCATTAGCCCCCACGCGGTGATCGACCCGACCGCGCAGATCGGGACCGATGTGGTGATCGGGGCGTTTACCGTCGTCGGCGCCGGTGCGGTGATCGGTGAAGGCTGCTGGATTGCAGATCATGTGAGCATCGCAACCGGCGTGCAAATTGGCGATCAATGTCAAATTCACGCGGGTGTACGCTTGCAGCGCGAGGTTTCGCTTGGTGCGCGAGTGATCCTGCAACCCAATGTGGTGATTGGCGGCGACGGGTTTTCATTTGTAAGCACTGAGCCATCAAATGTGGAACGTGCACGCGAAACCTTGGGTGTTGATCCCATGACCGCGCCAGAAGACCCGACATGGCACCGTATTCATTCGCTTGGCGGTGTTGAAATTGGCGATGATGTAGAGGTTGGGGCGGGCTCGACCGTTGATGCGGGCACAATCCGGGCCACACGCGTGGGCAAGGGCACCAAAATCGATAATTTGGTGCAGGTCGGCCATAACGTGATCGTCGGGGAACATTGCCTTTTATGCGCACAAGCGGGCGTTGCGGGCTCCACGCAACTGGGTGACCGGGTTGTCGTGGGTGGCAAGGCCGGGGTCGCCGATAATCTGACAATTGGGGCTGATGTGGTCATGGGCGGCGGATCGGTCGTCTTGTCAAATGTGCCTGCCGGGCGCGTGATGATGGGCTATCCGGCGACCAAGATGACAACACATCTCGAAAGCTACAAAGCCCTGCGCCGGCTGCCACGATTGTTGAACAAGCTTGCGAAGCGTTAAGAAACTGTTTCATTCTTAGGCAAAACGACCTAAGTCCCGATGAAACAATAATAGGTCTCGAAAGATGAGCATCAAAGAACAGGTAATCACGATAATTGCAGATCAGGCAATGGTTGACCCAACAGATGTGAAGATGGATCATACGCTCGCGGATTTGGGGATTGATAGCCTTGGGCTGGTTGAAAGCATTTTCGCGATCGAAGAATCCTTTGACATCACTGTTCCGTTTAATGCGAATGATCCGTCCGAGAGCGATTTTGACATTTCCTCTGTTGCGGCGATCATCTCTGCTGTTGAGAAACTGAAACAAGAGCAAAGTAAATAATGCGTCGCGTCGTGATCACGGGCGCGGGAACGATCAACCCGCTGGGTGATGATGTCGCCACGACGTTTGCGGCCCTGCGCGAAGGGCGCTGCGGCATCAGTCAGCTTGAAATTCGCGACGTTGACCGGCTGTCGATCCAAATAGGCGGACAAATCAAGGGGTACGCCGAAGCGGATCATTTCAACCGCCAACAATTGGCCCTGTATGATCGCTTTACGCAATTTGCACTGCTTTCTGCGCGTCAGGCGATTGCGCAATCGGGGCTGACATTTTCGGGTGAATTGGCGGATCAATCTGGTGTCGTCTTGGGCACCTCTGGTGGCGGGCTGACCACGCAAGATGAAAACTACCGCGCGGTCTATGAAGAAGGCAAAAACCGGGTGCATCCGTTTATCGTCCCACGGCTTATGAACAACGCCGCCGCAAGCCATGTGTCGATTGAATGGAATTTGCGTGGGCCGACATTTACGGTAGCCACCGCCTGCGCGTCATCCAACCACGCAATGGGGCAGGCGTTTAATATGGTGCGGTCGGGCATGTCAAAGGTGATGATCACCGGCGGGTCCGAGGCGATGTTGTGTTTTGGCGGCATCAAAGCTTGGGAAGGGCTGCGGGTGATGTCCAAAGACGCGTGCCGCCCGTTTTCGGCCACCCGCAACGGCATGGTTCAAGGCGAAGGGGCGGCGGTCTATGTGTTTGAAGACTATGAACACGCCAAAGCGCGTGGTGCAGAAATTTTGTGCGAGGTCGCGGGATTTGCGATGTCGTCGGATGCCTCTGATATTGTTACCCCTTCGAAACAAGGGGCCGCGCGTGCAATCGCCGGGGCGGTCCGTGATGCGAAGATCCCTGTGGACAGCGTCGGCTACATTAATGCGCACGGCACTGGCACGGCCGCGAACGACAAAACAGAATGCGCGGCCGTCGCTGATGTCTTTGGGCACCATGCAGATCGATTGATGATCTCGTCGACGAAGTCCATGCATGGACATTTGATCGGCGGGACCGGCGCCGTCGAACTGCTTGCCTGCGTAATGGCGCTGCGTGATGGGGTGATCGCGCCCACAATTGGCTATCAAGAGGCTGACCCGGAATGTGCATTGGATGTGGTGCCAAATGAGGCGCGCGACGCAGATGTGGATGTGGTCTTGTCGAACGCGTTTGCCTTTGGCGGGCTAAATGCTGTGATTGCGCTGCGCAAATACAGTTAGTTTGTGCGCCCGATCACGTGACCGGGCGCACTGGGATCATTCGCCGGCGGTTGCCGTGCCGTCGTAACCTGCGGTAAAGCCGTTCAACGACAGATCAAGGGTGATTTCTTGGCCGGGATTGGCAGCATGCACGAGCCGGACGGTCGCAGCGGCGCCGCGCTTGAGCTGCTCGACCTCTGGCGCGGTAAAGCCAAGTCGGGCAACACAGCCACCTGCGTTACAAAACCGGAACGGGTAGCTGCGCGCATTTTGCCCATCAACAGCAATGGTCAACTGTTGGGTCAACAATGTTTCAAGTGGGACGACAACAGTCGCGCCTGCCGCAGCGTTAGCACCCTCGGGTAGGCGAAAGAAATTGAACTCTGCAATCGCATTGCCCTGATCATCGCTGAGCAGCTGATAGAGGTTGCAGGGGTCAGATTCGCCTTCGGGCGCGCGCACGCAGCGCATAGCCCAATCGCCAAACTCTTCAAGAATATAGGGCTGTCCAACAACAGGGCCTGCGGGTTGACCAAGATCAAGATCAGTTACCGCGTCTGCGCTTTCTGCGGCGGGCGTTTCTTCGGTGTCCTGGGCAAGAACTGCGCTGCCCTGCATCAGCATGGCGGCGATAAAAATGGATGTGACTGCACGGCGCATATGCCTGCTCCTTTTCGAATTTTTTTATTGCTTAGCATGCGGCGCACAGGCTGTCAGCGGGGAATGCATCGCGTCGGCAGAGATATGATCACATTTGTGCGGCCATTAAAAAAGGGCCCCCGAAGGAACCCTTTTCTTTCTCCCTGTCGAACTTGGCCGACTATTTGTCACGAAAGTTACGCAAAGCTTGGAAAGTCGTCAACAGGAAATCACGTCATATAAGGTCGTGCAAAAAAAATGCCGTACCCGAAGGCACGGCAAGTCAAACAGGGAGGAAAGTTAGTCGGTGACGTAGACGCCACCGAGCATGCTTTAAGCTGGCATCAAATGGTTAAGAATGTATTTTGAGAGCGATGGAAACGAAGGGCACGTATATGACAGATCACATCTTTATTGGTGGTGGAGCACAAGATTACGGCGTCGCGCAAGAAATGCGGCTCGATATGGCTAATCGGCATGGGTTGATTGCAGGGGCCACTGGCACCGGGAAAACGGTCACGCTGCAAATCATGGCAGAAGCCTTCTCATCCGCAGGCGTGCCGGTTTTTCTATCTGACGTAAAAGGTGATCTATCCGGGCTTGCCGCGACGGGCCGCGCTGATTTCAAACTACATGATGCGTTTATAGCGCGCGCACAGACCATTGGGCTTGACCTGAGTTACGACAGTTTTCCGGTCACGTTTTGGGACTTGTTCGGCCAAAAAGGCCACCCGGTGCGTGCCACTGTTGCGGAAATGGGGCCGTTGTTGCTCGCGCGGCTGCTGGATTTGACCGATGTGCAAGAAGGTGTGCTGAATGTCGCGTTTCGGGTTGCCGATGAAGACGGGCTCGCACTGTTAGATCTCAAAGACCTGCAAGCGTTACTGGTCTGGGTAGGCCAAAACGCCAAGGACCTTTCGTTACGCTATGGGAATGTCGGGGCCTCATCCGTGGGCGCGATCCAGCGCGCACTTTTGGTGCTCGAAAACCAAGGGGGTGCTGCGCTCTTTGGTGAACCGGCACTTGATCTGGCCGATATGATGCGGCTGCGCGATGGGCGCGGAGAGATCAATATTTTAGCGGCGGACCAACTGATGGGCAGTCCACGGTTGTATGCGACGTTCCTTTTATGGCTTTTGTCTGAACTGTTTGAAGAACTGCCTGAGGTCGGGAACCCCAACAAGCCCAAGCTTGTGTTCTTTTTTGACGAGGCGCATTTGTTGTTTGATGACGCGCCCAAGGCGCTTGTCGATAAGGTCGAACAGGTGGCACGGTTGATCCGGTCAAAAGGCGTGGGCGTCTATTTCGTGACGCAAAATCCTGGCGATATTCCTGGTGATGTGCTTGGCCAGCTTGGTAATCGGGTGCAACATGCGCTACGCGCCTTTACCGCCAAAGACCGTAAAGAGCTAAAGACAGCCGCTGAAACCTATCGTGACAACCCGGCGTTTGATACCGCCCAAGCGATCCAAGAGGTCGGCACGGGCGAGGCAGTGACATCCTTTCTTGACCGTAAAGGCAGCCCGCAGATGGTCGAACGCACATTGATCCGCCCGCCATCCTCGCAGCTTGGCCCACTGGATGACGCGGCACGCAAGGCGATCATGGATGCCTCAGATATGGCGGCTAAATACGCGACACCTGTAGACCGCAATAGCGCCTATGAGATGCTGTCAAAGAAGGCGGAAACCGCAGCCAAAGGCGCGGCAGAGGTCGAAGGCAAAGATGACGGGCTAAACCATGCGCGGCGCTACGACGGTGGCGCGCGGCCAGGTCGTAGTCAGCGAATTTCAAGTAAAACCACTGGCGGCGACATCAAAGACGCTTTTGCAAGTGCCGTGGTCAAAGAGTTGAAAGGCACAACCGGACGCCGCATCGTGCGCGGCATCTTTGGTGGCTTGTTCAAGGGGCGCTAAGCGAAGGTGGGTATTGATCCACCGTCTTGTCAAAGTTGACGAATTTTGAGTGTTGCGATCCGATTTTCTGATTTCTGCAGCACTTCAAACCGGAACCCGTGGAATGAAAACACCTGGCCCTCAACCGGGATCATTTGCGCCTCATGGATCACCAAGCCGGCGACGGTATTGGCCTCATCGTCGGGCAGGTTCCAATCATGCGCACGGTTCAAATCGCGGATGGTCATGCCCCCATCGACCATATAGGCGCCGTCGGCCATGGCTTCGATTTGATCCTCTTCGTGGTCGTCAAATTCATCGGCAATTTCTCCGACGATTTCTTCCAAAATATCTTCGAGCGTAATCAGCCCTTGCAGCCCGCCGTATTCATCAACGACCAGCGCAAAATGCGTTTGCCGCTTAAGAAAGTTACGCATCTGGTCATCAAGCGTTGTGGTTTCGGGTACAAAATAAGGGGGCATCGCGACCTTCATGACGTCAAAGGCTGCCAAGCCTTTGGCATCTGATCCGGCCAGCAATTTATGCATGGCACGCAACAAGTCTTTGGCGTGGATCACGCCGATGATGTTTTCTTGGTCGCCGCGGAAAAGCGGCAGCCGTGTATGTGGGCTGTCAAGAATTTGCGCCAGCATATCTTGTGGCGTTTGGTCCGCATCGACCATCTGGATGGATGAACGGTGCAGCATGATTTCTTCGACGGCACGTTCATTGAGGTCAAGCGCGCCCAAAATGCGGTCGCGATCTTCTTTTTCGACGATCCCTTCGGAATGGCCGATTTGCAAGGCACCCGCGATTTCTTCGCGTACGGCCAAAATATTGCTATCCGGGTCGGTGCGTACCCCAAAGACATACAGCACGCCACGGACCAAATAGCGCACTGCGGACACCATCGGTGAAAACACAAGCACGATTAACGCGATCGGGCGTGCGACTTTGGCAGCGAATGTTTCGGGGTGGGTGATGGCAAAGGTTTTTGGCAGCACCTCGGCAAAGATCAGCACCAAAAGCGTCATCACCAAGGTCGCGAGCGCAACGCCGTTTTGGCCAAATATTTTGGTCAAAAGTGCGGTAGCCAATGATGTCGCAAGAATGTTCACGACGTTGTTGCCCAGCAAAACAGAGCCGATCAGCCTTTCGCTGTCTTCGGTCACATCCAGCGCGGCTTGCGCGCCTTTCGATCCTTTGTCAGCGGCGGTGCGTAACTTCCCGCGTGAAGCGGCGGTCAACGCCGTTTCCGAGCCAGAGAAAAAGCCGGATAAGATCAAAAGGATCAAAATTGCGCCCGCCGTGATCCAAAATGCAGCGTCAGAAGTCAGGGTGTCCATTACTCTCTTTCGGTCTATTTATTTTTGGCAAGCGGATGATGTTCTAGCACCAGCTCTTTTAGCCGCTCGTCCAACACATGTGTATAGATTTCTGTTGTGGCAACATCTGCGTGGCCCAACATTGTTTGAATCGACCGTAAATCGGCACCACCTGCCAAAAGATGTGTGGCAAAGGCGTGTCGCAGCGTATGCGGGGTCACCTTAGCGGGGCTTACGCCGCCTGCAACGGCAAATTCTTTGATCAGCCCAAAAAACCGGTGCCGCGTGAGATGCCCTAATTTGCCGCGCGATGGGAATAGGAACTTGGATGCGGGCACCCCGGATTTGCGTGCGGCATCTTCATTCGCGTCACGTTCTTCAAGAAAAGCAGCCAGCGCTTCGCGGGCAGGGGGTGATAACGGCACGAGACGCTCCTTACCGCCTTTCCCGCGCACAAGCAGCATCCGTGGATCACCGCGCGCGGCAGAAACGGGCAGACTAACAAGTTCAGTCACGCGCATGCCTGTCGCATAAAGCAATTCCATCAGGCAGGCATTGCGGCGTCTATCGCGCTTGGTATTGCGCGCAGCCTCCAGCAGACGATCGACTTCGGTAATATCTAGGGTTTTGGGCAGCCGTTTGGCGCGCCCCGGCCCTTTGATTTGAATGGCGGGGTTATCCGCACGCCAGCCTTCTTCAAAGGCAAATCGGTAGAGTTGTTTAATCGCGGAAAGCCTGCGCGCGCGCGTGGCCTTTGACAGCCCTTCGTTTTCGCAATCGATCAGATAGCTTTCTACGTGGTCGCGGTTCGTGGTGGCAAAATGCAAGCCACGGTCGGAAAGCCACTCCGCAAATTTTGTCAGATCGCGCGCATAGGCCAATTGCGTGTTTGTCGCAGCGTCAAGTTCGGCGGCTTGGGCTTCAAGAAACACTTGAATCCAGCGTGTCATAGGGGGGGATTGTGCGGTCACGTCGCCCGTTCCAATAGCATCAGTTGCAAGGCCGCGCGCCGCGATACATCTTCTAACCCGACAGAGCGCATCAGTGCGAGCGCATCGGTGACCAATCGGTAATCGCCAACAAACCCTTCGTTGAACAGGGCGGTTGCACGCAGTAATGCCTCGCCCAGTTTGCCGTCTTGGACCAATGCTTGTAGCACTGCTGGCGGCTGCGCGCCGTTAAACGCAGCTTGGATGGCCAATGCTTTGGGCGATGTTGCGGGTACCTCTTGTGGCAGACCGCGTGCAAGCGCGATCAAAAACGGATCATAGGATGTGTCCAGCGCGTTCAGCGCAAATGTTTCGTAATCCGGTGAAAGCAGGCCGATTGTGATTTTGAGGTCTTGGGCGTCGTCCATTAGCGGGGTTTCAAGCAGTGCTGGTCCGTAAAGCTTTGCAAATTGCACTTCGGTGCGCGCTTGTTGCATGGCTTCCCAAGCTGCGGGCAGGGTTGCCGCAATCGCTTCGGTATCTTTTGCGGAAATCGCTTGGTCAAATCGTTGCACTGCGCGCGCGCGATCCCAAACGCCACCCGATGCGGCGGGGGTGTTGGCGGTGTAGAAATCTTGCAAGATATTTTCAGACACCGCGCCATAGCGGGCAAGCCGTTCTGCCGCTTCAAGCTGTGATTTCCAGCCGACAGTTGGTCGCAGATCAGCGTGGGAAAAAGCGAGCGGCAAATTAGCGGTGATCAGTCCTTCGCCAATGGCTTCATGCATCCGAAATATCAACGGGCTGATCCGGTCAGGCGCCGCGAGCGGTGGCGCGCCTTCAAAAATTTCAGGGTCCAAGAACCGGGTCATCAACAGCTCTTCTGCTTCAGTCACATCGCCCAAAACGCGGTGCGTGTTCAGTGTTAACGCCGCTGTTGCCCAGTCGCCATTGCGCGCGAGACAGAAAATGCGCGCCGCATAGGTTGGCGCAATCGATGGTTTTTGTCCCATCACTTCGCAAGCGGGGTTTTCGGTGCCTGTCAGCAATGCCACGTCAAACCAGCGCCGAAATAGCGCGGCGGTATCGGGATCAGCTTGCTCGATCAGCGCTTGTGCTGGTTCAATCGCGCCAAGATCCAAAAGCTTATCAACCCGTGCCAAGAATAATGTACCACTGGGGCTCGCGTTGCGCGGCGGATCGGTTTCAGCAAGGATCATGACCTTAAGAAAATCTTGGATCGCAGGCAGGGTTTCGACCCGTTCGGCCTGCAATAACGTCACTAACATTTCTTCGTCGCTGCCCGCCCAAAGCGTGCGGGGCAGGCCCGTCACTGATTGCGGGAGCAGGCCAAACAAGTCCTTTGAAGGGCGATCTAGCGGTGTAACTGTGATTTGCGGCGCGATTGCGCTATCGCTGACAGGGGGTTCAAAGACGCGCACATTGGGTTCGACGCTGCGCGAGAGCCAATCAATCGCAGAAAGCGGTTCTTGCTGTTGTGCGGTAAGCGGCGCGGCAAGCAGACTGCACGCCAGCGCGATTGCGCTAATCTGTGTCAAGCGTAACAGGGTGTGTTACCTCGCTGATCGGGGCTGCAAAATCATTTGGAAAGAAAATCGGCCCGATATAGGCAAATGCGACCAAACCGATGCCCGCGAGGACAACCAAAAATAAAAGTACCTTGATGAGCCGCAACATTATCTGCCCCGTTCCTACTGATTTACCTCAATATGTGGTCTTAATGCCAACATTTGAAGTCATTATAACTGGCCTTTTGCGCAATATCACGGCATTCATTCATTAAATTTACGTGAGGCGGCAAAATGCCAAAGGCCGGGGGGCAAAAGTGATGACGCAGGGGCAGGGGTTCCACTTGCACCGCACTGTAGTGTTGGTGGGGATGATGGGCTGCGGGAAGTCTGCGATCGGACGCAATCTGGCAGAGCAATTGGACGTGCCTTTTGTCGATAGCGACGCCGCAATCGAAGCCGCTGCCGCCCTCTCAATCGCTGAGATATTTGCGCGCGATGGCGAGGCGTTTTTCCGCGAACGCGAAGCCGAAGTGCTGCGACGCATCCTATCTGGCCCTCCTGGGATCGTATCCACAGGTGGCGGGGCGTTTATGGCCGCGCGCAACCGCGCGTCGATTGCCGAAATGGGCGTGGCGCTTTGGCTTGATGCTGACCTCGAAACACTCTGGGAACGGGTGCGGCACAAAGATACCCGTCCGTTGTTGCGCACCGCTGAGCCAAAGGCGACCTTGACCGAAATTTTTTACACGCGCCGCCCCATCTATGCGCAAGCCGGTTTGCAGCTTGCAATTGGTGCGGATGCAACCATCGACGATACCACACAAGCCGCGATTGATGTGCTTGTTGCCGACCCAACTATCCTGGAGAGAAACTAGATGACTGCCACGGTGCATGTTGACCTGCCCGGTCGCGAATACGACATTCATATCGGCCCCGGCTTGTTGGGTCAGGCAGGGCCTTATGTCGCGGCGTTCGGTGGGCGCAAACATATCTGTATTATCACCGATGAAACAGTCGCCGGGTTGCATTTGGCGCAGTTGCAGGCGGGGCTGACCGCCGCTGGGCTGACGTCAGAGGCGCTGGCACTGCCTGCGGGTGAGGCGACGAAATGTTGGGCGCAATTAGAAAAAAGCGTCGAATGGTTGCTTGCTCAAAAGGTTGAACGCGGCGATGTCGTGATCGCATTCGGCGGCGGTGTCATCGGTGATTTGGCCGGGTTTGCAGCTGCAATCATGCGTCGGGGCGTGCGGTTTGTGCAGATTCCGACGACCTTGCTTGCACAGGTGGACAGTTCGGTTGGCGGCAAGACCGGGATCAATTCGCCAATGGGGAAAAACCTGATTGGGGCATTTCATCAACCAAGTCTGGTGCTCGCGGATACTGCGCTTTTGGGGACATTAACCGCGCGCGATTTTCTGGCGGGATATGGCGAGGTCGTCAAATACGGCATGCTGGGTGATGCCGCGTTTTTTGACTGGCTTGAAAAGCAGGGTCCGGCGCTTGCCGCTGGTGACATGGACGCCCGTATTCGCGCCGTCACCCGATCATGTGAAATGAAGGCCGATGTTGTACGCCGCGACGAAAAGGAAAACGGTGACCGGGCGCTATTGAACCTTGGGCATACGTTTGGGCACGCGCTTGAGGCCGCAACCGGCTATTCTGACCGTCTGCTGCATGGCGAAGGCGTGGCAATCGGCTGCGCGCTGGCGTTTGAACTTTCCGCCCGTTTGGGTCTGTGTAGCCAAGAAGACCCCAGCCGCGTGCGTGCGCATCTGCGCGACATGGGGATGAAGGTCGATATGGCCGATATTGCTGGCGATTTGCCCGATGGCGCCGGGCTATTGGCGCTGATGGGGCAAGACAAGAAAGTGCTTGATGGCAAGCTGCGCTTTGTGTTGGCGCGCGGCATTGGCGGTGCGTTTATGACGTCAGATGTGCCGTCAGATGTCGTGCTGTCAGTGCTTGAAGATGCATTGGAACTAAAAAAGTCCCGAGGTTAATCGGGACTTTTTGATTAGTTCGCCTTGACAGTTCAGGCTTTAGAACGGGATTTCATCGTCCATATCGCTGCCGCCGCCAGCAGGGGCACCGCCACCTGAATTGCCGCCGTAACCACCGGAACTGCCGCCGCCGTAGCCGCCGCCAGATTGACCACCGCCATAATTGCCGCCACCGCCGCCTTGGCCACCGCCTTCGCCGCGCCCATCAAGCATGGTCAACGTGCCATCAAACCCTTGCAGAACAACTTCGGTTGAATAGCGGTCAGCGCCGGATTGATCCTGCCATTTGCGGGTCTGCAATTTGCCTTCGATATAAACCTTGGCGCCTTTGCGCAGGTACTGTTCGGCTATGCGCACAAGACCTTCTTGGAAGATTGCGACTTGATGCCATTCTGTTTTTTCACGGCGCTCGCCTGTGTTTTTGTCTTTCCAGTTTTCTGACGTTGCGATGCGCAGGTTGCACACTTTGCCGCCGTTCTGAAAATTTCGGACCTCTGGGTCAGCGCCCAGATTACCGATAAGGATGACTTTGTTCACTGATCCGGCCATTGCGGTATCTCCCACGATTCTTGTTTGCGCTTTTGTGACAGACTGGGGATGGGCGAACAAGGTTAAGGAATGGTTGTGGCCCGATGGGTTGGCTAACTGCGCAAGAAACCGTACATAGGCACCTAAGCAACGGATGCGGGATGGTTTCATGCGGTTTCAAACAGGGGTGATCGGGGCGATTTTATGCGCGAGCGTTGCGCCGCTTTGGGCGCAAGAACAAGTGTCGACCCGGACGCGGACGCAGCTTTTGCAAAACCAGATTTCGATTTTGGACGACCGGGCCGCAACGCAATATGCGGGGTCTGAGCGGCTTTTGCCGCCGCGCGCGGATTTGGCGGCGTTTGTCACACCTTATCAAGGCAGTTATTCTGGTCCCTATTTGCCCATTGCGCGGGCTGCGGCCCAAAACAACAACATCCCCGTTGATCTGTTTTTGCGGCTTGTACAGCAAGAAAGCGGTTGGAATGCGCAGGCGGTGTCGTCCAAAGGTGCGCTGGGGTTGGCACAACTGATGCCGCAAACGGCGGCTGTCTTGGGGGTCGATCCGACGGACCCGACGCAAAACCTGCAAGGTGGCGCGCGGTATCTGCGCCAGCAATATAACACATTCGGTAATTGGCGGCTGGCACTTGCGGCCTATAACGCGGGACCGGGGGCGGTCGAACGCTACGGCGATGTTCCGCCCTATCCTGAAACCCAAAACTACGTGCAGGTTATTTTAGGGCAGTAAGCCCGGTATTGCGAAAATGGGTTGGGGTTTCGCCAGTGCGATCCTTGAAAGTGCGGGTGAAATAGGCCGCCGATTGGAACCCAAGATTTTGCGCGATATCTTGCACGGATTGCCGGGTTTCACGCAAAAGGGTGCAGGCCTCAAAGTGAATGCGCTCATTCAATAGCTTCAATGCCGAACGGCTACAGGTTTGTTGGCAACACCGTGTCAGATGTGTAGGCGTAACCCCTAGATTGTCGGCATAATCTGTGACCGTGCGATCTGATTGAAAATCTTGTGCGATCAACGTGGTATAGCGCGCGACAAGCTTGGCCGCAGCCGAATTGCGGCGCGGATCGATAGCGGATTTATCGCGTTCGCGCAGTTGTCGTTCAATGAAAATCGTCAGCAAGACATGATGACAGGACACGGCACGCGCATCGCCGGTGGGCTGCAGTTCTTGTTCGATGGCTTCGAACAGTCCCAACAGTTCCTTTTGCGGGCCAACATCCAAGAGCCGCAGATGAAACGGCGCGGCAGGCATGCCGGACGTATCGGGCAGGGCCATGATTTGTGCGAAAACGGTCGGGCCGACCTCCATCCCGTACATTGTGTGGGGGGGGATATAGATCAGATTATTGGGGCCGTAGCCATTTGTCAGACCTGCGACGGTGATCCGCCCTTGACCTTTGGTGATATGGATCAGGCGTGGTGTGGCGTGGCTGCGCATGGCTTCGGTGCGCCAGCGGCTTTGAGGGCCGGCGTGTTTGATCGGTGCTAGCGTTACCGCTGCTTTTATTTCGGTCATGAGCGTCATTACATCGTCCCAATGCTGACTGTTTTTCTCAGTTTGACCGAAAAGTGTTTCAAATCAATGTGTCAGTCACTTAGGCAGATCAAGTGTTGCGGATATGTCGAGTTGATCAACCTTGAGTTGATGCCAGTTTCTGTGCCGCGAACGAAACCATGTGCGTTGGCGTTTTGCGTATTGTCTGGAACCAATAATCACCGCGTCGCGGGTTTGTTCAGTGTTTAACGTGCCATTTAGATGGGCAATTAATTCAGGCGCGCCGATAGCCTTTGAAGACGCATGCGTGGGGTCCCACGTCGGAAGCATCGCGCGGGCCTCATCCAGGACGCCTTGCGCAATCATTTGGTCAAAGCGGCGCGAAATCCGATCATTCAACCAGGCAGGGTCTGCATTCAGGTTTAGGCACACGGCCTGACTTTCCGGAAGCAGTGGCGGCGGTGTTTCGTCTTGCCAATCGGCCAGTGGGCGCCCCGTGGCTTTAAGGACCTCCCAAGCGCGCTGTACGCGCATCCGGTTTTGTATGTCGATACGGGCGGATGTTTTTGAATCAAGTTCACGTAATAAATCATTTAATGATAATTCATTGCCCTGCGACCTTAATGTGTCGGGTGTGGCGGGAATTTCTGCCAACCCCTGCGTCAATGCCGCGAAATTCAAACCAGTGCCGCCGATGATGATTGGCCGCGCATCGCCTTGTAGATATGGGGTCACATCTCGTAGCCAGTGCCCAACCGAATAATCGGCGTCATAGGGGATGTGCCCATAAAGCGCATGATCCGCTAGCCCCAGATCAGCATCGTCAGGGCGCGCGGTGATAATGCGCCAGCCGTCAAAGACTTGCAAAGCATCTGCATTCACGATCACCCCGCCTTGGGTACGCGCGATATGCAGCGCGAGCGCGGATTTACCAGAGGCCGTCGGCCCCGCGATCAGCACCGGTTTATGAGGGGGGATCGTAATCATTGCTCTATTTGCGCAGCTTTGCGTTTTGTCGGCAAGGTGCCATTGAATTCAGCGCCGTTTTGCGACATTTTGCGCCTCATAACAATAGACAGCTTGGGGGCTATCATGGGCGATACTGAGAACACGACTTATAAGCGGGTCATGTTAAAGATCTCGGGAGAGGCGCTGATGGGCGACACGAGCTTTGGTCTGCACCCGCCGACGGTGCAGCGGGTCGCCAAAGAAGTGAAATCTGTGCACGATATGGGTGTCGAGATTTGTATGGTCATCGGAGGCGGCAATATTTTCCGCGGGCTGCAAGGCTCTGCCCAAGGGATGGAGCGCACAACGGCCGACTATATGGGGATGCTTGCGACCGTGATGAATGCGCTGGCGATGCAATCCGCGCTTGAGGAGCTGGGCATCCACACACGCGTCATTTCCGCCATCACCATGAACGAAGTCGCAGAACCCTACATCCGCCGCCGCGCCGTACGTCACCTTGAAAAGAAGCGGGTTTGCATCTTTGCGGCAGGCACCGGAAACCCTTATTTTACAACGGATACCGCCGCGACTCTGCGCGCAAATGAGATGAATTGCGAAGCGATTTTCAAAGGCACCAAGGTCGACGGTGTCTACAATAAAGACCCGGCGAAACATGAGGATGCCGTGCGCTACTCAGAGGTGACATACGACGAAGTGCTGCAAAAGCATCTTGGGGTGATGGACGCCAGCGCCATTGCGCTTGCGCGGGACAATAACCTGCCGATCATCGTGTTTTCACTTGATGAACCGGGCGGTTTCCAAGGCATTTTGGCCGGTGAAGGCACCCATACAATTGTGCATGAGTAGTAAGTGCTTGTGATTGTTCTGCACAAATGCTGCACATTTGCTAAGCTATACAATCACAGGTGTTTCGCATAGAACGGATAAAAGCCGGGCAACGCCCGCCAAGAAAGAGCAGTAAAAATGTCAGACGATTTTGAACTTGATACCGATGATCTGGGCCGCCGTATGGATGGCGCGATTGCTAACCTGCGCACAGAATTTGCATCATTGCGGACAGGCCGTGCGTCTGGATCGATGCTAGAGCCGGTAATGGTTGATGCATACGGGTCAATGACGCCAATTAACCAAGTGGGCACGGTGAACGTACCTGAACCACGGATGGTGACGATCAACGTTTGGGATAAGGGTCTAGTGGGCAAAGTTGAAAAGGCGATCCGTGAAAGCGGCCTTGGAATTAACCCACAATTGAACGGCACGATCATCATGCTGCCGATCCCCGAGTTGAACGAAGAACGCCGCCGCGAGCTAACAAAAGTTGCGGGTAATTATGCCGAAAACGCACGGGTTTCGATCCGTAACCTGCGCCGTGATGGGATGGACCAGATCAAAAAGGCCAAGAACGATGGCTTGTCAGAGGATGACCAGAAATTCTGGGAGGCTGAAGTGCAAGATATGACCGACGCGCATATCAAAAAGGTCGATGAAACGCTTGAAAGCAAGCAAGAAGAGATCATGCAGGTCTAATCGCCACGTCAGGAGGCCTGTGATGCCCGAGGATCAAAACGACTCCAAGACAGGGCCCAACCATGTGGCGATTATCATGGATGGCAACGGGCGTTGGGCGCAACAGCGCGGACGGCCACGCTTATTTGGGCATCATGCGGGTGCACGCCGTGTGCGTGAAATCGTGGCAGCTTGCCCCGATCAGGGTGTGAAATATCTGACGATCTTTGCCTTTTCTACGGAAAACTGGAAACGCACCCAGAGCGAAGTTTCTGGCCTCATGACCTTGTTCCGTAAGTATATTGAAAACGAGGCGAAGGCGCTGCTAAAGAACGGTGTGCGCGTGCGGTTTATTGGCGACCGGATCAGGCTTGATGATAAACTTGTCAGCCTGATGGATGAATTGGAATTGCTGACAGCGGATAATGATTTGGTCCACCTTACAGTGGCGATTAACTACGGTGGCCGCGATGAAGTGACGCGCGCAGCACAGCGATTGGCGCTTGAAGTGGAACAAGGGCGGCTGTCCTATAAAGACGTCGACGCCGAAACCTTGTCTGGCTTTTTGGATACCCACGTTCTGCCCGACCCCGATCTGGTCATCCGCACCAGCGGCGAAGCCCGCATTTCGAATTTTCTGCTTTGGCAGTCGGCCTATGCGGAATATGAATTTATCGATACTTTGTGGCCAGATTTTACGGCCAAAGAGTTTGCCAATGTGCTGGCCAATTACGGTAGCCGCGAACGGCGTTTTGGTGGGGTGAACGCTTAAATGGCCAGCAATTGGGATGACCTGAAACCGCGTGTGCTATCGGCCATTGCGATGACAATTATTGGTGCGGCTGGCGTGATCATGGGGGGCGTTTGGTTCCAAATGCTGGTGGTTTTTGTGACCGCTGTGATGGTTTGGGAATTGTGGATGATGATCCGCACGGATGAACCCACTAAGGGCATGCTGCTTGCTGCACTTGTCGCGTCCGTTCTGTCAGGACAAATCGCAGATGGCAGTGCCGCAGGGCTTTTATTGTTCTTCGTGGTGCCGGTGATAGGCGCAACCCTGATTAAAAAAGAACAAGTGACGTTTTTTGTTTTTGCGCTCGCTATTCAAATCGCTGGTTGGGGGCTCGTTCACTTTCGGATGGACTATGGGTTTGTCTGGCTTCTTTGGATGATGTCTGTCGTCATCGTAACAGATGTTTTTGGATATTTCGCGGGCCGCATGTTGGGCGGACCAAAATTTTGGCCAAAAATTAGCCCAAAGAAGACCTGGAGCGGCACCATCGCGGGCTGGGTGGGGGCCGGGTTTGTCGGATATACTTTCACTCTTTTCACGAATGCTGGGCTATGGATTATTTTGATTTCTATGGTGATCAGCTTTGCTGGGCAGATGGGCGATATTGGAGAAAGCGCGCTGAAGCGGCGCATGGGGGTGAAGGATAGTTCTACCCTGATACCCGGTCATGGCGGGTTGTTTGATCGCTTCGATGCGGTGCTTGGCGCGGCTCTGTTTTTGCTACTGATAGCATCCGTCTTTAACGTTCCGGGAGCGGCCTTTTGAGGCAAATCACGCTGTTTGGCGCAACTGGATCAATCGGCCAAAGCACGGTTGATCTGATCAAGCGCGACATGGATTCTTATGATGTTGTGGCGCTGACAGGCGGGCGCAACGTCGCGCAACTGGCCGCCGATGCCGTTGCGCTGAATGCTGATGTGGCGGTGACTTGTTATGAAGATTGCTATGATGAGCTTAATAAGCTGCTGGCAGGCACTGACATAGAGGTCGCCGCTGGCGATGCTGCAATAGCAGAGGCCGCCGCGCGCCCGGTTGATTGGGCGTTGTCCGCAATCGTGGGGGCCGCCGGTTTGGTGCCTGGGCTGACCGCATTGGCGCATGGCACGACGCTGGCGCTTGCCAATAAGGAATCGCTGGTGACTGCCGGGCCGCTATTGCTGGACCGTGCAAAGGCGCATGGGGCAACCGTTTTGCCCGTTGATAGTGAACATTCCGCCATTTTTCAGGCGCTGGTTGGCGAACATATGGCGTCGGTTGAGCGAATTATCATTACCGCCAGCGGCGGTGCGTTTCGCGACTGGCCGTTTGAAAAACTCGCAGGCGCAACATTGGCAGAGGCGTCAAGCCATCCCAATTGGGATATGGGGCAGCGGATCACAATTGATAGCGCGTCGATGTTCAACAAGGCGATGGAGCTTATTGAAACTAAAGAGTTCTTTGGCGTTCCGCATGAGATGATTGAAGTTCTGGTACATCGTGAAAGCATGGTGCATGCGCTTGTTGGGTTTAATGATGGGGCGTTGATGGCCCATGTCGGCCCGCCGGATATGCGGCACGCCATCGGCTATGCGCTACACTGGCCAGAACGGCGCAAACTGCCCGTGGAGCGGCTTGATCTCGCCCAAATTGGCCAGCTTTCGTTCGCGGCGCCAGATATGCAACGCTACCCGGCATTAGAGATCGCGCATCAAGTGATGGAAACGGGTGGGCTGACGGGCGCGGTGTTCAACGCGGCCAAAGAACGCGCATTGGATGGGTTTATCGCCGGTCAGATCGGCTTTTTGGATATGGCAAAGGTCGTTGACATGACGTTAACCAAAATGTCATCCGACCAATCCGTGACGGCGGGTGCCATTACGCTTGATAATGTTTTAGAGACAGACAGATTGGCCCGTATCCACGCGGGCGAAGCCATTGCAAAGCTAGGATAGACCCTTGGATTTAATCAACCAACTTGTGCTGATGTTCGGCAATCTTGCCTTTGCTATTGCGGCTTTTGTTGTGGCGTTATCCGTTATCGTCGCAGTGCATGAATACGGGCATTACATCGTCGGGCGTTGGTGTGGTATCCACGCCGAAGTGTTTTCGCTTGGTTTTGGGCCGCGCCTGTTTGGCTGGGTTGATAAACGCGGCACACGCTGGCAGGTCGCGGCCGTGCCATTGGGCGGTTACGTCAAATTCCTAGGCGATGCGAATGCTGCGAGCGTCGGATCAGAAGAGGTCGCACCCGATGTTGATCCACGCCACACGATGGAAGGTGCGCCTCTATGGGCGCGTACAGCGACGGTTGCGGCAGGTCCGGTGTTTAACTTCATCCTCGCGATTTTGGTCTTTGCGGGGGCGGTGATGGTGCAAGGGCAGGCGGTCGATCCGCTGACCTATGACAGTGCAAAACCATTGCCAGATGGGATTGTGAACCAGCTTGAACAGGGCGATGTCTTGATCGCCGTGGACGGTGTTCTGTTCAACGATCCAGATCGCACTGAAAACATTCTAGATCTCGTGCAGAGTGCGCCGCAGCTTGACTATACCATCCTGCGTGACGGGGCCGAGATGATCGTGACCGGTCCATTTGTGATGCCTTCGCTAATTGGCAGCGTGACGCCGCGATCCGCAGCCGATGAGGCGGGGCTGGTCAAAGGGGACGTGATCACCACAATTGATGGCGCGCCTGTCTATTCGTTTTTACAGGTGCAAGAAAAGGTATTCGCTGCAGCAGGCGCACCTGTTGTGCTAGACCTTTGGAATGAGGGTGAGACGCGGACAGTGACCCTAACCGCGCGCCAAACCGATACCCCCTTGCCCGAAGGTGGATTTCAGACCCGCTATTTGATCGGTGTGAGCAGTGATTTTTTCTTTGACGCAATGGTAGAAAGTATCTCTGTCACAGATGCGCTAACTTTTGGCGTTAACGGTGTTTGGAACTCGGCTACAACGACGTTTTCTGCGGTCAAACACATGATTTTGGGGAACATATCGACCTGCAATATGTCTGGCCCTATCGGAATCGCTGAAACCAGTGCGTCGATGGCGCGCCAAGGTACACAAAGTTTCATTTGGTTAATCGGGATGTTGTCGGCGGCTGTTGGAATTATGAATCTGCTACCGATTCCCGTCTTGGATGGGGGGCATCTGGTCTTTTACGGATATGAGGCAGTGGCCCGCCGCAAGCCCTCAGAAAAAGCGATTCAAGTGTTTATGTCGATCGGCCTGACATTGATACTGACCATGATGCTGTTCACTTTGCTCAACGATACCATTCTGTGCCCATAAACACCCTGTTTGCGTGTTTGGCGTTTTGACATTGCCCTTTAATCGGGCTAGTTCGTAGAGAACTGAATAACGAAAACAGGCGAACAATATGCATAGATTTGTGGGGCGTCTTTTGGCGCAGGGCGGGGCGAATATGCGCCGGATTGCGACCATCGCGGTGATTGCAACATTCACTGCGGGTGCCGCATTTGCGCAAAGCTTTGTTTTCAATAACGTATCAATCGAAGGCAACCAACGCGTCGCCGATGGTACAATCCTCACATATGCAGGTATTTCCCAAGGCGAGGCGCTGAGCACTGCAGAGCTGAACGACGCTGCACAGGCTATTCGTGAATCCGGTCTTTTTGAAAGCGTTGAGGTCGTTCCAAGTGGAAGCACCTTGATTATCCGCGTTGTGGAATACCCGACGATTAACCGGATCAATGTCGAAGGTAACGCGCGACTGAGTGATTCCGAATTGTTGCCATTTGTGCAATCACAGCCGCGCCGCGCCTATAACCCGACACAGGCAGAATCCGATACGGCCGCCATTACCGCCGCCTATGCCGAGCAAGGTCGGATCAATGCGACGATCACGCCAAGCATTATCCCGCTGTCAGATAACCGCGTTGACCTTGTTTTCGTTGTGACGGAAACTGCGGTTACCGAAGTTGAACGAATTTCCTTCCTTGGCAACCGGACCTATTCTGAATCGCGCCTTCAGCGTGTGCTGGACACCAAACAGGCCGGTGCACTGCGTGCATTGATACGCCGTGATACCTATTCGTCAGAGCGTCTGGCAGCAGATCGCGAATTGCTAACGGATTTCTACCATTCACGTGGTTACCCTGATTTTGTCGTGCAAAACGTGGATGTCGCATTGACGCGTGAACGCGATGCATACCTGATTACCTACAATCTGCGCGAAGGCCAAAAGTTTGAATTTGGCACTGTAACTGTCGCCAGCGAAATCGATGGGCTTGATCCCACGCCATTCCAAGACGCTATTCGTGTGCGCCAAGGCGTGACCTATTCACCCGTGCCAATTGAAACGGATATTGTGCGGCTTGAACGCCTTGCGGTCAGCCGGGGGGTGAATTTTGTGCAGGTCGATACGCGCATTACCCGCAACCCACGCGATTTGACGCTTGATTTGACTTACGTCTTGGTGCCTGGCCCACGTATTTTTGTGGAACGCATCGATATCGAAGGCAACAGCACCACATTGGACCGCGTGATCCGCAACCGTGTGGATGTGGTTGAGGGCGACCCGTTTAATCCGCGCGAAATTCGCGATTCAGCGAGCCGAATCCGCGCGTTGGGTTTCTTCCAAGATGTGTCTGTGAACACGCGGCAGGGAAGCAGCGAAAACCAACAGATCGTTGACGTCGACGTGGTCGAAGGCCCGACAGGTAGCCTGAGCTTTGGTGCGAACTATAACAGTGATACCGGCATTGGGCTGGTTGCGTCTTATAATCAATCAAACTTTCAAGGGCGCGGTCAAAGCCTCAGCTTCAACCTATCGACGGCTGAAACCAACCGAAACCTGTCGTTTAGCTTTGCTGAGCCACGTTTGTTGGGGCGTGATTTGCGCCTTGGGGTGAACCTTTCTTATGCCACTACAGATAATGAAAGCGCGCTTTACGATACTGAAAGCCTGCGTATCAGCCCTCGTTTGACATTCCCAGTGAGTGAAAATGGGCGCCTGACTGTGCTTTACGCATTTGACTACAGCGATATTTCTGATGTCGATAGCAGCGCCAGCCAGATTATTCACAACGAGGCCGACGAAGGCGGGGTCGCCACCCATTCGTTTGGCTATACTTACAGCTACGACACTCGTCGGTCTGGATTGAACCCAACAGCAGGTGTCGTTCTGCGCTTTGGTCAAGAATTCGGATTTGGCGACGCGCAGTTTATTAAATCAACTGCGTTGCTTGGGGCCGAAGCCAAGGTCCTGAACGAAGAAGTCACCCTGCGAGCGACCCTTGAAGGTGGCTATCTCGACTATCAAGAAGGCTCTAGCCGTGTGACTGATCGCTTCTTTATGGGCAGCAGTGTAATGCGCGGGTTCGAATCTGGCGGGATTGGGCCGCGTGACGACGATACCGATGACGCGCTTGGGGGTAACGCCTATGCGGTGCTGCGTCTTGAATCTGAATTCCCGCTGGGACTGCCCACCGAATATGGGCTGACTGGTGGGGCGTTCATCGATTACGGATCGGTTTGGAATGTTGGCGAAACCTACGGTGAAGATGTGATCTACGATGAATTCACTCCCCGCGCGGTTGCAGGGCTGTCACTGTTCTGGACCACGCCCATTGGCCCGCTACGGTTTAACTTTACCGAAGCACTGGACGCGCAAGACCGCGATGACACCAAGGCTTTTGACGTCACCATCTCAACGAGCTTTTGATGAGCTTATGGCGTGCCCTTTTGATTTGTCTGTGCGCGGCATTACCCGCGCGCGGGCAAGAGGTCACGCCGCAGATCTTGGTTTTTGATATGAACCGGATCTATTTTGAAACACTCTATGGCCGGCGGATTGCCGAAGATTTGAACCAAGCGGCACTGGCTGTGCAGGACGAAAACGAACAAATCGTCGCAACATTGACCGAAGAAGAACGCAGCCTGACCCTGCGCCGACCAGAGATGACGCCGGAAGATTTTCGTGCCGAAGCAGATGCCTTTGATGCGAAAGTCCAAGAGGTGC
Organism: Loktanella sp. D2R18; assembly: GCF_003318235.1. Classification (GTDB taxonomy): domain Bacteria; phylum Pseudomonadota; class Alphaproteobacteria; order Rhodobacterales; family Rhodobacteraceae; genus Yoonia. The sequence continues at coordinate 131,049 of NZ_QOCG01000011.1, read as the reverse complement.
GTCGGGTCCGCGATGCCAAAAACGTTGAATTGCAAGCCGCAGACGCCGAACAACGCGCGACCTTTGAAGATCGTGTGCAGGGTATTATTGCCAATGTGATGCTTGAACGTGGTGCGGTCATCGTACTCGAGCAACGCAGCGTCGTCATGTCGGTACGCGCGGCCAATATCACGGATGACGTGATTGTGCGGGTCGATGCCGAGCTGGGCGATGGAACGCAGTAGGCTCATGCTTGCCCGCAGTCTGTGGAATTGCTACTCAGCATAAGCGAAATACAAGGAATACCCCACCAATGTCCGATCCTGTCACCGAAGCCGACATTCTGCTGATCCAAAAAATCTTGCCGCACCGCTATCCGTTTTTGTTGGTCGATAAGGTCCACAGCATTGAGGGGACAAAATCTGCTGTCGGCATTAAGAACGTCACGATGAACGAGCCCCATTTTCAGGGCCATTTCCCAGGTAACCCGATCATGCCAGGCGTTACAATCGTGGAAGCCATGGCGCAAACCACTGCCGTGATGGTTGGCGCGACGCTTGGGCTGACCGAGGGCAATCTGCTGGTCTATTTCATGGCGATTGATGGCTGTAAATTCCGCCGCAAGGTCGTGCCGGGTGATGTGCTTGAAATGCATGTCGAAACCACACGCGGCAAACCCGGTGGCAAGGTGTGGCGCTTTAAGGGCGTCGCAACTGTAGATGGCGAAATGGCCGCCGAGGCAGAATTCACAGCCATGATGGATATCCCCAAAGAATGAGCAATATCCACCCTTCGTCTGTCATTGCTGACGGTGCCGTGATTGGCGCTGATTGCACCATTGGGCCATTCTGCGCGATCGGTGCCAATGTCGTCTTGGGCGACCGGGTGGTGCTCAAAAGCCATGTGGTTGTTGATGGCGATACGCATATCGGTGACGATACGGCGGTGTTTTCCTTTGCGGTAATTGGCGAAATTCCACAGGATCTGAAATTTGACGGTGAACAAACGCGGCTGCGCATTGGCGCACGTAACCGTATTCGCGAACATGTCACGATGAACACTGGCACAGTGCAGGGCGGTGGTGAAACGCGCGTCGGCGATGACGGCCTGTTCATGGCAGGTTGTCATGTTGCGCATGACGCACGCATTGGCGACCGGGTGATCGTAGTAAATTCGTCCGCAATTGCAGGGCATTGCGTGATCGAAGATGATGTGATCATCGGCGGTCTTTGCGGTGTGCATCAATGGGTGCGGATCGGCAAAGGTGCGATCATCGGGGCGGTCACCATGGTCACAAATGATGTCGTCCCGCATGGGTTGGTCCAAGGCCCGCGCGGTGTTCTTGATGGGCTCAATCTTGTCGGACTGAAACGCAAAGGCGTTGCGCGTGCTGATATCACCGCGCTACGGGCCGCGTTTCAGATGCTGCGCGATGGCGAAGGCAATTTCCAAGAGCGGGCACGGCGCTTGGGCGAAGAAAGCGATAGCGATTACGTGCAGCAAATGGTTGCCTTTATCCTTGGCGATACTGATCGCAATTTCCTGACGCCGGGCTGATGCTGGCGCTGATTGCAGGGACGGGGGATTTGCCCCCCGCATTAGTCGGGCGATTGGCGGAACCGCCGCTCATCTGTGCCATGCGCGGATTTGAACCTAGCCTGAACCCCGACATCACATTCCGGATGGAGCATCTTGGCAGCTTTCTTGCAGATTTGCGCGCGCGTGGGGTGACACAGATTTGTATGGCCGGTGCTGTCCGTCGTCCGCAAATTGACCCTTCCCAGATTGATGCCGCCACCATGCCTTTGGTGCCAAAGGTCCAAGCCGCCTTAACCCAAGGCGACGATGGCGCGCTGCGTATCATCATCGCGATCATGGAGGAATACGGGTTTCACGTGATGGCAGCGCATGAAATTGCGCCTGACCTCTTGCCGCAGCCCGGCGTGCGCACGAAAATTGGACCGGCTTCGGATCATACCAACGACGCATTTGCTGGCGAATCTTGTGTGGTTGCGATGGGATTGGCGGACACAGGGCAGGCTTGCGTTGTTCTGAACGGCGACGTAGTCGCGCGCGAAGACGCACAAGGCACAGATGCCATGCTGCAAAAGCTGTGCGCGCCTAACTACGAAAATTCAAAGTCATTTGACTGGGCCACAGATATATCAACGGATCTACGCAAAATGGTTAAGAGCTGGCTCGCAGATAAGCCAGACACCACAATAGATGCGACGGGCGGCATTTTGTTCAAAGCCCCAAAACCAAGTCAAGACCAACGCGCTGACCTGCCGCTCATCGGGTTACGCACCGTGATGATGGCCGCTGAGGCCGGGCTGGACGGTATCGTGATCGAGGCAGGCGGCGTGATGGTTTTGGACTTACCAACGGTCCGCAAAGTATTAGATGCGCAAGGCATGTTTTTATGGGTGCGCCCCAGAGGTGGCGCATGAAGGTATTTGTGATCGCAGGCGAAGCATCGGGCGATAAGCTGGGTGCTGCGCTCATGGATGGGCTGAAACAGCTGCGCCCAGACGTCACATTTGACGGGGTCGGCGGACCGTTGATGCAATCGCACGGGCTGGTTAGCCGTTTTCCCATGGATGAACTGAGCGTGATGGGACTTGCGGAAATTCTTCCCAAATACCGTGCGCTTAAGGCGCGTATCAGGGAAATGGCTGATGCGATTGTTGAGACCAAACCTGACGTTCTGATTACCATCGACAGCCCTGATTTTTGCCTGCGCGTCGCAAAGCTGGTCAAAGCGCAAAGCGATATTCGCACAGTGCATTATGTGGCACCAACGGTCTGGGCATGGCGGCCGGGGCGCGCGCAGAAAATGGCGGCGCATATTGATCATGTGCTCGCACTTTTCCCGTTTGAACCACCGTTGATGCAGGCGGCTGGCATGGACTGTGATTTTGTTGGGCATCCGGTCGTGACCGATCCAATCGCGACGCAAGAACAGGCGGATGCGTTAGGTCAGGGCACCGTGGTGCTAGTGCTGCCGGGCAGCCGCAGGGGCGAGGTCGGGCGGCTTGCCGACCGATTTGGAAAGGCCGCAGGTCAGATCGCAGCGAAAGTCCCAAACGCAATGTTTGTGATCCCAACGACCGCGGGCGTCGTGGATTTAGTGCGCGAAAAGACTGCACAATGGGATGTGCCCGTTACGATCGTGCCGCCGGGATCGCCGGAAAAGGCCGCATGGTTCCGGCGCGCAGATGTTGCGCTGGCCGCATCGGGGACAGTTTCGCTTGAACTGGCGGCGAACGCCACACCGATGGTGATCGCCTATGACATGGCATGGCTAAGCCGGATCATCATCGGGCGCATGTTGCGGGTGGATACGGTGACGTTGGTGAACCTGGTGTCAGAAACACGCGTTGTCCCTGAGTTTATTGGTAAAAACTGCGCTTCAGGACCGATTGCAGAGGCTGTGATCGCGACACTTGGCAATCCAACCGCGCAATCGGATGCTATGGCTGAAACAATGAAACGGCTTGGGGCAGGTGGGCAGCCACCCGGATTGCGCGCGGCAAAGGCTGTTTTGGACCGGCTTCCCAAATAAAAAAGCCCCGCCAATTTCTTGGCGGGGCTGATTTCAAATTCTCGGTTTGCAATATTTAGAACGCGTATCCAATAGACAGGCCAAACCCGACCGCTGAGTTATCTTCAAATTCAACGCCGGATGCGTCCGTTGCATCACCCAACATTGCGTATTCGATGCCACCAGTGAACTTGACGCCATTCATTGTGTAGCTGCCACCGATACCGATGCTTGTTGATCCATCTGTTGGAGACAGGCGCGATGCCTCGGCGCCGTTACCTGCCTCATACGTGACGCGACCAAAGATTGACAGGTCGTCGTTGATCCGACGCCCAACGCCAAGACGATAAGTAATCACATCATCATCGATTCCGGTTACGCGATCCCCCCCGGAGGCCAGTTCGAAAAAGGCTGGCCGTACTTCCCAGACTGACCATTCAGACCAGCGGATCGAACCGAAAACAAGTGTATCTTCTGCGACCCCCGATTGGAAATCTAGAGTCACAGTCTGCGGAATTTCTATGTCGGTGGTGCTTTCAAGTTGCAAAGCGCCATTCGCATACTCGGCGGTTGCGAAATCATGTGTAACGCCGCTTTCATATGTCAGCGCGACACGCAATGCGATCTCAGGTTTTTCATACGCTGCACCAATGACATAACCAACTTGGGTGTTTTTCTCGGTCTCAGCGTCGTAATCAGCTGTCATTGTTAAGGCGACAGGAATGGCGATTGTGGCTTCTGATTGAATAGCGCGCAATCCACCATAAACTGAAATTGCGTCATTTGCTTGGTATTTAGCAAGAACAGAAAGCTGTGTGCTATTCCATTCGGCAGTCAAGCCAGTATATGCGCCGCCAGTATAATTGGCATCAGCACCGTAAGGTTGATTGAGCATTACAGCCAAATCGATTTGATCATTGATCTCGTATTTAAGGGCGACACCGGCGCTGAAATAGCTTTCAGCCATGTTTTCGGTTGAACCACCGCCAAAAGGGACGGCTGGGTATTCACCTGATACTTCGGGCATGGCAGCGCTAAACGAAAGCTGCACATAGTTCCCTTCCTCAAATAAAATCGAATATGGATTTCCGGTGCGATCAATCCCACCTGCGTTTGCGATAGTCGTCGTCAGCAGCAGTGCTGCGCTGGCTGTAATAGCGTTTTTCATGTCCTCATCCCTGTCATGAATCTCCTCGTGGATCGACCCTAAGGAGTGGGTAACGTTTGCGTCAATTCTTGACGCAGCGTCATGTATCGCTTCTATACGTGACGTCATAAAATTGCAATAAACTGAACGGTTTAGTTATTTTTTGTCGCTGCCAACCGTGCGTGTGCCGTAGCTGATGTTCAGATAGTTGGCCCCAAAGATGAGCGCAGCTCCGACAAAAACGAGCATTTCCAATGGTTCACCGTACAGGACCATGCCTGCAACGGCGATTGTAGGAAGCCTGATGAAATCAAACGGCATTACGATGCTGGGTGGCGCAAGGCTAAGCGCTGTGGTCAGGCAAAAATGCGCAAACAGCCCGGCAAAACCGATCAAGATAACTAGCGGAATACCGGCCCCAGAGGGCAGGGTGATGTCACCGTCATACCCAGCAAAAAGCAAACCGAACACGGCTTGGCTTGCTGTCAGGTAAAACATGATAGCGGTAATTGGTTCTGTTATTGTCAGCTTGCGCGTGAAAATTGCAGTCAGCGCAAAGAAAATTGCGCAGATAGCCGCGGCGATCAAACCGGGGCTGAGGGTGGCCGTGTCAGGACGCGTGACGATCAACACGCCCAAAAAGCCGATGATCGCGCTTAGCAGACCAACCGGAGTCAGCTTATCGCGCAAGACAAGCGGTGACAGCAAAATAACCCAGATAGGGGTGGTGAATTCAAGCGCGAACACTTGCGCCAATGGAATGGTCGCAATCGCAAAAAACCAAAGGTTCTGCCCTGTGAAATGGCACAGGTTCCGCACAAGGTGCAGGCCGAACCGATTGCGCGTGATTTGACCGAAATTTCCGGAAAAGGCTGCAACCAGTAGCACTAAAATAATGCCGGTCACGCTCCGAAACAGCATGATTTCAAAGGTATCAAGATCGGCGCTGACGGCACGGCCCGCGACGGCCATGCTGGTAAAAGAGCCAATGGCGGCAAGCATCCACAGCCCAGCTTTGAGGGTGTTGTTCATGCCGCTAGTTGCGCCGGGTCTGCCCGAAATTGCAACCTTCTAAAGCGCTTCTTTGTGAAAATCACGGATGAGGTCTTTGCTGACCGGCCCCCAAGGGCGCGCAGCACCATTGGCCTGATGGACTGCAAAAGCCGCTTCATCTGTGAATAATTCGCTGACATGGAATAATTCCGGTGTTTCAGCGTCTTGGATGACATCGAAATGCAGGCAGCCCGGCTCGGTGCGGGTGAGCGCGATGTGCTGCTCCAATAGCGGGACCAACTGTTCAAGCTGGTCCGCCGGAATTGTAATCGTGCCGGTCAGACGCACGTTACCTGCTTTTCCCGTTATTCCCATTCGATTGTTCCGGGTGGTTTTGATGTGATGTCATAGGTCACGCGGTTAATGCCTTGGACTTCGTTGATGATCCGCGTCGCGGTTTCGCCAAGGAATTCATGAGAAAACGGATAGTAATCCGCTGTCATCCCATCGACAGATGTGACCGCACGTAGCGCACAGGCAAAATCATACGTCCGGCCATCGCCCATCACACCAACGGTACGCACAGGCAAGATTGCGACAAAGGCCTGCCAGATATCATCATAAAGCCCATGTTTGCGGATTTGATCGATATATACCGCGTCAGCTTTGCGCAGGATTTCAAGTTTTTCACGGGTGATTTCGCCGGGGCAGCGGATCGCAAGACCCGGACCGGGGAAAGGGTGCCGCCCGATAAAGCTTGGTGGTAGCCCAAGTTCAACACCAAGCGCGCGGACCTCGTCTTTGAACAACTCACGTAGAGGTTCGACCAGTTTCAAGCCCATTTTTTCGGGTAGGCCGCCGACGTTGTGGTGCGATTTGATCGTGACCGAAGGGCCACCAGAAAATGACACCGATTCAATGACATCTGGGTAAAGTGTCCCTTGAGCCAAGAACTCGGCGCCTTCGATTTCATTGGCGTATTTCTGGAAGACATCAATGAACAGTTTACCGATGATCTTGCGTTTGGTTTCCGGGTCAGATTGCCCGTCAAGTTCGCCTAAGAATAGCTCAGTTTCATCCGCGTGAATAACCTTGAGGTTCATGTGATCACGGAACATGCTGACGACTTCTTCGGCCTCATTCAGGCGTAGCAAACCGTGGTCAACAAACACACAAGTGAGCTGATCGCCGATGGCTTCATGCAGTAGCGCCGCAGCAACGGAACTATCAACGCCACCCGAAAGTGCGCAGATAACGTTTTTGTCGCCGACTTGTTCTTTGATCGCCGCAATCGCCTGTTCGCGGTAGGCGCCCATTGTCCAGTCACCGCTAAACCCTGCGATACGAACGAAGTTTTCGTACAGTTTTGCGCCATTTGGCGTGTGGTGGACCTCTGGGTGGAATTGCACTGCATAGAAATGGCGGGACACATCGGCCGTCACTGCAAATGGGGCGTTGGGCGATGTACCGTAAACGTCAAAACCCGGTGCGATTTCAGATACATGGTCGCCGTGGCTCATCCAGACTTGTTCTTTGTCAGTGGCGAACCAACCTTGCAATAAATCGAGCGGGTCTTTTGGCGTTACAAAAGCACGGCCAAATTCGGCAGTGCCATGGCCGCTTTCGACTTTGCCGCCCAGTTGGGTCATCATCGTTTGTTGGCCGTAGCAAATGCCAAGGACCGGCACGCCGAGTTCAAATACGGATTGCGGTGCGCGTGGCGACCCCTCGCGGGTCACGCTGTCGGGGCCACCTGACAAGATCACCGCCTTGGGCGCGAATTCCGCCAAGAACGCGTCCGTCACCAATTGGTAAGGATGAATTTCACAATAGACGCTCAATTCGCGCAAGCGACGCGCAATCAGCTGCGTAACCTGGCTGCCAAAATCAATGATGAGAAGGCGTTCGTGGGTGCTGTTTTCCATGGCGCTTCGGTAATGGCAGACTTGAATTTGTGCAAGAGGGCGCGCGCTATTCAGGTCTGCCTAAAATGGAATTTGTTCGGTGATGTCGTTTTCAGGTCAAAAACGGCGCAAAAATTACAAGGGGTCAGGACGCTGATCGATAAAACAGACCCAACAACGCCAAAGGGGACACCGATATGTCAGATGCACCAGCCAAATCAGGACGCCGCGCACGTGGTGGTGGCGGGGCCGCGCGCCGGGCCGAACGCACAGCCGTAAGCATCGAGACGGCGAAGTTTATCGAACGCAATGTACCCAATTACGAAGTGCTAACCGAAGAAGCCCTGCAGACAATCGAAACCAACGCAGAAACTGTCTTGGCAGAGATTGGGGTGAACTTTGTCGATAACCCCGCAGCGCTGGCCCGTTGGAAAGACGCCGGCGCCGAGATCGACGGCGAACGTGTGCGGATCCCACGCGGTTTGGCGCGCAAACTATGTGCGACAGCCCCGTCTAAATTCACGCAACACGCCCGCAACCCGGAGCGTAATGTTGAGATTGGCGGCAATGCGCTGGTGCTTGCCCCTGTTTATGGCCCGCCGTTTGTGCGCGATGCCGAAGGCGGACGCCGCTATGCGACGATCGCGGATTTCGAAAAATTCGTGAAGCTTGGCTATATGTCGAAGTGGCTACACCATTCTGGCGGAACCGTCTGCGAACCCACCGATATCGCTGTGAATAAACGGCATTTGGATATGTTGTTGGCGCATATGGTTTACAGTGATAAACCGTTCATGGGGGCTGTGACCGAACCTGTGCGTGCGCAAGATTCTGTTGAAATGTGTGAAATATTGTTCGGCAAAGAGTTCGTACAAGAAAATACGGTGATGACCTCGCTGATCAACATCAACTCTCCGTTGACGTTTGATAGCACGATGATGGGCGCGCTTGAGGTTTACGCTGCAAATAACCAAGCAGCAATTATTAGCCCCTTTATCGTTGGTGGCGCGATGGCCCCAGTTTCTGTTGCCGGGACATTGACGCAGACATTGGCTGAAGTCCTTGCAGGCGTTGCCTATTCGCAATTGGTGCGTTCTGGCGCACCGGTGATTTTCGGTACAATGGTGACATCAATCGACATGAATTCTGGCGCGCCGACATTTGGCACGCCTGAGGCCGAGCATATTACCTATGGGGCCGGGCAACTGGCCCGCCGTATGGGGCTACCGTATCGCTCTGCGGGATCGTTTTGTGGCTCGAAATTGCCCGATGCGCAAGCCGGTTACGAGACCGCAAGCAGCCTGAAAATGGGGCTGTTGTCAGGCGTGAACTTTATGTTGCACTCTTGCGGGTGGCTTGAAGGTGGGATGGTCGCATCGTTTGAGAAATTCGTGATGGATGCGGACCAATTGGGCACATTGCACCATTTTGCAAGGGGCGTGGACATGTCCGAAAACGGGCAGGCCATGGATGCTATCGCTGAGGTTGGTCCGGGCGGTCACTATCTTGGCTGTGCGCATACGCAAGCCAACTTTAAAGACGCATTCTGGCGGACTGATTTACTGGACTACAAACCGTTTGAAACATGGGACGAAGAAGGCGCACGCGACACGCAAACACTGGCCTCTGTGCGGGTCAAAAAGATGATCGATACCTATCAGCAGCCCGCACTTGACCCTGACATTGAAGCCAAGCTGCGCGCCTATGTTGCTGACAAGAAAGCCAGCATGCCTGACGCCTTTGGCTAGGGCGTGACAAGCCGCAGGCGGGTGGCGCGCATCAGCTTTGCTTCGCCTGCAATTGCAATCAACACTTCGACATGGTGTGCGATGCGGTAATGGCCATCGCGCGCGACCCTTTGGATATTGAGGCCAGCCTCAATATCAAGCAATCGCATGATTGCTTCGGCGTGCCGGGGCAGGTGACCCGGCCCCAAAATACGGTGCAAATGTACCTCGCGCCGGTAGTCGTCCACGCCAAAACGTGCGGCCCGTGCAAGCAGTGTCGGCCTCTTGAGCCCTGCGATCCGTGTGTCCAAATCCAGCATATTTTTCCCTTTCAACGCTTCGTGTCGAGTCGCCCAACCATGGCACGGCTGGACCGGGTGTTGCGGGAATCTGGTTAGTTAAGAACGCTTGGGTCAGGTTTGTTTATCTTTTGGCAAGAATAGTTGACGTGCCAATAGGGCCGTTAACACTTAGATAACCAAGCACTCATAGGTTGATTTTTCAATGTGCTTGTAGGGTGTCTGGGCTTTGTGCTGGTGCATTGAAACCTGCGAAAGAGGACGCGTGAAGATGACTGCTCAAAAGGGACCGCTGCGGTCCAAAAGGTTCCCGGTTTGGGTGCCGAATGCGGCGCGCAATTACTTAGCTCATACTCAAAAAGGTTTATCAATACGGGCGGTTGCCCGTGAAAGCGCATGTCATCCATCAACTGTTTTACGGCAAGTGCGCCGTTTTGAAGGGCGCCGCGATGATCCGCTGATCGATGCGGCACTTGATGCGCTTTCAGATCAGGTTGGACCGGAAGAAACCACAAACAACTGGGGAAGTAAGGAAATGATATTACAGCGAAAACAAGACCGCGTGGATCCAAGCGAGGAGCTAACGCAGCGGCGTATTGACCAAGAGGCCAAACGGATTTTGCGACGCCTATGCGAACCGGGTGCCGTCTTGGCTGTGGCGCGCGAAATGGAAACCGCTGTGGTTGTGCGGGCCGCTGGGCACGATGACCAATTGCGCACGGCCGTCGTAGACCGTGAAATTGCGCAGGCCATGGCTCTCAAGGATTGGATCACCTGCCCGGATCCTGAAAACCGGGTTGCGCGGTATTTCATCACCAATACCGGGCGCGCTGCCCTGCGTCGCCTGACGGCTGAGGATGAAAATCGCGCGCATGGCTTGGGCCATAGCCGTGGTGATCCAGAATCCGAAGCCGCATGGGATTTGGATGCGATAGACGGCGGATCGCGCCGCACCCGCCGCTATCACGGGACTGAAAGCCCGCTGGTCGGACTTGCACGCCGCAAGGATCGCGACGGCAGCCCGTTTTTGGACCGCGCGTTGGTCGTTGTCGGGGAGCGGTTACGCGAAGATTTTGAACTTGCGCAGCTTTCGGGAGAACCGATCACAAAATGGGACGATATTATGGGAGATGCGGAGCCTGTTGACGAGGCGCGCAAACGCGTCCGCGCTGCTTTGGGTGATCTCGGGCCGGGGCTTGGCGATATCGTTTTGCAATGTTGCTGTCTTCTTGAGGGCTTAGAGCATACAGAAAAATCAATGGGTTGGTCTGCGCGGTCTGGGAAAATTGTCTTGCGTATCGCGCTTGAACGCTTGCAGCGCCATTATGAAACAACGGGTGGAAAATTCGGCCCACTGATTGGCTAGTAACTATGCGCCAAATGCAGGTCCGGCATGTCTTGCCTATCAGCGTTGGACAATCATGGCAGTCATCGCTAAATAATCAGTCAAATAAGCGGAGACCGCCATGACCACTCGTGATCTGACAATCCCAGCGCAACGCCACCCCGAAAAGCAGCGCCGCCCGGATTCCGCTCAGCCGAAAAAACCAAACTGGATCAGGGTGAAAGCGCCGACCTCTGACGGGTACAAACAAACCCGCGATATCATGCGTGAAAATAAGCTGGTCACTGTCTGCGAAGAGGCGGGCTGCCCCAATGTTGGCGAATGCTGGTCGCAGGGCCACGCCACAATGATGATTATGGGCGAGGTCTGTACGCGCGCCTGTACTTTTTGCAACATCGCGACGGGCAAACCTCCCGAAGCATTGGATGTGTTCGAACCTGGCCGTGTTGCGGATGCCGTCAAAAAACTGGGCCTAAACCACGTCGTGATCACATCTGTGGACCGCGACGATGTCGAAGACGGCGGTGCCGAACATTTCGCGCAGACCATTCGCGCAGTTCGCCGCCAGTCGCCGAACACAACAATTGAAATTCTGACGCCCGACTTTATTCGCTGCGCGCGGGAAGTCTTGGAAATCGTCGTCAAAGCGCGCCCCGACGTGTTTAACCACAATCTTGAAACGGTTCCGGGTCTCTACCCCGAAGTGCGTCCCGGCGCGCGTTATTTCCACTCATTACGTCTCTTGCAGCGGGTTAAGGAACTGGACCCTACGATGTTCACCAAGTCGGGCATCATGGTTGGTTTGGGCGAAGACCGCCAATCTGTTGTGCAGGTCATGGAAGATATGCGCGCGGCCGACATCGATTTCCTGACCATTGGCCAATATCTGCAACCAACGCCAAAGCACCACAAAGTAGACCGCTTTGTCACGCCCGAGGAATTCGAATCCTATGAAAAGGCCGCCTATAACAAAGGGTTCTTGATGGTTTCGGCAACTCCGCTGACACGATCATCCTACCATGCGGGCGATGATTTTGCGCAATTGCGGGCTGCACGACTGGCAAAATTCGGGGCCTAGAGCGTCGGGATCGCGCGCCTCTGCTGACCTTCATTCGGGGTGAGCCATTCTGGCCAGCCAAAGAATTGTTCGATCCCGTAGAGCAGGGCGCAAAACAGAATAATGCCGACGACGAGCCAGAATTTGGCCTCTGATGGGGGCCGCTCGGCCATGCGTTTCGCGCGTATTAGCCAGCGGATATTCATGCGAGATCGGTGAACCGCACCTTGCCGATAAACGGCAGGTTACGGTTGCGTTGCGCAAAATCAATGCCGTAGCCGACAACAAATTCATCTGGGATTTCAAAGCCGATGAGGTCTGCCTTAAAGTCAACTTCACGCCGCGCGGGTTTATCAAGCAGGGCGATGCAGCGCATTTTAGCAGGGTTCCGCGTTTGCAAAAATTCGGTCACATGTTTCAGCGTATGGCCCGTGTCGACGATGTCTTCGACAACCAGCACATCACGGCCTTCGATCTGGCCGCGCAGATCCTTAAGGATTCGCACTTCGCGGCTGCTTTCCATCCCATCACCATAGGATGAGGCCTCAAGAAAATCGACCTCAACGGGCATATCAAGCTCGCGTACAAGATCTGCGATAAATACAAAAGACCCACGCAGTAGCCCGACCACCACCAATTTGTCGGTATCGGCAAATTCGCGGCCAATCTCGCGTGCGAGGTCTTCGATGCGCGCGGCAATGGCTTTGGCGCTGATCATCACGTCGATTTCGTATGGGCGGTGCGGCATAGGGGCCTCTGCGTTAGACAAGGGTTGCAATTTCTGCGCCAGTTTACGACATCAGGGCGTGAAGTCACCTGCGAAAGACGTCTCATGCCGAGCCATTCAGAAACAAAGATACTCCCTTACACGGCCCAGCAAATGTATGATCTTGTTGCAGATGTCGCGAACTATTCAAAATTCCTGCCTTGGACGGCTGCCGCGCGGGTGCGCAGTGTCGATGATCAAGGCGAAAAACAGGTGATGCTGGCGGATTTGGTGATTTCGTTCAAAGTGTTCCGCGAGACTTTTCTTAGTCAGGTCACGCTTTGGCCTGAGGTCCGAAAAATCGACACGGCCTATCTGGATGGCCCGTTCAAACATCTCGAAAGCCAATGGGTGTTTCGCGATGTCGACCGCGGTTGCGAAGTGTCGTTTGAAGTGGATTTTGAGTTCAAAAACCGCCTACTGCAAGGCGCAGCTGGCATGTTTTTTAATGAGGCAATGCAACGTGTTGTGCGCGCATTTGAAGGTCGCGCCGCTGATTTATACGGGCCGCAAACAAATTAGAACGACGGAAATACGGGGAACGCGCGTTTAACGCAGAGTTAATCTATATCCGGATATTTCTATGCGCCTGTTTTCTGTTCTAATTCTACTTTTGATCCCATTTCAGGCCGTCGCTGAGACTGTCCGCTTTTCAGATGGACGATATTATCGGATCGATTTGCCTGATGATGTCACCGCTCCGCGTGTGATTGTTGGGCTACATGGCGGCGGCGGCGGTCCTGAACAATTTGCACGCAGTACCCGGTTATCTGATGCCGCACTGCGATTAGGCTATGCTGTGATCTACCCTGCGGGTTCTGGTGCAATCAAGACATGGAATGTTGGTTACTGCTGTGGCGCTGCGACACGCAATAATGTTGATGATTTGGCCTTTTTAGACCGCGTGATTGATGACGCTGGCGCACGTTTTGGGCTGAATGCAGAACGCGTTTATATAACAGGCATGTCCAACGGCAGCATGATGGCAGAATACTATGCCGCGCGTCGCTCTCAACGGGTTGCGGCAGTGGTCGGCGTTGCAGGCAGTTTTGACGCCACAACGCGTTTGCGTGACGCCGTGCCGTTGCTTGTGATCCACGGAACGGCTGATCAGAACGTGCCGTTTAACGGCGGCGAGGGCGTAAATACGCGCAACGGTACAGATTTTTCGGCAGTTGCAGATGTGATCATACGCTTTGCCGCTGCCTTTGGGCGCAATGTCCAAGAGGTCGAAATGCGTTCTGGGGTGGTGTGGCGGCATAATTATATGGATGCGCACAATAAGCCTGTGGTCGTATTGATCCGCATCGATGGCGGTGGGCATGTATGGCCGGGTGGGCGGCGAACACAGCGCGAGCCCAGTTCAATTAATGCGACCCAAGAGGCGCTTAGCTTTTTTGCGCTACACCCGTGATGGGGGTGGCGTCTATTGTTGAGAGAAGCAAACCCAACGCGTGATCGCAGGCCGCTTGACGTACAAGAGCCCGGCCCAATGCGCCGAATTCGACTGTTTCTGTCTGGCAATGTTCGGGGGCGGCGATCCCGAAGCAAACGCGCCCTTCGGGCTTATGGTCTGATCCACCGGGGCCTGCGATTCCGGTGATCGACACTGCGATTTGCGCATCCGCATGGGCGATTGCACCCAAAGCCATTTCACGCGCGACCTGTTCGGATACGGCGCCATAGGCGTCAAGACTGGCTTTGCGCACGCCAAGCATCTGCATTTTCGCCGCATTTGTATAGGTGACAAATCCTCGTTCAAACACGGCGGAACTGCCCGCAGTATCCGTGAGCGCGGCCGATACCATGCCGCCTGTGCAGCTTTCGGCGGTTGTGATCATTACGCCTTTGGTGCGCGCAGCTGAAAGAATTCCGCGGGCAAGATCGGTCATGACAAATGGTAAGCTGCGGCAAGTGCCACAACGCCGATTGCGGCGAAGATCCCCGCGATCACATCATCAAGCATCACGCCCGTTGGCCCGTGCATCCGATCCGCCCAGCCGACCGGCCCCCATTTGGTGATATCGAACAGGCGAAACAGCGCAAAGGCCGCGATCCAGCCCGGCCAAAGTGCCGTGATCGCAACGCCATTATTTGCCGCCCCAAATGCAAGCGGCAGCAAGGCAATCCACTGGCCGCAGACTTCGTCAATGACGATCTCAGAAGGATCATGATTGTCTTTGCCCTGCGTTTCAACGCGGGTAGCCCAAACACCCAAGACGTATGAAACGACGACGCCCGCAATTAACCCCCAAGGGCCTGCAACCATATAAATGGCCCAGCCAGCGGGCAGGGCGGCAAGCGACCCCCATGTTCCCGGTGCAGGGCGGATATGGCCGACATAAAAGAAGGTTGCGATCAGATGGGTCATGGTTTCACCAGTGTTGCAGTTGCGAGTGCGGCGATCCCTTCGCCGCGGCCTGTAAAGCCAAGCCGCTCAGATGTGGTTGCCTTGACACTGATCCGGTCTGCGCCAAGCCCCATGATCTGCGCAAGCGCGGCTTTCATCGCGGGTTGATGTGGGCCGATTTTGGGGAATTCGCAGACCAATGTGCAATCGATGTTGCTGATCTCGTAACCATTCTCTGCGGCCAGCGCGACGGAGTGGTTTAGAAAAATATGGCTTTGGGCACCTTTCCATTGCGGATCAGATGGCGGAAAATGCTGGCCGATGTCACCCATGCCAAGCGCGCCGTAAATCGCATCCGTGACTGCATGCATGCCAACATCGGCGTCCGAATGGCCTTGCAAGCTGCGATCAAAGGGGACTTTGATCCCACACAGCCAGACATGATCACCCGGTCCAAACCGGTGCACATCATAGCCATTACCGCATCTGATATCCATATTTGACCCCATCTGTTGTTCTGCGCGTGCGAAATCGCCGGGCGTTGTAATCTTTATATTGTCGTCGTCACCCGCCACAATCGCAACATGCATACCTGCGGCGCGCGCGACGGTCACGTCATCCGTTGCTTCGGTTTTGCAGGCAAGGTGCGCGGCAAGCAGTGGCGCGCGGTGAAACCCTTGCGGGGTTTGCGCGCGGTAAAGCCCAGCGCGGTCTTGTGCGCCAACGACGGTATCATCCGCCCCATGCCACAGCGTATCAGTGACCGGAATTGCTGGGGCCGCTCCCGGATGCTGATCAAGCGCATTCAACACAGCGTCAATGACCGCCGCGCGAAGCATCGGTCGGGCAGCGTCATGGATCAGCACTTGTGTGGCACCCTCGGCCGCATTGAGCCCTGAAAGCACAGATTCTTGCCGGGTTGCCCCGCCCGCCACAACGGTTGCAGCGGGGGTATCGGCCCAAAGGCTGGGCGCGTCATCCGGGTGCACCACAAGGATCAGTTGCGCGATTGCCTGGTGGTCGGCAAAGGGCTGCATTGCGCGCGCTGCAATCGTTTTCCCGCGCAGTTTTTGCCATTGTTTTGGGGTGCCACCACCTGCGCGTGTTCCGCGTCCGGCTGCGACAATTATGGCGGCTGTGGTCATGGTCCTGTATCCCTTGTTGCCTATAGGTTTATGCTGGGTGCCCGTGCAGCGCAATTCGACAGTTTGTCCAGAAGTGCGCCTAATTTTTGTGCACATGCCATTTTTTCTGAAAATGTTACTGGGCGTTTCGTTGTGAAATCAGGTATTTCGGCTTAGATCATGCGTATTGCTCACCCTTTAGGCGAATGACCGTTCCTTTGGCAAATGACGATTCTCTTCGATTAGACGATGTGGCTTTGCAGCCGCCTGTCGCGCTCGCGCCGCTTGCGGGGATCACAGATTTGCCGTTTCGGCAGCTTGTGGCATCTTTTGGTGCGGGCTGGGTCGTGAGCGAAATGGTCGCCAGTCAGGAAATGGTGCAGGCAAAACCCGGGGTGCGTGAACGCGCGGAGCTGGGCTATGACCAAGAGGGCACAGCAGTGCAAATTGCCGGGCGCGACGCCTATTGGATGGGCGAAGCTGCGCGCATGATCCAAGATAACGGCGCCGCGATGATCGACATCAACATGGGCTGCCCCGCCAAAAAGGTCACAAACGGTTATTCTGGGTCGGCGCTATTGCGCACACCCGATCATGCGCTTTCCTTGATCGAGGCGGTTGTGGCCGCAGTTGATATCCCCGTCACGCTAAAAACGCGGCTTGGCTGGGATGATGACAGTTTGAACGCGGCTGATGTGGCAAAACGCGCCGAAGGTGCTGGCATCAAATTGGTGACAATTCATGGGCGCACGCGCTGCCAGTTTTACAAAGGGTCTGCTGATTGGGCGGCCATTTCGAAAATAAAAGAAGCTGTCGATATCCCGGTGATCGCAAATGGCGATATCATCGATGCAGCAAGCGCGCGGCGCGCGTTGGCGCTTTCTGGTGCGGATGGTGTGATGATTGGGCGCGGTGCGCAAGGCCGCCCTTGGGCGCTGGCGCAAGTGGCGCAAACCCTGCATGGCGACGCAAAAGTTCAGGTGCCATCAGGGGCGGCATTGGTGGCATTGATCAGCACGCACTACGAGGCAATGTTGTCGTTTTACGGCACGGACCTTGGGCGGCGCGTCTCACGTAAGCATTTGGGTTGGTACATGGATGATGCGCAAACGGACCCGGTCTTACGCAAAGCCATATTGACCCATGTTCACCCGCGCGATGTGCTGCGCGATCTTCCCGATGCTTTGACCCAAAAGGTGGCCGCATGATACTTGATACAGCGCTTTGGGCGTCGCTTCCCGTACCTGCCTTGATGCTCGACAAAGATGATTTGATTATCTCAAGCAATACTGCCGCTGAAAGCTTCCTAAATATGTCTTCAAAATCTCTGGCAGGCCAGCGGTTGTGGGAAAAGGTGATGATTGATGCACCGCTTGAGGGGCCTTTTGCACGCGCCCGTGCAAATCGATCGTCGCTGTTTGTCAATGACGTGGATGTAGGCAGCGGCGAACGCGCGCCACTGACCTGCAATGTGCAGTTTGCGCCGCTCCAAGGCAGTGATGAGGCGATGATCGTTATGATCAGCCCGCGTGAAATCGCGAGCCGCATGAACCAGCACCATTCTTCGGAAAAAGCCGCGAAATCAGCCATTGGTATGGCCGAAATGCTTGCCCATGAAATCAAGAACCCGCTTGCGGGGATCACAGGCGCCGCACAGCTTTTGTCGATGGGGCTCAGCAGCGAAGATCAGGAAATGACCGATCTGATTGTCGAAGAAAGCCGCCGGATCGTGAAGCTGCTTGAGCAGGTCGAACAGTTCGGCAACCTGCGGCCGCCGCTTCTTAAGCCCGTAAATATCCACGACATCCTGGACCGCGCGCGGCAATCTGCCTCTGTTGGATTTGGCGCGCATATGCTTTTCGTCGAAGATTATGATCCCTCTCTGCCGCAAACTTTGGCCGATGGAGACCAGCTGTTGCAGGTCTTTTTGAACCTTCTCAAGAACGCGGCCGAAGCGAACAAAGAAGGCGGCACCATCCGCCTGCACAGCTTTTATGACACCTCATTGCGGGTGCGGCGGGCTGACGGTACGCAAGCGCGGCTGCCGCTTCAAATTGAGATCATCGACGATGGGCCGGGTCTGCCGCCCGCCATTGCAAATGATATTTTTGAACCCTTTGTCTCGGGTAGAGAAAACGGAACCGGACTGGGCCTTGCGCTTGTGTCCAAGTTGGTCGGCGATGTTGGGGGCTGGATATCTGTGGATAGCGTCCCGGGCCGCACCGTGTTCCGCATTTCTTTACCCTTGGCCCCTAAAGATAGCGAAGTAGGAGAAAACTAATGGACGGTACTGTTCTTGTTGCAGATGATGACCGGACAATCCGCACGGTGCTTACCCAAGCGCTTACGCGGGCGGGGTGCAAGGTCCATGCGACATCATCACTGGTCACGCTGATGCGCTGGGTTGATGAAGGCAAAGGCGATCTTGTCATCTCTGACGTGGTGATGCCTGACGGCAATGGGCTTGACCAATTGCCCAAAATTGCCGCCGCCCGCCCTGGGTTACCCGTGATTGTGATCTCGGCGCAGAACACGATTATGACCGCGATCCAGGCCGCCGAAGCGGACGCATATGATTATCTGCCGAAACCTTTTGACCTGCCTGACCTGATGAAGCGTGCCGCGCGCGCGCTTGAGGTAAAACGCCGCGCACCGCAACAGGCCCGCGCCGCCGATGCTGGGGCCACACAAGAGGCGGGAGAACTGCCATTAGTGGGGCGTACACCCGTGATGCAATCGCTTTACCGGCTGGTTGCGCGGGTGATGAACACGCAATTACCGGTGTTGATCACGGGCGAAAGCGGCACTGGGAAATCATTGATCGCGCGCGCTGTGCATGATTTTTCAGATCGGCGCAGCCTGCCATTTGTTGTGGTGTCGGCAAGTGATCTTGAAGGTATGGATGGTCCATCCACCGTGCTAAGTCGCGCAAAAGGTGGCACGATTTTATTCGATGAAGTCAGCGATCTGTCCGACGAAGCCCAAGGCCGTATTGTGCGTATGTTGGACGCACTTGGCGATAACGCGCCGCGCATCATGGCCACGTCACAAACCGATCTGATGTCGCGGATGGAAGACGGGCAGTTCCGCGAGGACCTGTTTTACCGTTTGGGCGGCGTTACCGTTGATGTTCCGTCTTTACGCGAGCGTGTCGATGATATTCCGTTGCTCGCAGAGCACTTCCTCGCGCGTTCTGAACGCGACGGTGCGCCCCTGCGGCGCTTTGGCGATGCGGCGCTTGAATTGGTGCGCGCTTATAGCTGGCCCGGAAACGTGCGCCAGCTTGAAAATGCGGTGCGTCGTTTGGTATTTACCGCTGCCGAGGAAGAAATTTCGCGCGCCGAAGTCGAAACGGTGCTGGGCAACCAGCCCGCGATTGAGCCTCTGCGCTCTGGCGGCGAGGGCGAAAAATTGTCGGTCAGTGTCGCCAAACATTTGCGTCGCTACTTTGACCTGCACGGCGGCGTGTTACCCGCGCCGGGGCTCTACAACCGTATCCTGAAAGAAGTCGAAGGGCCGCTGATCGAGATTGCTCTCGACGCGACGGGCGGGAATCAGGCCAAATGCGCCGATTTACTTGGCATTAACCGCAATACTTTGCGCAAGAAGATTACTGACCTTGATATTCGCGTGACACGCCGCCGCAAATTGATGTAAAACCGCAACAGGACCGTGACCGTTCTGCGTCAATGATGCAGGGAGGCCACGGATACCGGCGGTAACGTGGGGCTAACCCACCCTAAGAAAGATCGAGACCGAAACGTGCGGCGTACCTTTTGGGCCTCTAACTTGATGCAGTTTTCGCGCTGGCAGCGCAGGCGGCACGTACAAAGCTTGGTAACCGGGGCCTTGGTTGTCGCGGGGCCGGTGCTTGCGATCTTGACCTACGTTGTGATTGGACCATTGGGGCAGGGCGCGTCCTCGGCGCAACTGCGCACTGTTTTGCTGGTCGATTTGGTCTATGTCCTGATTGTTATGGCCGTCGTGATGCGCCAGGTTGCACGTATGGTGGCCGCAAGGCGCGCAAAATCGGCGGGGTCGCGGCTGCACTTTCGTTTGACCGGGGTGTTTGCTGCATGGGCGTTGATTCCAACCGTGCTGGTGGCTGTATTTTCGGTGCTGCTGATTTCTGTCGCGCTCGACGGGATGTTTTCGGAACCTGTGGGCAACGTGTTGCGTACATCCTTAACCACCGCGCAGGCCTATGAGGCCGAGCACCGCCAAGAACTCACGCGTGATGCGCGCGGGCTTGCGGGCTATTTGAACCGCGAACGGCAGGCCAATTTGTTTATGGATGATGGCGAAGTACGCCGCGCGCTCGGAGAGGTTGAGGCGCAAATCGAACGGTCGCTGACCGAATCCTTTGTCATCGACGGCGCAGGAGAGATCAAAGCGCGCGGGGCAAATTCCTATGATTTTGATTATGAACGCCCAAGCGCAGAAGAATTCACCCGTGCGGATGCAGAGGGGCTGATTCTCATAGAGGATGCGCAAAACAATGAATTTCGGGCGCTTGTCGCACTTTCAGCCTTTCGCAATCGCTATCTATATGTGACACGCAGCGTGGATGGGAATGTCTTGTCTTTGCTGAACGATACGACCCAAACTGTTGAGCAGTATGAACTTTTAGCGTCTGAGCGCGGTAAAATGCTGTTCCAGTTTGGGCTTTTGTATCTTGGGTTCGCGGTGATTTTGATTTTGGCCGCGATCTGGGCGGGGCTTTGGTTCGCTGAACGCCTGTCACGCCCGATTGGGCGGCTTGTGTCGGCTTCGCGCCGCGTGGGCTCGGGGGATCTGGATGTCCGCGTAATCGAAGACGATGGCGATGATGAAATCGCGCAGCTTGGGCGGTATTTTAACCAGATGACCGGGCAGCTAAAGGGGCAACGCGACGAATTGCTGGAAACAAACCGCATGACCGAACAGCGCCGCCGCCTGTTTGATTCCGTGCTGAGTTCGGTGACATCGGGGGTGATCGGGCTTGATGCGGAAGGGCGTGTGACGATGATGAATCCGTCCGCACAGCGGCTCTTGTCGGTTGATCCTAATGATCAAGGCCCAACCGCGCTACCCGTCGCGATCCCCGAATTTGCTGATCTTTTTGGGCGCCTGCGTGGCGACGGGGTGGATAACCTGCAAGATCAGGTGAACCTTGTACGCAAAGGTCAACAAGAAAGCCTGCTGGTGCGCATGTCACCGCGACGCAACGCCGATGGGGCGCTTGAAGGTTATGTTGTGGCCTTTGATGATGTGACCGATCTTGTAAGCGCGCAACGTATGGCCGCATGGGGCGATGTTGCCCGGCGTATTGCGCATGAAATCAAAAACCCGCTGACACCGATCCAATTGTCGGCTGAGCGGATCAAACGCAAATTCGCGAAATCTTTGGGGGATGACGCTGGTAAATTGGAACAAATGACGGATGTGATTGTGCGCCAAACCAATGATTTGCGCCGCATCGTGGATGATTTTTCGAAATTCGCACGCATGCCCGAACCGCAATTGGCGGTCGCTGACCTGACAAAACTGGTCGCGGATGCCGTCACATTGCAACGGGCAGGGCAACCGGATGTGCAAATTACTGCGGCATTGCCCGAAGCCGCCATTCTGGCGGATATGGACGGCACGATGATCAGTCAAGCCTTGATGAATTTGATTAAAAACGCGGGTGAAGCAACTGAAACTTATATGGAAAAAAAGAACCCCGATGGCTATGCCCGTCAGGTGCATGTTGCCATGACCCATGTGGGCGATCAGGTGCAGATACGCATTTCAGACAATGGCGTTGGCCTGCCAAGTGACCGCGCACGGTTGTTTGAACCCTACGTCACGACGCGCGACAAAGGCACCGGGCTTGGCCTGCCAATTGTAAAAAAGATTATCGAAGAGCATGGCGGCACCCTGTCGCTTGTTGATGCCGAAATATTTGACGGGCAGGACCATACAGGCGCCTGTGCGATCATCCACCTACCAATAACGCCTGCAGTGACGCAGGCCATAAAAATACCAGCATGAGGAAAATCATGGGCGATATTCTAATCACCGACGACGAACGCGATATCCGGGAACTGATTTCGGATATTCTGATTGATGAAGGCTATACAACCCGGCTGGCAGGTACATCTGACGCCTGCATGGCCGAAATCGCAAAAGCCCCGCCGGCGCTGATGATCCTTGATATTTGGCTCAAGGACAGCGGGATGGACGGCATTGATATCCTCAAAACCGTTAAACGCGACAATCCTGACATTCCCGTCGTGATCATTTCTGGGCATGGCAACATTGAAATTGCGGTCGCGGCGATCAAACAAGGTGCTTACGACTTTATTGAAAAGCCGTTTAATATCGACCAGTTGCTTGTTGTAATTCGACGCGCAATGGAGACATCTCGGCTGCGCCGCGAGAATGTCGCGCTGAAACGTGGTGATGTGGCAAGTGCGGATATGCTTGGCGATAGTGCGGCGTTTCGTTTGCTGAAATCTCAGCTTGATAAGGTGACCAAATCGAACGGGCGGGTAATGCTGACTGGCCCTGCAGGCGTCGGCAAGGAAATTGCGGCGCGCTACATTCATGCGCATTCGAACCGTTCAGGCGCGCCATTTGTCACAGTCAACTCTGCCTCGATTGAACCTGACCGGATGGAGGAAGTGCTATTTGGGCGCGAAGACAGCGCGCGCGGCGTTGAACCCGGGTTGTTAGAAGAAGCCAATGGCGGCGTGATCTATTTCGATGAAATCGCTGATATGCCACTGGGAACACAGTCAAAAATTCTGCGTGTTTTGGTTGATCAGCGGTTCCAGCGGGTGGGCGGCAGCGACAAAATCCAAGTTGATTTACGCGTCGTGTCGAGTACCAACCGCGATCTACCTACCGCGATTGAGGTGGGAACATTCCGCGAAGAGCTATATCACCGTCTGAATGTTGTGCCGATTGAGGTGCCATCTTTGGAAGAGCGGCGCGAAGATATCCCAGTCTTGGCCGAGCATTTCATCGAGGTCTTTAACAAGGCTCAAGGTTTACCTTTGCGCAAGCTTGCTGATGATGCGCGGGCCTTGCTGCAAACGATGGTTTGGCCTGGCAATGTGCGCCAGCTTAAGAATGTCGTCGAGCGCGTTCTAATTCTTGGTGAAAATTCGGGTGACATCACGGCGCGAGAATTGCCAACAGGTGATGAAAGCGGTGGCAGTGACGAAGGACGGATTGTTCTGGCGGGCGGCCTAGCAACCCTGCCACTGCGTGAAGCGCGTGAACTATTTGAACGCGAATATCTGCTGACCCAGATTAACCGCTTTGGCGGTAATATTAGTCGTACCGCAACCTTTGTCGGAATGGAGCGCTCTGCGCTGCATCGTAAGTTAAAATCGTTGGGCGTGGTAACTTCGAACAAGGCGGGCGGTCGCGTTGCTTACATCGAGGAAGACGCAGAATGAAGGTTATCATTTGCGGCGCAGGCCAAGTTGGCTGGCAGATCGCCCGACATTTGTCGGGGGAAAAGAACGATGTGACGGTTGTTGATAACAATCCCGAACTGGTGCGCCGCGCCACAGATACATTGGACGTGCAAGGGATTGCGGGGCACGCAAGCTATCCGGATGTACTGGACCGTGCGGGCGCACGCGATGCTGATATGATTATCGCGGCCACCCATTCAGACGAGGTGAACATGGTCACCTGCCAAGTGGCCCACTCTGTTTTTGCAGTCCAACGGAAAATCGCACGATTGCGTGCGCAAAGCTATCTTGATGCGATCTATTCGGATCTATACCGCCGGGACCACCTGCCAATTGATGTTGTGATTTCACCCGAAAAGGAAGTCGCCGAGGCCGCGCTGCAAAGGTTGGCAGCGCCTGCCGCATTTGACACGGAAAGTTTTCTTGAAGGACGGGCGCAACTATTGGGGATTACAATTGATGAGGATTGCCCTGTCATCAACACGCCGCTGCGCCAACTGACTGACCTGTTTTCAACCCTGCGTGCCGTGGTCGTCGGGATTCGCCGCGATGGCGTTCTATTTGTACCTTCGGCGGGTGATCAGATTTTTGCGGGTGACGAATGCTATATTTTTGCGATCACCGAAGATGCGACGCGCACGCTTGAAATTTTCGGCAAAACCCATTCAAAACAAGAGCGTATCGTCATTATTGGTGGCGGGAATGTTGGTCTGGGGGTTGCGCAGGCGCTTGAAGCGCGCACTGAACGCGTCCGCGTCAAAGTGATCGAGAAAGACCGTAGTATTGCCGAAAAAGCTGCCGATGCGCTGGACCGCACCATTGTATTGCATGGGGATGGGCTGAACTCGGGTTTGCTTGAAGAAGCCAATATCGGCACCGCTGATGCCGTACTCGCCGTGACCGACGACGATAAGACGAATATTTTGGTCTCTGTGCGTGCGAAAGAGCTCGGTTGCCCGATGGCGATTTGTTTGGTCAATGATCCGACGCTTGTGCCCTTGATGACGCCGCTTAATATTGATGCCTATATCAACCCGCGCGCCACAACCGTGAGTTCAATCTTGCGTCATATCCGCCATGGGCGCGTGCGTGCGGTTTACTCGATCGGGGACGCCGAAGCCGAAGTGATCGAAGCCCAAGTGTTGGGAACATCGCCGATCGCGGGGCAACTGATCAAAGAAATTGATTTCCCCGAAGGCACCAAGATCGGCGGGCTGATCAAACAAGGCAAGTTCCTCAAACCAACCGGAGACACGCGTATTGAAGAGGGCGATGTGATTGCCATCTTCGCCATGAGCCCAGACGTGCCTGAAGTCGAGCGTCTGTTGCAGGTTTCGATTGATTTCTTCTAATGAATTGGATCGTTAAGCTTCCTTTTTTTGTGGTGTTGATGGGGCTCGGGTCATTGGCGATGCTGGTGCCCGCCGCGCATGGTGTCGTCGTCGAAGATTTCACAGCGATGCGCGTGTTCTTTTACGGATTTATACTGTTTTCAATCCTGACACTGATCGTTGGGCTGGCGACGGCAGGCTATGCGCCCGTGAACGTGGCGCGCAGTCAACTAATAGGGCTTTTGGCGGCTTTTACGGTGCTGCCATTGATCTTTGCCGTGCCGTTTTACGAGGCGGTCGGGAACACGACCTATCTGAACGCGTGGTTCGAAATGGTTTCCAGCTTCACCACCACGGGGGCCACACTTTACGACACCTATGGGCGGCTTACCCCGTCGCTGCATTTATGGCGTGCTTTGGTTGGCTGGCTTGGCGGGTTGCTGATCTGGGTGACCGCCGTATCCATTTTCGCCCCAATGAACCTTGGCGGGTTCGAAGTACGTGCGACCGCGAATATTGGCACAGGCGCGGCGGCGGGCCTGTCTCAGATCACGCGTATTGCTGATCCTTCGGAACGGTTGGTGCGCTTTACGCTTAAGCTTGCGCCGCTATATACCGCACTGACATTTTTGCTATGGCTCGGGCTCGTTGTCATGGGCGAAGTGCCCTACATCGCGCTGTGTCATGCGATGTCGATATTGGCGACATCGGGGATTTCGCCAATCAACGGTCTATACTACGCGGGCTCTGGTTTTTGGGGCGAGGTTTTGATCTTTGGCTTTTTCATATTCGCCTTGTCGCGATTGACATATAGTCGGGGGATGATCGGTGAAGGTGGCCAAGGGCTGCGCCGGGACCCTGAATTCCGCACAGCGCTTGTTTTGATCGGCTTGGTCACTGCGGGGTTGTTTTTGCGTCATTTCGTTGCCGCGACTGATCGACAGACCATTGTCACGCTACAGCAGACGGGTTCTGCGCTTTGGGGGACGTTGTTCACTGTGACGTCGTTTTTGACGACCACTGGATTTGAATCGCGTTTTTGGGACGGGGCGACGTGGTGGTCAGGGCTGCGCACACCGGGGCTGTTTCTGACGGGCATGGCGTTAATCGGGGGCGGGGTTGCGACAACGGCCGGTGGAGTCAAGCTTTTGCGGATTTATGCGCTATTTCGGCACAGCGAACGCGAGCAAGAACGGCTTTTGCACCCGTCGTCCATTGGCGGCGGCGGGCGCGAGGCGCGGCGTATCCGTAAGCAAGGTGCCTATATCTCATGGATTTTCTTCATGCTTTTTGCGCTTAGCATTGCTGCAGTGATGACCTTAATGTCGCTGACAGGGGTGCAGTTTGAAACCTCAATGGTGCTGGCGGTATCTGCCTTATCAACCACTGGGCCATTGGCGGCGGTCGCAGCCGAAGTGCCGATTGCTTATTCAGGTATTCCAGACGGCGCGAAAATCATTCTTGCGGCGGCGATGGTCTTGGGGCGTCTCGAGACATTGGCGATTATTGCGCTGTTTAACCCCGAAATCTGGCGCAGGTGACACGCATCGATTTTGATTTCGATTTTGGGCTGGAAACTTAAGGATCACCACGACATAGTGACGGTAACAGTGGGGGCCAATTGCATGGCCACAATAACAAAAAAAGGGTGTCACAATGGCCGCCGACAAAGCAAATCTGCAAGATGCATTCCTAAACCATGTGCGTAAGGCCAAAATTCCGGTCACGATATTCTTGGTAAATGGCGTCAAGTTGCAAGGTGTTATCACTTGGTTTGATAGTTTTTGTGTGCTGTTACGTCGCGATGGTCAGGCGCAACTGGTCTATAAAAGCGCGATTTCGACCATTATGCCGTCGCAGCCGATCAGCCTGTATGAAGGCGAAGAATAGCGTTGCTCGAACATGATCGCCCGGTCACACGGGCTTGGGTTCTTCACCCTGATCTCAAATCCGATCATTCCCGCCGTGCCGCTGGCCCCGCGCTTGAAGAGGGGGTGTCGCTCGCGGCTGCGCTTCCGGACTTGGATGTTGTTGGCGCGGATATTGTCCGATTGCCAAAAATCCACCCCGGCAAGTTATTTGGCAAAGGTAAAATCGAAGAGCTAAAAGCCGTTTTCAAAGCCAATGATGTCGAATTGGTCCTGATCGACGGTCCCGTGACACCAGTACAGCAACGCAATCTTGAAAAAGACTGGGGTGTAAAGCTGTTAGACCGCACCGGGTTGATCTTGGAAATCTTTAGCGATCGCGCACGCACCTCGGAAGGGGTGTTGCAGGTCGAAATGGCGGCGCTGTCGTATCAGCGTACCCGGCTCGTGCGGGCTTGGACTCACCTTGAACGCCAACGTGGTGGGCTTGGGTTTGTCGGCGGCCCCGGTGAAACCCAGATCGAGGCTGACCGCCGCGCAATTGACGAACAGTTGGGCCGCTTACGCCGCCAGCTGGCGAAGGTCGTCAAAACCCGCGAATTGCACCGTGCGTCGCGGGCAAAGGTACCTTTCCCGATTGTTGCCCTTGTCGGTTATACCAACGCTGGAAAATCAACCCTGTTCAATCGTCTGACCGGGGCTGAAGTATTCGCCAAAGACATGCTATTTGCGACGCTTGACCCGACCATGCGCAAGATCGTCTTGCCCACAGGTGATGAGGTCATCATGTCCGACACGGTTGGGTTCATCAGTGATCTGCCGACAGAACTCGTCGCGGCCTTCCGGGCGACGCTCGAAGAAGTGTTAGACGCAGATCTGATCGTGCACGTCCGCGACATCAGCCACGAACAGACCGAAGAACAATCACAAGACGTAATGACAATCCTGCAAAGCCTTGGGGTCGCCGAAGAGGCGCCGATCATCGAGGTCTGGAATAAGATTGATCTGTTGTCGCCCGAAGACCACGACGCGATGGTCACGCAGGCCGAACGCACCGATGATCTATTTGCCGTTTCGGCGATCACCGGCGAGGGTATGGATGCGCTATTGGCGCGTATCCCTGATAAGCTCAAGGACCCTCGGTCTGTGGCGGACATCACACTCAGCTTTGCAGAGGGCCGCAAACGCGCTTGGCTTTTCGATGCGGGGATCGTGACCGATGAAGTACAAACGGACACCGGCTATGATCTGACTGTATTCTGGACAGAGCTACAACGCGAACGGTTCGCGCGGCTTTAGTCCGGTGCAGATGAGCGCCAAGGGAGGCGGCATGAAAGTTAGGGAACTCTATGCCGGTTTTCGCGAAAGTTTTGTCGAAATTGCCGAGGCAACAGATGCTCTACATGCTGAAGTTTGGAGCCATGAGGGGGATCCACTGCTTCATTTGTGGTTCGAAGACCTTGCGCGCTTCCTGAATTCACGCATGGACACTTCAGACTTTGACGCAAAAATCAGTGGTGTTTTCAAGTTTTTTGATGGTCACTGGGGGACTGGCAGCGCTGAGGTGCGGGCGTGCATTGATAATTCATTTGTTGAAAACCTGTTTTGGCAGGTTCCGCCGACGCGCGCGAAACCTATCTGGCATATTATGCCGCCACGGTTGCAAGATCTGTACGTTGAATTTCACGGCAAGCCGCCCAACATATCGTAGCGACGGCGCGCATACTTAGTGCGCAGGTGTCAATACAGTCACCCCAACCGCAGCCGCCCGTGCCAATGCCGGGTCAAGTGACATGGGGATGTATTCGCCGCGCCGCCATAGTTCGCCAAGGTTGTCGTAGTAGCGCGATAGCGGATGCCCTGACTGCCCGGTGCCTGTCACAAAGACTGAACTGTCAGGGTCCGCGAAATCATAGACCCCACGATAGCCCGCCGCATGCACGTTTTGAAATGGATCAGGCCCAACGCCGGATGTTTTGCCGCGTTGCAAGGTGTTGTCGCCACCGCTTGTCGATTGGCGCAGGTTCACAAACCAATGCAACAGCGGCGTTTTCCCTAGCACAGGATGGTCATGGGTCGCGACATGGGCGTCGCCCCAGCGCACGGCCTCGATTGCGGTGCCGTGGTTTTCGGTGATCCAGACAATCGCGTCATCCATTGATTGCCTAGCAATATCGGTGCAGGTTTCGACAGGCGCGGATTGGATAACGTCGCACCAGACGCCAGCCCCGTCGATATCGCGGAACACGCGTTCAATGAACACCGGGTCGACATGGGTATAGGCGGCCGCGAGCGGGCCTAATTCGTCTCGGATCAACCGTTGCTGGACCGCACGTACCCAGGCTGCATAAATCAGCGGTTCAGGCAGGTGTTCGTTCATTTCACCATTCCACGCCGACAATAGATCAAGCGCGATTTGGCGTTGCCGCGCGGGTGTGCCTTCGGGGGCGGCGTCGCCGGTGAACCACAGATCAGCCCCCATGAGTGCAGAAAGCGTGCGCGCGGTAAAGCTGACGGTGTCTTGCTGCGCCTCGATAAAGCTATCGCGTGTGTGAACTTCGCGTGCTTGCATAAGCAGCCGCCAGCGGTTGATACGCTGTGTATCACCCCAGAGGAATGATAAGTGATGCGGGAATGGGCGGTCGACGGTTTTATTGTTGGTATTGCCGATAATGCCGCCTTCGGGGTTTAGGAATATCGGGTTGTCGGAATAGGCGAACCGGCCTTGCCAGCGGTTTTGTGGCAAATAGCCAAAGGAAGGGTACCGCCCTTGGCTTTGGTGGTTTGCATCACGTGCGGGCAGTGCCCCAATTGTTTTCATCGCGATCCTGTTGCGATCGGCAATGGTCAGGTTCAATGCTGGTGCAATAAATGTCTCGCCTGCGCGAATGGCTTCGTTGACGGTGCGCGCGTGCATAATCCCCATCGCTGCCGAAATGGATGTATCGCGGTCTGAAAGTGCGCTCCACGCGATAGAGGTTACATGCCCCGGCGGTGTGACTGCCCCAAGGTTAAACTGATTGCCGGGCATGACAGGGCCATTTGCCGTCCAGCGCAGACTCAGGGTGACGGCGGGCGCGTCTTTGATGTTAATGATACTGTCGCGCGTCCGAAATGATGCCCAGCCATCAGGTGCGCGGTATTGGGTGGGATCATCGGGGTTGATCTCTTCGATGAGAATATCAACGTCATCGACATATGCCGCGGTGATCCCCCAGCCGATACCGTCGCCACGCCCTGAAAGAACAAGCGGCATCCCCGGAATAGTCGCACCAATCACACCGCCAGTTTCAAGTTCAAGCCGCGCGAGATACCAGATTGTCGGCGCGGTCAGCCCCAAATGGGGATCATTGGCAAGCAGTGTTGATCCTGTTGCGGAACGGGATGCATTGGCGGCCCAAGCATTGGAAGCGCCAGCAAGGTCAGGCGGATGAAAGGGCGAGAGCGGGTCAGCGGCCATACGCGTGTCGGGGCTATATGGGGCGAGGCCGGGCACCAAACTGGCAAAGGCGGGCAGGGCGGCAATGCCGCTGGTGGGATCATCGGGCATGATATCGGCCAGCCGCTCGGGATCAATCAGCAGCGATGTCCGGGCGCGCAAAACTTCGTTTTCAAGGTGTGGCGAAAGCTGTAGTGCCATCAGCTTCATAATCGCAATTGAATCAGCAGGCTGCCACGGTGACACCGGATGGCTGAACAACCACATTTCTGGCGCACCACGCCCGCGCGCGCCTGCGTTCACCTCATTCAACCATGCGTTCACACCTGCGGAATAAGCATCCAAGGCGTCCAGCGTTTGCGCATCTTGTGCGGCGACTGAGGCAACAGAAAGATTATAAAGATCATAGCGGCGCATGACCTCGTCAATATCGACGGTGCGTTCACCAAACAACTCCGACAATCGCCCCTGTACCGTGCGGCGTAACATTGTCATCTGCCAAAGCCGATCTTGGGCATGGGCATAGCCAAGCGCGAAAAATGCGTCATCATCGTTAGCGGCGAAGATATGCGGCACATTGGCGTTGTCGCGTACGATCTCAATCGTTTCGCTGATTCCATCAACATCGGCCTGTGCGTTGTAGTCAGGCAATGACCGCGACGCGAAGTAATAGGCCAATGAAATAGCCGCAACGCACAGGAAAACCAGTGCAGTTGTAAGCCGGATGAGCCAGCGGAAAATCAGCGCCATGGGATCCTCGGGGTAATAGGGTGACCCCGTTGTACCAATGCTGTGCCAAAGAACAAGCTAGCGTTCAGGGATCAACCCACGTGGGCTAAACCGCAGCACCAACAGCAGAACAACACCCATCGTCAGTAGCCGCATATGCGCGGCAGATTCGATCATGTGTTCTTTGAGTGGGCTGCCATCCGCAAGACCGCTGGTCAGTAAGTTCATGAACCAAAGACCCATCGGTTCGACCTGCACCCACAGCCACCAGATCAGCATCCCGCCCAAAACCGCACCAAAGTTATTGCCCGAACCACCCACGATCACCATCACCCAAACCAAGAAGGTAAAGCGCAACGGTTGATAGGATGTTGGCGTTAGTTGCCCATCCAGCGTGGTCATCATCGCCCCCGCAATGCCGCAGATCGCGGACCCCAGAATGAAAATCTGCAAATGCCGCGCGGTGACGTTTTTGCCCATGGCTTGGGCCGCGGTTTCATTGTCGCGGATCGCACGCATCATGCGTCCCCACGGGCTGTTGAGCGCCTTCTGCGCGAGCCATAGCAGGATCAGCAGAACGGTGGCGAATAGCACGGAATAACACAGCTTTGTATAGATCGTGGATGCTGTGACCGGGTCCATACCGAAACTCGCGGCGCGCGCAATAAAGCCCGGATCGCTTTGCAATGTCACCTCGTAAGGCACAGGGCGCGGTAGACCGTTGACGTTTTTAACACCACGCGCCAACCAGTCTTCGTTTTTCATTATGGCGATGATGATTTCTGCAATGCCCAGCGTCGCAATCGCAAGATAATCCGACCGCAGCCCCAGCGCCGTTTTCCCGATGATCCAGGCCGCACCAGCTGCCAAGAGCCCACCCATAGGCCAAGCCAGTAGGATGAAATAGTCAGGAAGCAGCATGCCGGCGGCATTGCGGTGCGGGCCAAAGATGTTGATCCCGCCTAGGTTTCCGGTCAGCGCAGGGTTCACGGCCTCGACTGCCGCAACGCCTGCATCAAACACGGCGCGAAAGACAAAAAACCCGACGATCAAAACAGCGAGCGTGCCAAATGTCCGCGCGCGGCCGGTCAGTTTTTTGCGTAAGAAAACCGCGCCAACAACAGTGCCTGCGCCCAGTGCAAGCCCTGCAAAGACTTGGAACGCGCCTGCGGACCATGCCTCGCCCACGGGGGGCATGCCGACCAAAACCGTTGCCAAGCCACCAAGTGCCACAAACCCCATCACGCCGATATTAAACAGCCCGGCAAACCCCCATTGCAGGTTCACGCCCAAGGCCAAGATTGCAGACACCAGCCCCATGTTCAGGATGAACAAGGCAGAGTTCCAACCTTGCACAAACCCCGTGCCAATCAGCAAAACGGCGACGAGGCCAAACAGTAGCGAATTTTTCAATGCAGGGTTCATACGGATTGCCCCTTGAATAGGCCGGTGGGTTTAAACAGCAGCACGATGATCAAGATCGCAAAGCTGACCGCAAATTTGTAATCGGTCGACATCAACTGCACGAGCCCGTCAGGCTCAAGGCTTTCGGGCATCAGGTACACCAGCACCTTTTTCCACGCATAGGTGATTGTGACTTCGCTAAACGCAATAACAAAACCGCCCGCGATGGCGCCCAATGGGTTGCCTAACCCGCCAACGATGGCGGCAGCAAAGATCGGCAGCAGCAGTTGGAAATAGGTGAATGCTTTGAAAGACTTATCCAACCCGTACAGCACACCCGCTGTAGTCGCGAGTGCGGCGACAATCATCCAAGTGACCTTGACCACCCAATCAGGGTTAATGCCCGATAGCAGTGCGAGATCTTCGTTATCAGAAAACGCGCGCATGGATTTGCCGGTGCGGGTCTTGTTGAGGAACCAAAACAGTAGCGCCATCGCGATGAGCGCGACAACAACGGTGATCGCTTGTGTGGTCTTGATCGCCAGCCCTTCACGCAGCCCTGTCATGTCCTTGAATTCACGCGCCGTGATCAAGAACCGTTCGCCATCGGCAAAGCGGATATCCCGCACCCCGATGATAAAGCGGACAACACCGTTCATCACAAACATCACGCCCATCGACACGATAACAAGGATCACAGGTTTGGCTTTTTGATCGCGGTAGAATTTATAGACCAGCCAATCGGTGAACAGCACCAAAAGGATGGTTGCGCCAATGCCAAAGGGCAGGGCGAGCAGTGCGGTCGGCAAGGGGCCAAAGGTGATCCCCAACGCCAAAAGCGCATTGGTTCCAATAATTGTCATCGCCGTGCCAAAGGCCATCGTGTCGCCATGGGCAAAGTTTGAAAACCGCAAAATGCCATAAATCAAGGTGACACCCAGCGCCCCAATGGCGAGCTGCGCACCGTATGCAAGGCCCGGCACAAAAACGAAATTCAAGAAGGCCACAAGGGCATTAAGATAGTCCATTAGTACAATCCACTAACTGGGTAACAATTGAGGGGAACGCTAAACAATCCATCGCGCATTAAATCGTCGCTTGTGTGGAATTCGCGCACTGTCATGTCATAGACTGCAACTGAATTGGCGCCTTGCGGATATGGAAAGTTGTAAATCACATCGACGAGCACCATCGGCACAGTCTGTTCACCGGGCTCAACTTCAAGTTCAACCTTGCGTAGAAGTTGACTTTCATAGGCGATATATTGCTCTGAGAACTGCGCTTCTGTCGGCGCATGGCTGTGAACTATGGTGAACTCACTTCCAGCGGGAACAGCATAATCTGTCTGCTCCAGTTCAACGACGAACCCCATGATCGTTTTGCATTCGGTATAGTTATCAACAACGGCCAACGCACTTGATGGCGCGAGCATGACGAGTGTTAAGGCGCTTAAGACATTTCTCATCCGCCCAAGAAACTCCGCCGTACTTCTTCGTCCGCCAATAACTCTTTGCCCGTCCCAGTATGCGCATTCCGCCCTTGTACCAAAACATAGGCTTTGTCTGCGATTTCAAGCGCTTGTCGTGCGTTTTGTTCGACCATCAGGATTGGGATGCCGGTGCGGGCGACCTCAATGATGCGGTCAAAAAGCTCGTCCATGACGATGGGCGACACGCCTGCGGTTGGTTCATCCAGCATCAGCACTTTGGGCTGGGTCATCAGGGCGCGGCCAACGGCGACTTGCTGGCGTTGGCCGCCCGACAATTCGCCAGCAGCTTGATTGCGCTTTTCTTTCAGGATTGGGAACAGATCATAGATCTGCGTCATCGTATCGCTGAAATCATCACGGCGGATAAAGGCACCCATCTCTAGGTTTTCTTCAACCGTCATTGACGTAAAGATATTGGAGGTTTGCGGCACAAACCCCATGCCTTTCACCACGCGCTCTTGCGGTGAAAGCGCCGTGATGTCTTCGCCATCTAACCGGACAGAGCCTGAATTTACATTCAACATGCCAAATAGGGCTTTCATCGCGGTGGATTTGCCAGCCCCATTGGGGCCAACGATCACGGCGATTTCGCCTTTTTCGGCGGCAATGGTGCAGCCATGCAAAATATCAGGACCTTTGCCATACCCGCCGGTCATGGCATCGCCGATCAGAAACGGGTCGTTCACGGGTTAATATACTCCGACAGGAAGGGCAGATAGGTGGTGATCGTGTCACGCATGAGCGCCTGTTCGGTCGCGTCTGCGTGATAAAGATAGATGTAGTAAAATGCGCCGGCTGCGCCCAAAATTGCGCCCAGCAAAACTGTAAATAAGAATTTCATATCATGACCTTATCTTTGTTTTTTAATCCGGTGCCGAGATAAGCCTCGATCACCTGTTCGTTGGCTTTGATTTCGCTTAACGTGCCTTCGGCCAAAACGCGGCCCTCGGCCATGCATATTACGGGATCGCAAAGGCGGCCAATGAAATCCATATCGTGTTCAATCACCACAAAGGTGTAGTTGCGTTCTTTGTTCAGGCGAATAATGGCATCGCCAATGGTATTCAGCAGGGTGCGGTTTACGCCTGCGCCGACTTCATCCAAAAACACAATCTTGGCGTCGACCATCATGGTGCGGCCGAGTTCGAGCAGCTTTTTCTGCCCGCCGGACAGGTTTCCTGCTTTTTCGTCTTTCAGGTGATCGATGGTCAGAAATTCAAGCACTTCGTCGGCCTTGGCCCGCAATGCGCGCTCTTCTTCGGCAATACCTTTGCGGCCAAACCAAGCGTTCCAAAGTGTCTCACCAGACTGTGCACCGGGCACCATCATCAGGTTTTCCCGAACCGTCATGGATGAAAATTCATGTGCGATTTGAAACGTACGCAGCAGACCTTTGTGGAACAATTCATGCGGCGGCAGACCTGTGATGTCTTCGCCCATCATGGTCACACGCCCAGATGTTGGTTTCAGAACACCAGCGATCACGTTGAAAAGTGTCGTTTTTCCAGCGCCGTTAGGGCCAATCAATCCGGTGATCGATCCTTCTTCAATGCGGAGCGACGCACCGTCCACAGCGCGAAAACCACCAAAGGTTTTCACCAGATTTTCAACAACGATCATATCTTCCCCTCGCACGCCTTTGTGGCATGTCTATTGTTAAGGCGGCGCAGTTTCCCGCGCCGCCCTAGTCTTAATACGCTGATTTAGCGGTAGCCGATTGTCGCATATTCGCCATCGGCGAATTCGATTTCTTGGTAGTTACCCGCAGATTCGCCGGGTCCGATGAGTTCAACCGCAGATGCGCCGACATAGTCGATCTCTTCGCCAGCCGCGAGCAGCTCAAGCCCTTTGGCCAGTTCACCCGGGAAGATTTCAACGCCGGGTGCGTTTGCAACATCAAACACGTGGTCTTTGAAATCCGCTGAATCGCTAGACCCGGCAGCTTGCATCGCCAACATGATCAGTGCGGCAGCATCATATGATTCAGGGGCAAATGCGCCTGTACCGTCAAAATCTGCAGCGGCAGCAAGTTCAACGAATTTCGCAGCGCCCGGGCTATCTGTGCCGGGGTAGGCGCCGTAGGACCCGTTCAATTCAGCGCCGAAGTTTTCGTTTAGCTTTGCGCCAACCATCCCGTCAGGGAAGTAGAACGTGTCAAACGCGCCAGAATCAAGTGATGAGCGCACAACGCCAGAGCCGCCTTGGTCAACATAGCCCGCAACAACAAGCACTTCGCCGCCCGCTGATGCCAATGCGCCAACTTCAGCTGAATAGTCTGCTTTGCCGTCTTCGTGCGCAGCTGAGATCGTGACCGTGCCGCCTGCCTCTTCGAATGCGGCTTGGAAGGCGTCAGCCAGACCTTTGCCGTAGTCGTTATTTGTATATGTCAGGGCGACTTCTTCAACGCCGCGATCTTGCAAGATGTTTGTGATGATCACACCTTGGCGCGCATCTGATGGGGCTGTGCGGAAGAACAGACCATCATCTTCGGCAGATGACAGGCCGGGTGATGTGGCTGAGGGTGAAATCATCACCACACCGTTCGCACGCGCCACGTTTTGCAGAATTGCGCCGGTCACACCGGAACAGTCAGCACCCATGATAGCGTTGACGTTGTCGGATGTTACCAGACGTTCTGCAGCAGTGGTCGCCGCACCGCTGTCGATACATGTGCTATCGCCGCGCACAGATGTCACGGTTGACCCGTCAAGTAGCGCACCGGAATCATTGACCTCGGCCATCGCCAATTCGGCGCCCGCACCCATCGCTGGTGTGATCGATTCAAGCGGGCCGGTGAACCCGAGAATTACACCGATTTTCACGTCTTCCGCAATTGCGGCACTCGCGATCATGGTCATGGCGGTTGTTGCCATCATTAGTTTTTTCATTTCTAAACTCCCAATTGGATCTTGTTGTCCTGCGCAGCAGCTTATCAGCGTGTTTTCAAAAGGAAAGTCTGAACGAAAGGTTAATTTCATGCCGCGTACAGAAATCATGTGTAAGCTAGTGCGAACCTAATGACCTTCCATAGTGACCGTGACCTTGTCCCAGTCGCGGTTTTTTAACGAGATCGGATCGATCCAAAAGTGAACGTTCCCTACGTCACCCCACATCCAATTCATCAGGTGATCGGATTTTAATTGGAGCAAAAGGTAGTCGTGATAATGGTCAATGGCGACTTCTTGTACGAGGGCGGGCTGACCGAACATTTGGTGCCAGCTTTGTGGTCCGGGCAACAAGTGTTTTTCGTCAATGTCGCGTTTGATTTGGGCAGGTAGTAGTTCGTAGAAATGTGGTTTCTCTACGGCCAATGCACACAACGTTTCATCTGCAGCGTAGCGTAGGTCGCTTATATTGCTGACGAAATCGTTTCGAAAAATATGGAAGCCCGTTGGACCGCTTGAATGACGTTGTGTTACGCGCGAAACTATATCATTCAATTTCCCGATATCTATTGCGGTCATTTGGTCCCATGGGCTGTGCGCGTGCGCCCACAAGACAGTTTCGTCTACGAAGTTTCGAAACGAATCCTGTTCTGCAATCAAGTTTTCTTCAAGCTGTTTCTTGCCATGTCTTTTGGCACCTGCAATTGAATTTTCGATATGATTTTTGGCATTGATTAAAGAGTTTACCACCCGAATGGCGGTGTCCCACCAAATAATGTTGGTAAGCCCCGGGAAATCTTTTTGGTACGCGTACCATGAGAGGTTATTCCCTATTTTTCCCTTTCTTCCAGCTGTCAATTGTTTGTGGATGGGATGATCTGGCATAGTGTCGGCTGCTAAGGGCAGGGGAAGTATATCCACAGGCCATCGCGCGAAGGTGCGGGGGGCGTTTTCCGGTGTATAACCTTTGATATGATATCCCCAATTGGGACCCTCAAATAACCTTGGTAGGTTGTCCGGGGCAGTTGTTGGGGGCTGATCATTTGATGAAATGTAGACAACTTTGCCTTCATAGGGCCAGTCGTCGTCGGTGCTCAAGAAAAATGCGAGACTACCTGTGATAGGAAAGTCATCAGGCACCTTGCAGCCTGTTAATGTGCGCAGATCAATTTGAGCGACGTGGTGCATGGGCCTGCCTTGCCGCCCGAGTGGCCACGCGTTGTCTCCGAGTGCGGGTAACCCACCAAGCCAACTGGTTCCCGCTGTGGTGATGTCGATATCGCGGCGTGGTTGGCGTGTAACCGCGATTGCCTGAGACTCTTGGAGTGTATCACGTTTTTGAACGAGTTCATCCATTGCGATCGCCATCTTCTTGAATTCGGCATCACTGGGTAAATTTGTGGGCGTGTGCTTATAGTGGACTTTAGCCCACGCCCTTAGTTTTTTCTCTGTCGCTACGCCGTCGAAGGGTGCGTTGAGCCAGTCAGTGTCGTCGGGTTTTGGGCTGGATTTACTTGTGTGTATCGTCATGAAAACACGCAAAAAGTGCTTGATTGTTTTATATAAATAGACAGGAAGGGCCAGAATTAGGGCGACAAGTGCTGCAAAATAAGCCAAGATAATGAACGTGGTCATATTAGTCTAGTCCCGGTGCTTTGGGGGTTTTTACGAATACTCTAATGCGAAACTTTCGCCCCTTGGCTACCACGTTCGCGGTAGGGTGTTGTGTCGTAATGTGACCGGTAGCATTTTGAAAAATGCGACGGAGAGGCAAAGCCGCAAGCAAGCGCGACATTGATCACTGTCATATCCGTTTGCATCAACAGGTTGCGCGCCTTTTGCAGGCGTAATTCCATGTAGTAACGTTTTGGGCTCCGTGACAGATAGCGCCGAAACAATCGTTCGAGCTGACGTGTCGACATGCCGACGTCGCGCGCCAATGTGGCGGGGCTGATCGGGTCTTCGATATTGGCTTCCATCATTTGGATCACGCTTGACAGTTTGGGATGGCGCACACCGATCCGGGTCGGGATCGACAGACGCTGGCTGTCTTTGCTGGTGCGAATGGCCGAATAGACCAACAAATCAGCCACCGCATTGGCCAAATCTTCGCCGTGATCATCCGCGATCAGTTTGATCATAAGATCAATCGCGGCAGTGCCGCCAGCGGCCGTAATCCGGTTGCCGTCCACGACAAACACAGATTTGGTCAGGGTGACATCTTCAAACTCTTCAAGAAAACTGTCGTGATTTTCCCAATGGATGGCGGCGGTCTTGCCATCTAAGAGCCCGGCTTTCGCAATCGTGTAGCCTGCCGTGCATAGGCCTGCGATCGTGGCACCACGGCGCGCCTCGCGGCGCAACCAGTTCAGCATGCGTTTGGTGGTCGCTTTTTGGACATTCACCCCGCCGCACAGCATAATCGTGTCATCACGCGTGGTTTCATTCAGGCTATGTTCAACCCGAAATGTACAGCCGTTTGAACAGACTGCGTCCTCGCCGTCTTCGTTCACGATTGTCCATGTATATAGGGTTTTCCCGGATGTTCGATTTGCGATCCGCAGGCATTCCAATGCCGCCGCAAAGCTGAGCATCGTGAATTCATTGAGCAAAACAAAGACAAAATGCCGTGGTTTACCGCTGTGTTCAACATCGACGATTTGAGGCTGGGTAGTCATGTCGGGATTCCGGAAAAAAGTATCAAAGGACGGAACCAGTTTTACCAGTCGCGATCAAGCCCAAATGCACCTGAAACGATGTTTCGCGGTGCTTTCTCACTTTCGTATTGGCGCTTGGGGTTGTTAGCGCTATACGGGCCGTCTAAATTTCGATCAATAATCATGCAAATGGAGCAAGAAAATGACTAACTGGCAAAAATCTGACTGGCGCAACAAGCCCCGGGTTCAGATGCCCGACTATACCGACGCAGCTGCGCTTCGCGCTGTTGAAGGTCGTCTTGCCAGTTATCCACCCTTGGTCTTTGCTGGCGAAGCGCGCAAGTTGAAGAAACAACTGGGCGCGGTAAGCCGTGGCGAGGCATTTTTGTTGCAAGGTGGCGATTGCGCAGAAAGTTTCTCTGAATTTGGCGCCGATGGTATTCGCGACACTTTCAAAGTGATGCTGCAAATGGCGATGGTTCTGACCTATGGCGCAAAAGTGCCTGTGGTCAAGGTTGGCCGAATGGCTGGCCAAATGGCCAAACCGCGTTCGGCACCAACAGAAACTGTAGATGGCGTGGAACTGCCCAGCTACCGTGGCGACATCATCAACGGGTTCGATTTTACCCCAGAATCGCGCATTCCAGATCCAGAACGCATGTCCCAAGCCTACATGCAGGCCGCGGCGACACTGAACCTGTTGCGCGCGTTTTCAACGGGTGGTTTCGCCAACGTACACGAGGTTCACAAGTGGACTTTGGGCTTTACGGACGCCAATGAGGTGAAAAAATACAGCGACATGGCCGCTCGTATTTCCGACACGCTTGATTTCATGGAGGCCGCTGGCCTGTCAACGGATACCAACCACGAGCTACAGACTGTCGATTTCTACACCAGCCACGAAGCACTGCTGTTGGAATATGAAGAAGCGCTGTGCCGCTTGGATTCGACATCGGGCAAGTGGCTGGCGGGTTCTGGTCACATGATCTGGATCGGCGACCGGACGCGTCAGCCTGACGGCGCGCATGTTGAATTCTGTAAGGGCGTACAAAACCCGATTGGTCTGAAATGTGGCCCGTCAATGACATCTGGTCACTTGAAATCATTGATGGCGTCGCTGAACCCCGAAAACGAAGCTGGCCGTTTGACACTGATCGCGCGCTTTGGCGCGGGCGCTGTCGGCGAACACCTGCCGCGTCTGATCAAAGCCGTCGAAGAAGAAGGTGCAAACGTCGTTTGGACCTGTGACGCCATGCATGGCAACACGATCAAATCAACAACGGGTTACAAAACTCGTCCGTTTGATAGCGTCCTGCGCGAGGTCAAAGAATTCTTTGCGGTTCACAATGCAGAAGGCACTGTGCCGGGCGGCGTTCACTTTGAAATGACAGGTAAGGATGTGACCGAATGTACGGGCGGTATCCGCGCTGTGACAGATGAAGATCTATCCAGCCGCTACCACACGGCTTGTGATCCGCGCCTGAATGCGTCGCAATCTCTTGAACTGGCGTTTTTGGTGTCTGAAGAGCTTTCGGCCCGCCGCAGCAAGTTGCAGCAAGCCAAAGCAGGCTAATCAGCCGTTATTGACCACAAGGCGAAGGGCCGGGCGTTCAGCGTCTGGCCCTTTTGCTTTGGCGATCAAAGGTATCGTTTGTGCGGTGGCGAGTTTGATCCCCAATATGTCAACGCGAGTGCGAGCCGTTTGGTCAATTTCAAATCGACGCGGTCGGTTGCCATGGTTCCCTTCGGTGACAATTGCGCCTAACACGCGGCTTGTTTGGCCTTCTTCATCGCGCAGCGGCAACAAGAGCATCGTGCCATAGAGCGGTGAGCGGATGATTGTCCCTTGCGCGACCAATGGCACCGCAATGATCGCAGGTTCTGAAAATGCCTTTTCAACAAGCTCTGCTATTTGATCGCGCGCAGATGTCTGAAAAAATGTGCTGATAGGCATGCCGCGCGCATCCATTTTAAGCAGATCATGCAAATGTTGTCCGGCAACGCGCATACGTGCAACACCGGGCGCAACTCGTTGCAAAATAAAGGCATGGGGAAGGGCGCTATCGATCTCATGCGGGCGAATATCATTGCGTGCAGGAATGTGGCGGGCATGTCGCAGCGCGCGCCAGTAGCTCTCTAAACTCGTTAAAACCGGATGATTGGCGCCGGGCATATCGCTGTCACGGCGAAAAGAAAAATCATTAACAACAGTCATTTGAACCTCTGCATCTGTCATGCGGTAACATCGGGTGCTACAAATCTTGCGGCCTTAAATCAAATTTAACATAGTTTAGTCATGAATTCACTTAACAAAGTATTAATGGGTTAATGCACACAGGCTTGCCCATCCCCCCACTTATCCAATAGGACCAATGCAAACCAACAATGCAGGTGACACCCATGACCCTTTCGATGACAGCATTCGCGGCCCGAGTTGGGGCGCAAGGGGGGGTATCTTGGCAATGGGAAATGCGCGGGGTAAACGCGCGCGGCTACGATCTACGCCTGCGGTTACCCGATGGCATCGACGGGCTAGAGCCCGCGCTGCGTAAAGCCGTGGGAGAAGTCACTGCGCGCGGCAATATCACTGTCAACCTGCGCATCACACACGAAGAAACCGCCGGAGAGCTTGTGATTGATGAACTGCGGCTGGATATGGTTCTGAGCGCATTGGACGCAATTCAAGAACGGGCTTTTACCAAAGGTGTGACCTTGGGGCAGCCGACCGCCGCAGATGTTTTGACACAGCGCGGGGTGTTGGTCGCGGCACAGGTTCAAGAAGATGACGCGGCTCTTGCTGCGGCCATTCACGCAGACATCGCGCCGCTCGTGGCCGATTTCAACGCCATGCGCCGTGACGAAGGTGCATTTTTACACGACGTCATCGTCGGGCAGGTCACTC
Organism: Loktanella sp. D2R18; assembly: GCF_003318235.1. Classification (GTDB taxonomy): domain Bacteria; phylum Pseudomonadota; class Alphaproteobacteria; order Rhodobacterales; family Rhodobacteraceae; genus Yoonia. Next base: position 88,659 of record NZ_QOCG01000011.1, on the reverse strand, counting down.
AGATCGCAACGCTTGTTGCTGCCGCTGAGCAGGCGGCCACCGCGCGGTTGCCACAAATGCGCGCCAATCTGACGGCGGCTTTGCAGCGTATCGCCGAAGATGTGACCACCATTGAAGAAGGGCGCATTGCGCAAGAACTGGCGGTCGTTGCGATGAAGGCGGATATCACCGAAGAGATCGACCGGCTCAAGGCGCATATGCAGGCCGCGCGCGAATTATTAGCGCAAGACGCCCCATCTGGCCGCAAGTTCGACTTTTTGGCGCAGGAATTTAACCGCGAGGCCAATACGCTTTGCGCGAAAGCACAGTCAACGGCGTTGACAGCGATTGGGCTTGACCTGAAAGCCGTGATCGACCAGATGCGCGAACAAATTCAAAACGTGGAGTAACGCATGTCCCGTCGTGGCCTATTGATCGTCTTGTCTTCGCCTTCAGGGGCTGGAAAATCAACGTTAACAACGCGGCTGCGTGCGTGGGATGACACATTGCGCTTTTCGGTCTCAGCAACGACGCGTGAACCGCGCCCGGGCGAAGAGGACGGCAAAGACTACTATTTTGTCTCCGTTCCGGAATTCCAAGATCAGGTCGCAAGCCATGATATGCTTGAACATGCGCGGGTGTTTGGGAACTACTACGGATCGCCCAAAGCACCGGTACAGGCCGCGATTGAGGGCGGGCGCGACGTTTTGTTTGATATTGACTGGCAAGGGGCGCAGCAAATCAGCAATTCTGATCTGCAAGAACATGTGCTGTCGATTTTCATACTGCCGCCATCAATCACTGAATTGCACCGTCGTTTGGTCAGCCGCGGCCAAGATGCCGATGACGTGATTGAACAACGGATGCAGAAAAGCTGGGACGAAATCAGCCATTGGGATGGCTATGATTATGTTTTAGTGAACGATGATTTGGACGCCACCGAGGCACAGTTGAAAACGATTATCAGCGCTGAACGTCTGCGTCGCGCGCAACAGCCCGATCTTGTGGATCACGTCCGCAAATTACAATCAGAGTTCGGAGAGCGCACATGAGCCTCTATGCGCTTGGAGACGACCAGCCCGAGATTGCCGCAGACGCATGGGTCGCACCGGGCTGCCATGTTATTGGCAAAGTAACAGTGGCTGCAAAGGCTTCGGTCTGGTTTGGCACGGTCTTGCGCGGCGACAACGAGCGGATCACCATCGGCGCTGGCAGCAACGTGCAAGAAAACTGCGTGATGCATACCGATATGGGCTACCCGCTGACCATCGGGGCAGGCTGTACCATTGGCCATAAGGCGATGCTGCACGGTTGCACAATCGGCGAGGACAGTTTGATTGGCATGGGCGCGACTGTTTTGAATGGCGCCGTCATTGGCAAAGGCTGTTTGATCGGGGCCGGGGCCTTGATCACCGAAGGCAAAGCTATTCCTGACGGATCATTGGTGATGGGAGCGCCGGGTAAGATCGTGCGTACACTTGACACGGCAACCCTTGCTGGTTTGCGGGCATCAGCCTTGCATTACCAAGAAAATGCCGACCGCTTTGCCCGTGATCTTAAGTTAATCTAAATTGGCACGACAAAGATATCGAACCATATGCCGGGCGCGTGTTTCGAAATCTCAGCGATGACACCTTCGCGATCAGGAAGCGGGTCAGAAATCGCACAGTAACGCCCAGAATAGGCGGAAGTCGCGAGAAATTGAGCGACCTCAAGGGCGTCGAATGTATCCGCAATTAGTGGTGAGAAAATCGTTTCAGGTGCGAATTCTACAAGTGTATCGGCGCAAATAGCGTCGATTGCGACAAACCGCAAACCATCCATCGGAGCGACATTCATTCCTTGTGCCTGCCAGCGCGCCACATCACCAATAACGATCGTTTTTGGCCGTGATGTGCTGCGGGGGAAATCGACAACCAGCGCCGTATTGGAATGATACATATTTAGCTAGGCACTTTAAAACATATTTTCATGCGCAAATGTATTGCGCAATTTCTGGGTTGGCGCAACGCGTTTTTCACGGTTACACATGCCTAAAATAGATTTGTGGAAAAACTTTGACCTATCATCACATTGCCGATGTTATTGCGGCGCTTCCCATGGCTGTCCTTGTCATTGGTCCCGAAGACCGTGTGCGTGCCGTCAATCCGGCGCTTGAAGCGATCTTGGGAACTGAATTGGTGGGGAAACATTATATTTCTGCACTGCGCCAGCCCGCAGTTGTGGCCGCGATCACCTCGTTGCGTGGCGGAGGTGGCCCAAGCAACATCCGTTTTAGCAGCCGTGATGGTGCACGTGATACCATCTACCGGGTGGCCGTTTCGCCTGCAGGCCAAGATATTGTATTAAGCTTCGAAGACCAAACCGCAGCGGAAGACGCAGGTAAAATGCGTCGCGATTTTGTCGCGAATGTCAGCCATGAATTGCGCACTCCGCTGACTGCATTGATGGGGTTTATTGAAACCTTGGGCGGGGCGGCGCGTGATGACGCGAAGGCCCGTGACCGTTTCTTGCAGATCATGGCGCATGAGGCATCGCGCATGACGCGGCTTGTTGATGACCTTTTGTCACTGTCACGTGTCGAAGAAGACGAACGCGTGCGCCCACGCGAACATATTGATGTGACCGCGCTGCTTGGTTCGGTGATCAAAGGCTTAGAGCCGCAGGCCGCCGCCGCTAATGTGTCGGTGGCACTTACGACATTGGGCGCGGGGGATATGGTTCCGGGTGACGCGGGGCAATTGGTGCAAGTCTTTACCAATCTGGTCGAAAATGCGATTAAATATGGCGCATCCGGTAAAAAAGTTGATGTCACCATTCATGCGCAGGCGGTGGATCTACGTCTGCGTGGCCCGGCGATACAGATTTCGGTTGCGGATTACGGTGAAGGTATCCCAAACCACCACATCGCGCGCCTAACTGAGCGGTTTTACCGGGTTGATAGCCATCGTTCGCGCGCTGTTGGCGGCACTGGGCTCGGGCTCGCGATTGTAAAGCACATCGTCAATCGCCACCGTGGGCGGTTATTGATCGAAAGCGAACTTGGCAAAGGCACGACATTTTCAGTTTTCTTACCAATTTCTTAAGCTGTCATAAAACTGTTACACTACTGTCACAAAAGGTTTGGAACTGGGTCCTAGACGGGCCGAGATAACCACGCGGCTCGCGCGTGGTTGATGTTTGACTGACTGGAGTGATTTGATGTCGATCATGAAACTGACTGCGACAACCGCAGTACTTGCTGCCCTTACCGCAACTTCTGCTACTGCACGTGACAACGTACAGGTTGCTGGTTCTTCAACTGTTTTGCCTTATGCGTCTATCGTGGCCGAAGCATTTGGCGAAAACTTTGACTTCCCAACACCTGTTGTTGAATCTGGTGGTTCTTCTGCTGGCCTGAAGCGTTTCTGCGAAGGCGTTGGCGAAAACACAATCGACATCGCAAACTCTTCACGTCCGATCCGCGAAAGCGACATCGCACTGTGCACAGAGAACGGCGTGAACGACATCATCGAAGTCCGCATCGGTTATGACGGCATCGTATTCGCGTCACAAATCGACGGTCCTGCGTTCACAGCTTTCGAAGCAAGCGATATTTTCAACGCACTTGGCGCAACTGTTTTGGTTGACGGCGAAGTCGTTGCTAACCCTTACACACAGTGGGCTGAATTCAACGCTGAATTGCCAGCGGCTGACATTCTTGCGTTCATCCCGGGTACAAAGCACGGCACACGCGAAGTGTTCGAAGACAAAGTTCTGTTGCAAGGCTGTGAAGACACTGGCGCAATGGAAGCAATGATCGCTGGCGGCATGTCTGAAGACGACGCAGAAGATGCTTGCATCGAAGTGCGCGGCAACGGCATCACAGTCGACATCGACGGTGACTACACAGAAACACTTGCACGTGTTGACACAAACCCGAACGGTATCGGTGTATTTGGTCTGGCATTCTACGAAAACAACACTGACTCGCTGAAAGTTGCGACAATCGGTGGTGTTGAGCCAAAAACAGAAACCATCGCATCTGGTGAATATCCAGTGTCACGCCCATTGTTCTTCTTCATCAAGAAAGCACACATCGGCGTTATCCCAGGCCTGAAAGAATTCGCAGAATTCTTTATCTCTGACGAAATCGCTGGCCCATCTGGTCCATTGTCTGCCTACGGTCTTGTTGCTGACCCAGAACTGTCAGACACACAAGCGGCTGTTGCAAACGAAGACACTCTTTAATCAGAGTATGACGTTTCGGGGCATCCCATTCGGGGTGCCCCATCTTTGCTTTTGGGTACCGTACCAAAACGTACCAGGCCAAACGAATTAACGACCTAAAAGGGGTTGCGCTGCCATGCCGGCAATTTGGATCATCGCGGTCATTCTTGTGATCGCAACCGTAGGTTACTTCTTAGCGCGTGGACGCGCGCTCGCTTCTGCAGGTTCTGACCCACGAAAAATGCACTCGCTGCCCGTCTATTATGGCACCAATGCAGCGATCGCAGCTGCGGGTCCTGCGTTACTTGTTCTTTTGGCTTGGCTGATCGCCCAGCCGTTGCTAATCAACAACTCTTTAACGCAGTATCTACCCGCAGATATCATCGGTGACGCGGGCGAGACATCGCTTGCGATGGCCGATGTAAACCGGATCGCAGGTGGGCTTGACCTTGTGGTCGCCCAAGGCGCGATGACGGTTGAGGCGGCGAAAAATCTATCTGTTGAGACAACAGATGTTCGCGCAGAGCTGGCCGCCGTCGGTGTGGCACTTGGAGCAGATGTTGACGCCGCGACCCTTGCACTTGCGCAGCGCTACCGCGGCGCAACAGCATTTGGGAACATATTGAAAGCGGTTGCTGTGATCGGGCTTTCAGTGCTCGGGGCAGGGGCTGCCTATGCGATGACCAACAAAGATTTTCGCGCGCGCCGTTACGTTGAAAGTGCTGTGAAGATGTTGCTTATTACGGCGGCATCTGTTGCGGTTTTGACGACCGTGGGCATTGTCCTGTCACTGGTGTTTAACACGATCGAATTTTTCCGGGCCTTTCCCGCGTCGGATTTCTTTTTCGGAACACGCTGGGAGCCAAGCTTCTCTGGACGTGGCGGGAATTCAGACCTAGGCTTCTTGCCGCTGATCTGGGGCACGCTGTTTATCTCAATCATTGCTTTGATTGTGGCCGTGCCGGTCGGGTTGTTCGCTGCGATCTACTTGTCTGAATATGCGTCACCGCGTGTGCGCTCATTCGCCAAACCAATGGTTGAATTGCTCGCTGGGGTGCCAACGATTGTTTACGGTCTGTTTGCGCTGCTTACTGTAGGTCCACTTTTATTGAGCGCCTTTGGCGCAAACGGATCGTTCCATCTAGGATGGATGTCTGGCGGGACCGCTGCGATGACGGCGGGCCTTGTGATGGGCTTTATGTTGATCCCATTCGTGTCCTCGCTGTCAGATGACATCATCAATTCGGTGCCACAATCCATGCGTGACGGGTCACTCGGGCTTGGGGCGACCCATTCTGAAACGGTGCGTCAGGTGATTTTGCCCGCCGCCCTGCCGGGGATTGTCGGCGCGATCTTGCTGGCAGCATCACGTGCCATCGGTGAGACCATGATCGTTGTGATGGGGGCGGGTGCCGCCGCCAGCCTTTCAATGAACCCTTTCGATGCGATGACAACCGTGACCGCTAAAATCGTCAGCCAGCTAACAGGTGATGGCGAATTTAACAGCCCTGAAACGCTTGTGGCCTTTGCACTGGGCATGACGCTCTTTGTGATCACTTTGGCGCTGAACATCGTCGCACTTTATATCGTTCGCAAATACCGGGAACAGTACGAATGACCCTTGAGACTGCCGATATCACCCCACCAGCCACGCCAAGTGGTAAGGGTAAATCACTGCTGACGCAGGATGCCCGGACGAAAAAACGCAATGCTGCCGAAATACGGTTTAAGGCTTACGGCATCGCTGCGCTTGCCTTTAGTATCTTGTTTCTTGCGATGTTGCTGTTTGCGATTGTCCGCAATGGTGTGCCCGCATTTACGCAAACCTTTGTGACTATTGAAGTTGAACTGCCTGCAGATGTCTTGGACAAGAACGGCAACCGCGACATTGATGACATCAAAAAAGTGTCGACCTTTGGGTATAACCCATTAATCCAAGACGCGCTGGTCGCGGCGACAGCTGACATCGAAACCGAAGTTGCTGACGGCGATCTGAAAAAGATGTTGTCGTCATCTGCAGGTGCCACCGTCCGCAACGCAGTTATCGCAAACCCTGACTTGATCGGGCAAACGGTTGAATTCGAACTTTTGGCCTCGTCACGTGTGGACGGCTACATGAAAGGCCGCGTTGTCCGTGAAGATCTGGCGCGTGACCGCAACCTTGATGCCGCGCATTTGGATATTGTTGATGCGCTTTCGCAAACTGGGGGCGTGACACGCAAATTCAACTGGGACTTCATTCTTGGTGCGGATGCGTCAGAAAGCCGGCCAGAACAAGCAGGTATGGGCGTCGCGATGCTTGGGTCTGTGTTTATGATGCTGGTCGTGTTGTTGTTGTCGCTGCCAATTGGTGTGGCTGCATCGATTTACCTTGAAGAATTCGCGCCGCAAAACTGGATCACTGATCTGATCGAAGTGAACATTTCCAACCTCGCTGCGGTGCCATCGATTGTGTTTGGTATCCTTGGCTTGGCCGTGTTCATCCAGTTTGCGCATTTGCCGCAATCGGCGCCGCTGGTTGGTGGTCTGACGCTCACCTTGATGACATTGCCGACAATCGTGATCTCAACACGGGCTTCGCTTAAGGCTGTGCCGCCGTCGATCCGCTCTGCTGCTTTGGGGGTCGGGGCATCCGAAATGCAGACCGTGTTCCACCATGTTTTGCCTTTGGCGATGCCGGGTATCTTGACAGGAACCATCATTGGCCTTGCCCAAGCATTGGGTGAAACCGCACCGCTGCTTTTGATCGGGATGGTTGGCTACATCGCATCAAACTATCCTGATGGGATCGCCTCTGGCTTTCTTGATCCGAACTCGGCCATGCCCGCCCAAATCTTCGAATGGGCAAAACGCGCCGACCCCGCGTATTACGAGCGCGCTTGGGGCGGTATCATCATCCTGCTAGTGTTCCTCATGACGATGAACATCATAGCGATCATTTTGCGCCGCCGCTTTGAGCGCCGGTGGTAGGAGAGATCATGTTAGACGATAAATATCACGCAGATCGGGCAGTAGGCACCATGCAAGACAGTAAAATTACAGCGAAGAACGTTCAAGTGTTCTACGGTGACACCCATGCGATTAAGGACGTGAACGTCGAAATCGCGGATAAAACAGTCACGGCCTTCATTGGCCCATCGGGCTGCGGCAAATCCACGTTCTTGCGCTGTTTGAACCGGATGAACGACACGATCGATATCTGTCGCGTCGAAGGCGATATTTTGATCGATGACGAAGACATCTATGATCCACGGGTCGATCCGGTGCAGTTACGCGCCAAGGTTGGGATGGTTTTCCAAAAACCAAACCCGTTCCCAAAGTCGATCTACGACAACGTGGCATATGGCCCCAAAATCCACGGTCTGGCGAAAACCAAGGCGGATCTGGACGAAATCGTTGAAAGTTCACTGCGCAAAGCAGCACTTTGGAACGAGGCCAAAGACCGTTTGCATCAGCCAGGTACCGGTATGTCGGGTGGTCAACAGCAACGCCTATGTATCGCACGGGCCATTGCGACTGCCCCTGAAATCCTGCTGATGGACGAACCATGTTCCGCGCTTGATCCGATTGCGACTGCGCAGGTTGAAGAATTGATCGACGAGTTACGTCAAAGCTTTTCAGTTGTGATCGTCACCCACTCGATGCAACAGGCCGCCCGTGTCAGCCAGAAAACAGCGTTCTTCCACCTTGGGAACCTGGTTGAATTTGATGACACTGACAAGATTTTCACAAACCCCCAAGACCCGCGCACGGAAAGCTATATTTCCGGACGGATTGGGTAAGGAGCCTATCAGATGAACGAACATATTTCATCCGCTTACGACCGCGACCTTGAAGGCATCACAACGCTGATTATGCAAATGGGTGGCCTGGTCGAAGAGGCAATCATACGGGCCGCGAATTCGCTTGCGAACCGGGATGTTGAATTGGCCGAGGCCGTTCGCAAAGCTGATAAAGCCATTGACGCGCTCGAAGAGCAGATCAACGAAGAAGCGGCGCGTACAATTGCATTGCGCGCGCCTGTGTCAAAAGATTTGCGCACGATCCTATCGGTTTTGCGCCTGTCAGCATCACTTGAGCGGATCGGCGATTATGCCAAAAACATCGCAAAACGGACAAGCGTTTTGGTCGAGATGAGCCCAGTGAGCGGCGCAGATACGGCCCTGCGCCGGATGGCCCGCGAAGTTGAGCAAATGTTGAAGGACACGCTTGATGCTTATGTGCGCGGCGACGCCGAATTGGCCGAGGTTGTGCGCCAACGCGATCAAGAAGTCGATCAGATGTACAATGCATTGTTCCGCGAATTCCTGACCTTCATGATGGAAGACCCGCGCAACATCACGGCCTGTATGCATTTGCACTTTATGGCAAAAAATATCGAACGTATGGGCGATTTGACCACCAACATGGCGGAACAAGTGATCTATCTTGTCACAGGCGAAATGCCTGACGAGGCCCGCCCCAAAGGTGATAAAACCGCCTATGTGTTTGAAACTGGATAGGTCACATGGCACAGCAACCACATGTTTTGGTCGTTGAAGACGAGGCCGCACAGCGCGAAGTTCTTGCCTATAATCTAGAGGCAGAAGGGTTTCGCGTCACGCGCGCCGAAAATGGCGAAGAGGGGCTCATCTGTGTTGAGGAAGACACGCCAGATGTGATCATTCTTGATTGGATGATGCCGCATTTATCGGGCATCGAGGTGTGTCGTCGCCTAAAGGTGAAGCCGGAAACGCGCGCCATACCGGTGATCATGTTGTCGGCGCGTTCAGAAGAGGTCGATAAGGTCCGTGGATTGGAAACGGGGGCGGATGACTATGTTGTCAAACCCTATTCTGTCTCCGAATTGATGGCGCGTGTCCGCACGCAGCTGCGCCGGGTGCGCCCAGCGACCGTTGGCCAAATCCTGACCTATGATGATATTGTGCTGGACGCGGAAACCCACCGTGTCACCCGCGATGAAAACCCGTTGAAACTCGGCCCAACCGAATTCCGGTTGCTGACGACATTCATGGAAAAACCAGGGCGGGTCTGGTCACGTGATATGCTGCTGGATCGGGTTTGGGGCCGTGATATCTATGTCGATACGCGTACTGTCGATGTTCATGTTGGGCGGTTGCGTAAGGTTCTGACACAGCATGGTGGCGAAGACCCTGTGCGCACGGTACGCGGTGCGGGCTACGCGTTAGGGTGAAAAGTAAGGTGGGTTTAAACCCACCCTACGATATTAATTGTTCCCCCAAGGGCCGTGATGGCCAGACCCGCCATCGGTGCGGGCAAACCCGTGCGCACCAAAGAAATCACGTTGTCCTTGGATCATATTGGCGGTGCCGCGGGCGGTGCGCATCGCGTCGAAATAGGCCAGACCAGACGAGAGTGCGGGAAGGGCGACGCCGTGTAGTGCGCCTTGGGCGACCGTTTGGCGCAGCGCATCATGGTTGGCTTTGACGGTGTCGGCGAAACGTGGGGCGAACAACAGATTGCGGCTTACATCCTCTCCTAATGCAAGCGCCATGTCATCAAGCATGTCTGAACGGATAATGCAGCCTTCGCGCCAGACTTGCGCGATGTCTGGCAGGGGAAGATTCCAGCCAAATTCCATTGACGCTTTGCTAATCATATCAAAGCCTTGCGCATAGCATAGAATTTTGCCGACCATCAGTGCTTGTTCGAGCGTGTCCAATGTCAGTGCATCATGCGGCATTTTATGCGGGCCGGTGCCAAATAGGGCTTCACCGGCTGCACGGGTTTCAAGCTGCGATGATAGGTTGCGCGCAACAACGGCGGCCTCAATCGCAGGGATCGGTGCCGCGAGATGTTGTGCCTCAATCGCGGTCCAGCGCCCAGTGCCTTTTTGCCCCGCGGCATCGACGATCACATCCAACATAGGCTGGCCTGTTTTTGGATCAATCGCAGCGGCGACTTTGCCAGAAATTTCAATCAAATAGGACCTTAACGGGCCCTTATCCCATTGTGCGAATGTCGTGGCAATTGCGGCGTTATCCATGCCCATAGCATCGCGCATGATGCCATAAACTTCGGCAATCATCTGCATATCTGCGTATTCGATGCCGTTATGGACGGCTTTGACAAAATGCCCGGCGCCGGCTTCGCCCATCCATGTGGCGCAGGCGGTGTCTTCGTGTTTTGCAGAAATGGCGGTTAGGATATGGGCAACCCGGTCCCAATATTCACGTTTGCCGCCACCCATAATCGAGGGTCCAAAACGCGCACCTTCTTCGCCGCCAGACACGCCGATCCCCAAGAACGGCAGATCGCCAGCCTCGATCGCGCGCCGGTTTGTGTCGTGGAAATTTGCGTTGCCCGCGTCGATGATCAGGTCATTGTCACTTAACAAAGGGCGTAGGGCGGCAATTTGATCGTCAACGGGTTGCCCGGCAGGCACCATAAGAATGATCGCGCGGGGCTCTGCAATCGCTGCAACAAGCTCTTCGAGCGTTTGGGTTGGCGTTATTTTTTCGGCCAATGCGCCTGCGTTTGCGTGGAACGCTTGTGTGACTTCACTGGTGCGGTTCCAGACGGCGATGTCAAAGCCGTTATCGGCAATGTTTGATGCCAAGGCCGCGCCCATTGTCCCAAGACCAATCAGGCCAATTTCTGCTTTGCTCATTGTTCGGATCCCTAAGGTTTGCCAATTTCTGGCAGGTATAGGCTGTCCTTGCGGGGATGGAAACGGCGCTCGGATGAAAAATTATTTTGCCGCGCTTATGCGCCGGTCGGCACAATATATTGGAGCGCCATAAACGCGATATATGCGGTCAACATGACGATCCCGACCGGTTTCGTGATTTTGCCAATTGTCAGCATCCAGATGCTAAACCCAATCGAAATTCCGACCATCGTCCAAAGCTGCATCCCCATTAATACGGGCGTCACTTCGAGCGGTTTGATAATGGCCGTCAACGCAACAATCGACAGGATATTAAAGGTGTTTGACCCGATAATATTCCCTAAGATCAACCCGACAGAGCGTTTGCGCGCAGCAGCGATACATGTTGATAGTTCAGGCAATGACGTGCCGAAGGCGACAACAGTCATGCCGATGATGGCTTCTGGCACACCGATCAGGGTGCCAGTAACGACGGCGCCTTTCACAAGCATTTCTGAGCCGAGTGCCAGCGCACAAAGCCCAGCGAACAAGATGAGCAGGGCCATGCCCATTGATGAAATCGGGCAGTCGTCGTCAGCGTGATCATCAATTTCGACTTCGAGGCTATCGGTCCTGAACTGGTAGAAAACGAAGCAAACAAGAATGCCGAACATGACCAATCCAAGCTGGGTTGAAAAGACACCCTGATACATGCCGTAAACCATGATCGCTGTCGCAAGAAGCATCATGCCAAGGTCTTTGATCAGGTCTTTGGCTTTGCCTTCAATATGAAACACAATGGCTGTAGCCCCAAGCACCAGCAAAATATTCGCAATGTTCGACCCTAGCACATTCCCTAGCGCGATCCCGGGAAACCCCTGCAAGTTTGCGTTCACGGATGTGAAGAGCTCGGGCACAGAAGTGCCAAAGGAAATTATTGTTGCGCCGATGAACAAGGGCGATAACCCGGTGCGTTGCGCGATGAATACGGCCGAATCGATGGTCCAATCGCCACCTTTGATTAGTAAGAACAGACCGAACAGAATGGCGCCGGCGGAAAGAACAAAAAGGTCGTAATTGGATAGAATCACCGATGCAGGCCCTGTCTAAATTCTGGTCATTGGCGCACTTATGCATGGCCTATGCGGGTGTGAATAGCCCCATTACCTATTTTCATCTCACTATAGGGAACTGTTGCTTTTATGGTTTGGGGCCGTTGCGCGCCCCTTGATAGATGTGAAACGCGATTAAGAACCCAACGCCCAAAATGATCATGAACAAGAGTACAGGCGGCCAAATCGCAACGGCATCACAAATGGTGAGCGCCAATAGGGCGGCAAACACGCCAGCGCCGCCAAGCCAAGCAAAGCCGAGACGAAACGCGAGCCGGTCGACAAAGCCGCTATAAAACGACCGCCAGACAAGTAGCGCCGTGGCCAGAAAGATGAGCGCTGCCACCGCGGCCACATAGGCGCGGTTGGGGCAAATGAAGGTACAGGCGCGGTCCATATCGGCCTGATAGCTTGCCAAAAACTGCGGTAAGCGGGGCTTGAGCCACATCTGTCTAAACATCGCATTGATTGTCGGGGTCTCAGCCGCGTTTGGGTCGGGTGCAGGCCAAAATCCGACACCAGCGAAATTGTCGTGAAAATAGACCAGATCATCGGCAAACTGGCTAAATGGTCCCGGATCAGGGGCATCAGCGGGTGCTCCAGCAGCAGGGCTTTGCAAAACATGTTCGTGGCCTGCGGGCGGCAAAACCGGGATTATACGCCGCAAGACGCGGGCGCGATCGATGCCGCGAAATGCGCCGTTTTCCATGCGCGCGCGCAAAGTTTTTTTATTATCCGTGGTCGGACGTTCAAGAAAAAGAAGCACGTAATCGACGATCGGATTGGTCCCCGTTAACAGTGCTTTGATGTCAGTAAATACCGGTTCACTTGATGGCACTTCGGCGAGTGACAAATCAAACGCGAGGTTGATCGTTTGATCGCGTGGTTCCAGATCAGCATAAAGCAAGGTCACCAAAGAAATCAGGCGTTCAATATTGTGGACGCTTTGCGTCGTACCGTCATAACCGTCAATGATCAAGGTGACACCATCCACTTGCGGGTGATCCAACAGGTACGGGAACGCGGCGCGCCAAGCAGCAAGATCATTGGTGTCAGTGCGGTGGTAAGGTGCTGTCAGCGTTAGGATTTTTTGGACGGCGGTTGCGATTTGGACGTCAGACCAATTTTCCCATCCGGTCAGCTTTATCGCAAGGTCGGCCTGGGCACGGTGCCGATGTGCGGCGTTCACAAAATCGCGCTGGCCTTGCGTCCATTGCCCCTCGTTGTGCAGTACCAATGTGCCTTCATCACTAAGCGCAAACTCCAAACCGTAAAACGCGGCGCGGCTGACGATGCTGAAATCGACGCTGCGCCCTGGGGGGGCATCCTCGGGCGCGTTCAACTGTGGTGCAAACCAAAACGGGTAGAAACTGTATATTTCCGAGTTCTCGTCGCGTGTGCTGACGCAGCCGCAATCAGGCAAGGCAATCGCGGTGTCATAATCGGCTGTGGGCTCAGCGATATTGCGGCTTGCGTTGGCGCGGATATCCGCGATTGATGCGGCGGATGGTGCAGGCGACAATTGCGCCAGCGCCGCGTCCAAAAGCCGGGCATTTGGATATTCGACGCCCAAAAGCGCGGTAAGTTCGGCGGCGGCTTCAGGATCGGTGATCACTTCTTGGATTGCGGTGGTTGCGGGGGCAGCTGCGATCGCCTGTGTTAAGCTATCCGTCAGCCCCCAGCGCGTTTCGACCGCACCCAATATCTGGATCATATCGCGGTTTACGGCGGTGGCGATTTTGTCTTCGGCGATTGGGGCAAGCAGTTTGCGCGCGTCGGATTTAAGCACTTCGGCATTGGGGGCAGGGACATAGGATGCACCAAGCAAAGCCGCACGAAACTCCGCGTCTGTGACTGTTGCGGCGATTGCGCTATCCGTGGCATCGGTCACCCCGATGGTTGGTGTGACCTCAAGCGGTTCAAATTCTGGCACTCCTTCGGGCAAAGTATCGAAGGTGTCAGACATCGGTTCGGCGGCGGCGGCCAGCACATCTGCGGCGGCCTCAACCTCTGCTTGGACCCGCGCGCTGGTCGCCGTTTGCAAATTCGCGCGTAGGCCGGTCAGCAATGCAGCGCGGCTTGGCGCGGTCAGTCCAATATATTCGGCCACAACGGGCGCGCTCTCGGCGAATTCTGGCACCAAGGCGAGGTTCGCTGCCTTTTCAGGGTTGAGCTGAAACGCGCGCCCCAAATTGTCAGGGCTATTGACTGCGCGCATGATTTGATCGCGCGTGCATGCGCTGACCTGACCGGTCAAAGCAGTATCAATTGCCTGCGAAAGATCTGCCGCCGTATCAAAGGTTTGCTCTTCGAGATCAGCCAACAACCCTTTGACATCTATAGGGTCAACCAGCCCATCAAGTGCCGTTTGGTCAAAGCTGATATAGTCGGTGATCAACGCGCCCGTGGCGGGTTTGCAGCTCGCCGGTAGGGTTTGATAAAGCAGGCTGTAGTCGCGGGGGGCGGCGGCGCGGTTTGCAGCGCGGTAATCCGTGACCAGCGCAATCACCGCATCATCACTGCCCACCAGTCGCGGCCCGCGCGCGGAAACATCTTCGCCAAGCCAAAGCGCAAAATCAGGGCTCAGGATTTGTTGGACGCCGCCGGGCAGCGTGGTTTCAATGCGTCCGAGGCTTGATAAAACATCGGTCGCGGCCTGTGCGCCGCTTGCGAGGTCAAGGGCCGTGCATGTGGCCGCAGCATTCGACCAAGTGGCTTGATCAAGCGCCGTGAGCGCAAGTTGCCCGGTGCGCGCCAAGGCCGGAAGCCCCGTATCGCTAAGGTCCGTGCAATCCGTTGGTCCGGTTTGGTCTAGCAACCAATCCGCCGTTCCGTCAGGCGCACCGACAAGCGCCATGATGTTGATATTAAACACATCCTGATCGCTTGGCAGGATCGCATTAGCAAAACCCGCGTCTCCCGCAAGTTGTTTCCATTCTGGGACAAGCCCCGCCAAACGTCCATATTCATCCGCGAGGTGCAAGGTAGCTTCGACCTGCGTGACGGTTGAAACCATTGGGACCTGTTGACACAGGCGCACCAAGGCCTGCTTTGTGTAGGACCCCAGCCAATTATCGGAAAGCAAAATATTATCGTCGTCAAGCGCGGAGCGCAGCCCGAGTTGAATTTCGTCAACCTGCGTAAATGCGGGTGGGTTATCAGGGATCGTGCGTAAATCGCGACAATCGGCCTGCGCGAATGTCGGCAAAAAAAGCAAGGTTGCTGCGAGAATTCGGGTCATCGGGTGCGTCCTTCTTTGCGCATCTCACCTGCAATCGCTTGTTGCAGATCACGGGTGCTGACATGGGTTGCGTCCCGACGTAGCGCGGAAATTGCGGCGTGACGGGCGACATTTGTGATTGGCCCGCCCGCAAGCGGCGTGTCGCGGGCAAGGGCAGCAATATCCACGTCGGGGTCGAGCGGCATTTTCCCCAAAATACTGCGCCAAAGGGCCGTGCGGAGCGCCGCATCGGGTTTTGGAAAGCCGACCGCCATCTGGAAACGGCGAAAAAAGGCTTCGTCGATATTACTGCGCAGATTGGTCGCCAAAATAACAAGGGCCGAGCATTCCTCGATCCGTTGCAGCAGATAGGCGACTTCTTGATTGGCGTGGCGGTCGTTTGCCGAACTCGTCGACCCGCGTGCGCCAAACAGCGCGTCGGCCTCGTCGAAAAACAAGATCCAGTTGTTTTCTTCTGCCATATCAAAGACCTGCGCGAGGTTCTTTTCCGTTTCACCGATATATTTTGACACGACCATGGCCAGATCAATGCGGTAGACCTCTAGCCCGGTACGCTGCCCAAGCATCGTTGCTGTCAGCGTTTTTCCCGTGCCGGGAGGGCCGTAAAATAACGCCTTAAATCCGGTGCCAAGGCGGGCTTTCATGCCCCAGTCCTCCAAAATTGTGTCACGATTGGCGAGCCAGGCCGAGATATGGTCAAGATTATGTTTTACTTCGCGCGGCAAGATCAGATCATCCCACTGCAACCCGCTGCGCAGCCGCTTGGCTGGGAACTGAGGTGAAAAATCGGGTGCGGGTTTGTGACCTGCGCACAGCTCAGCGACCCGATGTGCTGATACCAAAAGCGGCCCAGCATAAAGCGCACCGGGCACAGCGCCCGTCGCAGGCAATTCACCAAGACTGAGCCCGGCGACCGTGCGGAGCGGATGATCAGGTGCAAAAAGTGACATTGCCGCGATCCGCCGGGTCGTGCTGCCGCCGCCCAGCAAAAAAAGCGCGGTGATCGCGGTCGGGATAAAGCTGCTGGTTTCGGTGCGCAGCCCGCCGAATGCCGAAAATGGCCGATCTATGGCAGTGTTGCGCACAAAAAACGGGTCCAAAACCGCCGGATTGACCTGTGTGGTAAGCGCCAGCGCAAACACCACGCGCGCCGAAGTATCAAGCCGGGCCCGTAAGATCATTTGCGCCATGGCCGAACCCGCATCGTGCTGTGGTGCTGCGGGGGGCGAAAATTGCCCGTCACCCCCGCCAAAGAAATGTTCCAGCCGTGCTGTGATCACAGCACTTAACCACGTGATTTCGGCCGTGACCGCCTGTGCGTGGATATCTTGTGTTGGGGCTTGGCTAGTCATCGCGCTGTCTCCAATCTACGTGCAGCGGTGCAGGCATCCAAGGCAGGGAGATCACGTTAAAAGCCCAAGGCAACCCATCCAACAACATATCGTAGGCGCCTTTATTCACGGTCAATTTTGGTTGGCTCGGATCGTCTAAGTCCATCACCCCGCCGCGCTGCACAAAGGCAGATCGCAATCCATCGGGCGATGTATTTCCAAGCCGCCCCCATTGCGCGATCACCGATTGGACAAGCCCGTCAATCAAGGCGTGGTTCGCGGGGGTAAGCGCGTGGGCGGGCAGAACGTCAGCGTCACTTGGCCGCCCGAGTAGGCAGTCGTAAAGCGGATCACTGTCATGTCCGGCTTCACCCTGCGCCAGACGCCCAAGCGCGGCGTGCGCAAGCGGATGATCTTCGGAGATGATTTTCGTGCCCTCGCGGCGAATTTCAAGCCGATCAAACAGCATCGCGATGTAAGGGTGGAATAGGACAAGTCCGGCAATCTGGGTTGCACGCCGTGTTGACCCGCGCGGGGTTGGCTGTACGGCGGTCGGTCGTGGTTGCAGAATTGTTTCAAGCATTGCGCGGGCCTCGGCGCGGGCAGCTGCACTTGCAACAGCGGGGTAGTTTAGGCGCGCTATCGTTGCGCGCAATGCGATGTCTCGTTTGTGAGCGCCAGGTATGAGACGCGCGACGAAGTTCGATATAATATCAGACGCTTGAGCTTCGCTCTTTGTCAAAATGGTTTCAACTAAATGCCCCCAAAACATAACAGAATGCGGTGTCTCTGGCGGCAAGGCCGAACGTAATGCAGAGTAGATCAGCTCAATCAGTCCCAGCAGGTCGGGGGCCGTTAGTCCGATGGCATCTATGAAGGCTTGTTTACAAGGAGCCTCGGGTTGGTCAGTTGCAATGGTCGTGGGCTGATCGCGATCTGCGAGCGCCTCAGCGCGGTCAATCGCTTGTGAAATGTCGTCACCCAGCGCACACATCGCGCGTGTGAATGCGGCGCGTGCTGCACTATCAGGGTCATGGGGCGCACTGCGCGCTGAGGCAATATCAACCGGGGCGTTCGCGATCAGTGCTGCTATGACATGACGCTTTGCCGCTAATGGGTCTGGGGCATCATCAAGCGCGGCGATGGCCTGTGAAAGCTGCTTCGCCTTTGGTGGTATGCGTGCGGTCAGTATTCGGTCTATATCGGTATCAAGGAATAAGTGGCTGATAATATGAGAATAAGGTGACAGTTTTTCAGCTATCGGATTGTCTGAAGGGACAAACCCGGTTTGCTGAAAATCACGATAGCGCGCACGCACTCTCTCGAGCGGGGATTGCTCCGGCTCTGGGGACAGCAGGGTGGCTGTTGTATGTGGGCTTTCATCGCAAATGACCTGCGAAAGGCACGCGGCCCAATCATCCTCGTTTTGTGGTATTTTAGCTGATGCAATCAGAAGCGCCGTTTCGATATCTTGTTTGCGCATTTTTGCGACGCTGCGGGCCGCGGTCGCTGCAGAGGGTCGGTCTTGACCGGTAAGGAAAAACGCCAGATCATTACGCGATTGCGCGCGCCTTAGGGTTTTCGCCGCAAAATCCCATGGTTTCTCAGTGTGATCGACAAGACGGGTGATCAGCGCGGATTTTGTGCCCGATATGGCCAAGCCGCGCGCGGCTGCCATCCCCTTTAATTGAGCAAGGCTTTGCCCTGCAAAGGCGGCGCGCGGCGATTGCCGTTTGCGCGGGGTTAAATAGGGGTGGATCGCCGAGACAAGCCCATCGCGCAGCCGTGTGCGCACCAAATCCCAATCAAGCGGGTCGTCAAACTGCCCGATATCAAGCGTGAGCGTGGTAATCCGCGCAGGCGCATGATCACGCCCGGCGGTATCGAGAACCTGATCAATGGTTGATAGTACCTCTTGGCGCAGGGCCAGCAATAGGCGATCTGGACTATTGACTGCTTGCGCTGTGCTTGTGACCCGCAAGTCAAATTCAAGCGTGTCGATCCGGTTGATTATTTCGGGTGCGATCATGTTGTTCATGGGACGCGCGCCGTTTGGGTGAGGGTTTGGATGGCATAGCGAATATGGGCCGCGTTATCCTCTGGCGCAGTGTACCAATCGCCGAGTTTTGGGCGCAGTTCATGTGTTTCTTCTGGGGTGAGCCATAAGATTTGCACATAGATATGCGCGGGCGCGAGCCGACTGACCAAATCGGTGACGAACAGCCGAAAGCTGGTATTGCAGGTTCGTGCGGTCCATCCGGGCAGTAAAAGCGTGGCCCGAGCTGGTGCGAAATCTGTTTGTTTTTGGCGCAGTTGGATATCTTCGAACAGCCATAGCTTTTCCGCGTCGCAGTGCATTTCAACGAAACTGACGCGCAGCCGATTGGCCCATTCTTCGACGTTCTTGCGCGTGTGGCTGCTACCACAGGGATATAAATCACCTCCGCTATGCGGTTGAAACATGACTTCCCAATCGCTTTGCCGATTGCGCGCGACGATATAGGCATCGCTTTGGGCTGCGCGCTGGAACAATGCGGGCGTTGTCCGTGCATCCACGACCCACGGACAGCTCATCGCGAGTTTCGCGAGCGACAACGGCGCGACCGTATCATCACGCTTCACAAATGCATCGAGCGGCCGGGACGGTAAAATCACATCTGCGGACTTAATCGATGGGGCTGGTGGCTGCATCTGCGCGTCGACCGTGATCGCATCGACCCCTTGATGTGTCGCAACGCCAAGATCGGCCAAATGCGCAAGCCGCGCGGCAAAACCGTATTCAGGATGGTTCGTGCCCGAATAATGGTTATAGGCGGGCAGGTCGCGCAAGTAAGCCTCGCGCCACGTCACCTCCCACGTTAACCGATCCGCCACCCCGCGATAGCGATGCAAACAGTCTGGATCGCACAGAGGCATTTCTTCGCCTTGCAGCGCAATCAAGTAGTCCAGCATCGTGATCCGGGCGCGTAGCAGGGCTGGGTCATGCAGGCCTTGCGGATTGTTTTGTGTGTAAATGGCGGGAATATTGCCCAAGGGCGCGCGCATCTCGGCGAGATGCCGATCCATCATCTGGCGATAAGATGTCAGCCCGCCATTCGGATTTTGGGTCGTCGCGGCCACACGGTAGGGGTTTGGCAAGCTATCGTTGGTGGAACGGTGGATTAGCTGGCGGTGTTTGCCAGCGTGGCCCACATCCCAATCTGATTGGGCTTTGCGGTTGCTTTGGCCTGCGATACGCGCGGCGGTGATGCGGCCCAATTCTTCTTGAATGGTGTTGGGGTTCAGGACAACCGCGCCACCATCCCGCGTCACGCGCAGTGGGACTAAATGGTTGATCTGCGGTAAGATTGGATCAAAATAGATGCGCGGATCAAGTGGAAGTTGCGAGATCGATGTATGCGTTTCTGGATCCAGAATGTCGAATGCGCCGATATGGGCAACCCCCGCAATATCACGAAATTGGGAGAGGACCGCATCAAACCAGGCGCTTTCGTGCGCATCCGCAGGCAAATCCGGCCATAGTTCGGCGGCATCATCAAAGACATCACTGCGTGTCGCTCCCAACGATTTAGAGCCATGCGCGCGTTGTGCAGACAACCCTTTGAGCAACAGCCGGAGTTGATGAAAAATTTCGGCGACGATGCGGTCGGGCTGGGCAAAGGAGCCAATGGCGATTTCGCCCATCACAATGACGGGTTTAGGTGTTGCGATATCAATGCGGTTAATCGCTGTCGCCAGCATCCGATTTTCATCGAAACGGGCGCGTGTCTGGGCGATCAACACGTCTTGCCATCCGCTGGCAGTGCGCAATGTCTCTTGCTGTGGGTCAACGCTGCTACGTGGAATAATCACCAAATCCACCAGACCGGCAGCGGGGCCGGGGGTGACAAAGACGCGCTCAAGCGATGGCAGTTCAGAGAGACAACTTGCTAGATCAGTATTGGTGACGGGGCGACCCGACAGGACAACGTCCGCAGGAAAAATTCCGCGCTGCGTCAAATCGATTTCACTGTCGCGATCCGTTAACAGATCACGCACATCATGGTCCCCTTGATAGGCGATTTCAGAGAGGGCAAAGACCGATTGTTCGAGCAAGGTCACGCCGGGATCATGCAGATTGAAGTCGGTCCATATTTTGCCGGACGCGTCATGGGCAGCGGCAATGGCACGGGCGCGAAGATCGTCAAAAGTGAGCGGCGCATCCATCATGATAGATCAGCCTCGCGCGTGGGGCCGCCACGTGATCCGGCCATTGTCGGATCAAACCAAAGCCGGGTCAGATAGTAGCGGATCACCTTGTCACGGCCAAAATTCGCGTTGGTGCGCATTTGCAGCTTGTAGTGATGGCTGTTTTTGGTCGCGACCCAACGCAGCCGGATGCGGTCGGCATAGCTGCCGTAAACGGCGGTTTTGGATTTGATCCGCCGCCGCCCAAACAGCCAATTAAGCACCCAATTGCGCGGGTGGAATGCATTCATCGCGATTGCATGCACCATGGAATAGCGGCCTTGCGTCAATTCGGCCCCTGCGCCCGCCATGACTTCAAAGGCTTGGCAACCGGTCATTTCCGCGGTGACATCATGCCATTTGCCATCGGCAGGCACATGCGGAATTTCATCACTGGCAAACCCGATGCGCCCGCGCGCGCGCTGCACCCCGTTGACATCAAGCTGCCATTCAGGCGCATCATTACGCAGCCCGAGCCGCCCTTCGGGCGAAAAGCTGACACCTAGATTGTCGCCGGTAACATCAGCGCCGCGTCGAAAATGCAGGCTGCTGCTGTCTTCGCCATGATCAATGACCCACGCCGGGTATTGCGCGCTTAGGCTTTCATAAAGGCTAAGCACCCTTTGCGAGCCGCCAACAGACGTCAGCCGCAACCCGTCAGCGGCGGTTTTGGAATACCCGTCTTCGATCTGGTTCACGCCGCTGTCAATCAAATCACGGTAATGTTCGGCGGTGGGCAGGGCCCCATCACGAAAGAACGCCTTGAGCGTGGTGCGATCTTTTTTGGTCATGGGTGACCCTCCTGACCTACGATAAGCATGTCACCGATCCGCAAACGACCGATGCCGCTCTGGGTTGGGGCAATGGGTTGCTTGCGTTCTGACGTCGAAATGGCGTGGCTTTTGGCGGACAAGGGCAGGGCCCAAGGTCGCGACGGTCGTATGATCGATCCAAGCGGCCCGCGCGCATCGTCTTGCGCGGTATCGCCAAGCGCATAATGCTGGCTGTCGTCTGCGACGAAATGCAAAACCGAAAAATCAGTAATGCCAAGCACATCTGGGTGGGCGGCGATTTGTGCCTTGAGCATCGGCACGTTTACCTGCCAACCAAACCTGGCGATGTCGTCACCGCCGGTCCAAACCGATAGGCACTGCGACACATAATGCTGCAGCTTATTGGCCAGGGCGCCATCGTCTTGGAATGGGACAAAGCGCAGGGCGGCCCGAACATGGAGGCGATCAAATGCAGGGTTCACCACCTCATACTGGGCGTTTGGGCTTCCATGTCTGTGAAGAAACGCACGCACCCGCTCTAAGGTGCCGACATCAAAGTATCTTTCTTGCGCGTGCTGCTGCGCGCCTTGCGCGAATTCTGGCGGGTGACGGACGATCACGACGGTGGCTGTTCCCGGACGCGGGGCCGCGGATTTACGCGACAAATGGGGCAGGCATTTGCAACGCCACACATCCGGAAAGACATTTAAAACCAGTCGTTCAATATCAAACGGGGTCACAGCGCGTTGCCGGTGGCGTAACCGTTCACCGACCCGCGCAAGATAGTCTGGCCGGGTTTCGGGCGGTTTTGGTGGTGCGCGGCGTGCGGCTTCTTGTGGCGCGGACATGCCGGGTTGCGGCACGTTAAACCGCCATTGCCTGTCGCCTGCAGCGGGCAGAGCGTCACTTTCAGTGCTGACCGCCCAAACGCCATTTGTGCGCACGCGTGACAACGTAGGGTGGGTTTCAAACCCACGCCACGGCGCCGAAACCGCCACCCAAACCCCGCCTTCGGGCATTTCACCGGCCGGGGTGTGTGCATCATTTGGTAAGTCGAGCGTGACAACGCCAGAGCGGAGCAAACCGTCGGTCGTATCGGATGAAATTGCGGTGGGCGGCAGATCGGTCCAACCATCAGCAGTCAGGTAATACCAATCAAGCGGCACCGGTGGCGGCACGAGGCGTAAGTGCCCGCTATCCGCAATATCGAACAAAATGCCCAATTGGCGCAGCGCACCTTTGCCAGCAAGCTGGATATACAAAGTGCCTAGCCCCAAACGCGGTGGAAACAGCCCCAAATTGCGCCTGATGCGATTAGGAAAGGCGGGCCGTGCCCCGAACGGCGTGATTTGTGTGATTTTGTCGCCCGGCTGTGCAGTGTCGGGCGCAGCTAAAGTCATGACAGATGCGGCCGTATAGCCAAGGCTTAGGCTCTCAATGCGCGGAATCCATGGCGGGTTTGGGGGCACGCGAGGCCGCAGTGGGACTGGGTTTGGCCGCATGGCTTTGACCAGTGCAAGCGGATGTTGCGCTTGCCCAAAATCCCCGCCGCCGCGCAGGGTCAGTCGTAGCGCGCCTGCGCGTAGTTTCGCGCGGTTTTTGGGCAAGGACCCATGGGTGTATAGCGGCGCGATGCTGTCAGACCCTTGCACCGGCGCGGTGAGCGCCCATTCAGGGATCAACGTGCCGTCGTAGGGGTTGGTAGGGATCATCGGGCCGGGTGCATCGGTGATCGGCTTCCATGCCGCATCCACCAGATATTCGGCGCGCACCGTTGGGTCGGGGACCGTCACGCTGTCTGGATAGCCGCGATAATATGTGGCAAAGCCACCGGGCTTGTCGGGGACATCTGCCCAGCGCAAACGCATATGCACCCCGGTCACGGGTTTCGCCGCCATCTCGGCAGAGGCGACGGTAAATGTGGCTCCCTCATTGGGCCGCGCACCAAAGGGCATGAAAGATTGCGCGGTTGCAACCGGCCCATCATCGCTAAACCCCGAAAGCTGGGTCAGCCCGTCAACCCGCACGGCAATCCCTACTTGATCAAGCGTGTAGCGTTCAAAAAACGAGATTGGGCAGACGCGGGACTGCTGATCCCAGCGAAATGAAAGGACAGGCGCATTCTCCTTATCAGAGGTGATGGCGGGCATATCTGGCGCATAGGTCAGACGGATCAAAAATCCGGGCGTGCCGTCGGTTTTGGGAATGATTTGCGTCAGTTTCGCCGGCATTGGCCCTTGCGCCGTGGAAAGGGTGACATGGAATGCATCGCCCAGCAGCTTTTCAAACATATCGGCGGGAGAATAGATGAACTGACCGTTTTCTTGCCCAAAGGCCTCGACGATTTGGCCAATGTCACCTGTTGCCGCCCCCGGGTTATGCTGCCCGGTGAGCGCCGTTTCACATGCCAATATACGGGTCTTGAGTGTGTCCCAGTAGGACCCGGTCGGCCAAGGGTTATTTTCAACCAGTCCCAGCGTCACAATCCGGCCCAAAAGAATGCGCAGTGCAGACACGGTCAGGATCTTGCCCGCTATGACCTCATAAATCAGGTCCATCGAGGCGCCGCAGTCGCGCGCGCAGGCGGTGCTGTGCACCTGTGCGGCGATGGCGGCCACACCTGCATTCAGATTGTCAAAGCCCAGCGCGCGGATCAGCGTCGGGTCAGAGCGGAGTTCCAACGCGATATCAGGGTCGGGTGCAGTCTGCGCGACGATGGCTCCAGACGGTGTCGCCGCTGGTAAATCTGTGGCGCGCTGCAGATTGAAACTGACATCAATTTGGCGGTGCCCCTCTGAGAGCTGGAACATCTGCGACGCGATATCCAACCCCATATCGATATCTTGATTTGCAGGCCCTACAAAAACGCTCCGATCGAGGGGTTGCTGTTCTGCGGGTTCAAACCCGCCACGCACACCTGTGACGCTGCCCAAGGTCGAAAATAGTGAAATTTGGGGGTCGGTATCATAGCTGAGCGCGGCCGTCGCGATGACTTTCGCAGGGGTGATCGGCACATCAACTTCGGTCTGAAAATGTAGCTTGCTACCATCGGCCAATTGCGCTGTGAGTGGCGTTCCCTTGGCCAGCAGTTTTGGGGCGGTACCTGATGGCAGATGCAGTAATGCGCGGTCCGGGGCCGCGCCACGGCGCGGCTGGCCGATGATCTCTCCATAGTAAAAATCGCTGTGGCGTTCCGTGAACCGGTTCAAGCGCGCATCAACTTGCTGCGCCGCTGAGAGTTCTGCGATCATCAGGCCAATTGCTGGGTCAATCAGCCCTGATTTTAACCTGCGATCAAACCCAAGTTGCGCCACCGGTTTTAAGGATGCGATCGCGTGAACCAGTTGGCGATGTGCCGCGCTTAACCCGGCTTGGCACGCACGGGCTTGAACGATGTTGTCGCCTGTCGCCGCGGGAATAAACCCTTTGTTTTGCATCACAGCAATCATCCGCGCGCCCGACGCCCGTGCAAGTGCATGGGCACGGTCGCTGAGATTCATTTGCTGATCCAAGCCTTGCAAGACGGCGGCAAATTCACCCGGCCATTGTGCCCGCAGCCGGATAATCCAATCGTCAAGCTGCTGTGCAAGGTTGCGGATTTCACGTGCGGCGGTGTCCGCCCCCTGCTCAAGGGCCAGATCAAAGCGCGTAAGTTCGTCATCAATGCGAAAAGCGACGATTTGGGCGGCAACCAGCAATGGCTCAGACCGGAGCATTTTATCCCATGGGGCAGGGGCATTGGCTGCGAGGCGTACAAAGTTATCCGCCAAATTGCCGGGTCTGATATGCGGATCACTGCAACGCAATGGCGTTGGCAAGCGCGCGTCTTCGAGCGAACCCTGCGTGACGCGGATATCTGACCAATTGTGTGACACTGTTGCTTTCTGCAATTGTTTTTTCATCGTTTGAGAAGGGGTTAGGGGATTGCTGCGGCTGAGCCGCCACGCGAAAGAAAGACTGCCGTTAGGCTGGATGCATCACCTTGAATGGCAAAGACCCCGCCAAGGTCACTTGGGCCCGGAGTGGTAGGATCGGCTGCAAATTGGGTGGCTTGAAATACCAGCACACCTTCGCTTGGGTCGGCGTCTGGGCCAAAGGTCGGGATGCGCCCGTCGTCATGGTCATACATGCTGACCACCCCCTGCCCAGAACTGACAACCCGCGCACCGCAAAGCCCCAGTCGGGTCCAGCGCAGCCGGGCAAAGGGCAATGCTGGGCCGCTTTCAATCCTAAGATTGCTGATCGAAAACGTGGCGCGCTGCGATCCAAACCCAAGACGTATCGCAAAATCGCCGGTGGCTTGTGTGGTTTCGACCGCGCCGTCGTTTGAGACGGCTGTGTAGGTGATGGCCACGGCCCCCATGCGCAATGATTGCCCCAAAAGTGGTATGTCGTCTTGCAACGGCGGGATACCGACGACCAAAGGGCCGCTGTAGTCAACGCCATCGGCCTGATAGCGAAGCTGATAGGCCAGTGGCAGTGTTGCGCGTGTGTTGAGCGCGGCGATGGGGACTGCGGTGGAATGTTTGCGTCCGCTCAGATCTCCCAACGCTGACGCATCAAGCCCGCGAATTTTGCGATCATCCACAGCTAAATTGCGCGGGAGCGGTGCGCTTCCACCGTGTGTGCGGCCTGACACCGCGATGATTGTGCCGCCCGGCGTACCATTTGCTGTGCGCAAATAAGTACCCGCCATACGCTTGGCTTCGAACCGGTCCACGTCGCAGGGCAAATCGGGGCCGAGCCCAATGACTTCGGCGGCGGTTGTATCGCGGACGGCATTGACGGCCCCTTGGACAGCATCGCAACCGCCCAACAGACCCGCACAGGTGACAAGTGATATGAGGCGCCTTGCGTGCATCAGCTACCCTTCGACCACGGGCGTGTCAGTGACCAAGGTGCCTTCGCGAATATAGAAGGGAAAGACCACATTGGCGCGCGAATTGGTTTGCCGAACACGATAGTATAGATCGATCAGCAGCTTTCCTTCGGCCGCGTCCGCCACGGATACTTTGGTCTGATCAACATCAATGCGTGGTTCAAAAAACAAGATTGCGCGCGCGATTGCGGCCTCCATTTTGCGCAGGGTTGCGGCGTTGAGCGGGTCGAAAATATAGTCATAGATCCGACACCCATACGTTGGATGCATGACGCGTTCGCCGGGGCGGGTTTCAAAAAGAATGCGCAGGCTTTGGTATATATCTTCATCGGCGGTGACCAATTTTGCCTCGCCGGAAAACGGATCAAATTGTGGCGGAAACGCCCAGCCACGTCCCAAAAAACCCGGATCATCGCTTGCCATGGCTAACCTCCGATAATCACGGTTGGGTAGCCCGCAACGATCGATCCACCATGAGCTGTTGTGTCGCCCATGCGTGCCGCTGGTGAGCCGCCGATCATTACCGTGGCAGAGCCTTTTGTGATTGTCGCTGGTGGGCCGACGCACACACAATTGTCGCCTTGGACCGCCGCGGGAAGTTTGCCAATCAGAACCGTTGCTTCACCCGGCCCAACAATAGGGCCACCGACATGAGGCACAGGGCCGGTTGCGGCAGGGCATACATGCATATCTGTCAGGCGGGCGGCAGGTGGCATAAGCATGGTCCTTCTTAATTAATCATGACGATCGAGCCTTCGATCGTACATTGGCCTGAGGAGCTAAAGCTTGCGCTCGCAGAGCCTTCGGCGGTCATTTCCGCATCGGCGGTCGCACTGATATTCATGCCGGTGATTTCGACATCCATATCGCTGGCGATGGTGATTGTGTCTGTGGCCGTCAGGTCAAACGTGCCTTGGGCCGCCATTTCCATGCCGCTGTCAGACATCGTAATTGTGTTGCCGGTGACATCGGTCAGGGTGATTGTGCTGGCGTCATCGTCAATCACGATGGATTGGCCCGCCGGGGTCTCGGCGGTCAGGATTTCTTTGTCGTCATCAAAGGTGATGTGAATACCTGACTTGCTTGTGATGGTCTTAAGCTCGTTTTCTTCGGTGGCCTCGTTTGTGCGGGCAAGGCTGCCGCTATGCATCGACCCCAAGATGACAGGTGCGCCGGGATCAGCGGATAAAAAGCCCAAAATGACTTCATCCCCGGTTTCGGGTAAAAACTGAATACCTGCGCCGCCTGTCGCATAGGGCTGTGCATAGCGGGCCCAAAGTTCAGCAGGGGTTTCCCCCATCAATGGGACGCTGACTTGGATCATCGTATCGTCGCCCATTGGGTTGGTACCGCCGCTGTCCACAATCGCAAGCACGGTGCCCACATGCAGCCCTTGCACCGGCGCGCTCAGCCCGCCAGCGCCGGGCGTAGACAGGCCAAAGCTATCGGATCGCCAGCCGGCTGGCAGGCCAAGCCGCGAAGTGGTTTCCCAGGTGCCCGCAGAAATTTCATGGGTGATGCCGCAAACATAGGCGGTCCCGCCTAAACGGTCGCCAACGCCCGTAATTTCAATGGTTTTACCAATCTCAGCCAAGGCAGATCCCGGATATTTGCAGCGCCCTGAAATCGCGCTCATCGGTGCGCGCATCGCACGCGCCTTAGCCACATCCGCGAGCGCGACCTGACCAATGGCATAGGGGGTCGTGGCTGTATGGCTACGGTCGCCTGTGACTTTGCTTAGATCGGCATAGGTTGCATTGCCCCATGACCCCGTGTCAGCGCTGTCGCTGGTTTCGGTCGTGACTGCTTGTGACGCAGGATCCCAGCCGCTTACGGCACTATCTTTGATCAATGAGGCCGTGTCGATCTTGCAGTCAAAATCCAAAATATCAATGCCAAGCGTCAGCCCCATCGTCGCGGCCACAGCAGGGTCGGGGGCGTCCGTGGTCACTTTGCCATCGTCGACAATGATAATCTGACCGTTCCGGTCGGCTAGCTGGCGCAGGAAGTCCCAATCGCTGCAATCATATTGGACCAGATCGCTGGGGTCGGCAGTGGTGGCTTTAACAGCGGCCGAAAGCCCTGCATCACCAATGATGGCTGCCATCGCATCGCTGTCTTTCATCTGGGCAAAGCTGGTGGTTTTGCGAATGTCCATTAAGGCAATGGCCTTGTCCCGGCAGGTAAGTTCCAACTCACCCGCGCCACCACCGCTAATGCGCAACCGGGTCGCGGTGATAATGCCCTTAAACAGGGTTTGCGCGGCGCCAGCGCCGAAGAATGCTGCGATCTCTATCGGGGTGCTGACCTCAAAATCAGTGCCGTCAATCAACGGAAATTCATTGGTCGCGACCGATCCATCCGCCAATCGGACAGTTGCCTGCGGCACCCGGTTGATATCGAGTGTGACAGTGATCCCGTTCACAGCGATATCTTCCGCAATTGCACTGCCGTTGATTTTTACACTGATCCCAAGCGGACCGCTGACATTCGCGACGGGTGAGGTGGCCATGGGTTACCTCATTGGCGGGAAACGCAGCAGCGTATCCGGCTCTAGTCTTGCGAAACCGTCGAGATCATTAAACCGTGCGATTTCAAGGTATTTAGTGACGTCCTTATAGATGCGTTCACATAAAAGGGGCAGGGTGTCACCCTCAACCACGCGGACAAGGTGGGTCAGGTCGGGGGATTGATTGTTGGCTTCCAGCGCAACTTGGGCATCGGTCAAAGCCTCGATGAACTTGAGCTTCATCGTCGCGCGTAATGGTGCGCCGTCTGGGTCAAACAATGTGTAGTCGATATCAAGGCTGGTCAGACGCCCTTGAAACCCTTTTAGTTCCGTCCCCCAGTCGATCTGCACCGCATCAGGTTCATGGTCATCGCCAGAATAATCATAGGCGATACTGCGTAATTTATCGATTTGCGCCGCCACGGTGGTACCTGCCGCATCGGGTACAACGCCGGTGCCATCTAGCGTCAGCGTGAATGACACTTCTTCGGGTTCAGACGCTGAAAACTTGGGAACGGGTGCCGCCTTGCCGATGGCGTCATCGGACCCGCCGCCCGTACCCGAAAACTTCGTGGCATACTTGCGGTTAAACGCGGATGGGTTGATCGTGGTCGTAAAGACATTCGCTGCGCCCGATTTGGCGGTGATTTGCGAAACAGATGTGTCGCAGCGCGTAATCGTGAGTTTGGTCATGACAGCAGACCCTCTTTGATGCGCTGTTCACTGGCGGCGATCTCTTTCTTGATGAGTTCACGCATTTCTTTGCGAATACCGACTGTTATATCACGCACTTTATCCTCTGATATACCGCCTTCCGGGGTCCGGCTGTCGCCAAATGTGCCGCGTACAGTAAGATTGCCGATTTCGATCGCCATTAGCTTTTCCTCTCGAGCGTCAGGTAGCTTAGCTCAACGGTTTCAATTGCCAGTTCATTCTTCATCGCGTCGAAATTTCCTGTCGTCCACTTAACCGGAAACGCATTTGTCACTGACCAGCTTGCAACTGGTTCGGCCTCTTCGTTGAGTAGGGAAATCAACAAATCTTGCGGTTTGATTGGCGTCCCGAACCCCTGCTCAAGCGTGTTTTGGCACCATGTCACAAGGCCGCTATCGTCCCCCGTCAGAGCGCGTTTGAGCGACAGGTTCTTGTGCTTGACCTGTTTTGGAAGATTATGCACAAACCTGTTTTCACCGCCTTCTTGCAAAGGTTCGGTCGTCATTTCGACCTCTAACCCCGTGACCTCTTGGAAGGCAGTGTCCGAAATATCCGGATCACTGCCTTGAAAAGCCACGTCAAAGTGAAACGCTGTTGGTGCGCTGAAATCGTCCATCTTAGGCGTTCTCGATCACGAACCCTTCATGGGCGATTTCGATGCTTTCAACGGCGACTTCATTGCCTTCGGCCTTTAGATCGGTGCCGCTGACTTTGACCGGGAAGGCGTTTTGCACTTTCCAGACCATCGTCGGGGCACCTGCTTCGTCCAGCAATGAAATCGTCAGCGCCTTACGGGTGATCGTGTTCATCTTGATTTCAGCAAACCAATCCCAAATGGCATTGTCTTTGACAAAGACGCCTTTTTTCATGGTGATATTGCCGGTCTTCAGCATGCCGGGCATTTTGATCGTGGAAAATACCGGGTTATTGCCGGCGCGATATTCAAGCGGCTGGGTTTCGATATCGAGGCCTGAGACCTCTTGAAATGCCAATTCCGTATCGTCCCACTTTACTTGAAAGTGGAACTTTGGAAGCGGCCAAATCGCCTGCGTTTGGGCGGAGCCATCATCTGCCATGTGTTATATCCTTTCTGAAACTCTTAAGATTTCTGCATTTGCTGCTGGAAGGTGATTTCGATGAATTCTGCCGGACGCACGACAGCGACCAGAACCGTGATCCGAAGAATCCCTTCGAGAACATCAACAGGTGTCATCGTATCGCCCAAGCCCACATGCACGCTGAACGCGTCTGACGGCACAGCGCCTGCAAGACCGCCTTGTTTCCAGACAGATGTCAGGAAATTTTCGGTCATTGATTTCATCGTGATCCATGTGTTGGCGGTATTGGGTTCAAAGACATAAGCCTTTGATGCCAAACGCAGCGATTCCTCGATCATGATCATCGTGCGGCGCACGTTGATGTAGCGCCAGTCAAGGCTGTTGCCGTCCAACGTCCGCGCGCCCCAAACAAGCGTACCTTCACCTACAAACGGTCTGATCGCGTTAATCGATTTACCCGTTGTTGAGACGTTCAGGTTCTCTTGTTCTTCGTGGTTAATATTGACCTTCGGCCCAACCACAGAGTTCATCGAGATGTTTGCAGGCGCTTTCCAAACACCACGGCTATTGTCGACCATTGTATAAAGTCCAGCCATGCCTGCACCCGGTGCCATGCTATTTTCACGCTTAGCAATTGTGTCCATCATCGTGCCGTAAAGCGGCACCAAAGATCGCAATGTTTTGTCGATCATCGCGGGCGAGGGGCCTTGGGCAACAACAGGGCTGGTGCCATCGACCAAGACCCGAAGCTCTTGTTTTGCGATAAGTTCGTCCTCTTTAAAGATCGTATATGTCGCTTTGGCTTCAGGGCCTGCAAAGGCGGGGTCTGGCGCAAAGCTGACACTGCCCGCATCCGCGACCGTCCATGTCCCAACACCTTCGACAGCCTTAACCTTGCCATCTGATGACGTGGCATCGGACAGGACAATCGATCCAGCGTCCGCGTCAGGGTGATCAGAGGCGACGTCAATTTCGGCGGTTGCCGTTTGTTCCTTGATCGCGGCAGGCAGTAGGATCGCACCGATCATTTCCATATTCATGGTCAATGTATCGGTGGCCATTTCGGCCTCGTCGCTGACAACCAATTCGATCTTACCCTTGGCAGAGGCACCATCATGCTGAAAGCTAATCGAACTTGCGGTTTCTTCATCGCCCAACATATCTTGGGTGAATTCCCAAACTTCGGCGCCGTCAGCATTCACAAATGTGCCGCCCATGAGATCGGTCTTGGCGATCTTATAGTTCAAACCGGTTTTGTCGCTTTCATCGTCTTCGGCCGTGAGATCATGCGGCGTGACCTTCACTGTGCCGCTTTTAGGCACAGAGATTGTGAAATCGCCAGAAACCGTTGGGGCCGAGATGCGATTGATCTCTGTTGCGAGCTCTTTGCCAGCTTTCATTGCCTGACGCATGAGCGACATCATTTTCGGGTGGCTGGCCCCGACGATGTTTTCGTAGCTAAAGTCACGCGATTGGAAAATCGACGTATCCAGCCACGGGTAGTAGGCCGCGCCAAAGTCGAGATTGTTGATCCCAACGTCATTGCGGAATGTCGCAACCGGGTTGCCCAGCGGGTCTTTTTGGTCAAGGTGACCGGCAAAGATATCCAAAATCGCGAAACGGTTTTTCATGTCGTTGCCGCAGTGTTTCAGCATGGCTTGCTGTACTTTGACGGCGTTTTGACGGGCAAGGCGGGTTGCCTCTGGGATCACGAGCATTGTGGGCTCAGGTTCTTTTTTCAACCCGTTGATCGCAACCAGCATCAGATCAGCGTCGATAACATTGTCTTCGATTTCTCCAGCTTCGTTTTTGACCTCATAGCCACCGATAGAGGTGACATAGCAAGCGCCGCCGCCGTTTTGGAAAAACAGGCGCATCGCACCGAATAAGGCGAAGGCCGGGTTATTTTGCACAAATTCAAACTTGGCATCGCCAACTGAAAACACCGCGCGGGGCAGGGCGTCTTTCTTGGCGGCCCCATCCGCTGATAGCGGCGATGTACCGTCAAAGTGTTTGTAAGGGACCAATTCGTATTGTGGCTTTGGTGGGCCACCGAAATAGCTCATATACTCAGAAAATGACGTGATCCGGAACGGGGTATCAAGCAGCGATACATTCCCGTTTGCGGCGCGTTCTGTATAGCCGATAAAGGCGGGCACCGCCGTGGCGACTTGCACGACCGAGTTCGGGAAGGCGCTTTTTTCGACGATGTAGACGCCGGGGGTCTTCATGACCATTGGAAATTCTCCTTTACCATAAGCTGACGAAAATGTCGGATTGAAGTGGGGCTGCGGCCGCAGGGTCATCTGTAGGGCGCAGATTGACACCGGCCGCAGGAAGCACCGGGATCAGGGTAATAGGGTCAAAGGGCGGGTCTTGCCGCGCCTCTAGCGCAAAACGCGCGTCAGATCGGTAAGACATCTTTATGGGCGTGTCAGAGCGTAGGACGCGGGCGAAATGGCCCTCCGTGATCGCGGTGCGACCAAGATCTTCGAAGGATGTGCTGCCCGCAGTATCCAAAATTTGCAGGCGTTCGGCAGCATTTTCACCGGTAAAGTAATAGGCCCAAAGGGCACTTACCGCTTGCAAATGCAAGGTCACTTCGTACGTGCCAGAAACATCAATCGATACGCGTAGCCGCAGCAAAGGGTCACCGGGCATCCGTGCCGGGGCTTGGACAGGATGCGCATCTGAAAGCTGCAATTCGTCTTCGGTGCCCAAATCAAACAGCGGAACTTTTTCGGCGGCCAGCCCCTTGGTCAGTACATATGTATCCGGGCTGGTGCTGAAGACATCAAAATCAAGCAGGGTTGGCGTCGTTAACAGTGCGGTTTCAGCGACGACATCCAATCGGGCAGGGGCTGGCTTTGCCAAAAATCCGGCCCTTGTAAAATGGTGCACGTCGGTTGGCAGGATACGCAGCGGCGGGGTTTCATCCCCCCAATACTCGTGGGTCAAACGCAATGACAATGCGATATGGAAGCTCATGACTGGGCCTCCCTGAGCGGAAACAGACTGCGGCGTGGTTTGCGGATTGCCGGTTTCAGCGAGGTAATCGCGCCAGAGGTCAATGTGACTGTACGGATTTTAAACATGACCGAAGGCACGTAACGGCCGCCCAGATTGCCCCACATCTGTCCCATCTCTTCGACGCGCAGATTGCTGATCTCAAACGATAGCTGCTGCATGCCCTTGGGCATATTGGGCGTATTTTGCGGGGTCATCATCGGGTAGCTTTGAAAATACATCAAAGCGGCGGAAAGCATCTTGAGCCCTTCGCCGTAGATATTTGCATCATAAGAGGCCGCGAGCATCGCGTAGACGTCCAGATGCAAAGGGTCTTCGCCAGCGGTGAACCCGGCCAACGGCGCGCCGCGACCCTGACCACGGCGGGGCACGCTGTCTTCGGAGATATTGGTGATGAAAAGCGCAAGACGATTGCGGGTCAATTCAGAGACTTTTCCATCAGGATCGGTCAGTGGCGCAAGCACTGCGATATCTTCGGGCGCACCAAAGCGGCCAGAAAGATGCCCGTTTAACTTGGACACCGTCAGAGACAGCGCCGCATCAATCACGAGATTCACCCATCTCTTTAGGGCCTGCAAGCAGGGCATGAAAAAGCGTAGTCGAAGAGACCATGTGGCCCCCTATGTTATGTGTCGTCGAAAGGCGGAACGCGCTTAGTGCGCATACCTAGGGGCGAATGTGAAAGATTGGGTTAATAAATAGTTGCCCCTACGTTAAGCAGAGCATAGGTCAATGCTATCTGGCAACGCCATAGTTTCGATAATTACAATATATATTTGGTTTCAATGTGTTATTGCGCACAGTTCCAAATATGTGGGGCGATTCTTTTTTGGTGGTAGCCTGATCAATATCTTATAATGAGGTTCATCTTTGCACCTTAAAGATGAAATTCGCCACAGGTATCAAAAGGAAGTGCGGTCGGGAAATCCGTCAATGACGAATCTGTCGAAGACGGACGAGTGCACAAATTCCGGAACATATTTTCGTCTTTGCCGGTCTTAGTTTTCCGATGACCCGCGTAACATGACCGCA
This sequence comes from Loktanella sp. D2R18, assembly GCF_003318235.1. Classification (GTDB taxonomy): domain Bacteria; phylum Pseudomonadota; class Alphaproteobacteria; order Rhodobacterales; family Rhodobacteraceae; genus Yoonia. The sequence goes on along the minus strand of NZ_QOCG01000011.1, from coordinate 53,958 downwards.
ATCTCTGCAATGCGGATTCGGAGTTAGAACTGGGTAAGGTATAGATGAGTGGGCGGAAGCAATCACATTGGTAGATGGGTTTAGGCATCAAACGGGAGTGCTTGTGAGGTTCCCAAAATTGGACATTCTGTACATCACAAAAATCGACACTGTGGCCCATTACCGCCGTTCGCTGCGTTGGCACATCGGAAAAAAACAGGGGCGCAACCTTGGGAGCCCGCTTTCTTCAAGTTGCCCAATTTAGTTTGATCCGCAGAAAAAGTTCGTTTCCGACCTTTGTGTTGATCGACATGGTCGGCCCGTTGCGGACATTGACCAAAACATGCGTCTCTGCGGTGCAACTTCTTTGGAGCAGACATTCGGTCGACGTTGCAACGATTTGTCAATCGTCGATGGCTGGCAAGCGGAGGGCGCAAACTTCCGCCAATTTCATATCAACGGCTACTTCGGCGTTACTGCAGACAATCCTTGTTGCGTTCCCGTTCGGTGGCGCGCCCGATTGAAATCACTTGGCGAGGCGTGATCGCAAGACAGGGACAATGATCAGGCCAGCGGCGATCACCAGCAGACCAAGTGTCATAGGCCGCTCCAAAACAAACGAAACACCGCCATAAAGCTGCATCGAGCGAGAGAAGTTATCTTCCATCATGCCGCCCAAGATAAATCCGATCAGCAGAGGTGGCAGCGGATAGTTGGCGAATTTCAACGCGATGCCGCACACGCCGAACCCGACGAGCATGAGCAATTCTGTCGCATTGTTTTGGCCGATGTAGGCCCCCATCAGCGTGAAAAATAGGATGAAAGGGATTAGATAATTGCGCGGAATAGCCAGCAATTTCGCGATGTATGGGATCAAAGGTAGGTTCAGAACCAATAGCACCAGATTGCCGATGAACATGGACATGATAACTGCCCAAAAAATCTGTGGTTCGTCGATCATCAGACGTGGGCCCGGCGTCACGTTCAATGCAATCAACGCGCCCAGCAAAATGGCCGTGGTTCCTGACCCCGGAATGCCTAGCGTCAACAGTGGCACGAACGATCCTGTGCAGGCCGCGTTGTTGGCCGTTTCAGGAGCAGCCAGGCCTTTGACAGATCCCTTGCCGAATTCCTCTTGTTCATGTTTCGGGGCGATGTTGCGTTCCACTGCATAGCCAAGGAACGAAGCGATTGTCGCGCCGGCCCCGGGTAAGACCCCGATGAAAAAGCCCTGAATGGATTGGCGGCCAATGACTGGCGCGATTGCGCGGGCTTCTGCACGGCTGATGCGCAAATCTTTGATTTCGCCTCCGTCATCGCCAAGGTTCTTTGGTTTAAGAACGAGAAATATTGCTTCGGGTAGGGCAAACATTGCCATGGCCAGTGTGATGAAGCCAAAGCCCGATTGCAGGTCCATGATGCCGCCCGTAAATCGTGGCAAGTTGAACAATGCGCCTTCGCCCACGGTTGCCATGACCAAGCCAAGGATGGTCATCAACAGTGCCTTGGTCACCTGGCCGGGCCCTGCGAAAGCCGCAATGGCGGACAAGCCAACAACCATCAGTGCAAAGTATTCTGGTGAATGGAACAATAACGCGACGGTCGACAGCATCGGCGCGAAGATCATCAATAAGATTGCGCCGATTGTACCGCCTGCAAAACTGGCAATGGCGGCGATTGTCAGGGCCTTGCCAGCCTTGCCTTGTCGCGCCATGGGATAGCCATCAAAAGATGAGGCTACTGTTCCGGCGACTCCGGGTGCATTCAGCAAGATTGAGGACGTTGATCCCCCAAATATCGCGCCGTAATAGACGCCCGCAAGCAGGATCAAAGCGGCGGATGGGTCACCCATCGTGATCGCCACGGGGATCATGATTGCGATAATCGACATCGGCCCAAGACCGGGCAACATGCCGATGAACGTGCCGATCAGACAGCCGCCGATGACGACGAGCAAATTTTGCAGTGACAGGGCCGTTTGCAGACCAATCAGGATACCTTCGAGCATATCAAACTCCCATAAACATTGGCAGGGGGCGCAAGAAAATGCCGAGCACTTCTTGGACCAAATACCAGACCGAGCCGGTGGCGATGAAAGCAACGGGGATCATCACATGCCATTTGCGTTCGCCCAAGATGAACGACCCGATGATCAGGAACGCCGATGTTGAAAACAAGAAACCGAGTGGACGAAGACAAAGCGCATAGACGACCATTAGGGCCAACAAAACAACCGCTTGCCCGATGAAGTAATCCCCCAAACGGCGATGGTCGATTTCGCCTATCTTTTCTTCGCTTTTCTCAAGCCCAACTAGAATGATGAGCGAGGCAGCGACGCCCAAGACGGAAAGAACTTTGGGAAATGTGCTGGGCCATATGGGATTGCGGCGCATGAATGGCGCAAGATTGGCATCCATCGCGAACCAAGCGGTGTATCCATAAGCGATACAGATCCCCAAAAGAATAAGTGCGATCCAACGATCCAAAGCCATGAAACAATTCCCCAAAGAAATTCAAAGTAGACGTGACGGAGCGCCTGAGCGCACCGTCGTGTTTTCGTAATGACGCGAACGTCTAGAGAAAACCTAGTTTCGTCATCAGATCGCCGATTACTGCTTCCTGCTCTTCGAGGAAGGTGCGGAATTCGTCGCCAGAGTTGTGGATGTTGACCCAACCGTTGCGCGCGCGCACGGATTCCCACTCGGGGGTGTCGTACATGGCTTCGATCGCTGACTGGTATTGCGCCAGCTTTTCATCAGACATGTCCGGTGCGCCAAAGAAGCCGCGCCAGTTGACGAATGTGGTGTCGATACCCTGTTCCATCATCGTCATGGCGTCTGGGGCGGCGTCAACGCGTTCGGCTGCTGTTACACCGATGATTTTGACTTCACCTGCATTGGAAAGGTCAACTGCCTCAGAGAAGCCCGTCGACAGGGCCGCGATTTCACCGGACAGCAATGCTGCCATGGCTGTACCGCCAGCGTCGTATGGAATGTAGTTCACGCCAAGCGCGTCACGACCCGATGCTTCCATAACCATGGCAGCAACAAGGTGGTCCATACCGCCCGGAACCGAACCGCCACCGATTGGTGTGCCAGCAGGGTCAGCATCATAGATTGCCAGCAGGTCGTCCATGTTGTTGACGGGGCTGTCTTTGCCTACAATGATTGCCGCGTAGTCACCAATTGTGCCTGATACCAGTGTCAGGTCACGAAAGTTGTGCGGAAAAACGCCCGTCAATGACCGGATCACGATCGGGGTCGAGTTGACCATCAATGTGCCTTCAAGGCTTTCGGCGTTTTCGATCATGTATCCGATCGCAACGCCGCCGCCGCCGCCAGACATGTTTTCATAAGACGCGCTGCCAACAAGGCCAGATTCGGTCAAGGCTTCGCCAGTGCCGCGCGCGGTGCCATCCCAACCGCCACCTGCGCCGCCGGGGATGATAAAGTGAATTTCGTCAAGAACCTGATGGCCGTCCGCAAAGACTGGCGTACCAAAACCAAGTGTTGCCGCAGTTGCGGCGATCAGGGCACGACGGCCCATTTTCAAAGTTGTCATGTTACTCTCCCATTTGGTAGCCGTTCTCCCTACGGCTCCGTGCGTGACGATAATCACGGCAACCTGACATAAACCTGTCACGCGTCTATTTAGTGAGATTACAGCGATGAAATACCTTCTTGTTGAAGACAATCTGGAACTTGCCGAGGCGGTTGCCTCGCGCATCCGTCTGGATGGGCACACGGTTGATCACGCTGCAAAAATCGCTGAGGCATGCGCCTTTGTCGACACCGGAGAGTACGACCTGATCTTACTAGATATCATGTTGCCGGATGGCGATGGGCGGAGTTTTCTAAAACAGCATCGTGCCCGCAAAAACCTCACTCCGGTTATTGTTTTGACGGCGCGAAGCCAGATATCGGACCGAATCGGTATGCTGGATTTAGGGGCAGATGACTACTTAACCAAGCCGTTCGATCATGCCGAATTGCAAGCGCGCTGCCGTGCTGTTTTGCGACGAAATGCCGGATCTGCGCAATCAGTTCAGACCATCGGAGGTGTCGAATTCAATGCAGTATCCGGCCAGTTGCGCGTCAATGGGACCACCATAAACCTTCGCAATCGTGAATTGCGATTGCTTGAACTCCTTATCGCCACCAAGGGGCAGGTCTTCTCAAAGCAAAAGCTAGTGGATCGACTTTTTTCATACGATGACGACGTATCCGAGAACGCGATTGAGGTCTATATCGGGCGTCTGCGTAAACATTTGGAAGGATCAGAAGTGCGGATCGTAACGCTACGTGGGTTGGGTTACAGGTTAGATCATGACGGCTAATGTGATCGTTTCAGGATCGTTGCGAAACCGCTTGGCGCTTATCCTAACCGGTGGGGCCGCGTTGTTGGCGGTAGTATTGTTTGTGGCCGTACGTGTGCTTGCCACGCAGGTCGCGCAACAAGGTCAAGATAATATCCTGAATGCATCGATGTCATCCGTGTTGGATACCGCCGTAATCCGCGATGGGCGCGTGACGCTGGACTTTCCCTATTCGTCGTTATCGATGCTGAATACACAAGCAGATGACCGCGTATTCTATGCCATTTACGAAGACGGGACCCTGCTTTCAGGCTACGATTGGCTTGTTGTCCCGCGAAATGTGGCGCCAGAAAGTACTGCATTCGAAAACACGACATTTAACGGTGATCAATTGCGCATCGCTACAGGAGCAAGGGTGCTGATCGGATCTGATGGCCCTCGGAACGTGTTTGTTTCCATCGCCCAGACGCAGGACGCCTTATCCAGCACTTTGCATGCGATTTCCCGCAATGTTGCGTTACTTGGGCTTGGTTTCTTTCTTATGTCATCGGCGCTTGCGATTTGGGCCGCGTCGACCACCAGCCGTCAAATGCACCGTCTTACAACATCCGTGACCCGCCGGGGTCCGCAGGATCTAAGCCCCGTGACCAAACCTGTCCCCTCTGAGATGGCGCCCTTGGTTGCGTCGCTAAATACATTCATGTCGCGACTAGATCACACGCTGACCCAATCCGAAGATTTCATCGCCGAGGCGGCGCATCGTATTCGAACGCCTCTTGCAACGGTGCGTTCACATGCTGAGGCGACGCTGCAGCGCGTCGATCGCGAGGACAATCGCAAGTCACTGCAAGCGATGGTGCGCGCGATTGATGAAAGCAGTCGTGCAGCTGGGCAATTGCTGGATCACGCAATGGTGACGTTTCGCGCCGAGAACCTTGAAATGCCACGAGTCGATTTGACAGAATTGTTACAGGAATTGGTTGTGAGCATGACACCCGTGGCCGAGATGAAAGACATCACATTCACTATGAAACTCGACAGTTCCGCAACGCTGCATGGCGATCCGATCCTACTCCAAAATGCCATGCGCAACCTGATCGACAATGCTGTGAAATATGCCCCCTCAGAAACGGGGGTCTGTGTAGAGATATCCAAGTCGCCGACTTTATCGGTCAGTGTCTACGACGATGGTCAGGGGTTCGCCCCCGATGAAATTGAAACGCTTTCTGGGCGTTTCGTACGCGGTAAAAACATGGGTAACAAGGTCGGATCCGGACTGGGGCTGACCATCGCACAAGAAGTTGCTGTCGTACATGGCGGCAAAATGACCCTGAGTAACAGACCGGAGGGCGGCGCATGCGTTACATTGTTCTTCTAATCGCGCTTTTCTTTCCCGTTTTTGGCTTCTCCCAAGAATGGGAGGATCAGCAAACCTTTGGCTCATCCGATCAAGCCCCGCTACGTATCCTCTCCAGCACTGACACGTCGTTTTTTGCGCCCATTATTGAAGACTTCATCGCGTCATACTCAAACATTGCGGTCGAGTATGTTGTCACCGGAACTGCCGACATCGACCGCATATTTCGCGCGACACCTGAACAGTTCGACGTTGTGATTTCAAGTGCAATGGATCTGCAACTAAAACTGACGAACGATGGTTTCGCGGTCCCTGTTTTGGATGTCGAGCATCCTGACTGGGCGCAATGGGGCGATAGCTTGTTTGCCTTTACCTCCGAACCCGCTGCTATTGTCATTAATCGCCACGCACTGAGCGATCTCCCCACTCCAAGTAGTCGACAGGATCTAATTGAATTGATGCGTAAGCATCCCCACCGATTTCAAGGACGGGTCGGAACCTATGATGTAAGGCAATCGGGACTGGGCTATCTTTTCGCAACACAAGATGCCCGCGCGTCTGAAACCTATTGGCGCCTAATGGAGGTCATGGGGCGCATGGATGCTCAACTTTATTGTTGCTCGGGGCAGATGATCGACGATTTGCGAGAGGGTGATTTGTTGTTGGCTTACAACGTTTTGGGAAGTTATGCGCGCAACCAGGCAGAGATTTCAGATGAGTTGATGGTGATCCTGCCCTCAGATTTCCCAATAACCATGATGCGAACAGTTTTGGTTTCTGCGAATGCGACAAACCCTGAACACGCGGAAAGCTTCGTTCGTCACCTTTTGGCGCTCCAAACAGCGGCTGATCCGCTCACGTTTCCTTTGCCGCCTTTGTCTGGCTTTGACGACAATATTGCGCAACGGACAATCAATCTAAATCCCGCGCTGATGACCTATCTGGATCAAATGAAACGAGACGCATTCATCAGTGAATGGGAAAACGCAATTGTCCAAGATAAGTAAGGTTGGCCAGCAATGAAGGCATCGTTCAACCTACAGGAATTGTTGCGGGCTACTTGAGCATGACCAGCGCTTTTTTGCGCTTACAGCGAATATCACGTGTGGATGGCTCCTGCATAGCAAGACATATTTGATTCGACGGGGTGTCTTGGTTTTGGCGGCAGACTTATGCACCACCATCTCGCAGGTCTTGCTAACTCGTTGTTTGTGTTCCTCTCAAGCTGTGTGCGGGGTGTAATGATCCGCGCGAGACCTCTCGCGATGTAGACGCCAAACTCGGCGACTAGGGCAGGTTGGTGGTGCCCAATTTGGAGCGTATGGACATCGTGGGCAGCGATCCAGTGGACTTCCGCAAGAGCCATAACGGCTTGGCTGCCGTGGCAGGACGTCCAACTGGGCACACGGGCGCAAGTCGTCGAAATTTTAGTCTTCAAGGCGAATGACACTGATTTCGAGGGGTTTCTTGGTGATTTCGCGTGCTGGTGTCCGCTTCGTCGCGAATCCGATCTTCCGTGTGATCATTCGCTGCGTAAGGCACTCATCCGGCGCACTGGTGGCGTCACGCGCTATCTTATTGATGTGTTGATCCGCCTCGCGGTTTTTTGCAATCTACTCTGCGGAGGAATCTATCACTTACAGATTGTTCAGCGAGTGCTTCAGCAGAGCCGAATATGACTACGATTTGACTGCTGCCAATCTCGCGCGCACCAGCTAAGCGAGAAATATTTGCCTCGTTCATTGTGCGCAATGCGGCAATCCTGGGCTGCACGCCGAGTGGACTAATTACGCACTGTTCGGTGAGCAACGCGACATTTGGCGGGGCAGGGCACCTAGCCGCTGACCTCGCCCTGTAGCTTGAATGTTCGGATGTGTTTACTTCACAACTTGCGCAAAAATTTACATTGGAACCGTCAGCCATAAGCAAGTTGTTCGCCAGATCGCAATGGCCGTTTCTGGAACGCAGCGACTTGACCGCGACTGGCGGAGTGAACGACACGGCAGACAAGACTACCAGTCTCTCGGATCGGATACGCCTCAGCTAGTTTCCACAATGCCTTTTAGAAGATCGGGCAGGGGGCGGGGATCACTTTCTGCTTCTGGAACGGGCAGTGTTCTAGCTGTTTTGCCTATTGTGATATGCCGGAATGTGCATTGTACGGCATCCAGATCGCATTCATTTGCCAGACGACCCAATCGCTTTGGCGCAGCATCATCCGTTATGAGCAGTTTTTGATAGACACACCCGGGAAACATCGGTGCAACAGCAAGAAACGGAAAATGGCCCTGATCATCAAGTCGCTCGCAGATATGTTGCTTCATGCGAGCTTAGGATCACCATTCCGTCCGATTGACTGTTTCGACAATCGGTACTTCAAAGTGCCTCGAAAGCTAGGTTACGCCACGCGTGGCCTACGGAAACCATTTGCAGCGGCACACCTTGTTGAGCGACGAAAAGCACTCGATGTGATCATCAACTCATTTGAGCGAAAACTATTTGACTTGGCGCGATTGGCTCTGCCGTTCTGAGCATCGCACTAAACGAAGCAGGGCAAGAAGCCAATCAGCTATTTAAGCCAATGTCACATAACTTTGCGCGTACACAAAAAAAGCGCATAATCAGTATTATGTTAAATTTATGCGGGGCAAATGCCCATAATTACAAACGCTTAGATTTTGTAATACGCCCTGTGCCATTTGACGTATTCTGCGATACCGTCAGTCACGCTCGTTTCCGGCGCATAGCCCGTGAGCGATTTGAGCAAGCTGTTGTCAGCCCAGGTTGCGGGCACGTCACCGGGTTGCATCGGTAGCATTTGTTTGTGCGCCTTGTGGTTCGACGCGCGCTCAATCGCTCCGATGAAATCCATCAGCGGCACGCATTCACCATTCCCAATATTCACAATCCGCCACGGTGCGACTGGTGACAGGCTATCGCCCTCTGGCACAACCCCATCAACGGGACGTTCTGGTACGGCATCAACCAACAAGCGGATTCCACGAACCAGATCGACAACATAGGTAAAGTCGCGTTTCATATCGCCGTGGTTAAACACTTTGATCGGCGCGTTGGCCATGATTGCGCTGGTAAACAGATTGGGCGCCATATCTGGGCGCCCCCAAGGCCCGTAAACAGTAAAGAACCGGAACATGGTGACCGGCAGATCGTAAAGATGTGCATAGCTGTGGGCCATGGCCTCTGACGCCTTTTTCGTCGCGGCGTAATAGGACATTTGGTGGTCCGCTTGATCCGTCTCGCGGTATGGCATTTTAGTGTTGGCACCATAGGCAGAGCTTGTCGACGCCAAGAGCAGATGTTTTGGCGGATACGCGCGTGCGGCTTCAAGCAATTCAAATGTGCCCATGAGGTTGGCCTCGGTATAGGCGCGCGGGTTTTCAATGGAATAGCGTACGCCAGCTTGCGCGGCTAAATGCACCACAGCGTCAAACCGATGTGCCGCAAAGAGGTCCATTAAAAGACTAGGCTCTTCAACCCTGCCCCTTACGGACGTATAGTCGGCATTGGCAATAAGTTGGGCTTCACGTGCGGATTTTAAGGCCGGATCGTAATAGTCATTATGGCTATCTAGCCCGACAACGCGGAAACCTTCGGCCATCAAAAGCTGTGACAGATGAAAGCCGATAAACCCAGCTGCGCCGGTCACAAGAACGGTTTTCTGCGCCATCAGTCGACCTCAAAAAGATCGCGAGTATAGACTTTATCGACCACATCCGACAGGTCATCGGTCAGGCGGTTGGCTAGAATAAGGTCTGATTTCTGTTTAAATTCAGCAAGATCTGAGATGACTTTACTGTTAAAGAACTGATCGTCGTCAAGCACGGGTTCATAGACGATGCACTGAATTCCCTTAGCTTTGATGCGCTTCATGATACCTTGTACCGAACTGTCGCGAAAGTTGCTGGAACCTGCTTTCATCACCAGCCTGTAAACCCCTACTGCCGTTGGTTTTTTTGCGATGATTTGATCTGCGATAAAGTCCTTGCGGGTGCGATTTGACTGCACAATCGCGCTGATCATATTTTGCGGAACAGCATTATAGTTGGCAAGTAACTGCTTGGTATCTTTGGGCAAACAGTACCCGCCATAGCCAAACGACGGGTTATTATAATGGCTGCCAACACGCGGATCGAGGCTGACACCTTCGATCACTTCGCGGGTGTTAAGCCCATGTGCGATCGCATAGCTATCGAGTTCGTTGAAATAGGCAACCCGCATAGCTAAAAATGTGTTTGAAAACAGCTTAATAGCTTCCGCTTCTGTTGTATCAGTGAAAAGTACAGGCATGTCTTTTTTGATCGCGCCTTCAACAAGAAGGTCAGCAAAGCGTTTTGCGTCTTCGGTATGCGCGCCCACCACAATGCGCGAGGGGTGCAAGTTGTCGTGTAACGCCCTGCCCTCGCGCAGAAACTCTGGCGAGAAAATGATCCGGTCATAACCAATATCCGCGCGCAGCCCGGACGTGAATTTCACAGGTACCGTCGATTTGATCACGATCACCGCGTCTGGTGCGATCTCATGCGCTTGGGCCGCGACAAATTCGACGGTAGATGTGTCAAAATGATTGGTGCGCGGGTCGTAATTTGTCGGCGTTGCTATGATGATAAAATCGGCATCTGCAAATGCAGATTTGGCATCCGTTGTTGCGGTCAGCTTTAGATCACCACGCGCCAAGTAAGCCGAAATATCGTCGTCTTCGATTGCTGATTTACCATCATTCACCAATGCAACACGCTGTTCATCGACATCAACTGCGACCACATCGTGATGCTGCGCCAACAACACCGCGTTCGAAAGCCCGACATATCCAAGACCGGCAACCGCTATTTTCATTCTGGTGAGTTCCTTTAGTTGGCGGCGCGCCGCAGCCTGATGGGACATGTATAGTGCTTAAAACGGTGCCAAACCATAGCTGTACCGCAGATTAATTGGTTTTCTTAGCGCGCCGAACCGCTTAGCTTAGGCCGCGATAGGATCAAAGGGCCAATATGCAAGATACTCCGCCTTCAGACGAAAGTGAAGATGTTGATGGTGCAGCTGCGCAGCTAGGCGCCCAGCTCCCTTTGTGGTTTTCAGAGCTCGCGCCCGGCGGCGATGGGATCGGATTCATTGAAAAATCAAATCGCCATTCATTGATGTTTCTCAGGCGCTTGCGACCCATTCTTTTGGTAACATTCGACAATCTTTCGAACGTCGCCGACAAGAGTCCGGAACGGGTGCCTTGGGCGTATAAGTTTGCGCTGGATCATCATGTGTCGCATCTCGGGGTCTTGGCGCATGGCAAGCAATGGTACCGCGATCCGCAGTTGATCAACCGGATGCAACAGCTCGCCGATAGTGGTTTTTTCGACGGCTATGAACGTGTCGTCTTTGCGGGCACATCAATGGGGGGATTTGCCGCGCTTGTCTTTGCCTCGCTGGTGCCCGGCGCGCATGTTTTGGCGTTTAATCCGCAGTCGACCCTCGATCCGGAATTGGTCCCGTGGGAAGATCGCTATTGGATCGGTCGGCGGCAAGATTGGACGCTTCCGTTAAGCGATGCGCGCGGAATTTTGGATAAATGCGGACCGGTTAGCGTGTTTTATGATCCCTATTTCGCACCGGACCATAAGCATTTTGAACGCATAGCAGGTGCAAATGTCACGCCATATAAGTGTTGGTATTCAAATCATAAATCGGCCGTTTTCCTCCGTAAGATCGACGCCCTTAAACCCCTGATGCATGCCGGGCTGTTTGGTGAGATCACTGAACCGATGTTTTACCAGCTGTACCGGGGGCGACGGCAGTTGCCTTGGTATGCGGGCGCTTTGCAAAACTACTTTACTGAAAGCGGGCGTGAACAGATGGGCTTGCGGGTTCGCAAAAGTTTTCGACAGTATCGCCGCGCACTAAAATCCGCGGCAGGCAATCAAAAATGAACGAACCATATGTCGTGCTACATGGTGGCTTTCACAAAACAGCGTCCACTTATCTGCAACGTATCTTGCAGCGCAATAAGAACTTTATGGACAAGCGGGGTGTTTACTATGTGCCGCACCGCGAAATGCGTGAACAATTTACAGTGCCCTGTCAACGGAACGCGCACCAACATACCGGTTTTCCACGTAAAAAATTCATTGATGATGAAACTCTTCGCGAGATAACGCTAAAATTCTTTGAGCCTATTGTTGAGCGCGCGCCTGATAGGCTGATTTTAAGCGACGAAAACTTGGCGGGCCATTGTGGGAACTGTGTTAAATTCGGGCGTTTATACCGCTTCAAAGACGCCTTTATGATGGTCTCCGCGCGTGAAATCCCGTTTCCAGTACGCGAAGTTCACTTGTCCGTAAGAAACTATGCAGATTTTTTCGCTGCAGCCTACGTTGAATACTTTCGATCAATTCGAGCAGACAGCTCCCCTCCAATTTTGACTCATTCGATGGTCGACAAGGTGATTACGAGGTTTCCGATGTGGAACGGAGTTATAGACCGTGTAAAAACTTACTTTCCCCAAGCGCAAATCTATATTTGGGCGTTTGAAGATTTTCGTAGTAACCCGATGATGGCAAACCAAATTTTGAGTAATATTGCGGGACCAGAAATTGACGTCGGCAAGTTTCGTTCGCCAAAGGACCAGAACCCACGTCCGACAGCGTCGCATCGTGCGGTCGAAGTAATCCAAAACCTTATGCTTTCCGATGGGGTTCAGGCAGCTGTCGACGCACGCCGAGAGATTCAGGACCGATATCCTCGGGACAAGACCAACAAGGGCTTTGACCCTTGGTCGGATTGGGAACGTGAACATTTGACCAATCTCTACAAAAAGGACCTGCTGCGCCTCGCGAAGGATCCACGCGTAACGATGGTCCGACCGGACCCGGTGTTTAAGCAATAGCGCCTGCGTCCATTTTCCCTTTTGACCAGTAAGTTAAAGATGCTATGGGGTGCCCATGACGCATTCTATCTTGATCTTGAATGGCCCAAATTTGAACCTGCTTGGCACCCGCCAGCCTGAGGTGTACGGGCCGACGACCTTACAAGACATTGAAAACCTCTGTTTGACGCAGGCGGATACGCTTGGTCTTACCGTCGTGTTTGCGCAGACCAATCATGAAGGCGAAATGATCGACATGCTGCACGCTGCGCGCGGCACATATGACGGCGTTATTTTAAATGCAGGCGCTTATACGCATACGTCGATTGCGCTCATGGATGCGATTTCAAGTATCATGTTACCGGTGATTGAGCTGCACCTGTCCAATATTCACGCGCGCGAAGAGTTTCGTCAAACCTCTTATATCTCTAAAGTTTGCGTCGGACAGATTTGCGGATTTGGCGCGGCGGGCTATCCGCTGGCGATGCAAGCCATAGCTGACTATTTGGGTGACCCCCTATGAGAACACTTGTTGAACAGTTGTCAAAGTTGACCAACGCGCGCACGGTCGAAGACCTTTGGACCCTGCATACAGAGCAAATGGACGCCTATGGGTTCGACCGGGTGATGTATGGTTACACGCGCTACCGCACGTCCAGTTCGCTTGGGGACCCGCAAGATTGGGTGCTTTTGTCAAATCAAACGCCTGAATACATGCAGGTGTTTTTCGACGAGTCCTACTATTATCACGCCCCCATGTTGAAATGGGCCTTGGCCAATGACGGTGCCTGTAGCTGGCGCTGGATGATGGATATGAAACGGATCGACAACCTCACGCAAAGCGAAGCGCGTGTGATGGAGTTTAACCGCAAAATGAATGTGACCGCTGGCTATACAGTTAGCTTTCGGTCAATTTCAGAACGCACCAAAGGGGCGATTGCTCTTACGGCCAAGCCGGGCATGACGCAAGATGCCGTCGAACAGGTATGGGCGCAGCATGGTGACGAAATCATCGTGATGAATAACGTCATGCACCTGAAACTGCTCACCCTGCCCTATACTGGCGAACGCCATCTTACCAAACGGCAACGCGAAGTTTTGCAATGGGTTGGTGACGGTAAGACAACCCAAGACATCGCGATTTTGCTAGGACTGACCCCCGCGACAGTCGAAAAACACCTGCGGCTTGCCCGCGAGGCATTAGACGTGGAAACAACCGCGCAAGCGGTGCTTAAGGCTGCATTTTATAACCAGATGTTCGTGATCGACGCCGAGTTGTAAGTGCATTGATTCGGCGTATGGCGCTCGAGTTTTGACAGTTTTGTAACGATCGTTCTTATGACGCCGCGTGAAACGTTATAAACATGCGCGAGGTCAGGTTTCCCTGACTTTAATGAACCGCCATTATTTGACAAACTATAGAAGTTCCGTGAGTGGTGGCCTTGGGCCTGGGAACAGCGGTTTGGACCCCTTGTGATTTCAAGGCACTCCAATTCGTGCCGGTTTTCCGGACGCTGGTGTTATGGGTTTGCCTATCGCACCAGCACAATTGATAGTGTGCGTTCTCGTCCCGAAATTAGGACGCACATAGATCAAAGCGGCACCGTGTCTTTTCCCGAGCACGGTGTCGCGTCATTTCCAAGACACCGTTTAAATGTAAAAAGGCCCCGTTGGAAATCCACCGAGGCCTAAATCATCGTACGATTGTGCCGCGAATTAGCCGTTCAGTTTTGCAACTTCAGCGGCAAAATCTTCTTCGACTTTTTCGATGCCTTCACCAACCGCCACGCGTGCGTAGCCTGTGATTTCAACGCCAGCTTCTTTGGCTGCTGCCGCAACGGTCAGATCTGGGTTCACAACGAATTGCTGGTTCAGCAAAGTCACTTCGGCCATGTATTTTTTCATACGGCCAACGATCATTTTTTCGATCACGGCTTCTGGCTTGCCAGATTCGCGTGCGATGTCCATCTGGACCTGCTTTTCTTTTTCGACAACAGCCGGGTCAAGATCAGCTTCGGACAAAGACGCAGGGTTTGCAGCAGCAATGTGCATCGCAACCTGACGGCCGAATGCTTCGTTATCGCCGTTCAGCGCAACCAAAACACCGATGTTACCCATGCCAGGTGCCGCAGCGTTATGCACGTAGTTCACAACTTGCTGACCTTCGAGCGCGGACATCCGGCGCACGGACATATTTTCGCCGATCACGGCAACTGCGTCTGTCACAGTCTGCTCGACGGTTTTGCCGCCCATGTCAGCTGCTTTCAACGCATCGATGTCAGACACACCCAATGCGACGTCAGCAATGCCAGCGACCATTTTTTGGAAATCAGCATTTTTACCAACAAAGTCGGTTTCAGAGTTCACTTCAACAGCGATCCCTTTGCCGTCTTTGACAGCTACAGCGACAAGACCTTCAGCCGCAGTGCGGCCAGATTTTTTCGCAGCCTTTGCAAGACCTTTGGTACGCAGCCAATCGACAGAGGCTTCCATGTCGCCATTGTTTTCTGTCAGCGCTTTTTTCGCGTCCATCATGCCTGCGCCCGTGCTGTCGCGCAGTTCTTTCACCATTGCAGCGGTGATTGCCATGTTACTTCTCCTTAGCGGAATTCATAATATCTGGAGGTAGGGAATACCGCCCCTACCCCACTGTTTTGTGACGCTTACTCAGCTGCGGCTTCTTCAGCGACAACTTCTTCTGCGAACTCTTCCATGGCACCCATGTCAACGCCAGCTGCACCCAACTGTGCGGACATACCGTCAAGCGCTGCACGTGCAGCCAAATCGGTGTAAAGCGCAATTGCGCGTGCCGCGTCATCGTTGCCTGGAATGACGTAATCAACGCCGTCAGGTGAACAGTTCGTATCAACAACAGCGACAACTGGGATGCCCAGTTTTTTGGCTTCTGCGATGGCCAGGTCTTCTTTGTTGACGTCGATCACGAAGATCAGGTCAGGCACGCCGCCCATTTCGCGGATACCGCCCAATGATGCTTCGAGTTTGCCTTGCTCACGTTCCATGCCAAGACGTTCTTTTTTGGTCAGGCCAGCGAAGCCAGCTGCTGACGCTTCGTCAATCGCTTTCAAACGGTTGATCGACTTAGAAACAGTCTGCCAGTTTGTGAGTGTGCCGCCCAACCAACGGTGGTTCATGTAGAACTGTGCGGATTTCTCGGCAGCTTCCATGATTGGTTTCGCAGCTTGACGCTTTGTGCCAACGAAAAGAACGCGGCCGCCTTTTGCGACAGTGTCACGGATAACGTTCAGCGCTTGATCCAGCATTGGAACAGTCTGTGTCAGATCCATGATGTGGATGCCGTTACGTGAGCCGTAGATGTACTGACCCATTTTAGGGTTCCAGCGTGCGGTCTGGTGACCAAAGTGTACGCCTGCTTCAAGCAGTTGGCGCATGGAGAACTCAGGAAGAGCCATGTCTTTTTTCCTTTTCCGGTTTCAACCTCAGCGGGGGATTAGGCAATTGCCCAACCGGTGGATCCTTTGGGATTTCTCCCCATTGGACCCGCCCCCGCCTGCGGGATTAAGTAGCCGCCCTTTAGCCGGGGTTTGTCCCCGGCGCAACCCTTTTGGGGTGGGTTTTGGTCAAAACTTACAGAAATGCGCGTTCAATGAACCAATAGGCCCCGATCACTGCAATCGCGACGGATGCCGGGATCGCAACAATTTGGCGGTAGGCAGCGACATGATCGCGAAAATGGATCGACAGTGCGCAAAGCGCAAACACGAGCGCGAGAGGTCCTGCAAACAGCCACACAGGCCCTTCGGCCAGCGCTTGCAGCACTGGTGGGTTCAGCGCGATGAGCGCAATAGCCGCGACAAAAAACACGCCATAAAGGACAAACCCCTGCATCACTTCGTTTTTACCGCGATCCACACGGAGTGCCTGCCAGACGCAAGCAAACATCACCGCGATCACCGCAAGCTGCCCAACTTCGACCCCGACGTTAAAGCCAATGAGTGCCGGAACAAACGCGTGCTCTGGCAAGCCGAATTCGGCCAAAACAGATGCAAACCCAAGCCCGTGCAACAGCCCAAAGGCAAAAATCACATAGGGCCGCCACGGGCTTAACCCCTTGGTGAAAATGTTTTCAACAGCGACATATGCAATCGATAAGGCGATGAGCGGCTCAACAATGGCGATAAATTCAATGTTGAACGTATTGAGGAAGAAATCATCAAGAAACGATGTGTGCCCCAGCGCGGCCAGTGCAAGCGTGATCGTATGGGCAAGAGTAAACAGCGAGACTTGCACCAGCAGTGGCTTCATCCGCGCAGCAAGGAAAAACAGGCCCAGCACAAACAGGATATGATCCAAGCCTTTGGGGACGATATGGTCAAAGCCGATGGGGATATAGCTGGCGAACACCTGCCAACCCGTCTGTGCAGACCCACCGTTAATCAAAAATGGCGGGGTGAGTTCGCCACCTGATACGGTGCCGGTAAACGGCGCATTGGCAATGTCGTTTTGACGGACAATCAATGTCCCATAAATCCCGGCCCATCCGACCTGAAATTCAGTCGCATCGACCGGATATTCACCAACGAGGCTTAACCGCGTGATCCGAACGGCCTCGTCATTATCGGCAGGATAAACGATTGTCCCATTGTCCCGAAATGTGATCGGTTCACCGTCAGCCAATACCGTAAAGTTAGATATGAAAGTCGCCCAATTTGCGTCAAACCTATTGGCTATTTCCTGCGGACTAAGCGCGCGCAAGGCATCGTATCCTGATGCGTTTTCAGCGTTGTCAGTATCGACAATACTGCTCAGATCAATGCTCGCTAGGATCGCTTCGGCGTTCACGTCAATTTCGATGAGGATGATGCCATCGTCGGCGCGCAAATTCAAAATGCTGGGCAATACCTCATGCGCACGTAACGGTGCAGACATCACAATCAACGTGATGATGCTTGACATCAGGGCCTGAAAAGCAACCTTTAAGATGTTGGATAAGGAAACATTGATGCGCATTGTCTCATTTCTCTTGTTGGTGTCGGCGCTGCCCGCGTCAGCACATGAATTTTGGATCGAACCTACGACCTATCAGATATCGCCTGACGTTAATCTGCAAGCAGATATTGTCAACGGACAGGATTTCGGCGGCACCGCGCAAGTCTATTTACCGCAACGATTTGAACACTTTGTGGCCATTTCAGGTGATCTGGCGCAAAATGTGCCGGGTCGTATGGGGGATCGCCCTGCGTTGAACCTGCCACCCGTCGCCGAAGGGCTAAATATCGTGGCTTATCAGGCGCGCAATGCGACAGTTGGCTATAAAACATGGGAAGATTTTCAGGGTTTTGTAGATCACAAAGATTTCGGCGATGTCCTGACCCAACACCAAGCCCGTGATTTACCCGAAGTTGAATTTGAGGAAGTATATTCACGTTATTCTAAAACCTTGATTGGTGTGGGTGATAGTGTCGGTGCCGACCGTCGCACGGGGTTAGAGACGGAATTGGTGGCTTTAACCAACCCCTATACTGATGATCTGTCAGATGGGTTTTCTGTGCAATTGTATTACCAGCACGATGTGCGCGCAGACGTGCAGATTGAAGTGTTTGAAAAATCTAACGCAGATGAAGTGACGATCACCTATTTCCGCACCAACGCCGAAGGTATCGCGACATTCCCGGTTCAGGCGGGCTATAGCTATATGGTGGATGCAGTTGTTTTGCGCGAACCAAGTGAGGCGCTCGCGGATGAAACTGGCGCTGTATGGGAAACACTTTGGGCCAATCTTACTTTTGGGGTGCCGGAGTGAACGAACAGCTACGTCAAAAAATCATCGCTGTTTGCGACCAGAAAATCGCGCAAAAGGGCGACAAAGTCGGCCTGTCGTTCTACGCGTTCTTTGCCAATAAAAACGATGATCCTGCACTTTTAATGCAAGCCGCTACATGGTGGATCGAAACCCATAGGTTGGATCATTTTGAAAAGGCCGTAAAAATTCGTCAAATGGCACGCGATGGCGTGTGACGGGTGCTTGTGCATCGGGCAGCGCTAAGTCAGAACGGGGCTATGACACAAAACGCAGATATTCTTTGTATTGGATCCGTCCTGTGGGATGTGATCGGACGCACCGCCAGTTCAATGCGCGTGGGGTCTGATGTGCCGGGGCGTATCACCCGTCTGCCCGGCGGCGTGGCAATGAACATTGCAATGACATTGCGACGTTTTGGCATGACCCCTGCCCTGCTTACCGCCATTGGTCGCGACGCAGAGGGTGAAGAATTGGTGGCAGAGGCCAAGCGCATGGGTATGGCTTGCGACTATATCTACCGCTCAGATGACCTGCCCACCGATGTCTATATGGCCATCGAAGGCGCAAACGGATTGATTGCGGCGATCGCTGATGCCCACTCTTTAGAAGCTGCGGGCGACAAAATTTTGCGCCCTTTGGCTGATGGAGCCTTAGGCACGGCTGAAACCCCCTATACTGGGACCGTGGCGCTAGACGGGAACCTGACGGTTGAATTGCTACAGGTGATTGCTGCATCGCCTTTGTTCCAATTGGCTGATTTACGGGTGGCCCCTGCGTCGCCCGGTAAGGCCGAACGCTTACTCGCGCTGCTTGGTCACCCTTCGGCGACGCTTTATGTGAACCTCGAAGAGGCCGGGTTGCTGTGTCATACAGTATTTGACGACAGCGCCAGCGCTTGCGCTGCGCTGATGGATCGCGGCGCATATCGCGTTTTGGTCACCGATGGCGGCAAATCTGCGTCTGAGGGCACAGGCGGTGACGTGATCACACAAACCCCGCCTGCTGTTATGGTGACCCGTGTGACCGGCGCAGGCGATACATTCATGGCGGCGCATATCGCGTCTGAGGCAGAGGGCATGGACCGCCCTGCCGCCCTGACACGCGCGCTTAACGCCGCTGCAACTTACGTTTCTGGAGAAACACCCCTATGACAATTTCTATTCATTACAGCACCGAAGTTGCCCATGCCCGCGCCGAAGGCTTGCCGATCGTCGCCCTTGAAAGCACCATCATCACTCACGGCATGCCCTTCCCGCAAAACGTTCAAACTGCACGGTTGGTCGAAGATGATGTGCGGACTGCGGGTGCTGTCCCGGCAACGATCGCCGTCATTGATGGATTGCTACACGTTGGATTGGAACCCGCCGAACTTGACGCGCTGGGGCAGGCCAAAGACGTCGCCAAACTATCGCGCGCTGATATGGCGGCCTGCATTGCGACAGGCGGCACAGGCGCAACCACAGTCGCGGCCACAATGATTGCGGCCAATCTGGCGGGTATTCACGTCTTTGCGACGGGTGGCATCGGCGGCGTTCACCGGGGCGCGGAACTTAGCTTTGATATCTCTGCAGACCTTCAAGAATTGGCACAAACCCCGGTGACCGTTGTTGGCGCGGGCGCCAAGGCGATCCTTGATCTGCCAAAGACGTTTGAAGTGCTTGAAACCCTAGGAGTCCCTGTTATTGCCTATGGGCAAGACACGCTGCCCGCGTTCTGGTCTGCGCAATCTAGTTTGGCCGCCCCGCTGCGGATGGACAGCGCAGTTGATATCGCGCGCGCGCAGATCACGCGCAGCGCCATGGGGCTGAGCGGCGGACAGTTGATTGCAAATCCGATCCCCCAAGAAGACCAAATTCCCGCAGATGTTTTGGCCCCAATTATCGCCCAAGCACTGTCAGAGGCGGAAGCGCAAAATGTCAGTGCAAAACAGGTCACCCCATTTTTGCTAGGGCGCATTTTTGAGCTAACAGATGGGCAATCGCTTACGGCGAATATAGCGCTCGTACGGAACAACGCGCGGCTTGCTGCACAAATTGCAATCAATATGACGAAATTAAGCGTTCAAGATGTGACCTAAGCTTGTGGCGCGCCTGCGCAGTGCCTAGATGTTTGCAAAGCCATTTGAGACAGCAATATGATTGACGCAACTCCAGACGAAACCAAACGCCGTGGCAAATTGCGTATCTTTGCGCGGCTGCGCGGCAATTTCCTTGCGGGGTTAATTATCGTCGCGCCGATTGGGCTGACGTTTTGGCTGATTTGGACCGTGGTTGGTTGGATTGATAGCTGGGTTTGGCCGTTCGTGCCCAACGCCTACCAACCCGAAGAATTGGTGAACCGCATTCTGGGCCTTGAAGGCGCTGACAAAATCACGGTCAACGTCCGTGGCATTGGCGTGTTTATCTTTTTGTTCTTCACTATGATGGTTGGCTGGATCGGCAAGGGATTGATTGGCCGATCATTTTTGCGCTTTGGTGAAGGCTATGTTGATCGGATGCCCGTGGTGCGGTCGATCTACAATGCCGCAAAGCAGCTTGCCGAAACCGTGTTTTCGCAGCGCGACACCTCGTTTGATCGGGCTTGTTTGGTTGAATACCCGCGCAAGGGCATTTGGGCGATAGCGTTCATTTCTATCAACGCAAAAGGTGAAATTGACGCAAAGCTTTCGGATGGTGAACCCTTTGTCACCGTATTTTTGCCGACCACGCCGAACCCAACATCCGGGTTCTTGCTGTTTTTGCCGCAGCGCGAGGTCAAAGTGCTTGATATGACGGTTGAAGATGCGGCCAAGCTCGTGATTTCTGCGGGTCTTGTTTATCCTCCCCCCCAAAACGCCGAAACAGCGATTGCGGATGCGTCTTAGGTGATTGGCGCTGCACTGACGGGATTTGCGACCGCCTTTAGCCTGATCCTCGCGATTGGCGCGCAAAACGCGTTTGTTTTGCGCCAAGGGTTGACACGCAGCCACGTATTTTACTTGTGTTTACTCTGTGCGGGTTCTGACGCGATCTTGATCGTGGCCGGGGTTTTGGGGTTTGGTGTGATCACCGAAATGTACCCGCAATTACCAGAGTTTATGACATGGGGCGGTGCCGCGTTTTTGATCGTTTACGGTGCGATGCGGCTTTGGGCCGCCTATAAAGGTGAATATGCGATGCAAATCGCGGGCCAATCGGCTGGGCTTTGGGCGACGCTGGCCACTGGTGCTGCCCTGACATGGCTTAACCCGCATGTCTATCTGGATACTTTGGGGCTGATCGGGGCGATTTCGGTTCAATTCACAACCGTGCCAATAAAAACGGCCTTTACCATTGGCGCTGTCACATCATCCTTCATCTTTTTCTTTGGGTTAGGATATGGCGCACGCTTGCTGGCACCCGTGATGCAATCAGCCAAAGCCTGGCAGATATTGGATGTGGTGATCGCTTTGGTGATGTGGGCGCTCGCGTTTAAACTGCTTAGCTAAACATATCCGTCAGATCGACCGTGCTTTGCTGATTTAGGTCTTTTTTATGTGCAGCCAAAAATGCATCAGCGGCCTCTTCTCCTGCTGCGCGTAACCGTGCGAGGACAACGGGCGTTGCGATGGTTTTCGTGGCCACATTGAGATCATTCATCAGCGCATCATCTGCGATCATATGCACCAGCACATTTTTCATCGCGCCTGCGGGAACGGCCCCATCGGTGATGAGCCGTTTAACAAAATCGATGGCGCGCAATTCGCGTAAAAGTGAGCTGTTAAAGCTTATCTCGTTAATCCGGTTCTGGATCGATTGCACATCAGTGGGCAGCGCATCGCGATAAAGCGGGTTGATATTTACGATCAAAATATCGTCTGGCAGGTGCTTTTCAAACAAGGGAAAAAGCGCCGGGTTGCCCGTATAGCCCCCGTCCCAAAAGGCTTCGGATTCGCCGGTTTTCGGGTCGATAAATTCCACCGCTTTAAACAGGCTTGGCAGGCAGGCCGAGGCCAAGATCACATCGGAGGAAATCTCGTCACCTGCAAAGACGCGTATTTTGCCGGATCGCACATTTGTCGCACAGATATGTAATTCAGGTCCCGCGTCGCCACAGACTTTATCATAGTGAAATTGGTCAACGATGCTCGCGAGCGGATTTTTCCCTGCCATCCCAAAGTCATAAGGCGACATAAGCCGCGACGTGAAATCAACTGCTGTATAAAGCGGCGAATAATGCAGCGATTTTGCCCAATGTTGGGCAGTCGGCCCAAGTGTCGACATCCACGCGGAAAAATAGGGATCGGTGACGGCCCCGACCTGCCCCCAAAGCCAATCAAGGTTATCAATCGCGCCTTGGCGTCCGCCCGCAACCCAGCCGGACTTGAGCGCCGCCGCATTAAGCGCCCCGGCAGATGTTCCTGATATCGCGGCAATTTCGATATCTTCTTCAGCCAAAATCCGAGACAGAACACCCCAAGTAAACGCCCCATGCGCGCCGCCGCCTTGCAGTGCCAGATTGATCCGTTTCACAATGCGGTCCAACCGCCATCGACGCTAATGGTTGTGCCTGTAACCTGCGCGGCCGCGTCTGAACACAGATACAGCGCTGTGCCGCCTAATTGTTCTGTCGTGGCGAACGCTTTGGACGGTTGCCGCTTTAACATGACATTTTTAATCACCTCTTCGCGGGTCATGTCGTATTCTTTCATCGTGTCGGGGATTTGCGATTCGACCAATGGGGTCAGCACATAGCCCGGACAGATGGCGTTACAGGTGATTGGCTCTTGCGCGGTCTCTAGCCCGATGGTTTTGGTCAACCCGACAACCCCGTGTTTGGCCGCGACATAGGCGGATTTATAGGGTGACGCTGTCAGACCATGCGCCGAGGCAATGTTGATGATCCGGCCCCAGCCCTTGGCGCGCATGCCTGTGATTGCGGCGGCGGTGGTGTGAAAAGTCGAACTCAGGTTAATGGCGATGATCGCATCCCATTTGCTGCCCGGAAATTCTTCGACCGGGGCGACATGTTGGATACCGGCGTTGTTTACCAAAATATCACAGGACCCTGCGTCCGCGATCAGGCGTCGACAGTCATCGCCTTTGGACATGTCGGCCTGAATATAGCGGGCCGTCACGTCGGTTTGCGCGGCGATTTCGGCGGCCAACGCGTGATCCTCAGCGTTGTCAGTGTAGGAATTGAGCACCACATTCACGCCAGCTTTGGCCAATTCGCGCGCGACACCCAGCCCGATGCCTGAATTTGAGCCGGTAATAACGGCGGTTTTTCCGGTTAGTGACATGATATTTGCTCCGTCATGATGCTTTGCGACTCACTCTATATGCTGCAACTGCAAAGGTCACTGTGCATTGGGATCGCCAATAAAAAAACGCCCGCACAAGGCGGGCGTGAAGTTATTGAGGCAGGTTTCATACAGGCAAGAAACCTATCGAGCAGTGACCCCTTTATAAGCAATCTGCCACAGGGGTCCAAGCTAAAAGTTTGAAAACACACAAAAGCCGCATTACGGTCTTTGAGAGCAATCGATTCAAAACTATGGGGCATCACAATTATGGCATCACATCGAACACGCAATTGGCGCGGATTTTGTGCAAGTATTGCGCTTGTCGCAGCGGGCACACTTGCCTCCGCCGAACCCCAGCATGGCATAGCTATGTATGGGGATCCGGCCTTACCACATGATTTTGTGTCCCTGCCCTATGCAAACCCAGACGCGCCCACCGGTGGCCGGATGGTCACTGCTGAGGTCGGCGGCTTTGACAGTTTAAACCCGTACATCACCAAAGGAAGCGTGCCTTGGCAGCTTCGCTATTTGGTCGGCGAAAGCCTGATGGGACGTAGCTTGGATGAACCTTTCACACTTTACGGTGTCTTGGCCGAATCGATTGAGGCTGGACCGAATCGCGAATGGGTTGAATTTACGCTCAACCCGGCGGCCGAATTTAGCGACGGTAGCCCGGTCACGGTCGAAGATGTCATCTGGTCATTTGAAACATTGGGGACCCAAGGGCACGCACGTTACCGGGGGTTTTGGGACAAGGTAGAAAGCCTCACAGAGGTGCGCCCGGGTACGGTGCGGTTCACCTTTAATAGCGCAGATCGCGAACTGGCTCTTTTGGCTGGCCTACGCCCGATCCTGAAAAAGGCACAATGGGATGGCATAGATTTTGAGCAAAGCAGTCTCGACATCGTGCCGATCACGTCGTCGCCCATGGTGATCGCTGATTATGAACCGGGTCGGTTTATTTCCTTAGAACGCAACCCTGATTACTGGGGGGCGGATATCCCGTTTCGCCGGGGTACATTCAACCTCGATGAAATTCGGTTAGAATTCTTTGGTGATGAAACCCCCGCCTTTGAAGCGTTCACCGCCGGAGAGGTCAATTTCACCCGTGAATTCAGCATTGCACGTTGGGACAGCCGCTATAATTTCCCTGCCGTTCAAGCTGGCGACGTCGTGAAATCTGTCTTGGCGCATGGCCGTCCAACGGGAATGACAGGGTTTGTAATGAACACACGTAACCCGCTTTTTGACGATTGGCGTGTGCGCGACGCGATGTTGCATGCGTTCAATTTCCAGATCATCAACGATGCGGCAACGGGCATGGCGCAGCCGCGCATTGAATCCTATTGGGGGAATTCACCGCTGGGTATGCAAACCGGTCCGGCAACCGGGCGCGTCGTAGAACTGCTCGCACCTTTCGCCGATGATCTTCTGCCAGGGACATTAGAAGGATATGCGTTGCCCGCAGGTGACGATAGCCAGCGTAACCGCGCGGATATGGGCGTTGCACTGGCGCAATTCGAGGCCGCGGGATGGACCATCCAAGACGGCGTTATGACGAATGAATCCGGGCAACCGTTTGCATTTGAACTTTTGCTCAAACAAGGCAGTTCAGAACATGTGACAATGGCGGATATGTATGCGCAGACGCTCGAATCTATGGGTATTTCCATGACGATCGCGCAGGCCGACGGGCCACAGTATAAAGAACGTACAGATGCTTACGATTTTGATATGACCTACTATCGTCGCGGCGTTACGCTGTCGCCTGGCAATGAGTTGTATCTCTATTTTGGCCAGGAAAACGTAGATACGCCCGGTGGGCGGAACCTGATGGGGGTGGAATCGTCTGCGATGGATGCGATGGTCGATCGCATGCTGAATTCACCGAACCAAGACGATTTTGTCGCTTCCGTGCGCGCCATGGATCGGCTGTTGACGGCGGGGCGCTATGTAATCCCGTTCTACCAATGGAACGTGTCGCGCATCGCCCATGACAAAAACCTGCATCACCCCGAAACGATGCCGGTCATGGGGGATTGGCCCGGTTGGCAGCCAGACGTCTGGTGGTACGCAGAAAATTAAATCACACTAAGTCAGCGACGTGACCCATAAAATGCTCGCGTCGTCTTGGCTAATTGACACAACATTATGGCCCATTGATGCATCATAATAGGCGTTATCGCCCCGGCTCAGATCGATGGGTTCATAGAATTCTGTGAATAGACGCACCTGACCCGTCAGAACATACAGAAACTCTTCGCCGTCATGGCGCACCCAGCCCTCAAAATCATCCATCGATCTGGCACGCACGCGGGCGCGGTAGGGCAGCATTTTCTTAGTGGTCAATGTTTCGGCCAGCAAAGCATGTTCATACGTCGTGGTGATTTTGGTGCCCTCATCGCCGTTACGGGTAACAGCCATACGCCCGTTCACCTGCCCTTTGGACGGGGGGGTAAACAGTTGTGGAACTGATATTTCCAACCCTACGGCTAGCTTCTTGAGCGCATCGTAAGTCGGCGACATCTGACCGTTCTCGATCTTTGACAGGGTGGACCGGGCCAACCCAGCCTGCTGCGCGGCCTGTTCTAAGGTCCAGCTGCGGGCCTTGCGCAATTCGCGCACGCGGGCACCTAAATCAAGTGGCTGTGCAATCGTACTATCGCCATTTTCATGGGCAACACGGATCAGTTTTGTTGGGTCATTTTCGCTCATACCGCTTCTTTTATGCAGGCGATCAGAGGCTTGCAACTCTGACACGCACCAAATTTAGGATATGTTGTGCTGTGCTGCACAGCAATTGCACTGGTTCTTTGGCGCTAACATGGTATCAGTGCGTCAGCGCGCGGCACCCGCTTGCATGAAATTTGTAAGGTTATCCGCGTAAACCCATAAGATTTGAC
Source organism: Loktanella sp. D2R18 (assembly GCF_003318235.1). Classification (GTDB taxonomy): domain Bacteria; phylum Pseudomonadota; class Alphaproteobacteria; order Rhodobacterales; family Rhodobacteraceae; genus Yoonia. The sequence goes on along the minus strand of NZ_QOCG01000011.1, from coordinate 27,485 downwards.
ACGGCAGGAGGCCCAGATGGTCAAGCTCGACATTATTTCCGATCCGATCTGCCCCTGGTGCTACATCGGCAAAACCAATCTTGATAAGGCTTTGTTAGACTTTCCGGACCATCCGTTTGTCATGGAATGGCATCCGTTTCAATTGAACCCGGATATGCCTGCGGGTGGCATGGATCGCCGCGAATATCTGGAAACCAAATTTGGCGGCAAAGAAGCCGCCGTGCGTGCCTATGCCCCCGTGGTGGAACACGCCGAAAAAACCGGCGCGTATATTAATTTTGATGGGATAAAGATCACCCCCAATACGATTGATGCGCATCGATTAATTCACTGGGCCGGGATTGAACAGCGTCAGACCTTTGTGGTCGATCTGTTGTTCAAAGCCTATTTCGTCGAAGGGCGTGATATCAGCAATCACGAAGTCCTTGCCGATATTGCCGATACCGCCGAAATGGATGCGGCGACAGTGACCAAGCTGCTGGCCTCGGATGCCGACACCGCCGATATCCGTGCGCGCGACAAACATAGCCGCGAAATGGGGGTCAATTCTGTACCGACATTTATTGTGGCACAACAACACGCCGTGCCCGGTGCACAGCCCCCTGAAGTCTGGAAAACCGTGATCACCGAAATCATGGATAAACTCGAAAACGGCGCATGACTGCTCCGCAGCCTGCATGGCACACCAATGATCATCACCGCATTTCGGCGGCCCCATAAGCAATGCGGTGAAACACCGCGACCCGTTGCCTGTCGTGGCGACACTACTTTGCTTTTTGATGGACCTGAAAAATGAAACGACTGCCCCAAACTGAATTTATTGCGCTTATGGCAATGCTTGCCGCGACCGTGGCGTTTTCAATCGACGCGATGTTACCCGCACTGCCCCAAATTGGACAGGAACTCACGCCGCTGCATCTGAACCGCGCGCAGCTCATTATCACCAGCTTTGTGTTCGGTATGGGGATTGGCACGCTGTTCACCGGGCCCTTGTCCGATGCATTTGGCCGCAAGCCCGTGATGGTCGGTGGGGCGTTGATTTATATCACCGCCTGTGTGATCGCATGGCAGTCACAAAGCATTGAGATCATGCTGCTCGCCCGCGTGATCCAAGGCCTTGGCGCTGCCGGTCCGCGTGTTGTGGCAATGGCACTGGTGCGTGATCTTTACAGCGGACGGGAAATGGCACGGATAATGTCATTTGTGATGCTTGTGTTTTCGATTGTGCCAGCACTTGCGCCCACGATCGGGCACTATGTCATCATCGGCTTTGGTTGGCGGGGCATATTCGGTGCATTTGTCGTTTTTGCAGCCGCCGTATTGCTGTGGCTTCTTCTGCGGCAGCCAGAAACATTGACCCCCGAAAAGCGACGCCCACTTAGTATGAAATCTATTGGATCGGCAGTGCACGAAATGTTCGTTCATCGCACGGCGCGCCTGTCGATCTTGGTCCAGACGCTGACCTTTGGCATGTTGTTCACGTTAATCTCATCGACGCAGCAGGTGTTTGACCAGACATTTGGTCAAGCAGAGCATTTCCACCTCTGGTTCGGTGGTATCGCGATCTGCGCTTCGACTGCCAGTGTGGTTAACGCACGCCTCGTGGTGCGCCTTGGGATGCGCGCTATCATCAAGACGATGTATACCGCGCAGATTTTTCTGACGCTCATGCTGATTTTGGTTACCCTATTTGATGGCCCGTATTGGCTGAGCTTTGGGGCCTATGTCATTTGGGTCCTTGGGAACTTCTTTCAGGCCGGACTGACAATCGGTAACCTGAACGCGCTTGCAATGGAAGAAATGGGGCATATTGCCGGGCTCGCGGCTTCGGTGATCGCAGCTGTGGCAACGGTTGGCGCGGTGATCATCGCGGCCCCGGTAGCGCTGATGTTTGATGGCACGCCGATGCCTATGGCTTATGGCGCGCTGGTTTGCGCGAGCCTCGCACTTTGGCTGACAACAATGATCAAACGCCCGGGCGAGGAATAGCTCCCCAATATCATCTTGCCAAAAATACTCAAAAAATCAGGCCGGGTTTACCCGGCCTTTTTCTTTTTCTCATCAGTCAGTTTTTGTGCCAAGGCGCGGGCAATGTTAAACGCACCTTGAATTTTATCGCGTTCTTTGGACCAGTCCTGCAACACAACAATCTTGTTTTCTTTGACCTTCGCCTGCCCGTTTTGGGCATGCACGAATTCGACCAACCCCTGCGGAGAGGCAAATTTATCGTTATGGAATTGGATCGTAGCGCCCTTGGGACCTGCATCCAATTTCGCGATCCCAGCGCGTTTACACATCGCCTTGATCCGCACCACCAACATCAACGTATTGACCTCACGTGGCAATTTTCCAAAGCGATCAATCATTTCAGCGGCAAAACCTTCAAGCTCAACCTTGGTAGTCAGCTCCGACAGACGGCGGTAAAGCCCCAAACGCACATCCAAATCGGGCACGTAATCTTCGGGGATCAGCACCGGCACGCCAAGGTTAATCTGCGGTGCCCATTGCCCGTCATCAATAATGCCTTCAGCGTCACCTGATTTGATTGCGGCGATTTGGTCTTCAAGCATCTGCTGATATAGCTCATAGCCAACCTCGCGAATTTGGCCTGATTGCTCTTCGCCCAGCAAGTTCCCCGCGCCGCGAATGTCCAGATCTTGACTGGCCAGGGTAAAGCCCGCGCCAAGACTATCAATCGATCCCAAAACACGCAGGCGTTTTTGCGCTGTATCCGTCAGTTTTTGGCGTGGTTTTGTGGTCAAATACGCATATGCGCGGGTTTTTGAGCGCCCAACGCGTCCGCGAATTTGGTAAAGCTGTGACAGGCCGAACATATCAGACCGCCAGACAATCATCGTATTGGCCGTCGGAATATCAAGCCCAGATTCGACAATCGTCGTGGCCAAAAGCACGTCGTATTTGCCATCATAAAACGCGTTCATCCGGTCATCTAGCTCGCCCGCCGCCATCTGACCCGTGGCCGTGATATAGCTAATTTCCGGCATCTGCGTTTTCAGAAACTCTTCCATCTCGGGCATATCAGCGATGCGTGGCACAACGATAAACGACTGCCCGCCCCGGTAATGTTCACGCAGCAAGGCTTCGCGTATGGTCACGCTGTCAAATTCGCTAACATAGGTACGGATTGCCAAACGGTCGATCGGCGGCGTGCCAATGATCGATAGATCGCGCACACCCGACAACGACAGCTGTAACGTGCGTGGAATCGGCGTCGCGGTCAGCGTCAACACGTGCACATCTGTCCGTAATTGTTTCAAGCGTTCTTTGTGCTGGACCCCAAATTTCTGTTCTTCATCAATGACGATCATGCCAAGGTTTTTGAACCGCACGCCTTTCGCCAATAGCGCGTGGGTGCCAACGACAATATCGACTGTGCCTTTGGTAATCCCGTCGCGCGTCAGGGCAGCATCCTTCGCGGACACAAACCGCGACAAGGGCCGTACGTTGACGGGAAAGCCGCGAAAACGTTCTGTAAAGCTTTGATAATGTTGACGGGCAAGCAATGTCGTGGGGGCAATGATGGCCACCTGAATCCCAGCAAGCGCCGCGACAAAAGCCGCGCGAATGGCGACTTCGGTCTTACCAAAACCCACATCGCCGCAAATCAGACGGTCCATTGGCTTGCCAGCGGCAAGGTCTTCAAGCACATCGGCAATTGCGGCCAATTGGTCATCGGTTTCAACATATGGGAACCGCGCCAAAAACTGATCCCAAAGCCCATCTGGCGGGTCCATCGCGGGCGCTGTGCGCAGCTCGCGTTCGGCCGCGACACGGATCAACCGTTCAGCAATTTGGCGAATGCGTTCTTTCAGTTTGGCCTTTTTAGCCTGCCACGCGCCGCCGCCCAATTTGTCCAGCAGCCCGGTGTCATGGCCGTATTTTGACAGCAGTTCGATATTTTCAACGGGTAGATATAGCTTTGAATCTTCGGCGTATTCAATCAGCAGGCATTCATGGGCCGCGCCCAAAGCAGTGACGACCTCCATCCCTTTGAAGCGCCCCACGCCGTGATCTACATGGACCACTAAATCACCGGGGGTTAGACTGTTCGCCTCGGATAGGAAATTCTCGGCCCGGCGTTTGCGCTTTGTTTGCCGGATTAAACGGTCGCCCAAGACGTCTTGTTCCGAAATCACTGTCAAATCAGGGGCTTCGAATCCGTGATCTAACGGCCAAACCGCCAAATGCACACCTGATTTGCCGACACGGCTGTAATCTTTGACTAAGACGGTTTCAGGAATGCCTTCGTCAGCGATCAACCCTTCAAGTCGTTCGCGCGCACCTTCGGAATAGGATGCGATGACCACTGGTCCATGCAGCAGTCGCGCCTTTACATGTGTCGCCAGAGCACTGAAAAGATTGATATCTTCTTGCTGCCGTTCCGGCGCAAAGTTGCGGCCAATCCGTGCGCCTGCATCGATGACCCCCATGCCTGTTGCTTGCTTGAGCGGCGAAAGCTGCAACACACGGTGGTTGGCTACAGCGGCGTCCCATGCGGCGTCATCAAGGTAAAGCAGTGCTGGCGGGGCAGGTTTATAGACGCTGTCCATACGGCCCTTTTGGCTCAACGCATGCATGCGTGTGCCATATTGGTCGGCGACGCTCTCCCAACGGGCCAATCGCATCGGGCCCATCTGGTCATCCAGCGTCACTGTCGTACGCGGCAAATAGTCGAACAAGGTTTCCAGATCGTCCTGAAAGAACCCGAGCCAATGTTCGATGCCGGCGTGTTTGCGCCCTGCGCTGACGGCCTCGTATAGGGGATCATCGGTGCCAGCCGCGCCAAATTCGATCCTATAGTTTTGGCGAAACCGTGTGATTGCTGCCTCATCCAAGATCACCTCGGACACAGGTGCCAGTTCGATTTCAGTCAGTTTTTCGGTTGTCCGCTGGGTTGCGGGGTCAAAGCGGCGCGCGCCGTCCAAAACATCACCAAAAAGATCAAGCCGTACAGGCCCTGCATGACCGGGCGCATAGATATCAATGATTCCGCCGCGCACGGCATAGTCGCCAGGTTCCATCACTGTGGGGCTTTGGGTAAAGCCCATGCGGACTAGGAAGTTACGCAAAGCGGCTTCGTCCATACGCTGCCCAACGGTGGCCTGAAACGCAGCTTCGCGCAGGATGCTGCGTGCGGGTACGCGTTGTGTGGCAGCAGCCAGTGAAGTCAGCAGAATGAACTTTTCTGGCATTCCATGGGTCAGCGCCGCAAGCGTGGCCATCCGTGCAGCAGAAACATTGGCGTTTGGCGATGCCCGGTCGTAAGGTAAACAGTCCCATGCTGGGAAGGTAAATACCGGGATATCAGGTGCAAAAAATGCGAGCGCTGCTTGCATAGCCGCAAGTCGTTTGTCATCGCGCGCGATATGTACAACGGGTGCGCCCCTGGACAATTCGGCCAAAATGAGCCGCGCGTCATGCCCTTCGGGCGCGCCAGAAACGGTGATATGCGTGTTGTTTATCATGGCCGATGACCTACCCTGCCCGCGCCGCGTGTCAACCGCCTAGTACCCGAGTGGCTGCGTCAGGTTAAAGAACATGCCATAGGTAACAGAGATAAAAATCGCGACCATCGCGACCACCTGTATCCAAAGCCGGACAAGTATCAAATATTTGATAAGTGCGCTGCCTTCGCGCGGCGCGTCGTGCAAATGTTCCGCAGCATAGATGTTCACCAACATGGCAATTGTGATGGGGATTAGAATGAAGAACAAACCCTTGGCGACTTCAAACTCATAGAAAAACGCCGAGACCGTAACCGACGTCAGGATAAATGTGGCGAAACCGACGGATGCGATCCGGTCCCACTGAGTAAACATCTGCAAACGTCGCACGTTCACGGCAACCAGTATTTCGAGATCTTGCGCAGCCTGCCCGCCATGCCGTCGGGCCCGGTGGATCATATCAAGCGGCACACCCACAACCCAATAACAGGCGATCATCCATGAGGTGCACACAGCCAACCAATACCAAAGGTTCGAAAATGTCTGAAAGCTGAGTATCCGCGAAAAAACATCGTTTAGATCCAAAGCACTGCCCCAATTCTTCTTGCGCTTATTCGTTAGCTTAACGACCTGTTTGCCCGATGCCCAGACTTGTGAAGTGCAAAAAACCGTGCGACCAAGACTTAAGCACACAAGAAGGCATGTCATGAAACCTACCATCGCATCTTTTCCGGCCACCCGAATGCGGCGCAATCGTAAATCTGCTAGCTTGCGGGCACTGACACGGCAGAATTCTCTGAGCGTGGATGACTTGATTTGGCCGGTGTTTGTGATGGATGGCGTGGACACGGAAACGCCGATTGCCTCTATGCCCGGGGTGACGCGCAAGACCGTTGACCGGATCGCCAAAGCCGCGATCGAGGCGCAAGCGCTTGGTATTCGTGCGATGTGCATCTTTCCATACACTGGGATGGACGCCCGCACCGAAGATTGCGCCATGGCGTGGGACCCAAACAACCTCACAAACCAAGCCATTCGCGCGATCAAATCAGCGGCACCTGAAATCGCTGTGATGACCGATATCGCGCTTGATCCCTACAATATCAACGGCCACGACGGGTTTGTCGAAAACGGCGAAATCGTCAATGACCGCACAGTTGAAGCGCTGGTGAAAATGGCGCTGGCACAAGCGGAAGCCGGGGCCGATATTCTGGGGCCGTCTGATATGATGGATGGGCGGATTGGCGCGATCCGTGCGGGGCTTGAAACCGCCGGGTATCAGAATGTCGCAATCCTAAGCTATACCGCCAAATACGCCTCTGCGTTTTATGGGCCGTTTCGGGATGCGGTCGGGGCATCATCGGCGCTCGCTGGTGATAAGAAAACCTACCAAATGGATCCGGGAAATTCAGACGAGGCGCTGCGCCTTGTGGAACGCGATCTGTCCGAGGGCGCGGATATGGTCATGGTCAAACCCGGTATGCCCTATTTGGATATTTGCCGCCGCGTCAAAGACGGGTTTGGCGTGCCGACATTCGCCTATCAAGTCAGCGGTGAATACGCGATGTTGCAGGCGGCGGCACAAAATGGCTGGCTTGATGGCGATGCAGTCATGATGGAAAGCTTATTGGCGTTCAAACGCGCGGGCTGTGACGGTGTATTGACCTATTTCGCACCACGTGTCGCAAAGCTGTTGGCGCATTAATGTAGGGTATTTTTCGGGTTTCCCGCGAAACTTTGCAAAAGCGGTTTTTGATTTTTGCGATGCCGCGCCACCAGCGCGTTTTGTCTTGGTGCGGATGTCATTCTTAATGCGCTGCGCGCGATATATCCGCGCTGCATTGGTGTGGAAAAAGCGTTGTAAGCTCTTCAACAGCCGCAGCAGGCAGTGCAACGCGCGCCTGCTCGCCAAGCAAAAGGCTTTCTGCGGGCGCGCCTTCGGCAAAAAGGACAACGTGTTCGGTGCATAGAATGTGGAAATACGTGATTTCCGTGACCGTTTTGTCAATATAGATGCCCGGAATACCAACAAGCCGAATGGCTGCGACAAGAACCTCTGAAACACCAAACATCCGCTCAGAAATTTTGGACGACACCAAAAGCCGGTGCTGACGCGACACAAGCAAGTCGCGTGTAGGTAATCCGTGCCCAAGTGCACCGGCGGTAATACGAATGGGGCGAAGTTTCGGATTTTGCGCCAATCGATCTGCGGGAATGTGAATATGCCCGATCCACTGTATCGGTGTATCCGCCCCCGAAGCGGTCGTCACCAAATCACCGATGCGAAAATCTTCGATCTTTGTCGTGCAATTTGGCGTCGCAATCCGTGTACCAAGCGCGAAACAGACAACGCTTTGATCATCGATATCGAAGCCGCCGCCCGGGTTCTGATTTCCAGTGCCATCAGCGGTAGTCCAGTTGTTCGTGTCCATGATCGAATCGATCAAGTCACTTTGCTGGACAGGATCAGGCAAACTGGCGTCGCCCGTCCATTCCATAATGTCTTCGTCACCATCGATTATCAACGCGCCGTTACTGGTCGTCAAACCGGTGCCGGTTAGATTTGGTGTCTGCGTGTCAGTGCCATCGGCCTCGTTGGCAATCACGGCGATATAATTTGTGGCCGTTACGTCGTCACCAACGCGCGTACCCTGAAACGCCCAAAACATTTCGTTTTGCGTCGCGATTTGGTAGCCACCTGTGATATAGTCGACAGTACCACCAGCATCAAAAGTAACGGTATCGGCGACAGGATCCATATCGATCGTCACGACTGTACCAGCCGATATACCACCTACTGGAACCGTCCATTCCATCAATTGTTCACTGCCAAAAAAGCCTGACGCGTCGCGCTCGTCGTCGGTAAAATAGATGATTTCACCAGCCGCGATATCTGTCGTTGCGATGAATGCAATATCTTCGTTGTCGGCGTCCCAACCAACAAACAAGAGATCTCCAGAGTCTAAAGCCATCGCAGCACTTCACCTTATGAGCTAATCGCCAAGCGGGTCAATCCTTAAGCGTGTATAGCGCTGAATTAGTTGAGCGGCAAGATTTAGCGTATGGGTCGGTTTTAGGGGGCGTAAAACCAAATGGTGACAGTGTTACGCCGTTCATCTATAGTTCGATTTATAAGAGACGGAAAAACGTCTCAAAACAGGTAAAATAAGGTGGATCACATGGATTTCATTTCACGGCGCAGTTTTGCGCTCGGTGCGGTGGCAACGTCAACTCTGGGCGCTTGTAGCAATGGGATTGGCGGCGCTGGCGCAAGCACCATTGATGCGCGCGTCGATACGACCTTGAATGCACTTTACGCATCCTACCCTGGTGTTAGCGACCTTGCGAGCCGTGCCAACGGAATGTTGGTCATGCCGCTGATCACCGAAGTCGGGCTTGGGCTCGGTGGATCATTTGGACGCGGTGCGCTGCGGATTGGTGAATCGACTGTCGATTACTACGCTGCTGCCTCGGGGAGTGCCGGGCTGCAAATTGGCGCGCAGCAATACAGTCACGTGCTGTTTTTCATGACCCAAGAGGCATTGATGGAGTTCCGCCAATCCCCCGGTTGGGCTGCAGGTGCCGATATTGAATATGCCATCAGCGACCAGAGCGAAATGCTCCGCGCAGAGACCACCACATCGCTTTCACCAGTGATCGCCGTGGTGTTCGGGCAAACTGGTCTGCGCCTTGGCGCCACACTCGAAGGCACAAAATATACGCGTATCATCCCTTAGGGTGATGCACGCGCCCTGCCCGATCCTGATCCTTGCTGCGGGCAAATCGACCCGCATGGGCGGGCGCGACAAGCTACTGGAGCCGGTTGAGGGCCACGCGTTGATCCGCACGCAGGCATTACGTGCGCTTGCGACCGGGCAGCAGGTATTTGTCACCCTGCCCGCAGTTAACCACCCGCGCGCCCAAGTGATTAGCGATCTCAATGTGCATATCGTTGTGGTCCGCAATGCCACTGAAGGTCTGGGCGCAAGCCTGCGCGACGGTGTTGCGGCGCTGCCAGATGAGGATGCTTTTATGGTGGTGCTAGCGGATCTTGTCGACATACAAGCGCCAGATATGGACGCGTTGTTGGAGGCCCGCAACGCACATCCCGCTGCGCTGATCTGGCGCGGCGCAACGCAGACAGGCAAACCGGGACATCCCATTATTTTTGATGGGTCATTGCGTCCAAAGTTTGCGCAGCTAACAGGTGATAAAGGTGCGGCGCAGATCATCGCCGCGCACCGCGATCGCGTCCACTTGGTCGCCATTGGGGATCAGGCTTTACTTGACCTCGACACGCCCGCAGATTGGGCTAGTTGGCGGACATCTCAGTAACCAAGAGCTTGGTTTCTTTTTTCTGCAATGTCTTACGTGCAGCGCGGTAATTTTTACGCCCTTCCATTGTCGCGAGCTGCGGGAAGAGCCGAAACAGTTCTTCGCGCTGCGGGCCATCTACACCTTGCAGGGAATGGTCGCCGGGTTGAAATGTCTCTGTCCATGATCCGTTTGACAGGACAATTTCGTGATGTTCGCACATAAAGTGGATGTATTTGACGTTTTGGATCGGTGCGACGCCAACGCCTTTTAGCTTGAGCAGGTCTTTGGCGTAGACCAGTACCTCGTTTTGCTCAAAATACATCTGCGCCAGTTCGGAAACGATCAACATCCGGTGAAAAGGTGAAACCTGCATATCACGTTCTGGCAGACCGCGTCCCAAGGCCCCTGCTTTGATAAAGATGGGGCGGATGGTTTGTGTGATTGTCAGATCTTCGGCGGTGGCGTCTTTGTGACCGACCCAGCTAATGTGCTGAATGCCGTTATCGCGGGTCAGGACGCGCGCGCCAACCTTCAGGTCTTCGACCAAGACTTCACCGCGCGGGGTGGCAATGGCTGTACCAGGGGTAAAGCACGGCACAACCTTCTTGGATTGCTTTGGCAACTGCTTGGCGGCTGACCCATTTCGCAGCGCATTATCGTGATTTGGCATGTTCATTTAAACGTCCTGCGTACTACTCGTCAAATCCGTTCGAAACCGGAACGAAAGCTAAAATCCGATACCACTGTGCAGAGAGCGTAATCAATATGGCTTGCTACAAAATGCATCAAAAGTATAGGCATTACGCATAATTACCTTAATTTGAGCAATTTTTGATCTGTTTTGCACCGCAATACGGTCGGGGTTTCGCCCCTATTCGTATAACGCGGAAGGTTTAAGAAGTTGATACTGGTGCCGATGGAGGGCATCTTAACGATATGTAAGATAAACTAATATTTATAGTTTTCGTAAATTATTCGAAATGGGGTACGCTACGTTCGCACCATGATGCTCGGCTGTTTCTTTGAACGGATTACTATCAAAATCTTGTAATACATTCAATCAGGTGCATAAATCGTAACCCGGTACAAGAACGATAGTGGCGAGATCTTGCGCCGTTAGGAGAGCGACAACAACGAGTTCAATAGATCTGCATTTGTCAAACCTCCTGCAATCGTAAATAGATAAAAAACTACCTGTCTACCCATAAATGTGGCCACTATTAGCTTATTCCTCGAGCATTTCCAAAGTACGCTCGACGTTATCCAGCGGCAACTGAGAAATTCGCTCAGGGTCTAAATCCCACCACTTTGATGCCAAAAGTCTTTCTATGATGGTATCATCGAACCTGTAACGAAGAAGCCTCGCAGGGTTGCCCGCCACGACAGCGTATGGGGGAACATCCTTCGTAACCACCGCGCCAGCAGCGACAACCGCTCCGGTTCCAATCTGAATACCCTTCAACACAATAGCACTTGCCCCAAACCACACATCACTGCCGATAACTATTTTCGAGTCTCTTTTTCGGGAGGGGCCTTTCGTGTTTTTGATCAAATCGCATGATTGAGCTAATGGATCGTCAGGAAACCAATTCCGTGATATTTTGAAGAAGCTCGTTGTAACATGATGAATCGGGTGCTCGACACCGCCGATTTGACAATTTCTCGCAAAAGTCACGAAACGCCCGATTTCAACGTTATCAAATATACAGGTATTTGCATTAACGAAGCAATATCTACCAATAATGTCCGCCATGACAACACATCCTGGTCCTACGTGAACAGGATCTTCGATCTGACAGGAAGATTTAAGACCCGCAGACTTTGCTATAGTTGATGTAGACATTCTTCCTCGCCTCTGTGTTATCGGAAAATACGACAAGCCAACATTGATTTTCATTTAGTACAAGGAAGGAGCTTAAGTATAATTCGAATTCGACCTCAGCTCCCCACGACCCTCCCAGCGGATTGCCTCGAAGCGCAAGAGCTGGACGCCCACCTTGTATTCACTGCGTCATAACAGCTTTCTTACCGGCAACAAAAATACAGATTTACTGTCACGGAAAAAAGCTTTTGGATCGCGTTTTAGCTTCTCAAATTTCGCTGAGCGACGACTTGTATTAGTGGTAGCCTGCGTCACTTTAGCCCGCTCCGGAAGCTGTGCGGTCGCCGATTTTTGTGCTACGGGTTTCGATGTTGCGGGTTTTTTGTTTTTTTGTACAATATCAAGCTTATAGCGCTCAAAAAGAGGCGCACTTTTGGATATAGGCAGCCAATACTCTTTCTTATATTTACACAGTTCACGTCCCATCAATTTCAAGTCATAGAAATCAATGCTTGTAGTTCGGTTGCGCAAAGAGCCATCTAACTCTCTGTATTCTTTCAACTGTGGTTGGCCAAAGCTATAAAACGTCTCGGTCAAGTATGATATAAAGCGTAACATCGCATTGCGATCAACGTTATATCCGTCAAGAACTATACGTTTGACGTCCTCCGCAGGAATATCACCAACCGCTTTGTTGACACCATCAATCTGATAGAATGCATCACCGAAAACATAACATGGTTTCTCCATCATCATCGCATACAGGCCAACCCCAGAGTTAATCAAAGCAGTCGCATCACAAAGCTCTAGCAGATCCATAAAGTGAGTGTCCTGAGGGACATATTGGGCATGGTGCAACTCAGGTGTCACGACTTCAAGCGGGTGCTTTTTACAAAGGACAACCCACCCCATGCTTTTTAGAATAGCCGAAACTTCATCGATTTTGGAGAGGAACTTTGTACAGCTGCCCGCAGCACCTGCCATATAGGTTGTCACAGTGTCGCTTGGTCTCTGCAACGGTACAAAAAGAACTTTCTTTCCGCCAAGCTTGAGCTGTTCGGCAAGAGCCTCTGCACCGATCCGCATGCCTTGTTGTTCGAGAGCCGCGTCGGATGAAAGAACTTCGTTGATATATGTATCCGCGTTCTTTTTTTCACTTTCACTCAACGGATGATCCCAGTGTTCTGGATCATAGCTGCTCGAGTCCGCGTTGCACCCATTGGGATCCAAAAACCAGCTATCAGGCAATGCGCCACGCTCAAATGATAGATATGGGAACCCTGTCGCTCGGCACCAATCATAAAGAGACTTACGAAGTGTGTTTCCGTACGGGTTTGGAAAAACAATGCGCTTAATAGAATGATGATCCATGAAAGCTTTAACTTTTTTTGGATTTAGGTCCTTCTCCGTATCAAGAAAGTCGCTTTCACTCATATAGATTGGATTGCCTAGGCTGGGTATTATCTCGCGCACGCAACGTGCGACATTTGTCCCGACCTGCGCCAAAATCAAAACATTTCCTGCCGGCGTTTCACTTGGGAGTAATGCCGTGGGATGATTTCCTGTGCGATCAAACTCTTTCAACAACTCAGGGCCCATTCCCCTCGCATCTTTCATTTTTTGCGTGTTATAAAAGCTCAAAGTCTTGGGGCGCGGGTGCCATAGATGAACTACAAATAAATTACTGAGCATGGCTGGCCGTCCGAGCAAAGCAAGACGAGACCGAAACCCGTTATATGTTGCCGTATCCCAAGTCTTAGCATCCTTCTGAAATACGTCTGGCTTGGGCAAACGACCTTCCTCCTCAAGAAGTCGATGAAGAAGTTCAAAATCTTCAAATCCATGCCCTTTGAATGCGGGATTGTGTCCCCCAATCGAGAGATAGTGATAACGATCGACGACCATTACGGAAGAGCATGGCGCCATGTTTTGGATACTGTCGGTATCACCCATTAACCAACGCAGATAAAATTCCTGAAACCGATTATCATCATTTGTCTCTTGAAATTCTTGCGTGCCCGTTTCGGTCAGATAGAGTGCGGGAATGACAAAGAACCGCTTTTTGTAATCCGAGATACCGTACGTTTTCATAAATGATAATAGGCGCGGCCAAAAATCGTCTGGGACGCGCCAATCAATATCAAAAAAGGTCACCGCTCGACCAGAAGCTTTACACGCTCCAAAATCGCGTGCAGCGCCGATAGAAAACGTCTGCCCTGCAGTATCATGATAATGGTAGGCCACGCCGGTTTTCTGACAGATATTACGGCATTTTTCTTGCGCGTCATCGACCGAGCCAGAATCAACCACAATGAATTCCATGTCATCCAATTTCGGGAACTGACTGCACAATGCTTCTAAACGAGGCAAGTACCATTCCGCGACGCCTTCATCCCTGAATGGCACTATTATAGAAAGCTTGATCTGACTATTTGCTTCATTTTTTGAGACTATCAGATTGTTACCTTTTGTATTTTTTTTATTCATGATCTGTCTCACATTATTTGTTTTTAGTTGCAGCAATGGAATTGGTCCGTGAAAGTTTTTGTCGTGGGATTGCACACTATATATTTAAAGAATCATTGGCCCACAGCGGTGACAGAAGAGCCCATGACAGATATCTGACGCTAGCTTGGCCAGTTGAAGTGTATGCTCCCAACAAGGTATGCTAACCGTAGAAGGTTGATCGTGTCTAAATGGCAAACTACCCTGTTTCGGGTTCCCTCAAGATATGTCGTTTGGTTGCGAAAACTGGCTCACTTTATTTGACCCAAGTAGCGCTTCAAAGGCACAACCTAAGTGTGTAATTACTAAATGACATACTGCTAATTGGATTGCAACTCACGCGCCAAGGGTTTTCCAGCCATCGATCATGTTACGAATATCGATGCACTTGTGACGCTTCAGAAAAGTCGTCGAAACTTAAGTAACGTTGCATTTTCAGGGGTTTTCCAAAGCAATCGTTCCACGATTTTCTGGAGGTTTTAGCAAGCGAGACGTTGCCTAAGCAGCGACATCATCAAGTGGCTCGCCATAAGTGTGAGTTTGGGTCACGTCAATCACCATTTTGGTTGAGGGCTGTTATACACCAAATCAATGAAACCGCTATCGCGCTACGTCGCCCTGCCCTTTTGGGCGCGGTCGTGCCGACATTCCGCGCGTCAACCATGCGTGCAATTCATCGATCAGCGCCAACATGATGACTGCAAATGTAATGTAGCCAAGCGTGCAAATCGCGAGATGTAACCAGTGGCCAAGCAACGACAGAAATTCAAACATCAAGATCCGCGCACTCGCGCTCCCAACTGGTGTTTGTTTTGAAATCGCGACGCAGGTTCCAGGGCGCATTTGCAGCCCGCCAATCCAGTTCCTCTTGGGTAAATCGCCGCGGCTCTTCGATGTCGCAGAAGTCTGCAGCACCGTCTGGCACCAGGACCGGTTTAGGGGCGCAGCCAGTGATCAGGGACAGCGATAAGATCAGTATCAGGCATTTGGTCAACGGCATGGTCAGACCCTTTATCATCCAGGATTGTTTGCAGCCGCCCGCCGCATGCGGAGAGCTGAAGTTGAAGGCTGACTACGTCCTGTTGCAGGGCGACCCGGTCAGCGCGCAGAACGCCTGCATATCCCAGTGATGCCACCGCCACGGCCGCGAGACCGCCCGTCAGATATCCCAACATCAGGACGCATCCAACGCATCAAGGCACATTACGCGCTCAGCACCCCGGCGGTTGGATAGCCCGCGAATGACTTGCCCGCCTGCCCGGTTCCAGCGCGGCAGCTCACGGCAGGCCCCATCAAGATCTCCCGCGTTTGCTTTGCGCACCAGCGTGGATCCACACGCAGCCCCCGCGCCGACGTTGTAAGTCCAAGAGACAAAGGCGATCTTGGCATTCACCGGAATGCTGTCTTCATCGGTCAGGCAGGCATCCAGCTGGCGTTCAAAATCCAAGATCCCATCGGCCAGCATCGCGTCGCATTCCGCTTGGGTGTAGCGATCGCCCTGCCCCACGCCGCGCGTCTCACCGCTGCAGACAGTCCAGACCTGGCCAAAGTGATCCCAATAGGCGGTGGTCTCGCTGCCCTCCCAGCCGCCGATGAAGTTTATGGCCAGCGCCAGTGCTGCTGCGGATCCGGCGATGCCGCCGGCAGCCTTGCTACGGGCGCTCATTGGTCTGTCTCCAGCTTAGGCTGCGCCAGCAACCGTACAACCGCACCGCAGGCAACCGCGATGATCGACAGCACGGTCATCACCCCATCGCTGGGCTGCATGTCTGGGGCCAAGGCACCGATCACCTCGGGTGCAGCCTCAAGTAAAATCAGGGCGTATAACGCCCACATAGACCACGCGCCCAGGGCGGTGGCCTTCCAATCATTGATCATTCCGATCACTCCAATGTTAAGTAAAAGGCGCTATTTGTCGGCTTTGTTATCAAGCTTGTCTTCGACCCGCTGCAGACCATCCTTGATCTCGCGGAACCCGTCTTTAATCTCTTTGAAGCCGTCTTTCACGACCTCGCGGTCACGTTTCTGCAGCGCCTCGATCACAGAAACGCGGCCTCTGAGATGGAAGAACGCACCGGCCATCGCGACCGCCGTTGCGCACCAGGCCAGCACGTCTTTGAGATCAACATCCATCAGCCCTGCCCACCAATCCCAAACAGCGCATCAACCTGCGCGTCGGTGTAATTCAGGTGGTCTTGCAGCAGCAGGATCAGCGGTGCCGTCCGGCGGACTGTTGTGACGTCGCTCCATTCCATTTGCGCATCCGCTTTTTGATCATCGGTCAAACCGTCAAGTGCGGTCATCACCAAGGCAGGCCAGTCGCCGCGCGCAGCTGCAATCGCCTCGGTGTTTGTAAGCAGCCCCGCGTCGCGGCAAGCGATGCATAAGGCACGACGTGTAATCGTTGTCGCGTCGCGCAATGCGGCGAGCATAGCGTCAGGCCCATCAGGGACAGGTCCAATGTAGGGCGTGGCCAGAACGCTCAGATCGGTGAACAACGCTTTTCCGTGTGCATTCGTGTCCGATAAGGATGCCGTAAAAGGCACCCAACCCAAACTAGGGTGGTTCACTTCGCAGTCAATTCCGCCGTGCGCGTTGTAAGCAGCGTTTCGAACTTCCATCACAAAATCCTTAAATACAGTGTTGTTTTAGAACGTCGTGTCAACGTTTCCGTAAACGACCCCATCGCTTGCCACGTGCCAGACATCGCAGGCAGTGCGTGGCATATGCCAGCGTCAGCGTTCGTGTCAGGATTATCTGACCCTGTGCTTACGCCATTATTATTCCGGATACCTGCCGGGTACAGCCCCGAACCTGCGTAAGTAGACCCTGCAACAATGGTGTCAGCCGTCGCGACAGGGTTCGTCAGAAACGCGTATGTTCCGACTGCCCCGAAGTCCTGCCCTGCGATGAGGTCGCCGATGTCTGACCAAGCAGCCATCCCTGCCGATGAATTGAAAAGCAACTGCCCGGCTGCCCCAGCTATCTCTGGCAACGTGTATGCAGCTAAGGCCGTTGTCAGGTTCGCGCTGTAGACTTGCGCTTCAAGTGTTGCGCGCGCGGTTGTCGCGTCTGGATCGTCAAGCAACGTCTTCGCAAAAGGCGTTGTATCCCCAACCAAGCCCTGCAAATCCGCGACCGCATCAACAAGTGTTTCAGCCCCAGCAAGCGCCGCATTCATCCACTCCAGATTGGCATTGATGCCAGGAATAATATCTGACGCCATATGCTCAAACACATAGGTCGCATCGGCGTGGAAGTTGGCCTCATCAGAGACATCCGGGATCCGTCCCGCATCAAAGTTGGCAATGGTTGTACTGGGCATTAGCTGACCCCCTGTGTTGTGATTTCAAACATAAAATGATTGGGCATGTTGGCAGGCAGCTCCCAATCGGTGATGAACCCGTAATTGATGAACTGCTCCCAACCATCCGTCGCGAAGGTCACCACCCGCACCCCGTCAACACTGTCCAAGAACTGCGCTTTGGCCCCGAAGCCCGCGCGATCCGCGACAATCGCATAGGTCACATCACGCGCAATCGCGCGGCGGGTCACGGTCACATCCCCAAAATCATTGGTATCGATTTTGGTGAAGGTGCGCCGGCGCAGCTTGGTCGCCCCATCCATGATCGAAGTGCCGATGCTGATCACGCGCCCAACAACAAGGCTGCCCAAGGCTGGTGATCCACCGTTGATGGTCAGGCGGATCGTGGATCCCGCAAACCCAGAGAGCCCCGTCAGAACAAGGCGATCCGTGCTGGCGTAAAAGACTGTGTTCAGCCAATCCCACCAGTTGTTTGCGGGTTCGGCCCCCGTGACAATCGTGGCCGCAGTCGTGGTCGTCACCCCGGTGATGATCTCAACCGTTGTTTCCGACGTCTCCAGCCCAAACAAAGCAAGTGCCGTAAAGCGTTCAGAGGCCGTGACCTCGATGATCAGCGGGCCTTCCCCCACTGTCTGCGTCGACAATGATGCATCCATGAACTTGCGGATGTTGGTGGCACCGCGCAGCACCCAGCGCACGCCCGTCAGCTCTTGTTCTTCTAAAGATGGATCAAGCCCTGTATTCCCATCAATCGCTGAGACATAGACCAGACCATCCTGCATCACCGGGTTGCCGAAGTTATAAGTCGTGGCCGCATCCCAAACAGCGGCGTCGTCTTCGGCTTCGCTGACACTGGTCAGCGCATAGTCTACGGGTTTGATAATGTTCATCTACTTATCCAAAGCTGCTTTGCACGTTACTGTCGCTGGCGGCATTGGATTGCTTCACCAGTTCCTTTTGCATCGCCGCCAACAAGGCCGACTGCCTGCGCAGTTCTTCGTTTTGCGTGTTAATCAGGTCTTGCGTGATTGCGCCTTGGTTCGCCGCCTCATAGGCGATCTTGGCATCAAAGGCGGTGGCATAGCCGGATCCATCCAGCTGATAGGCACCGCGCATTTCCAAGGCGGCAGTTTCCAAGGCATTGGCCGCATCCGTGACGCTATCAAAGACCGGCGCCAGCTGGATCAGGCTCGCGGCAAGATCGAGATCACCACCCTGCATCGCCGTTTCCACCATCTCGCGGAAGGCCGCGTTGGTATCAGGCACAAAGTTCACGCCGAGATCCGCGAGTGCCTCGGTCAGCCGCGCAGAGGCATTGGCCAGCTTTTCCTCATCGGTATAGAACTGGTCGTAATAGGCTGCAGATGCGGTGGTGAAGTTTTCTAAGGATTCAAACAGATCAGAGAATTCCGTCGCTGCTTGCGCCCCGGCAATTGAGATATCATAGGCGCTAAAGCCCAAGTCGCGGAACACATCATTGACCGTGACCAGCGATGAACTCAACCGCATCAATTCATCATAGGCCCCGTCAACGCTGTTGCTGACCTCATCCACGCTATTTCTGAGGTTGGCAAGAAAGCCCTCACCGATATTCTCCGCAATCGTCGTGCCGAGATCAGACAAACCCCCAGACCCGAACACACCGTCGCGGATCTGATCGATCAGTGAGGTGCCGACTGCTTCCGCTTCGTCTTGGGTATTCCAGCCCAGCACGATGGCGGCCATCTCATCGCCAAGCCCTTCCAGCGCCTCGGTGAACGCGGCCTCTTTGGCGGCATCATCTAAGCCTTTGAGCGAGACCTTGAACTTATGGGTAAACCCGTCAAACACATCGCTGGAGATCCCCAGCGCTGCGGTGGCCGCAACCACGCCCTCTTGTACCGAAAGCACCGCCTGATTGATTGTATCGCTCTCGGCCGCTGACAGTGCGCTGTACTTATAACTGGTCTTCTTTGAGAGGCCCCAGAACTTGCTTTTCTGGATCTTCTCAAAGCTCTCATACATGGCGTCTTCCATGTTGATCGTCGCGCGGATGCCGCTATCCAGCAATGTGGTTTTGGTCTTAAAGAACGACACCGCAGCCGCTGCGATCCCGATGATGGGCAGCGCGGCACCAATGCTGGACATCAGACCCGCACCGCCACCAATACTGCTGAACAAACCGCCAATGCCGCCGCCTGCCCCGAACGTGCCGGCTAATGTGTTGCCAAGGCCGCCGAGCAAACCGCTGCCGCCTGCAAGGCCGCTAAAGCCAGCAGCCAATCCACTGCCCCCAGTAAACGCGCCTAAGATACCACCAGATCCGCCCATGCTGCCCATTAGGCCAGAGAGCAGCCCGCCAGAGCCACCCAAAGCAGAGCTCACACCGCCCGTGGCCGCATTGGCGACACTCCCACTGGTCGAAAGCCCGAGGCCAATCATAATGGTGTTCTTGGTTGCAGCTGAGATCAGATCCGACAGCAGCTGTTTGAAGGTATCTTTGATACCCGACGCAAAGCTCTTAAAATCCTTAAATCCATTGGCGACAAAATCACCAAAGGCCGCAGCCACCCTGTCCCAGGCGGATGACAGCTGCCCTGACAGCGTATCGGCAAGGCTTTCCGCCTCAGACCCCGCACCGCCCGCAGCCGTTTCAACATCCTCTAAACGCTCTGAGAGAGCACCCGCCTCTGTGCCGGTGTCGGCAATGGCTTCGCCCGCCGCGACCGTGGCCGCCCGCATTGCCGCGATGCTGGCGAGCGGTGCAATCATCGCCTCCTTTGTGGCGGTCATCGTCGCGGATGCGGCATCCGCAAGCGCTTGGGCTTCATTGGCCGCCAAGGTTAATTCTTGGGTAATCACACCAGAGGCACCGCGGATGTTCGTGCCAAACAGATCGTTCAGCCCTTCGGCAACGGTCCAGGTGAACTCGACAAAGCTATAGGCCATCGATCCAATGGCGCGTGTAAACCACGCATTCATCGCAGCTCCGCCAGCCTGGACCGCTTGGGGAATGAGACTGAACCCTTTGCCGATGCGGTCAAACACCTCAACGGCCACATTCTTCATCAGCCCCAGGGCATTGCCAAACCCGCCCACGCTTTCCACCAAGCGACTAAACCGCAGCACCAGCTCGCCCGCGACAACAATCAATGCGCCAATGCCGGTGCGGATCAGTGCCGTGCGCAGCGCCACTAGCGCACCGGAGAAGGAAAAGGTCACGACCTTCGCCGCAACAAGGGCTCCAACATAATAGGTGCCAAAGGCAGTGACCGCGACGCCCGCATAGACAGCCAGCCGGTCGAGGTTATTGATGAGCGCATCGGTTACACCGCGCAAAAGCCCACCTTCTTGCATTGATGCCACGAAGCCATTGGCCAGCGCTTCAAGGGATGGGGCCACTTGCACGGCAATGCGGTTTGCCATTCCTGTGAACGCGGTGCCCACTTGGGCAATCGCAAGGCTGGTTTTACGCAGTGACGCAATCGCGTCTTGATCCAAGATAACGCCCAGTGAAGCGGCACTCTCGCCAAAGCCATCCATCGCAGCCGCATTGTCACGCAGCAGCGGTAAAAGCCGCGTGCTATCCCCCGCCATGGCCTCCATGTAGAAAGTCATCTCCGCTTGGGACAGGTTCGCCTGTTCCAAGCTGCTCACAAACAGCTGCAGCCCTTGCGCGCCCGACAGATCGCGAAACGAGGCAGCGGTGACCCCAACCCGTGGCGCGATGTTCTCAAAGAAATCCGCCATGGGCCCGCCGCCGGTCGCGGCAAAATCCCCCACCCGGTCATTCATATCCTTCAAAATATCCGACAGCTTGTCCTGCTCGATCCCAACCGTGCGCGCGCCGGCCGCCCAGCGTTGAAACACCTCTGGCGTCGTATTGGCCACTCTGGCGAAGTTATCGATTTCTTGCGCGTTGGCAGCGACGCCGACCGTCAGACCAGCCAGGGCCGTCGCCGTCGTTGCCGCAACCGCAGAGATCGCCATGAACTGCTTGCGCATTTGCCGCAGCGGCGCATCCATGCGCTTGGCACCACGCTCAAACTGCGCGCTATCCAAGCCCAAATTAACCCGCAGGCTACCAATCACCGATGATGACATTGTAAAAACTCCAGTTTGAATGAGGCCTGCGCACGGCTATGGGCGCGAGCGGGAGGCCGTCGCGGGGTGGGAAGGATGGGGCTTGGTTATCTAATGCTGCTGGCCGATATGAAAACTGAGATAAGCATCATATCTGCACAGCTAACAGCGCCGCCTATCGTACTGTAATTATTCATCTCTACTTTAGAGTTTCGCCGGTGCATCCTTCACAGTGCACCTTAGGACAAATCGAGCGCCAATATCATATTCTCTGCCGTAAGTGCTGACTAATACACCGAACAACTTACACCAATTAGTTGCATCAACTACACTTTGGTAATGATATGGTGGTTTAACAGCCGGGATTCCCCCTCCCATGCCCTTACACCGTGCTAGCCGTTTAGAAGTCAGGAGATTCCGTGTGAAAAAGAACATAGTAATCATACTTATAGTTTCCGCAGCGATCTACGCGAGCATCGCCATGACGACGCGACTGACGGACAAAATGGCTTATGACACATTGACCGAAAGGTCGGAAGCCAGTGCACGTACTTGGGTAAGCCATTTTTCTTCTCAAATTGGTGGCTTTAGTGAAATAATTCTCAACGAAGCGGCAACAGACGAACAAGTTAGAGTACTGAATGACGCACAAAGGTTTGTAGACGTATTTAGGTTCAAAATCTTCGACGCTGAAGGTTATCTCATCCTATTGTCAGACAACGTGAATGACGCAAATGCAACGTTTCTCATAGATGACGAAACGAACGAAACAGCCCTAGATGTGATCCAAACAGGAATACAAGTGACTAAGATCAATGATGGCAGGGCACTTGAGAATAGACCGAATTGGTACGCTGAAACGTACTTTCCTCTAATTGATGACGGAACTGTAATTGGGGTCGCTGAGGTGTATGTGGATGTATCCGACGCACACCAAACCATCTTCGACGCGTTCAGGTCCTTGTTGAAGTCTTTAGTCTTCATTCTACTGCTTTCAGCATTGGTTCCGATCGCCATAATTTTGTGGTTTATACGTCACTTACAACTCTCCAACCTGCGGCTGGAAGAAGCCCGCTTAGCGGCTACTAGTGCAGCCAAAGCTAAAAGTAGCTTTTTGGCCAATATGAGCCATGAAATCCGC
Organism: Loktanella sp. D2R18; assembly: GCF_003318235.1. GTDB lineage: Bacteria > Pseudomonadota > Alphaproteobacteria > Rhodobacterales > Rhodobacteraceae > Yoonia. Next base: position 4,848 of record NZ_QOCG01000011.1, on the reverse strand, counting down.
ACACCTATGAACGGTGTTGTAGGCATGGCAGCACTGCTGAGCGAAACCGACTTAACCAAAGAACAAAAATCGCTGACTGACACGATCACTCAATCTGCGCGCGCTTTGCTTGTCATAATAAATGATGTTTTGGATTTTTCGAAGATAGATTCTGGACATATCAGGATTTCAAAAAACTCGTTCAACATTCACACTTGTGTTCAGGATGCAGCGGTCCTGTTGGCTCCAGCTGCAGAAGGAAAGAACCTAGAGCTATGCGTGGACATCGGTGACAACGTGCCAATTTGGGTTGAAGGAGACGACGCCCGCTTGCGGCAGTGTTTGTTGAACCTTATCGGTAACGCCGTAAAGTTCACACCGTCGGGGTATGTCGAAATCAAAGTGGCGATAGATGGATCAGACAACATACTGTTTTCGGTCAAGGACACTGGCATCGGCATTCCACCCGATAAAGTAGACAAGGTATTTGCTGATTTTGAACAAGTCGAAAGCAGTGAAACCCGCGAAATCGAAGGTACCGGCCTTGGGCTTGCAATCACACGCAAATTAATCTCGTTGATGGGTGGGGAGATCAAATTTGAAAGCGAACCTGATGTTGGCACTGAGTTTTTCTTTTCGCTCCCGCTTGCTGCAATAGAGCCCCCAATTTCCGAGTCGTGCACAGAAACCGTCGATCTTACGGGCAAGCATGCTCTCGTCGTTGATGACCTCGAAGTAAATCGGCGCATCCTTACAGAACGGTTGGAGAGCCTTGGCATGACCTCTCAAGCGGCAAATTCATATGGTGGTGCGCTCGACATTATTTCGAAACGACCTGCCGACAAGCCTTTCGATATTGCAATTTTAGATCATCATATGCCGATCCGTTCAGGCGTGGATTTGGCAGAGGCAATACGCAAAGATGCTTCTACATCAAGTCTACCGATTATATTTCTGTCTTCTGGCAATCTAGAAGACCTAAAAGGCAGAGCTGATCAGTTGGGAATTAGCATATTAGTGAATAAGCCAATCAAAACAACCGATCTGGTTGACGCAATTAATACAGCAACTACGCACGCAATATCGCCTCCGGAGGCCGGCAACCTATTAAGTAAAGAAATCGACGCAGCACAGCATTTTAAACTTCGCGTGGCTGTAGCCGAGGACAATGTTATTAACCGCATGCTCATGGAGAAAATGGTTGGGCCTTTGGTTGACGAAATCGTGTTTTGGGAGAATGGTCAGATTGCGGTTTCATCAATTGATCAATGGTCGCCAGATATCGTATTTATGGACGTTTCGATGCCTGTATTAGATGGGCTATCGGCAACCCGCGCAATCAGAGAACAAGAGCGACAACATGGCAAGCCGAAAACCCCGATCATAGCCCTTACAGCGAATGCCATGGCAGAAGATCGAGAGAAATGTCTCGCTGCGGGAATGACAGGATATTTGTCAAAGCCCGTCCAGAAAGCTGAATTCATTGACCTATTGGCTGCTCATTCTAATTTGGACAGCGGATAGGTCTAACGTCTACTTTCGAAATCATTGATTGCTCCCCCCCTCACGCCCCATTCTGCAACGCCCATAATATCATCGCACCACGCGCCTTTGCCTGCTGCAGCTCATCGGACGCAGGCTGCGGTTTGGCGCTGACCGGCTTGTACCCCGGCATTTTCTTGGGATCATGCTGCGCAAAGGTGAGCAGGTTGGCCAATTCGTAATTCCGGATGCGCGCCGCCTCATGATCGCGAGCATCGCGCGCCCGCACGCCTGAGATGACGCGCAGAATCTCTGCTGGCGTGAGATCCCAAAACAGGCGGTAGTCCTGGCGCGCATCGATCCACGCGCCAAGAAGATTATCTATGTCGTCGGCTTTTTCGGCGTGGTCTTCGGCTTCGTTTGGGGCTTGGCGGTTTTCACCGCTGTGCCGTTTCCCACTGTCTCAGTTTCGGGTTGCGGGAACGCCAGGCTCACAGCTTCGGTAAAGGCCGCGAGTGCCGCCGGCAGCCCAACCGCGTCCATGACATCGCCCGCATCTTCAACTGTGATGGCTTTGTCATGGGCAAGTGCTGTCCAGATTACCGCGCGTGCTGTGCGGAAGTCATCTTGGTTGGCCTGGATCGCCGCGAGACCCTCTTGGAATGACTGCCCCATCATATCTTTATAAGCGATCAAAGCATTGGTTGTGATCCGAAAGAGATAATCCACGCCATCAACCGTCAGCGTCACGCCGCCGCGTTTGCTGTTCATGGTGCCGCCGTGCCTTTGACCCAAGTCACATTGCCGGTCGTGCGGATGCTGACGGTCATGCCAACCAGGTCGCCCACATCATTGCCCTCAACCGAAGGCGTTGGAAAGCCACGGAATGTGAACACATCGCCCGTTGTTTGCGACGGCTGCGGTTTGAGCGTGCAGCGATAATAAATCGCGCCTTCTGCCGTTTGATCCGCAAGCTGCTGTTCATACCCGGCAGCCGTATAACCCGCCGGCACGCTGATCACGCCAGCATCCTTGAGGCCTTTGGTGTATTCTTTAAACCCGCCGATACTGTCGAGCGATGTCGCTTCTTTGTAATCGGTTTCTGTCGATGGGATCGCCAGCCCTTTGCATTCAGGGATTTTGGTGAATGCAACGCCGTCTGTCGCGCGCTCTACGGTCGCACCATATGCAATAATCTGTTCGCTCATAAGAGCCTCCTAAGTTGTTGTGAACTGGACCAGAAAGTCCATTGAGGTGCGGTAGGGCCGTACCGCATCATTTGATCCGCCCTCACGGCTGTCCCGCGATCCCGCGAGAAAGACGCCTTGGAACGCGCCGTGCTGATAGCCGCTCAACAGCGACCGCACAGCGCGCGACAATTGTTTTGCAGCACCGTAGCTGTCCGCGTAGCAATCGACCTGCACACGCGCCTGCGCGATGCCGTTTGGGCCTTGCAATGTGTAGCCTTCGTTGTCGCTGATGGTATTCAGCACGACGGCTGGGAATGGCTGGCCTTGCGGGTGCGCGCCGAAGTTCACGCGGGCCCCGGCATGACTGGACACCCCGCTGTCAGCCAACAGCAGCGCCCGTAAGTCTTCTTCCATATCGGTTATTCCTTGGCGGCTTTGCGCTTTGCGCGCTGTAGGGATTTGTCAAATTCATCCCAGAGATGGCGCCCAAGCCGATCCAATGTGGGCTGCGCCTCTTGATCCCATGCTGGGCGCGCGAACGGCTGCGCGCCGTGGTGCACGTTGCCAAATTCTTGGTTCCATGCGGCTGGATCAGGCCCCGGCCCCACAAACATCTCGACGGCAGCCCGGTCATCGCGGAACATCTTGCGGTGCAATCCCGCCTGACGCTTTGACAGCTTGCTGCCAATGGCAATTGAATCGGCCAAATCATCCGACGCCGTGTCACCACGCGGCGCGAGGTCCTGCATCAGATCCTTCATTGGCGTCGCTGCTTTCTTCAAGGACCGCCGCAAAACACTTTTGCCAGCTGCCTTGCTGAGTTTTTCCAACTCACGCTCAAGCTCTTTGAGGCCTGCGATCTTAACCGTTGCCATTGCTCACCTCCGCACCGGCTGTGATTTCCAAACGGTAATTCCGCCCGATTTCTTTGATCCCGAAGATCGCAAAGGTCACACCATTGTAGGTCAGCGCATCCTTTGCCGTCAGATCGCGGGTGAAGGCTGATGAGCACACAACAAACCGCGCAGTGAGCGATGCGGATACCGCGCCCGCGCTCATGCGTTCGCCATCAGAGACATCCGTCTTGCTGGCCCAAATCAGATCTCCATGATCCGCAAACTGCTCTACTTTCTGGAACCCATCATCGTTCAGCACAGCACGCACAAACTGCACGCGGCGATCTAATTTGCCTGCATGATGATCATTCATGACAGACACCGCAGACCAGACAGTAAACCTTTCACACCAGGTAGCATCCCTGCCCCACCATCCGTTGTTGGTGCGCGGTGTTCATACCAATGGCATGTCAGCATCCGCACCGCTTGATCCGCCTCAAATGGCCACCCGCTTGGAAACTCCGTATCGAGATCGCGCCGCAAATACCGCACCACATGGGCTTGCGCCGCCGACAGATAGCCTGCAATCAACGTGTCTTCGTCATCATGATCCACCCGCAAGTGAGCCTTGATCCCGGCAAGGTCGACGGCGCTGGCCATCTTATTTACCGCCCCTTGCAGCGCTGTCTTTTGCTTCAGCCTTTTGGGCGGCAGCCTTTTCTTCGGCAGCTTTCACGGCAGCAGCCATGTCAGCAACGGCCTTTTCTTCTACCGCTTTCACAGCGGCAGCAATGTCCGCAATCGCCTTTTCTTCAGCAGACTTTACTGCTGCAGCGGTGTCGGCAGCAACCTTCGCAGCTTCAGCAGCAGCCTTTTTCTCTAGCGACGCCAGTTCTTTCTTGCTGGTCTCGACGGTAAACCCGCGCGCAATCATTTGATCAACGTCACGCTTTTGGAGCACGTTCTTTTCATCAACCTCATAAATCAAACCAGCGCGATAAACGCCCGATCCGCAGGATTGGCTGCGCTTCATTTTGATAAGCATCTGGATATTCCAATTCAGAAAATGTCTTTCATGGTTGGGCGACACCACGCCGCCCAACCACCTCACATCAAATGCGCAAGCCTCTTAGAAGGTGAAGTCGCCAGTCACCAAAGACGCAGGGCGCGTCACGGCCAAGGCCACGCTCTTGGTCGACTTGACCGTCACCATGCCCTGAATGAAGTTGGTGCCATGTTCCGTTGAGGCCAGAATTTCGTTTTCCTGACGGTCATAAAGCTTGGCAGCCATATACATTGCACCAACAAGCCATTCGCCAGAGGTCATCGAATTACCCTCGATCACAGGCAAGCGCCAAAGC
>NZ_QOCG01000027.1:903-63403 GCF_003318235.1 Loktanella sp. D2R18 | reverse complement strand
GGGGCTCAAGCCATGAGCCGAAGTCTAGGATGCGATTTATCGCATGGTAGCAGAGCGTAGTGTGACATAATTCCATGCGTCCTTAATTCCTTTCGGGGAATATTGGACGCAAGGAGTTTTCTGTGAAGCCGGCCTGTGAGGGATCCGGTGGAGAGATCACTAGTGAGAATGATGACATGAGTAGCGACAAAGGGAGTGAGAGACTCCCTCGCCGAAAGTCCAAGGGTTCCTGCTTAAAGCTAATCTGAGCAGGGTAAGCCGACCCCTAAGGCGAGGCCGAAAGGCGTAGTCGATGGGAACCAGGTTAATATTCCTGGGCCATGGAGTGGTGACGGATCTCGAAGGTAGTTCATCCTTATCGGATTGAATGGGCTGCTTAGAGGTTCCTGGAAATAGCCCTCCTATAAGATCGTACCCTAAACCGACACAGGTGGACTGGTAGAGAATACCAAGGCGCTTGAGAGAACCACATTTAAGGAACTCGGCAAAATACCTCCGTAAGTTCGCGAGAAGGAGGCCCGTTCAGAACGCAAGTTTTGGGCGGGGGCACAAACCAGGGGGTGGCGACTGTTTACTAAAAACACAGGGCTCTGCGAAGTCGCAAGACGACGTATAGGGTCTGACGCCTGCCCGGTGCCTGAAGGTTAAAAGGAGGAGTGCAAGCTCCGAATTGAAGCCCAGGTAAACGGCGGCCGTAACTATAACGGTCCTAAGGTAGCGAAATTCCTTGTCGGGTAAGTTCCGACCTGCACGAATGGCGTAACGACTTCCCCGCTGTCTCAAATGTGGACTCAGCGAAATTGAATTTCCTGTCAAGATGCAGGATACCCGCGGTTAGACGGAAAGACCCCATGCACCTTTACTATAGCTTCGCATTGGCATCAGGCACAGTATGTGCAGGATAGGTGGTGGGCTTTGAAGCGGTGACGCCAGTCATCGTGGAGCCTCCCTTGAGATACCACCCTTATTCTGCTTGATGTCTAACCGCGGCCCGTTATCCGGGTCCGGGACCCTGCGTGGTGGGTAGTTTGACTGGGGCGGTCGCCTCCCAAATTGTAACGGAGGCGCGCGAAGGTTGGCTCAGAGCGGTCGGAAATCGCTCGTTGAGTGCAATGGCAGAAGCCAGCCTGACTGCGAGACTGACAAGTCGAGCAGAGTCGAAAGACGGCCATAGTGATCCGGTGGTCCCGAGTGGAAGGGCCATCGCTCAACGGATAAAAGGTACGCTGGGGATAACAGGCTGATGGTGCCCAAGAGTCCATATCGACGGCACCGTTTGGCACCTCGATGTCGGCTCATCTCATCCTGGGGCTGGAGCAGGTCCCAAGGGTACGGCTGTTCGCCGTTTAAAGAGGTACGTGAGCTGGGTTTAGAACGTCGTGAGACAGTTCGGTCCCTATCTTCCGTGGGTGTAGGATATTTGAGAAGAGTTGCCCCTAGTACGAGAGGACCGGGGTGAACGATCCACTGGTGGATCTGTTGTCGTGCCAACGGCAGTGCAGAGTAGCTATGATCGGACAGGATAACCGCTGAAGGCATCTAAGCGGGAAGCCCCCTTCAAAACAAGATATCCCTGAGAGCCGAGGTAGACCACCTCGTCGATAGGCCAGAGATGTAAGCGTCGTAAGACGTTCAGTTGACTGGTACTAATGGCTCGATAGGCTTGATTTGATCCAGTAATAGCAAGATTTTACTGTAGCAAATCAAAGTACATACACACACAATCATCAGTATACGATGAAATGGAACAAAACCTGATGTTGACGGCAATGACTTCGGTCATTGCCGGTGTTTCTTTTTTGGTTTGGTGATAATAGCGCGAGCAAAACACCCGATCCCATCCCGAACTCGGCAGTTAAGTGCCGCTGCGCTGATGGTACTGCGTCTTAAGGCGTGGGAGAGTAAGTCATTGCCAAACCTAATAAGAAACACAGTTCTCTCGATACGGTATCAAAAAGACCTCAAACACACATCCGAGGCACCCTAGCGCGGGATGGAGCAGCCCGGTAGCTCGTCAGGCTCATAACCTGAAGGTCGTAGGTTCAAATCCTACTCCCGCAACCATTGAAACCGATACCCCACCCGTAAAACGGTGGGTTTTGTCGTTTTTGTGGCTTGTGAGCTCTAAGATAGCTGCCAGTTCTCCATATAATTCGATTACATGGCCGTCTGGGGCCGTCTCGTCAGGCTGAAGCCGCACTTCTGTAACCAGACCCCGAAGCAACTCACTGGCCTCCACCCGTGTTGCGTCAACGTTCAGGCTGGCCGCAAGAGCATTGATCTTCACACCATAGGCCTCAGCAAGGGCTGGATGCAGGATAGCAGTCCTACCGGCAAATGTGAGTTTGATGTAGTTTCAGGACACAGTGTACAAATCGAGCCCCGGCAACAAATACAAAACGTTAAATGCCACCCTCAGGTGGATATTGGCGTTTCCACTTCTGCGCTGGAAGCAAACCTTATCAAATGTGTTGCAAGAAGATGACCAAATCAGTTAACGATAATGTCTCATGTTCAGTCTGAGTGGGGCATACCTCAAACTCGTCGGCTGGCGAGAACAGCATTTTCACATTATGGTCGGCGGTGGGTGAATAGCATAAGTTGGCTTGTATGGAACAGTCTCAAAGTCTCAAGACATGGCAACTCTGGTTGGTCGCGACGACCTTGACGACCTCGGGGACTGTTTTGGTTGGTGATGTTGAAGTCACAGCGCAGGAGTTCCTTGTTGATACGTCGATTTTGGTAGTACCAAACGCGATTGAGATCATCGTTGATGTGCCAAGCGCCTTTCATTGGTCAAGATATCAATACGGCCCGCTCGGGGATTTCACCTATACAATTTACCCTGACGGCTCTGCCAAAATCATGTCCGGCAGCGAGCGATTGATAGAAGTGGCGCAGATCGAGTGCGCCGCGGCGCTGATGTGTACCATTATCATGCCGGATGATTCTATTTTCACTGTTCCGGTCGAACAAGGCCTGCGTCCCGTTCTGCCAGATACGTTCGATGCGTCAAGTGCCGCGATATACGTGGCGCGCTGGATATTAACGGGCACTGCCCCCATGTTTGTCGCAGAGCCGCAAACCGTACCAGTGCCTCCCGAAAATGGCCCATCTGGAACCGGTCTTGCGAACAGCGACGAAAATGCAGTGCAGCCGGTTATTGAGACCGCTATTGAATTTACTGAAGAACCCAGTGACCTAGAAAACGTTGATGTGGAGGGTGGTACTCGGCAAGACACCTCAAGCTCTATTGCGACGTTAGGCGTTGGCCCGCAAGGTCCCGTAGTAGACGTTGAGCCGAACGTAGAAAACAACCACGCTTCTGAAATCCAATGCGACGAGGTCGACCCTTTTTTTCCTGAACTATGCACCGGCCCAAGACCCCAGCAGGAAATCGTCCCGGAAATCACAACACCGCCAGTTGTCACTGTTGCGCCCCACCTTGCCCCAACTGGCGCATTGGCTCAAACGCCCGCCGAACCCGTCGTATTGCCCGAGGTGGAACCTGACGACGAAGGCTGGAGCTTTTCGGATTTGAGCTGCTCTGCAACGGCGAGCGCAAGCCTTGCTGCTCTAGACGGCGGCAATGCAAAACCTCGTATTAGTTTGGGCTGCGGGACCCAGATTACAGATCGCCTGTCTGTCAGGGGGGCCTTGATCGGCTACGCCATCCCTAGCCAGCAAGAGGACTTTGATCCGGATTATACCTATGCTGTTAACTACAAGGTTAACGACCGCGTCAACGTCAGCTACAGTAACTATTCAGCTAGTTTTTCCAACACCGATGGCGCTCTATCAGGGCTTCTCGAGGGAAACCTTCGCGCGAGTTTCAAGTTGCCAGACATTCCCCTGCCAAACGATCGGCTGCTTCCCTGCACCGCGAGCACCGGGTTGCCGGACCCGACGGGGTCTAGTGTAAATTTGTCCTGCGGTTATGCAATTACGCCCGACTTAAGAGTGGGGGCGACCGTGTATCTTTACCTTACGGGAGAGCAGGACGAACTCAGTCCTGATTACAGCTATACCCTTAGTTATCGGATCAACGACAGCTTCCGCGTGTCATACAACAACTACAGCAACAACCGGTTCCCCTGGAACCGAGGGAGTTCACCTCGCCCAGGCCTGACAGGGGGGAGCATATCCTTGAGTCACCAAATCGAATTTTAGTCGCTAGCTTTAATGGAGCCTAGCGCATCAAGATCGTGCTGAGCTCTGTAAGCTTTGCTCTGAACTTCTCGGCGGTTTCGCGGACGGTCATGTCGTCTCGTTCAGTCTCGCCCAGTTCGATCTTTTTCGCCCAATGCACCATATCGGGAAAGCCTAGCGCTAAAGCCGCGCCTTTGAGTGAATGGGCCTGCGCCTGCACCTCTTGGACGTTGCCGTTTTTATCGGCCATCATGAGTTTCTCGATTCGGTCGCTCGAATCCCGCAAGAACTTTTCTGCAAAGTCAGACAGTCCATCAAGACCGAATATTTCCACAAGGTTCTTGTGAACATCAGGCGCCATGAGATCCACCAATGACCGCGCGCTACTTGTTTCTGGCTTGGCTTTAGCCTTTCTCGGCTTTGCGGATGGCCGCGGCGTTTGCTGGGTGGTCTTCAGTCCCCCCGCTAAGACGTCTTCGATTGCGTGCTTAAGCTCTTGGAAGGGGATTGGCTTCGAAAGTATGCGATCAATCCCGACCTGTTCTGCTTCGTCTTCGATCGCGTCCATAACATGCGCAGTCAGGGCAAGGATCGGTGGCACATCGGTTGGGTCCCATCTGTCACGGATACGGCGCGTCGCCTCTAGGCCGTCCATCACGGGCATCGCGATATCCATAAGGACTAGGTCGTATTTTCCAGGCGCAAATTTTTGTAGCGCAACGCTTCCGTCTTCGGCCAAATCTGCAATCAAGCCCATTTTGTCTGCATAAGTTAAGAGCAGCTTTTGGTTGATCGTGTTGTCTTCGGCAATCAAAACGCGGGTTCCCTCGATTCCTTCGGGGGGAAGGAGGAGGGGCGTATCTCGCCCGTCCGTCCCAATGGTGTCAGGCAGATCGACGGTTTCGATCTCGATTTCGAACCAGAATGTTGACCCCTCGCCAAGCGTGCTATCGACGGATATTTCACCACCCACACCATTAATGATGCGTTTGCAAATCGCGAGCCCCAGCCCAGCGCCTTGCGCCGCCGCTGTCAATGGGTTCGATATCTGCGTGAAGTCTTTGAACAGATTTGAAATGCCCTCAGCGTCGATGCCAACGCCGAAATCTTCAACTTCTAGGCGTAAAATTGTCTTATCAGCATCACCCTTGGCCGTCGCCTTGATGGTGATCGGACCGTCGAAAGAATAGCGAATGGCATTGCTGACGAAGTTTGAAATCACTTGTCGGATGCGCGTTGCATCCCCCAAGAATAGTTTGGGCACGCTGTCACTCACTTTGCTGACAATCTGTCGGTCTGCTCCAGTATCGTGCGATTGGGCAAGTATCTTGACGCTCTCAATCAACGCGCGAATATCGACATTTTCTTCTTCGAACAAAAAGACGCCTGCTTCCATTTTTGAGAAGTCCAGCACATCGTTCACGATCCTGCTGAGGCCGACACCTGCTGTCTTGGCATAGTTCAACAGCTCAAGCTTTCCGGGCTCTTGTTCGTCCATTTCCAAAAGGTCGATCATACCCAAAAGACCACCCAACGGCGTACGAATTTCATGGCTCATGGTGGCCAGAAACCTGCTGCGCGCGGCGGACGCGGCTTCGGTGCGTTCTAATGCCAACCGCACTTCGGCCGTCCGCTCTAAAACGGCCTGCTCCAGATCAGTGGAGTACTTTTCCAGTTTCTGATTGGCCAAAAACAAGTCACGGCTTTTCTCTTCGAGCAGCGTTTCCGCCTCTGCTCGGGCGGCCGTCTCTCGTTCGTATCTCTTCCTTGAGACGCGATCGTCTGTATTTTCAGTCATCAAGAAGCCACCCTACGCAGTCGTGGTGACGTCAAATGTTGTCGTGTTCTCTGCGGTGGGATGGGGTGTCCGTGCAATGTCGCCCTCTTCTCCGAAGTGCAACAAGCAAGCTTCGATCAGCCCTTGGCAAAAGGCATCCAAAGGACGCGGCGATGAATAGATCATCGAAAGATGGCTGTCTGAAAGGCGCTCGGTGTCAAAACGCGGGAGTTCTGCGTCAGGGTACAGCTTTCGCACTTCAACGTGAATTTCCTGATCTACCGATTCAAGAAGCGCAAATGCAGATGTCTTATCCTTAAAAAACTCGGGGTAGTGTTCGATGAAGAAGGCCATCATCCAATGGCCAAACTTGATTTGCAGAACTTCGGGGCTTAGTCCGGAGTGCTCGCTGAATGCCATGACGATCTTTACCAATTCAGAACATGGGTAGTTCCCAACCGTAGTGAAGGCGCCGTCATTTTCGAGTTCAGCTTTATCAAGAACACTGTCGACGGTGTCCTCACCGAACGCATCTTCAGCCATCTTTACAAGCTCGACAAAAACAACACCCTTCATACCATACTCCTAGCTTTGTTTGCGCCGCCGATACTGGATCGGCCTCTCCGATGCCGCGGGCTCATCGGAACCTGTTATAGTCTGCATAGATGGTGTGGCGAACTCAAGGCAGATGTGTAACATTGATGAGGGATATATGAGGTAAATAGAAACCATTGATGTTTTATCCCTGAAAAATGCCGCAATTTCCCCGCTTCGGTGACATAGTTTTATGGTTGATTCGAAGCGGAAATGAATCTGTCTTAGATTGTACCTTCACGCAGTAGTAGAGTATCTTTGAGGGGGCCCGCAACGTGCGCGAACAAATTGAAATCATCGTCGCTGAGGATAACGTGGTGCAACGCGCCTACATGTGTCGTCTGATCGAGAATGTTGGTTTTGACTTTTTCAAAGTTCTTGAAGCCGAGGACGGTGCGGTCGCCCTGGAATTGCTAAAGACGTCGCGCGCCGAAATCCTGATCACTGACTATCAAATGCCGCGCCTTAACGGCGTCGAGTTGACTAGGGCTGTCCGTTCGCTTGATCTTGGGCGCTATATCCATATCATTCTGATCACTGGAACCGAGACGGGTGATTATGGTGTTCGCGCCGATGCCTTGGACGCAGGTGCCGATGATTTTTTGAATAAACAAGACGATCCAACGGGCCTTAAGGCGCGTCTGACAACTGCAATGCGCCTAATTGACCACGGCAAAGAACTAGAAGAACAGCACAGGGTGCTGAAAGAAGCCAATGACCGAATAAATGAAGATCTTGCTGCCGCCGCCCACGCCCAGCGCAACCTGTTGCCTGACATCAACACCGACATCCTCGGCGCGCATATTGCGTCTGCCTTTGTGCCGTCCTCTGTGGTGTCAGGCGACATGTTTGGGTGTTTTCCACTGAACGACAGTCAAATAGGATTTTACGCGGTCGATGTTTCGGGGCACGGTATTCGTGCGTCCCTTTTATCGGTAGCCATTGGTTACCTCATCACGCCGGAGTTTTTTGTAAAATCGGTTCTAGACGAGGATGGAATCCCCCGTCCGGCGCGTCTGGTTCGTGAGCTAAATGCACGTTTCTGCACCGATGTTCATGATGATTATTTTACGATGTTTTGTGGCGTGATGGATACGCAAAGGATTAAGGTATTTTATTGTCAGGCCGGATATCCATCTCCTTATTATGTTGATGCACAGGGTAATGTGACGCGGATTGGAAGCGGCGGATTTCCTGTGGGAATGTTTGGCGACGCGGATTATGAAGATGGGGTTATCGGCGTCGATTTGGACGGGATGCTGCTTTGCTGCTCGGACGGTGCATTTGAGGCCGAAAACGATGAAGGCATCCCTTTTGGTGAACCGCGGATGGAAAAGATCGTAAAAGAGATCTACCGTGATCCGGCCGACAAGGTGCCTGAGAAGATTATAAAAGCCTTGGCCGATTGGCGCGGGCGAAAACCGCTAGAAGACGACCTGACCGTGGTCGCAGTGAAAAGGAATATGAAATGATCCATTCAACCCAGACGGATGATGGCATTATTATTGTGCGGCCAGGCGTCCAGCGATTAACAGCGGTCAACTCAAAGGCGTTTAAGGACGAAATTGTTGCACTGATCGACGCAGGCAACAGCGAGTTTGTCATCGATTTTACAAGCACCACATTCCTTGACTCATCTGGCCTAGGCGCGCTTGCGGGTGTCCTCAAGAAGATCGGCCATCGCGGCGATTTGGCCGTCTGCGGCTTGGGGCCAGACGTGATGCAAATGTTCACGATCTGCCGAATGGATCGTGTGTTTTCAATCTACCCTGACGAAGCTGCTGCCCTTCGGGCACTGAGCGAAAAATCGTGATCTCAGAAACGTTCTATTTGGATCATAACCTTGAGAGCATTGATCCAATGGTACAGCTCTTGGTCAGGACCGCAGAGAATTCTCTGCGGCAAGATGTGCTTGGCCGCTTTGGCATTTGTACAAGCGAAGCTTTGACTAATCTTGTCCTACACGCAAAGAACTGTGCGCCGGACGCAGAAATGCAAATCAAGTTATCGGAAACGGAAATAGCGGTGTTTCTTGAAGTATATGATCCTGAAGGCGCAGACCCTTTTGACCTTCGCAAATACGCCACAGATTTGTCTGAAATCGATGTTATGGCCGAAGGTGGTCGTGGTTTGGGGCTTATCATGGCCTGCGCTGATCATGTCGCTTACGGGCGCGTCGACAATAAATACCGACTGGGGCTGACGTTTAATAAAGCAGATAAACTCGGCTAATGGCGAAGAAGCTCACGAGAGTTATGGAGAGAGTTATGACGATTTCAACGGCCAAGAATAAGCTGATGACTTCTTTTGTCGTTACCGCTTTGGGACTGTTGTCGACGAGCGCGGTCTCGCAAGGGGCGCCCAACACGTTAGATCTTCAGCAGATCACGATCGACAATGTCACCGTAAATGGAGCAGAATTTAATTCCGTAACAATCACCTCGGATGCTCCACTTACGATCGAATATGGCGGTGCTTCAGACGTGCATGAATGTAACCGTGGCGTGGGCGCGGCTTCAAGTGTCCACTTTGGTCGCAATGGCGCGTTGACCGAGCGCGAATTTGAGATGGCAAATGTGGCTTGGTCCTATTTTGAACGATATTTCCAAGAGGAAACCGGGCTGGTTAACGCCGTTGGTAATTATCCTTCAACAACCCTTTGGGACACAGCTTCCTACATCAGCGCTATGGTATCTGCTTATGAACTATGTGTAATCGACAAACGTGAGTTGGATACCCGAGTGACCCAGTTAACCAATACGTTAAGAAACCTTGATCTATTCCGCGGCGAGGCGCCCAACAAAGTTTACCACACTCAAACCGGCGCCAAAGTGAACTACGCTAATGAAGAAGGCGAAGTTGGAATGTCTGCATTGGACATTGGTCGTATGCTTGTATGGCTTCGAATTCTGAAAGAACGCCACCCTCATCTGGCTAACAGTGTTGACAACATTCCAATGCGTTGGAATTTCTGCAATCTGGTCAGCGACGATGGGCGTATGTATGGCTCCTTCGTTCAGGGCGATGGAGACACCCGCTACGTTCAGGAGGGTCGGCTTGGCTATGAAGAATATGCAGCCAAAGGCTTTGCACTTTGGGGGTTTGATGTTCCACGTGCCCTGTCACCAGAACCATTGAACTATACAACGATCTACGGCGTCGACGTGCCCTATGATGGGCGCGACCCACGCATTTTCAAGAACCAGAACTACGTCCTGACCGAAGGCTATATCCTCGATGGGATCGAAATGGGCTGGGACCTTCCATCAGATCGTACAGGTGACGGACTTACGGCTTCGCATGGCTGGAGGGCAGAGTTTGCGCAGCGGATTTATCTGGTTCAACAGCGCAGGTACGAACAAACTGGCATCATCACGGCACGCTCTGAACATCAGGTGGATGGTCGCCCTTATTTTGTCTACGATTCAGTCTTTGCAGATGGCTATGCATGGAACACGCTTGACCCGACGGGTGAATACCAACCAGATCGCGCGGCCGTTGCGGCCAAAGCTGCGATTGGCTTGTGGGCGCTATGGGAGACCGATTACACCGATTTGCTCTTTGAAACGGTCGCGGATTTGTATGATCCTGAATTGGGGTTCTACGAAGGTCTTTACGAAAACGGGAATGGTTACATCCCTTTGCAGACAGCCAACAACAACGGAATTATCCTTGCCGCGCTCTTGTATAAAGTGCAGGGACCTATCCTTCAGCAAACTAATGACAACACGCAATATTGGGACACGGCCTATGCCGGCACCGACCTGCGCGACAACAAATGCCACCCGCGTCAGATGGAAGAAGTGGTGAACTGCTGCAACTGTGCCGGCGTCGAAATCCCGCCGGTCATTCCGCTCGAAGAGTTCACCTATTGTCGTCCTGTCCCGACAGGTGGCGAGACGGCAGCCACGGAATGCGGCACGACAGAGCATAGCTTCCCCTTGCCGGAACCACGCGCTGTCTTGCCGCAATCTTGCAGTGCGCAGCAGTAGGTTCGCGAGATGAGCCGCGCAGGAAATAGGATGGTTTGGTTCGACGCCAATCGCGTGTTTGCTGCGGTGGGCGTCGTGCTGATCCATTCTAGCACCGATTTTGGCGGGAAACCTTTCGAAGCCGCTGAGCCTGCCGAACGCCTGTTTCCGATTTTTCTGCGTTCCATTGGCGAGTTTTCGGGCTCAGAAATGTTCTTTTTGTTTTCGTTATTTCTGATGGCGCTTCGCGTTGATCGAAAACTCCCTAGTTACCGCGAAACGGTTCTGACGCAGGCGGAGCGGCTATTGGTGCCGTTCGCGTTCTGGGTCGTATTCTACGCGTTCTTTCGTCTTTTGAAGGCGGATGCGTTCAACTACTCAGACTATATTTGGACGCAACTGTCTGATATCAAGAACTGGTACGGCTATTTCCTGCTTGGGAAAGTGCAATACCATATGCATTTCCTGCCCACATTGTTCGCGCTGTTCTTGTTCTATCCATTGATGAGGGGGGCAACGCGCTATCCGATCTTTGGACTGATATTGTTCGTCACACTCGGGATTATGAACAATACCCAAGGGTTCGTCTGGGGGCTAAATCTGGACCCATCGCTGCGTGACTACATCATCCGCGCCCTTAAGATATTTGGATACGTCGGCTACGGCTTCGCAGCCTTCGCGCTGTACGGGATATGGAAAGACGGCGTGCCTCGGGGCGAAAGCCGGCTGATGCGTCGCTTTGGATTGTATTTGGCGATACTTGCCTATGTCGCGACGATCCCGTTCTTTGCAATCGCGTGGCAGACAGGCGACTGGGGCGTGCGCAGCGGCTGGGATTTTTACGGCCATTTCTTGATGCCTATCTGCATTTTCCTGATCTTTATGGGCGGGCAATTTCTTGATTGGTCGCCCCTATGGTCCAAGCTAGCCAAGTATTCGTTCGGCATTTATCTGGTGCACCCTGCGGTCATCGACCTGTTCGATATTGCCCTGTTTAAAAGTGGGATGTCAGGTGAGATGTCGCCAACGGTCATCGTGCTGGTACGGTATGCGTTTGTGTTGCCGGGCTCGTTCGGCATTGCATATGCGTTGTCTAAAATCAGCCTTCTTGCGTGGACGGTTGGCCTTGGTGAACCGCCTTTGAAATGGGGAAGATCAAAAGGTGGCATGGCATGATCCAGGACGACTATTTCCTGAAGTTCGAGGACCGTACGCCGCCGCCGCCGCTGGAGTATAACCCTTGGAGAGAAGCGCTTTGGCAGTTCCTCGCCACAATCGCCTTGGTGATCGGCGCTTGGTACATCATCTGGCGTTGGACAGGGTCACTGAACCCCGATGCGATGTGGTTCGCCGTGCCGTTGGTTGTGGCGGAAACCTGTGCGTTCATTGGGATGGTTCTGTTTGTCTTTAACCTTTGGAAAGATGACCCGATCAAGATTGGAGAGCCGCCCGTGCGGCTAGGCGATGTTGTAATGGAGCATCCCGAAGCGGACCGTCCGCTTGTTGTAGATGTAATGTTTGCAACCTATGATGAAGACCCTGAATTGGTCCGACTTGGCATTCTGGATGCCAAGAAGATGACCTATCCCCATCCAATTGATGTGCATGTCCACATTCTGGATGACGGCCGCCGTCCCGAGATGCAGGCCGTTACGGAAAGCGAGGGTGCGAACTACATTTCGCGTGCAACGAACGAAGGTTTCAAGGCCGGCAACCTGCGCAACGCTATGGAGCAAACCCACGGGGATTTTCTTGTGATCTGCGATGCGGATACGCGGCCTTTTCCAACTATGCTGGAACATACGCTCGGCTATTTCCGGGATCCGAAAATGGCTTGGGTGCAGACCCCTCAGTGGTTCTATGATCTGCCCGAGGGCGAACGCTTACCTCAAAAGCTCGGTCGCCGTTTTGGTGACCGTGGTCAGGCATTCGGAACATGGATCGAACGGCTGTTTGGCCCGGTTCGCGTGGGCGAAGACCCTTTCGTGAACGACCCGAAGATGTTCTACGATGTCATCCAAAGGCGCAGAAACCGCGCGAACGCCTCGTTTTGTTGCGGAGCAGGGTCCATCCACCGCCGCGAGGCGGTGATGATGGCAGCCTTGCGCAGCTTTGGCGCCAAAGTAGAAAAGCGGACGTGGGACGTTGAAGAAGTCGTCACCGTTTCGTCCAAGGAACGCGAACTGGCCCCCGATCTTATGGAGGCGATCAAAACCGAAGCTGCCGCCACAGAAGCCCTGACGCCCTATAAATTCCACGTCTCCGAGGACATATATACATCGATAGTACTCCATTCTGATCGCGAAAGCGGCTGGAAGTCAAAGATGCACCCCATCGTGGAAAGTAAAATGCTCTCGCCCCAAGATTTGCTAACGTGGACAGTGCAGCGGTTCAAATACGCGGGCGGTAGCCTTGATATTCTTGTCAACGACAACCCGATCTTCCGTAAAGGTCTGACGTTCGGACAGCGCATGATGTATACGACGACGTTCTATTCCTACCTCGCACCGCTGTGGAACATCATATTCCTACTGGCCCCGGCGATCTATCTTTTCACGGGCGTTTCACCCGTTGCGGCCTATTCAGCAGAGTTCTTCTTCCACCTGATCCCGTTTCTCGTCACGCTTGAACTTGCGATCATGATCGGGACATGGGGTATAGCCGGATATGCGCCGAAGGCCAGTTATCTGGCCTTCTTCCCTTTGGGGTTAAAGGCGATCTTTACCGTCGCCCGAGGAGAGAAAATCACCTTTAAGGTAACGCCAAAGGTCCGCCAGTCAGGTAACTTTCTTGGGCTGGTATGGCCGCAAATTGGGGTCGTGGTTCTGACAGGATTAGGCGCGATTTACGCCATTGGTGCACTTATTTCGGGTGCAACAGATCACTCTGCCAGTGGTGTCATCGCCAACATTATGTGGGGCATCAACAACTGCCTTGCGATGGCAGGCATGATTGCTGCCGCGGTGTGGCAACCCAGTAAGACAGAAAAGGAGAGCTAGATGAGCTTTCGTGAAAACATCATCAAAGCGCGCGGCAGTTTGATCTTTTTGGTCGCATTGATCTTTGGTCTGTTTCTGGTCACAACTTTGGAAAGAAATATGCCAACCACCCCCGAAACCGTGGACGGTGCCGACGCGCCAACCGAAGTATCCGCACCAATCGCGGCAGCTGCACCGATTACGGCCTTTGACGCTGTAGCGCCTTTGCCATTAGCAAACACCGGCGAAAGCAAACCCGACGATCTGGACTACGCCCGTATCGCGTGGCGGTATTTCGAGAACAACACAAACCCCGAAACGGGCCTTGTGAATTCTGCTGACCAATATCCATCCACAACGATGTGGGAAACGGGGTCCTACTTTATCGCTGTGATCTCGGCGGACCTGCTGGGTCTTATCGAGACAGAAGAGGCGGTTGGGCGGATTTCTTTGGCGCTCGACACGCTTGCAAGCATTCGCCTGTTTGATGACGTATTACCAAATAAAGCCTACAACACGCGCACAGGTGAATTGGTGGACTACTCGAACCAGCCTGTGGAACGCGGGCTTGGCTGGTCCGCCCTTGATATCGCTCGCATGGTCGGCGCGATGAGCCATGCTGAACAAAGCTATCCGGAATTGGCCGTGAAAGTTGACGCGGTAATTGATCATTGGGATCTGGATCAGATGGTCGAGAACGGTGAGCTGATTGGCGGCAACATCGCCGACGGCAACCTGCGCCGCGACCAGGAAGGGCGCGTGGGCTATGGTCAATACGGAGCCAAAGCCATGATGCTGCGGGGGTTTGATATGGTTCTTGCCTATAACGCCGAAACCAACCTGATGGTGCAAACCGTCGAAGGCCAGCCAATCCCTGTCGACTCCCGCCTGCACCGTAATATTACCCCGGCCTTCACCGTTTCGGAACCTTATGTTTTCGACGGGTTGGAGTTCGGGTTCGATTACCGATCACACCGGTTCGCTACAGCGATCTATCAGGCCCAAGAGGCGCGTTTCCGTGAGACGGGTCAACTAACCGCTGTCAGTGAATCGCACTTGGACGAAGCCCCGTATTTCGCCTATTCGACCATCTGGGGCGGTGGGGCGCCTTGGGCTGTCATGACCTTTAGTGGCGAACGGATCGACAGCAAACGCACAGTCACAGTGAAGACCGCCTTTGCTTGGGATGCCCTGTTTGGCACAGAGTACACGGCCCAACTTGTCGATGAACTGTCCGAACTGGGTGACCCTGAGCGCGGCTGGCCCGAGGGCATCTATGAGGCGGATGGCGTAGTGAATGGCTCGTTCACCACGAACACCAATGCAGTTGTGCTTGCGTCACTCGCCTTTAGGGCTTTCGGGCCGTTATCACGCGTAAATCAATGAGCGGAACACAACTTGGAGCGGCGGTTTTTACCATTTGCATCGTGGTCAGTGGCGCGCGCGCAGCCCCCTGTGTCGGGAGCGATTTTGCTACGCCGTTTCCAGGCGCGTTGAACGTTACAGTACATGCCGTCGACGTCCCATCGCCGCGCTTTCCGGGGTTTTGGCAAGAGGGCACGAAAGACGGATATTTCTTTTCGCTCTTTGCCAATGGGGATGCTGCCCTGACTGCTGGTCGCGATAGCTCTTGGCATCTCTCGTATAGTTGTGACGCAAGTTTGGATGAATGCTCTGCGAATATCGAAGGCAGCCCTCCAGACGGGGCAATGCAAGTCGCAGAGCAACTTAAACAATGCCTGCTGGAGGGCGAGGTTTCCCTACCAGCCGAAGAAACTGAAGCCCCTTCGCCAGAAGAGGAGCCCACAAACGGCCTTTCAGAAGAACCAGTTTCGCCCGCTCTGCCTGAAGAAACCCAAGCCTGCGGCATGGAGACAATCGACGACGAAAACCCGACCCGTAAGCTGCAACGCATGTTGATCTTAGCAGGCGCCGATCCTGGCCCTGTGGACGGCATTCCCGGCGCGATGACGGCCAACGCACTGGTGAGCGTTCTTGGCGATGCTGCAACTCAGCTTACTTCGCAAGACGCGATTAACGCCCTGCAAGAACGCGTTTGCTCTTACGGTGATCAATAGGGTTTCACATTTAGGGCTTTGGCTGGAATGGCCTTTTTCGAGCAATGTTTGGCATGAAGGCGATTTATCTGGTCCAAAGTTGGGGAAAATGTACGCCAAATCTACCGATAAATTCTTACTTCACTAAGTGTCTGACGTCAGCGCTTACCTCATTCGTGGTCGCCCCCACCGCCTGTCATGCTTTTTTTTGAGAAGACGCAGCTCGAGCGTTTGCTTGGCAACCACCTCCTTCAGATCACGCGCTTCGCGGCGCAGATCTTTCACTTCGTCGGTGTTTGCCGCACGTGCGGTATCGCCCGCCAGACGTCGTTTCAACAGCCTCCATGAAGTCTTTCGACCATTTGTAATAAGCGCTGACATCGGACAGTGCGGCTACTTTCAACAATAACTTTGCAATTTGATTTGTCTCGCTTCGAGGGATGTCCTGCCCCCAGGGCAATAGACGTTAGTCTAAACAGGGCACCTAAGCTTTGGTAGATCTCGGCGGTTGCAAGCTCCCGCAACCAACACTAATTCACTAGCATTATCAAAGACTTGAGTTTTTACACTCAGGTCATTTTTGCGTTTGGCCCCCAACGCAAGCGCAAGAAGACCAGATAACGCACCTTCCAGCATGATATCCAATTTACCAGTCTCGGGCGACGGTTGCAGCACAATGCGGTCAACGAGGCCCCGTAACGCTTCCTGTGCTTCTTGAAGCCCGTCCGCTTCGTTTAGACCTGAAATCAGCTCCGAGACCCGTTCTTGATATGTCACCGCCATCTTTGGATGAATACGGATGGGATCGGGGGCAGGAGCTCTGGACAGCTCCGCCTCAAGTGCCGCGCGTTGCTCCGTGAGGGTCTGCATCTTATCCTTCACCTGATCGGCTGGGATCCCTGCGATGATCGCATCGACAAGCTTTGCGTGATCGCGGGTGACCTGACACGCGGTGACTTCGCAAACTGCGCTTTCCACGTGTACAGGGATTTGGTGCTGATACCCAACCGCTCCGCCACTTCGCTGACCGCATACCCACGCTCAACAACCTGCGCCACAGCGTCCTGTTTGAACTCGTCTGTAAACCGTATTCCCTTGTTCATATCCGTCTCTCCTTGGTTCCAAAATTACCAAGCAAACCGTCTACAAATCTAGGGGCACCTCAGACAGTAGCAGCCCTTCTGCTTCGCCCTCCCTCGTACGTACGTTGCCCTTGGCGTTGCCTTGGTCATCCATGGGCTGCCATATTTTTTGATTGTTTATATAACAAATTTAATTTTTAAAGTAATGTATATGATCGCTTAACTGTCGTGACTTCTTATTTACTTTTGCAGAAGAACCTACCGCATGTCCCGTCGCGCTAATTTATCTCTATACCTGTTGTTCTTTATTCAGCCGCTAGCATGGGGCGGGTGGCTGGTCCGAATTTCAGAGATTCAGCAAAAGCTGGACCTTAGTCCAGCGTCGCTGTCGACCGCGATCGTCGCTGTGCCGATTGGCTTGATGCTGTCACTGGCATTCGCCAGCCGCCTGTACGCGCGTTGGGGCGTTAAGCGATCGACGGCATCTTCCTTGATGTTTTTCCTGATTATTGCACCAATTCCTGTATTCGCGTCCAGCTGGATCGCGCTGTTTATAGCGCTGTTCTTTGTCGGATTCGGTTTGGCGGCGACCGAGCTGGGGCTAAATGTGGCAGCGGATATCGTCGAAAAACGGGGCGGACGGCCTATTATGGGAACGGCGCACGGTTTTTGGAGCCTTGGACTGCTGACCGGTTCAGTTGTGTCTACGGGGTTAGCTTGGGCGGGCATTTCGGCTGGGGCAGCCTTGATCGTGTTGGCAATTGTATCAGGTATGATTGCTGTCTGGGTGTTCAAAAACCTTCCTGATCTCACGTCTCAAGTAATTGAAAATGAAAATAACAAAACAAAAAATAGATCTTTTTATCCGGGGTGGGGGACAGCATCCATTAGCTTGTTTGCCTTTGGGATTGCCTTGGGGGAAGGAGCGATGGCCGATTGGGCTGCGGTTTATATGACAGATGTTCACGCGGCACCGTTTGGGACAGAGGGGCTGGGTTTTGTTGTTTTTGCAGTCAGCATTGTTCTGGCGCGATTCGCGCTGGATCGTGTTCGTGGATACATGACGCCAGTTCGGATCGGGGTGATCGGCTGCGGTGTTGCTATGGTTGGCGTGACGGTGCTGGTGTTCGCGTCCGCGCCGCTGTTTTCTTACTGCGGTTTTGCAATGGTCGGCGTCGGGCTAGCTGCCGGGTTTCCAATGGCTGTAACCGCCGTCGCATCACAACCAGGTCGATCTGCCGAAGCGCATGTGGCGTTTCTGTCCCAGATTACACTTTGCGGTCAGTTGCTTGGGCCGTTACTGATCGGGTTTACGGCCGAGGTGGCAGGTATGCAGTTTAGCTTTATGGTGCTGATTCCCGTTTTGGTAATGAGTCTACTTCTTGCAAAGCAGCTGATGCCCGCAAAGTGAGGCACCACATTTACCGAGTGCAATAAATATTAACATTCAGAAAACTTTTGATGATTGCAGTAATAAATTTTTACTAAATGTGAATTTTTTGATTGATTGGTGTAAGATTTTGTCTAAAATTTTATTTGAAACAATAAAAAGAGTTGCGATCTTTACCGATGCTAACAGAAGCGGCAACAGCAATGACCAAAGGGGGCTCCGCAGGCGCAAAGCGCCCCGTAGCCCTTCTTGAGGTTTGCGTCGATAGTCTAAGCGACGCGTTTATTGCGTTTAAGTCTGGCGCCGATCGGATTGAGCTATGTGCTGGATTGTCCGCCGGAGGGTTAACGCCATCTTACGGGGCTGTGCGCGCTGCCGTGGCGCTGGGGGGACAGGTTATCGTTCTAATTCGCCCATCCGAGGGTGGCTTTATCTATCAATTTGACGAGATTGCCCAGATGGTTACGGATATTGAACTGGCGCGCGATGCTGGTGCTGCTGGTGTTGCGATTGGCGTGCTTTCGGATGATTTGACGCTTGATATGCCTGTTATGAAACGACTGTGTGATGCGGCTGCGGGGATGCAGATTGTGTTGCACCGTGCCTTTGATCTGGTTCCTGACCCCTTTGTCGCACTGAACCAGGCGATTGATTTGGGGATTGTACGAATTTTGACGTCTGGCCAAAAAGCGACTGCATACGACGGCCGTGAACTGTTGGCACGGCTTGTAACGGCGGCCAAAGGGCGAATTGAAATATTGCCCGGCGCGGGTGTGAGACCCGAAACCGCGGTTACGCTCATGAATGACACAAAGGCTACGCAGTTGCATTCTTCTTGTCGCGTAAATCGGAAATCGGATCCGCGACTTGCAGCGTTCGGGTTTGCGCCCGCGGACGAGGTTTCAACGATCAGCGCTGCACGAATCAAAGAAATGAAGAATATAATGGAGAGCGCGCTATGAAAGTCGCTATTGTTGGTCTTGGCGCGCGGATTTCGCATGTTGCGGCGCTTCTGAAAAAGGCCAAACCTGACTGCGAATTTGTCGCTTTTGCGGACCCGACGCCAACGGGCCATACCTACTTGGAAAGCGAGCTTGGCTATTCAATGTCCGCTTACGCTACGCTAGAAGACATGTTGGTGGCCGAACAGATCGAAATGTTGATGATTGGTTCACCCAACCACATGCATATCGACCATCTGCGCGCAGCAATCATGGCTGATATTCCTTATGTCTTTGCTGAAAAACCTGTCGTGATCAGCGAAGAGGAAACATTCGAGCTGCTTGAATTGATGCGTGACCACGGGGGGCATCAACGGATCATGATTGGGTTGGTTCTACGGTATTCTCCTCTTTATGTGATGCTAAAAGACGCGCAAGCCAAGGGGCAGCTTGGTAATGTCGTGTCCATCGAGGCGTCTGAACATATTGGTGGTTACCACGGTAGTTTCTTTATGCGTGACTGGCGGCGGTATTCAAAATTCTCTGGCGGGTTCATGCTGGAAAAATGCTGTCACGACATAGACCTGTATCAAGGCGTTGTCGGCGAACGCCCAAAATATATCGCAAGCTTTGGTGGTCGCAAAAGCTTTGTTTCTTCAAACCGCCCCGAGGTCGCGCCTGATTATGTGGGCATCGCTGAACGCTGCGCCCCCCAAGACCCTGAACGCCTCAGCAGCTATCAGCCGCGGTGGGGCGGCGGTAACGACGATTTCGAAAGCGATGGAGATATCGTCGACTACCAAACAGCAAATGTTGAATATGAGAGCGGCGCAGTGATGGCGTTTCATACTAATATCAACGTGCCAGATGAATTTCGCCGGTTTGCGGTCATGGGGACGCGTGGGATGGCGGAAGGCGACTTTATCCGAAATACTTTCAAGTTAACTGACGCATTTACCGCCGATACATTGTCGGAAAACGACCATGTTGGACCATCCAAAAGCAATCATTATGGCGCCGATGATCAGATGGTTGCCGATATTGCGGCTTATGTGGATCAAGGCATTCCGTTGAAAGTGACGGTTCTTGACGCGCTAGAGGCAGGTTTGACCGCATTGAAAATGGACGAAGCCCGTATGACGCGCACCGTTATCGATATGACGCCGACGTGGGAAAAATTCGACAGCTACGGCTTGAAGAAGGGATCATAAAATATGTCCGCCCACAAAAAAATCGATTGGTTTCCCTATATGCTGCTTGTGCCAGCGTCGCTGATCACATTGATCATCGTGGCATGGCCATTGGCAGAAACGATCCGATTATCTTTTACAGATGCATCGATGAGCCCGGAAACCCAGTATGTGGGTTTTGAGAACTACCAGAAAATGTTCTCTCGGCGTTTTCCAGAGGTTATCGCGCGCACCTTCTATTGGATGATGCTTTCGGTGACGTTCAAGATTGTGGTCGGTATTATTGGTGCAGTGCTCTTGAATGCCGCGGTGCCCGGACGCACCTTGGCGCGCCTGTTGATCATGCCTCCGTGGATTGTGCCGATTGCGGTGGGCGTGTTTATCTGGGGCTGGATGTACAATGGCCAGTTCGGCATGATTTCGGGCCTAGGACAACGCTTGGGGCTTTTGGCGGGGCCGTTCGAATTTCTCGCCTATCGAAACTCTGCCTTTATGTCGACGATCATAACGGATGTCTGGATCGGGACGCCCTTGGTTACCATCTACCTTTTGGCCGCGATGCAGGGTGTTCCGCGTGATTTGTATGAGGCCGCATGGACAGACGGCGCATCGCGCATGTACCGGTTTCGACGCATTACATTGCCACTGATCATGCCCTCGATCGCAACCATGTCGCTGCTGTCCGCGATCTGGACGTTCAATTCTTTCGACATCATCTGGATTCTGACCGAAGGCGGGCCGCGCAATGCGACTACAACGATGATTATCGATACATATAAGACGGCGATTTCACGTTTCCGCTACGGCGAAGGGTCCGCACGGGCCGTCATGATCGTGATCTTTCTCGCACTCTTCTCGGGGTTCTATTTCCTTATGATCCAGAAACTGTCCAAACGGGGAGACATCAAATGATTGATCGCTATAGCTGGTGGGAATACGTGCTGATCTATGTGGGCCTCGCGCTGTTCCTGATCTTTGCGCTTGCCCCGTTCTTTGAGGCGTTCTTAGTGTCTTTGCGGCCATTGGATGGGCTGTTTTCCATTCCCTACCGTTTCTTTACCGATGACATGTCGTTTGATGCCTATATTTCCATGTGGAAATCGGTGCCGCTTTTATGGCGCTACATGCTCAACTCATTCGGTGTTGCTGTTGCTGTGACGCTGTTTGGACTGATGGCGATTGTACCTGCGGCCTATGCCTTCGCGCGGTTCGAATTTAAGGGGCGCGACGCGTTACTTGGCGTGTTTTTGGCGGTGAATATGGTGTCGGGCGCGGTTCTGATCATCCCGCTGTATAAGGTGATGCAAGGACTGGGCCTGTTGAACACATATTTTGCGATGATCGCACCCGGGACGGCATTTGTTATCCCCACCGGGATTTGGTTGCTGCGGTCCTATCTGATGAAAATCCCGCGTGAGCTTGAAGAGGCGGCGTTGGTTGATGGGGCAGGGCGCGTCTATACGTTGGTCCGTGTGATTTTGCCGGTTGCGATGCCCGGAATCATGGTGGTTGCGATCGCGACATTCATTGCGGCCTACGCCCAACAGTTTCTCTACGCGCTGACATTCAATTCAGTGAATGAGCTGAACACATTGCCCGTCGGGTTATTTCAATTTTTCGGCCGCCAGAACGTGGTTTGGAACGAAATGATGGCTGCGAGTCTCGTGGGTATTCTGCCCGTGATGATCGTCTACGTTTTTCTACAAAAATATATCGTCGCAGGCTTAACGGCCGGGGCGGTCAAAGAATGAGGCAGCGCCAAGATTGGCCAAACTCATCAACCATAACTGCAACCAAAATGAACAGGGAGTTCACACAATGAAAAAATATACAGTAACTTTGGGTGCCGCGCTTATGGCGACGACAGCAGGCGTTTCTGCTGCCAATGCCGAGGACATGCACATGATCATGTGCGGCGACGACACTACCCCCGGAATCGCAGTTCAGGCGGACCTGATCAGCGAATGGGAAGCAGCCAACCCAAATTACGATGTTGTCGTAGAGTTCGTGCCTTGGGGCCAATGTCAGGAAAAATCCATGACACTTGCTGCTGCGGGCAATCCTGCTGCCTTGGCTTACCTTGGATCACGCACGTTGAAACAGTTGGCGCAGAATGACCTGATCGTACCAGTGAACCTGACCGAAGAAGAAGCAGCGACATACGCGGCACCCATCCTTGGAACCGTGACGTGGAATGACCAACAGTGGGGCCTGCCGCGTGCGTTCTCGTCTAAGGCGTTGTGGTATAACCGGGGGCTGTTCGAAGAGGCTGGCCTTGATCCGGAAACACCCCCAACTACTTGGGAAGAGCTTCTGACGGCTGCGAAAGCAATCACAGAAAACACCGAGGCTGCAGGTTACGGTCTGGCCGCCGCGTCGTTCGACAACACAATGCACCAGTTCATGACTGTGATATATTCCAACGGCGGCGAAGTTATTAACAGCGACGGCGAGATTGTTTTCAACAGCGAAAACAACGTACAAGCGTTGCAATTCGTGGCTGACATCGTTGAATACGCAGAGCCCGGCCCGGTTGCCTATGACCGTGGTAAGCTGGAAACATTGTTCGCAGAACAACAGATCGGCATGTTGATTGATGGTCACTGGCTAACAGGCCGTGTGGCCGAAGACGTTAACATGGACGTCGTGCCGTTCCCTGCCGGTCCAATGGGCGCATCTTCGTCTTTGTTGATCACCGATAGCCTCGCGATCTTTAATGGCTCCGGAATGGAAGACGCCGCATTGTCATTGGCAAAAATGCTGACGAACCCTGC
The DNA here is from genome assembly GCF_003318235.1 of Loktanella sp. D2R18. GTDB lineage: Bacteria > Pseudomonadota > Alphaproteobacteria > Rhodobacterales > Rhodobacteraceae > Yoonia. Next base: position 40,500 of record NZ_QOCG01000027.1, on the reverse strand, counting down.
GAACCAAATGTCCTTTGACATCGCTGAGGGTTACACCCCTATCCGTACAGGCCCAGAGGTTGACGCCCTGATCGCAGGCGACGCGACATGGTCGCCATTTATCGACGTGATCCCCGCAGGTGGCCCAGAGCCATTCGTAACAGATTACGTTGCAATGCAAGATATCCTGAACGAAGCAATCCAGGGTGTTGTTCTGGGCGAAGTCGATGCGGCTGAAGCCGTTGAATACGCTGCCGAAGAACTAGAATCCGTCAAATAACCACTCACGATAACTGGCCGTCCCGCATTTGTGGGGCGGTTAACCCAACCGAATAAAGATAAAGGTGTCCGATGGGCCAACTGAGCATGCGCGACGTCCGCAAAAGCTTCGGAACTGCCGAAGTAATTAAGGGTGTGTCGCTCGATATTAACCATGGTGAATTCGTGGTTTTCGTCGGCCCCTCCGGCTGCGGTAAATCAACCCTGTTGCGGATGATTGCAGGGCTAGAGGAAATTACAGCGGGCGATGTCACCATTGATGGGAAGGTCGTGAATGATCTGGCCCCCGTAAAGCGCGGGATTTCGATGGTGTTTCAATCTTACGCACTTTATCCGCATATGTCGGTGTACGAAAACATCGCTTTTCCGCTGCGTGTAGAAAAAATAGAAAAGGACGCGCTTGACGCCAAGGTGAAACGCGCCTCAGCGATCCTGAAGCTGGACGAACGCCTTAAACATAAACCGGGCCAACTTTCTGGTGGTCAACGCCAACGTGTTGCAATTGGCCGTGCGATTGTGCGGGATCCGTCCGTGTTCTTGTTTGATGAACCACTGTCGAACCTGGACGCGGCTCTTCGAGCCGAAATGCGGGTTGAGCTGTCAAAACTGCACGGCGAACTTGATGCGACAATGATATACGTCACCCATGACCAAGTAGAAGCCATGACCATGGCGGACCGTATCGTGGTTCTAGATGGTGGTGTCATTTCGCAAGTTGGTTCTCCTCTCGAATTGTATCACAAGCCGGCCAATATTTTTGTCGCCGGGTTCATCGGCAATCCAAAGATGAACTTTATGCCCGTGACATGTCTGTCTAGCACAGAAAAAAGCATCACGGTTTCTTTACCAAACAACGCCGAGGTTACCGTCCCCGTTGTGGCATCTGGCGGTGTGGTCAAAGGCACCGAACTTACACTGGGAATACGCCCCGAACATGTGCTGCCCCATGCTGGCGAAGCAAGAGTCGAAACCAAGCCGACTGTGGTTGAACGCCTTGGCATTCATACCGTGATTTACGCCACCCAAGAAGATACTGATGCACCTTTTGTGTCGCTGTTGCCGGGTGCTGCCCCTGTAGCGGTAGGAAAAGCTGCCCACCTTGGGCTGAACGGAGCGGATTGTCATCTGTTTGATACAGATGGCGCCGCGTTTGAGCGGGATGTCGCGCTAAGCGACGTGGACCCAAGCCTACTAACCCAGTGAACTATCGCTAACGATCTGCGCGGGTAACCGCAGCAACTGACAAAGACCGTACACATAGGAACCAATATGTCCTTTTACCGCCTTGATGCGCACTTTAATGGTGCCGCCACCCGAGAAGATTCGCGCCTTACGTTTACGTTTCATAACCTGTCTGAAGCCCCTCTGACTGGATTCAAGATTGGTTATTCCGCGTCAACTCGGATTGCAGAAGACGCCGCAATTCACGGTGCCGATTTTTCACGGATCATTGGCAATTATAATGAATTTTCTGCGCCTGATGGCTTAGTTATTCGTCCGGGTGGCACCTGGACATTCGGATTTACAGGGATCGAATTCCATATTCCCTCTCATTTGGTGGATGGCCCGAAATCAGCCATATTGCTAATTGATGGCGAAACCCATGGTGTGCGGGTGGGTGATCTATATTGCGAAGGCTTGGACGATACCGGCCCGCTGCGTGATTACCCCCAAGGCGAAACAAACCTACCGCTTTTGATGCAGCCTTGGCCTGAGGTGGTCACGGTGAGCGATTTTAAAGCGGCTCCGCGCCTTTTTGTTGGTGAAGGAACCACGGCAGATCGTTTGGCTGTGGCTGATGTCGCAGAGTTGCACAAACGTCTGCATCCAGCCGCGCGCGAAGTGTTTCGTTTGGATACTGGCGATCTGGCCGTGAATTTTGTCAAGACAGATTTGGCGGATGAGGCCTATGGGATCGCTTTTGCCTCCGACGCAGTGACCCTGTCATATGGAACCGAAAAGGGGCGATTTTACGGGCTTGTGACCCTCGCTCAACTTACGCATGGGGCGGCAGAGGCAGGGGACGTGTTTAAGTTCCCGCGCGCCGGTATGATCAGCGACCAGCCCCGATTTGGGTGGCGCGGTGGACATCTCGATGTGTCGCGGCATTTCTACACAATAGAAGAGGTTATGCGCCTGATCGATATCATGGCATGGGCCAAGATGAACGTGTTCCAATGGCATCTGACCGATGACGAAGGCTGGCGGATCCAGATCAACGCCTACCCGGAATTGACAGACATCGGGGCTGTTCGTGGTCCCGAAAGTCCGATGGTGGGTCAATATGCCCACGTGGCGCAGACCTATGGCGGGTATTATACTCAGGACGAAGCCCGCGCGGTGGTGGCCCATGCTGATGCGCTGCATATCGACGTTGTGCCTGAAATAGATATTCCGGGCCATTGTGCCGCCGTGCTCTATGCGCTGCCGCATCTAGTAGACCCCGACGAGCCTGCAAACAGCTATAAATCCGTGCAAGGGTTTACGAACAACGCGCTGAACCCGGGCATTCCCGAAACCTATGAATTTATTGAAACCGTCATGGCAGAAATCGCGGAAATCTTTCCCGGTCAATATGTTCATGTCGGTGCAGACGAGGTCGCGACAGGATGTTGGATGACCTCGCCTAAGGCGAAAATTCTGATGCAAGCAGAAGGACTGCAAGAAACTGCTCAAATTCAGGCGCATTTTTTGCGGAAAATTCAAGCTATCCTGCGAAGAAACGGCAAAAACCTTGCTGGTTGGGACGAGGTGAGCCATGGCGGTGGTGTCGATCAGCAGGGCACTTTGTTGGTCGCATGGCAGCGCCCCGATTTGGTGCCTGCGCTGACCGCAGAAGGATATCGCGTAATCGCAAGCCCAGGCCAAGCCTATTATATGGATATGGTCCAATCCCACGGATGGGATGAGCCGGGGGCGCAATGGGCGGGCGTCGTACCGCCGCAGCAAAGCTATGATTACGACCCCGAAGGTGATTTGCCAAAGGCGGACCGTGGTGCGCTTGCGGGGGTGCAGGCCTGTATATGGACCGAGCATATTTTTACCCAAGCACTGTTCAATCATCTTGTCTTTCCCCGTTTTTATGCTGTGGCCGAGGCAGGATGGACACCAATGGCACAAAAAGACTGGCTACGGTTCTGCGCCCTTAGCCGTCACATGCCGCAGCTATAGGATTAGATAATGCGTATCGCGATTGGCGGCCTTCACACCGAATGTTCAACCTATAACCCGCTGTTGCAGCAGGTGGGTGATTTTCACCTTTCTCAAGGGAGTGAAGTTTTGCCCGCCCTTGCCGTTGACATGCCCGATGACGTTGCGTCCATCGGGCTTAGCTATGCAAATTCTGTACCGGGTGGGCCGCTGACGGCGCAGACTTACGCGCAGTTCAAAGATAAGTTTCTGGCCCAGTTGCGAGACACTATGCCGCTAGACGGTGTCTACCTGTCTATGCACGGTGCGGTTCATGTTGTCGGCTTGGAGGACGCCGAGGGCGATTGGCTGTCAGCCGTCCGAGACGTGATCGGCACGGATGTACCGTTGGCCGTTAGCTATGATCTGCATGGCAATGTTACCCAGCAGATTATCGACCAGATCGATATTTTTGCCGGATACCGTACGGCCCCTCATATCGATGTGCGTGAAACCCGTCAGCGTGCTCTGGGGATGTTGGTGGATCATTTGCGGGGGGGACAAAAACCGGTTGTTGCCTGGGCCAAGGTTCCCGTTTTGATGCCCGGTGAACGCAGTTCTACTGAAGATGAACCAGCTAAGGGGCTTTACGCAGCGTTGCCAATAGAAGACAGTCAAAGCGGGGTTTTGGATGCCAACCTGATGGTGGGATATGTGTGGGCGGATACACCACGCGGCACGGCCTGTGCTGTTGTCACGGGTGTTGATACTCGCGCTGCCCTAGACAGCGCCTCGCGTTTAGCACAGGCTTATTGGGATGCACGGGCAGACTTTGCCTTTGGTGTGGAAACAAAACCGTTGGACGACTGTCTTGACGACATTGCTAAGTTGCAGTCGTCACCTGTGATCCTTGCCGATAGTGGTGATAACCCAACTGGCGGCGGTGTTGGGGATCGTGCTGATGTTCTGGACGCGCTTCTGAAACGGGGCGCAAGGGACGCGTTGATCGGTGGTCTAGCCGATGCACCCGCCGCGAATGCGGCCTGCGCAGCAGGTGTTGGGGCGCAGGTCGAACTCACTATTGGTGCCACATTGGGGTTGGGTGGCCCCGTCGTGACGGCGACCTGCAACGTGGTCTGCGTTCTGGGGACCATCGCCGGACGCAACGCCGAGGTCTTGGTCGAAACAGCCGGTATCCGCATTATTCTGACGGCGCGACGACGCCCGTTTCACAATCTTGATGATTTCCGCAAATTCGGGATCGAACCCGCCGAACAGCGTTTGATCGTTGTTAAGTCCGGGTATCTTTCACCTGATCTTGCCCCGCTTGCAAACCCGGCGCTGATGGCGCTGACCGATGGGGCCGTTAACCAAGATATTCCGCAGCTTGAGAACAAAAACCGCGTCCAGCCGATGTATCCGTTTCAGACGGATTTCACATGGACGCCCACACCCGAACTGTCGGCACGTGCCCGCAATTCGGGCCTGTAGATTTACACAAAGGGAGACTTGCGATGACCTTTACATGCACTGCTGAAACATGGCGCGAAATCAACGCCCAGCCTGACATCTGGGCTGACTGGGCCGCGCCGCTTGCCGATGCGCGCGACGATTTATGCGCCTGGATCAAGGCTAAGGGTATCCGTGAGGTCTGGTTCGCAGGCGCGGGGACATCGGCCTTTATCGGCGATACATTGGCGGCGGTTGGCCACCCGGATCTGGTCTTGCGTGCGATGCCGACCACCGATCTGGTCGGGGCCGTTATGGATTTGCCAAAGATGGGCGATGATCTATTGGTGATCCAGTTTGGGCGCAGCGGTAACAGTTCCGAAAGCGTAGGCACGTTGGATATGCTGGATGCGGTTGCGCCCCACGTGCACCAGTTGAATATCACCTGCAACAGCGACAGTGCCTTGGCCACACGCCCGGCCCCCGGCCCAGGAGAGCGGCGCGTTTTGAACCTGCCTGCAGCGACCCATGACGTGGGGTTTGCAATGACTTCAAGCTTTACCACCATGCTAATGTCGGCTTTGGCGCTGCTCGACCCGCAAGTCGATTTGACGAGCCAGATTGCCAAACTTTCGACGGCGGCAACGACATTGATTACGCAGCTATCAGCGACAGTTCAGCGGCGACCGGAACGAGCGGTTTTCCTTGGCGCGGGTGCGCTGAAAGGGGTTGCCCGCGAAAGCGCGTTGAAGGTTCTTGAACTGACTGCAGGTGAAACCATGACCCAATGGGACAGCACCTTGGGTTTTCGCCATGGACCGAAGGCCGGTGTCGTGGGCGATACACTTGTTGCTGTCATGATTCATCCAGACCAACATGCCGCGCGCTATGATATCGATGTCGCAAAAGAGATCACCGCGCAATTTCCGGATGCAACGGTGGTGACAATTGGGGGCGCGGGCAGTGATATCTGGTTCACGGGCACACAGGATGCCCGCTGGGATGCGGTTCTGTATGTTTTGGTCGCCCAGATATGGGCTGTAATGTGGTCGCAGGAGTTGGATTTGAATATCGACAATCCGTTTCACAGTCAGGGTAACCTATCGCGTGTTGTGACCGGTGTGACCCTTTACCCGGTGGACCTCGCGTCATGATTATTTGCGGTGCAATCGATCTTGGTGGCACGAAAATAGAAGCCCGTGCGTTTGATGGCGCGATGGCGACCGTCACCACGCGGCGCACCGCCACCCCTGTTGATACGTTTGACGCCTTTATCGCAGGTTTAAGTGCGCAAATTGAGTGGCTGTGTGAACAAGCGGGCGACCCCGATCTCCCGATTGGTATTGCAGTACCCGGCGTAATTGATCCTAAGACACAGCTCGCGTTTGCCTCAAATATCCCGGTGACGGGGCATGATATTGGTGCGACGCTTAAGGCGTGTTTCGGGCGCACGTTTCCCCTTGGAAATGACTGTATGGCGCTTGCCTTTTCAGAGGCCCATGGTGGTGCGGGGGCTGGGTTTGACAGCGTTGTCGGTTTGATTATTGGCACTGGCGTCGGGGCTGGCCTTTGTATCAACGGCGAAATCCCTCCGCGCAGTTCGGGGCTTGCGGTTGAGGTCGGACACCTCGGGATGCCAGCCCATGCGCTTGCCGCAGCAGGACTGCCGTTGTGGCCCTGCGGCTGTGGCAAAACCGGCTGTATGGAACGCTATATGGCAGGCAGCGCATTGGGGCGTTTGTATGAATGGAAAACCGGCACCCATATGGATGGGCCGCAGATTTACGCGAAAGCACAAACCGGGGATGCCGACGCCAGCGAGGTTCTGACATTGTGGCAGGGGCTGGTTGCTGAATGTCTGTTGGCGTTGCAGCTGTTGATTGACCCCGCTTGCATTGTGTTAGGTGGGGGGGCTTCGATGATGCCGGGCTTAGTCAAACGTCTGAGTGAAGAATTGCGCGACCGCCAATTGGGTCAGTCGGGCCAACCTGAAATTTTACTGGCGCAGCATGGCGACAGTTCTGGTGCACGTGGCATGGCATTGCTGGCGATGCGTGACGCCAAATAATGGCCTTCGGGCAAAGTGAGGAAAAATGTTGGATTTTGAAGCAGGTGTCGCGAAAAACCGGGCAACGGGTGATTTTGCGTTTACCTCTGTGTGTTCGGCGCATCCTGATGTGATCGCGGCGTGCCTGCGATTGGCTAAGGAACGCGATGTGCCCGTGATTATCGAAGCGACGTCAAACCAAGTGAACCAATTCGGCGGTTATACGGGTATGAACCCCGCTGATTTTATTGCCTTTGCGCTTGGCATTGCCAAAGACACGGGCGTGGACCCTGAACGTATTATTTTTGGCGGCGACCATTTGGGACCGCAGGCTTGGCGGTCCGAGCCGCCTCAGGTTGCAATGGAAAAGGCCCGCGAGATGATCGCAGCCTATGTGGCAGCCGGGTTTACAAAAATTCACCTCGATTGTTCTGAGGGCTGCGCAGGGGAACCTGCGCAAGTGGGGGATGATTTATGTGCGGCGCGGGCAGCGGATCTTGCGCAAGTGGCAGAAGGCGCGAGCACAGCACCACACACGCTATCCTATATTGTTGGCACCGAAGTTCCACCACCCGGTGGCGCCCGCCATGATGATGAAACGGTTCTGCCAACCGATCCCGCTGATGCGGCCCGCACCATTTCGATTACGAAACAGGCCTTTGCAGCCGCGGGGTTGGCTCATGTCTGGCCGCGTGTGCGTGCCTTAGTCGTTCAGCCGGGCTTGGAATTTGCGCCTGCACATGTACATAAATTTGATGAAACTCAGCCGGATTTTCTGACCCCCGTTTTGGCGGATGAAGCGCAGATGTCGTTTGAGGCTCATTCAACCGATTATCAGGTGCCAAGCGTTTTCAGGGATCTGGCGCGGCGTCATTTTTCGGTGATGAAAGTCGGTCCGGCGCTGACCTTTGCCTATCGTCAGGCGATATATGCCTTAGCCGCAGTACAGGCATGGCGGGAGGATGGGCCGGGCGTACCAGCTGTAATGGCAGCCCTTATGGCGGATGATCCAGGATATTGGGCCGGACATTATCACGGCGATGAGCCGATGCAGAAACTCATGTGCCATTTCGGCTATGCAGACCGCATTCGGTATTATTGGGCAAAGCCGGAGGCTCAAAAGGCGGTCGCGGAGTTAGAAGCCAAGATCGACACCGATCCACCGGCGGACCCGGCTCTTATGCAATATTTTTCGCATGACGTGATTGAACGTGCTGCCGTTTTGCAAGACCGAGGGCTGGCCACGGCAAAGTCATTTGTACATGCCCAGATCGAACTGGCACTGGCCCCCTATTTGGACGTCATATCATGAGACTCGTTTGTCCAGAGTTCCTGTGGCGCGACGGTGCGCTTCATCAAGGGCAGGCCGTAGAGATTGAACATGAAACGGTCACGCAGGTGCGGGATGTCCGAGCAGACGATATGCCTGAACTGCGCCCGCACATCCTGATGCCTGCTTGCACTGACTTGCAAGTCAATGGTGCGGGCGGGGTGATGTTGAACTCTGAGCCGACGGTCGCGGGTATTGCCCAGATTGTTGAAACCCAGACACGGCTCGGCACGGCTTGGGTTATGCCGACTTTGATCACGACCACGACAGAGGTAATGAATGCCGCTTGCGATGCGATGATTGCGGCGTGGGGGATGCGCGGGCTTTTGGGTATGCATATTGAAGGTCCCCACCTGAATGTCATCCGCAAAGGCACGCATAACGCCGAACTTATTCGACCGTTTGAAGACAGTACGTTGGATATTCTGCGCTGCTTACGGAACGCTGGTATTCCTGTGATGCTAACCCTTGCACCTGAACTGGTGGCCGATCATGTCATTACTGAACTGGCTGATATGGGGGTGGTCGTATTTGCCGGTCACACCATGGCTGATTTCGATGAAACAAACGCGGCGCTGAATGCCGGGCTGCGCGGGTTCACACATTTGTTCAACGCTATGCCGCAAATGACATCGCGTGAATCGGGCATCATCGCCGCTGCTTTGGCCTCTGATGGATATGCGGGTATTATCGCCGACGGTCACCATGTTGCATGGGAAATGATTGCTCTTGCGTGTCGGGCGCGGCCAACGCCTGGGCGAATGTTTCTAGTTTCTGACGCGATGTCGACCATCGGGGGGCCTGATCATTTCATGCTTTATGGGGAAAAAATCTCTGTCAAGGATGGCGCGCTTGTGAATGCGAAGGGGTCCCTTGCGGGGGCGCATATCGACATGGTCACCAGCCTGAGAAACATGATTTTGCACGTAGGTATAACCCCGCAAGACGCAATTGCGATGGCGACCGACATCCCGAACGTGGCGATGCGCCTGCCGACGAAAAAGATCGAAACTGGGCGCGCTGTGCAGGAATGCCTCGCGTTAGACGCGGGCTATAAGCGGATCGCATTGGACGTAGAGCAATGATCATCAAAACTTTCCAGACGCCCATTGAAGCCGAACACTACGCAGCCGACCTTATTTCAGCACAGGTGCGCGCCAAACCTAACAGCGTTATGGGCTGGGCCACGGGAGGCACGATGTTGGGCGTTTATAAGGCGTTGTGCGGGATGGACCTGTCGTTCAAAGACATCCGCGCATTTAACCTTGATGAATATATCGGCCTGCCGCCAGACCATCCGCAATCCTATCATTTCTATATGCGCCAGCATCTTTTCGATCACATCGATATTTCACCAGATCGCTGCCATCTGCCCGTCGGCATTGGCGATACGGCGATAGAAATTTCCCGTTATCAAGATTTGCTGCGCACCTATGGCCCCATTGATTTGCAACTGTTGGGAATCGGACAAAACGGACATATCGGGTTCAATGAACCTGGGGCTGACCTTGATGGGCTGACCCGCAAAACAGCGCTCAGCCCTATAACGATCCGTGCAAATTCGCGCTACTTTGGTACGGCAGAAACAGTCCCGAACGAAGCGATTACGATGGGGATCGGCACGATTATGACGGCGCGTAAAATTGTCCTGCTGGGGTGCGGCGCCTCAAAGGCAGATGCGGTTGCCGCAATGATACAGCAGTCGGTCACCCCAGATTGCCCGGCCAGCGTGTTGCAAAGGCATGATGACATCACCGTCGTTTTGGATAAAGCAGCGGCGGCGTCGCTAAGCCTTGAAAAACAGCGCGCTTAATCTGAGGAAACAAATTCCAGATTAATACCTTTGTGCGCGAATTGACGGGCTATTTCGCTGTCGTGGGGCAGATCAGTGACAATGCAATCAACCTGATCAATGCCGCAAATTCGATGAAGTGACGGTTTGTCGAATTTAGAGCCATCAACCAGCACAACGGTGCGGCGTGCGGCGCCCATGAGAATACGGGTATTTTGGGCTTCATCTTCAAGGAATGTGGAAATGCCGCGTTCTAGGCTGATGCAGTCAGCGCCCATAATGAAGGTGTCAAATTGGGTATCGCGCACTGCCTCTAACACCAAACGCCCTGTCATACACATAGAGGCTTGGCGCACGGTTCCACCCGTCACAACAACATTGTGCTTGCCATGGGACAGGGCTGCTTGCGCAACGAGCAAACCGCTGGTCATGATCGTCGTGGGAGGCAAGTCCTTGATCGCCAGTGCAAAAATCTCGGCTGTCGATCCATTGTCTAGCAAAAGTGCGCTTTCCCCTTGGACAAGGTTTACCGCCGCTTGTGCGATGGCCATTTTTCCGGATCGGTTGATCGATCGACGATCCGCCGCTTGGGGCTCTATCGCGCTGAGCTTGCGTTGTTCAGCGACAAGGGAAAGGGCCAGATTGATACGAAACTCAGCAACGCCCGACACGCCGAAAATCTTGCAAAATCGGATCAGCGTCGGTTCCGAAGTGCCAAGGGCTTTACTGACGTCTTTGCTATTTTGCCGAATGAAATCTTCTGGTTGGTCCAATGCAAAATCTGCAATCTTGCGCATCTTGGTGCTTAGTGTGCTGCGCGTGTCACGGATCTCCTGCAGTAGATTTTTTTGAGAAGGCGTACCTTGGTCCATCGTGGCTCTCTTTTAAATGCTCAGACAGGATCGGCTGAGCCGGGCATTTGTGTTAGCTGAATTGAAGTAATTATTAGCCGAACGGAAAGGTGGGATCAACTAAAGGCTTTATTTTGATAGCCTTGCCAAATTTTTCATAGCTAAGCGGATGAACTCTCGACTGGTGGGACTATTGCGGTAAGCTCCAATTGATCGAGTAGGGTCACGCGGAGGTCTTGCGTACGCGCTATCGCGTTCGTGGCGGTGTCAGCTACGATTTTTCTGGTAAAACAATTCTAGTGACAGGGACCAGTCGAGGGAATGGTTATAGCGTCACGCGCGGCTTCGCCAATGCGGCTGCTGAGGTTGTGTGCGGAGTGCATGTCAAGACTGGCTGAAGCGTTCGTCATATGGAATTGGGACGGCTTCAAGTTTCTACACCTGACCGATGTCTGCAATAGGAGTTCTTTAACTATGTCTCGTAGTGAAAATCGGTCATACCCTCAACCGGTTGGCGAATTTTTTGGCTAAATGGACTAAGATGTATATTTTTGGGCTTGTTCCCGGCATTACGCAGGGCGGTCAGACTTGGTTCACTTAGTCATAAATACGTGAGGGTGTTGACTTGAGTTTTTGTAAAAAAACAAAATCCACCGATAGTTCGGTGGCTTTTCTAGTCGGTCACGTGTCACTTAGTGTGTGCTAAATCCGAAACAGCGGCTGCAGCAATCGCGGTACAAACGAATTGAACCGCAAAGGCGCATCCGTGGCCGCCAGACAAATGCATGGTGCGCCTTCATCTGCAATCGGCGTGTGCTCTAGGCTCTGGTCCGCAACTTCAAGATCACCAACACCGAACCGTCCGGTTTCGTCGCGGAAGCTGCCTTGCAGAACCAGCGTCAGTTCCAAACCGTTGTGGCTGTGATCCGGAACCGCGCGACCTGGCGGGATATAGAGAAGGCGAACAGAACCATCGCGCCCGTCCGACAGAATACTCTGACGGACCCCCATCCCGAGCGATTTCCAACGCGGCGGCTTGCCTTTCAGCGCTTCCATCACTGGACCTGGGAAAGCCCCTGAACGCTGGTAAACTGGTTTCTCGGTAACCGGTGCGTCCAATAGATCAAGCACATTGGATTTCAGTCCGTCCGACACAGCTTCGCTGTTGGTCGTCTCTAGGACCGCGCCCCCAGTGGCCAGATGGGCTTCGTACGCCGCACGACAGTCCAAGCACAGCGATATATGTGCGGCCACGGCCAACGCAAAGGGCTTCGGCAGGCTTCCTCCAGCATAGGCCGCCAGCAAGGCATCGGGGGCATGGTGGGTTATAGTCGTCATCTTATCGTAATTCCTTTAACTCGTGACGTAGCTTTTCAAGGCCCAGACGAATGCGAGACTTGATGGTGCCAAGCGGCAGTCCGGTTTGGGTGCTGATTTCCTGATGTGTGAGCTCACCCAAATAAGCCTTTTCAATCATTTCGCGCTGATCCGGCTTCAATCGCGCTAGTGCGCCTTTCAGTTGACCAGCCTCTTGCTCGACGGCCAGTATTTGGCTTGCGTCGGGTTCTGCGCTTGGGTCTTCGCCCAGTTCTTCCGGTAGCGGCTTATTTTCCTTACGGATCACATCGATTTGGCGGTTTCGCGTGATTTGGTAGACCCATGCTGAAACCTGTGCGCGCTCCGGATCAAACTGGTCTGCCTTGCGCCAAACGGTCAACATGACATCCTGCACGATCTCTTCTGCTTGCCCTGATCCTGTGCCAGTGCGCATGATGAACCCCTTTAGCCGAGGTGCAAAATGATCAAACAGCAGGGCAAATGCATCACGGTCCCGATCATTGCGAACGGCAATCATTGCGGCCGTCAGATCGGATATCTGTGCAGACGATTGCTTCACTAAAGATCGGTCCTTTCGCGCTGCCACTAAAGGGCGCCGCTTAGCTTGTTCGATATCTATGCATTCTGTCAACATAGCCCAATTACGGAAGGGATCAGTTTTTGGATCATTTTTTTGATCCGAAATGCTTGAACGCGCGTAAACTAATCAAACAACCAACCGGAGTACCAATGTCTTTAGATGCAGTTCCGATCCACCCGCAACGGATAGCGATTATCGGCGGCGGTATATCGGGCCTTTCAGCCGCCCATCTTCTGTCCCCCCACCACGCGGTGACCTTGTTTGAGGCCGCACCAAAGCTGGGCGGGCACGCGCGCACCGTTATGGCGGGCCTCAACGGCGATCAGCCAGTCGATACGGGTTTCATTGTCTTCAATTACGCGAACTACCCGCACCTGACACGGATGTTTCAAGAATTAGACGTGCCCGTTGCCAAAAGCGACATGAGCTTCGGCGCCACGATCAACGGCGGTGAAATCGAATATGGTTTACGCGACTTCGGCGCGCTTACGGCTCAAAAACGCAATCTGCTGCGACCCGGATTTGCCCGCATGGTCCGAGATATCCTGCGGTTTAATGACAAAGCCGAAGGGCTCGCGACGGACGATACCGCGACGATCGGCGACCTGATGAATGACCTGCGATTGGGGGACTGGTTCCAACGTTACTATTTGATGCCACTTTGTGGCGCGATCTGGTCGACGCCACCGGATGAAATTCGCGGCTTTCCTGCTCGCGCTCTGATACAATTTTTCCGTAACCACGCATTGTTAAGCTCATCGGGCCAGCATCAGTGGTGGACCGTGGACGGTGGTAGCATCGAATACGTGCGTCGGCTGGAACATAGCCTGCGCGGGCGTGGTGTTGCGATCCGAACCGGAACCGCCGTGCAAAGCGTCAGTCGTGATGGTCAAAAAAGCACCGTACACAGCAGCGCGGGCCCGCTTGAACCGTTCGACCAAGTGATCTTCGCCTGCCATTCGGATCAGGCCCTACGCCTATTGGAACAGCCGACACCACAGGAACGTGCTGCCTTGTTCGCGATCCGGTTTCAGGACAATCAGATGATCCTGCACAGAGACGAAAACCAGATGCCCAAGCGCCGTTCCGTATGGTCAAGCTGGGTTTACAAAGCAGATACAACCCAACCGGAACCCGCCATAGGAGTGACGTATTGGATGAACCGCCTTCAGAACATCCCGTCAGATGACCCGCTGTTTGTATCTTTGAACCCATCCGAACCCGTGCCTGATGAATTGATCTACGATCAAAAGACATTTCGACATCCGGTGTTTGACGCACCGGCGTTGGTCGCTCAGCGGCAGCTGACCGAAATGCAAGGCCATAACAACACGTGGTATGCTGGCGCCTACACACGGCACGGATTTCATGAAGACGGGTTTGCAAGCGCGGCCCGCATTGCTCGGATGATGGATCGGCAGCTCGCATGAAGCATCAGCCAGAACTTGTAGTTGGTGTGACGACCCATGCGCGCCGTGGGGCGATCAAGCATGGCTTTCGCTATGGTGTCGACTTTGTTCTGATAGACCCAGAAACAGATGCCAGTGGTCCACGCTTGTTTTCGCGCAATCGTTTCAATCTCGCCGCGGTCCATGATCGCGATCACGGCGGGCCACTTAAGAACGGACGAGGCGCCAAATGGGCCCGTGACGTGTTGACGGCAAACGGACTTACCGCGGAGGACTATCAGCTACAATTGCTCGCTCAGCCGCGCCTATTCGGAAATTGCTTTAATCCAGTCAGCTTCTGGTTGGCAAAACGCGGCGAAGATCTGGCTGCGGTCATCGCCGAGGTTTCAACGCCGTTTGGCGACCGTCACTCGTATCTTTGCCACTTGCCAAATTTTGCGCCCATAATGTCTGACAGTCGCATCACCACGCCAAAATCGTTGCATGTGTCACCGTTCCAAGAGGTGAAGGGCAATTATGAATTCAGCTTTGACATTCAGCCCGATCGCATCGCCATCCGCATCTTTTACCGCCACGGCGATGAGGGCGTGGTTGCCACTCTCGCGGGGTCCCGTGCGCCCCTGACAAATGCGAAATTGGTCAAAGCCGTTCTGCGTCGTCCATTTGGTGCCTTTCGGACAATAGGGCTGATCCACTGGCAGGCCGTTCGATTGAAATTGAAGGGTGCCCGATACCGCACTCGCCCGACACCCCCCAAGACCGAGGTCACATAATGCTTTTCTTAACAAAACGCGTGAAACACGACTTTTTGGAAACCTGCACGCAAATTCATTCCGGAAGCCTGCAGCTAAGAACGCCAGAGGGCGAACTGTTCAACTTTGGTCAAGGCAGCCCAGTTGTCGAAATGCAGATCCACGACTGGTCCGTGGTAACCGCGATCGCTTCACGCGGCGACATCGGACTGGGGGAGGCATATGTCGCTGGCTTGTGGGACACATCCTCAATCGAAGACCTGACAGCCGTTGCTTTGAAAAACCTCGAGCAGTTTCGTGGCTATGCCTATGCAGGGTTCTGGAGCAGCCTGAAGTTTCGCGTCGTAAACCGGCTTATGCGCGCCAATTCCGTAAAAGGGGCCGCGCGCAACATCAGGGCGCATTATGACGTCGGCAACGAGTTCTATCAGCTCTGGCTGGATGAAAGCATGACATACTCATCCGCGATGTTTGCTGATGGGGACGATGACCTCGAACGCGCGCAAAATCGCAAATATGATCGTGTTCTGAACCAAATCGGGTCCGCAGAGCGTGTCCTCGAGATCGGCTGTGGTTGGGGTGGATTTGCTGAACGCGCGGCGGATAATGGGCGTCACGTTACCGGCCTGACAATTTCCCCCAGCCAAAAGGGATATGCTGACGCACGGCTAGACGGGCGCGCTGATATTCGTCTGCAGGACTATCGCCAATGCACGGGCCAGTATGACAGCATTGTTTCCATCGAAATGATCGAAGCGGTCGGGCAAACGTATTGGCCAACCTATTTCGCCACCCTTAAGGCCCGACTTTCGGAAGGCGGGCGGGCCGTCGTCCAAGCGATCACCGTCCCCGACGACTATTTCGAAACGTATCGGCGAAGTGCCGACTACATCCGGCAATATACCTTCCCCGGTGGCATGTTGCTGTCCGACGCCGTGATCGCCGATCACGCGAAACGTGCGGGTCTTGTGGTTCAGGGAAATCATGCATTCGGTCAAGACTACGCGCGCACCTGCGCTCAATGGAGTGATCGATTAACTCAGCAGTCGGCCAAGGTGAAAAAGTTAGGGTATGGCGCCGAATTCCTGCGCAATTGGCAATTTTACCTTGGGATTTGTGCGGGATCTTTCGCGGTCGGACAAACTGACGTTGTTCAAGTGGAGCTGGCCCATGCCTGAGTCCGAAACAATATGGATTATCGGTGCTAGCGAAGGCATCGGTGCCGCCTTGGCGCGCGAATGGGCCCAACGAGGTGCGCGCGTGATCATCTCTGCACGTTCACAAGATCGGCTGGACGTTTTGGCCACAGAACTAGGGGCAGGGCACATACCGCTTGCTCTGGATGTATCAGACCGTACCAGCATCGATGAAACGGTCGCAGAGATTTCAAAGATCGGCGCACTGGATCGCATTGTGCATCTGGCGGCCATCTATGACCCGGGCAAGATCGCCGATCTTGACCCCGATATGGCAGCGAAAATCGTCTCAACCAATCTGACGGGGAGCTTTCATATTGCGCATGTCGGCCCGACACTGCTGAAGGATGGCGGGCAACTGGCGCTGTGCGGATCGGTGGCAGGATATATCGGCTTGCCCCAAGGCCAGATCTATTCGGCTACCAAGGCTGGTGTGATCAATCTAGCAGAATCGTTGCGAGCA
This sequence comes from Loktanella sp. D2R18, assembly GCF_003318235.1. Classification (GTDB taxonomy): domain Bacteria; phylum Pseudomonadota; class Alphaproteobacteria; order Rhodobacterales; family Rhodobacteraceae; genus Yoonia. The sequence goes on along the minus strand of NZ_QOCG01000027.1, from coordinate 23,906 downwards.
GAACTTGCAGGGCGCATCGACGTCCGCCTGATAAACCCCGGTTTTGTTGACACACGCCTAACGCAGCGCAACACCTTCCGTATGCCTGCGATGGTGACACCCCAACGCGCCGCTACCGCGATCATAACAGGTCTCACCTCAAGACGTTTTGAGGTGCATTTCCCACGCCGCCTGACTTGGGGCTTGAAGGTGCTAAGCGCGCTTCCCTACTGGGCGGCGATGCCCCTAACCAAGAGGTTAACACAATAATGAGATACCTCCCCCACGTTGTTCTGATTACAACGATAACATTCGTTTTATCACCGCTGGCATCCACTGGGTTCAATGGCTTCACGCCCGATCAGTTTCCTGTCGTCCAAGTTAACCCACCAGTACAGCCCGCAGGCTACGCGTTCTCGATTTGGGGCGTCATTTACCTGTGGCTGATCATCGGGGCGGCAAATGGCCTCTGGCGTAAAGCAGATGATCCTGACTGGCAGGCCATGCGCCTGCCGCTCGCGATTAGCTTGATCATCGGAACGTTCTGGATCGCAGCAGCGAATGTCGCGCCAATTTTGGCCACGGTCATGATCGTTACAATGGCAGCTTCGGCAATACTCGCCCTGTTTCGTGCTGGACATGAACAGCCTTGGCTACAGGCCCGCCCTGTCGCGCTTTATGCTGGTTGGTTAACCGCGGCCAGCGGTGTGGGCATTGGCGTCCTCCTCGGGGGGTACGCAATAGTGTCGGCCCAAACCGCGGCGATCATTTGCCTGTCAGGTGTTTTGATCGTCGCTCTAATCGTGCAATCAGTAAGACCCCGAGAATGGGGCTACCCCGTTGCCGTCATTTGGGCGCTCACTGGCGTGATTGTCCAAAATGCGTCCAGCACGAACTGGTCGGCGATCGCATTGGCGGCCATCGGCATTGCCGCGCTGACGTTTCGCGCCGTTCTCTCATTCATGAAAGGTCCAAGCTCATGAACATTCTGGTACTCTATCTCTCAACTGCCGTGATTTTTTTCGCCGCCGACGCTGTCGGCCTGCGTCTGCTCATAAAACCGGTGTTCGATCGTCATGTCGCGCACCTTTTCGCTGATCCGTTTCGCGTGGGACCAGCTGCCGTGTTTTATCTTGGTTATATCGCTGGCCTTTTGTGGTTCGTTTCGATCCCAGCGCTACGTGCAAGTGATCCGGCGGCCGCATTTTTTGGCGGCATTGCATTGGGGCTTCTGGCCTATGGAACCTATGAATTCACAAATTACGCGACACTACGTGACTGGTCGTTCCGGCAGGTTGCCATCGACACGCTTTGGGGTGGTGCTTTGACCGGGTTCGCGGCATGGGCAGGTGTTATGGTTACCCGTTCGATGGGGTAAGCAGGCCAGTGCACGAATGAAATACGGTTCGCTTTCAGCACGCATGCACTGAAATCGGCTTGCAGTCCTGAGAGGTGTTTAATTCGCGTGCCGGCAGTTACCACCCGCCGTTCGCGTTCTGAGATGGTTTCACGAGGTTAATACTCTTAGCCAGTTTTTGCCCAACTTACTAATCCCGGGCGTTAATGTATCATCGCACTGTGACCAAAGGCACGCGCAAGCCGTCGGCGCGAGAACGTAGACGCACATCCGCACATTCCCGCGCGTGAATGCCCAGAACAACAAGGCCTGGCCACAATAGATAGGCTTCGATTTCGATGTTCTCGCCGAATGATAGCAATGTCAATGTCATCATGATCCCGAGTGGCAAATACCCTCTCGGGCTTCGCGCCGCATCCATTAGCGCAAGCAGGGTTTGCCAGACGAAAGGGACCAATAACGCCAACAGGCGACGAGCCCCTTAACGAACAACAAACCGAACCAAGTGTGATGGCTACCGATGGGCATATATTCGACGGCGTGGCTCCCTGGGTGGATAGTGCCATGACCGAACCAGAAAGCCTCGTTTTGCCACCTTTCAGATGCGATGCGTTGCAGTGTTTCGCGAACTCGCGTGCTGTCTGCGCGTGCGCCTTTGAATGCGGCAACTGCGTCAGATGCTGCCGTCGCGAGAGTTGCCCCAAACACGGCCATAGATGCCGTTAATCCTGCCACCACGTGCCACGCCCAACCGCGCAGCAAAAGTGGCATCATGCGCGGGCCGACTGTGCACGCGACAATCCCGACGAGGCCCATGCGGGACTTGGATGCCAAAATCATCAAGGTTCCGGCGGCCACTCCGATGCTGCGCCATTTGATGGATTTCTCCTCAAGCGCGAACAACACCATCACCACGCCAAGCAAGGCGGCAAATGGTGACCATGGTGCATAGAACTGCCATCTAGGGGTCCAGCTTGCCGGGTCCCATGTGAAAAAGTAGACGGAGAAATACTCTGGTCCCGGGCCTCCAATCGCCTTCAGGGGGGATGTGAGAATACGTTCGGGTAAGCCGACGTAGGGAGCAATCAACATGATCGGTGCGAGAATAAGCGTCCACAGTCCGATGATACATTGCCCTCGGGCCAGCACCGATCTTCGAATTGGCAGTATCGCCCCAATCAAAGGAAAGAGTGCCAAAAGCGCCCAACCTTTTGCCCAACCTATGGAAGATTTGATCGTCTGTTTTAAGCCGAGCGACCAGTCCAGATGGCCGATCCAAAGCGCCACCAACAGCACAAACATCCCCCCAATCCATGCCCAAACGACTGGTGGGATTGTACCCGTCGCGCGCATATCGGGACGCACCGCTGGACCAAGGTAAAGAACCAGCACCCCCAGCCCTTCAAGCAGCCATGCTATCACCGGCCCAACCACATAAAGCGCGCCAAGACCATATAGTGGCCAGGTCCACACCAGCGTGCGATAGATAAACCGCTCGACGGGATTGAGATCCGTCATACGCCCGTCTCTGGTTTGCTCATCATTCGCGAAATGAGAGCCAGTCTGATCCAGCCGAGCGATAATCCGAACAACAACATCAATGTTGCCGCAACACCTGCAAGAAACGCCAATTTGCGATTGGGCGATGTGGGGTGGTCGGGCAGTGACGGATTCTCTAGAACCTGCACAAGTGGATAGGACGCGTAGATATCCGACTTTCCCGTTTCCGCGCGCGCGATTGCAGAGGCAAAAGCCGCCTCCGCGACCGAGAAGTCCCGTTCAAGGTCCTGCAAATCCGACGCAGCCCGCGACAGCCGAACGATTTCTGCCTGACCATCAGTAAACTGCACTTGTAAGGTGGCTAATTCCTGCTCTGCTGCGCTCAGCTCAACCTGTTTTCGGACAAGATCGGAAAGCAATTCGGCGCGCGCACCTTGTGGGGCGAGATCAAGCGCGGCCAAAGTTTGCATGTCCATGCCCGTGACAGCCATCGCCAGTTCTAATGCGATGGATGCCGCTTCGTCGCGCGCACTGCGCGCTTCCTCTACGCGGGGGTGACGCGATCCGAAACGCGCGTTAAGGTCATTGGAACAGGCCCTCAGGAAGATGCTTTACGCGATCTGGCCGGGGCAGACGATCGGATCGAATTTGTGGGGTTTTGTGCCGATCCCAGCCACGCATATCGAGATGTTGATGCCGTGGTAATGCCTTCACGGTGGGAGGCATTTGGGTTGGTGGCTATCGAAGCACTGGCATCTGGGCGGCCTTTGCTGTGCATGCATGTAGATGGCTTATTGGATCACGAACATCACGGGACAAGATACTTCGAATCTTTTACCAAAGACTCCCTCGCCTCAGCCATTGAAGGATTGGTTCGAACTTCCGGATCGGTTAGAAACCCGCTTGCGCCGTTTCAATCAAATCAAGCAATGGAGACGTTCCAAGACGCGTGGTTTCAACTAATTGCATCTACGTCGAATTCAATAAGTGGTCTCAGTGCCGCTGTCTACGCACGCCCAAATTGAATGTCTTCTATCAGGTAAAACTGAGCCAAAAGACGCATACCTGGCGAAGGTCCGCTTTCCGCACTTACCGACAAATGCGTGTTTGGTGTAGTTCTCGAAAATAGTGTCCAAATCGAGCTCCCGTAACCAACTTTTACCAAATAGTACCAGTACCGTAGCGCCCCTTGGGGCGATAGTTGCGTTCCCAACAAGCGTCACCATTTTTTTGAGTTGATGTCTCGCAGCATGGCGTTGCCCAACATCTGTTCTGCAAGCAGCTTCTTCAGCTTACGAAGCAGGAGTGACAGCGGTTGAGGCTATTGTTGAGGAGATGGCAAGTGGCACCATTCAAGAAACTACCGAGGAAATTACATTGCAGAATCCAGAACCAATTAGAGTGGCCTCGAAAAGAGTTCAAAAGCGTCTGACTACGTTGGTGCATCGATATCTTGACCTGCAGCTTGCATGGGAGAAGCGGACTGTTTGGTTGAATGAGATGCTCGGGAAAATGCAGAATTGGCTTGGTCGAGATGATCTGCCAAATGATATCAAGAACGATGGTGAACAGATTGAGCGTGAGTTAGAATGGGCCGGAGTTGTGATTGGGCGTGAGGCATGATCAACCACAAAATGTGGTACTCAACGGAAGGCACGCAAGCCCCGCGCGCTGACATGCATAACCAGGCACATGCGTTGGATGGAAAATGTGGATTGCTGCTCTTCAATGAACGTAAACCTCACGGCTTTTGGCTCGCAAAGAACTGGGTGGCCTTTTTTAATATCTCCCGCTCCTCCTTGAGAATGCGGTTCTCACGCCGAAGCCGGTCATTCTCTTGAGCGAGGCTCAAATCCTCTTTGGAAACCACATCCGTGTCTCGGTGCGCGGTAATCCATTTGTTCAGCGTCGACATGCCGACACCCAGATCGTCGGCTACTTGTTTACGCGTTAGCCCACTGGTCAACGCGATACGCACCGCATCTTGGCGGAATTCATCCGTCCGTTTCAGTCCCATAGTCAGTATCCTTTGCTACAATAAATGCTATCAAAGGAGCGGCATCAAACCGCGACAGGTCCGGTGCTAGTTGGTGCATCACACGACGTGGCTCCTGAAACTTTAGTGCTTAAGCTCTGAGCTACGAGATGCCATCAACCTGATTTGTGCAACAAAGCCAAGGCTGTTTATAAAATAGGCTAAATTCAACCTGGCGTTGGGTTCTTTCGGTGATTTTCCGCTCGATTGGTGGGAATTCGCTTGTTTTCTGCACCTCTTTTAGAAGTTACTGGAATTGTCATGAATTTAGAGACAATAAATCGTTAAATTGTGCGTGGACACTCCTCAGTGAGTCGGAGGGATGATTTTTGATTGCAGTTTGAAGCATTCAGCCATTCGTTTCATACGCATGTTATTTGGTTGTGATCAACGAGCTTAGGTTGCGTACGGGTCATCAATTTTGGCCAGATAGCTTAGAGTTTATAAGGGGTATTTTTCTAGTGGACTATTTTGGTGATACCGTTCGCGGCGCTCAGGAAGCTGCGGAACATTCTAAAAGACGCGTTCTTATTGTCGATAGGAATCCGGTTCTGGGTGAGGTTTTGGCGAATGAGCTCAACTCAACCCACGTTCTCGAATGCAGCTTTGTTTTGCATAGGGGCGATATTATCGACGAGGTTGCGACGCGCAAGCCCGATGCGATGATCCTTGACCCTGCTGATCTAGATTTATCTAAATACAACGATATTTTGGGCTTTGGTCGCGGTATTCGAAAGGCGAACCCTACGACGCGAGTGTTGGGCTATAGCTTCAAATCGACTAATGCGATGGTGCGCGCAACACTTGAGGCGGGCTTTTGTGGCTGCATCTCGAAGGACGCAAACTTGCGTCAGTTGGCGATTGCACTTGCGGTTATTCTGGACGGCGGGCTTTACTTCGATAAAGTCTTTGGCGCGCACCTTGTGCCCATGTTGAACGAGACCGTAGAAACAGACGCCCTGAGCGAACGTGAGAAAGAAGTATTGGTCGGATTCGCCCGTGGCTTGAGCGCTAAGCAGATCGCGCACAATCTAAAGATTAGCAATAAGACGGTCGATACATACAAGGCGAGAGCCAGCTTGAAGCTGGACCTAAATGACCGAGCGCAGTTGGTTGGTTACGTTCTAGAGCAAGGCTGGATGAACTAGGCGTCTCATTAATGCCTTATTTTTAGATCGATTATAGTGCAGGTGCAGCATAGCTGACATCTGCATTTTAGTTTTTTGGTCGCATTTTATTTATCAAAAAACAGTAGCTTAGGTGGTTTTCCGCCTAAATCTTAATGAATCCTTACGCTGTAAGGATTTTTCCTGACTGGTGCTGTCTCTGCAATGCGGCAATTTTATGTCGTATAGATTTACTGCGGGGAAACAATGGCACGTATTAGTATTTTTGGAATTGGATATGTCGGGGTTGTCGCGGCTGGTTGTCTGGCGAAAGATGGTCATGACGTCATCGCTGTAGACGTCGATCCGGGTAAGATTAAAGCGATCAATGCGGGCCTATCGCCTATCGTTGAAAACGGTCTTGATGAATTGATTAAAGATGTTGTCTCGGCGGGTCGTTTGACCGCGACGGACGACGTTGAATACGCAATTAATAACACTGACGCATCATTTGTATGTGTGGGCACGCCGAGCGCCCCAGATGGGTCGGTTGGTCTGAAATACGTCGTGTCAGTTTGCGAAAGCATTGGTGCGGCACTGGCCAAGAAAGACACATTCCATTCCGTTGTCATTCGTTCAACGATCGTCCCCGGAAGCTGCGAAAATACCTGTATCCCGACACTTGAAGGATCCTCAGGTAAGAAAGCGGGAACCGATTTTGGCGTTGGATACTACCCCGAATTCCTGCGCGAAAGCACAGCGATTGAAGACTATTACGATCCGGGTCTGATCGTATTTGGCGCATTGGATGATGGCACGCGTGCAATTTTGACCGAGCTGAACGAAAATCTAAACTGCAAAATTCATACCGTGGATTTGCGCACCGCTGAAATGGTAAAATACACGTCGAATACGTGGCGCGCGGTAAAGGTCACCTTTGCCAACGAAATCGGCAATATCGCAAAGTCATGCGGGCTTGATGGCCAAACGGTGATGGAAATTTTGTGTTCTGATCTTAAGGTCAACATGTCCCCCTACTTTATGCGGCCGGGCTTTGCCTTTGGTGGGTCTTGCCTGCCGAAAGATGTGCGAGCGTTGCGCCATTTGGCGGCTGAAAATGCCACACCGGCACCACTTTTGAACGCTGTACTTGACGCGAACGAGGCGCAAATTGTGAAGGCGCAGGATATGATTTCGGCATCGAACGCCGGAAAAGTCGGCTTTGTTGGTATCAGCTTTAAGCCGGGGACTGACGACATGCGCGAAAGCCCACTTGCAGAGCTAGCTTCACGACTGATCAAGTCGGGCGTCGCCGTCGAAATATATGATCCTTTCGTACACGAGGCCTATGCGAACGATAATTCGACCGCAGGTCGCGGGAATGATGTTGTTCCTGACTTAAAGGATCGCCTGAACGATAACTTGTCTGCAATGATTGACAGATCAGACATGATTGTCGTTGGGAACATCTACAAAGATACGTTGTCGGAATTGGATGCTGCGACGAACTCTAAGCCAATGATCGACCTGACACGTATCAGCCGGAACCGGGTTACCGGTGGCGGCTATGATGGCATTTGCTGGTAATCTTTCATGCTAAATGCCCTCAGCCATATCGCGTATCTTTCTATCGTCGTCATCCTTGCCGCGAGCGTTCCTGCTGGCCTGCTCGGTGATGTGAAAGAGGCTGCGGTCGTGCTGGGGGTACTTGGCGCATGGCGCTATAGCTGGGCCAGCATCAATTTTACCCGTGCGGCGATTTTTCGGTTGTATAGCTATCCGCGCCGCAAAGCACGCGCGCATGCACGCTATGCAAAACGCGCTGTACAGGCGCATGCCTATTTTCTGACGACATCCTACATGATCGAAAGTGGTGTCACAATTCCGGTTTACCGCAGCATTTTTCTTGCCGCCGCGAAGTCCGAAAACGGCGCGACCATTGTCTCATCTGTTGTCGATGGTGCGGACGAACGGCTGATCCAAGATATTTACGCGACGATGCCTGTCGATATGTCGTCGGTAAAGCTGATTGTCGACCGTATCCCCGGCACAGGTAAACGTGACGCATTGGCGAAATCGCTGACTTTGATTGCCCGCGAATGCCCGAGCGCGCGGGACATTGTAATCTTCGTTGATGGAGACAGCTGTGTGCCGGAAGATATCGTGGCCCAGTCGGCGCCAATTTTCACAAGTCCTAAGGTGGGCGCGCTCACCACCGACGAAGAGGTCGAAATTCCAGATCCAGGCTTGTTCCGCGACTGGTTCGAGCTGCGCTTTGATCAACGCCAAGTCATGATGTGTTCGATGGGGCTGGGCAACCGCGTGCTGACATTGACGGGTCGCATGTCAGTATTTCGCGGTGATCTTGCGACTGATCCCGATTTCATCAGATCTGTGCAACATGACTTTATCGATCATTGGCGTCTGGGGCGCGTGAATTTTCTGACAGGCGATGACAAGTCGACTTGGTATTGGCTGATGAAAAACGGCTACGAGATGGCCTATCTGCCCGACGTCGCGAGCAGTTCAATGGAAACGCAACCTAAACCAACGTTTGTTGGTAGCGCGACAGCCTTGATGGTGCGCTGGTTCGGGAACATGCTGCGTACAAACGGCCGTGCTTTGGAATTGTCGCCTTCGCAAATCGGATACTTCACTTGGTGGTCGATCCTTGACCAACGCTTATCGATGTGGACCACGCTGGCTGGACCATTGTGTATGATTGCCGCGGCTGTCTTTTTCGATCCGATGGTCATCCCCGTCTATATCGCTTGGGTGATGTTTACCCGCTACGTGTTCTGTACCGCGATCTGCCTATTCCGTGGGCGTAGTTTTCCAATTGTATACCCAGCGTTGCTCTACTTTGGGCAACTGTTTGGCGCGATTGTCAAAAGTTACGTCTTGTTCCGCCTAGATCGCCAGAAGTGGACTCGCCAGGTAAGTGCGGGGCCCTCTGGTGTTCGGCTTCCCGTTGGTGAACGCCTGCGCGCCGCAAGCTCTGCCTACATGCACGTCTTAACCTTGGGTTGGCTCACGATTGCTGCCTTGTATCTGACCGGCGTTCTTTGACGCAAATTTAACCTTGGATATCACCATGAGCGAAACACAACCAAAAAGTCCCGATGCGCCCGTTTCTGGTGGGTTTATCTATGAAAATGAGCATCCGATGTTGCCTATCCCGTTTTCGGCGCGTGTTGGCGACCGTCGGGTCGAAGGAAACGCGATTTCGATCACACAGGCGCAAGTTTCTGGGCTGATGCCGCCGAACATGGACACGCAAAAAAATCCAGTAGCGCTTCAGTTCCACTTTGAAGGGTTTTCCGTAAATCTGTTTTTGGAAGCGAATGTCATCAAGACCGGTGCTGTCGACAGCCCCGAACTCACGCTACAATTTTGCGACCCGACAGGAAGCCACCTTGCTCCGCTGCGCTATATCATGAACAGCTATCTCGCAGGGGATATTGTAACCGTGGGCCGTTTTTTGGGCTTTACTGGCCCGACGCAAGAGAAACCCAAAGCGTTGACAGCCAAGCCCGGTTTTACACAACGTGTTGGCCGCACCATGCGTCAAAGCGCGATTATTGCACTAAGTTTGGGGATCCTTGCCGTGGCTGCTAATGTCGTCCGCGAACGTGTGTTGTTTAGCTACGAGGCACGTCCCATTGTCATCAGCCAAAGCGGCGAGACACTGCGAGCAACGTCAGCTGGGCAAATCACATACGTCAACGAGGCGGCTGGCGCCGGAGACGTCGCATACTCTATTGGTGCGAACTCGGGCGATCTGCTGAGTGTGCGGATGCCATGCGACTGCACGATGTTGCCTTCAGAAAACTTCTATGAAGGGGCGACGGTATTGGCCGGTGCACCTTTGGTGAAACTCATCAGTGCCGAGAGCGAGATCGAAGCAAATACGCAAATCTCGTTCGACGGGGCTGCCCTTCTACTGGCTGGTGATGTCGCCGAACTTGAGTTGAGCGGTGGTCTCATTGTTCCTGTGAACATTAACATCGCTGAGTCAACCAACGATGTGCGGGTAAACGATACGATTGCCGCACAAATTACCATTGATCCAGACACTGCCGAGCAGTTGACGATCGGTGACACTGCTCGGCTCCGTTTTCGGCGCCAAATTCTACCTAACAGCGTAGCAAATCTATTTGATAGCTCCCTTTGAATAAGCTCTGGGTGCCGTCACTGGTTCACGACGAACCGCATTAAGTTCCCTAATCGCCCCAAAATTCGGGCTCAGAATAGGAATATTAGACCGATGCAAGATATACGACCAATTATTTTGTGTGGTGGTACGGGTTCACGTTTGTGGCCCATGTCCCGCACCCAAAGCCCAAAACAGTTTCAGCCTGTTGCGGGTGCTGGATCACTGACATTTTTTCAAGCCACGGTACAACGCCACCGCACCAAGAGCTTTGGCAAGCCCGTCGTCGTCACTGCGTTGCAGCATTGTAATACCGTTCAACGTCAGCTCGCTGAGTTACAGTGTGATGCGACGATTATCTGTGAACCGATGGCGCGCAACACAGGTCCTGCCGTTCTATCTGCTGCGATAGTTATTGCCGCGGAAGACCCTGATGCGTTGATGTTGATTTTACCAGCCGATCATATCATCGAAGGCAATGTGAATACCCCTATTCTTGCGATGCGCGAAGCAGCCAGCGCAGGCCGTATCGTTACATTCGGCATCAAGCCTTCATATCCTGAAACAGGATACGGCTACATTACGGATGGCGGGGAATTCGCAAGCCATAAAGGTTTGCACAACGTCTCAGAATTCGTTGAGAAACCGCCTCTCGAAAAAGCTGTCGCGTTGCTGGGCGGAGGACATGCTTATTGGGCATCTGGCATTTCTCTTTATTCTGCCAAGACGATCAAGGAGGAATTCGAACGCCTTGATCAGGCGTCTTTGACTGCCGTAACACAGGCGGTCGAAAAAGGAGAATGGGCGGAAAACTGTCTTAAATTGCAGGCTGATAGCTTCCGCAAGGCGACAAACGAACCGACCGAACGCGTAATCTTTGAGCAGGCGAAATCCGTAGCCTTTGCGCCCCTCGACGTTGAATGGAGCGACGTTGGCTGCTGGACTTCGATGCATTGCATTGGCCAAGCAGACGCCGATGGCAATGTCTTGACCGGCGATGTGATTTCGGTGGATTCGAAAAACACGCTTGTACGCGGTGATAAACGACTAGTTGCAGTGGTAGGGATGTCTGATGTGATTGTCGTTGATACCCCTGATGCCGTCCTGGTGACTGCGCGTGGTCGGTGCCAAAATGTCAAAAAGGTTGTTGAAACACTCAAGGCAGAAACGCGCTGTGAAGCGGTACGCCATCTGGCACGCGAACATCAGTGGGGAAAAAGCCAACACGTGATTTCGTCAAAAGACCACGACATGACGATGCTGAGCATTAACCCCGGATCATCAATTACCATTGATCCGTTGCCCGGACGTCAGATTATTGCAGGCCGTGGCGGACTATCCGTCTTTGATGGAATGAGCAATCGCACGTTGGGCAAGGGCGAACGCACGATGCTTGATATCCTTGATCGCACAAAGCTGACGAATACGTCATCGGACAAAATTGATGTTATCATGGTCACATTGAGTTCGTCTATTTCGCATCCCGCACCGATGGATATCGCACTCAATGCCTAAGCAAAAAGTGCCTTTTATCTGGGGATTGACCCTGACCGCATTGTTCTGCGGAGTGGGAGCAAGTGTATCCCACGCCCAGACAATTGCGGGTTATGCCGAATTAGGCGAAAATATCGCGACCACCTATGATGACTTCCAGCAAAAGGTTGATCACATTCGCCGCCCTTCTGATCTTGCTCAGGATATGCGACAAGACGGCCTAGTTGCGCCTACGACTGAACTGCAAATGGATTTGCGATTACCGACCATGTCCCTGGGGCAGCTTGAACTGGTCGATATGCGCTTTGCATTGATGCAATTGTCGTTTTCGATTGGCAGTAACGACCAACTCATCGTGATGCGCGCCCAAAACGCCGATCAACCACGCGTCATTGCGGTGCAACATGGCGCCTTGACCCTTGCTCAGTTGCGCGATTGGGTCGCAACGCAGCCAGAGCCTGAGACGTTAATGACCGATGACACGCTGCGTATTCCTTTGGTTGTCTTCCAAAATGCACGATTTGTAGTGCAGCCCGGTGATACGTTGCGATTAAGCCGCGCGGATGGTGCGTTCATCGCAAACCTAGGGACATTGGTCATTGAGGGGGCCGAAATATCCGGCACGGAGGTTCCAAACCCCCGTTCGTCCAATTTTGCACCGTTTGTGACCACCGTAGGCACCGGTATGGCACGCATTTCGGACGCATTATTTGAAAACCTCGGGTTTGGGGAAACATCAGGGTACTCTGGAGTTTCGGTGATTAACCGCGGGCTTTATACGCCGATCGGTGACTCCTACCTCGTGCAAAGCGTCTTGCGTGATATCACACGCGTCACTTTTGACAGCACCAACGCTGCGGTTCTGAAGGGCAATGTTTTTGCAGGGGAAAAGGCCGGCACAGTTGAACTGCGACAAACCACGCAGAGCCGCGTAATCGAAAACATCTTTATGGATAGCCAAAACGGAAGTGCGCTCCGCGTGACCGAAGGGTCAACAAGCACAACATTGAATCGAAACTTGGTGCTGAACAGCACAAGCAACGGCGTCACGATCAGCAACGATAGTAAAAACACGATTGTCCTTAACAATATCGTGTGGGGAAGCGAAGGCGGTGGCATTTCCGTGAACGATTCTGACTGTGTGTATCTGGCAAATAACGTTGTCATCGATAACCGCCGTAAAGGGATTGAACTGCGTACAAGTCAACGCTCGGTGGTGACCGAGAACTATATCTTTGGCAATCGCAGTGCAGGTCTGTTTATCGGTGATCAACCCATTGGCAGCCCGACCCGTATTTTGGACAATGTGTTTGTCGGCAATCGCATTGGGTTGTCGTCAGCCTCGGCACATCGGCTGACATTACGGCGCAATAATTTCCTCAACCAATTTCCGCGTTTCTTAGATGGCGATCTCGCATCGCAAAGTCACAAGATCGTTGCCGATCTTCAAGGCGACCAAGATATCGACCTTGTCACCGGTGGTATCCAATCCTTTGCGATTGCACCGGAAACCTGCACCTATGAACTGGATAGCTAAGCAATGGTTTTTTCGTCTGAATCATTCCTTTTCTTGTTTTTGCCTTTATTTCTATTGGTGTATTACGCGACGCCAACGCGGCTGAAGTCCTATGCCATTCTGGCAGGGTCATATGTTTTTTATGCGTGGTGGCGCGTCGATTTCTTGGGGCTTTTGTTCCTGACAACGGCCTTTGCCTATGTGATTGGGCAAAAAGTATCGCAGCACCGTGGAACGTCCCGGGGACGTTCCTATTTGATCATCGGGGTTGTTGGCTGTCTGGGTGTGTTAGGAATCTTCAAATACCTCAACTTCTTTATCGACAGTTTTGCAGCACTTGTCGGCACGGATACTGCGGGTCTGGGTATTCATTGGCGGCTCATCTTACCAATCGGAATCTCGTTTTATGTGTTTCAGGCGCTAAGCTATCTGATTGATGTTCACCGTGGGGATGCCGCCGCAGATGCGCCGTTCATCGATTTTGCTGCATTTATCGCTCTGTTCCCCCAGCTGATCGCGGGGCCAATCCTGCGGTATAAAGACCTTGAGGATCAATTTCGTGAGCGCACTCATTCTATTGAGATGTTCAGCGCCGGATTTGCGCGCTTCATTGTTGGTCTTGCGAAAAAGGTCATTTTGGCGGATGCCGTTGCGCCGCTCGCCGATCTGGCGTTTGCCACGGATAACCCCGGTATGGCGCTCGCTTGGGCTGGCGCTGCGGCCTATATGCTTCAGCTTTATTTTGACTTCTCTGGCTACAGCGATATGGCGATTGGGCTGGGCAAGATGATGGGTTTCAACTTTCTAGAAAACTTCCGCTTTCCCTATATCAGCAAGTCGATCACAGAATTCTGGCGCCGCTGGCATATTTCCCTGTCTAATTGGCTGCGCGATTATCTTTACATTTCGCTGGGCGGCAACCGCAAAGGGCCTGCACGGACCTATATCAACCTGATGCTGGTTATGGTTCTGGGTGGGCTGTGGCACGGCGCGAACTGGACATTTGTTTTGTGGGGGTTCTGGCACGGTAGTTTGCTCGCGGTGGAACGTTTTACCGGTTGGGATCGCACTGCCAAGAACTATTGGTTCGCGCTCCCTCTCACATTGCTGTTCGTGTTGATCGGATGGATCATGTTTCGGGCGGCCTATGTCGGTGAAGCCTTTGAGGTCTACGGCGGCATGATCGGGCTTAACGGTATCTTTGGTGATCCCACCGTCTGGATGTCTATAACACGCGAAAGCGTAGCACTCACCGCGTTGGCTGTCTTTGCCGTCTTTGCCGAACCCTATACCTGGAACGCGCTGTCCAACGAGCGCAACGCGATGTTGCAACCCAATGTCGATGGCACCGCAGCCGTTGTCCCCGTTGCGCTGGTTCTGCAAACCATTGCTGTTTTGCTTATCGGCACAGTCACGATCCTAAAGCTCGCCGAGCAGAGCTTTTCACCCTTCTTGTATTTCCAATTTTAGACAGAGGACCGGTATGTTCATTGATAAGACAATCAAACTAGCGGCTCCTGTTGCGTTTTTTGGATATGCCGTTTTTGCGAACATCGCTTTGTTCCAAAGTGATGTAGAAGGCCCCAAGCTAGATGGTCTTGTGAAAGGCGGCTTCACGCAAGAAGTCGATACACTGTATCGCGCGAACCTTCCCCATCGTGACTTGGCCGTCGGATGGGTGGGGGCCGCGCGCTATCTTGTGCTGAACGAAGGGCGCGATGGTGTCGTTGCTGGCGCAGATGGTTGGCTGTTCAGCGCCGAAGAGTTCCGCCCGCAAGACCCCGATATAATCAGGCTTGAGGCGACGCTTGATTATATCGTTCACGTTCAAGAGCAACTTGCAACTATGGGTTCTGAGCTGGTGCTGGTTCCTTTGCCTGCCAAAACAGAGGTCAATCAGACGCATCTGACGAACAGCGCCCCAGCGATGCAGATTGCGGGCACATATGACGCGTTCCGCGATGCGTTAAAGGCGCGCGGCATTCCTCACGTTGACGCACGCCCGGCGCTTTACACAACACGTGCCGCTTTTTTTCAGACTGACACGCATTGGACTGCTGAAGGTGCGCAAGCCGTGGCACAGACCATCGCCGCATCTGGTGTAATCGACCACGGCACCGATACATTTACGCGCATGGACCACGCGCCGATCACCTTTACCGGGGACTTGGTATCGTTTGTCACCTCCGAGAACTTGGCACCCGTCGTCGGGTTGGGCGTTGAAACCATCACGCCCTATATCGCGGAGATGGCAACAAAGAACGATACTGGTGCGATTGATCTGTTTGGAAATGATGGCCCTGCGCAGCTTGTTCTTGTTGGTACCAGCTATTCAGCCAACCCAAACTGGAGCTTTGTCGAAGCCCTGAAGCTGGCGTTGAACCAAGACATAGTGAACTACGCAAAAGAGGGCCAAGGTCCCATTGCACCGATGCAGGCATATCTTGAAACACTTGACCCGGAAGAGGCGTCGCGCGTGGTCATTTGGGAATTCCCTGTGCGCTACCTGAGCGATCCGTCCTTGATGGGCAGCGTTTCAAATAAAAACGGAGACGATAATGTTTAGGCATGCCTTAGCCATTTTAATCGCAACGGCAACCGCAGCGCCCGGGCAAACAACACAAGGCGTTGTTCCACCGACGCGGATTACCGTCCAAATGATGCCGGGGATCACGTCGTCGGCGCAATTGCCGACCCAAGAATTGATTGATGCACGCAAGGCGCTAACCGAAGGGCGTCCAATTTACACCATTCAAATGCGTGAACTTGCCGATCTTGGCGATGGGTTCGCCGCGATGAAATTTGGTGACTGGCTGGCGGATCACTCTGAGACATCTAACCTGTCTGACGTAGCACATTACTATGGCATCGCTGCAGCAACTGCCCGGGGCGGTGCGATGACGCGGCTGATCAACACGTTGGACCGTGTGGAACCGTCTGATTTGTTGCGTGCCCGCAGTAATGTTTTGGAAAATATTATGCTTACTTATGCCCGTGCTGGAAATAGCCACGCAGTTGAAGCCGTTTTGCGTTATCAAGCGACCGGCAAGCCGTTCGGACGTATCGATGCAGAAGTCGAAACCCTTGCCGCGGAAGCCCAAGGCGAAGCCGCCGCACAAATCGCGCTGCATTTGGCGGTGCAAATTATTCAAAACCCACAGCATACGACCGCAGATCTAGAACGCGCGCAAACGCATCTTGAAGCGGCATCTACGACAACGTCGTTGGAAACTCAGATTGTTGCAAGCAACCTCTTACCGTTGTTGGATTCAGCTGTCGCACAACTAAATTCCGCCCAATCGGAGCTCAGCCAATGATACGTTTTGAACCACACTTGGCGTCCATCCCTTGCAGTACGGTACTGGCGATTGCGCTGATTTCACCCGACTCCGCATATGCGGAGTCAAACTTTGGTTGTTCGGGATTGGAAATAGACAACGAAATCCCATCTCTTGAAGGCAAAGACGGGGTGTTCTTCCGGATTAACACTGACATCCGCATGAACCACCCGTTTTCGGACCACAGCGTCGCCTATGTGGCGGAACTGTCGCGCACGCTTGCCGCGCAGGGAACGACACTGGTCTATGTGCCAATCCCCACTAAAAGCGTCACGATGCCAGATCACCTACCACCTGAGGCCGCGCTATATGGTTTTGATCTAGACCTTGCCATCGCGGTGCATGATGACGTGCTGAACAGGCTGAATGCAGCAGGGGTTATGACCGTTGATGCGCGTGAGGCGATGCTTAAGACATCAGATGGTGAATTGCCATTTTTTAAAGCTGATTTTCACTGGTCTGCTGCAGGCGCGCGTGAAACAGCACGTGCGATCGCTGACGTGATTACAGCGCACCCGACCTACGAAGAGCTTGAAACAACGGCGTTTGAAACAATGCCGCTTGAGGTGGATATTGCCTTTTCCGGCATGCGGCGTGACTTGCAAGAACATTGCTTGGATACCCTGCCTGAGGCAGAAACAATGACCTATCAGACAATGCAAGTAGAATCGCTTGATTTAGCTGGTGGTGATCTTGATCTATTTGGCGACGAGGATTCGAGCATCCCGATTGCTTTGCTTGGCACATCGTTTTCGGACAGTGAGATCAACAATTTCCCCGGGTTTTTGGCGCAATATTCAAGCCTTGAGGTCGTTGATTATGCGCTCACGGGGGGCAACCAATTCGGGGCGATGATATCCTATCTTACCTCTACTGAGTTTCACGAAAACCCTCCGCGGTTCTTGGTTTGGGAAAACCCGATCTATACCAATCTTGCACAATATGGCGATCAGCCGATGCGTGAACTGATCGCAGCCGCAGGCCCAAACTGCACGATACCGCTCGCGCCTCAAATGAACGCAGACGACACCGCGTTTCGCGTTGATCTAACTTCGCTTGCATTTGGGCCCGAGGACACTCTTTTTGTCGATTTGAACCAATCGGCGGGAACCCGCGTCGAATTTAGCTTCGTCTCTGACGAAGGGTTAACGCGACGCAAAATTATCGAACGAGGCGAAAGGTTAACCCGTACCGGACGTTTTTATATGCCACTGTCCGGCCTTTGGCCAAATGGTGCCGTCACGGTCGATATCTCAACGCTTGGTGAATTCTACACAGAACCAAGCGTCTTTATCTGCACCACAAAAACAAAGGAAGAAATATGAAACGTCCACTTCTAGCCGCACTCACGGCTTCTCTCACTCTGGTCAGCCCTGTTTTCGCTGACGATGGTCTTTATCAGGACGTATCTGATCCAAACTCTAGCTTCGTGCGGGTTGTTGCACCGGGTCAAACAGTTGCTTCTATTGATGGTGAAAGTGTTCAAGATATCTTATCCGGGGTTTCGGGGTACGTGAATGTAATGCCCGGCGAAATTGATGTGGTTCTTCCTATCGGGACAGGTGTTATCGATGTGGCGCCGAGTTCTTACTATACGGTTGTCTTTACCGAAGATGGCCAAAGCGAAGTTATCGCTGACGATATTACGAATAGCCCGTCTAAGGCTGATATCTCGGTTTATAACCTTACAGACAGCGACAACGTCGCGTTGTTTGTGCCGCAAGCCAATACTGTGGCGATTGATGCTGTCGATATCATGGACGGTAAATCCATTGCGATCAGGGCACCGCTGACATTGGATTTCGAATTGCGCATCGGAGATGAGATTGTGGCCATAGTTGAGCAGGTCGATCTTCAGCGAAACGCAGGCGTATCGATTGTGTTGATGGAAAACGCGGATGGTTATTCCGCTTTTGCGACAGACAATTCTTACCTCAAGTAAACACGACCGGTGGACGATTAGGAGTAATTCATGTTCGGCTTTTTCAATTCCCACAACCAACGTTTTTCAACGGTGCTTGCCCTAACTGTCTTACCCTTTGCGGGCACCGCACAGGAGGTAAATCCGAACGCGATTGACCTTGCGTTCGCGCCTCCTGTGATTGCTCGAACCGGCATCTGTGTGCCACGTGCACCAGATGCCGAGACCATCGCGACTTGGGAGAATTGGGATGGTCAACGTCTACCAAATATCGAACCCGCGTTGATCAAACGTGACCTCAATCGATTGCGTCAGATCGATGCGGTTCGTTGGCTTCCCACAATTGACAACATCATCACGCGGTTAGAGGAAACAGAATCGAGTTACGCCGGACAAAACGCGCAACTCGCGCGTATTGAAGCCATGTTGGCCGCAGGAAGTTATGAAGACTTGCAAAGCCAACAGCTTGTTGCGCAATTGGCAGCTGATGAAGAAACTCTGTCTCCGCGGCTTAAAAATGCGTTGTCTGGCTATTTTCGCAATGGGATCGGCATCGAACGCGACGTTGCGCGTGCGAACGCTCTTTTAATTGACGCTGGATATTCTGGTAACGCCGATGCGTTGCTCAACCTGACCAGATACGAAATTGATGGTGAAGGTATCGAGGGATGGGACGTCGCCCCCGAATTGGCGGTCACAATGGCGTTCGGGTCACTGGTTGGCGAACTGGATCCGTCTATCTGCGACCGCGTTTCGCGCATCGCGCGGGAATACGGCAGTGGCGAAATTGTTGCACAAAACAAACGTCTGGCACATGATTGGTATCGGTTTGCGGCTGACTTAGGTGATTCAAACTCTGCCTGGAAAATCGTCGAATACCACATGCAAGCCGAAGAATTCGAACGGGATAATGAGGCTTTGTTGCAGTATTTGACACAAGCTTCAGATGCACAGCTACCCTATGCGCAGATCGCCCTTGGACGTATTTATGAAACGGGCGCACTTGCGGATCAAAACCTTGATCAGGCGCTCGCGCTCTATCGCTTGGCGGCGAACTCTGGTTTGCGGCCGGGTCTGACGCGGTTGACACTGTTTCTTGAAACCTATGCAGAACAATATCCTGATCTGAATGAAGAACGGTTAGCTGCATTAAGCGCGCTTTCGCTGTTACCTGATGCGTCAGGTTGGGTGTTTAGCCGACTGGCCGACGAAGTCACTTTGAACGAAGGACGTTGGGGCGGACGCGAACAGGCGCGTGCGTATCTCGAAACGGCAGCTTCCTTGGGCGATATGGACGGCACCATTGCTTTGGCCGCAAACTTGGTATTGCAACGGGACAACCCGCAAGATTTTGAACGTGCCGTTGATTTGTTGACATACTCAGTCGCATCATTGGGCGGTGTTTCACCCGCGAAAGCCCTGCACGGCATGTTCATGTGTCAGGCTGTCGATAGCCCCCGGATCGAAGAGGCCCGGTATTGGCAAGAGATTGAAGAGGCCACCGCCACGGCGAATGTGGATATTTCCGCAGTTGATCTGGTTGCTTTAGCGCCCGCAGATGATGCGTTAACCATTGCTGTCATCCAGTCGCACGCGCTGTATGGGCGACCACGCGCGATGGCACGTTATCTAAAGTACCTTGAAGCATCTGAAGATGTTTCCCCTGAAATTCGCGCATTTTGGCAAGAATACGCTGACCAATACGCTAGCGTGCTCGAAGCGTTGGCCGAATTGGAATTCGAACTGGCCAATGACCCAACACAACGCGACGTCGCATTCGAGCTTTTGCGTGAGCAATACGCGCGTATGGGGGCACCAGCTGCGCTCACGCTTGCACAAGCGATGCTGCAGTACGAAACAGATAAAGATGTGAACACAGACGAAGTATTGCGCCTTCTTGAAGAACCCGCTTCGACAGGGCAGGGCGCCGCGATGATTCTATTGACGACGCTGGATCAAACACCGGATGCGGGACAGCGTATTTTCGACAAATTCAGTGATGTCATTGCGCGAAACGGCGATTTTGATGCTTTGTTGTTTGCACTGCCCTATTTGGACGACACACAAAGAGCGGTGTATTTAGCGCGCGCTGAAGGCATCATCCCATGCGATTACAAGCACGTCATGCAGATGTCGCAAAGCTATCTTGATCTTGGTGATACAGAAAATGCGCTGCATTGGATGGGGATTGCTGAGCACCTTATCGACAACAATGCGTGGTCAATGGTTGATTTGGCGCAGTCACGGCTCAGCGTGTCGGGTCTAGAAGAGGCGCCGAACGTGATCAAACTGCTGGAACGCGCCGTCGCGCTTGAAGATGGCAACGCATTTTATGCGATGTTTAATCTATTGGTGAATGTCGATGCGCCCACGTATGATCCGAACCACGCCGCTGATCTGTTGGAAATGGCGCTTGAAAGGCCCGCTGATAGGGGGCTTGGACGGATATTAAGCGGATTCCGCAGTGCGGATATTCAGGCCCAGCAGGTTATAGAAAGCCGTCTGGACATGCCGCAAATCTATCGCATGTCCGCGGAATTGGGCGATATTTATGCGATGCGATCATATGCATTGTATCTGCGCGATAACGCGGCAAACAGTGCTGAGGTTGCAGAATCCACGGATTGGCTACGCCGTTCCGCCGAGGCTGGCAATACCGGCGCAATGGTTGATTTTGGCAATGCTCTTGCTTTTGGCATCGGGACACAGCCCGATCGCGATAACGCTATTATTTGGCTTTCGCGCGCAGCTGAAAATGGGTCCGAAAAGGCCGCCGAATTGACTGCGCTTCTTAACCTAAGTGGTGAACTATGATACATAAGCATTTATTACTTGGCGGAGTTGGGCTGATGTCTTTGTTAGCAACACCAGTTTTTGCGGCGAATGAGACATGTGCCGCCGCGCCTGAACCTGTGATCACGCTTGGGTTTGGGAGCCGGTATACCGATGACAGCGTATCGCGTTCGGACATCGATGAAGCGAGCAATGCGCAGGTTAACGCCGCACTCGGGCCGATAGATGACTTTTTGCGTGATTTAACCCGCGTTGCCAATGCTGCTTTAGAAAGCGAAGAAAACCGCACTGAAAAGGCCGATTGTGCGATTGCACAAATGGCGACTTGGGCCGAGGCTGACGCGTTCTCTGAACTGAACTCGATAGGTGCGAATTTTTCAATTGGCGCACGGTTGGCAGGCTTTGCGATGACCTACCGTCAGGTCGCGCCCTACAGCACGGACCCGCAAGCACGTCAAGTAATCGAAGACTGGTTGGGGCGGCGTATCGACGAACAAATGACCTTCTGGGAAGAAGACGCCACTTCAGGTGCTAAGACAGGTAATTTGCGCGGATGGGCGGCGCTTGGTGTCAATTTGGTGGGGCAAATCAGAAACGATCCTGTTGCACTCAGCTGGTCGCAATGGTCAGCTACGCTGTTACAATGCGAGGCGAACCCAGACGGAAGCTTGCCGCAAGAAATGCGCCGCGGTAAATATGCTTTACATTATCAATTGCATGCCGTTGCGCCGATGGTCCTGACAACATTGCTGTTGGAACAACAAGGCCGATCCATCAAAGGCATATGTGATAATGCGTTAGACCGGATTGTTGCATTTACCATTGCTGATTTGGAAGCAGGCGAAGCAAGCGAAGCCTATTCAGGCGAATCTCAAAGCTTGTTTGACGGGACAGATGAGCTTGAGAGCTTTCAAATGGCTTGGCTCGAGGCATATCTTGTTTTGTCCCCTAATCCAGACCTTGATGCTTATGCAGATCAGTTCCGCCCCCTGAGCCATAGTAAAATGGGCGGTGACCAAGCGTTGCTTTGGGCATCGCCCATCGGTTCGGACGGTTAAGGCACCTATCGCTTCCGTCCCGGTAACAGAAAGAAGGATCGGTTGCCGGGCTAAGGCGCCAGCGCGTAAAGGGCATTCTTGTCGAGCAAGAAGATGTCGAAGCTGTGGCTGCTCAATGTATTGAAGTTGAAATGTTTGAAACAACAAACCACCTAGTAACAGACATCGTCGTATTCGGTGGCCTTGGCGGGGTCACCGAAGTACAGTTGAAAACAACGAATTTTGTAAGTTATTTAACCGCAGACACGGCAGAAAATTCGGAAGCTGTCTTTGCTGTAACATCGTAGATTGCCGCTGCGCTTGAATTAGCTGTTGGTGAAACTCTTTTCAGGGAGAACGTTAAGCCAATTGAAGCATTTTCCTTACTGCGATTTCTTATAGGTATCTCATTTTAGAAGGTTTGTTAGGCAGGTGGTTTCCCGACCTCAAGGGAAAGACATTTGTCATCACCGGTGCGAACAGTGGACTTGGGTTTGAATGCGCCCGCGAGCTGGGCAAAAAGGGTGCCAGTATCATTATGGCGTGTCGTTCTGCTCAGAAAGCAGAGGCGGCTAAGCTTGAACTGCAAAAAGAAGTCGGCGGTTCGGTTGCGCTTGACCTTGCAGACCTGAGTTCGGTGCGCAAAGCGGCCGATACCGTACGCAAATTGACCAACAAAATAGACGGTTTGGTGAACAACGCGGGCGTCATGCAGACGCCGGATACCAGAACGGTTGATGGGTTTGAATTGCAGCTTGCTGCGTCGCGTGTGAG
>NZ_QOCG01000027.1:0-628 GCF_003318235.1 Loktanella sp. D2R18 | reverse complement strand
AAACGTGCGACACGGTTCTCTGAACAGGTCTCTCCAGCATCGCGCAGGTCATCAGTCAGTTTGCGATATCCATAGACCTTTCCGCTCTCTGTCCATGCTTGTTGGACCAGCTCCGTCTGCCGCGCATCTTCCAGCGCACGCGCACTTAACGGTTCTTTAACCCATGCATAGAAACCGCTGAAATGCACAGCCAGCACGCGGCACATTGACCGTATAGAAAACTCCGCGCGGTGGGCCTCGATAAACGCATACTTCACTGAGACTCGCGCGCGAAGTATGCGGTCGCCTTTTTTAAGATTGTCCGCTCCTCGGTCACGCGGGCCAGCTCACGCTTCAACCGCTTGATCTCAGCAGCCTGTTCCGCGACCTCTGACCTGACACGCGGTGACTTCGCAAACTGCGCTTTCCACGTGTACAGGGATTTGGTGCTGATACCCAACCGCTCCGCCACTTCGCTGACCGCATACCCACGCTCAACAACCTGCGCCACAGCGTCCTGTTTGAACTCGTCTGTAAACCGTATTCCCTTGTTCATATCCGTCTCCCCTTGGTTCCAAAATTACCAAGCAAACCGTCTACAAATCTAGGGACACCTCAAGCGGCGATAGCTGGCCCTTTTCCGCAGCAG
>NZ_QOCG01000018.1 GCF_003318235.1 Loktanella sp. D2R18 | reverse complement strand
CGCTGACCACCGCAGCCTTCGGACAAAACGGAAAGGGCAGATGCCACCAGATCAGCGTCGGGATGCGGATCAGAACTGCCACCACCATCAACGCGGCAACCCAGCTGTTCATGCTCTGCGATGATCGCGGTCATGCTGGCGTAACCAAACCCTGTGATGCAGCTTTCCGCCAAACTGGTGCGTTGCAGGTCGAGCTGTGCGGCTTCGCGTTGGAATGCCCAAACCACGAGGCCCCAGATATCAATCGAACGGCGCGTATCGACGCGGGCCGCCTGCCCCATGCCACGCGCCACCATCATGCCCCTGCCCCCTGCGGTTGGCCAAGTGCGGCGATGTCTTGGCACTTACGCAGCGCAGCAAGCCTGCGGTCGCGCCAGCTTGCCAGATCAGGCTGCAGCTGATCGCCACGCGCCAGAGCTTCGTCAGCACGCACCATCCGGGTCACGCTCTCACCGGCCTGCGTTTTGATCTGACTGACCGCATAGGCGTTTGGCCAGCGGCGCATCTTTTTGAGTTCCACCAAGAGCTCCGGTGCCCAGCCACCGATCAGCGCATCCGCGCCAAGCTGAGCGGCAAAGACGGCCCGGATCAATGGCGAGGCCTCATCACCGGGTGGCTGGATCTGGCCAGCCCAGTCTAGGATGCGGTTGCCAATTGGAAAGCGATCACGGTCCTTGCCGCCGGGATTGGATGCCGCCTGCTCTTCCAGCGCCATCAAGTTCGGCGCGCTCATGTAGGCCAGCCGTGCGCAAAGATCTTTGACCATCTCTTCGAATTGCGCCTTGGTCAGGCTTCCTGGTTTCGCCAACCCGCGCCGCTGCAGCGGCGCAATCAAAAGCATCTCAACGCGCTTTTCGCCATCGGCCTGTTGTGAAATATCCATCAGCGCTTTCCTCTTCTCAGCAATTCTGCGTTTCAGCTGCACGCAAACCGTGCTTGGTGATCTCTTCGTCAGACAACAGCGCGCCATCGGCGATGCAGCTGCGAACCCGGACCCTGACGGCGGCCGCGTTGATGCGCCCACCACCGCGGATGTGATCCGCGATCTGCTTTGCCTCAGAGCGTTCATCCGCCGTGAAAAACGGCGCAGCATTTGTCGCGCGCCCTGTTCTTTTCTGGTTCTCTTCAGGTTCGTGTCTAGACGTCTGGACACGGCTACCCCCATTTTCTGGACACGGGATTGCCCGTTTTCTGGACACGGCTTTTGCCTTTTCCCGTGTCTGGATTCTGGACACGGCTTTTTCCGTATTTTGTGGTTTTTCTTCGTCGCATCCCAAGACATAAAGTGTGCTTTTTTGCTTCTTAGTTTTCGCATTTGAGCGCTGCACCCGGCGGATAAAACCGCCCTCTTCGAGCGCCTTCAGATGCACATTCACGCTTGCACGTGACATCTCACATTCACTGGCAAGAAGCGCCTGGGAGGGATCGCAGCGCTTGGTGTGGCGGTTGTGGCAATCTGCGAGATAGACCAGCACGAGCTTTGCAGCGGGTTTGAGGCCGCGCTGACTGAACGCCCAATTTGTCGCTTCAATGCTCATTGCCGCACGCCTTTACTTGCAGCGGGCCAATTCATGGCGCACCGACGGCAAGCCGTGCACGCGCCTGCTGTAGTGCGACGATGGCTTCATCGATTTCTTTCATCGCGCGCACGCGGTCATCCGCACTGCTGGACTGCTGCGCAGATAAGATGGCCGCAATCGCTTCGCCATTTTCCTTGGCGATTGTGCCTGTCAGCGACATCAAGCAGATATCGTTAATGACTTCTTGCGCCTCCAAGCGCTTGACCATCATCTGCGTGATTGGAAACTGCTCGGACGCATCCTCAAGCGCGATGACATCAGCAACCGTCCAATCCAAAATGCCCGATGCTTTCTTGCTCACCGTGCCCTTGCTCGAGCCACCGCCCCAGCGCGCGTTGATCGTTGCCGC
>NZ_QOCG01000026.1 GCF_003318235.1 Loktanella sp. D2R18 | reverse complement strand
GAGCCCTTTCTACTTGATGCTGCGCTTTGCACCAATGGCCGCTTTGACGTATAACGATAAAGGAATTACGAGGCTTCATGTCCAAAATGCAAACTTCACCATTCGCCCAACCGCTGACACTGCCATGTGGCGCTACGCTAAAGAATCGGATCGCCAAGTCAGCGATGTCGGACTCCCTTGGCGACGGCGCTGGCAACCCAACCGAAGATCAAATCAGGCTTTACGAACGGTGGGCCGAGGGCGGTCTGGCGTTGTCCATAATCGGCGAAGTTCAAGGCACACCCCACTTTGCAGAGAAGCCCGGTAACCTCATTTTGAACGACCAATCAGACCGTGGTTTGCTTGAGCGCCTCGCAAAAGCAGGTGCAACCGATAACGCGCAGCTATGGCTCCAACTTGGACACGCGGGTGCAATGGCGGATGCCCTATCAGCACACCAAAAGGACCGAGCGCGCTTGATCTGCCCGGTCTGATCTGTGGCGCGTTGTCCTTGGACGAGATACACGCACTGCCCGCCGAATTTGCCCACACTGCCAGCCTTGCGAAGGGACTTGGGTTCGGAGGTGTTCAGATACACGCGGCGCATGGATTTCTGCTCAGTCAGTTTTTGTCACCTCTGTTTAACAAACGACAGGATGCCTACGGTGGTTCTCTGCAAAACCGAATGCGGCTGCTGCTTGAAGTTATAAATGAAGTGCGAAAAGCTGTCGGCCCTGAGTTTCCGGTCGGTATCAAATTGAACGCCTCGGATCAGCTCGACGGTGGTTTTGCAGAGGATGAGGCTCTTGAGGTCGTTGCCGCCGTAGACCAAGTGGCAATCGACCTTATCGACATCAGCGGCGGCACATATTTCCCCGGTGCGGCATCCTCGTCTGATCGCGCAGGCTCAGGCCCCTATTTCTTGGAATTCGCAGGTCGCGCCCGCGAAAAAACAAAGATACCTTTGATGGTCACTGGCGGGTTCAAAACGCGCGCTCAGGCCGAAAACGCCATTGTTGAAGGCAAGGCCGATATTATCGGGTTGGCTCGTGCGTTGGTGGTCGATCCGGAACTTCCGTCATTTTGGCTATCTGGTCAGCGCGACGAGTCGCAGTTTCCACGTTTCAAGAACCCGCCAGAAGGCGGTGTGACAGCGTGGTACACGATGCAGATCACCCAGATTGCAAACGGGGGTGCTACGCTCTCGCCTGACGACTTGGTAGGCGCGATTGAAGCCTACGAAAGTCGAGACGAAACGAGGCGGCGTATATGGAATACAAAGCATAGCTGACCTGCGCGCAGCTGTAGCGAAATGGGGCTTTCGTCCG
>NZ_QOCG01000031.1 GCF_003318235.1 Loktanella sp. D2R18 | reverse complement strand
GAAATGATAAATCCGCCAACTGTTCTCGATACCTAGGTAAACAGCTTGCAAAAACGTTGCAAGTTCATCACCCGGTGCCTCTTTTCTTTTCTGATAAAATCTGTCAGTTATTGAGGGCCAAGCCGAGTGCTTGGAAAAACTGGAACGTAACCCAGCCCATCAAGAAAGAACACCAATGACCACGCCTCCCAAGCGCACCCCGCGCATTATGCATGTTTCTGCAAAGACATGGATTACTCCAAATATGATCCGGGTCACCTGTACGTCTGATTGGATGCAAGGTCTTGAGGCCGGGATCGAAGGCGCACATTTTAAGTTGTTTATCCCTGAAATTGACCAAGCCAAAGATGCATTTGTAAATCAGCTGGCAGAAGGCCCACGACCCACGGTGCGCACCTATACGATTCGTCATCTGCGCCCTGAATTGAAGGAAATTGATATCGATTTCGTCGATCACGGTGATGCCGGGCCTGCATCCGCTTGGGCGCGGCGTTGTGTGGTTGGGGATGTCGCAGGATTTGCAGGGCCTGGCCCAATCAAGCTGAAGGAATTCTATGCCGACACTTATGTGATCGCGGCTGACATGTCGGCTTTACCCGTTGCGGCCGCAACCCTTGAAGCGATGCCGCGTGATGCGGCAGGGTTGGCCTTTTTGGAGATCACATCAGATGAAGATCGCCAAGAAGTGGACGCACCGGACGGGGTTGCTGTGCACTGGCTCACCCACCCTGATCCGCATCAGCCGGTGACGCAGTGCATCGATCGCATTGCATCGCTGCCGGATTTTGCGGGCCGGGTTCAAACATGCATCGCCGGGGAAAGCGGCATGATCAAAGCCCTACGTGCGGAAATTATCAACCGGCGCGGCGTACCCAAAGAAGATACTTATATCTCTGGGTACTGGAAAATTGGGCTGATCGAAGACGAACATCAAGCAGACAAACGCGTCAATTCAGGATAGCTACTGGGGCTTCTGTTCCGCCGATTTCAGGCGTTTTGTTAGGTTCTCTTTTTCGCGTGCAAGAGCTGTGATTTTGGTCTCGAGCAGGTCGCGCTCATTGCGTGCCTGGTCAAGACGCTCCATCCAATATTCCGTTTCCGTCGATTGCGCATCAGCCTGATCTGTGTTGCCGAACTTCCAAAGAAGCCAGCCCAAAGCAAGGCCCAAAACAAACGTGGCTGAAAGGTAGAGAAGTATTTGGATCATAGGAGTAAACATGGGTTTTCCAAACTAAAAATAGCGTTGTTGAGCAGGGGTTAACCCTGCTTCCAATCAAAGATAATCCGTTGATTTTGGGTTTTCTCTTCGTCCGTGCTAGGCTCTCGGTCGCCAAAACCAACCGGGCGCATGGCCTGCGTCGGCACGCCGCGCTCTGCGAGGAAATCAACGACGGCTGTGGCCTGCGCATCGCTCAGCAACAGGTTGCTCGCAAAATCATCCGCGCCATCAGTGTGCCCCTCAACCCCTAGCATCAGACCATCGCCCGCGCAGTCAATTGCAACCATCGCGATTTGTTCAAGCAGCAAGACAGAATCCTCGGTGAAAGTGCTGCCAGATTCAAAACTGACCCGCGTGTCCGCAAGCAGCGCATCTGTCTGTTCCTGACAGGCCGTCACGACGCTCATACCTGACGGGTCTGCACTTGCCATCAGGTCGGAAATCACATCGTCGCGCTTCTCGAGTGTATCGCTGAGGTCCGTGTTTTCGCTTGTCAAAGCCGATACCTGACTTTCAAGTTCCGCAATCGCGCTTGCCACGTCAGTTGTGCTTTCAGCCTCAAGCAGTTGCGCGACCTGCTCTTGCGCCGTAACAAGTTCTGAATCCGACTGGGCCAAGCGCGTTTCGAGATCAGTGATCCGCTGGGTCACGTCGGCGTTTTCGCTTTCAAGGGACTCAATTGTCTCTAGCGACGCGGCCGCATCGTGCGTTTGCGCCTCTAAAGCCGTCATGCGGTCAGTCAGGTCACCGTTTGCAGCCACCAAAGCAAGATTTTCGGCCGATTGTTCATCAAACGCCGTGCGCGCAGCTTCAAGCGCATCGCTTTCGGCTTGCAACGCCTCTGATAGGTCAGGATTGTCAGACAACGGCAACGTCTGCGTAGCCGCAAAAACGGTGAGCCCCGTCAATGCGGCAACGCCCGCCACTAGAACCAATTTCATTCTATAACTCCCAATTTACTAACGTTCGTAGAACGCGCAAGGACGTGGCCCGTTGATGATTCACAAACCCACGTCATTTAAGGAGCGTCTATTATCGAAGAACTTGGCCAAAGTGTGACTGACCGCACGTCTAAGGGTGATCGGTGCGGTGAATAACACAAAAATAATCAACTTAATTTGTATCTACGGGGCAGGGTTGACCGGCGACGCCCCAGATCAAAACGTCGTCCACATGCGCTTGTAATGAATAAGGTGCTGGATCGCGCCCGCCGCCGGGGTTCCAGCCCCACAGCACAAAACCGAAATGCCCAGCGTCATCAACTAAATGTTCTGCAAGCCCCATCCAATCACGGCCACCGTTCCGGTCAGGGTCTGACAATTGGGCGCAGATCTCGGCAGGGGTTTTGCCAAACCATTCGAATTCAACTGGTGCTAGCTGCCAATCCAACCCAGCACGCGGTGGGGCATGCGGCGCGCTGCGTAGATCTGCGGATGTGCGGTGACAGGACGAACAGATCAAAGTTTCGACACCAATTCGGCTTTGGCCAGCGTTGATATTCATCCCATGTGGCCGCGCAGGGCCCGCACTGTCCCCATACCACATC
Source organism: Loktanella sp. D2R18 (assembly GCF_003318235.1). Lineage (GTDB taxonomy): Bacteria > Pseudomonadota > Alphaproteobacteria > Rhodobacterales > Rhodobacteraceae > Yoonia. The sequence goes on along the minus strand of NZ_QOCG01000031.1, from coordinate 125,696 downwards.
GGAACATTATCTGGCCCCGTATGGCAATTGGCGCAACGCGGATGGCTAACGACCTCGTAGACGCGATCAAACGCGGCAAGCCCCTCAGCCGGCGTCACAGAGCCAGCCGCAGGCGCAGAAATTGTCGCAGGTGTATCACCATCAGCCCAAGATATCGTGCCAAGAATACACACAAAAACAGGCATAAAAATACGGAATAGAGACTGCATTTGTCGGCTCCTTAGACGAAATCAATATGTTTATTGAACGGCAACTCCCGTATCCGCTGCCCGGTCGCCGCAAAAATCGCATTGCCCAACGCCGGGGCCGCTGGGGGAACGGGCGGTTCACCAAAACCTTTGATTTTTGGATTGTTCTCTAGCGCGGTGAAATTGACCTTGGGCGCTTGATAAAGCCGCATCGCCTCGTGGTCATGATAGTTGCTTTGCTGCGCCATCCCATCCGAATAAGTGATTTCGCAATTCATCGCGTGTCCCAAACCAAACAGCGTGCCGCCCTGCGCAAGGTTTTCAAGGTTCACAGGATCGATCACCTGACCAACATCAGCCGCAACCCAAACTTCATCCAAACGGATACCGCGATCTGTTTGCGTGACCTCAACAACCGTTGCGACGGGAACCCCAAAGGAAAACACATAGGCAACGCCGCGCCCGCGCCCGGTGCCCAAGTCATGCCCATTCCAGCCACACATTTCGCCCACGGTTTCGAGCACTTTGACCGATACTTCATGCCCCATCAGGCGAATGCGTTCCATCAGCGGGTCAGCACCCGCCGCATGGATCGTTTCATCAAGTAGCGTGTCATAGATAAACCCGTTTGGTGCCGCACCAACCGACCGCCATGACGATACGGGCGCAAGCCCGGTTTCCTTATAGGACCTTACCCGGATATTGGGCAGATTCAGGTTGGGGTAATCCCACGCCCCTTCATGCAATTGCGTATCCGGGCCGGGTAGGCTGAATCCCATGCGCGACATTTGCGAGGTCATCACCGATTGCCCCGCGATCTGCACATCAAGCGCGGTGACTTTGCCGTTTTCGTGCTTGCCAATGCCGCGCCCCATGGTGATATGGCGCGGGAAATCATGGGCGAAATCTTCTTCGCGCGAATAGGTCATTTTGACAGGTGTGCCGCGCATTTTTACGGCAATTTCAGCAGCTTGTTTCAGGTAATCGAATTCCAGCCGATGCCCAAAGCTGCCGCCAATGAACTGATTGTGTAAATGCACGTTGTCGCCGTCCATACCTGTGATTTCGGCCACCATATCTACTGCGAACATTTGCAATTGGTGCCCGGTCCAGACGTCAACGCGGTCATCAGACACAAGAATCGTGGCGTTCAACGGCTCTAACGGCGCATGGGCGACGTATGGGGATCGGTATTCCGCGATCACCTCTGCACCAAGCGCTGCGTCAACATCGCCAACATTGCGGGCTTCGGCGTTCAGCCTATCATCCGTGAAACTCGCCGAAAGCGCAGCCCAATGCGCGTCTTGTTCTGGCGGGTAGGTCGCTTTGCGCCATTCACAGGTAACCGCATTGGCAGCGTGAATGGCGGTCCACGTGTTATTGGCGACAACGGCGATGCCGCCGGTGATCTCAAAGACGTCTGTAATACCGTCCATTGCAAGCGCCGCAGTGGCATCAAAGCTGATCAATGCGCCGCCTTGACGGGGGTTCACCTTGACCGTCGCAAACAGCATCCCCTCCGTTTTGTAATCGATGCCGTAAGGCAAGGTGCCCGTTGACTTGGCAACAATATCAACCCGTTCCATCGGTTTGCCCAGAATGCGCCATTGCGATGGATCGCGTAGCGCTACATTTGTCACGGGCTCTATTTGGGCAGCGGTAGCGGCAAGCGATGTGTAGGTTAGCGCCGTGCCGTCGGGTAGCCAGACCGCCCCATTTTCTGTTCGCAAATCTTCAATTGGCACGCCAGCCTGTTGCGATGCTGCGGCTTTAAGCGTTTCACGCGCAACCGCCCCGGCTTCGCGTAATTTATCGTAACTGTCAGGCATGGCAGAGGACCCGCCAGTTCCCATGATCGGCAAGGCAGCACGCACGACACCGCCTACAAAGCGCCGCGCCCCTTCGGCGACTTTCCCATAATCATATTGCGGAAACGGCACCATGGCGGCAGTAAGCGCGCCATTCATATAGGCTTTGTCAGGTGTGCCGAAACTGATCTCTACCTGATCCAGCTCAATATCTAATTCTTCGGCAATCAAGGCCGCTTGCGCCGAAAAGACGCCTTGGCCCTTATCGGCGTGCGGCGCAATGAGCGTTATTTTCTCAGCGTCGATAATGACCCAAGGGTTAAAGCTCGCGGCACCCTCTGGTAGCTCTGCAAGGTTCGGATTTTCAAACGGCGCTTTGGCTCGGTAGACGCCAAAGGCGACACCGCCAGCAACCGCAGATGATCCGACCAAAAACGTGCGGCGGGTGAGCGTGCGTAATTTACCCATGGATCAGGCCCCCTGCTTTTGAATGGCAAGCCGGACCGCTTCGCGGATGCGCGGATAGGTCCCGCAGCGACACAGGTTCCCCGACATCACGTCATCGATTTCATCGTCGCTTGGGCTTGGGTTGTCAGAGAGCATCGACACGGCCTGCATGATTTGCCCCGACTGGCAGTAGCCACATTGCGCAACCTGCGTTTCGATCCATGCTTCTTGCACCGGATGCGGCGTGTCGGGGGTGCCTAAACCTTCAATCGTGGTGATTTCAGCCCCATCTAATTCGTAGGCGCGCACCTGACAGGATCGCACGGCAATCCCATCCAGATGCACGGTACAGGCGCCGCATTGCGCAATGCCACAGCCGTATTTTGTGCCCATCAGCCCGATTTTGTCGCGAAGTATCCACAACAGCGGCATATCCTCTGGGACATCCACAGATCGCACTGTGCCGTTCACGGTAAAGCTTGCTTGCATGGTGGTCTTTGCCCCTAACTGACTGTATCCTGTGTATAGGCTACACACTAACGGGAAGAAATCCACTCGGCGCTTTTTAGGTCCGTCGTCGCAGCAGCCAGACAAAGAAAAGCCCGCCGATCAACCCAGTGACGATCCCAATCGGCATATCGTCTGGGGCCATGATCGTGCGCGCGATAATGTCCGCCCAGACAAGAAATACTGCACCACACAGCGCTGAAATAGGCAAAAGCCGCCGATAATCACCGCCCACCAAAAGGCGCACGATATGCGGAACCATAAGACCAACAAATCCAATAATTCCCGAAAACGCGACCATGACCCCGGTGATCAAAGCCCCGATCACAAAGATCGTTAGCCGAAATCGCGCAACCGGAATACCCAATGTCGTCGCGGTTTCATCACCGATGGTCATCGCGTTGAGCGTATCGGATTTAAGCCACAGATATGCCCCGCAACCAAATAGGATCACCGCCGGGTAGATCAGCTGATCCCATTGAGCGAGACCAAGCCCCCCCAACATCCAAAATACCACGGTATGCGTGGCCCTTGGATCGCCAAGAAAGATCAACACATTAGCTGCAGACATCACGATGAACGACACAGCAACACCCGCAAGCACCAATCGATCAGCGCTGGTCGCCGATGCAAATTGGGAGACGGCCAGAACAATCAATGTTGCCCCAAGCGAGCCTGCGAAGGCCAAGAGCGGCACCGTTAGCAAGCCAATAAACAACCCCGTATGCAGCAGCGCCAAAATCGCGCCGAATGCCCCGCCAGCCGAGATCCCCAGCAAATGTGGATCAGCAAGCGGATTGCGTGTGACGGCTTGAAGGCTTGCACCGACCATCGCCAAACCCGCACCGACAAGGCTCGCGAGGATCGCCCGTGGGAACCGAATATCCCACACAATCGCTTCGCGTCCGCGTGACCAGTCCCGAGGCAATGTGTCTGGGGCGATCTTGTTAATTAAAATGCCCCAAACCGTTTCAAGGGGGATAGCAACTGCCCCGACGCTCACAGCGATCGCGAATGATACCAAAAGGGTCGAAATCCCAATGGCCCCAACAACCCACAACCCGTAAGGTTGGGATCGTTTGGCGGGCGATTGCTGTGGCGTCATCATGTCAAATCACTCGGCGCGGAATGCCGCGGCAAGCGTTTTGATGGCGGCGATATTGCGTGGCCCAGGTGTCGCTTCGACATATTCAAGCACAACAAAGCGGTCGTTGCGCACTGCGTCGATATCCGCAAAGGCAGGATTCGACATCATGAATGCGCGTTTCTGGTCCGCTGTGACTTCGCCATAGTTCACGATCACGATGACTTCGGGGTTACGTTCGACCACGGCTTCCCAGCCAATTGTTGCCCAGCTTTTATCAAGGTCATTCATAATGTTGGTCCCGCCAGCCGCTTCGATCAGCGCGTTTGGCATGGCGTATTGACCCGCCGTAAACGGCACATCTTCGCCGCTGTCATAGATAAAGACCCGTGGGGCTTCGTCCAAAATGGGTTGATCGGATAGAAAGTCTTCAAGATCGATCTGGTAGTTTTCGATCAAGACCTCTGCGCGATTTGAAACATCAAAGATCGCACCGAGATTGCGCAGATCGTTGTACATATCGTCCATAGAGGCCGCGTCTTTTTCACCGATGTGAATGCAGCTTTCGGTCAGCTCATAAACTTGAATGCCGAAAGGTTCCAATGTTTCGGGCGTCACTTCGCCGCCGACCCTCATGCCATAGTTCCAACCGGCAAAGAAGAAATCAGCGTCAGCGCCAATCAGCACTTCTTTGGATGGGTACTGTGATGACAGTTCGGGCAGTTCTTCAATGCCGGCGGTCATGTTTTCATCCAGCGTTTTCCAGCCCGAAATACCTGTGTAGCCGACCATGCGATCCGCAAGCCCAAGCACCAGCATCATTTCAGTCAGGTTAACGTCATTGGAAATTGCCGCCTGTGGCGGCGCGTCAAATGTGACTTCGCGGTTGCAGCTTTGCACCGTCGTTTGTGCCGCTGCGGCGCCAGCAATGGCAAGTGCTGCCAAAGTGGTCAGAGTGAGTTTCATGATCTTGGTCCTGTTTCGTTGGGAAGTGAAAATGAAAAATGGGATGCCCCGCTAGCGGCAAGCTGTTCGCGCTGCGCAGCAACCCGAAAGGTGTGAGAGACAAGGCTGTCGGTCAAAAGCGTTTGCGGTGGGCCAAACCCTTGTGGTTGCCCGTCTTTGAGCACCAGAACATCGTCGCACACCCCGGCCGCCATATTGAGATCATGTAAAGACACCACGATGGTCAGGCCAAGATTTTGGATGAGTGATACCACCTCTAGCTGGTGACGCACATCCAGATGGTTTGTCGGCTCATCGAGGATTAATACCTGCGGTTCTTGGGCCAAGGCCCGCGCGACCATCACCCGTTGCCGTTCACCTCCTGACAAAGTGCCGAAATTGCGGTCAGCAAACGGATGCAGGCTGAGCTTTTCCAAGACCGTGTTTACGATCCGCTCATCGCCTGCCCCAGATGCTGCAAAACCGGACCGGTGCGGTGTGCGGCCAAGGCGGACAATTTCGCGGACGGTCAGCCCAAAGGCAGAGGCCTGTTCTTGCAACACCGCAGAAATCTGTTTTGCGCAATCACGCGCGTTCATTGCCCAGATGTCTTGACCCCCAACGCACACGTTGCCCGTTTGCGGTTTTTGGAACCGGTATAAAAGCCGCAATAGGGTCGATTTACCCGCACCATTCGGCCCGACCACGCCCAACACGCGCCCCGCATCCACACTGAATGAGGTGGGGTGCAGCACTGGCAGATCCGATTTATGAGGCGCCCAACTTACCCCATTTACGGCAAGACTAGCCGATTTCATAATGGCCGAAGTTGATTTTTGTGAATTGCATGGAACGTCTCCGGTTCAACATCTAAACGCACGTGTAATACTATAACAATGTGTATCTGTTGCAATTGGCAATATGCGACGGTTCCGAATTATACCGTTTATAAAAACAACATACTCGACGGCCTCAATAAAACGGGTAACACACTCAAATAAAACGGCTAATTCTCGACCGATCTGAAGGGCAGTCGCAGGTAAATGGCCGCTAAGGCTTTGACGCACGTTCATAACGCCCTCTGCGCATATGCAGGGCGCGGGGCAGACATGTTTTAAAGCACGGGGGTTTCCGTGTTGCCATCATGATCTCCGATCCAGACGCCCCGTCTGGGTTGAGTTGCAGAAACGGCTCAATGCCGCCTGATGGCAGGTCTCCTGACTTGCGGGTCAGCGTTTTCCCGAACCTTCCCGAGCCAAGGCTCAGTGGTGTTCATCGGGGTCACTCACCGCTCACAGTTGCGGGGGCAGTTACGGATTCAGCGCGTTGTCGCTCTTCCTCACCGTATTCCCTTTTCATTCCGACCGCATATTCGGCGGTTGGAAACCATCGCGGGTTTTTTGAAAGGTTTACGGTGGGGCGTCAAGGTTTAAAAACTATTTAGCGCTAACGCCATTCGATCGGGATTGTAAATGATGTCGCCGCCCCTGCGGGCGGGGCAGGAAACGGGGCAGAGCGACGGATGTGGTTCACGGCGGCGCTGTCTAAGCTTGCGTTCCCAGAGCTTTGTGCGATCCCTATCGATCCAATTTGCCCAGATGCTGCAACGCGAAACTGAACAATTGCCGTTCCGCGTGCGCGTATTCTTTCCTGCCGCGTGCGACTGATCTTGCGCATGACGGCGTTGCCATAGTTTGCAGCTGCTTCACGAGCGGCTTGGATGGCGATTTCGTCAACTTGTTGCCCTTGACCACTTTGTTGGGATTGCTGGCTAACCTGTTGGGTTCCGATCGTAGACCCGCGTCGGGCGTCTTGGTTAGCGTTTCCTGACGCAACGGTTTGGCCAAGATCGCTTGGGCGCTGGGTAGGTCGAACCGTTGCAAGGCTCGCGTCGTTGACTTGCACATCAGGCAGGGCCTCTAACCGATCTGGTTGCGATGTTGTAACCTCGACCGGTTCTATCGTGCTCAGTGTGGTTGGAATAGCGGCAGGGGCTGCTGACGCTGTCGATGGGGTTACTGCGGCAAGTATATCAACGGTGCCAGATGTGACCTCGATCGGGTCCAAGATGGGTGCATCCGAGGTTTGGGCCTCGTCTGTTGTTTCTGTTGTCTCTGGCTGCAGGGATTGGGTCGGTTGGGCGAGCGCTGGGCTTTCGGTCTGTTCCGCTTCTACCGCATCGATGACCTCTGGGGTGGTTTCTGGGCTGCCCATCACCATATCGGCAAAATTGTTCCCGTATGAAACAAGTGCAGCGGGCGGACTAGCGGCTGACAGCGTTGTATCGGGTACAGCAATGGCCTGCATTGATCCAATATGAACACCCAAAGAGACCAACAAAAAGATTAATGCAGAGACGCGCGGCGACATCATTCAAGCCCCCGTTCAGTGACAATCCAGACCGAAGTTGCGCCCGCTGCCCGCAATTCCCCGACCCGTTCCATCAACAGGTTCGCCGGCACAGCGCGATCCGCAACCAACCGAATATCGCGTCCGTTTTCGCCCGTTTCAGATGCGGCAATAGCCTGTTCAACCGTCACGGCTTCACCGCGCAAGTACAGCGTCCCATCTTCGCGCAGGACTGCCGTATTCGGCGGCGCGCGCCCGTCCAGTTCATCCGTCGCAATTAGCTTAATTTCATCATCCAGCGTCGGCGCAAGCGCACCCGCAATCATAAAAAAAATGAGCATCAAAAAGACGATGTTGATCAGCGCGATTGTTGGCTCTGATTGCGCGCGACGAGGCTTGGCTGATAGGGGCATCAGTTACTCCAATACAACAACGGTCAGGTCGGGATACGCCGCCAAAACGACAAGTAGATCAACAAGCCGTTGGGACGTGACAGTATCATCTGGGGCGACCAAAAGCTGTTGTCCTTCTTTGATTTCCATTTGAGAAATCTGTGCGCTTAATTCGTCAATCGCATGGGATTTCCCATTCAATTCGATCTGTTCTTCGAAAAGGCGTACAAACAGGAGTGGCGTTTCTGCCGATGCAGCCCCTTGGCCAGCAGATGCGCCTGTCAATGGAATTTCAGCAAACCGGGTAAAGGTTGAGCTGAGCATGAAAAACAACAGCAATAAAAAGATCACGTCGATCAATGACGTCATCGAGATGTGTTTTCGACGTGTTTTTGCACCACTGATTGCCATGATAATCTACGCAGAACGTGCTGCAAATTTTGATTCAATCGCGCTTTCAGCAAGCACCCGTTCGCGCGCGACACGGCTATCAAAAAATGTCAGCACAAGCGACGTCGGCATTGCGACAGCAAGTCCCGCGGCCGTGGTGAGAAGCGCAACCCAGATACCACCGGCGAGCAAGGACGGATCGACCGAATTGCCTGCTTCTTGCAGGGCCTGAAACGCGTTGATCATACCCAAAACAGTCCCGAACAAACCTAAAAGCGGGGCTATTTGCGCGATACTATCCAGAATACGAAAACCAGATTCAAGCCGCGCCAAATGGGCACTTGCCTTGGCTTCGACGCGTGTTTTTGGCCCGTTGACCTGCCGCGTTTTCAGGACATCCGCCAATGCGTTTTTGCTTTTCGAGAGGGCTTGCGCGGCGTTGTCTTCATCGCCAGCATCCCACGCAGTAATGGCTTGGGAAATCTGTACATTCCGTCCCACGCCGAGGCGCGTAAATTGCCAAAGTTTCCACAAAATGACCGCCAGCGACAACACGGACAGAGCCATCATTAAGACGACAACGGGCCCACCCAATTCGTAGATTGCGCTTATTTGGGCCTTCACAAGTTCCACAATATTCAACCTAGAATCTCCACATCAATACGGGACGGAAATTGCAGTGCCTGTATGCAGGTTTGTGCATCGAGTGCGTTGCCAGAGCATTCCGCAACCCCGTTGATCAGAACCTGCCCAAGATCGACACAGGCCAAAGCTGGCACATTGAATTGACGCACGCGTGGTGTGCCAGAGGGAACATCCCGCATATCAAAAAGGGTCAGGCGATTGACCGCCCCGTCTTTGGTTAGCAGCACTGTTTCGAACACCAGCGTCGCGATGTCCGACTCCAAGGTATTGCGCAGCATAAAGGTTAACTGACAAGCACCTTCGTGTTGCTGGATTTGGTTCATTTCAACGGAAATTGAGGGGGCTGCTTGGGCAGCCCCCTCTTGTCCAAGGAGCATATCTGGCGTCACCACGAGGGAAGCAGCAGCCAAAGCAGGTCCAAGTTTGGAAAGTTTTGTATTCATCTAAAACTCAAATGTACGGGCCAAGCTAATTTCACATGACCGGCCTTCGCCCGGATCTCCGGCCAGTGAATTTTCGTATTGGGTGTCGAGAACATTGTTGACGCGCAGGCCCGCTTTGATGCCTTGCAGGGCACCCTGTTGGGGGCTCCAGTCAAAAAATAGATCGTGAACTGCGTAGCTGGCATAATCGTCGCCCGCGCCATAGCTAATTTCGTCGAAGAAGCCGTCATTCCAGCCGTATTCAATGCCACGGGTATGATCGCGGCCACCAACCGTCAGGTTCAAGTTGCGTACTGGAATAGAAGTCAGCGTTTCGCCAGTTGATAGGTCTTCGCCGCGCACATCGGAATATGCAGCGCGCATAAACATGCGATCCGCTTCGAATGCGACCTCGAACTCGAGCCCGTAAATCTTTGATGAATCAATGTTTTCATAATAGGGCGTTCCAGCAGTGCTATCGAGCGCAATTAGATCATCAATTTCTGAATAGAAGAACGTCGCTTTTACATCCATCGCGTTCGCACCGCCGAACAGATCACGATATGAAGCGCTGACGCCGAATTCCGCACTGTTTGCGGTTTCAGTGGTCAGGTCGAGACTATACATCTCGCCATCGCTATCATCATACGAGAAAATCTCGTCGATTGTTGGCGCGCGCTCGGTGTGCGCAAGGGACCCAAAGACCGCATAAGTGTCGTTGATTTCATAGTGCGCCGCCAATTTGGGAGACACAGCAACCTCGTCCGCATCGGTAGACCCCAAATCGCTAGAGGCTTCGAGGGCAATGAAATCTGCGCGCATACCGGGGGTGATTGTCAGGCGATCATTGAAGATGAATTCACCTTGGGCGTAGACGCCAATTTTGTCGTCTGTGCCCTCTGGATGATAGCCCAGATCGCCTGCAACAGTTGTTGCAACACGTTCAAGGTGCGATAACTGTACACCTTTCGTGATATATGCGTCGTAGGTTGCACCACCAAGTGTTGCTGTGTTTTCGCCTTTTAGGCTTGTTGTTTCGTAGCCGTATTCTGAATCGCAGAACAATGATGCCGAGACGCAAGGCCCATACGGAGTGGATGAATCCGATTGCTCAACTTGCGTGCTCGCATAGCTTAATACGACATCTAGATCGATAAGGTCATTCCCCAAGACAGGGTTTTCATACCGAATGGCAAGCGTATCATCGATGATTTCCCGATCAACTGTTCCAAACCCTGAGGTGCCGGTTTGCGAATATTCCGTATCATCAAGATCACTGTCCCAACGGGTATATGACATCGTCAATGCCTGCGCACCGTCATCACCAAAGGTCAGACGCGATTTAACAAGTCCGGAAACAGCATCAAATTTGGACCCCGCAATCTCATTTCCGTCCCCGTCGGAATAGTTCCCTGCGGTTCGGTAGTTCAGAGCAAATAGCGTTTCAAAGTTCTCAGTGAGCCGTTTTGCGTGATCCAATATCCATTCAATGGGTATCCTATTCGCGACATATGCCGCATCTAGAATTTCAAGCGCATTGACCCGCTGCCGTGTTACCTGAGGATATGGGCCAGGTGTGAAGTCTGTATCAGGTCTACTTTTTTGCATCCTGTTGCCCCTGCGTATGGGTGTGTCTGTCTTTGGAACTGACTGTCGATGCAGCAGGCTCAGCTATTTTCTTAGTGAAATAGTCAGAATTGTCAATCCACGCTAAGAACGTACCTGCAAAAGCTAGGTTTTCAATGTATTTCCGGCGCGAGTTGTGCCCTTCTCGTACCATTATGGTGCAAAAAGGGCGTTCGTTTGGTTTAGAACGTCAGTTCTGCAGAAAATCTTAGGGATTGGCCTGTTTCATAGAGCGGCTCGACAGTATCGAAATCCTGCCCGTACGTTGCCCGCGCAACATATTGCTCATCAAACAGGTTGTTGATCTCCGCACGCAGGCTGAGCCCTTCGATACTTTCCGGTTCGTATTCAACGAATGTGTTTACAACCGTATATCCAGCAATCGTTACGCCCGAAGCAGCACCGCTATAGTCAAGCGCGATTTCGGCATCCCCACCAAATACAACGCCATTTGCGAATTCATGTGCTGTCTGCAAGGAGATGATCTCGCCCATCGGAATTGTCAGGTAGTTCCCGGTGTAGGAATCTGCGGCCGCGTCATTCACTTCTGTCTCGATATTTGCGTATCCGATCCGGAAGAAACCGCTATCCCAATTTGTTGAGAACCCAATTTCATAGCCAGTCGATGAAACATCTGCCGTCAATGCAGGGCCGCCGCCCCAAGAAGCTGCGCGTGAATTATCGATATCTGTTGAGAATACTTTACCGTCGATGACCCATCTGCCAGTTGCGTAAGTCGCAGCAACATATAGGTTTTCAGAAGTGACATCTTCGATGTCGTCGGTTGAATAGTCCCATGCCGAGTTCATGATGTAGTTTTCAGCGAGCGCGATTCCGCCCCAAACCTGTGAATACCCCGCGCCAATGGTCAGACGGTCGTTCAGATCAACCTCGCCCGAGGCATTGAAAGAAAGGCCTTCGGTCGATTGGGTTGATCCATCAATACCAGTGAAGTCTTGAAAATCGGCACGAAACCCAGCTGACAGGCGCATCCGTTCTGTCGGCTCAAGGCGAAGCTGTGCAAACAGCCCAACATTCACCAGTTCTTCTTGCCCAACGTCATCGTAAGATGGGTAGAGCGCGTAGAGGAATTCGTATGACGCCTCATCACTAAAGAAGTCGATGCCGACGTTCACGTCGCCATTTGTCAGAACGAATTTATTTGAAATCTCACCGTTCAGGCTCGTGGTTTCACCATATGCGTATTGTTCTGTAGACAGGTCATATTCGTCATTGATCAGTTCCGTGCCACTGTATGACAAGCGAATGTAAGGATCCCAAAGCCCTGTCGCGCGGGTGTTCGTGTATTCAAGGCTATAGTTTGTGCGCGTCAGATCATAGGTCCGCGTTTCTGGCACAGGTCGTCCACCGATGATTGTGCCAATATTTGCACGGTAGGGCCGCGCGGCGTCATCGCCGATATCCTCCATCGAGAATTCAAAACGGTGACCTTCTTCGCTTTCATATGCGACCTTACCTAACAGGCTCAGCAGTTCCGTGCTGGAACCCACGATCTCGTCGCCGTTACCATCGAAACGATTGTCACCCGTCGCGTAGCGTGCGAACGCAAGCACTTCGAGTCCGCCTTCGCGGCCAAGTAGCGTCAGGCTGTTGGTAAGGATGTCACCGTTAGATGCATATTCAAGTTTGTATGCACCGCCAAAATTGTCGCCTGCATCCAATAGATCCGCAACATCACGTGTTTCATAGTCGAGCGCACCAGCAAGCGCGCCAGGGCCTGCATCTGCGGGGGCTACGCCGGGATCAATGCTGACTGCTTGTAGCAGAGACGGATCAATCAGGGTCGTTGTGTTGTGGTGGAACACACGGTTGTTTTGGCGCGCGCCATCAATCGAAATCGCGAGGTTGTTTTCTTCGATGCCGTTGACATACAGTTTTTGTGACATCGGAATAGAACTACCGACAGCCAGCGTTGGTTCTGCCACAAAAAGTTCTGATAGATCGGCTGGATTCGCGAGTGCAAGACCCTCGCTGGTGACGGATACACCGTCCTCTGCTTCTGGGTTTAATGCCGTAGATAGCAAAATGCGGCCCAGCATAAATGGCGCGTCAGACGAATTTGCTGTTGTATCTTGCGCAGAAAGGCTGGCAGGCCCCATGCCAAGTAAAATACAGGTCGTTAATCTTAGGTGTTTCATTACTCATTCCCCTAGGTGGTAAATTAGGGGGCTGAGCGAATGCATAGCTGCCTTGGTCTAGGTTCCCATTCCATTAATGCGGGTTTACCCACAAGAGGGAGAAGGCGTGCAAATTGGCAATCGTTGCAAACCTGCGACAGTGTATTTTAGAGAAATGTAGCTAATCGCTATGCGCTGCGGCCCCGAGTCCGACCGCGTAGATGATCGCCTCTTTCTGGCCGTCCAAACCAATGAGATCATTCAGCACGCTATCGGAATATCCGCCTAAGCAGAGGCTTGATAGCGCCATATCTGTCGCGGCTAAACACAGGTTTTGGGTGACGTGCCCCGCTTCGATCAGGATATAGCGATACCCGCGTGGCCCGTATTTGCGCTGCGTCCGCGCGAAAACGGCCCCAATGCACAAAACAACTGGTGCTTGGGCGACAAATGACCACGTCAAGAACGCCTTACACGCCTGATTTTCCCATGGTCCCTCGTGCATGATCTCAAGATCGTCGGCCTTGCTGTCGTAGTGGTAAATCCCCTTGGCAAGCCCATCGACGTTTCGAACCAGCGCATAAATCTCTAGCGGATACAACCCGCCCGCCGATGGCACCGGACGCCGCAGGGCTTGCATGCCACCCTCCATTTTATCGGGCCCAAGCGTTTTATACCCGGCGCGCAGCAATGCCGCGAAATCGTGCAAGGCAAGCGGCGTATCAGCAAAGGTGCGTGTTGATCTGCGTGCGGCGGCAAGCTGATCAATGGTACCAGCAGCTGTATCCGGCAAGGCAATGCGCGCAGTCTGGGGGTCGTTTTTGGTCTCTTGCGAAAACGGCGCGTTGGGTCGCTGATTTTCATTAACCCACGGTTCTGAATTCAGGTGAAACAGGCGCGAAAGACCGGTGGTATCGTTGACGTCACTGCTCATATGCTAGGCCAATGGATGCGGGCATGGGTTAAGCCCGGCTTTGGTCAGCGGGGTGTCCCGCAAACCCCAAGTCACTGGCGCATCGTACAGACGCGCGCCGCCAAACCGGCCTTGGTCGTGTCCAAAGTGGATCGGCTGCATCCCTGTCGCGATCACCCGCACAACCCGTGGCCCAAGCGGCGCAATATCGGGCGCCGTAATATCGGCATAGGCCACACGTGCGCCTGTTTTCACGGCGGCGTCTACTGTTAACGTAAGCGCCTCTTGGTTTGTCGCGTATGATGGTCGTGGCATGTCGTCTAACGTTACGGTTGCGCCCGTTTGCGTCAGAAAATCAAATTCACCCGCGTTTGCAGGGATTGCGTGAAAAAGCGGATGGTCATCAATGCTTTGCACATCCTTATAGGATTTTAACCGGGTCTGATAATCGTTCCCATGCATCCGCGCGGCCATTCCTGGGCGCAATTGGCACAGCTCAAACATTGCTTTATCAACGGCCCCGGCCGGATCGAGATCACAGCCTAACCCGACCAGACGGTAGCCTGTCGGCTCTTCGGCGATAGCCATGATCACATAGGGGGCTTGATCGGTATATAGCGACAAGAGTCTAACTTTGACCCCGAACCGATCATAATGGCGAATGATTTGCGCGGCGTTACAACCGCTTTGCGGTGTTGCAATTGTGGTGGCCGGGAGCCGGTTCAACCACGTGATCATAAACGCATCGCGCTCGATCACCTCGTTCAGCCCTCCCAAAATCGCGTGGGGCAAATCCCGGCCCGCAGCCAACCCATTTGACGTGACAGCGGTGAAATAATCCGCTGGATTGGGCGGCGGACCCACCAAATAAACCAGCGAAGCGGGCATATCGACCGCAGCGCCAGGGGGGAGCTCCGTTCCCTTGATCCAGCTCGTTTGGTTTGTCCGCGACCACGGTTGATAGGGCAACCCGGCAGCGTATTGATCGGCAGAATACAGCACGGATTCCGCTGGGGTAATCGCAGTGTCCGACGCTGGCCCGACATGCAGGCGTGCTGGGTCCCAGTGAAAGGCCGAATAGCGTTCCATCGCTTCGCCCAGGGCTGCAAGTTTCGCAGCTTCTTCGGTCAACCCTTTGCCCCCGGTGAGGCGCATCGCGAGCGGCACAGTCTGAAAATTGTAATTTGTGAGTGTCGCGTTCCACAGATGCGGCGGGCTGGGTTCTTCGGGGCCACGTGCTTGCGGGGATAGGTCGGTTACGATCCCGCAACGGCGGCTCACCAGTGCCTCGGTCAGCTTTGCGGCATCAACGCGATCATTCATTGCGTACTGTCCTGATTACCACTGCAAACGGGGCAGCCGGGCTTGCGCAAAACCATGTGCTTTTCCATCCGCAGGCCGGGCAAACCAACCACGATAAAGCGCCCGTCAAGGTTCGGGGCACTGGCCCCGGTCAGCCATGTCAAAGCTTCGACGGATAGCATGCCGCCAACAATATCCGCAGAGGGTGCAAGGTTTTCGCGCCGCCCAGACAGGTCTGTGCGCAGGCGGTCAAGATATTGTTCAACGGCAAATCGCGATTGCGGGTTCGCTGCCCCTGCAATTTCGCGCAGCCGCCAACACATATAGCAAGGCGCGTTTGCGCTGTGGAAAAAACCGGGTCCGATGACAAGTTCGGTGCCTTCAAGAGATGCGGCAATCCACGGCACCCGCGATTCACGGCATGCAAGGTTGAGCAGAAGCGCGAGGTTCAGTTCCCCCGATTCAACGCAGCATAGCACCAGCGACGCGCCCTCCACGTGCTGCTTCATCGCGGTGACATCGGCAGGGCGCGAGCCAATGGCGGTCAACGTGGTCGTGCTATCGTTTTGTGCCAGCGCCGATGCCAGCGTTTCTGCGCGGTTTTCGCCAATGTCGTCGGGCTTGTAGATGCCAGAAAAATATAGATCAGCCGTGGCAACAGGTGCAGGATCGACAATTGTCAGCTTGCCAATACCCGCCGCGATCATCGCCCGTGCGGTTATTGCCCCATGTGATCCGGCCCCCACGATCACCACATGCGCATCAGTCAATTTGCGCTGGGCGGCGCGGCCTTCGGGGGCGGCTTCGCCAAGCCAACCAAGTTGTGGTACACGGCCCGGTTGATGGCCGTCGCCTTCCACCACAATCCCCTGCGCAGCAAGCATATTGAGTGATGCTACAACATCATCCTTTTGAAACACATGCGCGACTTTTTCACATATCTGGTCAACGGTGTGCGCACCGGTCAGCAGCGGTAATACACTGTCTTCGAAAGCTTGAAACGACTTACCCTTCAGCGTCAAGCTACGCCGCCACGACACTATCCGAAAGACGTCGTCATCACTCGTGCGTGCCGGGTCTGTCCAATGCAAAAAACACGCTGGCAGCATAGGTTTGTGAAGCTGCATTTATTTCTTGCCCCGTATCAAATCTTTTAGGCCTAGAATGAACAGCGCCTCACATATTTTGGCCCGCTGAAATCAGCAGGCCAAGTTTGATGCAATACGGCGATGAAGATTAATCGTCGTCTGATTTTTTATCGCCAGCGGGACCTGTAGCGGGCATGCAAGCACCCATACACGCGCCAGCGGCAGGCATACATGCCCCCATACAAGCGTTGGCAGATGTCATACATGCCCCGGCACCCATGCATGCGCCAGAGGCAGGCATGCAGGCCATGTTCATACATGCACCTACAGAAGAGGTCATACACGCGCCCGATCCCATACATGCGCCAGCTGCCGGCATGCACGCTCCTGATGTCATACATGCCCCGGCACCCATGCATGCGCCAGAGGCAGGCATGCAAGCCGTGTTCATACACGCGCCAGACCCCATGCAAGCGCCTGCGGCAGGCATACACGCCCCCATGCACGCGTTCGCAGATGTCATACATGCTCCCAATGCGGCAGCAACCTTGTGGTATGCTGCAAGCTCTGCTTCGCTGAAGTTTCCGCAGCCTAACTTGTCTTCCAGATCGGAGACACGCATCTCAAGGCTTTTTGTATCGTTGTTATCAGTCATAATGGTTCCCAAAAAATTACTTTGTTGGGCAAAGCCTTGCACAAATTAACGTTTTGGTCAAACTCTCAAGGCGGTTGATTTCGCAACAATGCATCACGATCGTTCGCATTTTGAAGGTGCCGCCAATTCTTGACCGCGAGCCCCATCAGAAACTAGTTTGCGTGTCTTCCATGTGTTAGGAAACCGAGAGAAACTTAGAAAATGGCCTATGTGGGTAAGACCAATAGCGCTTTGGGGAATTGACCGCGGTGTCAGGCATTGAAAATTGGTTGGCTGACATTGGCCTTCAGAGATATGCAAAGGTCTTTGAAGAGGCCGAGATCGATGTCGACACCTTGCCTGAACTGCTTGAAGAAGATCTCAAAGAACTTGGCCTACCCTTAGGTCCTCGCCGGAAAATCTGGGGCGCGATCACACGGGCCGTCGCGGCTAGTCAACCTGATATATTACGCGAAGACGCCAAAATGCCGCTTGCCGCTACCGCTGAGCGGAGGCATCTGACCGTTATGTTCGTTGATCTTGTTGGGTCGACTGAAATGGTCATGCGGTTGGACGCCGAAGATATGCGCGAGGTCATCACGCAGTATCAGCAAGCCGTTGCGAGCGTCGTCGACGCATATGCTGGGTTTGTTGCCACTCTTTTGGGGGATGGAATGCTGTGCTATTTCGGCTGGCCCCATGCAAACGAAGACGACACAGACAGGGCAGTGCGCGCGGGTTTGGCGGTTATTGAGGCAACTCAACAAATCACCACCCCGGATGGTGCGGCGCTTGCGTCGCGGGTAGGCATTGCGTCCGGGGTCGTTGTTGTGGGCGACCTAACCGGCGGCGGCGCTCGGCAAGAGGCTGCAGCGATCGGAGAAACCCCCAATTTGGCAGCGCGATTGCAATCAGTGGCGGAACCCAATCAGCTGGTGATACCTGGTGAAATGCTGCCGCTTTTGGGCGCAACTTTCAAAATTACGTCGCTTGGCGCACATGACCTGAAGGGAATTGGTCGCCCGATTGAGGCGTTTGTGGTGGACGGCGAAACCAGCGCGAAAAGTAGGTTTGAAGCGCGCAGAACCGGATCGCTGATCCCAATTGTGGGGCGCGAAAACGAGATTGAAACCGTCTTGAACCGCTGGGCACAGGCGCAGACTGGACAGGGCCAAATGATCCTGTTGAGCGGTGAGGCTGGTATCGGCAAATCACGTACCGTCCAAGCTGTTATGGACGCGAGCCTAGCAGATGATCACACGCGGCTGATATATCAATGCTCTCCGTATCACACAGAAAGTGCATTTTATCCATTTGTTCAACAGCTTAGCGACGCAGCGCGGTTCACAACAGAGGACACCACCGAAGATCGGCTCGATAAGATCGAAGCGCTCTTTAACGGGTCGCCGGCGATCCATGGGGTGATAGCGCTTCTTCTTGGGCTCGACGGAAGCACGCGCTATGGCAAAACCGACGGAACACCGGCGCAGCAACGTGCCCACATGATGCAGGCTTTGGTCGAAATACTGCTGCGTATGGCCCGAAGAAAGCCGGTGCTACTGGTTTTTGAAGACTTGCATTGGATTGATCCAACATCGCTAGAGCTGTTGGATTTTATTCTTGCAGCGCTGCCGGGCCAACGCATTCTGATCCTGGCTACCGCCCGCCCCCCGTTCGATCATGATTTTGGTCCCGTTCCCAATATCACGCGTCTACAGCTTAACCGCCTGACCAAGGGAATGACCTACGCAATTGTTGCTAAGCTAACTGGCGAGAAACCCCTGCCAGAAAAGATCATGAATATCATCGTGCGCCGCACTGATGGCGTGCCCTTGTTTATTGAAGAACTTACAAAGACCATTCTTGAATCCGGGGCGCTCACGGAAGGTGAAAGTGGCTATCTGGTCAACGATTCACTTGGCGATTTTGCTATACCTGCGACGCTCCAAGACAGTTTGATGGCGCGGCTTGATCGTCTGGCTCCAATCAAAGAAATTGCGCAAATCGCCGCCTGCGTCGGGCGCGTGTTCAGCCATCAATTGATGACCAAAATCTGCGAAATTCCTGAGGTTGAATTAGACGACGCGTTCGACCAGTTGGTTGCCGCCGAGCTGATCCATCAACACGGGGTCGCCCCGCAGGTGCAATATATATTCAAACACGCGTTGGTGCGCGACGCAGCCTATGAAAGTCTGGTCAAAGAACGCCGAACTGTGTTTCATAAACGTATTCTTGCGGCACTCGAGGCAGAACCAGACACCGCCCCCGAGCTTTTAGCGACCCACGCAGAAGCTGCGCGGCTCACTGATCGCGCCATCACGCTCTGGCAGGCGGCGGGGAAGGCCGCCATTTCGCGCCCAGCCTATAAAGAAGGCGAGACACACCTACGCCGCGCGATCGCGTTGAATGCGCCTAAGGTCGCGACCGACGATAAGGCAGCTTTGGCAACCGCGATTGCGCTTAAAGTGCAGTTGTTTGTGGCGCTTTCTCCTGGCAAAGGCCTCTGGTCAGACGAGGCCGTCGCAACACTCGAAGAAGCATTGGATATGGCCGACAAAGTTGGCGAAACACCCCTGCGTGGAGATATTATCTATGGCCTTCTGATGAGCAGCTATTTCCGAGGCCGACTTGAAACGAGCATTGCCCGTGCGGATGAGCTTAAGGGATTGGCCGAAGTATCCGGGGACACCGCGCAACTTCTGGTCGCGAAAAGGTTAGCCGCAATTGGGCGCCTTAAGATGGGACGCTTTATTGAGTCCCAACCTTATCTCGACGAGGCCGAAGCACTGAGCGAACAAGTCGCGAGCGAAAACCTTGCGGCCCGTTTTGGTCATGACCCGATTGTTGGGCTGCAAATCTATCAATCACTTGGGGCGACGTTTCGCGGCCAAACCCAACGTGCCAACATCTATCGGAAGAATGCAGAAGATCGCGCACGGATCATCGGGCATACGAACACGACCTGTGCGATGCTTGGCCTTTTTGTAATTTGCGCCCATGTGGCGAATGATGTCACCGCCGAAAGGCGTCACTTAAGCATCTTGCGACCGCTGATTAATGAGCACAACGTCGCGTCCTCGCATCTGTGGGCCGAGGCGACATATGCTTTGCTTCGGATGGCCGACGGAGACGCTTTAGGGCTTGATGCTTTCCGCATAACCGAAGCAAAAATGCTCGATGTCGGCATTCGCCTACTTGTCCCGGGTAATCGTGTGGTCGCCGCGCGCCGTGCGCTGGCGCTTGGCCTCGTGAAGGATGCTAAAGCGCTCGCGGATGACGCCGAAAACATGATGAACGAAACCGGAGAGAAAAGCTGGTTGCCCGATTTACACCGCTTGCGCGCAGGCTTTGCGATTGCAGAGCACGATATGGGCCGCGCAGAAGATCACCTTAAAGCGGCGATTAGCTTGGCGCAGCTCGGTGGCGGTACGCTTTGGGAAATTCGCGCAGCAATCGATCTGGCCAAACTTTATCACAGTGCTGGGCGCAATGGTGAAGTTAGCCAAGTGATTGCGCCCCTATTTGATTTGGTGCTACCGGGCGACTGCCCGCTGGAAATGCAGGCCGCAACACAATTGAAGCAAATGCTCGCTACGGCCTAAACGACAGTACACTTAGGCTAACCCCGCTGCTAAGGCTGGTCGCGCAGTGTTGTGACATCGATCCCTTCTGCGATCATCCCACCCGCAATCGCGCAGCCAATCATCGTCTCAAGATACAGTTGTGCGTTGGTTTCGTCCGTCGCAGAGATCCGCACCAAAACGTCGCCAAACAGGACGCTCCCATCCATGTTGCTGACCGGATAGTTATAGGGACCGGGCACATACATGGACTCGCGCATCGTGGGTTCGCCGTACATCATGTTCCACAGAACCACATTATCTACAGATGCGCTGAGCGAGATAGACACACTGTCTTCGCTGCCAAAAAACGCAGGGTCATTTGTCGGAACATCCGCGTCAAAAGTCACGAGACCAAATTCGGCACGCTTATCCTCGATGGGGTTTTGGGTAAACGGGGCGTCACTGCGCACCCCCCAACCATCTAATGGGGGCGGGATCAAACTGATCAGATCCGTACAGGCCTCATAGGGCCAAGTTACATTTTGTAGGATCGGGTCGGACCTCACAAAATCATTATAGTCGCCCGAAAATGCCGCAAATCTGTCCTGTTGTTCTTGTTGTGCTGCGTCCCAGCGCAGCTTGATTTCATCCATCGCGGTTTGGGCGTTTTCAGCCGCATAAGGCTCCGACATCAAGGGTTGGGCTAAAACGTCTTGGGCGAACGTTGGTGTTGCCAAAAATAGAATTGAAAACGCGCTACGTGACGCGTGGAAGAAATGTTGCATAATCATAAAAATGGTTCCCGTGTTATGTTTTCTTAAGGACAAATTTCTGCAAAAGGGTCGTTGCCGCGTGCACAAAGCTGCCGCTCACCAATAGCATCAAGACGCCAACCGACTGGGTCCATTTGTGTATCCCAAATATAAACGGCACGTGTCAGAATGCTTTTTACGGCGTCGTCTTCGACCGGTACTTCAAAATCGACGACCATAGTTTGCAGGCCGATTTCGCACCAAGTTTTCGAAAATGCGGAAATTTCCTCGCTGATAACTTGGTCCACAAAACTGCTTTCGACGGTGGATGTTGCGCGGGTTGCAATTGGGTCAGGAAGGTCCACAAAAATCATTGCGTCCAAAGAAGAAAAACCCGCAAGACGGTCTGGTGTTGTCAAATGACATGGCGCTTGTGCGGCGGCTGTGGTTGCGGCCATGCATAAGAACGCCGCGAAAGCGGCAAGGCGTGATGTATTCATGCTGATTTCCAAATCCAATGTGATACGTAAAATAAATTGAGTCTACCAAATGACTGTAAGAGCCGTTAGTACATGTAGGCAACAGATTTATTCGGGTTTTGCACCTGTCGGATCAAGACTATATGGCTTTGGTTAGTCTTGAAAAGCATCAACTGTCTTGCGATCGCCAAGCATGAATGCGTCTGCGACGTGCAACAGCGGGCTGATATCGACATCAGACTTTCCGGTTTCAATCAGTTCCGCAAAGCGGTGATATAGGCCGGGGTATTCACCCACACCCGGCAAGGTTTGATCCACACCATTGATTGATAGTTTAGCCCCACCATCGGTGAGCCGCAGCAGACCTTCGGTGGTTTCAACCGTGATATTCCACGATTGCTCACCTTCTTGGCGCCAATCAAAATCAGCTGTGACCGCCATTCCAGCGGGGCCTGCGAATTTTAGGTTTGCGGCAATTGGCGTGCTGCGGTTTTTTGGAAAAAACAGCTCAGCCGCGGTCAGGTGCACCGGATTAGGCAATATTTCAGTCATGATCGAAAGCGCATTAATTCCCGGGTCAAACACACCCAAACCGCCGGGCTGCCATATCCATTCTTGGCCTGGATGCCAGCGGCGGACGTCTTCTTTCCAATCAATCTGCACCGATGTGATCTTGCGGTCGGACAACCATGCGCGTGCGGCAGCAACCCCGTCTGCATAGCGCGAATGCCATGTAGCAAACAATGTGACGCCTTTGGCCTGCGCAAGCTTTTCTAGCTTGCGCACTTCGCTCACGGTGGCACCCGGCGGCTTTTCCAGCATCGTATGCTTGCCCGCCATCAACGATTTTACTGCGATGTCGTAACGCGGAACCGGTGGAATACACAGTGACAGGGCGGGAATATCGGGATGGGCCGCCAAAAGCCCCGTGATATCGGAATAGTTTTCAATGCCGTCAACGCCGCCCGCACGGCTGGCTGTCGCCGCAAGTTCAAAGGCCTCAAGACCAGCGATGGCCGGAATATGCTGATCAACGGCGATTTTACCCACGCCAACAATCGCAATTTTTGCACCGCGCAATTCTGCGCCGGATGAACTGGTAGCTGTCACCTGGGACCTCATATTCATTCAGGGCGCGGGCGATTTTGCCCACAGTCAGGTCCTTTTAGCGCTGCTCGCAGCTAAACACCATGCGACAGCGCCGAGATGACGCCGCGCAGTTCCGCCAGCCCACGCAAACGCCCGATCATCGGGTAGCCGGGAAAGGTGCCTTGCCCAATATCGGTCAACAACTCATGCCCATGATCGGGGCGAAATGGGATGCTGTGATCCGCACGGCCCGTTTCGCGGCGGTGGCCTTCTTCGTCAAGCAGCACTTTGATCAGCGCGACCATATCGGTGTCGCCTGCCAAATGCGCGGCCTCTTCAAATGCGCCGTCGGGGTCTTTGCGCACGTTACGCAAGTGCGCAAAGTGGATGCGGTCTGCGTGGGCCGCCGCAATTGCAGGCACATCGTTGGTCGGGTTCGCGCCTAACGATCCCGAACAAAGCGTCAGACCATTGGCATTGCTGTCCACCGAGGACATGATCCAATCAATATCATCCGCATTAGATACAATACGCGGCAGACCCAAAATATCGCGGGGCGGATCATCGGGGTGTACGCAAAACCGCATGCCCAGTTCTTCGGCGGTGGGAATTACTTCGTCAAGGAACCGTTTGTAATTCGCCCGCAATGCCGCACGATCAAGCCTCTCATACAGCGTCAGCGCTTGTTTCAACCCATCGACATCATAACGGTCATAGGCACCGGGAAGCCCTGACATGATTGCGTGTAACAACGCATCGCGGTCGGCTTGCGTCGATTGTTGGAACCATATGGCGGCACGTTTGCGTTCGTCTTCTGGATAATCGTCTTCGGCAGCGGTGCGGCCCAACATATGAATTTCAAACGCGGCCATACGGTAGGTTTCAAACCGCAGACATGTCCCGCCGCGCGCGACTGGTGCCGCTAGATCGGTGCGCGTCCAGTCCAAAAGCGGCATGAAGTTATAGCAAATAACCTGCACTCCAGCGGCGGCCAGATTGGCCATGGATTGTCGGTAATTCGCGAAAAGCTGCTTCAGATCACCGTCGCCACGTTTGATCCGTTCGTGAATGGGCAGGCTTTCAACAACAGACCAATCAAATCCGGCAGAGCGAATATCGTCTGCGCGCGCGTTGATTGCCTCGGGTTCCCAGACCTCTCCATAAGGGATTTCGTGCAAGGCATTCACAATGCCAGAGGCCCCTGTTTGAGCCACATCAGACAGTGTGATTTTATCGAGTGCCCCGTACCAGCGCCACGTTTCTTGCATCAGGTCATTCCTTGGACGGTTACGCGTGCACCATTTGCGCAAAGCTGTGTGAATGCGCCTGTCACTGCCGCACGGAAGGTCGCATTTTTGGCCAGATCAGCCGGGAAAACATCACCGATCGCCAAAAGTGCCGCGACCTTAGTTTCAGGGGTGTCATGACTGTCATAGGCGGCGCGCAATTGGGCGGCCAGCGGGTCTTTGACGTCAATCGGCGCGCCCTTTTCGTCGACGCCCCCGACATAACGCATCCACCCGGCAACCGCCAAAGATAGCCCAGCAATATCACGCCCAGCTTCCAAATTATCCGCAATGGTGCCAAGCAACCGTTGCGGTAGTTTTTGCGAGCCATCCATTGCGATCTGCCACGTTTTGTGGCGAATGGCGGGATTTTGATAGCGGGTCAGAAGGCTGTGCGCATACGCGGTTAGGTCTTCGCCCTCGAGCTGGGGTAAGGTTGGAATGATTTCATCCGCCCAGAGGGTCTTGATAAAACGCGCAAAGGCAGGGTCGGCCACGGTTTTTGAAATCGTTTCGTACCCCGCGAGATACCCCAAATAGGCCAGAGCGGAATGTGTGCCATTCAGGCAGCGCAGCTTCATCAACTCAAACGCTTCAACGTCGCTGACCAACTGCGCACCGACCGCCCCCCAATCAGGGCGTTCACCATCGACAAAATCGTCTGTGATCACCCATTGGCGAAACGGTTCATGCATCACGCAGGCGTTGTCCACGTACCCTTGGGCCGCCGCCAACGCATCAACGTCGGCTTGGGTCGTTGCGGGGGTAATACGGTCAACCATGGTGGCCGGGAAACGGCAATTTGTGGCGACCCAATCGGCAAGATCAACGTCAAACGCGCGCGCAAAATCAAGTACAACTGCGCGGGTCAGCGGGCCGTTATTGGGAAGATTGTCGCAAGACATCACTGTGAACGGGGCAGCGCCCGCCAAACGGCGCAGGTTCAACGCATGCACGATATAGCCAATTGCGGATTTCGGGGTGCTCGGGTGCGCCAAATCATGCGCAATATCGGGGTGATCTAGTAGCAGGCCGCCAGTAGCAGGGTTAGAGCAATAGCCCTTTTCGGTGATTGTTAGCGAGAGGATTTTCATCGCCGGGTCCGCCATCGCGTCCAATACAGCAGGTGGGTTTTCAGGGGCAACCAGAATGTCGTCGATCACTTCGATCACTGCATATTCTGCCCCATCCGGCGCGAGCGTCACCGAAGTATAGGCGCAATCCTGCGGCTTTAGCTTGTCGCGGATGCCGGGGCTGCGCAGGCTGACCGTCAGGATACCCCAATCACCACCCGATTGCGCAACCGCCTCTGATGTGAATGGCGCGCTAAAGGCGCGAAAAAACGCACCCGGCCCAAGATGGACAATGCCAACCTTGGGCCGCGGGGCGTTTGATCTTCTAAGGATCGGATTAGCGGGCAAGCCAGCCTCCATCGACATTAAGAATAGCTCCGTGCACATAATTCGCAGCGGAAGAAGCTAGGAACACGGCAGCACCCCCCATGTCAGATGGATCGCCCCATTGCCCTGCCGGTATGCGGTCGAGGATCGCTTTGTTGCGGTCGTTGTCGGCGCGCAGCGCGGCGGTATTATTGGTCGCGATATAGCCGGGGGCCAATGCGTTCACATTGATCCCTTTGGCAGCCCATTCGTTCGCCATCAGCTTTGTTAGACCCGCAACGCCATGTTTGGACGCCGTATATGACGGCACACGAATGCCCCCTTGGAATGACAGCAATGACGCAATGTTGACGATCTTACCGCCGGTTCCGCGTGCAAGTGCTGCTTTGGCAAAGGCCTGACAGGTGAAAAACACAGCCTTCAGGTTCACATCCATGACGTCATCCCAATCCGCTTCGGAAAAATCGACACTATCATTGCGGCGGATGATGCCAGCGTTATTCACTAAGATATCGATATGTTGATCAGTGAATACATCCCGGGCGGCCATCGGATCTGCGAAATCAAGCTGCAACGCCATTCCGTTTGGGACCTGCGCTAAAGTTTCATCCATGCCGGACCTGCCCGCGCAGATCACTTCGGCGCCAGCGTTACTCAAGGCAATGGCAATCGCTTGTCCAATGCCAGTATTGGCACCTGTCACAAGTGCGCGTTTGCCTGTCAGATCAAACGGGTTCACCGCAAATCCCCCATTGCGACCATATCCATGTCAGTGAAATCAACGTTGTCGCCCGCCATCGCCCAGCAGAAAGAATACGACCCGGTGCCAACACCGCAATGGACAGACCACGGCGGCGAAATAATCGCCTCTTCATTGGCAATTACCATGTGGCGGGTTTCAGTGGGCTCGCCCATGATGTGAAATACGCGCTGGTCAGCGTCGACGTCGAAATAAAGATAGGCTTCCATCCGGCGGTCATGCACGTGGGTTGGCATTGTGTTCCAGACAGAGCCTTGTTTAAACTTTGTGTAGCCCATCAAGAGCTGGCAGCTTTTACAAACGTCAGGGTGCAGCAGTTGAATAATCACGCGTTCATTTGCCTGCTCGGGCGATCCCAATTCGATCCGGCGGGCGTCTGATTCTTTGATATGTGTGGTCGGGTAGCTGTGATGCGCGGGTGCGGACAAGATATAAAAACGCCCAGCGCCTGAAAATGTCACCGCACCGCTGCCCATGCCGATGTAAAGAATTTCGCCTCTTTCAAGGGTATGGGTTTCCCCGTCAACGGTGACATCACCCGCCGCACCGATGTTCAAAACACCCATTTCACGCCGTTCAAGAAACGCTTTAGTGCCTGTTTCAGCCATCGCAGTCAGCGTGAGAGGGCCATTGGTTGGCACGGCAGAGCCGACGATTAAGCGGTCATAATGGGTATAGATCATGCGAATTTCATCATCGGCGAACAGATCGCCGACGCGAAAATGATTGCGGAGCGCTTCGGTATCAAAGCTTTTGGCCGCGACCGGGTCAATTGCATAACGTGTTTCAGTTTTGAGCATGGGGACCGTCCTAAATTAGAGAAAATCGTCGCGGCGTGGGGTGAACGCATCGATCAGACGGCCCGCAGAGAGGCAGTGACAACCGTGAACCGCCTGTGTTGGGATCACAAAGCTGTCGCCGGGGCCAACCTTGGTCTCGACCCCATCAACGGAAAACATGAACTCGCCGCTTTCGACATAGGTGGATTGCACATGCGGGTGGTTATGCAGCTTTCCTTCGCCGCCTTCATCAAACGTAAAGGCAACAATCATCAATTCAGGACTGTCAGAAAGCACCTGACGGGTAACACCCGTGTCGGCTTGAATAACTGGAAAACTTTTGATCATTTTGATCTCCTTCAAAGCTTGTAAGCGTGTTTGGCAAGGCCGTAGGCAAGGTCGTGCGCGACCTCATGTGCATCTGTTAAGCTGAGCCGCCCAGTAGACACTAAATTGGCCAAATAGGCGCAATCTGACCTGCGGGCGACATCATGGCGGGCTGGAATGGAACAGAAAGCACGGGTGTCGTCGTTGAAGCCGACGGTGTTATAGAACCCGGCGGTTTCGGTGGTGGCTTCGCGGAACCGCTTGATGCCTTCATAACTATCATGGAACCACCAAGGCGGACCAAGGCGCAACGCCGGATAAGCCCCGGCAAGCGGCGCAAGTTCACGGCTATAGCTGGTTTCATCAAGCGTAAAGATGATGATCGTCAGGCTCGGTTCCATCCCTACAGCGTCCAAAAGAGGTTTGAGCGCTTGCACGTAATTCGTCTGGGTCGGGATATCGAACCCTTTGTCGCGGCCAAAATTGGCGAACACGTCAGCGGAATGGTTGCGGAACGATCCCGGATGGATCTGTAACACCAATCCGTCATCAAGGCTCATCCGGGCCATTTCAGTGAGCATCTGACCGCGGAACGCGTCGACCTCATCAGTGGTACATGTCCCGGCAAGCGCCTTTGCAAACAGTGCGGCAGCCTGCGCTTTCGGCATATCTTCGGTGCGGGCCGTGGGATGACCGTGGTCGCTGGCCGTTGCCCCATGCGCTTTAAAGAAGGCGCGGCGCACGCGGTGGGCGCGCAAATACCCATCCCATGTAGATGTGTCTTCACCAGTGAGCCCACCAAGATCCGCGACGTTTTCCGCAAACCCTTCGAAGTCCGGATCAACCACATTGTCAGGACGATAGGTTGTCACCACCCGCCCGTTCCAATCGCTGTCTGCTGTCATTTTATGCCAGCTCAAGTTGTCCAGCGCGCTTTCAGTGGTTGCCAAAACCTCTATCCCGAAACGATCAAACAGGGCGCGGGGCCGGAAGCTGTCTTGCGCCAGTTGCGCATCAATGTGATTGTAATAGCTATCCGCTGTATCTGCGTTCAGCCGTTCATCAATTCCAAAGACATGTTCAAAAGAATGATCCAACCACATTGCCGACGGGGTGCCGCGCAGCAAGTGATAGTTCTGCGCGAAACGGCGCCAGGTTTGACGCGGATCAGTCTCTATTACACTGCTATCCGCGCGTGGCACGCCCAAATCCCCCATGGGGACACCTTGAGAAACGAGCATCCGAAAAACATAGTGATCCGGTACAACAAGCAATTGCGCAGGATCCGGAAAGGGGTCGTTTTTAGCAAACCAACTCGGGTCACAATGGCCGTGCGGGCTGATAATCGGCAAAGCCGCGATGCCTTCGTATAGGTCGCGCGCGTGTTTGCGCACCGAAGGTTCCACCGGAAGCAGGCGGTCTGGGTCGGTCAATGGCATGCGGTGTCCTCCCGAAAGGTCTTGAGATACCTCTGATCTTCTAATATGCTAGTCTGGCAGATAGGTCAAACTGGAATATGAGATGAGCGCGCACAATTCACTAACCCTCACGCCTGCGGCCACTGCGACCGATCAGGTTTTTCATGCGCTCTATTCCAAGATCGTCACGCTGGAATTGGCGCCGGGTGCCAAAGTGTCCGAGGCTGAAATTGCGCGCAGCCTTGGGGTGTCACGTCAACCTGTCCGTGATGCATTCTACCGCCTGTCGGAACTAGGATTTATGCTGATCCGGCCACAACGCGCCACGACGGTCACCTATATCTCGCCCCAAGCGCTCTTGGATGCGCGGTTCATTCGGTGCGCACTAGAGGTCGAATGTCTGCGCGCGGCCATTGACCGCGTGACCAGCGACGATAATGCAGAGCTTAACGCGCTTGTCGCCGCGCAAGATGAGGCCCTTCAAGCGGACGATAAAATCGAATTTCATCGACTTGATGACAGTTTTCATGAGTTAATTTGCAACATTGCCGGGCACCCAAAGGCCTGGGTGATCATCCATGACCAAAAGGTCCATCTGGATCGGTTGCGGTATCTGTCGCTGACGATTGGGGCGCAATCCGCGCTGGACGACCACGTGGCGATTATGGATTGCATCAGAAACCGTGATGCCGACCGCGCCGAAAAGGAGTTGCGCAAGCATCTCGCGCGGATTTTGAAGGTGCTCGCACAGGTTCGTGACACCCATCCTGAATTGATTGAAGCCAATGCGCACCAGCGCGGGGTGTAAGGTCAATCGAACGAACCGCAACAATTTGTGGCAGATCCCATATTTATGCTCAACGATTAATCATTGACTCATATCCTAAATGCGTGTGCCATGATTGCGTTTGACCAATGCACCTTCAATTTGACCAATTGGTCTAGAAATTTTTGCATCAAAAGGGACATTTATCATGACGAGCCACGTCAAAGCGCAGCATCCAACGCGCCGCCGATTTCTAACCACAACAGCGCTGGGAGCGCTGTCGGTTTCCGCACTCTCTGCGCCAACCGCCTTGTTTGCCCAAGACCCGATTAAGGTCGCTGGCATCTACACCGTTCCAGTCGAACAACAATGGGTCAGCCGCATCCATATTGCTGCCCTTGCCGCCCAAGATCGCGGCGACATCGCATATACCTATTCTGAAAACACCGCCAACACCGATTATCCGCGCGTCATGCGTGAATACGCTGAAGCGGGTTATGACATGATCGTCGGCGAAATCTTTGGCGCAGAGGCTGAAGCACGCGAAGTCGCGGCAGAATACCCCAACGTCGCATTCTTGCTGGGGTCATCGTTCAAAGAAGACCCCGCCCTGCCGAACCTGTCGGTCTTTGATAACTACATCCAAGACGCTGCTTACCTGTCTGGTATCGTCGCCGGTGCCATGTCAGAATCTGGCAATATCGGCATGGTTGGCGGCTTTCCTATCCCCGAAGTAAACCGCTTGATGCACGCATTCATGGCCGGTGCATCAGAGATGAACCCAGACATCGCCTTCCAAGTCTCGTTCATCGGATCTTGGTTCGATCCGCCCAAGGCGAAAGAGACCGCCTTTGCGATGATCGAAAACGGCGCTGATATGCTTTACGCGGAACGCTTTGGCGTGTCAGATGCCGCGCAGGAAAAAGGTGTGCTTGCGATTGGGAATGTCATCGATACGCAAACCGATTATCCCGAAACGGTCGTGGCCTCCGCGATTTGGGACTTTGGCCCGACAATGGATGCTGCAATTGCGGCAGTGCAAGCAGGAACGTTTACCGCTGCTGACTACGGCACCTATTCGTTCATGAACATGGGTGGTTGCTACTTGGCCCCATTCGGCACTTTCGAAGGTAAAATCCCGCAAGAAGCGCTTGATTTGGTTGCTGCGCGCGAAGCGGCGATCAAAGACGGATCATATACTGTTGTGATCAACGACGAAGAGCCAAAGTCGTCATAAATGTCAGGCGTAGAATCGGCGCACCCCGTTCTGCGCCTGCAAAACATCACCAAACGTTTTGGATCAGTCACCGCCAATGAGGCGGTGACTTTTGATCTGGCCAAGGGCGAGGTTATTGCGCTTTTGGGTGAAAACGGTGCGGGTAAAACCACGTTGATGAATATCCTTTTTGGCCAATATACCGCCGACGAAGGCACCGTCACGGTCTTTGGCAACCTGTTGCCACCCGGCAACCCGCGCGCGGCGCTGGATGCAGGCGTGGGCATGGTTCACCAGCATTTCACGCTCGCTGAGAATCTGACAGTTTGGGAAAATATCGTATTGGGCGCACAACCGCTCCATGCCCCCCGATTGCGTGCAGGGGCGGCTAAGGCAAAAATTCGCGCCCTATCCGAAGAGTTTCAACTGAAGGTCGACCCAGACGCCAAGATCGGGGCATTGACGGTCGGGGAACGTCAGCGCGTTGAAATTCTCAAAGCGCTCTACCGTGATGCCCGCATTCTGATTTTGGACGAACCCACCGCTGTTCTGACGCCGCAAGAAACTGACGCGCTATTTGCCACCCTGCGGACCGCGATCGACCTCGGGCTCTCTATCGTCTTCATTTCGCATAAACTGCACGAGGTGATGGCCATCTCAAACCGGGTATTGGTCTTGCGACACGGCAAATTAGTCGCCGAAAGGGCAACATTAGACACTGATCGTGCTGAATTATCAGCATTGATGGTTGGCGCAGAAACCAGCGCCCCAGATCTGGCCCCTGCAACGCCAGGCGCGGCTTTATTAACGCTTTGTGATCTCTCGACACCATCCATCGGCACCGCTCCGGGATTGCGTCACGCGAACCTTGCGCTGCGTGCCGGACAAATCACCGGACTGGCAGGCGTCTCAGGGAATGGGCAAGCCGCGCTTTCGGATTTGATTTCAGGTTTGGTGACGCCGCAATCTGGTCAGTTTGAAATCGCCGGCAACACAGTCACCACGTGGTCACCGCGCAACGCCATCGGCCAAGGGATCGCGCGTATCCCAGAAGACCGCCACAAAACCGGGACGATTGCGGATTTCGATCTGACCGAAAATACCATCTTAGAAACATACGCGACCCAATTTTCAAAACGCGGCTGGATGAACTGGCGCAAGGCCAAAGCCCATGCGGAAAGCCTGATTGAAACATATGATGTGCGGTGTTCCGGCCCCGACGCACGCATTCGGCTGCTGTCAGGCGGGAATATGCAAAAGCTGATCTTGGGGCGTGTGTTAGAAAACGCACCGCGCATCATTTTGGCCAATCAACCCGTGCGCGGGCTTGATATTGGCGCGGTAAACTATGTCCACGGACGGTTGGCGGCCGCACGCGATGCTGGGGCTGCGGTCTTGCTTATCTCTGAGGACCTTGACGAAATTATGCGCCTGTCAGACGTGATCCATGTGATCAGCGATGGGCGGCTCAGCCCTGAATTCGTACGCGGGACCATGCAGCCAGAGCAGCTTGGCGTGTGGATGGCGGGCGACGGGTTTGAAGGGCACGACCATGCGGCTTGAACCGATTGCAAACCCAAGCCTCGCGCGGCGATTAACCCTACCTGCACTCGCAATTGTCGCGACGATTTTGATCGCATCGTTGCTTGCCATGATTGCCGGAGGCAACCCAATGGCCGTGTTAGGGCAAATCCTGATCGGCGCATTCGGATCAAAATTCGCCCTATTAGAGACGCTAAATCGCGCCACGCCGCTTATCTTCACAGGGCTTGCGATCGCCGTCGCCTTTCGTGCAAAGCTGTGGAACATCGGCGCAGAGGCGCAATTATACGCGGGCGCTGTTGTCGTCGCGGTTCTGGGCACAGGCGCGTTGCAACTGCCTGCGCCAGCATTGTTAACGATTATGGCGCTTGCTGCGATGATGGCTGGCGCTTTCTTGCTCTTGGTCCCCGCCCTGCTCAAAACCCGATTGGGCGTCGATGAGGTCGTGACCACGCTCTTGTTCAACTTCATCTTTTTGCTATTTGTGTCCTATCTTCTTGAAGGGCCGCTCAAAGACCCGATGGGTATGGGGTGGCCCAAATCCGCACGGCTGATCCCAGAAGCGCGGCTGCCCCGTATTGTTGATGGGTTGCGGCTCCATTGGGGGTTTGCGATTGCCTTGATCGCGGCCATTATCGTTTGGGTAGTCGATGCAAAGACCACCTTAGGATTCGAAATGCGTGCGGTCGGTCAAAACGCCGAGGCCGCGCGATTTGCGGGTATTCCCGTCACCAAAGTTATCCTAAAAACAGCGTTGCTATCGGGTGGCTTGGCCGCGCTCGCTGGGTTTTCTGAAGTCGCGGGGCTAAAGGGATCGCTCACACTCGATCTATCGCCGGGGTTTGGTTACACCGGGATCGTTGTTGCGATGCTCGCGCTTTTGCATCCGCTGGGCGTTGTCGTCGCCGCCCTGTTCGTCGCCGCGATTTTTGTGGGCGCTGACAGTATGAGCCGCGCAATTGGCGTACCGAGCTACCTTGCCGATATCATGCTAGCCACGGCGCTCTTATGTATGGTGCTCGCAATCCTACTCACTAAATTTCGTGTGCGGAGAGACTGATGGAGCTGTTCGAAATCCTGACCTCAGCCGCGTTTTGGGCGGCGGCCATCCGCATCGCATCGCCGCTGATTTTTGCAACCATGGGCGAATTGATCTGTGAACGTGCGGGTGTTTTGAACCTTGGCATCGAAGGGATCATGGTGGCCGGCGCATTCGCTGGCTGGATCGCCGTTTGGGCCGGCCTACCACTTTGGGGCGGTGTTAGTGTTGCATTTTTGGTCGGCGTCGGTCTTGGCGGCATCCATTCTATCCTATCTGTGCCATTCGGATTGTCGCAACATGTGGTTGGCATTGGTTTGACGTTGCTTGCCACATCCGCGACTTTTTACACCTACCGCGTGATGCTGCCCGAGGTATCGACGCCCCCGAAAATTGACGCGTTTCAACCGTTTCACATCCCATTTCTTTCAGAAATTCCGTTCTTTGGCCCTGCATTATTTCAGCAAACCGCGCTAACTTATCTGGCCTTCATTTTGGTTGGTGTCGTTTCCTTCACATTATACCGTACGCCGCTCGGCTTGGCTGTCCGCGCCGCAGGGGAAAGCCCGGCAGCTGTCGCAGCGCAAGGCCTATCGGTCACAGCCATCCGTATGGGTGCCGTCATGATCGGCAGCGGGTGTATGGCCGTAGGGGGCGCATTTCTTACCATGTCCGCCTTTGACAGCTTCTTTTTTGACATGGTGAATGGGCGCGGTTGGATTTGTATTGCGCTGGTGGTTTTTGGTGCATGGCGCCCCGGCAAGGCTCTGTTTGGCGCGATCTTGTTTGCCGCCTTTGACGCGCTGCAAATTCGCTTGCAACAAACCGGCATCGGCGCTGTTGTGCCCTATCAAGTTTTCCTGATGATGCCATATATTCTGTCTATCATGGCGCTGATCGTGATGTCGCGCCGCGCCGAGGTTCCCGCCGCGCTTATGGTGCCATTCAACAAAGGAGAGCGCTAATGTTTGATCTGCTGATCAAAGGGGGCACCCTGCCCGATGGCACCGTGTCTGACATCGCCGTGCATGGCGACCGGATCGCTGAAATTGCGCCAAATATCACCGCTGACGCCGCTGAAACGATTGATGCCACCGGTGATCTCGTATCACCGCCATTTGTTGATCCGCATTTCCATATGGATGCGACGCTGTCTTACGGCACACCACGGGTAAACGCATCGGGGACATTACTGGAAGGTATCAACCTTTGGGGCGAACTGCGTGATATCGCAACCGTGGATGAAATGATCGCGCGTGCCTTGCGCTATTGCGATTGGGCGGCCTCGATGGGGTTGCTGGCCATTCGCAGCCATGTCGACACCACGCCCGATCACCTGAACACTGTCACTGCCATGCTGGCTGTGAAAGAGGCGGTGAAGGACTACATGGACCTACAGCTGGTCGCGTTCCCGCAAGACGGGTTGTACCGCGCTCCAAATGGCCGCGAAAATCTGATCCGTGCGTTGGATATGGGGGTCGAGGTCGTCGGCGGCATCCCCCATTTCGAACGCACCATGCAAGACGGCGCGGATAGTCTGCAAGATCTTTGCGAAATCGCCGCCGAGCGCGGCTTGATGGTCGATATTCATTGCGATGAAACTGATGATCCCAATTCCCGCCATATCGAAACGCTCGCGCTTGAAACCACCCGATTGGGGCTAGAAGGCTGCGTCGCCGGTTCGCATCTGACATCTATGCATTCGATGGATAACTACTATGTTTCCAAACTGTTGCCGCTGATTGCCGAGGCTGAAATATCCGCTATCCCGAACCCGCTGATCAACATCATGCTGCAAGGGCGGCACGATACATTTCCCAAACGGCGTGGCCTGACACGGGTAAAGGAAATGCAGGCGATGGGCATTCGCGTTGGCTGGGGGCAAGATTGCGTGCTGGACCCTTGGTACAGTCTCGGCACGGCGGATATGCTTGATGTGGCGTTTATGGGGCTTCACGTCGCACAGATGAGCCACCCTGACGAAATGACCCGTTGTTTTACGATGGTTACAGAGACCAATGCCGCGATTATTGGTCTAAAGGATTACGGGTTACACAAGGGCGCCGTCGCGTCGCTGGTCGTCTTAGATGCTGCAAACCCGATCGAAGCGTTACGTCTGCGCCCTGCCCGGCTTGCGGTGGTTGCTAAGGGCAAAGTCATCGCGCGCAGCCCCCGTGGGGATGCGACCTTGAATCTATCTGGTCGCCCCGCACAGTTACGCAGACGTGTGACTTAATTTAAACGGTTCAGACAATCCGCAAGCGATGCATCTGCGATCTGTTGATAGAGCGCAAATTCATCCGCGACGGCTGTACCAAGCGCTGTCTCAAACGCGGCTTGGCTCGACGCGCTGTGGCTGTCTTGGTCGGCGTCATCACCAAGGTTCGACTGGAAAATCCCCGCAGCACTGACCGGGAGGAAATCTTCGTAAATGATCGGGCTTAGCGTCAAAACGCCCGCATCCAAAAGCGCGGCAGCGCTATGATCGGTTGCCTCTGCATCTGGTTGCGCGACAACGAATTTAAAATACGCCAGCCCATGATCATACAACCGACGCCAATCATCTGGAAACACGTCAAAACCTTTCACCAGCGCATCCATATAGGCCTGTGCGTTTGATCCATCGCCAGCAGGTAAAATCTGCGCCCGGACGGACGCCAGCGTTTCATCGTAAAGCGCACGCCCCTTGGGGGTCAGCGCAACGCCGCGCTGTTCTATTTCACCAAAGCGGGCGGTATGGCTGCCAACGGCTGCACCGCCGTCATTGGCAGGGAAATTCACCACCTCTTCGAGCGCCTTGAATGAAGTCTGGCGCAGCAAAATCGGGCAATTGCGGCGAGGCGGACCTTCGACGATGGCTTTTGCGGGTAGGCCGCGCGTGATCATGGCAGCCTGCGCTGCGTCAATGTCCAACGTGCGCGGGGTCAGGTGGTTAATATGAGGCCCTTTGAACGACACAACATCGGCAATCAGACGGTGTGCCGCGTTCAGCTGATCAAAGGTTGCGATATCCACGCAAGCATCCGCATGCCAACGGAATGTTTCCAGAACCTCGGCAACAAATTGCGTGGCGTCTGCCGGGGTTAAGCCGCCATTGGCTTCGGCTTTTTCAGTCAGGGCAATCGCATCTTTGGTGAAAATCTGTCGCTTTGCCAAAATCTCCATGGCCTGCGCGCGCAGGGTTTCATCCGTGATCAACTCAAGCCGCAATAGCGATGTGAATACACGAAATGGGTTTGCGGCCAGTGCCGCGCGCGTCTTTGGGCGAAAGGCCGTCGAATGGACAGGAACCGCCGCTGGTGACAAGTCGTAATAGCCAACCGGAAACATGCCCATCACCGCAAAAACCCGAGCCATCATCGCCAATTCTTGCGCTGTGCCCAAACGGATCGCGCCATGGCGCTCTTGCGAAATGCGCGTGGTGTCTTCGTCGGGCGTCAGATTTAAAATCTCAGCGGCAGGGCTATCCAGCGTCGTGGTATTGGTGTCATGTACAATTTCAAGCAGGTCGCCGTAGGCTGGAACCTCTGTACGGTACATTGCGGACATCGCCGCAGAAAAATCAGCACGAATGGTGTCGGGTTGCGCGAATGTCGCGGTCATTTTTTGATCTTCCTTAGCTCAATACGCGGCGCATAATAGCCGCCCGCGTATTTTTAGATCATCCTTTTTGCGATGATGGAAGGCTTGTAATGTCGCAGGCACATTTAGCGTTTTACACGGAAAACCGCCAAGTAAAGCGCAGGCACAAATACCAGGGTAATGACTGTCCCGGCAATGATCCCGCCCATCATCGCATAGGCCATTGGCCCCCAGAAAATTTGGCGCGAAATTGGGATCAGTGCAAGGCTGGCCGCCGCAGCAGTCAGCAAAATCGGACGTGCCCGAGAATCGCTCGCCTCGAATACCGCGTCCCATGCGCTGCGGCCTTTGTCGCGGAGAACTTCGATTTCAGAGACAAGAATGATCGAGTTGCGGATCAAGATACCCATGAGTGCCAGCACGCCCAAGATCGCGACAAAGCCAAGCGGCGCGCCAGATGGTACAAGCGCGGCAACCACACCGATCAGTCCCAAAGGCGCGACACAGAACACGATGAATGCCAGCCGGAACCCTTGCATTTGCACCATGATCAACGTCAGCATGATCAAGAGCATCACAGGAACAACCGCCGCGATTGGGGCTTGGCTATCTGCGCTGCTTTCGACGGTACCGCCAACCACAGCGTTATAGCCAAGCGGAAGCGCATCGTTGTAGGCCGCGATTTGGTCCGTAAGTTGCGTGACAATCGTTGCGGGTTGGTCGTTGGTGGCAATCGCTGCTTTGACGGTGATTGTCGGCATCCGGTCGCGTTGGTGGATCACGGGCTGTTCGGTTTCATAACTAAAGGTCGCAATCGACCGCAACGGAATCGCTGTACCGCTTGGCGTAGACAATTGCAGGTTTGACAATGCCTCGACCGATTGCCGATCAGCAGCGCTTCCGCGGACGCGAACATCAACCAAATAGTCATCATCGCGTAGCGCTGTAACTGTGTTCCCATCATAGATGGTGTAAAGTGACTGGGCGATATCGCTTGACGACAACCCAAGCTGGCGGGCTTTGTCTTGCAAAATATTGATCCGCACGACCCGTGCAGGTTCGTTCCAGTCAAGCACAATCCCGGTCAAACGGTCATCTGTTGCCAACACGGCGGCCAAATCGCGAGCGTGGTCACGCAAAGTATCGGGGTCAGGACCGCTCAACCGGTATTGCACAGGGCGACCAACGGGCGGGCCAATTTCGAGAAGCTTCACAAAGATATCTGCGCCGGGAAATTCGGTTTCGGCGATGGTTTGCATCTTAGCACGAAGCGCGTCGCGGGCTGCGACGGATGGGGTTTGGATCACGATCTGACCGGTTTGCGGGCCGGGTGTCGGCACGTCAAAGGCCAGAATAAACCGTGGCGCGCCGCGACCAACATAGGATGTCCAGAACAATACGTTTTCATCATCGTCCAGATAGGATTCAAGCCGATCAAGCTGCGCTTGGGTTTCGCTGATCGCGGTGTTTTGCGGCAAGGCCATATCAATTAGCAATTCAGGTCTGTCGGAGTTTGGGAAAAACTGTTGCTCAACAAAGCGCATCCCATAAATCGATCCACCGAACACGATGACTGTCACGATAATCGTAACCCAGCGGAACCGCATCGCACTACGCAAAAGAACGTGGAAAGCGCGGCGGAAACGACCGGGTTTGACTTCGTGATGTCCGATGTTTTCTTTTAGTAATGTCACACCAATCAGCGGCGCAAACAGCACAGCAACAATCCATGAGATCGACAAAGAGACCGAAATCACAACAAACAGCGAAAACGTAAACTCGCCCGCCGCCGAGGAGTTCAAGCCAATCGGAATGAAGCCCGCCATCGTGATCAAGGTGCCGGTCAGCATTGGGAAGGCAATCGACGTCCAGGCATAAGACGCAGATTTAACAAGGCTTTCGCCCTTTTCTAGCCGCGACATCATCGTTTCAATGGCGATCATGGCGTCATCCACCAGCAAACCCAACGCGATGATCAACGCCCCGAGCGAAATCCGTTGCAACGTGAAACCGGTGTATTCCATGATCACAAATGTAATCGCTAGCACCAGTGGAATGGTCAGCGCGACCACGAATCCGGCGCGCATACCAAGGCTGACAAAGCTAACGGCGAGGACGATCAAAACCGCTTCAAGTAGCGCTTGTAGAAAGTGATTCACGGCCCCATTCACAACATGCGGTTGGTTGGCAACTTGGTGGATATCAATCCCGATGGGCAACTGCGTGATCGCATGGGCCATCACCGCGTCCAGTTCACCACCAAATTCGACAATATTCGCGCCGACGCGCATGCCGACGGCCAGACCGATCGCTTCTTGGCCTTCGTAGCGGAACAGTTCAGTAGGTGGATCTTCATAGCCACGATGGATATCGGCAATATCGGTGAGCGGGAAAAACTGGTCCCCGACGCGCAGGTTAATGTCAGCGATGCTTTGCGCGTCATCAAACTGCCCGTCGATCCGCACGAGCACCTGTTCTGGACCGGCCTTAATCACACCTGAAGGCAAAATCGCGTTTTGCGCAGCAAGCGTCGCTTGTAATGTTTCTTGGTTAATGCCAAGCGCGGCCATCCGCTCTGTTGAAATTTCCAGATAGATGACTTCGTCGCGCACACCGTAGATTTCGACCTTACCCGCGTCATCAAGCCCTTGAATTTCGCGGCGCACCAATTCGACATAGTCACGGACTTCGCGCGGGGTGAAACCGTCATAGGTGAAGGCGTAAAGATTGCCGAACACATCGCCAAAGTCATCGTTGAACTGGAAGCCAAGGAATTCTTCAGGGAAATCACCACTGATATCGCTCATCATAGTTCGAACACGTTGCCAGATGCGTGGCAACTCTTCGGCATCAGTCGACGCAAGAAGTTCGACGTAAACAATCGCCTGCCCCGCAGCAGTCACCGAGCGCGTGAAATCAAGCTCTGGCAATTCCTCGAGCTTTTTTTCAATACGGTCGGTAACTTGTGATAGCGTCTGTTCCACGTCGGCGCCCGGCAAGGCTGCCGAGACAATCATCGTTTTGATGGCGAAATTGGGGTCTTCTTCACGGCCAATATTCACATATGACATCGCCCCCGCAACGACCGAAACAATCATCAAAAACCATACAAAAGACCGGTGCGATAGTGCCCAATCGGACAGGTTAAAACGGTTCATTGCGATACACTCCGGCCGATGGTTTGATTTTCACGCAAAGAATGAATGCCGCGCAAGACGACCTCATCGCCGGGTTCGATACCTGATACCACCCTGACGTGATCGCCAAATTGTGCGCCTAAGCTGATCGTGCGCAGGTTCACGACATTCTGGTCACGGTCGACGATCCATACGGCGGCATCTGCGTCGGGATGTAGAACCGCGCTCAGAGGCACCGAGATAAGCGTCGTGCCGTCACCGACTGCTTGGAGCTGGACAAGCGCGCCAAACCGAAACCCCGCGGGCGCATCTGACAACACCAAATGCACGCGGCGGTTCCGGGTGAGGCTTTCCGCGACGGGGTCAACTCGTGCCAGTCGCGCGGTGGTGGTCAGTTCAGGATTGGCCACAAGCGCCACGTCAAAAACCGTGCCGATTTCAAGCGTCGCGAGGCCTTGTTCGCTAATATCCACGACAATTTCGCGTTCGTCCGTATTTGCAAGGCGTAAGACCTCTAGCCCGGGTGACACCGATGCGCCAACCTCTTGGTAAGCGCCTGTGATAACCCCGTCTTGGGGCGCGCGCAGGACCGCAAGATCAAGTTTATCCTGCACACCCGCAAGGTTGGCCTGTGCTTGTTCAAGCCCGGCTTGCGCGGCAACAAGTGTACGCTGCGCGTCTTCTTGGCGGGTCTCAGAATCGACACCGCGCTCGGCGAGTTCAACTGCACGGTTCCAAGCCTGTTCTGCGGAACCCAAGTTTGTCTGGGCGACCAGCACGCCAGCCTCTGCACTACGGACCTCGGCTTGTAGGTCTTTGGGGTCAAGTGACGCAAGGATTTCGCCTTTTGCGACCAATGCGCCTAAATCAACGCGGCGTTCGACCAACGTGCCGCTAATTGGGAATCCCAGTGCGACCTCATTTCCGGCTGCGACCGTGCCGATATAGGTTGTCTCTTGGACGCTGCCATTTCCCACATGCATCGACACCACTGGGCGCGGTACATCGGACACGATATCTGACGCTGCGGGTGCAGTTTCCGCAAACATTGGGTGGGCGGCAAATGTGATCAACAGCGCTAATCGTTTCATTGGTTTGTCTCCGCTTGAGCCTGCACTAACCGGCCAGGGTACAAAAGCTGAGCGCCGGCCGTGACGACCAAAACACCGTCAGCCAATCCATCTGAGACAAGGATATTGCCTGTTTCAAACCGATCCACTGTAATTTGCTGCAACGAAACGCGCATGGTTTCAGGATCAACCACCCAAACGGCGGGGCCAAGCCGGGACGCGGACATCGCGCGATATGGCAGCACGATCCGGTCGGAAATGGCTTCCGTTGTGGTGCCACGGATAGGGTCACCATATTCGACACCTGATGGCTTTTCGTCGATTTGCACTTTCACCGCGACGGTTCCAGTCGCAGGGTCAACCAATGGCGAGACTTCGCGAACGGTGCCAGAAAAAATCTGATCAGGGTGATCCAATGGGGCAAGGGACACACCCCCGATCGAGGTCGTGCCAGTAAAGAGGCTTTCGGGCACTTCGAACACGGCATCAACAGCGCCACCCAGAGCCAATTCCACCACCGGCTGAACCGCACCCACGACCTGTCCGGGTTCCGCAAGTCGGGCAGTCACTGTGGCCGCCTGCGGTGCGACAATCGTGGCATCTTCCAGCGCCTTTTCTGCTAGCTCTAGGTCTGCTTGCGCTTGGGCAAGTACGCCCTCTTTGACGCGGGTTTGATCGGCTGCGGCATCACGGGCCACGCGGGTCGTGGCCCCCCGTTCGAGCAGCGCTTCCTGGCGTCGCAAATCTTCGTCTGCCTGATCCCGATCTGCTGTCGCTGTTGAAACGCCAGCACGTGCTGCGCGCAGGGCTTGTTCTTGCTGAATAGACGTAATGCGCACCAAGATGGCGCCAGCTTCGACAACATCGCCTTCGTGCACATCAATACTGTCGATGCGTCCGCCGCTTGGGAATGACAACGCAAGCGCATCGCGCGCTACAATCTCGCCGGTGAGGGCAATGTTGCGGGTCGAAACAGAAGATTGCGTGGTGACGACCGAAACGACCAGCGGTTCATCAGCGGCAACTGGGGCTGAGAAAAACAGCCCTGCAAACAAAACAAATACGGGAATGCGGCGCATAGGTATGTCCATTTCATCATCATGGTCTTTGCAATCCGCGCGACAGCCCGCATCAGATAACAATTGCTATCTGGGCGACATAGCGCTGGAACATTCAGATTACAACTGCTATCTGACTGCCCATGGCAAAGCAATCTAAACGCACCACATCCCAACAACAAACACGCGACGCCCTCACCCAGGCTGGCGCTGA
The DNA here is from genome assembly GCF_003318235.1 of Loktanella sp. D2R18. Lineage (GTDB taxonomy): Bacteria > Pseudomonadota > Alphaproteobacteria > Rhodobacterales > Rhodobacteraceae > Yoonia. The sequence continues at coordinate 83,341 of NZ_QOCG01000031.1, read as the reverse complement.
ATTGATTGCGCAAAACGGATTTTCTGGCGCTTCTGTGCGCGATATCGCCGCGCGAGCGGGGTACACGCAAGGTGCCTTCTATTCAAACTTTCGAAACAAAAATGACCTTGTTCTTGAGATCATGCGCAGCCAGTTCCAATACGCTTACGCGTCAATGGAAGTTCTGAGCAGAGATACCTCAAAATCGACCACAGAAATAGTCAGCGAGGCGTCACAATGGTTGCGCGAAATCTGTGGATCAAGCGAAAGAGCGCAGCTCGAAGCGGAGATTAGCCTGCATGCATTGCGCGATCCGACCTTCGCAGAAAGCTATTATTCATTGTTCGATGAACAAGCGGACAAGATGGCACATATCGTCCAAAAATCCGCCGATGCGCGCCAACTGAAGCTGCGCGCTCCTGCACGTCAACTTGCGATGGGTATGATCGCGATGGCGCGTGGGCTCAAACTCATGATGCCCAAAAATGATCCTCAGATAATCCTAAGCACGCTTGCGATATTCTTGGATTCCACCATGCAACCGGGGTTCGTTGAACGCGAAGACAATGACGGGTTGCCCCCCGACGTCAGCGCGGACGCAATCATGAATCTGAAGCAACCCCAGTAATTTAGACGCGCGATCCACCACCAAGATAGCTGTAATCGCTTGTTTGCTCATCAGTGCGAGCGCCACAGAGGCAGGGATATCCGGTGAGACTGTCATCGGCTACCAAGCACCAAATCTTTGGCACATGATTGCCAGAGCCGGTTCACATTTCGACGCATATCGCCATCCGTAATGAGACCGATCAGCACGTCATCTTCACAGACAATCGCGGCACCGAACCCTTTGCTGGACATTGTGATGACGACGTCTTGCATCTTAGCATCGGGGGCAACGATCGGCAGAGCGTCCCCGCGATGCATGAGATCTTCGGCCTTCAGCAATTGCGCGCCCAGCTTACCACCGGGGTGGTAACGACGGAAGTCATGTGGCGCAATATTGGACAGATGGCTGACGCCCACGGCCAATGCATCGCCGATGGCCAAAGCCACTGTGGTTGATGTCGTTGGGGCAAGCCCGTGCAAACAAGCCTCTTTCAATTTGCCGTGTGGGATCACAATTTGACTCGCTTTGCCCAAGGTGCTTTGCGCGTCTGCGGTGATGCCAATCACCGGCACGCGGTATTTGGCACAATAGGCAAGCAAGTCGCCTAATTCTGCGGTCTCGCCCGAATTTGATATCACTAAGACAACACTGTCGGTGGCGATAGCGCCAAGATCACCATGGCTCGCCTCTGCGGCGTGTAGGAAGATAGACTGCTTGCCCAGCGATCGAAATGTCGCTGAGATCTTCTGCGCAATGTGGCCGCTTTTGCCAACGCCGGCGATGACAAGCGGACCGCGCACAGTGTGAATCAACTGTGCCGCGTCGCAAAGCTGCGCTGGAGGCGATCGGCGCAATGCCAGTAGCGCTGATGCTTCGATTTCTAACGCCTTGTGAACAACGTCAAAAAGGTTATGCGGCTTGGCCTCTTGATCAGGTCTGGTGATATACGACATTCGGTTCCTTAGTTTTTATGCGCCTGTGACACCGCCGAAAAACGGTGCGAAAAACGTGATGATGAATTTGTGAAACTTGCGCCGATGCCCATTAGGCCGCACCCGATCGAATGGCTGCCGGTATCGGTCGCGATGTTTGCTGTAATTCTTGTTTGAGTTTGTCTGCAATCGCGGCGGCCGCGACATGGCGACCGGTAATGCAATAAAAGTCGCCGGGTAAAAGGGCCGTGGCTTTCACCGCCCGCAAAAACATCGCCACATTATCTGCGGGCTTTACACTGCGGTCGTTCAGGAATTCCCAAATGTCATATGGGCTGTTTCCCACTGTCACCACGGCGTCATGACGATAGATGGCATCGCCCATCGCGAGAATTGGGATATTGTGACGCAATGCCGAAAATGCGGAGGTGGAATTGATCACGATCATGCCCGACGCATGGGCTGCAATATCGCCAATTGCGCCAGATTTGAGGATGTGTACCTGACTTTCTATCCCCAGATCCCGTGCAGTTCTTTTAATGAGCCGTTGGGTTTGACGCGCCTGCCGGTCCAATGGATGAAGTTTAAATACGAGGGTTTCTGAGGTGTGCGTGTGCCGAAATGCGCTGAGCGTCTCTTGTACTAATTTTTCATTCGACCAACCGCGCGCGGCATACAAAAGCTGGCTATCGCTTGGGACTTGCAAAATGACCAGTACAAAATTCTTGCGCAGCTTTCCCCGAAGGCGGCGTAACAAAGGGCCGCTGGTGTGCCGCGCTATGCCGCGCACCACGGCATGGCTGGCCCATGTGTATGCGAGGCTGAACACCCCTTCGCGTTTGCGGTGAAAAAGAGATTGCTGGTACCAGGTTGCCCGAAAATCACGGCGCATGTAATATAGCGCCGCCCAAAAACACATTTTAAGATAGGCGTTTGGTGGCGTTACTGGCGCGGGATAATCGCCCGCGCAGTCTTGACCGGGGGCCCATTGGCACAAAGGTGAACTGTCATTGTTGCCACCAATTTCGCAGGTCACATATCCGGATCTTAAATACCCTTCTTCTAGGCAAATTACCCGGACACCATAGGTCGCGGTAATTTGCCGCGCGATATGATGGGCCGGCCGCATCACCCCAAACATCACAACGAAGTCTGGTAAATTCTGACGCATTTCAGCGTCAAAAAATTGCGCCCAGTTATCAAGCGAGCCTGAAAACGGCTGGGTCATTTGGCCCGCTGAAAACCGTTCATCACCTGCGTTAAATGTGACACGTTTCGTGCGAAAGCCATGTGCATTTAGCTCCTCTTGGAGGTCGCGGAAAAAGGGACCGACCGGCCCTTGTAGCAAAAGAACATAGGGTTCTTGCGTGCGCGTTGAACGATCTACGTAATGAAACATTGTATCCTCAAACCGCTGATCCGGCAGGGTTGTTCGTAGACGAAAGAGTATGCATTCAAGAATTCGCCTCTTGCATTCAATTCACACAACACGCGCAGCCAGCGAGCACATGCTATAAAGTGAAGCTACAGCGTCGGAGTGAAATTTGCGTAAACGCCATCTTTGTATGGGGATCGCTATTCGTCGTCTTTCCCGCCTAATTTCCATTTCCCGCTGTAAAACCGCAGATGGAACAAAGGAAATTTGACAAGCTCTTCGGCGAGGAACAGCGAAAAGACCCAAAACACGGGTAATTCAAGGTAAACAACAAAAAGCACCGTTAGCGGCACTTTGCACAACCATGACCCGACAATGAAAATATGCATTACATACAGGGTATCGCCACCCGCCCGCAGCGATTGCCCGCAGATCGCGTTGGATCCCTTGGGGAACGGCAAAAGCAGTAAAACAGGCAGAAAGCTGAACAATGCGGCCCGCGTTTCGTCTTGGAGGTCCGCATAGAGGCGGCCCGACGCGAGACATAAGATAAGATAGGTCACCGACACGACGCCTGCCGCGACAAAGGCCATGCGCCACGCGCGGCTAAGAAATTCGTCAAGCGCGTCGCCTGGTGTGTCTTTGGCAAGCAATTGGGCGACGGTGATGCCCGTTGCTTGCGCCCACGCGATCCCAAAGGTGCCAGCAACCTGAACCCAAGGCGCAATAAGTGTCATCGCAGCAAAGGCGTTGATGTTCATCTTAGCATAGATCAACGCGCAGACGTTGGTCGCCAACGTCATGCTGACAAATGTGCCCGCAATCGGGGCGGCAAATTTCAGATGCCGTTTGAGTGAGATAAATAGGGTCGCGTGTAGCCAGCCTGCCACATCGCGGTACCCACAGGTGTCATTATAAAAATGCACCCCCATAAAAATGGTGCGTGTGACAGCGGCAACGACGGTCCCCACGGCCGCGCCAACCACACCGAGTTCGGGCAACCCATAAAGCCCATGGATCAGAACCACACTGACGGTCACGTTCACAGGCAATGCGATCAAATAGCTATAGAACGGGGTCTTTGTATTGCCGCAACCGTTGAAAAAACTACCCAGACACTGGCCGACAGCCTCTATCAAAACCACCAGTAGAAAGACGTGCAAGTAGGCTTGGGCTTGGGTCGCGATGTCTGGGGTGTGCGCAAACGCAGTGATGATCCGGTCACCAAAGATCAGTACCAAGACCAATCCAATCGACGCCATCACAAGGTTAATGATGATACCCGCGTAAAACCCGGTTTTAAGCGCCACCGGCCTGCCCGACCCAAAGGCTTGCGCCAATCGGATTTGCGTCGCGCTTGAAAAGGCAAAAAGCACACCAAGCAACACCCCGCCCAACGATGCAGCCAATCCCATCGCTGCGAGCGCCTGTTCACCCAAACCAGACACTAAATAGGCGTCAATCACGATAATGCCGTGCAGCATCATCGCCTTAAGCGTCAATGGCCAAGCCATTTGCAAGACTGTACCTGTGCTGGGTGTGAGCGACTGCATTGCAGTGATATCCAAAGGCCCTATGGCCCGCATTGGTGAAAACAGCCCCATGAAACGGGGCTGTTTTAGTCGTTTATGGCGTTCTTAAGAGAACAGCATGCCGCCATTGATATCAACGTTTGTGCCGGTAATGAACGCAGCTTCGTCAGATGCGAGGAACACAGCGGCTTTGGCGACATCTTCGGAAAGACCTTCGCGTTTTAGCGGTGTTACGTTCGCAACATGTGTGCGGACTTCCGGTTTGGTGAACACATTGTGGAAATCAGTGTCGATCATACCTGGGCAAAGAGAGTTGACGCGGATGTTTGGACCCAATTCTTTGGCCATGCTGCGTGTCAATGTCATGACCGCACCTTTTGAAGCCGCATAAGCGCTGGAACCCGGTCCGCCGCCATCACGGCCTGCTTGGGACGCCATTGCCACGATTGAAGATCCCGCACCCATATGTGGCAGGCATTCGCGCACAGCCAACATGAACGATGTTGTGTTCAACGTCATCACTTTGTTCCAGTGGTCAAGCGTCATGTCATTCATTTGAACGCGCGCAACGATGCCGCCTGTGACGTGCATGAGATTGTCGACCTTGCCAAATTCAGCAACTGTTTTCGCGACTAGTTCTTTGACGTCTGCTTCGCTTGTCATGTCGCCTTGAAGGGCAAATGCATTGCCGCCAGCGGCTTTGATTTCTGCGACCGCAGAATCCGCACCTTCAGAGCTGGAATGATAGTTGATCGCAACATTTGCACCCTGTGCCGCGAGTTCCAGCGCACATGCGCGCCCGATATCACGACCGCCGCCCGTTACGATTGCTGTTTTGCCTTGAAGTTTCATTTTTCTCTCCAGTTTTAAAAATTTACCGGCGTTTCTGATAATCCAGAACCGCCGCGTTGTAGGTATGCCTTCGGGATCATATCCCGGTGCTGGCTAGCTTTTTCATGACGACTTTGAACGAATTCTCGTCCGCGTCGGTGAAATACAGATCGCAGTCATAGCCTTGGTCATCCAAGAAATGAAAGACCCGTTTGGGGTCATCTTTGGGGTAAGGGACAAGTAATGTCGCCACCCGGTGACGTCGCGATTTCGTGTAGTTTACACTTAGGAATGACCCAACGTGTTGGTCTTTGATTTCCGACATATCGACGCCCGGATACCCGGTGGTTTGCGTCAGGGTTGGCGTGGTGCCTTCGGACCAAATGACCTGCCCGTAAAATCCGGCGCGTTCACCAGTGTTACGGAAAGAATTTTTGCCTAGATCAAAGGCGTTGTTTGCGTGCAACCGCCATTCAATTTCCACTTCTTCAGAGGCATCGATACTATCGACGATCACAAAATAGCTGTCGCGCACAAAATACACTTCGCGCTCAACCTTGGTGATCTCTGGTGTGATCAGCTTATAGGCTTCCGTCGCATCGCCTTTGATATAGACGTGGTCGTCGCGTTCCTCGGCGGCGGTAATTTTGCCTGTGGATTGCATTTGCAGCGACTTGTCGCGGCCCGCATATTGCCCCTTGCCGTTGATCAAGATCGCGTTCTTTGACACGGTTTGTTTGCGCCATTCTTGGTGCATGGTGCTGTTAAAGGCGACGTAATAGCCCGACTGTACAGCCAAATCTTCGCCGTATGCCGCCAAGCAGAACGCATTTTGGTCGCCGTGGCTGTGACTGATCGACCCAAACGGGGAGGACTTCATCACAAATTGGATATGTTGCGTCGGGTCATCCATCCGGTGTTGGATCGCGGTCCAACCAATGCCTTCAAAGAACTTTAGCTTATCAATGTCAGACGGTGGCACGGCATCCACAACGGGCCAGTCGGTCCGGTAAAGCATTTCGTCAAAATTGAAATCCCACCAACCGTAGTTATAGAACGCCATTTCGGTGCCCTGATCGTTACGCTTGATCTCGTCATAATACCATTGGTAGGCGCCATTGCCGGTGACCCCAGCAAACTGGCGCAGGTTATAGCCAATTTTCAGGCAAGGCAGATCACCCATCGTGCTATCGTCGCCAAACGTTGCGCGGCGCGTGTCAGGTGCTTTGGTGTAAAGCGGCATGTCGCCGGTATGCTGAAAGAACGGACGCTCATATAGGTTGATCCCGGTAAACAGTTTCAACAGGTTTGCCGCCTCGGTCAGGTAAGCCATGCCGGTCATCCAATAGTGTGGACCCTCGGCCCAGCCACCATCGGCATCACCCCAAGGGGAATAGACGGTGAAGAGGAATTCAATCGAATAATCCAACCATTCACGGGCTTCGGGTTCTTCGTCCAGCATGGCAATCGCAGCAGGGATTAGAACCGCCGACACCGCACGCACCGCGTGGCTGTCGTATGGAAACAGGTGAATATTAGCGTGCTTGATGATGTGATCTGCGATTTCGCGGGTACGGATCAACAGCGCCGCGCGGACCGTGTCGCGTTCATCTTGCGACATATCATTATAGAGCCAGTCATACCCCCAAGCCAAAGCATCGGTCACGCGGAACGCCCATTCATCGGTATACCCGCGCGATGTGACGCCAGCCGTGTCCCAGTTTGCGGCCTCAAGCAACCATTCTTTGGCGCGGGCAATCATTTCTGGATCATCGGTGACATGACCACCAATCGCTAAATGACGGATCGCATAGATTAGTTCTTGGCAGTCGATATAGGTCTGGCGCCAAATGGGCGCGACACGCTGATGGTTGGGATAGCCTGCGGGTTCTTTCATCACAGGGCGATCCATCCATGGAAGGACAGATTTTTCGTAGAACGTGGACCATGTGCAATGATCTGCGTCCTTCGCCACGTCTTCTTTAAATTGTTTCAGCCCAGTTGGGCTTTGCCACAGACGCGGATGCGCCATATCGGCGTTTGCATAGCGGTCGACGCGGTTTGGCAAGGGTACTTGGGGCAGGTCGGTTGCAACTTCAAAGCTACGCGAGGTACTCCATTGTGTGGCCACAGTGTTTGATTGGGTATCCCAAACGGCGTAAGACCAGTGATAATTGCCCGGCTCAAAGACGACGTCGGGCGTCAAGAAATTCAGCGCGATATCTTCGAATTGCTGCGTTTTCGCGGCTGGGTATGTTGGGTCAGTGGACACGCGCACGACATAATGGGCCTCGTCTGCGACAACGGGCAGCCATGTAAACCGGGGCGGGTTTTCAGTCACGCTTTGTCCATCGGGCGCGTATTGAATGTTGAGCCGCCCCGCACGGGGTTCGTCTAAATATGCTGCTTGAGTGGTGCGCGTAGCCATCGAAATTCGTCCTAGTCTTCAAAAGGGTTTAGACTGCCCGCCAACATGTGGCGGACAGTCCGGGAGGAAACTTAATTGCCGTATTGACGTGTGTATGCGGCTTGCATCACTGCGATCACGTCGTTGTAGCCCATGCGATCCAGCTGGGCGACGTAGTCGTCCCAGTCAGCTTCGATGTCGCCCGTGCCCAAAATCCACGCCTGTTGACGTTCCAGCATGTAGGTTTGGATTTGGGTCCAGTTCCGATCGTAAATGCGTTGTTCATCTTCGTTGAACGCCACACCCAAGAATTGGTCGATCAGCAGATCATTCGCGTCGTAAAGCTCAATCCCTTCACGGGCGGCTTCTGCTGTCCACTGCCATTCGTAACGGTAGTCCTGCCAGTAACCACGCTGGATTTGTGCGCCGACTTCGTACATCTGCGTGTTCACCGCGATGCCGCCATTCAGAACCTCGTCAGTAAAGACTGGTTCGCCGTCGATCATGTTCCATGTGTCGCCTTCAACACCAAAGTTCGACAACAAACGGCCTTCTTCAGTGAAGAAGAAATCAAAGTATTTGATTGTCTCAACGACGTTTTCATTGGTGTGGCTGATCGCCCAACCGTCGGGTTTGAACGGAATGCGGCGGTGTTCTTCCATACGCACACCGCTGATAGATGCGGGCGGCAAGTAAGGCACAAAGTTAAAGCCTTCGACCGTTCCTTCAAGCGACGCATTGTAGCCTGATGTTGACGCAAACCAATCGTGGGTCATCCCACCAAGGTTTTCAGACAACAGATAGTCACGTGAACTGGACCCACGCGTAAAGATTTCTGGATCGATCAAGCCTTCGGCGTACCATTTGGCCAAATGCGCCATGCCGTCGCGGTAGCCCTCGGTCGCATAAGGGTGCTGCAACTGGCCGTCCACAACCATAAAGTCATGATAGGTGTCAGAGCCACTGGAACGGCCATCCCAGAGGGTCACATAGCGGATCAGTTCTTCCCACTGACGCTGAAAAATCGGGATTTCATCTTTTAGGCCATTGCCATTTGGATCATTGTCGCGGAATGCAACCAGCACGTCATACAATTCGTTCACGTCCTGCGGCTGTTCTAGACCAAGCGTGTCCAACCAGTCTTGGCGAATGAAGTAAGCGCGGCCGAACTTACCATCGGGCAGATAGGGGATGTAGTACATGTTGCCATCCCACGATGAAATCGCTTGGGCAATGTCGGGGCGTTCGTCAAAGAATGCTTTGATGTGTGGGGCATGTTCTTCGATGAGATCGTTCAGCGGTACAAATGCGCCTTCGGGGCCGTATTGGTTGACCGCATCTTTGATCCGGTGGCCGCCAACGATGTCAGGCAGATCGCCAGTCGCCAACAGCAGGTTGATCGCTTCGTTGTGGTCAGTTGTGTTCTTGCCTGAAGTCGCGTCAAGCAGGTGAATACCTGTCATCTCGCGGGCAGCCAATTCGACCGGATATTCTTCGTTGTAGCCCTGTGCACGTGGCCAGTGCATGTGGATCGTCAGCTCGAGGGGTTCATCCACAATTTGCAGATGCCCGTCCGCATGTGCCACTGGCGCAATCGCCGTGGTCATCAAGATGGCCGAAGCCAGTTTCATTTTACGCATAGTTACCTCCAATTATGCAGTTTCGTTCGACGTCGTTATCCGGATCACTCTTTCACCCCTCCCAAAAGGATGCCTTTGTTGAAATACTTCTGAACAAAGGGATAGATCAGCAGAACCGGAATGATGGAGCAGACAACAATCGCAGCCGTGACGGTATCAACCGAATAAGGCGCGTCGATCAGTGTTGCCGCAAATTGTTCGTCATCTGAAAGTTCAGTAATGACGTGGCGCAGATAGACCTGCAGCGGGATCTTCTGTTCGTCTTGCAACAGAACCATCGCCCAAAAGAACCCGTTCCAGCGTGCAACAATGCAAAACAGCGTGACTGTCGCGATCGCGGGTTTGGACAGCGGGATGTAGACCTTGCGCAGTACCTGAAAATCATTCGCGCCATCCATGCGTGCAGCTTCTTCAAAGGATGCAGGGATGCTTTCAAAAAAGTTGCGCAGCAAGATGATGTTAAACGCGTTGCAGGCAAAGGCGATGATGATCCCGAAATAGCTATCCAGCAGGTGTAGGTCGCGCATGTTCAAGAAAAACGGGATCAGTCCGGCGTTAAACCACATGGTGAATGCCACCATCAGGTTCCAAAAACGGCGACCGTAAAGTTGGGGGCGTGACAAAGCGTAAGCGCCCGGAATGATGATGATCAGGCTCATCACCGTGCCGCCAATCGTGTAGATGAACGTATTGCGATACGATATCCAGAACTGTGGTTCAGACAGAACCTTGCCATAGGCGGCAAAGGTCATATCAACAGGTGTCAGCACCACGGTTCCCGCTTGCGCTGCAAACCCAGAGCTAAGCGATAGCGACGCGATATAGATGAACGGGTACAGCGTTGACAGCGCGAACAGCCCAATCAAGATCATGTTGGCTATGACAAAGCCTTTGTCACCGCGCGAATAGAGATTCATGTTCGCCATTTTCTATTCCCCTACCACAGTGATGTGCGCGAATAGCGCTTGGAAATTGTGTTCGCGGTCATCACCAGAACAAAGGCAACAACAGCGTTAAATAGACCCGCCGCAGCGGCCAGATCATATTGACCGACCTGCAAACCTTGTCGGTAGATGTAGGTGTTCACGACATCGGCGGTTTGGTAGGTGGCGGGTTGGTACAGCAGGATGATCAGCTCAAACCCGACCTCAAGCAGGTTACCGATGCGAATGATCAGCATAATGATGATCGTCGGCATGATTGATGGAATGGTGATTTTCCACATCATCTGCCAGCGCGACGCACCGTCCACCACGGCACTTTCATACAGTGAAGGGTTCACCCCGGCGATGGCGGCCAGAAACACGATGGAGCTAAACCCAGCCTCTTGCCAAATGCCAGACCCGATAAAGATCGGGCGGAACCATTCGGGTTTGGTCAAGAAATAGATCTTATCAAAACCCAGCCAATCAAGCACCGTGTTGACCACGCCCGAAGACGGCGAAAATGCAGTAATCACGATGCCTGAAATAATCACGGTCGAGATAAAGTGCGGCAGGTAAACAACCGTCTGCACTGTCTTCTTGTAGGTTTGGTTCAGAACCTCGTTAAACATCAGTGCCAAGATGATTGGCATCGGGAACCCAAACACCAACGTCAGCATGCTGATAATGACCGTGTTTTTTAACGCCCGAATGAACTGGTCGCTGCCAAACAAAGTGTGGAAATGTTCAAACCCGATCCAAGGGCTACCCTCGATCCCGCGAAAAACGCTGTAGTCCTTGAACGCAATTTGCAGCCCGTACATCGGGCGATACAAGAAAACCAAGAACCAGATAATTGTCGGCGCCAACAGGACGTAAATTTGCCAATTGGCGCGTAGATGGTCCACGATCCGGGTCATTCTAGTGGTGTGATCTGCCATATCCAGACCGCCTTATGCTGCGCCCGGGTGGCCAAAGGCCATGCCCGTTTCGCCGTCAAAGACTTTGATATCGCTTGCCGCAATGCTGAGCGCGGTGACATCTTCAATCTCCATCGCTTTGCCGTTGGTTTCCGCCTTTGCGACAAAGGGTTTGTCAGACACCATCGTATGTAACAGCGCCTCGGACCCTAGGGTCTCGATCAGATCAAGAGTCACAGGTAATTTTGAGCCGCCATCAATCGGGGCAATCGACATGTGTTCGGGGCGCATGCCGACGACAATTTTGCGACCTTCGCTGTGCTCTAGCCCTGGAATGTCTGGTAGCCGGACAGAGACGCCATCGATTTCAGCCAAAGGTCCGTTGGCATCATAAGCCAGTGTTGCATCAATTTGGTTCATTGGCGGAGAGCCGATAAAGCCCGCGACAAAAGTATTGATCGGGTTGTTAAACAGATCCATCGGCGTGCCGATTTGTTCGATCCGACCGTCGCACATGACGACAATCCGATCAGCCAATGTCATGGCTTCGACCTGATCATGGGTAACATAAACACTCGTTACGCCCAAACGCTTGTGAAGGCGTTTGATTTCGGCGCGCATCTGCGTGCGCAATTTGGCATCAAGGTTGGACAGCGGTTCGTCGAACAAGAAGACTTCGGGGTGGCGCACAATCGCACGTCCCATTGCAACACGTTGGCGTTGCCCACCCGATAAATCAGCCGGGCGCCGATCAAGGTAATCTGTCAATCCCAAAATGCCCGCAACATCAGACACTGATTCAGCAATTTGTTCCTTTTTTACCTTCCGAATACGCAAGCCAAAGGCGATGTTTTCGGACACAGATAAATGCGGGTAAAGCGCGTAGTTTTGGAACACCATCGCTACATCACGGTCTTTGGGGGCCACACGGTTCATCACGCGATCACCAATTTTTAATGTGCCGCCAGAGATTTCCTCTAGCCCAGCAATCATCCGTAATGTCGTGGACTTCCCGCAGCCCGAAGGCCCCACCAACACAACAAATTCTTGCGACGCGATTTCCAAATCGATCCCGTGGACAACTTCAAATGCGCCATATTTTTTGACGATTTTTTCTAGTACGACGCCTGACATGTTTCCTCCGTGACCTGTTCGGAGCCCGACAGGTTCGTTTTTTTGCGCCGCGAACGTGGGCGCGTTGTGTTTAGAATTTCGATGGTGCGCATCAACTCTGGCTGATCAGCCAAGGATTTAATTTTTTCCTCAAGCGACCCGATATGCCCAATGAGCGCGGCCTGCGCGCCATCCGCATCGCCGTCCAGAATTGCGCCAATAATTGCCTTGTGGTCCGCGATGACCTTCGCACCGTTGCGAATATTTCGAATGCGCCGCAAGTGGCGCACGCGGTACACGTCTGTTTGCGTGCGGCGCATGGTTTCCCAAACGTCAGGAACCTCTGCTGCGCGAAAGAATTCTTTGTGCAATGCTTCATCAAGATGAAAGAACGCTTCAAAATCGTCCTTGTCCCAGGCTGATTGCTGCTGGGCCAAAAGGTCTTCAAAAACCGAAACGAATGCGTGCCGTCCTTTTGATTTAGCGGCCGCGCGGACTGCGCCGATTTCCAAGTGCAGGCGGGTGAAGCATGCCGAAATATAGCCTTCAACATTTAGCGGTGCGACATAGGTTCCGCTTTGCGGAACAATATTGACCAGCCCCGTGCCTTCCAGCCGAATGATGGCTTCGCGTACGGGCGTTTTACTTGCGTTCAGCAGCGCACCGATCTCTTTTTCGGAAAGGGCGCAGCCGGGCGTGAGTTTCATCGAAATGATAAAGCTGCGCAGCAATTCATAGATCTGTGACGCAAGCGGTTTGGCTGCATCAAGTGCCACCCCATCAAGCAAATCCTGCAAGCGCGCTGCGCTTGGCATACCCACAGGTGGATTGGCGATTTGCGCAGACATTTCAATCCCCCTCCCAAGGTATGAATGTCATACTAGTATATCAGTTAATCCAATCGCTCAACATAAATCTTTGCAACCTTAGGTATATACACCTTGACGATTAACTTTGATGCGATACGTAATTTTTCTTTTGTATTACAATCAATTAAGCATAATCTGCGTCAGAAATTTAACTACGACAAGGGCCAGCGGCAATTTAGATTTAGAAAATGAATGCACACCTAGGGTGAGGGTATTCGGGGTATTTTTTTCAAGAAATGCCGATAGAATCACGCTAAAGTAATGAACACGAGTCTGGATTTTCGTAGATAGACGTGGCCTAAGATCGTCACGAATAATGGCATTTTTATTTGAATCAGGCTGCGAACCGTGATCGGGTGCGGTTTGCGAATGCAACAAGTGTCAGCATGACAGGCACCTCGACAAGCACGCCCACAACCGTGGCTAACGCCGCCCCGGAATGCAGCCCAAACAGGCTGATTGCGACCGCAACCGCGAGCTCAAAGAAGTTTGAAGTGCCGATCAACGCGCAAGGGGCTGCGATACGGTGCGGGACTTTCATCGCGAAAGCAGCGGCATAAGCGATTGCAAAAATGCCGTAGCTTTGCAGAATAATCGGCACTGCGATCAGCACGATGATCAGCGGCTTAGTGACAATCACCTGCCCTTGCAGCCCGAAAAGGATCATCACCGTCACGATCAAGCCGACGATGGAATAGGGTTTTACTTTGGTTTGAAACACCGCGATTGCCGTTTCAGATTTTAATTTTGCGCGTGTGATCAGGCCTGCGACAAGCGGCAGCGCGATAAACAGCACAACCGATAAGACCAGCGTCGACCAAGGCACGGTGATATCAGTGACCCCCAGCAAGAACGCAACAATCGGCGCAAAGGCGATCACCATGATCAGGTCGTTCACGGATACTTGCAGCAACGTATATGTTTCATCGCCTTTGGTGAGCTGCGACCAGACAAAAACCATCGCGGTGCAGGGGGCCGCCCCGAGCAAAATCAGCCCCGCAATATATTGCGTCGCGTCTTCTTCGGGGATCCAAGGTGCAAAGATATATTTGAAAAACAACACCGCTAACAAGGCCATCGTGAACGGTTTGATCAGCCAATTGACCACGAGGGTGATGAATAGCCCGCGTGGTTGTTTGGCGACGTCGCGTAGCGATTTTGGATCAACCCCGACCATCATCGGATAGACCATCGCCCAAATCAGCACTGCAACGACAAGGTTCACGCTGGCAAATTCCGCCGCCGCGACCCCGCTAACCAACCCCGGCGCGATATTGCCCAGAATAATCCCACCGACCATCGCCAAGCCAATCCAGATCGACAGGTATTTTTCAAAAATATTCATGTCTGCGCCTCATGGGTTTGGGTGGGTCGCAACTGTGCGACTCCAAGCCAACTTAGCCCAATCATTGCGGCGGCAGCGCCAAGACACAATGGCAATCCGCCGACTTGATAGGTCAGCCCTGACAAAACCGTTCCGATCAACCGCCCGACAGCATTCGCCATATAGTAAAATCCGACGTCCATCGTGACTCGTTTTGCATCGGTGAAATTCAGGATTAGATAGGAATGTAGCGATGAATTCACCGCAAAGATCGCACCAAATATCAACAACCCGACAATGATTGTCGCTGTGAGCGGAGTGGAAGGCGTCGGCGTGATCCAAACCAAAGCCGCCAATAGCGCGGGGACCACGATTAACATCGCCACCCAGCGCTTTGCCTGAGCCAGCATTTCAGTCTCAGACCTTGTTGCCGCGCGCAAAATGCGAGGTGCGCCCCCTTGGACAAGCCCGTAAAGGATCGTCCAAACTGCCATAAATGTGCCGATCATAAAGAAGGCATTGCGGTTCCCGTCATGGCTGCCGTCAGATAAAACAGCATAGAAATAAATCGGAATGCCAACGACAAACCAGACATCGCGCGCGCCGAATAAGAACATCCGCGCGACGCTCAGCCAGTTGATATTGCGATTTTTGGACCAAACTTCGGTGAATTTCGCATCTTTTCGCCCGACGGGTAGGCCTGTGGGCATCCCGATCACAGCGCCGATCAAGATCACAAATAAAATCGCCGCCATGACCAGTACAGATGGCACAAAGCCAAATAGCCCCAGCACTGCGGCACCCAGCAAAAACCCGGCACCTTTCACCGCGTTCTTGGACCCGGTCAGCACAGCGACCCAGCGAAACAGCCCCGCGCCTTCGCTAGGCGCCAAGATTTTCACGGCACTTTTTGAGCTCATCTTGGCAAGGTCTTTGGCGACCCCAGACAACCCTTGGACCAACATAACGAACACAACAGACGCGGTGATCCCCCAAGCCGGGTTCAGCTGCGCGAGCGCCAAAAGTGCCAAAACCTGCAGTGTTAGACCCGCATAAAGCGTTGCCGTCAGCCCAAACCGTGCCGCGATCCATCCCGCAGAGAGGTTGGTCACAACACCCGCGATTTCATACAGCACGAACAAATAGGCCAGCTGCACGGGCGAAAATCCAAGCGTATGAAAATGCAAAAGCACCAACATCCGCAACGCGCCATCTGTCAGCATGAACGCCCAATAGGCGGCAGTCACAACCATATAGGCGGCAAATCCGGTGGGGCGTGTCACAGCTTGCTACCGACCATCAGCGCCACATCAATCAGTCGGTTCGCGTAACCATATTCATTGTCATACCAAGCATAGATTTTCAGTTGCGTGCCATTCACCACCATTGTGGATGGCGCATCAATGATGCTGCTGCGCGGATCGTTAGTGTAATCTGATGACACTAAAGGTCGCGTTTCATAGCCCAAAATTCCTTGCAACGGGCCTTCAGCGGCAGCTTTGAACAAAGCATTCACCTCTTCTGCTGTGGTTTCACGCGCCATTTCAAACACACAGTCCGTAATAGATGCATTCAACAGGGGCACACGTACAGCGTGGCCGTTTAATTTGCCGGCCAACTCTGGGTAAATCAGTGTGATTGCTGTCGCTGACCCTGTGGTAGTTGGGATCAAGTTGGTCAAGGCCGATCGCGCACGCCGCATGTCTTTGGCTGGACGGTCGATAATGGTTTGGGTGTTGGTCACATCGTGGATTGTGGTGATTGACCCGTGCTTGATCCCGATATTTTCCAACAGTACTTTCACCACAGGGGCAAGGCAGTTCGTTGTGCAACTGGCTGCGGTAACGATGCTGTGAGTTTCAGGGTCATAAATGTCGTCATTCACCCCGTAAACGATGTTGGCCGTTGGCCCGTCTTTGACGGGTGCAGATACAACAACCTTTTGAACGCCAGCAGCGAAATAGGGGGCAAGCTTGGCCTCAGTCTTGAACGCGCCGGTGCAATCAATCACCACATCCACCCCACCAAGTGGCAGGCTTGCCAA
This sequence comes from Loktanella sp. D2R18, assembly GCF_003318235.1. Lineage (GTDB taxonomy): Bacteria > Pseudomonadota > Alphaproteobacteria > Rhodobacterales > Rhodobacteraceae > Yoonia. Next base: position 66,842 of record NZ_QOCG01000031.1, on the reverse strand, counting down.
GTCGCGCGTGTTTGTGACCGGAATACGTATGCCATCAATCGTGATCGCACTGTCATCAGCGGCGAATGTGGCTGGCCACCGCCCGTGAACGGAATCGAATTCCAACAAATGCGCGTGCATCGTCGGATCGCCTAGCGCGTCGTTAATAAATGCAATCTCGGCACCGCTTTCAATCAATGGGCGCAAGGCCAGCTTGCCCATGCGGCCCAATCCGTTCAACGCGTAAGTCACCATTTTGATCGTCCTATTCTTGTTCAAGTTTGCCGATGTCATCGACTTGTTTTTGCAATGCGGCACGATCCAACAGGTTTAGTGACAATGCTGTGAAAGACTGCAACCGATTATGCAGCGCGCCATAGGTCTGATGGAACACCAGCCGTTTCTCGGCTTCGGTGCCTTCGGCCTTTACCGGGTCGGGCATACCCCAATGCCCTGATATTGGTTGACCGGGCCATGTTGGGCATTCTTCGTTGGCAGCCTGGTCGCAGACGGTGAAAACAAAATCCATCTTTGGCGCGTCGTTTTGCTGGAATTCGTTTACATTTTTAGACCGAAGCGACGAAATGTCGTGGCCTTTCGCCTGAAGCATTTCCACCGCAAGCGGGTTCAGTTCAGACCGGTGCATCGTGCCAGCCGAATAGGCCGTAAACCGATCGCCAGCCATATCCCGCAAAATTGTTTCGGCAAAGATGGATCGCGCTGAGTTGCCCGTACATACGAACAACACATTGAATTTTTTGTCAGTCATTTGAGGAAGCCCATTTAAAAGATCTGAGTAAGATGGCGGGCAAAGATCTGCCCGTCCGCGACAACAATCGAGGAAAAGGCCAGCAACAACATCGCGGGCCGTTGCCAGATTGACGGAATAAAGCAGTTGCGTTCCTTTGCGCTGCTGCGTGATCAGTTGGGTTTTGGTCAAGGCCGAAAGATAGACCGATGCCGTGCTCGGTTTGAGGTTAAGCACCGATGCGATTTCACCCGCAGGCAAAGCATCTGGACACCGACGCATGAGCAACCGAAAGACCGCCATGCGTTGCGGGTGGCTAAGGGTAGAAAGGCGATCTGTAAGTAATGATTCCATATTTCATGAATATTGGAGTAATTAGTCGCAGGTCAATTGAATTCGTAGCCCCAGATATGAAACTTCTGTAACAAACAAATGTCGCTTTCGATTCCAATTCTGCAAGTAAAAATAGAAGGCTCGCTTTTGAGACGGTGACATACTAGTATCGCTGCGTGGGCGGTTGTGATGCGCAGCCACTACACAAATTCTTGGGAGGGAGTTTTGGGGCTAGCAACAGTAACGGTTGCGCGGGGCGGATACCTATAATGCGCGATATTTGCGCTAGCTAATGTGATGGCGGGGAAAATGCCTCAGCTTTCCATGTGCCGACCAGCGAAACTCTGGCCAATTGTTGAAACTCAAGTTATTCCCTTTCCGAACCGGAGGACAAGACGATGACAGCAACAGCCCGCACCAAAGAACGCAAGACGAGCGTCGATGTCGTCTTTGAAACGCTTTATGGTGCGATCAACAATCTTGAGATGTTGCCCGGAGACAAAATTTCCGAAGCGGAAATTGCGGCCCAATTTGGCGTATCGCGCCAGCCAGTGCGCGATGCGTTCAGCCGATTGGCGAATTTGGGGCTGTTGCTAATCCAGCCGCAAAAAGCAACCGAGGTGAAGCGTTTCTCGCGCCGCGAAATCGCGAAATCGCGGTTTGTCCGCATGAGCGTTGAATCTGAGGTCATGCGCCGTGCTGCTCAAAATGCCACAGCTGCCACGAAGACTGCGCTTGACGCGAATCTTGCGCAACAGGCGCTAGCGGTTGAGGCCGGAAGCTACGAAAAATTTGGCAAGCTTGATTATGCCTTCCATAACATTCTGTGCAAAACGGCCAAGGTCGACTTTGCGTTTGAGCTTATCTCAGCCGAAAAAGCGAACGTTGATCGCCTGTGTATGCTGAGCCTATCAAAAGAGGATCGGATGCCAGAGCTGCTTGACGATCATACAAAAATCGCTGAGCGCGTATCCGCAGCTGATGCCGAAGGGGCTGTCGCAATCGGGCGCATTCACCTGGCGCGGCTTGATGCGACAATCGATGCGATTTTTAAAGATAAGCCCGATTATTTCGAGCCCTAAACGAGAATGTGAATTTTGACTGAATTTGTGAACTGGTATCCCAGAGCTTGACCCGCTAGGCTCCGCTATGTGATCAGAAAAAAGGGGAGTAGATCAGATGCCAACACCAAAACCAATCGCGGGTAGCATTCTTACGTCAATGTCATTTTCTAAACTCGGTGGCGGCACGCTGACAGTCGGTGGCCCGCGTGAGAACTGGACCTTGTTTGTTGTGTATCGCGGTAAGCATTGCGGGCGCTGCAAAAAGTATCTGAACACTTTGAACGACATGCGCGGCGCGTGGGCCGATGCAGGGTTTGATATCGCGGTTGTATCTGCGGATCCCCTTGAAAAAGCTGCGGCTGATCAGGCCGAATTTGGCTGGGAATTTGATATCGGATATGACCTATCAGAAGCCCATATGACGCAGCTTGGCGTCTATATGTCTGACCCGTTGTCGAGCGGCGAAACAGATCGCCGCTTTGCTGAACCGGGCATCTTTGTGATTCGTCCAGACGGTAGCCTTGTGATTGTTGCAATCTCGAATGGCCCTTCTGCGCGTCCGGATTTAGCAGAACTTCTTGACGGTATGATCTTTACCAAAGTGAATGATCGCCCCGCGCGCGGCACTGCTTAACAAGGATTTTGCTGCGCAAATCGGGTTTTTGCAACGGTTTGTTTGACACCGCTTCGCTAAGAGCATACTAGTATACCTGTTGGCGCAATCGGACGGATTCTTTTCCGTGCCGGTGGGGGGCGCAAACCATATTTGTATCTGGGAGGATCACATGACGACATCATTCACACTTCGCAGTGCCGTTCTTGGCAGCTGCCTTGCACTTGCAGCGACTGGGGCCTCAGCCGAAGAGCTGCGCGGCTGGAACATCCACGTCGAAGACTATCCGGTTTCTATCGCGATGGAATCATTCGCTGCCGAAGTTGCAGAACGCACCGGCGGTGAATTGACCGCAAAAACATTCCACAACGGCGTTTTGGGCAGCCAGCCTGATGCGATCGAACAGCTGCGTCTTGGCGTCATCGACTTCGGTGAATTCAGCCTCGGCCCGTTCGGCACGTCTGTTCCAGAAGCAAACGTTGTTTCACTGCCATTCATCTTCCCATCCATCCCAGCGATGTATGAAATGATGGACGGTGAAGTTGGCGAAGCCATCTCTGAAGGCATGCGCGCCCGTGGTGTCGAACCACTGGGCTGGTACGATGCTGGCGCACGGTCTTTCTATAACTCTGTCCGTCCAATCAACACGCCTGCAGACGTAGAAGGTCTGAAAATTCGCGTTATGAACAACAATTTGTTCGTTCAGATGGTTGAATCAATGGACGGCAACGCAACACCAATGGCATTCGCCGAAGTGTATCAGTCGATCCAGACTGGCGTTGTTGACGGTGCGGAAAACAATCCGCCATCATATGAATCAACAAGTCACTTTGAAGTTGCTTCTTACTACTCGCTTACAGAGCACCTGATCATTCCTGAGTGCCTGTGCATGTCCAAGATCACTTTCGATGGTCTGTCTGCTGAGCAGCAGGAAATCCTGAAAGAAGCTGGTCACAACTCTGCAATCTTGCAGCGTGAACTGTGGCAAGCACGTGAGGCGGCTTCTATGGAAATCGTTCAAGCTGGCGGAACAGTCGTCAACACGATTGCTGACAAAGGCCCATTCCAAGACGCAATGGCGCCAGTATACGAAGGCTTCCTAGCAGAAAACCCTGACCTGACTGATCTGGTAAACCTGATCCGCAACGCTGAATAAGCGCGGCACATCTTTGGGCGGCTTGCGATATTCACGCGAGCCGCCCTTCCTAATTCCCCATCAAAACAACACACGAGGCGAGTATGTCTAGCCGTAGAGCGGTTCTTAACTGGATCGAAAAGGTGCTTGGAGCCGTCGAAAAGCTCTGCATTTTTATCGCCTCAATCTCATTGGTCATCCTGATCGTGACGTACTTCTGGTTGGCGTTTGGCCGAAAGGTACTTAACGATTCCCCGACCTGGGTTGAACAACTCTCTTTTGTTCTGATCTGCTATATCGTCTTTCTTGGCGCCGCAGCCGGCGTCAGAAATAACACCCACCTCGGCGTGACAGTTTTTCGCGACATGATGCCTGTAATGATTCAAAAAGTACTCATTGTGAGTATTGATTTGATCGTTGCCGCCTTTGGGCTCGTTATGATGGTGTCCAGTTGGCGTTGGGTCGCCTTTGGTTGGGACTCACTCATCCCGATGCTTGACGTTCCCGAAAGCATCCGGTCAGCGGCTATCTGCATATTCGGCGGGCTGATCTTTATATTTGCGGGCATGCGCGCCATATCGCGCATCCTGACATTTTCCACATGGTTGCCCGAAGAGCCATTCTCAAACGACCCGATCGAAACGGAGAACTTATAGTATGGGCCTGCTCATTTTGTTAGGCGTTTTTGGCGCCGGTGTCGTTATTGGTCTGCCTGTCGCCTTTGCAATGGGTATCGCTGCTGCGTCCGCAATGTGGTACGATAGCTTCGGTCTTTTGACGACGTTCCAACAGGCGACTGCTGGCATCACAGCCAAGTCATTGCTGGCGATCCCGTTCTTTGTCTTTGCGGGGGAGTTGATGCTGCACGGCGGCATTGCGACACGCCTTGTCAAATTGGCGCAGGCGCTGGTAGGGCATTTCAAAGGCGGCCTCGCCATGGTCAACATCTTCTCAAGCATGTTATTTGGTGGCATTTCTGGGTCTGCCGTTGCCGATATTTCTGCTCTGGGTTCAATCCTTGTGCCAGTGATGAAAGAACGCGGTTACCGGCCAGATTTTGCCGTTAACGTCACCGTGACATCGTCCATCGCAGGGATCGTGATTCCGCCAAGCCACAACATGATCATTTATGTCGTGGCAGCTGGCAGCGGCGTGACTGTGTCCAAGATGTTCCTAGCAGGCGTCATTCCAGGCGTTATGATGTGCATATGCATCGCCATCGCGGCCTACATTTTGTCGATCAAGCACAACTATCCTGCTGATCCCTTTCCTGGCTGGAATACCGTCCGCAGTACCGCGTTTGACGCAATCCCTGGGTTTTTTACGGCGGTGATCATCGTTGGTGGTACACTGTCGGGATGGTTCACTGTGACCGAATCCGGTGCATTTGGCGCGATTTATGCGTTGTTGCTGACCAAGTTCTATTACAAAAGCCTCAGCTTGGATTCGTTTAAACGGTCCGTTGTCGGAACGGTGCGCACGACGTCCATGGTCATGGTCTTGATCGCATTCGCCAAATCCTTTGCGTATCTGCTCGCAATCTATTCGGTGCCCGAGTTGCTCAGCTCAGCGCTGATCACGATTTCGGACAATCCGATCATCATTCTGCTAATGATTAACCTGATCTTGCTGATGTTAGGGATGATCATGGACATGGCGGCATTGATTCTCATTTGCACGCCGATCTTTTTGCCCATAGCTGTAGGACTCGGAATGGATCCGGCACAGTTCGGTATTATGATGTTGGTGAACCTTGGCCTTGGCCTGTGTACCCCACCCGTAGGGACATGTTTGTTCGTCGGTTGCGCTGTTGGTAAAATTAAAATCGAGTCGGCCCTGAAGTCTATCTGGCCGTTCTATCTGGCGCTTTTGGGTGCTTTGGTTTTGGTGACGTTTATTCCTGCGGTGTCGCTTTGGTTGCCTGCGGTCTTTGCAAAATAGACAACAAAGCGGGGCGCTACAATTTGTGGGGCGCCGCTTTTGTTTAGGCCCGCGGCTTTGCCATGTTCGAAATACCTGGTGCCAATGCAAATAGAGATGCTTGCACAGCGTGATAAATATCAGGCTTCCCTTTGAACTGCGCATCCGTCGGCACGCCTGCGCTATCAATTTCAGGATACCAACCGCCACGCGCGTGATCGACGAAATGGTTATCCGCGAATTGCCATAGCTTGCGATACCAGTCTTCATCTGCCGTGGTCGGGTCCAGCTTGATCAAGGCTGCCAAAACGCCAATGGCTTCGGTAACGGGCCACCAATACCGGTCTTTGATCGCAGGGGTTCCGTCGTGGTTTAGCGTGTAGATCAACCCGCCGCGTTCAGGGTCCCATGCATCATCAAGTGCAGCTTGCATGAGGTTACGCGCTGCATTCACCGCGCCTCCCTCTGGCCGTCCGCGCAGATCCCAGTATTGCAAAGACAGGCGCGCCAATTCAAACGAATGCCCCGGCGTGGTGCCGGCTGGGCGGAACATCGGGTTCTCAGAATAGGCCCAATCGATCTGCCAATCTTTGGTGTAATGCTCGGCCAGTCGCCATTTGTTCGCCGGGGCAATTTGCCCGACAAAGAAATCCAAAATGCGGCCTGCTTTGTCCAAATAAGCGGTACGACCCGTCGCCTCATATGCGGTCAACAAGGCTTCAACTCCGTGCATATTGGCGTTCATGCCACGATAGGTCGAAAACGGGGTCCAATCGCGGTTCCATTCGTCTGCGAACAAGCCGAAATCGTCTTGCCAGAATTTCGTTTCAAGCACCTTTGTTACATCATCAATTATGGCCATCGCCTCCGGATGCCCCGCCATATGCGCGGAAGATGCGGCCAGCAAAACAAACACATGCCCATAAGCCAGCTTACGCCCATCATGGATGTCATCGCCATCTAACGCCCAGACATAGCCGCCATAGTCGGCGTCGCGATGGTGGCAATTGAGGTATTTCAAACCGTGATCAACCACAGCGGCACAACCCGCGGACCCTGCCATCTGCCCAAGCGCAAAGGAATGCACCATGCGTGCGGTTGTATGCAATTCTTGTACGGTGCTGTCCAACGGCGCGCCGTCCAGATCAAGCACATAAAACCCGCCGGAAGATCGCAAACTTGGGCGAAAAAAGTCGAACTGTCGCTGTGCATCCATCTGCAAGTAGCCGCGATGTACCGTGTCTAGCAGCCAATGTTGATGGCAATTGTTTGGATTGCAAAGCGGTCGCGTCATCGTCGTTCCTCGGGTGTTTGGGGCGAATGTGTGCCCGACTGCAGGCAGCCAGCCAACCCAACACCCTTGATCACTAACTTACGTCATGGCAAACTATATGCAACCGACACCCAAAATGACCTTCAAACAGCAGTGGTCGAAGTCTGCTATGCGGACAAAGCGTGAATTCGCTGCGGTTGCGCCAATGGCTGCTTCTGGGAGATGCAGACCTAGTAGTCCACAAGTCGAAGTCGCAATATGGCATCAGCTTGCCCCACGTCCAAGAACTCGTTGCCTTTGTTATTATCTGAAATTCCGGGCGCGGAGAACGATAGTAAAATGTCGCGATATACTCCTCTTGGGGTATTTTGTCTAAGTGGATGGCCTGCCGGAAGTGCAACTGTAACGGGGGACGTTTCGTAACCACAACAAACGAACTGCAAAGGCTCCATCCCGTAGGACGAAATCAGGATTCTTTGAACATCTAACACACGGTTTGCGGGAACTGTTAACGCGGCCGTAACCACTGTTTGAGATTCTGTTGGGCTTTCACATTGGTTTATTGGAATATCTTGGATATCATTAGGTAGAAACTGGATAAGAAGTTCGCAACTTTCATCTATTGTGGGTTCGTCTGCCTTGGCAGATGAGGCGCAAACCAAGGCAAAGCACAGTAATGCCGAAGAAGTAAGTGTTTTAGAATTCATGGATAAACCCTGTTAAAAGCTCAGGTGGTTGTCAAATTTTTGCACTAACCTTGATAGCAGACATTAGCTGCATTGCAGAAACCTTGTCAATTTGGGCTCAAGCCTGCCATTCGCTGCAAAAAACGTACTAATGCCCTCTTTGTCGAATGGCTTGCAGCGTCATGTCAGATGATCTTTGATCACCTCAGTCGGTTAGGGGTGATCATTTTGGTGCCGCTTTGCCCCGGCATCATAAAAACGTAAACCCTGTATTGAAGCCCATCTTTCGGGCTGAAATCAAAGCAGGGTATGCTGCCCAATTAAAACATAACCTGCGAGCGCGACCGTCAAGATTAAGATCATCAATGGCGCTGATCTGCCCACGGAACGCAAGTCTTCGAACGATGTCTTCATCCCGACGGCCGCGACAGCGGTGACAAGACATGCGCGTGACACCGTATCGGCAGTTTGGATAGCGAAGTCAGGAAGCCACCCAAAGGAGTTCATCGCCGCAAGTGCCAAAAACCCAATTACAAAGCCCGGGACAAGCGGCACGCCTTCTGCACCTTGACCGGATTGACGCAGGAATAACGCGCCAATGAAAACCACAGGCGCCAGCATACCGACCCGGAACAGTTTGACCAAAGTAGAAATGTCGCCCGTTTCTTCCGACACGGAATACCCGGCGCCGACAACCTGCGCGACGTCATGGATGGTCCCACCCAAGAAAACCCCCGCTGATTGGCTATCCATGCCCATGGCGCTGATCAATATCGGATAAGCGATCATCGCCACAGTTGAGGCGAGCGTGACCGATACCACAGTAAAGGTCACATCGCGTTCTGTATTTTCGCCTTTGGGCAACAAGGACGCGATCGCCATTGCTGCTGACGCGCCGCAAATTGCGACTGAACCGCCGACCAAGAAGCCAAAGGAACGGCTACGGCCAAAGAGCGGGGCAAGCACTAACCCCAAGAGAATGGTCAACGCCACCCCAGATGCAACGAGCGCCACATTGGCAAAACCGATCTCTGCGACCATATCAACGCTGACGCGCACCCCCAACAAAGCCACCCCGATCCGCAATACGCGGCGTGACGCAAAGGCGATCCCGACCGAAGTGCGTTCTTCGGTTGATAGAAATTGAAACGGAATGCCTAGCAGGATGGCCATCAACATGACCGGGGCGCCGTAGTGTTCTGACAAGAATTGCGCGGCCATTGCGACCATCGCTGCGAATAAGAGGCCGGGAAAAACGGCCCTAGCGTTTAGTACCATGCTTGCCCGCTGGCCTTATCAAAGACGAATAATGCATCGGAATTTACTGCAGCGCGGAGCCCGTCGCCGATTTTGACATCCGTTTGGCCGGGTTGGTGCACCACGATAGATTCTCCTGTTGAAAGCTCTGCGAACAGGTAACTTTCAGCACCCAGTTGCTCTACTTCCAAAATCGACAAATTGATCGGTCCAGTCGGATCGATGATCAAGTCGCGTGGTCGGACACCCAGTTCAACGGGCGTGCCTTCGGGCCCGTGTAACCGTGCCGGATCAACTGCAATCTCCGTTTTATCATCCAAAATAATGCCCTGCGGACCGACCTTGCCTTGCAAGAAATTCATCGCGGGAGATCCAATAAACCCTGCAACAAAGCGGTTCTTGGGATGGTTGAACAGGTCCAAGGGGGTACCAAATTGTTCAACCTTGCCGGCCCGCAGGACCGCGATCTTGTCGGCCATTGTCATGGCTTCGACTTGATCATGGGTGACGTAAATCATTGTGTTGCCAAGCCGCCGATGCAACGCACCAATTTCGCGTCGCATGCTTACGCGCAATTCGGCATCAAGGTTGGACAGCGGCTCGTCAAACAAAAAAACCTTGGGTTCGCGCACGACCGCACGGCCAATGGCAACACGCTGACGTTGCCCGCCAGATAGCTGGCCGGGACGGCGATCAAGGTAAGGGTCAATCTGCAGCATCCGGGCGGCTTCGGTCACGCGCTTCTCAATCTCAGCTTTTGAGGTCTTAAGATTTTCCAATCCAAAGCTGAGATTTTTGCGCACCGACATATGCGGATAAAGCGCATAAGACTGGAACACCATCGCCAGCCCGCGCTGGGCCGCGGGTACTTGGTTGACCACGGTTTCGTCGATTTCAATGTCACCCGCGCTAATGTCTTCTAGGCCTGAAATTACCCGTAATAGGGTCGATTTTCCGCAACCAGACGGTCCAACGAAAACGCAGAATTCGCCGGATTGAATTTCCATGTCGATCCCATGGATGACATCAACATCACCATAGGATTTCTTGACGTTATTAAGGACAAGTTTGGTCATTATTTCAGTCCTGTATTGGCAATACCGGTGGTGATGTATTTCTGCAAAAACACGAAGACGAGCGTCGATGGCACAAGGCTGACCATCGTCATCGCAAGGCGGTAATGTTCTTGCGACAGATGTTCGCCGCGGAATTCAAGCAGGCAAAGTTGGATGGTGTAGGCTTCTTTGGTGGTGGCAATCGCGACCAACGGCAGGATCAAATCGTTCCAGCGCCAGATGATCGACAAAATCCCAAGCGCGGCCAATGCAGGCATTGCAAGTGGCAGCACGATCCGCCAATAGACTTTCCATTCCGACGCCGCATCCATACGCGCGGCTTCGATCAATTCATCTGGGATTGACAGCATGTATTGGCGCAGCAAGAACACCCCTGTTGGCGTTGCCGCGCCTGGAATGATCACACCCCAAATGGATCCTGATAACCCGGTCGCGTTGACCGCCTTGAACACACCAACCAGCGTAATGGTTGGCGGCACCATCAAGGTGGCCAGAATGACGATAAAGAACGCGACTTGGCCGCGAAATTTATACTTTGCCAACGAAAATGCGGCCATAGAGTTGATTAAGAGCGTCAATACCGTCGCGATCAACGTCACCAGGACCGAGTTAGTGAAACACGTCGCAAAGTTTACGTTCACACCAAAGGCATTTCCGGTCAGCGGGTCGGTGAAATTGTTCCATGACGGATCAAGCGGACGGCGCATTGTGATATCCGCGGTGTTCAGACGCACGACGTCAGCGCTGCGATTGTCGACATAGCGGGCAGGGGTTAGTGCGCGCGTGGCCTTAAAATTTGAAATGCCAAATAGGGTTTCTTCACCTGTTTCGGGGTCTGGTGCGCGCGCTAGAATTTGTAGGGTCAGCCGCGAAGGCTCGTATCCGCCGACGCCCAGAAATTCAGACAATAGCCGCTGATCTTCAGGCGCAAGGGCCGCGATCACTTCGGCGGGGTCGAAATCTTGTTTGGCAGCAGCTGACATGGACGGATACCGCAGCAACCAATCAGGCAAATCCTGCGCTGCGACCATTTCACGGACCAATGTTGGCACATAGCCCAGTTGCGACCGCACGGCGTATAGTTCATTGCCCGACCAATCGGCAAGAAACGCTGGGATGTCATGGCTGGCTTGTTCTGCGTCCGACAGATCATTCCATCCCAGCACCCAATCAGGCAGGTCCTGAATGAAAAAGATTTCTTTACCGTCAGGGCCGGACACTGTGGCGCGTGCCACGCTTTCAAAGCTGGAAGGCAACAGTGATAGGTCTTGCTTTTCAAGCTGTGATGCGGATTTGAGCGAGTTGAGCGCAAGCCACATCACCGGAATGACAATGACCAAGAACCCAGTGAACAGATAGGCATAGGTCAGCCAATCAAGCCAATTCGCCTGGCGACCGCCCGCTTTGCGCGTCAGAAATGTTGCGAGTGCTGTCATTTTTTGCTCGATTTCGATGAAAGATAGACTTGCAGCAGCGACAACATGATCAGCACGACCGCAACCAATAGCGACGCCATCGCCGCAATGCCCAGCCCATTGGCCGTTGGCTGCCCGCGCAGGCCAGAGGTTTCAAAAATATAGCCGACAAGCGACGTCCAGCGCACTGACATCGCGTAGAGCTCTTCAAATGCTTGGAAGGCTTTGACCAGCGATAGCACCGTCACCACCAGTAATGTAGGGGCCAAAAGCGGGATCGTGATCCGCGTCAACTGCCGCCATGCAGGGGTGCCATCCATTTCGGCGGCCTCATAGACATCGCGTGGGATCGCCTGAAGCCCGGCCAAAAGGATCAACATGTAGAACCCCAGATGCGCCCACGTGTAGACAAACACGGACCAAAACATCGTCCAAGACGGATCGGTCAGCCACTGTACCGGCGCGTCAATCCAGCCCCAGCGCATCAGTGTTTCAGAAAGCACGCCTTGGCGTTTGAGGATCAGGCTCCAGAGAAAGCCAACAACTACGGGCGATAGCATCACCGGGTAAAAGAATACCGCGCGCCATAACCCACGCGCCACGATTTTGCGGTTCAACGCCAAAGCCGACGTCAGCGCGACCGCGATCATGATCGGCACTTGGAACACCACAAATGTTGCCGTGTCATAGACCGCGCTAAGAAATTTATCATCTTCGAGGTTCGCAGCCCCGGTGTCGATTTGGGTTTCCGACAACAGGCGGCGCAGGTTGTCTAACCCCGCCCATTCGCGATCAGAAAACAGAATTGATTGCCCTTCGGTCACCGAAAAACCCATGTTGATGAACAGGGGCGCAAAGGTGAACAGCCCAAAAATGATCATATTGGGCAGCAAGAATAGATAAGGAAGCCCGGTTGCGCCCGACAGGCGCTGGGTCATTTCAATGGGCCAGCCAAGCGTGCTAATGCAGCGATCCCAGATGGGCCCGGAAGGGCGCAAGAGCGCCCAACCGTTGATCAAATAGATCAGCAGATAAAGCGGCCACGGCGAGCCGGAAAAAGCAGCAGATAATGCCTCAGACATGCCGTGACCCCCTGTTAGACGTCTTACTCGGCGATCTTGGCGGCAACATCCGCATCAATCGCATCAAGCGCTTCGTCTAGCGTCAGCTCACCCGTGATTGCCTGTGTCAGGTAATCTGGAACCGCGCCATAGATGACAAAGTTCTTCGCGTACCCTTGCAATGTGTAGGCTTGCGGGGTTGTTTCCGCCGCAACGCCTGCATTGGCTGCAAAGACTGACAAAGCCGCCGCAACCGCTGGGGATGCATCTGCATAGTCAATGCCGGATGCTTGCAGACCTTGGTGTGCCGTGATGTTGCGGGTCGCGGCCGCAAATTGTGCTGCGTTTTCTTCCATCGCAAGGAAATCAATCAAGGCAGCGGCCGCTTCAGGCACGTCTGTTGATTCAAACGCGACAATCGCAGCGCCACCGGGCATTGCACCACAACCACCTGTGCCACATGGTGCCGGAACTGCGATCCAATCAAAGTCGGAGATGTTGTCAGCATAGCTGTTGATCATCCATGACCCAGACATGTGCATTGCAACATCGCCTGATTGGAACAATGGTGCCGCGTTACGGTACTGTGTCCCTTCGCCAGCTGGCCAACCCTCGGCGGGCATCAAGCCGGATTCGTGCCAACCCACGAATGTTTCGGCGAAATCGCGGAAACCCGCGTCAACCAACATTGGCTGGCCCGCGTCGTCAAAGAATTGCGCGCCATAGCTGAACGCTGGGCCAGCAAGGCGGTGTGCGGTGCGATCCATCGCTAGGCCCGCTGTGATGCCTGTCATTTCCTTGACTTCCATCAGGGCGGTTGCCCAATCGTCCCATGTTGCGCCCGCGCCGGGCATGTCTACGCCTGCGTCTTCAAAAAGCGTCACGTTCACATAGGGGCCGGTCACGGTCAGTTGGGTCATCCAACCGTAAATGCCAGCATCTTCGCCACCGGGTGTGCGGAACCACGGCAATGTCGCGCCATAGCTGGCTTCCCAAGCCGCGCCGTCCACATAAGGGGCAAGATCAAGGTAATACTGGTTCAAACCACCCAAGTTGGTCACACGCGCCACATCAGGGGCGGCATCGGTTTGCAATTGGTTTTCAAGCTGATCGCGGATCACGTCATAGGCGACAGTTTCCAAGTTCACCGTGTGACCCGTATTTGCGGTAAAGGTCGGCAACATTTCTGCGATCACATCGCATTCATTGCTGTCTTGGTAGCATAGGAACGATACTTCGTCCGCATATGCGCTGCTTGCGCCTGACAGCATCAGCGCCGCCAACATCAATTTGTTCGTTTTCATCTTCATGGTGTCCTCCCCAGACATTCAGATTTCAGTTTTGGTCCTTGTTGTTGGCTGCCTCCTCTTACACCGCATTACCGCGCGATGTGACCAGCCATCTTTCCTTTAAAAAACGTCAATGCGTCGCCGTCTTCGCGCTGGGCGGCACGCAGAACCTGCCCCACGACGATGTCGTGATCCCCTCCGTCGTAAGATGCGTAGCGGCGGCATTCGAAGCGCGCGAGACAGCCTGACAAAACGGGTACATCTTCGGCGTTTGTGGTCAGTTCGTTTGCCAACAACCCGGCCCCATCGCGGGCAACCCGCCAACACAGGTCTTCTTGATCAGATGCCAGAACATGGATCGCAAAATGTTCAGCCTGCGCAAAATGCGCATAGCGGCGTGATGATTTATCGGGTGCCCACATCACAAGCGGAGGCTCCAGCGACAATGATGAAAAGCTATTCGCCGTGATTGCCATCGGACCATCTTGCGTGGCCACTGTCACAATCGTCACGCCAGTCGCAAACCGACCAAATGCATCCCGCAGTTGGCGCGGGTTGCTTGGGTCAGGGACAAATGATGTCTCGGTTGCGATTGTTTCGGTTGCGATCATGCGACTTCGGTACCCAATGCGGATTCGTATAGATAGAACCAGTCTTGACGGCTAATTGTAACAGAAAGAGCATCTGACAGGCGGCCAATCCGTTCAAGGTTATTTGTCCCCAATACCGGTAATATTTTGGCCGGGTGGCGCAGCAAAAACGCAACGGCAACGGCCGCCCGGTCTACGCCCTGATCTTTGGCGATTTCATCCATACGGTCGGTCAGCGCGCTTTGCCCTGTCATCAAATCGCCGCCACCCAATGGGGACCACGCCATCATTGGATGATCGTGGCGTTGATGAAATGCGATATCGCCATTGGTGAATGGGGTAATTGCGGAGGCTGAAATCTCAACCTGGTTCGTGACCAGTTTTTCGTTCATGCCCGATTGCAGCAATTCCCAATCCCAAAGCTTAAAGTTGGACACGCCAACAGCGCGCACCTTGCCCGATTTCACTATCTCGTCAAGCGCAACGCCGGTTTCATTGTGATCCATCAACGGGTCTGGGCGGTGAATAAGCAGAAGGTCAATTTGCTCAATTCCCATCGCCGCAAGCGAATAGTCAACAGATGATGTGATATGCGCCCGTGAGGTGTCGTAATGTTTGCATTTCGCATCTTCATAACGGCCCATTGGTGCGACGATATCGCATTTGGTGACGATCTCCATTTGCGGGCGGAGCGCAGGGTTCGCCTTTAATGCGGTGCCTAAAATGTCTTCGGCAGCATAGCCGCCATAAATGTCAGCCTGATCAAATGTCGTAATTCCCTGCGCAAGACAGCTTTGAATTTTCGCTTCGATATGGGCGACAGATGTGTCAGCGTCATCGCCGATCCGCCACATGCCATAAACGATCTGACTAAACGAAAGGTCAGGGGTGATATCAATACGCGGCATCATTAGCGGCGGACTCCATTTCCAAGGGGGGTTGCAGGCACACTGGCAGGCACGCGTCCATATTCATGTGGTAAAGAGCAAGTTTTCATCTGCGGTAATACGCGTGTTCCAAAGTGTTCGGCCTCATCCATATGCGGATAGCCTGACAAGATAAACGCACGGATACCCATTTTTTGATAGGCTTTAAGTTTTGACAAAACCTGATCCGTTGACCCAACAAGCGCCGCACCACAGCCAGACCGGGCACGGCCAACGCCTGTCCAAAGGTTGGGTTCAATGTAGCCGGAATCATCCGCGATTTCACGGTTCTTTGCCTGATGGCTAACACCAAGTGACTTCGCATCCTGCGCACGGTTGCGGATCGCGTCACCTTGATCATCATCCAGTTTAGAGACGATATAATCCGCATATTCACGCGCCTCGGCCTCTGTATCGCGCACGATCACGTGTACGCGTAGCCCGTAATCCAAAGTACGTTCGTATTTTTCGGCGACTGCATTCACAGCCTTCATTCGGCCCGCCAATTCTTCGACCTTTTCAGGCCACATGAGGTAAACATCACAATGCTCACCGCAAAGCTCAAGCGCGGCAGGGGAGTAGCCACCAAAGTACAAAAGCGGCCCGCCTGTTTGGTAGGGGCGCACCGGGTCCGAGGTCAGGCCTGAGAAATTGTAGATCTCGCCTTTGTGGTTTATTTCGTCTTGGGTCCACGCCTGTTTGAGTATCTCAACGACCTCGCGTGACCGCTGATAGCGGTAGCTGCTTTCTTCGACTTGTCCGGGAAAATCGGAGCTGATGATGTTCACGGTCAAACGACCGTTCAGCATATGATCAAGCGTCGCGATTGTGCGCGCTAGCATAATCGGCTGCATTTCCCCGCAACGCACAGCGGCCAGCATATTGATGTCCGATGTGATTGGCGCACAGCCAGCCACAAAGCTTAGCGTATCTTGCCCAACCTGATAGGATGACGGGCATAGGATATTCCGAAATCCTTGCTTTTCAGCCGTTTTCACAATGCCAGAGCAATGATCCCACGATGACCGGAGCGCCCCATCAGGTTGCCCCAAAAATTGATAGTCATCTGAACAAAGGGCCGCAAACCACGACACTTCGGCGGCATCAAGATCAGCAGACGTTACCGGCACGACGGTCATTTTGGTCATCCTCCCTGATGCGGCTTTCGGGATTGCCCCAAGAAAACCGCTTGACTTTCTTTACGGCTAACAGTGTCTTTGATCTGGATCAATGGTGTATCAATTATTTTCGAAAGCAACCCTCCCCGCGATGTATGTTAAAAGCGAAACAGCATCTGCACTGCCGCTCTATGTGCAGATCAGTGAGGTCTTGATCCGCGAAATCGCGTCTGGCCAATTGCTGGACGGGGAACGGTTGCCGCCAGAGCGCACGCTTGCAAAACAGCATGATACGACCGTACGGACCTTGCGCAAAGCGCTCGCAATACTTGAAAAAAACGGCCTGATCGAAAGTATTCAAGGGTCGGGAAACTATGTCCGAAAGACCCCTGACGTCGCCAGCGTCTATTCGATGTTCCGGCTGGAATTGCTGCGTGGTGGTGGTCTGCCAACGGCGAAAGTTTTGACTGTTGATGAATTGAAAAAGCCCGACGATCTGCCGCAATTCGGGCAGTCGGAACGGGGCACGCGGATCAAACGGTTGCGGTTTTTGAATCACGAACCTATCGCTGTCGAAGAAATCTGGCTCGACTGTTGCGCGGGGGAAATCGTGCCCGCAGACCTATCTGATTCGCTGTACCGCTATTACAAAATGCGACTTGGGTTTTGGATCACACACGCCGAAGACTATGTTTCCATCGGAAAGGTCCCCGATTGGGCCCCCACAGAATTCACGCCAGAACCCGGCGAAACCGTCGGGTTTATTGAGCGGATAAGCCATACCGAACAACATGGTTCGGTTGAGTTTTCAAGAACTTGGTTTGACCCGCAGCGCGCCCGCTATGTGCAGCGCCTGCGTTAGGGAGGAAATATGTCAAACACCACAAACTACGGCATCATCGGTTGCGGCATGATGGGCCATGAACACATGCACAACATCGCGTTGTTGGAAAATGCGCGCGTTGCCGGGGTCTTTGAACCTGACGAGGAAATGGCAAAAATCGCCCAATCAATCGCGCCTGACGCCCAAATGGCTGCTAGTATTGACGCGTTGTTGGACATGCCTGAATTGGATTGCATTCTGATTGTTAGCCCGAACTTTCGGCACGTCGAACAGCTTGAAATGCTGGCCGCGAAACGGCACCTGCCGGTGTTGGTTGAAAAACCGCTATTTACCGACATTGACCAAATTGAACGTATCAACACATTCGCAAATACATACCCATCGCCGGTTTGGGTCGCGATGGAATACCGCTATATGCCTCCCATCACCGCGCTTTTGAATTGCGCGGATGACGCCACAGGCGGGATCAAAATGCTGACAATCCGCGAACACCGCTTTCCGTTCTTGGAAAAAGTCGGCGATTGGAATCGTTTTGATCGCTATTCAGGGGGGACCTTTGTCGAAAAATGCTGTCACTTCTTTGATCTAATGCGGTTGGTTTTGAAATCCGAACCGATCCGGGTCATGGCCTCTGGCGGCCAAGATGCGAACCACATTGACGAACGGTATAATGGGGAACAGCCGGATATTTTGGACAATGGCTATGTCATTGTGGATTTTGCAAACGGGAGCCGCGCCTTGCTGGAACTCTGCATGTTTGCCGAAGGCGCGCAGTACCAAGAGGAAATCTCGGCGGTTGGTCCAAACGGTAAGGTCGAAGCCTTGGTGCCGGGACCCGGCCGTTTTTGGCCGGACCATTTGGGTGACGCGCCCGTGCCGCAACTGATCGTCAGTCCCCGCACCCCCAAAGGGCCGGCCCACAAAGATATCCCCGTTGATCCAACCCTGCTTGACGCAGGCGATCACAATGGATCGACCTATTATCAACACAAAGGGTTCCTTGAATTGGTGCGTGGGCAGCGCGACCAGCCTGATGTATCGCTTAACGATGGAAAAATCGCCGTGCTGATGGGCATGGCTGCGCAAATATCGATCCGCGAACATCGCTTAGTTCACATGAGCGAACTCACTGATTAATCGGTTGCCCCCGGCCCTATATAATCAGGATCGGGGGCGCCACGGCATCAAGCATTCCATAAAAATTATTAATATCAATGGTTTATATTTTTCCGAAAAAACATGTATTTTCTTTGAACCATTTTCAGACCTCCAGCGACCTATAACTGTAGCGCAGGTAACTGTTGCTACAAAATAAAAAACTGGATCTATATTATGCCTAATTTTATCAAAACATTTTCGATCGGTACGATACTAACTGCAGCAACTTTTGCGCCTATCCAAGCGCACGCCGAATTTACAACCTTGGGCGCATGTTACCAAGCGGTCATCAATTGGTGTTCGGAAACTTTCCCCGACCAAGATTGTAGCCAAACAAGCGGTCTCGATGATTGCGACCAAGTCTTCGGGAACTCTGTTGGCGGAATCGACATCAAAGGTATCTTTGCCACCCAACGCGAAGATGAAACCTATAGCTTGCGCTTTGAAATCCTTTCAGAGCCGGAAGAAATTCACAATCGTGGCGACTATGACGACGATGGTCGCGAAGCATCCCATCGCCCGACGGATGAACCTCGTTATCCAACTGGTGCATCAACGCGCCGCTAAAGAACCTGCCCTCGACCTGTCCCAAGCTGTCCCGGTGCGAAAGCATCGGGGCCTTTTTTGTGCGGGCACAAAAGAGCCCATGAAACAAGACTATCAAGGGCGTCATAATGCGAGATAACCGACACCCAAAAATGCGATGACGCAGCCCCACCATTGCATCGGGCTGATACGTTCTTTTAGGAAAAATGCGGCTAGCCATATGGTTGGCAACCCGTACATCGCCGTTGTGACCGCGGCGTATTCGGGGTGCGGGTGATTGCCTGCAATCATGATGGACAGGATGGCAATACCGTCAAGGATCCCCATAATTATAAGCACACCGAGCGCGTCTGATTTAGGCCACACTGGCAGACGCAAGGCGAGAATTCCGGTAAGGAAAACGCCAATGGCAACGATGCGCGTGACCACGGCAGACACGAGCCCGTTGGTCATTTCCGTGGCGGTTTGCCCAAAGTAAAACGTGCTTGAAAACCCGGCCGCCGCGATCAACGCACTCACAATTGTCAAAAATTTTCCATTGTCTTGCGCGTCACCCCGGTCCGCGAGGGTAGCGATCATCGTGATGCCGCCAAAGATCATCGCAATTGCACCCCATTGTTTTAATGAAACGGCGGTGCCACCGATCAACGCGATGCCGACAGAAAAGACACTGAAACAAGCAACTAGCGGCGCGGCTAGCCAGACTGGGCCGCGCTGAAAGGCGATGTACAGCCCGCAATTAGCAATCGCAAAAGAAGCGCCAGCGCAGATTAATGGTCCGACGCTCGCCGCAGGGATGCGCGCATAGCTTCCAGTTGTGACCAAAAGCCCGGCCTGAAAGATCAGTCCAAACACCATGACGGCAAACAAGCAGGCGCTTACAGGGGCGTTTTGACTGATGATGCGGACGCAAAAATCATGAAGCCCCCAACAGGCGGCTGCGATTAAACCTAAAACGAGTGACATCAGGTGTTTACCGGAGCGGAAAGGGACCACAGCGCGCAGGTTTTCAAAAACGTGATGTAATTATTCACATGTTCCCTGTCGATTGTGTTTGCGAGGCGTCACATTCAATTATATTCATCATATTAAATAAATATTCCATTCATGCAACAGACGGGGCGATGATGCGGGACGAAATTTTGAATATACGCCCCGGCCCTCCAAAGCCGAGCGCGATCTACGAGCCGCGCGTTTTCTCGCTGCCTGCGGGGACCGAACGGTATGTGGTCGAAGCCTGCGGTGCGGTTCTTGTGCCGATCTCTGCCGGAGATAAGATCACAGTAATTAACGACGAAGGCGGTCAACCCTGCGAGCTGTTGGTCTGTGACCCAAAGGGCGTGGTTGACCCGAGCATTGTCGGCGCGACAGCGCAAGGGCCCGCGTTGGGCCTGCAGTCATTGTTGGAAAGTAGCGACCGTTCTTTGCGCGGACTTCGGATGGGGCTGAACGCGCGCAACATCGATGTCGCCAGCGCGCATGCCGTGCATCTGTTTGAGGCTACAACGCCCGCCAAGACCGAAGCTAGCTTTACTGCGCAACGCGATGGTTGCGTCGTGATCGCAGCACCCGGCGGCATAATGGATTTTGAAACACAGAACACGGCAACACCGTTGACTGTCACCATAAAACGGGCGGTCATAAAACCCCGTGTGGGGTTTGCGCTACCCACGCCGCTTGCCGATCCACTGCAAGATATTCGGGTCTATACCCAAACCGCCGAGGCCTATTTTGTAAAGGCGGGCGACTACATCCAAATTCTTGATGTCGATGGTAGGCAGTGCACAGATTTCGAATGTTTCAGCGCGCGTAAGCTAGACGAGGGAATTGAGCACGCGTTGGATGTGACGACCACGCGCACCTTGATGGGCCATGCCTACCCGATGCCGGGCCTACATGCGAAATACTACGATCAGGAAATGGTGCCGCTCGTGGAGGTTATCCAAGACACCTGCGGGCGCCACGATGCCTTTGCGATGGCTTGTGCCTCCAAATACTATGATGACATCGGCTATCCTGGCCACGCGAACTGTTCGGACAATTTCAATGCCGCACTGGCTGAATATGGCGTCACAGGGCGGCCGGGGTGGATGGCTATCAACTTTTTTTTCAACACGCGCATCGATGATCACGGGGTCATGTACGCGGACGAACCTTGGTCACGGCCGGGGGACTATGTGCTGTTGCGCGCATTAACGGACATTGTTTGCGTCAGCAGTGCTTGCCCAGATGACACGACCGCTGCCAACGGTTGGAACCCAACGGATATCCATGTGCGGACTTATTCTGGCAAAGAAACCTTTCAAAAATCCATCGCGACACGCGCGACGCCCAATTCGGAGCCTAAGATGACCAAACAAACCGGATTCCATGAATGTTTCGCAAAACACACACGTAATTTTGTCGAATACAATGGCTATTGGTTGCCCAATTGTTTTGCTGACGCTGGTCCAATCGCGGAATATCATGCCTGCCGCCAAGATGTGGCAATCATGGATCTGTCGCCGCTGCGCAAGTTTGAAATCACAGGGCCAGACGCCGAAGCGCTGTGCCAGTATGTGTTCACCCGCAACATGAAAACGCTGCCGTTGGGCGGCGTAGTCTATACCGCGATGTGTTACGAACACGGGGGTATGATTGATGACGGCACCGTATTTCGTCTGGGACGCGACAATTTCCGTTGGATTGGCGGCAGTGAATATGGCGGCGAATGGATCCGAGAGCAGGCCGAAAAGCTGGGCCTCAAAGTGCTGGTCAGATCCTCGACCGACCAATTGCACAACGTCGCGGTTCAAGGGCCAAAATCACGTGATTTGCTACGTGATTTGGTTTGGACTGCGCCGCATAACCCCGAATTTGATCAGCTCGCTTGGTTCCGGTTTACACCTGCACGTCTGCGCAATGAGGCAGGCACACCGTTTGTGATTTCGCGGACCGGATACACGGGTGAATTGGGCTACGAGGTCATGTGCCACCCCAAACATTGCACAGAGATATTTGATGCGATTTGGGGCGCTGGGCAAGAATATGGGCTGCGCCCCATGGGGCTAGAAGCCTTGGATATGGTACGGATCGAAGCGGGTCTCATTTTTGCGGATTATGACTTTTCTGACCAAACGGATCCGTTTGAAGCGGGCATCGGGTTTACTGTTCCTCTCAAATCAAAACCGGATGATTTCATTGGCCGCGACGCGTTGATCCGTCGCAAAGAACACCCGATGAGAAAGCTGGTTGGTCTTGATATTGGTAGCGAAGTTGAAGTGGGGCATGGGGATTGCATCCATATCGGGCGCGCGCAAATTGGTGAAGTCACTTCGTCGATGCGGTCGCCGCTTTTGGGCAAAAACATTGCCATGGCACGCATCGATGTCGTCCATGCCGCAGCCGGAACGGAGGTGGAGATCGGCAAGCTGGACGGGCACCAAAAACGCCTTCCGGCTGTGATCCGCCCCGATCTGGCGGGTTATGATCCCCAAAAAGAAAAGCCACGATCTTAGGTGGTTAAGAGCGGCCGGTAGCTATGTGGCCAAAGCGTTCTCATTCGCACCGCCCTCTACGATCAGGTCCCCAAGTGCAGATTGTAATGGCGCGACTGCGTCGCCATAGCGGGTCCAGCGTTTGACCGACGTCGTGTAGATAGGTTGGCGGACTTGCCATCGGCTTGGTGTTCGGACTGTGCGTTCAGTTTCATGGAAGGCAAGGCAGGCCGGATCCCAAGGTAACGCCACAAAGTCGATAAGTGCACGCGCACGTGTTTCCAAATCGGCGACGGTTTCTTCATACTGCATGAGCAGGATGGGGCTTGGCAAAACGTCTTGCCAGTGATCCATTAGCTTTCTGTACTCGCGGTAATAATATCCGACAGTTTCGAGATCTGCGTTATAACCGTGGCTTTCAGCGAAGCGATGCATAAAACACGACAGACAGTTGTCCATCGGATCGCGATTGCAGTTGATGATTTTGGCGTTCGGAAACAGCAACGTGATGAGACCTAGGAACTCGTAGTTGTGTGGCATCTTATCTACAACGTGAAGCGCCTTTCTATCGCGCCGTTTCAAAGCAGAGAGATAGCGATCAGCCAATTTTTGAGAATCGCGTTTGGTCATTGTAACTAAAGCCTTGGCGAGTGCCGCTGGTTCAGAGGCAGAATGGCCAAGTGAACGTGCAATTTTGTGCAGCTCAGAAAGCTCCCCTGCGCCATAGACATCTGGATGGCTTGCGCAAATTTGTTCTGTCAGAGTCGTGCCCGAACGTGGCATCCCAACGATAAAGACAGGCCGTTCAGAATCGTTCCCAAAACCGGTCCTTTCAGCAAAAAATTCTGGCGTGAACGTTTCGATCAGCGACCCATAAAACTGCCGGTGACGATCTAAATCAAACGCACCTTTGCTATATGTCTTCGCCTTGGAGAAATGCTGAATAGCGTCATCATAACGGCGCTGATCGTTCAGGATCTTACCTGCGGCATGGTGAAGATGAACCAACGCGTCATCGGATGTATCCGGCATTGCGATCCGTTGAAGAACGAGGTCAATCTCAGGCGCATCTGGCGCGAATTTGCGCGAAGCAGCAAGACCTGAAAGGGCTTCGACGCTGTCAGGGTGATGACGCAGAATATCCTCATACAGTACAGCGGCGCCGTCAGAGTTTCCATTGTCGATCAGCAAATCAGCAAGCCCGAGCCGCGCCTTGAGGCTATCGGCGTCAATTGAGAGTGCCTTTCTCAGCAGCTTTTCGGCCTCAACACCATTCAGCATTAGCTTATGCGCCTTGGAAAGGTTGCATAGCGCCTCAACAAAATTCGGTTGGGCTTGAACGGCTTTTAGTAAATGCTGGCGCCCTTCTTTATTGCGCTTCAAGCGCAAAAGCAGGTTACCCATATTGTTTAGGTAAACAGCGTTACGCGGCGATCGCCGCAGCGCTTTTCCAAAATAGTCTAATGCAACGTCAACGTCGTTTGCTTCAACGGCCAGGGTACCCATGAGATTGAGCGCATCTGGGTGTCGCGGGTCAGCCCGCAGAACGGATTGGTATATGCGTTCGGCTTCCAGAAATTTGCCGTCACGCTGAAGGTCAACGCCCACTTGCAGCGTGCGCAGAATGTGTTCTTTGGTCGGAGGTGCAGATGACACTTTATCGCAAACCTTCAATATGGATCGCTTCAGATCGTATCATATGTAGGTCGGGGTCCGCAGTAAACGGACCCCGTAATTTTTGTGAGTGCCGTCTAGAAGTTGTACATCAACCCGGCTTGCAAGCTGTGGCTTTGTACATCGCCACCTGTGTAAACGCCGCTGCCATCGTTATCGTCAAAATCGACGTCACCGACATATTTAAATCGATACCCAACATCTAAAGTCAGCGTTTGTGATACGTCGTACATCAAGCCGGCACCGATTTGGCCCGCAAGCTTCGTCTCTCCCGGTCCATAGCCGTAGGAGGCGCCATCGAAGCTAATGTCACCTTCGACCTTGGCCCCGCCAAGGCCGCCGCCGACATAGTATCCCATTGGACCAGTCGACGGGAAATCATACCAAAGATTGACCAAAAGATATGTTGCATCCAGATCGCCGTCGGCCGGGTCAGAATCAACGTAAGTATAGCCGTTATACCCAGCGGAAAAGTCAGCGGCTGCAGCGCGTGCAAAGGACAATTCACCCTCAACGCGGAGCGTATCACTTATCTTTTTACCAACGGTGACACCTGCGACAAACCCGGTATCAAATCCCACGGAATATTCAGAGCCGTAATAATCGGTGTCGATATCCGACAGCATATTGGCACCTGCAAAAACAGATACGTAATAGTCGCTGTTCGCCTGAGGGACAGCAAGAGGCGGCATGACCGGATCTGGTTCGGCGACCGCATCGCCCAAGCCGCCAGCGAAAGCGGGGGCGCTGCTGATTAGCAAAGCGGCACAAGCGGCAATGCTCATTTTGGGGACTGTGAAGTGTTTCATAAATATGTTTCCATCTGCTAAGATAATAATGGTAAAACTATAGCACGCTCAGGGACGTGGGTGTACAAATGGCCATATTCCTTCTTGAAATTGTTCTACTTGATGCCGTTGTGCAACGATAACCCATAAAAAAACCTTGAACGCATGTCGAAACCGGCAAGCTGGACGGGCATCAAAGGCGCTTCCCCACGGCGATCCGCCCTGATCTGGCGGGTTATGATCCAAAGAAAGAACGCCCGCGCTCTTAGTGAGAGACGGCGGACAGGCGGGACTTAGGTGCCATTCGCTGGGCGGCAAATGAACCCATCTTTTTTCCCTCAAGAATGTAATCGCCGTCCAGCTCTTTGGCGATCAACGCACTGAGTTTGACACCAATGACAATAATTTTGTCCAAATCGGGATAGTGATCATGGATGCTCCAAACCGTTTCGGCCAGCCCAGATTGCAAGGTATTGAAACCATTCACAGAAAATAGAGCGCTGTTGGGATCAAGGTCACACGATTTTTCGAACCGATTTCTATTTTCTGGTGTATCAACGAGCCAAACGGCCTCACCGAGTTCGCCGCGAAAGTCCTTTTTAAAGATTGCTGATACGTCCATACGGAGAACAGATCGGTTATGTCCTTGCCAGTCAAGGTAGGTTTGGGCTCAAAGCGGCCTTTGAGCCCAAAACCTTAATTTTGCAAATACACCTCTAGACTATCATCAAGCGCGTCTTTCCAGGGGGTGTGGTGTTTGGGGGCCATTGTGCCGGTGATCACTGATTTGTAACCGTTGTCACGGAAGGTCATGATGTTTTTCTTTTTGTGGCCTTTCCATTCTTTGAATGCTTTGCACGCGCCTTCGACGTCGAAGGACGGATAGTCGGTGTCGGCGGTCAGTTCTTTGATGTAATCGCCCTGATACCAGATCGCGTCATAGTCATCTGCGCCAGCATCTTCGCGTGCGATGCGGTCATCCACATCGGCTTTCATCGCCGCTTCATCGGGGAGCGCAATGCGGTCCATAATGACGTCGCGTACATACCAGGCTTGGGCGTCGAACATGTTGAAGGTGAACCATTGATCCTGCATTCCGATGTAGAACAGCGCAGGTTCGTGCACGTAGGTGACCCCTTTATAGAGATCCGCAGCAGCCAGTCGGTTGGCGGTTTTTAGGCGCAGATCGTCGGGCAAGAAGGGAAAGTGATGCTTGTAGCCGGTGCACAAGATCACAGCATCGACGTCTTTGGTGGTGCCGTCTTTGAAATGGGCGGTTTTGCCGTCGATATGGGTTAATAGCGGCACTTCGGCCCAGTTGTCGGGCCAATCATACCCCATCGCGGCGGTGCGGTGGCTGACCGTGATGGATTTCGCGCCGTATTTCCAGCACTGCGATCCGATGTCTTCGGCGGAATACGATGTGCCGACGATCAGGATATCCTTATCCGCGAACTCCATTGCATCGCGGAAGTCATGCGCGTGCAACACGCGCCCTTTGAACGAGTCAAAACCGTCAAATTCCGGCACATTTGGTGTGCTAAAGTGACCGGTACAGACGATGACATGGTCGAATTCTTCGGTGTAGGTGTGATCTTCGGGCAGGTGGCAAACGGTCACCTGAAATTTGTCGCCAACCTTTTTGACCCAACGCACCGCGGTTTCAAACTGGATCCAGTCGCGAACGCCCGCCTTTTGTACGCGCCCTTGAATATAGTCGAACAGCACGGCGCGGGGGGGATAGGATGCGATTTGTTTGCCGAAATGTTCTTCAAACGAATAATCGGCGAATTCTAGACCTTCTTTCGGGCCATTTGACCAAAGATAGCGATACATAGAGCCGTGCACAGGTTCACCGTATTGATCCAACCCTGTGCGCCATGTGTAGTTCCATAGACCACCCCAGTCTGATTGCTTTTCAAAGCAGACGATTTCAGGGATTTCAGCGCCTTTTTCTTGGGCTGACTGAAAGGCGCGAAGCTGTGCAAGACCGGACGGACCGGCACCGAGAATGGCAATACGTTTGGGCATCTGGGAATCCTTTTTTCGTTTGCTTGATTGCATCGTGACTATTACCTTAAGTCAATAATTATTCTTATGAGTGAATAAAACTTAAGCAGTTCATGTATGCAAATCGACCTCGGTCACGTTTTTTAGCTGCGTTAATGGTCGTAAAGAAACGAAAGGACACATGATGGAAAAACCAAAGTGGAGCTATTGGTCGATCGCCGTGATGGGGTTGATCTGGAGCTTGATGGGCTGCCTGAATTTCATCATGCAAACTGACGCTGATTTTGTAGCGAAATTGCCCGATCGCTATCACGATTTGGTCATGCAGCGGCCTGCGTGGGCGACGGCAAGCTTTGCTGTTGCCGTGTTTGGCGGCGCTGTCGGGTGCATCTTGTTGTTGTTGCGTCGCGCAGTCGCGGTGCAGGTTCTTGGCCTTGCTTTGGTCGGGGCGCTGGCGACGTTTGTGTACGGTGTGATGGCGCTCGGTCTTGCGAGCGAAGCCATTTTGAGCACCGGCGTCTCGGTCATCGTGGCGGCTATTTTGTTTTGGCTTTCGGTCGCATCACGGACGCGAGGTTGGCTGCGCTAGGATCGCGGTTGGCGCATATGCGCCAACCACCTTCGTTTATGGTATTAAATCAGATATCCAATGTGTTCTGTTTTTCCCACTGGCTGAAATAACCTACGAAACTATCCCATTCCTGCATCTTCATTTTGATGAAAGATGTCGAGAACTCCGCGCCCATTGCAGCCTTAAGGCCTTTGTCTTTGTCAAAGGCACGCAATGCATCAAGCATGTTAAGCGGCAGTTTTGGTGCCCCACGTACTTTGAACCCTTCGGCGTACATGTCGATGTCATAGCGTTTGCCCGGATCGGCCTCGCTACGGACACCTGACAGGCCTGCTGCAATGATGACCGCCTGCAAAAGATAGGGGTTCACAGCGCCGTCGGGCAGCCGCAATTCAAAACGGCCGGGACCGGGAACGCGGACCATGTGTGTGCGGTTGTTGCCCGTCCATGTGACGGTGTTGGGGGCCCAAGTCGCGCCAGATGTTGTACGCGGTGCATTGATACGTTTATAGCTATTGATCGTTGGGTTGGTGATTGCGGGCAGCGCACTCGCGTGTTTCATGATGCCGCCCAGGAAATACCGCCCTTGTTCGGATAGCCCAAGTTCAGCTGTTTGGTTGCTATCGTTGGGTTCAATCGCAAAGACGTTGGTTTTGCCGTCCAGATCCCAAACTGAAATATGCGCGTGACAGCCGTTGCCTGTTAGACCCTCAACCGGTTTGGGCATGAATGTCGCGCGGTAGCCATGTTTTTCGGCAACGGTTTTGACCATGAACTTAAAGAAACTGTGCTTGTCAGCCGTGGCCAGCGCGTCATCGAAATCCCAGTTCATTTCCCACTGACCGTTCGCGTCTTCGTGGTCGTTTTGATAGGGGTTCCATCCAAGTTCCAGCATGTGATCGCTGATCTCTTGGATCACATCAAGGCGGCGCATAAAGGCTTGTTGATCATAACAAGGTTTGGCCGCGGTATCGAAGGGGTCGCTGACCTGTTCGCCATCTGGCGTGAGCAAAAAGAACTCGGCCTCAATGCCAGTTTTGACACGCATGCCTTCTTCGGCGGCTTCATCAATCAGGCGGCGCAAAACGTTGCGGGGCGCTTGGGCCACGGGTTCGCCTTCCATGACGCAATCGGCGGGCACCCACGCGATTTCACGGTTCCAAGGCAGGATGATCACCGCCTCTGGGTCTGGAACAGCCAGCATGTCTGGGTGTGCAGGGGTGAGGTCGAGCCAGGTGGCGAACCCCGCGAACCCGGCACCGTCTTCTTGCATGTCTGCGATGGCCCGTGCTGGCACCAGCTTGGCCCTTTGGCCCCCGAACAGGTCGGTGAAACTAATCATGAAGTATTTGACGCCGTTGTCTTCGGCAAATTTAGCGAGGTCTGTTGCCATCGTATTATTCCCTGTCGTCATTTTATAAAGAAGGGCGCGTGCCATGATTGGCCGCGCCCTATTCGCAATTAATAGCCAGCACCCGGTTTGCCCGGATACCAGTCGGTGCCAGCAAGTGGGATTTTTGCCATTGCGGCAGCTTCCATGGTCAGCGCGCAAAGGTCTTCGGGTTCTAGGTTGTGCAAGTGGCTTTTGCCGCAGGCGCGTGCGATTGTCTGGGCTTCAAGCGTCATCACCTTAAGGTAGTTGCTCAAACGCCGACCACCTTCGATCGGATCGAACCGTTTCATCAGTTCGGGGTCTTGGGTGGTGATGCCTGCTGGATCGCGCCCTTCGTGCCAATCGTCATAGGCGCCAGCGGTGGTGCCTAATGCATTGTACTCTGCTTCCCATTTGGGGTCGTTATCGCCCAAGGCAATCAGGGCCGCGGTGCCGATGGCGACGGCGTCAGCGCCCATTGCCATCGCCTTGGCCACATCCGCGCCGGTACGGATGCCGCCTGACACGACAAGCTGCACTTCGCGGTGCAAGCCGAGATCTTGTAGCGCGCGAACAGATTCGCGGATGCAGGCCAAAATCGGTTGGCCGACGTTTTCGATGAACACATCTTGGGTTGCGGCAGTCCCGCCTTGCATCCCATCAAGCACAACAACATCTGCCCCCGCTTTCACGGCCAACGTCGTGTCAAAATAAGGGCGTGCGCCGCCAATTTTGATATAGATCGGGACCTTCCAGCTGGTAATTTCGCGCAATTCAAGGATCTTGATTTCAAGATCATCAGGGCCGGTCCAATCCGGGTGGCGGCAGGCAGAACGTTGGTCGATGCCTTTCGGGAGGTTGCGCATTTCAGCAACCCGGTCGCTGATCTTTTGACCAAGCAACATACCCCCGCCACCGGGTTTCGCGCCTTGGCCAACAACGATTTCAATCGCATCGGCGCGGCGTAGGTCGTCGGGGTTCATGCCGTAACGCGACGGAAGATATTGATAGACCAATTTATTGGAATGGCCGCGTTCTTCGCTTGTCATGCCGCCGTCACCCGTGGTGGTTGATGTGCCTGCAAGCGTGGCGCCGCGTCCCAACGCCTCTTTTGCGGGTCCTGACAAAGCCCCAAAGGACATGCCCGCGATTGTGATCGGAATATCGAGTTCAATGGGGTTCTTGGCAAAACGCGTGCCAAGGCTTACGGATGTTTCGCATTTTTCGCGGTACCCTTCGAGAGGATAGCGTGAGATCGACGCCCCTAAAAATAGAAGATCATCGAAATGTGGCACTTTGCGTTTTGCGCCGCCGCCGCGAATGTCATAGATGCCGGTCGCCGCCGCGCGGCGAATTTCCGCGTTGATGGGGTTTGAAAAAGTGGCGGATTGAATGGGCGCTGTCAAAGGGGCGCCGTTTGATGTGTCAGTCATGGCTGTTCCTTAGTACGCATTGTCGATCTTGAAGTTGTAAAGCTCGCGGGCCGATCCGTAGCGTTTGAAATCTTCGGGTTTGGCGTCCGCGCCTGCCTGTTCCAACAAATCGGCAAGGATCGCGAGGTGTTCGGGGCGCATCTCTTTTTCGATGCAATCTGCGCCGAGAGATTTGACCGACCCGCGTACAAATAGTCGCGCCTCATAAAGGCTGTCGCCCAGCGCGTCGCCTGCGTCACCGCAAACCACAAGGTTGCCAGATTGCGCCATAAAGGCGGACATGTGCCCAATGTTACCATGCACGACAATATTGATGCCTTTCATGGAAATCCCGCAGCGCGATGATGCATTACCTTTGATCACCAGCAATCCACCGTGGCCTGTCGCCCCAGCATATTGGCTTGCGTCCCCGTCAATGACGACGGTGCCGCTCATCATGTTTTCAGCGACGCCGGGTCCCGCAGAGCCTTTGATATTGATCGTCGCTTGCTTGTTCATCCCAGCGCAATAGTACCCGGTTGACCCTTTTACGGTGACCTCGATCGGGGCGTCTAAACCACATGCGATCGCATGTGCGCCTTTCGGATTTACGATTTCCCAAGCGGTCTGATTGGTGGTTTCCGCCTGTGCGTGCAGGGTTGCGTTCATCTCGCGTAGCGCGATGTCCGCCATATCTAGTGTTTGCATCTACGCTGCTTTCTCTTGTGTTGGCTGGTCGGTGTGGCTCCAGAAATAGACTGTTGCTGGTTCTGGTTCCCAAACCCGCGCGTCTTCGATGCCGGGCAGGTCAACCAATGCGCGGTATTCAGACCCGAAAGCCACGTATTGATCTGTTTCCGCCATGACAGCGGGCTTGCAGGCGATTGGATCGCGCACGACGCCAAAGCCGTCTTTGGTGCCAACGACGAAGGTGAAAAAACCGTCAAGATCGTCGAGACTGCTTTCCAAGGCTTCCCCTAAGGTCGCGCCGTTTTGCATTTGCCAGGTCAAATAGGCGGCACCAACTTCGGTGTCGTTTTCTGTTTCGATGTGGATGCCTTCACGACGCAATTTGCGACGTAGGCTGGCGTGGTTTGATAAAGACCCGTTGTGAACAAGGCATTGGTCGTCACCGGTATTAAAGGGGTGCGCGCCCATTGTTGTGACAGCTGATTCTGTGGCCATACGCGTGTGACCGATACCGTGACTGCCTGACATCTGCCCAATCTCAAAGCGAGCTGCCACATCTTTAGGCAGGCCAACCTCCTTATAAATCTCAAGTGAACCGCCGCGACTCATAACCCGAAGCGCGGGCTTAATCGTTTTGAGTGCAGTGCGGGCTGCATCAAGCGCGCTTTGCGGGACGTCTAAAACCGCATGGGTGCTCGCGATTTTCATCGTCACAGGCGCGCCGATGGCCTCACTTAGGGCGTCAGTCAGCCCTTCAAAATCCAATTCTGGCGTGTCTGATTGCACGACGAGCTTTGCATTACCTATTGAATTATCAGAATAAATTGCGATTCCCGCGCTATCTGGTCCACGATCTGTCATCGTGATGAGCATTTTCGTCAGCAAAGAACCGAGTTGCGGTTCAAGCGCTTTGTCTTTCAGGAATAACCCGACAATTCCACACATATTGCCATCCTTGCTTAATGTCCTGCACAGCGCAGGTTGATCGAATCCGACGCTAACATCACGTCACGGAGGGATCAACTGTTGGGAAACTAATTTTCACTACAGGTAAAAAAATTCTGGTCAGATTAAGAATGGCGTGGTTCATTTTGGAAAGCGGCCCGCCTGTAAGAGGCCGATAAAATGCAACATGAACCGACAAGGGAACGAAACCGTGGAAGAACAACTCGCCGAACTTGCAGCGCAGGTCGCTGCTATAGAAACGAAAGGCAATCTGACGAACACGATGTTCGCAGAGCTTTACTATTACTTAACCATCCCGCTCATGATCATCATTCACGCAGGCTTTTTAGCCTACGAGATGGGCGCATCACGTGCCAAGAACGCGCTGTCGTCGGGTGTCAAAAACATTCTCGCTTTTGCGTTTGTTATTCCGGCATTCTACTTCTTTGGTTGGTGGGTCTATTGGGGTTTCCCAACAGGTCTGACTTTATCCGAAGGACCGAACGGGATTTCCGGTGCGGCATATGCCAATGCCATCGCATGGGGCTGGGGTGAAAGTGCTGCCTACATGGGGCCAAACACCGAAGACCAGATTGACGGTGTTTTCTGGGGCGCGTTTGCACTGTTCGCCGCGACAACTGCGTCAATCATGTCAGGTGCGGTGATTGAACGCATCCAGACTGTTGGCTTTGTGATCTGCGCAATCGTGTTGGGTGGCTTCAGTTGGACGATTGCTGCCGCTTGGGCTTGGCATGCCGATGGCTGGTTGGTTCAGCAATGGGGTGTGCATGACTTTGGCGCGGCCGGTCTCGTACACGCGGTTGCTGCTTTCTTTGCGTTGGGTGTTCTTATCAACCTTGGGCCACGGATCGGGAAATTTAACGAAGACGGCACCGCGAACGATCTTCCGGGGCACAACATGCCACTAACCGCAACTGGTCTGATGATCATCATTGTCGGTTTCTGGGGCTTCTTGATGGGCTGCGTCGTTGTTGGTGGCGAAGCTTGGTCGTGGGGTGGAAACTACTCAACGATCTATGGCACGCCAACAAACCTTGGCGCTTTGGCGTTCAACGTCTTAATGGCCATCGGTGGCGGTATCATTGGCGCTTGGGTATTTACGAAGGATCCATTCTGGATGATGTCTGGCGCTTTGGCCGGGATCATTTCGACGGCGTCTGGCTTGGACCTTTACTGGCCCGGTCTTGCGTTCATCATTGCTGTTGGCGCAGGCGCATTGCTGAAACCGGCCGCTGGCGTTCTTGAGAAATTTGGCATCGATGACGCAGTGGGCGCGGTTACTGTGCATGGCACAGTTGGCATCTACGGCATGTTGATCCTTGGCGTTACAGCCGCTGGTTACCCTGCATTGGGCGGTCCAGACGCCCCGACTATTAACCTTATTGGTCAATTTGTCGGCTCCGTTGTCTTTATCGCACTCGGCCTTGGTACGGGCTATGTCACATCCTTCATTCTGAAGATGTTCGGCATGTTGCGCGTTCCAGAAGCCGCTGAAATCGCTGGTTTGGATACGGTCAAAGTACCTGCTCAAGCTTACCCAGAGGGCATTCCAGTATCTGCCCCTGCTGCAAGCTAAACTTGAAATCTAACAAAGGAGAAAATCTATGGGATTTCCATTTGAAAACGCGACATGGGACGGTGTTTCCGGTCCAATCTTCATGGGATACGGGAGCGCCATGCCAGGCATTTTCACTGTCATCTCGATCATTTTGTGCATCGCTGCTTTGGTGATTGGCCAAAAAGCCGAAGCTGCGAAATACGCGAAGTATAAGTAAGTCGCTGAATAAAGATGCAAGGGGCCCGTTACGCGGGCCCTTTTTGCCTGATAGGAAACTTATTTTAATATCAGTCTTGATTTTTGAATTGGGCTGAGTCTCAATCTGATCAAACAAATACCGACAGGGGACAAAATGGCTATTCTTTGGAGAGCATCCGCGCTTGCGCATCGCCACGCTGAAATTGGTGGCGAATTGGAAGATTGGAACGGCATGGGAACCGCATGGTTCTACGATGACACCCCCGAACGCGCCAAAGCAGATTACGAAGCAATCCGGACCAAGGCGGGGCTTATGGATGTCTCTGGGCTAAAGAAAGTTCATGTCGTCGGGGCAGATGCCGCCTATGTCATCGACCGGGTTACCACGCGCAATGTCGAAAAAATTGCGCCGGGTCGGTCGACCTATGCGTCAATTCTTAACAGTGACGGTAAGTTCATTGATGATTGTATCATCTACCACGTCGCTGTGAATTCTTGGCTTGTCGTGCATGGCACTGGAACGGGTATGGAACAGCTAGCCTCGGTGGCGGCGGGTAAAAATTGCGAAATCTTGTTTGACGACGATCTGCACGATATGTCGCTGCAAGGGCCAGTCGCTGTTGATCTGCTCGCACAGGAAATTCCAAGCATTCGCGATTTGGCCTATTTTGGTCTTATGCAAACACGTCTTTACGGCCGCGATGTCATGATTTCGCGGACAGGCTACACGGGTGAACGCGGATACGAGATTTTCTGCCGCTCCAAGGACGCCGTACATCTTTGGGATAGTATTCTAGAGGCCGGAAAAGACATGGGCGTGCGCCCCGTGCAGTTTTCGACACTCGATATGTTACGCATCGAAAGCTACCTGTTGTTCTACCCCGGTGACAATTCCGAGACCTTCCCGTTTGCGGATGAGCCGTGCGGCGACACATTGTGGGAGCTTGGGCTCGACTTCACGGTGTCACCGGGCAAAGAAGGGTTCATCGGATCAGAAAACCACTATGCCGCGAAAGGCAAAGAGCGGTTCAAGATTTACGGCGTCCAACTGACCGACAGCATGGCGCAGATGGAGATGCATGCGCGCGTGCTGCGTGACGGTGTCGACATTGGTGTCATTACCTATGGTCTGTCTTCCGAGCTGAACGGGTATTCGGTCGCTATTGCGCGGATTGCGCCAGATGCTGCCGTTCCGGGAACTGCTTTGGTGGTGAAACAACCCGACGGAACCGAACTGGCAGCGACCGCTGAAGAAATGCCCTTCTATGACAAGGACAAAACTATTCGCACGGCAAAAGGTTAGATAGGGGTCCCATGTCAAAGTTTGAATTCCCGCTTAGCATTGGAAGTCGCCCAGTTTGGGGCACTTTAGAACCGCGCGTCGGGCAGGCACATTTGTTTGTCGCGGATGCACAAGGGGCCGAAGCAATCCTTGATGTTGCGACGCCTGAATTGATGGCTGGGGCGCATATCATCTATATCACCCGTGGTACTGATTACGCAGATAAATTACGCGCTTTGAACCCATCGCAATTTTACGAAGGGCCAAGCTATGGCGCGGCGTTGTCACGGATCAAACGGGCGTTAAGCGACGCGAAGATGGGGCTTCAGGTATATATTTCGGGAACCGAAAGCCTGATGGGGCAAATGACGAACGAGGCCACCCAAGCAGGGGTGCCTTTTGAATCAATTCAAACCGAACATCGCGGGTCAACTGCGCGCCGGATGCAATGCGTGCATTGCAAAGGGTTTACCGAGGACGTCGAAACAGACCCCTTCGTGTGCAGCCACTGCGGGCTGAACCTATTTGTTCGCGACCACTATTCGCGCAGGCTCGCTGCCTATCAAGGTGTCTGCGTGGACGCAGAAGATCCCGGAAATGTTCCCGCACAAAAGGGGATATACGAATGAGCGCGCCACAAAAAGCGAAAGCTGGGGCAGAAAAAATTGCCGTGACCGTAAGCGCAGTTGTTCCGGTCACTGAATATGTCACCCGTTTCGAATTCACCCGCACAGACGGCGCGGATTTCCCGCCCTTTTCTGGGGGCGCACATACGGTCGTGTCTATGGAAGACGGCGATCGGACCCGGTTGAACCCCTATTCATTGATGTCAGACCCAACCGATCTTTCGCACTATGCCATTTCCGTGCGCCGCGAAGACAATGGGCGCGGTGGTTCGGCATTTATGCACAGCCAAGTCGCGCCGGGTGATGCGATGACGATCACCTGCCCGGTGAACCTGTTCGGTCTGGATTGGCGCGCCAAGAAACACATCTTTTTTGCTGGCGGCATCGGGATAACCCCATTTTTAGCGATGATTGGGCAATTAGAACAGACAAACGGGAACTGGGAGTTGCATTACGCGGCCCGCACCGCAGAAAATGCCGCCTATGCTGATATGCTTTTGGAAAAATTTCCGACCAAAGTGCATGTCTACTATAGCGGCCAGGGCGTTCGTATTCCGCTAGAGTCCTTGTTGACCGGTCAACCGCTTGGCACCCACGCCTATGTTTGCGGGCCTGCGGGGCTGATCGAGCTGTTGCGTGATACCGCAAAGGGTCTTGGCTGGCCTGACAGCAATGTGCACTCCGAAGAATTCCTAGCGCCTGCACCCGGGGCACCGTTTGAGGTCCGCCTGTGCAAGTCAGACAAGTCGGTCACAGTGGGCGAACATGAAAGCCTGTTGGAAGCAATGGAGCGCGAAGGCGTAGACGCACCGTTTTTGTGTCGGGGCGGGTCGTGCGGACAATGCGAAACCAATGTCGTCAGCGCCGATGGCGACTTTATTCACCGCGATCACTGGCTGGACGATGACGATCGCGCCAGTGGTAAAAAAATTATGCCCTGTGTCAGCCGTTTTATCGGCACAACTTTGGAGCTTGACCGATGACCATTCAGTTCAATGACGAAACCTTCCGCGATGATTATTCTTTCCATAATTCCGAGTGGGCAATAAAACGGTTTCCATTTCCGTTCCACGAAGACAGCTACATGTATGCGATGAATGCTGAACAACATCGCGGCGGGCCAGAAGGATCGGTCTACGAAAACCGTTTTGATGTAGACGAACATTACGTCTCAGAAATGCAAGATCGTGCCAAGGTTTTGGCCGACGATCCGCTGCGCTGTCAGTCGTTGCCGCATATGACATTGGCAGGCTGGGATTTGCTGGAATTGATCATGGTCAGCAAATCCGAAGATTACCCTGACCTGTTTGAATTGCACCGCGACGGCGACCAATGGCGCTGGGTGAATAAGCCGCTGGGCATTGATGATACGTTTACCTTTCTAGATGAAAGCACGCTGCCCTACGGACCGATGGAATATATTACCCGCCAGTCTCAAGGCGATTTTGCCTTGTTGGATCAGCGCGAAAACAACCTGTGGATGGATGCAGGTATGATCACGACCCAAGCAGATTGGTCGCTTGATTTTGACATTGGGATGAATTTCTTCGAATGGCACGCACCTGTCCCCATGGCCAATGAAATGGGGATTTTTAAGCGCGCGCTGAAGTTTCTGCTGAATATTCCGCAAGGGTCACCGGGACGGCGTCTAAATTGGACGATGACTGTGAATCCATTGCTCGATACGTCACCGGAAAACTATCATAAATGGGGTATTCAAAAGACGACTTTGACGCCCGATAACATTGGCGCGAAACAGCATTTGCGGGTTGAACTGCAAACATTCTATCGCTTGCCGCGCTCCAACGCGCTCGCATTTCCGATCCGGTGCTATCTGTGCAGCTTTCAGGACCTCATGACCATGCCAAAATGGGGGCGGCGGCTGCACCGAGTTGTGCGCGATCTTCCAGAAGAATTGGCGACCTATAAGGGGTTTATCGACAACCGCCCGATGATGATCGACTATCTGTCGAAATTTGATGATGGTTTGCCCACTAGCCCTGGCATCTTCCCAGAGCCGGAAACCGAACCGCCGCTAAAGACCTGATCAGGTCAGGCTTTTTGCGGATAGCTGATGATTGAAAGGTAACGCGACGGGAGCTTCACCAGAATCTCTGGTCCGTGGGGGGCATCCGCGTCAAAAAACAGGGTATCACCCGGTTTTAACGGGTAGATCTGGTCGCCGTGGCGATAATCAACTTCGCCTTCAAGCATGTAGATAGTCTCAATTCCGCCGTGTTGAAACGTGGGAAAAACGTCAGATTTTTCGTTCAGCGTAATCATATAGGGCTCGACGATCACGCCGCTGGTGTTTGACCCAATGTGACCCAAAAGGTTGTATTGGTGGTTCGCACGGGTGCCTGCGCGTTCAAGCTCAACGCCTTCGCCGGCTTTGGTGTGCACCGCTGACCGGCCTTCTTCAAAGCCACGAAAGAATGATGTGATTGGCACCGACAGGGCATTGGCCAAAGTTTGCAACGTGGTCAGCGATGGTGACGTGTTGCCGTTTTCGATTTTAGACAACATACCGATGGATAGTCCTGTGCTCTCGGACAGGTCCGCGACGGTGATATTCTGTTTGCGCCTGTGCGCGCGGACTTCGCGACCAATGGCCACCTCAAGAACTTTTTCACGCACCTCGCTGGCGCCGTGGGGATCTTGGGATAATGGTGTTGCGGCCATGGTTTTGATGTTCACTTTGTTACATGTCCTATCCGTTCTAAATCTTTCAAAGGGTTGGTCAAGCGGCGCGTGCCGATTTGGGTCCTTGGCAGGCGTTACGCCACAGCGGTGGCCGCCGTGATCAATGCATGGTGCAGTGATCCGGCCGAGGCGCGCGGGCCAAGGATGCGGATGTGATCATCAGCAGCGCGGCGGATAACAAAGCAACCTAATTGGTGAATCATCGTGCGCTGCACGTCGCCAGCCGCCATTCTGCGGATTGGGGCATTGCATAGGATTTCACACATATCAGGCATCGCAGCCCCGGTGATATCGAACACAACCCAGCCGCCTGATTGTTCAGTCACGGATGCTGCATCGCCTAGCTTTGCTTTTAGCTGATCGGCAAGGTCTTCGTGCGTGTCCATTGGTGCGCCGATCATCCATTGACCTGCGGCCATCCAAAATCCGGCCTCTGGATCGTGGAGCACTGCTTTGCCGACGTCCGGCACAGCCCCAAGGATCGACGTCAGGACATCTGCGCAGATGTCTGCCCGCCCTCTGCGCGCAGCGACAGAGGCAAGTGCGACACCAGCGTTTTCTGCGATGGTGATTGTACCGATGGTTTGGGTCGCGACACCCAGCGCTGGTATTGGTATTAAATCATGCACGAAGCCGTTCCCCCTTGGGGTCAATGAAATGGGCGCTGCAAATTTCGACCTGCACGTCGATGTCAGTCAGCGGGCTGACAAGGCGCATGGTTTCGCCGATCCGGCCTTCGCCATTTTTCAAAAACGCCAGGGCAATGTGATGCCCCAGATTGGGCGAATAGCAGGCCGAGGTCACATATCCCTGATCATGGGCGGCATCTACGGGACCGTCAGATATCATCAGATGCGCCCCAGCTGGCACGGGCTGCGTCGGGTCAATGGGTTTTATCCCCACGGCCCGCAGATCATCGGCGCGGTTCAACCCTTCACGGCGCGATAGCACGGAACCGATACTGTCTTTCTTATCGCTTACCATCCGTCCCATACCAAGGTTTGCCGCAGTGGTTGTGCCGTTTAATTCATTGCCGGTTGCGTGGCCTTTTTCGATGCGCATCACACCCAAAGCTTCGGTGCCATATGGGGTAATGTCAAATTCCGCCCCTGCCGTCATGATCCGGCGGATCAACGCGTCGCCATAGGCGGTAGGAACCGCAATTTCAAAAGCAAGTTCACCACTGAACGAAATCCGGAACAGACGCGCCCGTAAGCCACCGCAAACCGTGATATTGGCGCAGGCCATAAACGAGAAAGCCGCGTTCGAAATATCTTGGTCAACGATTTTTTCCAATACGCGCCGCGCGTTTGGTCCGGCTACAGCATATTGCGCCCAGCTTTCGGTGGTCGATATCAACTGCACGTCTAAATCAGGCACCAGACATTGCCGCACGAATTCCATGTGACGGTATACGGAGAGGGCATTGGCGGTGGTGGTGGTGACAACGAAATGATCTTCGGCCATGCGCGCGGCTGTACCGTCATCCATGGCGATCCCGTCTTCGCGCAGCATTAGCCCATAACGGGCTTTGCCCACGGGCAGTTTCGCAAATCCATTGCAATAGATTAGATTAAGAAAATCCGCCGCATCCGCCCCCTGCACATCAACCTTGCCAAGCGTTGTAACATCGCAAACACCAACCGATTTGCGCGTTGCCAGAACTTCGCGGTCTACGCTTTCGCGCCATGTGGTTTCGTCTTTGCGTGGAAACCATTGCGCCCGCATCCAATTGCCAACCTCAACAAAGACCGCGCCCTGTTCTTCGGCCCATTTGTGCGAGGGGGTGAGCCGTTTGGGGTGGAAGTCTTGCCCGCGGTGCCGCCCGCCAAAGGCGCCGATCGCAACAGGGGTATAGGGCGGGCGGAACATGGTTGTGCCAACTTCGGGAATGGTTTTCCCCGCCAATTCAGCCATGATCGCAAGCCCGCCCATATTGGCGGTTTTCCCTTGATCAGTCCCCATGCCAAGGGTCGTATATCGTTTCAGGTGTTCTACCGAACGAAACCCTTCTTGGTGGCTTAGCTTGACGTCTTTAACGGTCACGTCATTTTGCTGATCAACCCATGCGCGGCTTGCGCCTTCAACATACCAAAACGGGGTGATGTTTACGGGCGCATCTTCGGCCTGTGGTATCGCGGGCAATCGTCCCTTTAGCTCCAGTGCGCTGTGCGCGGCCTGCGCGCCGCCTGCTAATGCACCCGCTGTCGACATGTCGCCCTTGGCCGCGCCTGCGACAGTCATCCCTGCTGGCAAATCGTCAGGAACAAACGCGGCGAGCGCGTCATTCCACACTGGGCGGCCGCGCTGATGGCAGGTCAAATGCACATTCGGGTTCCAGCCGCCGGACGTGCCCAAGGCCCCACATTCAATGATGCGTTCAGTTCCGTCTGCAAGACATACCTTTGCAAAGGTCAGCCCCAGCCGACCCATCGTGTCGACCACTTGGGCACCAGCAAGAACCTCGTAATCGCGCGCACGCGGGGCGTCTGCGCGGGGGTCGATCACGATGACTTTGACGCCCTTCGCGTGCAGATCAGTGGCGGTGCGGTGCCCGTCGTCATCGTTCGTGAATATCGCCGTGCGTTTGTTCACAGCAACGCCGAACCGATTGGCATAAGACCGCAAGGCGCTTGCCGTCATAATGCCGGGCCGGTCGTTGTTGTTAAAAGCAATCGGGCGTTCGATTGCGCCCGCCGCCAGAATGGTTTTTTGCGTATAGATCCGCCATAGAATCTGGCGTGGTTTGCCTGCGTCTGGCGTTGCGATGTGGTCGCTGACCCTTTCGACGGCACCGTAAATTCCGTGATCAAACGCGCCGATGACAGTCGTGCGCGACAGCAAGCGCACGTTCGGCATGTTGGCCAGTTCGGAGACCGTCGCTGCGGCCCAATCTGCGCCCGCCGCATCGTCAATTGTGTAGGTTTCACTGTTCAAGCGCCCGCCCATGCGGAAATCTTCGTCGGCTAAGATCACCTCTGCGCCGCTGCGTGCGGCGGTTAATGCGGCCATGAGGCCCGCCGGGCCTGCGCCGATGATCAGCAGATCACAATGCAAAAAACCCTTGTCGTAAACATCTGGATCATCCTCAAATGAAAGCGTGCCAAGACCGGCGGCACGGCGGATGATTGGTTCATAGACCTTTTCCCAGAACGCCGCAGGCCACATGAATGTCTTGTAATAGAAACCCGCCGTCAGGAAGGTCGACAGGCGATCGTTTACCGCCAGAAGATCAAATGAAAGCGATCCAAGGCGGTTTTGGCTTGTCGCGGTCAGCCCGTCAAACAATTCAGTGGTTGTGGCGCGGGTGTTGGGTTCTGTGCGCGCGCCGCTGCGCAAATGCACCAGTGCGTTCGGTTCATCCGAACTTGCAGTCATCGGACCACGGGGGCGGTGATATTTAAAGCTGCGCCCCATGAGCCGCACGCCATTGGCAAGCAGGGCGGACGCCAGCGTATCGCCCGCATGACCCGCATAAGTGCGACCATCAAAGGTAAATTTACATGTCGTGTTGCGGTCGATCTGACCGCCTGCGATCCGGTTCTTCTGGGTCATTTAGAACGCCCTTTTGCGCGGGCCACATCGCTGGCGAATTCAACCTTAGAAATCTCGTGGGTGACGGTGTTGCGCGTCACCACAAGCCACGACCGGTCGCCCGCTTCATGGAACCACAGTTCACGGTGCCAGCCGGCTGGGTTATCGCGCAGGTAGGCATAGTCGTAAAATGCCGCTGCCGCATCTGGGCTATCCGGGGATGGGCGTTCAATCAGGCGCGCGTCACCCATATAGGTGAATTCGGCGCTGTCACGCGGACCAAGCAGGGGGTGGTCAATAATCATCAGTGCAAATTGGGCTGATTGCCCATCCCTTTTTCATCGATCATCAGGCCTTTTTCGAACCGATCAAATCGGTAGGCCGCAGCGGTGGGGTGTGGCGTATCTTTGGCGAGCAGATGGGCAAAGGCAAAGCCGCTTGCGGGGGTGGCCTTGAACCCGCCATAGCACCAGCCGCCATTGAAATAGAGACCATCGATATGGGTTTTATCGATGATCGGAGAGCCGTCCATCGACATGTCCATGATCCCGCCCCACATCCGCAAAAGACGTGCCCGACCCAGCATCGGGAAAATTGCCATCGCACCTTCGCAGACGTCTTCGACAGTGGGTAGGTTGCCGCGCTGGGCATAAGAATTATAGCCGTCAATATCGCCACCAAACACCAACCCACCCTTGTCGGATTGGCTGCAATAAAAATGCCCCGCACCAAAGGTAATTACGCCTGGTAGGACAGGTTTTAACCCCTCAGATACAAAGGCCTGCAAAACATGGCTTTCGATTGGCAGGCGCATATTGGCCAAGCTCATTAACCGTGACGAATTGCCCGCCACCGCACAGCCGACCTTACCTGCGCCGATAAATCCACGCGATGTTTCAACGCCTTTGCAAACGCCACCTTCGATGCGGAACCCTGTGACCTCGCAGTTTTGGATGATCTCCACACCGCGCTGGTCCGCACTGCGCGCATAACCCCAAGCAACGGCATCATGCCGCACAGTCCCGCCGCGATGCTGGGCTAGCCCCCCTTTGATCGGAAAACGCGCATCATGGGTTTTGAGGAACGGATAGCGTTTTTTGATGTCCGCGGTACTAAGCAGATCAGCATCCGCCCCATTCAGTATCATCGCGTTTCCGCGTCGAATGAATGCATCACGCTGACCGTCGGAATGGATCAAATTCAGAATACCGCGTTGGCTAACCATCGCATTGTAATTGAGGTCCTGTTCCAGACCTTCCCAAAGCTTGAGGGACATCTCGTAGAATGGTTCATTCCCGTCGAGCAGATAGTTAGAGCGGATGATGGTGGTATTGCGCCCGACGTTGCCGCCGCCGATCCACCCTTTTTCGATCACCGCGACCCGCGCTTGTCCAAACTCTTTGGCGAGATAATGGGCCGTCGCCAACCCGTGCCCGCCACCACCGATGATGACAATATCATAATGCGCCGCGGGATCGGGTTCGCGCCACGCTGGTGTCCAGCCTTTGTGGCCGCTGAGCGCTTCTTTGATGACCCGTAATCCAGAGTACCGCATTTAAAACCCATCCGAGATCAATGTAAAAACCGGCGACGAATCCGCGCCTGCTTTCCCCACATGAAAGAGTTTTGCACAGGAAGGCAATATACCCAAAAA
The DNA here is from genome assembly GCF_003318235.1 of Loktanella sp. D2R18. GTDB lineage: Bacteria > Pseudomonadota > Alphaproteobacteria > Rhodobacterales > Rhodobacteraceae > Yoonia. Next base: position 23,297 of record NZ_QOCG01000031.1, on the reverse strand, counting down.
GAAAAATTATTTAATATCAGGAAATATTTGCTGAGCCGGAAAGAGCATAATTTTGCACGTCAAATTGGACGGCTCATGCGCGCTGGGTCGTCGCAAACAAAATTAGGGCAGCATGGTAATGCTGCCCTTTAGAAATGTATCGTGTCAGTTAAACAGCCAATGGTGCGCCTTTGCGCTCCCAGCCGAACTGCTGCATTTGCTCGTCTACCGGTGTTTTTGCAACGTGGTTGACGTAGTTTGACATGGTTTTTTGTGCCAGACCAACAATCACGTCCAGCACAGCGCGATGGCCGTAACCTGCAGCGAAGAATTCTTGCATTTCAGCTTCAGATACGTTGCCACGTCCACGCAACATACGCAGGGTGAATGTGCGCAGTGCTTCAAGCTTTTCTGACGCCAATGGTGTTTCGTCGCGCAATGCTGAGGAAAGAGCATCGTCGATTTTCATCATTTTTGCGATGCCTGTGTGCGCAGGAACGCAGTAATGACATTCGTTTTCGACGTTAATTGTTTGCCAAACCACAGTCATTTCGTCCGCGTCAAATGCGGTTTGCGTGAACAGGTGGTGTAGGACTTGGTAGCCCTCAAGCATCTGTGGGCTTTCAGCCATCACTTTGTGCAGGCCGGGCAGCCGACCGAATGCTTTTTGTGATTTTTCAAGCAACGGCTTTGATTCTGCAGGTGCGCTGTCGAGGTCGTGAGATGGGAAATCAGTCATTATTTTCGCTTTCTGTTGATGATTCTTGATACTTGATCTTTTTTGAGTGATCATTCAAGTATAGAAATGAATGATCGCTCAAAAATGAGATTCGCTATGGCCCGCACTGCAAGCTACGACCGTGAAGATCTGATCAAACGCGCGAAAACAGTGTTTTGGAAGCGCGGCTGGGCGGGAACGTCGCTCAAGGATCTGGAAGCGGCGTTGGACACTCGCCCCGGCAGTTTTTATGCGGCATTTGGATCGAAAGAGGCGCTCTACAAGCTGACTTTGAACCAATACGCGCAAGAAGGGGCTGAAAAGATCGACGCGCTTTGCACTGAATGCGGGCCGTTGGGCGCGTTACAGGCCTATCCACGGATTTTGGTCGCAGATCCCACAATGGGCGGTCATGCCTGTATGTTGGCCAAAACTTTTCTAGAGCTGAAAGGCCAAGATCACGTTTTGGCTGAAGTCGCGAATGATCTTCTGGTGATGATCGAAAAAAAATTCGCGGATTTGTTCCGGTCCGCGCAGGTGAACGGTGACGTCGCCGCGCGGTATGATCCCGAAACATTGGCACGACGCTATCAGTCTGACCTTTTGGGGCTGCGTGTACTTGCAGCCCGCGCGCCGGATCAGGCGCAGGACATCGCCCGCGATATGGCGAATGAGTTGGGGTGTCTAGGGCCCAGGGTCCAGTCCGGCTAACCTATCCGCACGCGCGGTTGTGTCGACCATCAACTGGTGCATCTGGGCGCGCAACACTTCAATTTCTTCGGGCGTCATTTTGCGCGAAGCTTTCCCGTCAAACTGCGCAAAGACATAGGCACCTTTGCCATGGGGATGAGGGACAAGCATTTGATCCCATGATTTCAGGCGCCGTCCTTTTGTGACAGAAAACGCATAGCAAAACACGGGCAGGCCCGTCGCGCGCGCCCAATCTAAGGGCGCATCTTTGACTTTAAGCGCGGGGCCAAGTGGACCGTCTCCGGTCATTCCAATGCTTACCCCTTCTTTAACCCGCTTGAGCACCATTCGCGATGCAGCGCGATTCGCTTTTTTGCGCGACATGCGGATCGGTTGTAGCCCGACCTGGCGTTGGAGCGCGCCTGAAACCCGCCCAACGGGCGAGCTGTCGTGCAAACTTGAGAGCGGGCCGTCTGCAACGGGCCAATGCAGCGCCCCCATTACGGACCGACTGTGCCACATCACCAAAAGAACGGGGCCATCGGCCAATGCGGCCTGTAATTCTGACAGACCTTCGGTTTTCCAAGAAATCCGCCTGTTACAGCGCCCCAGATACCACCCCGCCAAGGTCGCGATCCGCGCAGCAAGCCAATCTGACTTTTCGATCTTTCGACGTAGTGACACCGGGTGTGCGGCCTTTTTCGCTGAATACTTTGTGTTGTTTCCACATTTCTGCACGTGAAGACAAGTCTGGTGCGGGTTGCCTCTTGATCCGGGGTGAATTTCGGACTAGTCCGACACCCGGTCCTAGGGGTATAGCTCAGTTGGTAGAGCGACGGTCTCCAAAACCGTAGGTCTGGAGTTCGAGTCTCCATGCCCCTGCCAGACCAGATCAGCGCCGCCGTGCCGGAGGATCAAAAACACCATGTCATCAGATGATTTTCGCATCGCGTTCCATATTGGGGCGCACAAGACCGCGACCTCGCATTTGCAGCGGTCACTGTTGCGGGCGTCGGATGAATTGGTAGAGCAAGGCGTGCGCTACTACGGGCCCGATCATTTTCGCCTGCCTGGGCGCACGATTTCGGCATTGTTTGGGCTGCGAGAGCGCCGTGCCAAGCGCCCGCCTCAAGATCAGCTCGCGCTGATGCGTAAAGGCGCGGATCGGATTGTGTTTAGCGAAGAGAATTTTATCGGCACGCTTGCCCATACGATCAGCCGGGACATCGAATTCGGCTACCCGAATGCAAATATCAAAATCGCGCAGCTGTCGCGGGCGCTGGGCAAGCCGATTGACTTGTTTCTCAGTGTCCGCAACCCGACAGCGATGATCAATTCGATCTATTCGCAGCTTTTGCGGGGCAACAAAATCTTGGATTTTGAGGACTTCAAAGCAATGGTCCCAATGACGCGTGGCGATTGGGCCGATCTGGTGACACGTTTGCGCGAAACGCCCGGTGTGGGGCGTTTGGTCGTTTGGACCTATGAAGACTACACAGCGCTGTTCGATGATATCTGCCTTGCGATGTTGGGCACCCAGATCACCCCGGTCGCCCATCATGTGAACCCACGTCTGTCAGCGCAGGCGGTCGCACAAATTCTTGCCCAGAATGACGCTGGAATGCAGGGTGAACTGGCCAAAGACGCCGCCAATGCATTTCCTGTTGAAAACGGGTTCGCCCGCTTTGATGGGTTTTCGGATCGCGAACACGATTTTGCCGATATGGCCTACCGCGCGCAGGTTGATGCAATCCGTGAAATGCCCGGTGTGACCCTCTTGTCGCAAGCGGTGGATTGATCCGGCTGCGGGCTTGAATTCAGACCTCGAACGCCGTATGTCGCAGGGTGTTTCCACAAAGGACGATATGTCATGGCCATCGCCAACCCCGTCAAGTTTTTCCAAGAGGTCCGCTCTGAGATCTCAAAGGTCGTATGGCCTACGCGCCGAGAGGTCGTATTGACCACGATTATGGTATTTATCCTCGCAGCGCTTGCTGCGATCTTTTTCTCGCTTGTTGATATGGCGATCCGTGCCGGATTGACGGGCGTGCTGGACTACTTTGGGAACTAATCTGCTGTGGAATTTACCCGTCACCTCTTGAAAATAGCGGGTGTCAGCGGTAAGAGCCACAAAACCCTGAAATTGGCGTGCGGCGAATCGAGCTTCACGCCGCTTTTATTTTCGGGACTGGCGGATGACCTGCCGGGATTAATTGGAACATGCGGCCCATCTGGGCCTGCGACGACAAGGTGCTTTGACACATGGCGAAACGTTGGTACTCCGTAAGCGTTCTCTCAAATTTTGAAAAGAAAATCGCTGAGGCGATTATGACGAAAGCGGAAGAGCAAGGCCTTGCCGAGCAAATCGGCGAAGTGCTGGTGCCAACCGAAGAAGTCATTGAAATTCGTCGCAACAAGAAAGTCACGACCGAGCGTCGCTTTATGCCCGGTTACGTGCTTGTCCACATGGAAATGTCGGATGAAGGGTACCACCTTATTAACTCTATCAACCGCGTCACTGGCTTCTTGGGCCCGCAAGGCCGCCCAATGCCAATGCGTGATGCCGAAGTACAAGCGATCTTGGGCCGCGTTCAAGAGGGCGAAGACGCCCCACGCACATTGATCCACTTCGATATCGGCGAGAAAGTCAAAGTCAACGAAGGTCCGTTCGAAGACTTCGACGGTATGGTTGAAGAAGTTGACGAAGAAAACAGCCGCTTGAAAGTGACTGTATCTATTTTTGGTCGGGCAACCCCAGTCGAACTGGAATTCACGCAGGTTACTAAGCAGTAACTGCGCTGCAAATAAGATTTTAAAAGGGGGGTGCTGATGCGCCCCCTTTTTTCGTTCAGGCCAGTTGGATCACGACGGCGCCATCTGTGACCGAAATCTCATACTCAGGGATCGATAGGTAGTCACCCTCGGAGGCGCCAGAGATGGCTAACCCAGTTGCATCAAAAACAGTGCTATGACGATCGCCGCGATCCGTACAGGCAAAGGGCGCTTCTGGATTGCCGGTGATGCCGATGGCTTTACCGCGGTGTGTACATACGAGGTTTGCCACGAAATAGGCAGGGTTCTGTATGGCGCCGTCACGGTCATTCGTTTCACCAAAGGTGATCTGATCGGCAGTACGGTGATGGACCGCAATATATTGGATCATTCCAGTTGATGCATACGACTCATCATCGGTGGGCCGCGCGACCACCGTGACTTCACCGGGCAAAAGCGCCGTGACGTCAATTTCTGCTGGGCCAGCAGGCACTTCGATAAGGTTTTTTTCACCAATAGGTGCCGTGGTCGGGATGTCAGCCCATTCAGTGGCGATATTCGTTTGCGCGTTCAAAATAGCCGGGCAAAGAAGAACCGTGCTGCTTGGGATCATGGCGATTACCTGGCGACGGGTCATTTTATGCATCGTAGTTAGTCCTTTCGGGATCTGAGTGTCATATGTGTGAATGTATCGTCTTTGTCCCAGAGTAGGTGTTTGAGCGCGCCCAAGATATGCAGTGCGACAAGTCCCAAAAGCACCCATTTTAGGGAGTAGTGCCAATCAAGGAGCGTCTCGCCCGTGTCCGAACGGGCAAAGGTTTGGTCAACGGGCCAAAGTAAATTGGGGGTGTTTAAGCCAGATGCGGAGACATAGCCTGTGACGACGAACGCAATCATGCAGATATAAAGGGCCACATGGGTGACGTGGGAGGCAACCCGTTCCCAAACCTTGTGGGTGCTTTGGTGGAGCGCACGGAGTGCAACCCTTGATGCGATTCGCAGTCCTAAAACCAAGATAAGGCTTTGCCCGATTACTTGGTGCGCCTGGATGACCCAAGCTCCCGTCCAGTCAAAGCGAAACGCAAGGCCAGTCAATACCATCACAAGAATCATAAGGACCGTGAGCCAATGATAGACGACTTGGGGCTTGGTATACTTCATAGGGGCTGCCGCAGTGACTTCGGTTGCTTGTACCTAACACTAGCGTACGGCGCGTATTTGTCACGCCACCTGCAATCAAAATGAAGTTATCTGAGGTGGATCGGCGGGATTAGGTAAAAAACGCGCAAAAAGCTTGCATGGTGCGATTTACTCCACTAACAGCACGCTCAATCCACCCGCAAGGGAGGATCCCCCGTGGGAGGCGAGACGCGCGCGCGTGATCTGGCCTGACCGCACAACGTAGGTCTCGGGCGGCGCGCCGCACCGGGAGTTGAAAAAGGAGAGGCCCCATGGCCAAAAAAGTTGTTGGACAACTGAAACTGCAGGTTCCTGCAGGCGCAGCAAACCCATCCCCACCCGTCGGCCCCGCATTGGGTCAGCGCGGCATCAACATCATGGAATTCTGTAAAGCGTTTAACGCCAAAACAGCTGACATGGAAAACGGTGCCCCGTGCCCGACTGTCATCACGTATTACGCGGACAAATCATTCTCGATGGAAATCAAGACGCCACCTGCGTCTTATTACATCAAGAAAGCCGCAAAGCTGAAGTCTGGCTCACAAACGCCAGGTAAAGCCGTTGCTGGTTCGATCACTGGTAAACAGGTGCGTGAAATTGCAGAAGCCAAAATGAAGGACCTCAACGCGACGTCCATCGAAGGCGCAATGCTGATCATCGCGGGTTCTGCCCGCTCTATGGGCGTGGAGGTCAAGTAATGGCAAAATTCGGTAAGCGCACAACTGCCGCACGCGCAGCATTCGAAGGCAAACACAATGTATCAGTCACCGAGGCTGTTGCACTGGTTAAAGACAACGCAAAAGCGAAATTCGACGAAACTGTCGAAATCGCGATGCAGCTTGGTGTTGACCCTCGTCACGCAGACCAAATGGTGCGCGGCACAGTGAACCTGCCAAACGGCACTGGTAAAACTGTACGCGTTGCAGTCTTTGCACGTGGCGAAAAAGCGGACGAAGCAAAAGCAGCTGGCGCAGACATCATCGGGGCAGAAGACCTGATGGAAACTGTTCAAGGCGGCACAATCGACTTTGATCGTTGTATCGCCACACCTGACATGATGGGTGTTGTCGGTCGTTTGGGTAAAGTTCTTGGCCCACGTAATCTGATGCCAAACCCACGCGTGGGTACTGTGACAATGGACGTCAAAGCCGCTGTTGAAGCTGCTAAAGGCGGCGAAGTGCAGTTCAAAGCTGAAAAAGCCGGTGTTGTTCACGCCGGTATCGGCAAAGCATCTTTCTCTGCCAAGCAGTTGGAAGAAAACATGCTGGCATTCGTTGAAGCGGTCAGCAAAGCCCGCCCAACTGGCGCCAAAGGCACATATATGAAAAAGATCGCTGTCAGCTCTACAATGGGCCCAGGCGTATCAATCAGCGTAGAAAGTGCGACAGGCAACGCCTAGTCGCAAGTCTAACGTTTGTACGAGTAAAGGCGCGTCCATTTGGGCGCGCCTTTGGCTTTTAAGGTGCAGCGTCTTCTAAAGGATGTGCTGGTAGGACGCTGGGACATAGCGGAAGCGCGCTGCGTCTACCTCTTCAACATAGCCCATGCCGGGGAATGGCATGTGATATCCAATCACCGGGAACCGATCCGCAGCTGCCATGCCGAGAATCTGCTTGCGCGTGTTGGCAGCGGCTTCTTTGTCGGCGTCAAAACGTACTTCCCACTCAGGGTAAGCAAGCGACCAGACATAATGGTTCGCGGCATCAACCATCAGCATGACTTGTTCGCCATTGCTTTCAAGCATGTAGCCCATGTGGCCGGGTGTGTGCCCATAGGCGGCAACGCTGGTGATGCCTGATACCACAGATTCGCCGTCACCGATGAAGCTTGTCTTTTCCGCGAGCGGACGCATTTTTGCATCAAACCCTTCGTTTCCGGCGGCGGCCCAATGATCATATTCGACCTGCCCCGTCACATAGCGGGCGTTCGGGAATGTCTCAGCACCACTATCGTCGGTCAAGCCACCGATATGGTCGCCGTGCATGTGCGTGATGACCACAATCGTGACATCACCCGGCGCAATTCCTGCTTGGGCAAGTGCGGCTGTCGTGCCTGCGGCAGATAGGCCTGTATCGAATAGAACAACTTCGCCCGCGGCCCGTACCACTGTTGGCGTAAAGAAAAACTGCGCCTTGTCGGCGGGGATAAAGTTTTCGGCGCTGACTGCCGCAAACTCGTCTTCGGATACGTTCATGCCGAAAATTGTTTGAACATCTTCGACAGCGCGTGTGCCTGCCAGAAGCGTTGATACTTGAAACTCTCCAAAATCAAATGTGTTTTGAACGGCATTTTGCACAGCGCTGTGACCCGCGGCTGCAGCCATTTGAGGAGCTGCGGCAATCGCAAATGGGGCAGCGGCGCCAGCGAATAGCGCAGTGCGGCGTGTGATTAAAGTCATGGAATGGCTCCGTGTTGAGTGTGAGTAGCCACAACTTAGGGTGTTTTGGGGCGATCCCTAGTGAAATATTTTGCAAAACTCTGTGAGAATGGGTGGCGTACATTTTGGGGTTGGCAATCGGCATTGTTCGCCATAGAAACACTCTTGCAAACCAGCGTGCGATTCGTCGCGCGCTGTTTTGTTTCGTCCGAGACGGTGGGTTGGCAGTTTTGCCGCTAATTCCTGCCTGAGGCGGGATAGATCAGATTTTTGAGGCTCGCCTCGGCAATTTGAGCGCCCCGTTTGCATGGACTGTAGACTGTCGGGCGGCTTGCCGTGTGACAAAATTAGAGCCGGTGCTGGGCCTAATCCAGCGCCAAACTTGGAGTAAAACTGTGGATAGAGCACAAAAAGAACAGCTGGTCGACGATCTCGGCCAGATCTTTGAAAGCTCTGGCGTCGTAGTGGTTGCCCACTACGAAGGCATGACAGTTGCTGAAATGCAGGACCTGCGCGCGAACATGCGTGAAGCGGGCGGTTCTGTACGCGTTGCCAAGAACAAGATCGCCAAAATCGCTCTTGAGGGTAAGCCATGCGCAAGCATCGCGGAATACCTCGAGGGTATGACTGTAATCGCCTATTCCGAAGACCCTGTCGCTGCTGCGAAGGTCGTGGATACATACGCTAAAGGGAACGACAAGCTTGTCGTTCTCGGCGGTGCTATGGGCGACACAGCTCTTGACCCTGCTGGTGTGAAAGCCGTTGCCGGTATGCCGTCTCGCGAGGAGCTTATTGCTTCTATCGTTGGCTGCATTGGTGCACCTGCTTCGAACATTGCTGGGGCCATTGGCGCGCCTGCTTCGAACATCGCAAGCGTTCTTTCTACTATCGAAGAAAACGCTGCATAAAGCATCTGAATTGACTTGGGGCTTTGCCCTGACGTTGGAACACACTTAAAACGAACGGAAAGCATAAAATGGCTGATCTGAAAAAACTTGCTGAAGAGATTGTTGGTCTTACCCTTCTCGAAGCACAAGAACTGAAAACTATCCTCAAAGACGAGTACGGCATCGAACCAGCTGCTGGTGGCGCCGTAATGATGGCTGGCCCAGCTGAAGGTGGCGAAGCTGCTGCTGAGAAAACTGAATTCGACGTCGTTCTTAAGAACGCCGGCGCTTCTAAGATCAACGTGATCAAAGAAGTTCGCGGTCTTACAGGTCTTGGCCTGAAAGAAGCGAAAGATCTGGTTGAAGCTGGCGGCAAGATCAAAGAAGGCGTTGCGAAAGCAGAAGCTGAAGAAGTTAAAGCGAAGCTTGAAGCTGTTGGCGCTGAAGTAGAACTGGCCTAAGCCTGTTCTTGGCAAAGATTAATTTGCCTTAAAAATATGGCTGGGCGCGCAGAAATGCGCGTCCAGCCGAACCTGTCTTAGAGGTCGGCCAGTGCTGACCGACCCCTTGGGTAGGTTTGAGATGTCGGGAGGCTACCGGTGGGACGGCAGCCACGAATAGACATCAAACCCCCGGTCAAATGGGTGATGTGTCGCGGCCCGGGCGATGCATTGTTCGAGAGACAAACAAAAGGTGACACCGCTTATGGCTTCTACTTTCCTTGGTCAGAAACGCCTGCGCAAGTACTACGGCAAAATCCGTGAAGTGCTTGAAATGCCGAACCTCATTGAGGTTCAGAAATCTTCGTACGATCTATTCCTGCGCTCTGGCGACAGTGACACACCGCTTGACGGTGAAGGCATCAAAGGTGTCTTCCAGTCGGTGTTCCCGATCAAAGATTTCAACGAAACCGCTTTGCTTGAGTTCGTAAAATACGAACTTGAAAAGCCAAAATATGATGTCGAAGAGTGCATGCAGCGCGACATGACGTATAGCGCGCCCTTGAAGGTGACGCTGCGTTTGATCGTGTTTGATGTGGACGAAGATACAGGCAACAAGTCTGTGAAAGACATCAAAGAACAAGACGTGTTCATGGGCGATATGCCTTTGATGACCCCGAACGGCACATTTGTCGTGAACGGAACAGAGCGCGTGATCGTGTCCCAAATGCACCGTTCGCCCGGCGTGTTCTTTGATCACGACAAGGGGAAAACCCATTCATCAGGTAAACTGCTGTTTGCTTGCCGCATTATCCCATATCGCGGCAGCTGGCTTGACTTTGAATTTGACGCCAAGGACCTTGTGTTCTGCCGGATTGACCGTCGCCGCAAATTGCCTGTGACAACGCTGCTTTATGCACTGGGTCTGGACCAAGAAGGCATCATGGATGCCTATTACGACACCGTTGAGTATCACCTCGATGCCAAAGCGATGGCGTGGCAGACAAAGTTCTTCCCAGAGCGTGTGCGTGGCACCCGCCCTGCGTTTGATCTTGTTGATGCGAAAACGGGCGAAGTGATTGCAAAAGCCGGTGAAAAAGTCACCCCACGTTCAGTCAAAAAGCTGATCGACGCTGGAGAAGTGACGGATCTGCTGGTCCCATACGAGCAGATCATCGGCAAATTCGTGTCTTCTGACATCATCAACGAAGAAACTGGCGCGATCTATGTCGAAGCTGGTGACGAGTTGACTGTTGAAGTCGACAAAGCGGGCGACGTCATCGGTGGCACACTGAAAGATCTGGTTGATGCGGGCATCACCACGGTCCCAGTGCTGGACATCGATAACATCAATGTTGGCGCTTACATGCGTAACACGATGGCTTCTGACAAAAACATGAACCGCGAAACTGCGCTCATGGATATCTACCGTGTGATGCGTCCAGGCGAGCCACCGACAGTTGATTCCGCGTCAGCCTTGTTTGACACACTGTTCTTTGATTCAGAGCGCTACGATCTGTCTGCCGTTGGTCGTGTAAAAATGAACATGCGCCTTGATCTGGATGCCGAAGACACCATGCGCACCCTGCGCAAGGAAGATATCGTATCTTGCATCAAAGCGCTGGTTGAACTGCGCGACGGCAAAGGCGACGTGGACGATATTGACCACCTCGGCAACCGTCGTGTGCGTTCTGTCGGCGAGCTGATGGAAAACCAATACCGTGTTGGTCTGCTTCGCATGGAGCGCGCGATCAAAGAGCGTATGTCATCTGTCGAAATCGACACGGTGATGCCACAAGATTTGATCAACGCGAAACCTGCGGCTGCGGCTGTACGTGAATTCTTTGGCTCTAGCCAATTGTCGCAGTTCATGGACCAAACTAACCCGCTGTCAGAAGTCACGCACAAGCGTCGTCTTTCTGCGCTTGGGCCCGGCGGTTTGACCCGTGAACGTGCTGGCTTTGAAGTCCGTGACGTTCACCCAACCCACTACGGTCGTATGTGTCCGATTGAAACGCCCGAAGGGCCGAACATTGGTCTGATCAACTCACTGGCGACATTTGCCCGTGTGAACAAATACGGCTTTATCGAAACGCCATATCGCAAGGTTGTCGACGGTAAGGTAACGGACGATGTTCAATACATGTCTGCGACCGAAGAAATGCGTCACACTGTTGCGCAGGCCAACGCGAACTTGGATGAAGATGGCGGGTTCAATAACGAACTTGTTTCAACACGTATGAACGGTGATTATACACTGGCCCCACGTGAAAATGTCGACTTGATCGATGTTTCTCCAAAGCAGCTGGTCTCTGTTGCGGCGTCTTTGATCCCATTCCTTGAAAACGACGATGCGAACCGGGCCCTGATGGGATCGAACATGATGCGTCAGGCGGTGCCATTGCTTCAGGCCGAGGCCCCACTGGTGGGTACCGGTATCGAAGAAGTGGTTGCACGCGATTCAGGTGCGGCGATCATGGCGAAACGCGCGGGTATCATCGACCAAGTTGATGCGCAGCGTATCGTTATTCGTGCGACGCATGATTTGGAACTGGGCGACGCAGGCGTAGACATTTACCGCATGCGTAAATTCCAACGTTCTAACCAAAACACCTGCATCAACCAGCGTCCGCTGGTGAAGGTTGGTGATACGGTTCTGAAAGGCGAAGTTATTGCCGATGGTCCATCAACGGATATCGGTGAATTGGCTTTGGGTAAAAACGTGGTCGTCGCGTTTATGCCTTGGAACGGCTACAACTACGAAGATTCGATCCTGATTTCAGAGCGTATCACACGTGATGACGTCTTCACTTCGATCCACATCGAAGAATTCGAAGTCGCTGCCCGTGATACAAAGCTTGGGCCAGAAGAAATCACACGCGATATTCCGAACGTTGGTGAAGAAGCGCTGCGTAACCTCGACGAGGCTGGCATCGTGTACATCGGCGCCGAAGTAGAGCCGGGTGACATTCTGGTTGGTAAGATCACACCAAAAGGCGAAAGCCCGATGACACCAGAAGAAAAGCTTCTGCGCGCCATCTTTGGTGAGAAAGCCTCTGACGTGCGTGATACATCACTGCGCGTGAAACCGGGCGATTTCGGGACCGTTGTAGAAGTACGCGTCTTTAACCGCCACGGCGTGGAAAAAGACGAACGTGCACTTCAGATTGAGCGTGAAGAAGTCGAACGGCTTGCACGTGACCGTGACGATGAAATGGTCATCCTTGACCGCAACATCTATGCGCGTCTGAAATCGATGATCATTGGCAAAGAAGCTGTCAAAGGTCCGCGTGGCTTTAAGGCAAATTCGATTGTGACCGAAGAAGCGCTGGCTGAACTTAGCCGTGGTCAATGGTGGCAGGTTGCCCTGAAGGATGAAGCTGACGCTCAGGTCGTCGAAGCCCTGAACGAACAGTACGAAATCCAGAAGAAGGCAATGGACGCACGGTTCGAAGACAAAGTCGAAAAAGTTCGTCGTGGTGACGATTTGCCACCAGGTGTGATGAAGATGGTCAAAGTCTTTGTTGCAGTGAAGCGTAAGCTGCAGCCGGGCGATAAGATGGCGGGTCGTCACGGGAACAAAGGTGTTATTTCCAAGGTTGTCCCGATGGAAGACATGCCGTTCCTTGCCGATGGTACGCCGGTTGATTTCTGTCTGAACCCGCTGGGTGTGCCGTCACGGATGAACGTCGGTCAGATTCTCGAATGTCACATGGGCTGGGCCGCACGTGGTCTGGGTATCCAGATTGATGACGCGCTTGGTGAATACCGTCGCTCTGGCGATCTGACACCTGTGCGCGATGCGATGAAAATCGTCTATGGCGATAACGTCTATGACGAAGGCATCGAAGGCATGGACGAAGGCCAAATCGTCGAAGCTGCTGGCAATGTCGTCCGCGGTGTGCCGATTGCGACACCTGTCTTTGACGGGGCCAAAGAACTGGATGTGAACGATGCGCTGACACGCGCTGGTTTTGATACATCTGGTCAATCGGTTCTGTTTGATGGCCGTACCGGTGAACAGTTTAGCCGTAAGGTAACAGTGGGTGTGAAATACCTGCTCAAACTGCACCACTTGGTCGACGACAAGATCCACGCACGGTCTACCGGGCCTTACAGCCTTGTCACGCAACAGCCGCTGGGTGGTAAAGCCCAGTTCGGTGGTCAGCGTTTCGGGGAAATGGAAGTCTGGGCGCTCGAAGCATATGGCGCGGCTTACACGCTGCAAGAGATGTTGACAGTCAAATCCGATGATGTTGCTGGCCGGACGAAAGTCTATGAAAGCATCGTCAAAGGCGAAGACAACTTTGAGGCAGGTGTCCCAGAGTCGTTCAACGTGCTCGTGAAAGAAGTCCGGGGCCTCGGCCTCAACATGGAACTCCTGGATGCGGAGGATGAGGAGTGAAATCAGGTCCGGCAACCGTTTTACTTCTGACTACTGCGACCGCGATGAGCGGGTGTAGTTGGTCAGTTGTCGAAGAATTTGAGGTTGCCAATCGCCCTGAGAATGTCACTGTGGCGGATTGCAGTGGAACCTGTATTTCCGCCGACCTTCGACATTGCACCCCGACCAGCCGTCCGCGCTGGAGTGACATGCGTCACGTCGAGACAGGAAAATTAATGAGCTGGCGTATGTATCGTGACGCTGCCTTTTTGAATTGCATTGAGCCTGGAAAGGTCACCCAATGAACCAAGAACTGACAAACAACCCGTTTAACCCGCTCACACCGGCGAAAACGTTTGACGAAATCAAGGTGTCTTTGGCATCTCCGGAACGTATCCTTTCATGGTCGTTCGGTGAGATCAAAAAGCCCGAAACCATCAACTACCGGACGTTCAAACCAGAACGTGACGGTCTGTTCTGCGCGCGTATCTTTGGCCCGATCAAAGATTACGAATGCCTATGCGGCAAATATAAGCGCATGAAATATCGCGGCGTTGTCTGCGAAAAATGCGGTGTGGAAGTCACGCTGCAAAAAGTACGCCGCGAACGTATGGGTCACATCGAACTAGCGGCACCCGTTGCGCACATCTGGTTCTTGAAATCGCTGCCATCCCGCATCGGCCTGATGCTGGACATGACGCTGCGTGATCTTGAGCGTATTTTGTATTTCGAAAACTACGTTGTGATCGAACCCGGCCTGACTGACCTGACCTATGGCCAGCTGATGACCGAAGAAGAATACAACGATGCGCAGGATCTTTATGGCATGGACGCGTTCCAAGCCAATATCGGTGCTGAAGCGATCCGTGAAATGCTGTCCCAGATTGATCTGGACGGCGAAGCAGAACAGCTGCGTGCAGACCTCAAAGAAGCCACCGGCGAATTGAAGCCAAAGAAGATCATCAAGCGTTTGAAGATCGTCGAAAGCTTCCTCGAATCTGGCAACCGCCCTGAATGGATGGTTATGACCGTGATCCCTGTGATCCCGCCAGAATTGCGCCCGCTGGTGCCGCTTGATGGTGGTCGTTTCGCGACGTCTGATCTGAACGATCTGTACCGCCGCGTGATCAACCGGAACAACCGTTTGAAGCGTCTGATCGAACTGCGCGCCCCAGACATCATCGTCCGTAACGAAAAACGGATGTTGCAAGAATCTGTAGATGCGCTGTTTGACAACGGCCGTCGTGGCCGCGTGATCACTGGCGCCAACAAGCGTCCGTTGAAATCACTGTCTGACATGCTGAAAGGTAAGCAAGGTCGCTTCCGTCAAAACCTTTTGGGTAAGCGCGTCGACTTCTCTGGTCGTTCGGTCATTGTGACTGGTCCGGAATTGAAGCTGCACCAATGTGGTTTGCCGAAAAAGATGGCGCTCGAACTGTTCAAGCCGTTCATCTATTCGCGCCTTGAAGCCAAAGGTCTGTCGTCTACCGTTAAGCAGGCGAAAAAACTCGTCGAAAAAGAACGTCCCGAAGTTTGGGATATCTTGGACGAGGTGATCCGCGAACACCCTGTGTTCCTCAACCGTGCGCCGACGCTGCACCGTTTGGGCATTCAGGCGTTTGAACCCACCTTGATCGAGGGTAAAGCGATCCAGCTGCACCCGCTTGTTTGTTCTGCGTTTAACGCTGACTTTGACGGCGACCAAATGGCGGTTCACGTCCCACTTTCACTCGAGGCGCAGCTTGAAGCCCGCGTCTTGATGATGTCGACAAACAACGTTCTGTCCCCTGCCAACGGTGCGCCGATTATCGTGCCGTCACAGGATATGATTTTGGGTCTCTACTATACGACCATCATGCGCGAAGGCATGAAGGGCGAAGGTATGGAATTCAAAGACATCGAGGAAGTCGAACACGCGCTGAACGCCGGCGAAGTGCATCTTCATGCCAAAATCAGCGCGCGTATGCCGCAAATCGACGAAGAAGGTAACGAAGTGATGGTTCGCTTCGAAACAACACCGGGTCGTATGCGTCTTGGTGGTCTTTTGCCGATGAACGCAAAAGCACCATTCGCTTTGGTCAACCGTTTGCTGCGTAAGAAAGAAGTGCAGCAGATCATTGATACCGTCTACCGTTATTGCGGTCAGAAGGAGTCGGTAATCTTCTGTGATCAGATCATGACGATGGGCTTCCGCGAAGCGTTTAAGGCTGGTATCTCGTTTGGTAAGGACGACATGGTTGTCCCTGACACCAAATGGCCGCTGGTCGAAGAAACACGCGATCTCGTGAAAGACTTTGAACAGCAATACATGGACGGCCTGATTACACAGGGTGAAAAGTACAACAAAGTCGTTGATGCATGGTCAAAGTGTAACGACAAAGTCACTGATGCGATGATGTCGACAATTTCGGACTCTGGCCACGATACGGCTGGTGCTGAAAACGAACCTAACTCGGTCTACATGATGGCGCACTCTGGTGCGCGTGGCTCGGTCACGCAGATGAAACAGCTGGGCGGTATGCGCGGTTTGATGGCAAAGCCGAACGGCGAAATCATCGAAACACCGATCATCTCGAACTTTAAAGAAGGTCTGACCGTTCTCGAGTACTTTAACTCAACCCACGGTGCCCGTAAGGGTCTGTCAGATACCGCTTTGAAGACTGCGAACTCTGGTTACTTGACACGCCGTTTGGTTGATGTTGCCCAAGATTGCATCGTCCGCGAAATTGATTGTGGTACGGAACGTGCGATCACCGCAGAAGCTGCCGTCAACGACGGTGAAGTTGTATCTTCACTGGCTGAACGTGTTCTTGGTCGTGTCTCTGCTGATGATGTTCTCAAGCCAGGTACAGACGAAGTAATCGTCGAAGCTGGTGAACTGATCGACGAACGCAAGGCTGACATGATCGACATCGCTGGTATCGCTAAAATGCGTATCCGCAGCCCGCTGACCTGTGAAGCCGAAGATGGCGTTTGTGCAATGTGCTATGGTCGTGACCTTGCACGCGGTACACGCGTCAACATTGGCGAAGCAGTCGGGATCATCGCGGCGCAGTCCATTGGTGAACCTGGTACACAGCTGACCATGCGGACCTTCCACATTGGTGGTGTTGCCCAAGGTGGCCAACAGTCGTTCCAAGAGGCATCACAACCGGGTAAGATCCGGTTCGACAATGCCACGTTGTTGGAAAATGCGGCTGGTGAAATGGTTGTCATGGGTCGGAATATGACCCTGTCGATCACAGATGCCGAAGGCGCCGAGATTGCGAACCACAAGGTTGGCTATGGCTCTAAGGTCTTTGTCACCGACGGTCAGGACATTCTGCGCGGCGATAAGCTGTTCGAATGGGATCCATATACGCTTCCAATCATTGCCGAAAAATCAGGTACCGCGAAATACGTTGATCTGGTAAACGGTATCGCAGTCCGTGAAGACACCGATGATGCAACGGGTATGACCCAGCGCATCGTGTCTGACTGGCGCGCGGCACCAAAAGGCAATGAACTTGCACCAAAGATCATCGTTGTTGGGGCAGATGGCGAAGTTATCTCAAAAGATGACGGCAACCCTGTTTCCTACGGCATGTCTGTTGACGCGGTTCTGTCTGTCGAAGACGGTCAAGACGTCAAAGCTGGTGACGTTGTTGCGCGCATTCCACGTGAAGGTGCGAAAACCAAGGACATTACCGGTGGTCTGCCACGTGTTGCTGAACTGTTCGAAGCCCGTCGTCCAAAAGACCACGCAATCATCGCTGAAATCGATGGCTACGTGCGCTTTGGCAAGGACTATAAGAACAAGCGCCGCATTGCGATTGAATCTGCTGATGATGCAGACGTGAAGGTCGAATACATGGTGCCTAAGGGCAAGCACATCCCGGTTGTGGAAGGTGACTTTGTCCAAAAGGGTGACTACATCATGGATGGTAACCCAGCGCCGCACGATATTCTTGCGGTTATGGGTGTCGAAGCCTTGGCTGACTATATGATCGACGAAGTCCAAGACGTTTACCGTCTGCAGGGCGTTAAGATCAACGATAAGCACATCGAAGTTATCGTGCGTCAGATGCTCCAGAAATGGGAAATCCAAGACAGCGGTGACACTGTTCTGCTCAAAGGCGAGAACGTCGATAAGGCTGAGTTTGATGAAGCCAATGAAAAGGCACTGAAGCGCGGCGACCGTCCCGCAACGGGCGAGCCGATTTTGTTGGGTATCACCAAGGCCAGCTTGCAGACACGTTCGTTCATCTCTGCGGCGTCGTTCCAGGAAACCACACGCGTGCTGACCGAATCTTCGGTACAGGGCAAACGTGATAAACTGATCGGCCTCAAAGAGAACGTCATCGTGGGTCGTTTGATCCCAGCAGGTACCGGCGGCGCGACACAGCAAATGCGCAAAGTTGCGGTTGATCGCGATAACGTCGTGCTTGAAGCGCGCCGGATCGAGGCAGAGCAAGCCGCAGCGCTTGCGGCACCTGTTGCGCCAAGCGAAGACGATGTGTTCGCAACACCCGTTGCAACGCCAGAAGGCGACGATGCGTAAACTGCGCAACAGAAAATAGAAAAGGCCCCCGTTCATCGCGGGGGCCTTTTTTGTAAGGCGGTTCAACGCGCTATCTGGTACGAAGCGCTCCGTCGGAATACGACTACGCCGACACATCTGGAGGTGAAAATATGCGTAACAACAAGATTGCTGTATTCATCCGTACGCATGCGTTCACACCGCAGGTCGCTCAACTTGCCGCTACATTGACCGATGGCTTTGGTTCGGAGGTCACCATGATCGTTGATGAACGCTCAGGGCCAATTGAGACACAAGGCCACCAAAAAATATCATTGACTGAGGAGTTGGTGCGGTCTTGGGGGATCGCGTCTTTGCCAAAAGACTGGGGTTGGCTGTGCGGCGATTTTTGTTGCTATGCTGCACGTGCGGCAGTACCCGACGCGAACTGGTATGTCTTGATCGAAAGCGACGTCTTCGTGACTCTGAGTGCGGCGCAAATACTTGGATCACATTTGTCGCAGACCGAAGCCGATGCGCTTGCTTGTTCGCTGGGGCGCACTGACGCCCCGAAGATCTATTCCAAAGATCTTGAACATCTAGGAGTTACGTCACACTGCGGATGCATTTTTGCGGTTACCTGCATTCGTGATCATGTCATTGATGAAATGCTTCCGTTACGCGTAAAGGCGCAACGCACGGGAAATTATCGTATTAACGATGAAGCTGTCTTGGCGGGTGCACTGATTTCCAACGATCTATCGTTCGAAGACTTGTTCCATTCATTACCAAATCTGTTTTCGCCGAACTATTTTGAAACAAACCCGCCACATCTCTACGAAGCGATGCCGATTGCAGAGGCAAACCAGTCGGTCGTTCACCCAACTATTCCATTGGACCTCATACTAGAGCGAATAAAAACGGGAGAAAAAAACTATTCTCGGCACCGTCTTCGCAAGGTCTTACGAGAAGCACCGCGCGGAATTCGGGTGCAAATCAAGGCTGCTTTGAATGCAAAGAGTAGTGGATGACCGTAGGTTTAAATCAACGAGATAGGTGTGCCGCATTTGGGATGGATTCAGTCTGTTTACATTACTGAGCCGCTATAAGTTGTGATAGGCACGTAGGAATGACACCCTTTTCAGAAAACCTACGCGGCGCGGCTCTCATGATGGGGGGGATGTGTGCCTATACGGTCAATGACGCCTTTATGAAGGCATTGGCCGATGAAATGCCGCTGTTTGAAGCGGTGTTTTTGCGTGGTCTTGGTGCAGTTTTATGCTTGGCTATTATGTGCAAGATCTTGGGGCAATTACGGTTTGATTTACCACGCCGTGAATGGTGGTTGATCATTGTCCGGTCGTTGGCCGAAGTGGCCGGCACCTATTTCTTTCTGACCGCGCTGTTTAATATGCCCATTGCCAATGTCAGCGCCATTTTACAGTCTTTACCGCTGGCGGTCAGTCTAAGCGCGATGATGTTTCTAGGTGAACCATTGGGGTGGCGGCGGTTGGCGGCGATTAGCGTTGGCTTTGCCGGGGTGCTTCTGATTATTCAGCCGGGAGGCAGCGATTTCAATTCTTACAGTGTGTATGCGCTGTGTGCTGTGGCCTGTATCACACTGCGTGATATCGTTGTGCGGCGAATGTCGCGCGATGTGCCCTCGGTCTTTGTGGCGCTTGTTGCGGCCGCAGCAGTGACACTGTTCGGTGGTATTGGTATGCTGTTTATCGAATCGGTAGCAATGTCCCCCAAAGCGTCATTGCAGCTGTTTGGCGCGATGGTGTTCTTGATTGGCGGCTATGTCTTTTCGGTGACCGCGATGCGCTGGGGAGAGATCAGCTTTGTCGCCCCTTTCCGCTATACTAGCCTGATTGTGGCGCTGATCCTTGGGGTTGTTGTCTTTGGCGAATGGCCCAATTTGCCGACGCTGATTGGTGCTGCGATTGTTGTGGCGACGGGGCTGTTCACACTTTACCGCGAAAGCAGGTTACAGGTGCCCCGCAACCCTGTGGCATCACCGCGTTAACACTGGGTTTGCGCCTGTTGACAGCTTCAGCGACTCCGCCTATACGCCGCTCATCCGGACTAGGGGAATTCCCTTTTTTGTTCCGATATCAAAGTTGAGTGGTCAAGAACCGGACGCCTATTGTCTTGTTCCTCTGTAGCCCAACCGCACCGAACCTCCGGTAAGGGTTCGACTGCGGAATTTTTGTGCTTTTCGAAGACGAAAAGTATTTTGAAACCGCCCCTCGCAAGGGGGCACACATGTGAATAGATGGGAACATCAAACGATGCCAACGATTCAGCAGCTGATCCGCAAGCCGCGCCAGCCAAAAGTTACACGATCCAAATCGCTGCATATGGAAGGCTGCCCGCAAAAGCGCGGCGTCTGTACGCGCGTTTATACAACGACACCAAAGAAACCAAACTCTGCGATGCGTAAGGTTGCCAAAGTGCGCCTGACAAACGGTTTCGAAGTCATCTCTTACATCCCCGGTGAAAGCCACAACCTTCAGGAACACTCAGTGGTTCTGATCCGCGGCGGCCGTGTAAAAGATTTGCCAGGTGTGCGTTACCACATTCTGCGCGGTGTGCTTGATACCCAAGGTGTCAAAGACCGTAAGCAACGCCGTTCGAAGTACGGCGCGAAGCGTCCTAAGTAAGGAATACTATAGATGTCACGTCGTCACGCCGCTGAAAAACGCGAAGTTCTGCCAGACGCAAAGTTTGGCGATATCATCCTGACCAAATTCATGAACAACCTCATGATTGATGGTAAGAAATCTGTAGCTGAACGCATCGTTTACAACGCATTCGACCGCGTTGAAGACAAGTTGAAGAAATCCCCTGTGGAAGTCTTCCACGAGAGCTTGGAAAACATCAAACCATCCGTCGAAGTGCGTTCGCGCCGCGTCGGTGGTGCAACATACCAAGTTCCAGTTGAAGTGCGCCCAGAGCGTCGCGAAGCATTGGCCATCCGTTGGTTGATCGCTGCTGCGAAAAAGCGCAACGAAAACACAATGGAAGAACGCCTTGCTGGCGAGCTGGTCGATGCCGTCAATGGCCGCGGTACAGCCGTCAAGAAGCGCGAAGACACCCATAAAATGGCCGATGCGAACAAAGCATTCAGCCACTACCGCTGGTAATAGGAAGCACCTGAAATGGCACGCGAGTATCCTCTCGAACTATACCGGAACTTTGGTATCATGGCGCATATTGACGCCGGTAAAACCACATGTTCTGAACGTATCCTGTACTATACAGGTAAAGAACATAACATCGGCGAAGTGCACGATGGCGCTGCAACCATGGACCACATGGAACAAGAGCAAGAGCGCGGAATTACCATTACCTCTGCTGCGACAACCACATTCTGGGAACGCACAGAAGACGGTGAAACTGCGGATAGCCCTAAGCACCGTTTGAACATCATCGACACCCCTGGCCACGTTGACTTTACAATTGAAGTTGAACGTTCTCTTGCTGTTCTCGATGGTGCAGTCTGTGTTCTTGACGCTAACGCTGGTGTTGAGCCGCAAACAGAAACTGTTTGGCGTCAGGCTGACCGCTACAAAGTGCCACGTATGGTTTTTGTCAACAAAATGGACAAGATCGGCGCGGACTTCTTTAACTGTGTTCACATGGTTGAAGACCGTACTGGTGCGCGTGCTATTCCGGTTGCTATCCCAATTGGCGCCGAGACAGAGCTGGAAGGCCAGCTTGACCTCGTCACAATGGAAGAGTGGCTGTGGCAGGGTGAGGACCTTGGTGCATCTTGGATCAAAGCCCCTATTCGTGAAAGCCTACAAGACATGGCAAACGAATGGCGCGGCAAGCTGATCGAAGCCGCCGTCGAAATGGACGATGACGCGATGATGGAATACCTTGAAGGCAATGAGCCTGACGTTCCAACACTGCGCAAGCTGATCCGCAAGGGTTGCTTGTCTATGTCCTTCGTGCCTGTTCTGGGTGGTTCTGCGTTTAAAAACAAAGGTGTTCAGCCATTGTTGAACGCTGTTGTTGATTACCTGCCAAGCCCGCTCGATGTTGTGGACTACATGGGCTTTAAACCCGGCGATGAAGACGAAGTTCGTGACATCGCGCGCCGTGCGGATGATGACATGGCGTTCTCTGCGCTGGCGTTTAAGATCTGGAATGACCCATTTGTGGGCTCCCTGACATTTACACGGATTTATTCCGGTAAATTGGAAAAGGGCGACAACTTCCTGAACTCGACCAAAGGCAAAAAAGAGCGCGTTGGCCGCATGATGATCATGCACTCTAATGACCGTGATGAAATCAACGAAGCATTCTCAGGTGACATCATTGCGCTTGGTGGTCTGAAAGATACAACAACCGGTGATACGCTTTGTTCTATCGCCGAACCTGTTGTTCTGGAAACAATGACCTTCCCAGAGCCAGTGATCGAGATCGCTGTTGAGCCAAAGACCAAAGGCGACCAAGAAAAGATGGGCCTCGCCCTGCAACGCTTGTCTGCCGAAGATCCGTCCTTCCGCGTGGAAACTGACCTCGAATCTGGTCAGACCATCATGAAAGGCATGGGCGAACTTCACCTTGATATTCTTGTTGACCGTATGCGTCGTGAATTTAAGGTTGAGGCGAACATCGGTGCGCCACAAGTGGCCTACCGTGAGACCATTGGTCACGCGGTTGAGCACAGCTACACCCACAAGAAACAGTCCGGTGGTTCTGGTCAGTTCGGTGAAGTGAAGCTGAGCATCATGCCGACGGAACCTGGTGAAGGCTTCTCGTTCGAATCTAAGATCGTTGGTGGTGCCGTTCCTAAGGAATACATCCCCGGTGTTGAAAAAGGCATCAAATCTGTCATGGACAGCGGCCCATTGGCTGGCTTCCCCGTGATCGACTTTAAGGTGGAACTGCTTGACGGTAAATTCCACGATGTTGACTCCAGCATCCTTGCGTTCGAAATCGCTGCACGTATGTGTATGCGTGAAGGCATGCGCAAAGCTGGTGCGAAACTGCTTGAGCCAATCATGAAAGTCGAAGTGATCACACCTGAAGAATATACAGGTGGTATCATCGGTGACCTGACATCACGTCGGGGCATGGTTCAGGGGCAAGATACACGCGGCAACGCGATTGCGATTGACTGCTTTGTGCCGCTGGCAAACATGTTCGGCTACATCAACACGTTGCGCTCTATGTCTTCGGGTCGCGCTAACTTTACGATGCAGTTCGGTCACTACGAAGCAGTGCCGCAGAACCTGTCTGACGAGATCCAAAAGAAATACGCTTAACCCTTCCAGGGTTAGGCGCCCCGGGTTTGCGCCCGGGGCACAACATAATTTGAATATCCAAGGAGGCCATCATGGCTAAGGAAAAGTTTGA
>NZ_QOCG01000025.1 GCF_003318235.1 Loktanella sp. D2R18 | reverse complement strand
ATGGCTAAGGAAAAGTTTGAACGTACAAAACCGCACGTTAACATTGGTACAATTGGCCACGTTGACCACGGCAAGACGACCCTGACAGCTGCGATCACGAAGTATTTTGGTGATTTCCAAGATTACGACCAGATTGACGGCGCGCCAGAAGAGAAAGCCCGCGGGATCACCATTTCAACAGCGCACGTTGAGTATGAGACTGAAACACGTCACTACGCGCACGTTGATTGCCCCGGCCACGCCGACTACGTCAAGAACATGATCACCGGTGCTGCCCAAATGGACGGCGCGATCTTGGTTGTGAACGCGGCTGACGGCCCGATGCCACAAACCCGCGAGCACATCTTGTTGGGTCGCCAAGTTGGCATCCCTTACATGGTTGTTTACATGAACAAAGTTGACCAAGTAGACGACGAAGAGCTGCTTGAGTTGGTTGAAATGGAAATCCGTGAGCTGCTGTCTTCTTACGAATACCCAGGCGACGACATTCCCGTGATCCCTGGTTCAGCGCTTGCAGCTCTTGAAGGTCGCGACAAAGAAATCGGCGAAGATTCGATCCGTAAGCTGATGGAAGCTGTCGATACATACATCCCAACACCTGCACGTGCGGTTGATATGCCGTTCTTGCTGCCAATCGAGGATGTGTTCTCGATCTCTGGCCGTGGTACAGTTGTGACTGGCCGTGTTGAGCGTGGCGTTGTGAACGTTGGCGACGAACTTTCTATCGTTGGCATCAAAGACACACAGAAAACCACATGTACTGGTGTTGAAATGTTCCGCAAGCTGCTTGATCGCGGTGAAGCAGGCGACAACGTTGGTGTTCTGTTGCGCGGTATCGACCGTGAAGCAGTTGAGCGTGGCCAGGTTCTGGTTAAGCCCGGTTCTGTGAACCCACACACAAAGTTCGAAGCAGAAGCCTATATTCTGACCAAAGAAGAAGGCGGTCGTCACACCCCATTCTTCGCGAACTACCGTCCACAGTTCTACTTCCGGACCACTGACGTGACTGGTACTGTTGTTCTTCCAGAAGGCACAGAAATGGTCATGCCGGGCGACAACCTGAAGTTCAACGTAGAGCTGATCGCACCAATCGCGATGGAAGACGGCCTACGCTTCGCGATCCGCGAAGGCGGCCGCACAGTCGGCGCCGGCGTTGTATCGAAGATTGTTGAGTAATCACGGGGCGGCTTGGGCGTAAGCCCAAACGCACCGGGCGGGTGGCAGATGTTTTCCAAAGGAAAACTTCGAGAACCCGCACCCTCGCATATCTAGGCGCTCGTGGGTGACAGGCGATTGTGCAGCAATCACCGAGAACCCACTAGGTCAATAAATAGAAAAGGCCGCCCCAGAAATCGGGCGGCCTTTT
>NZ_QOCG01000021.1 GCF_003318235.1 Loktanella sp. D2R18 | reverse complement strand
GCATAGGGTAAAGAGGGCTCTTCGCCGCCATTCGCTGCGGTTGCAAAAGGGCACAGTGATCTGCGCGTATATCCCGCCGGTTCACCATACCGCTTGAAGAAACTTATTGACCAAACTCTGCCTGTCTTGCTAAGCAACCGTCAACACAGCTGCGCCCGATTGGATCTTCCAGTCGGGCGCTTTGCGTTTGGAGGGTGGCGATGGGAAGGCTTTCGTCTGTTGGTTCACGCCTCAGTTCTGCCAAACCCCGCCTTGTTGCGGCACCTCAGTCTGAGACGGATCGCTCGCGATCGCGCGACCGCGATCAAAGCTGGCGCGCTTGGTATAAAACGGCGCGCTGGCAAAAGCTGCGGTTGGTTGTACTCAAGCGCGATGGATACATCTGCCGACAAACGGGTGTGCTGCTGATCGGGACATATCCCGCTGAAGACAGCGCGGTGGTTGACCACAAGGTGCCGCATAGCGGTGATCCGGATCTCTTCTGGGACATCGACAACCTGCAATCCGTGTCCAAAGCCTACCACGATAGCACCAAACAAAGCTTAGAGCGGCGCGGCCTCGCCTAACCGGGGGGGTAGGTCAAAAGTCAGAGATCCTGATTTGCCTAGACCCGCGCTGATAGTAGCCGGAGATTTTTTTTCGACATGCGTGATATTTTGACGATCGACCTTTTTGGGGATGCTGTCACGCTGCCCTCAGGGCGTCGTGGACGGCCCTCTCATAAATGGTCAAAAAGTTCTGCCGACAAGGTGATCTTGGGTCTGGCGATGGGCATGGTCACAAGCGAGATCGCAAATGGGTTGGGGATTTCCCAGCCGACTTTGCGCAAGTATTATTTTTCTGAGCTCAAGCGCGCAGATATGCAGCGTGACCGGTTTGAACTTTGGCGCGTGCACCAATTGGCGGAACTGGCCAATGCGGGCAATGTCTCTGCGATCAAAGAACTTGGCAAAGTCATGGCCGCGCGGGACCGTGCCAAGGCGCTTGCTGATTTGGATGACGCAGATGATTTACCCAAAGCGCCGCGCGTCGGTGTGAAACAACAACGC
>NZ_QOCG01000028.1 GCF_003318235.1 Loktanella sp. D2R18 | reverse complement strand
CAGAAATCGGGCGGCCTTTTTTGCTTTTTGCAGTATAGCTTTTGATGGCTCTAGCGTCATTTCACGATAGATTACCGCCAAGTCGCTTTTCAATCTGACTTATTCTTAGCGGTACACAAATAATGCTTATACGCTCATTCGTTCGTTTTTCTCCTTGGTGGCTTATTGCCGCCATCAGTTTTTCTGTGACGCCCTCGCTTGGCTGGATGGTGATCGATAGTGTTACGGCGCGCGAGCAGCTTCAACTGGCCCGTGATACGGCCGCACCCGTGCCGGTTCCACTGCATCGGCTATCCCGATCCGGATTTGTGAACCTGATTGATGAAGTGGCGATAAGCGGTCAACTGGGTGGGACGTTGTATCCAACCGCGACGGGCGAAGGCCAAGATATTGTTCTGACGCTAGTCCCGTCCGAGGGTGATCTTGTCGCCAAGCTAGCCTTTTTCGTTGATGAAAACGACGTCCTCGACACCCTAGGCGCGCTTGCCACGATGACCGATCAGAATGGGCGGACCATCTTGCGGGGGGTTATGTCGCGCAGCGCAACAGCGCGGTCTCGCGTGGTTCAGGCGTTGGACCGAGGACTCCCTGCATTCACCGGAGAGCTGATCATCGTTGAGCCGTTTTACGGCAGGCGCAACGCGGTGCTGGCTCGAGAGATCGAAAAACATAACATAATTATCGGCTTCGGCGTTTTTTTGATTGTGATGATTAATGGGCTGGTCGTGTGGAAGTTCCGTGCTGCATGGCGGCGGGGCGCGAAAAAGGCGCAGAAACCCCCAGTCAAATTACAGGAGACGAAAATGCCGGACCCATGGGAGCCTTCAAAACGTGCACCCGGACCCGTTGAGAAGGATCCATTTTGCGATGGACCGATCACTACAATTGGGCGCAAAATGTAGGGTGGGTCTTGACCCACTGCCCCACAAGAAAGGATGCATTAATGTCGATATACGTCCACCCAACCGATAACGTTCCCCGTTGCGGCTGGTGCGCCGCCACCGAAGATTACATCGCCTATCATGACAACGAATGGGGTTATCCGGTGGGTGATGATATTCGCCTGTTTGAAAAGATTTGCCTTGAGAGTTTTCAGTCGGGTCTTAGCTGGCGCACGATCCTGACCAAACGCGAGAATTTTCGCGCGGCTTTTGCCGGATTTGATTTTCGGAAAATGGCTCAGTTTGATGACGTGGATGTCGAACGTTTGCTAAATGATGCAGGCATCGTCCGGCACCGCGGCAAAATCACGGCTGTCATTAATAACGCCCAACGTTGCTGCGAATTGGTTGATACCGAAGGCTCGCTTGCCGCTTTCATATGGGGGTTTGAGCCCAAAGTGGAGGGGATCACTCCGCAAAGCCGCACAACCTCACCCGCCTCAGTTTCACTTTCAAATGAGTTGAAAAAACGCGGCTGGCGTTTTGTCGGCCCCACAACCGCATTTGCGTTTATGCAAGCGATGGGGTTGATCAATGACCACGCAATCGGCTGCGCCTCGCGCGAAGTGGCTGCGCATGCACGGGCAGCTTTTACGCCGCCGGTTCGCCCTGATCGTTGATGGCTCGTGCAAGTTTAATAGAGTTGCCAGCAAACGAGGCTATCTTTACCGACAAACACGCGGAGAGTGGCTTTCGGCGGAGTTGGGGGATTTTGGAATGGGGTCGTACCACGGTAAGGCTGGCTTCGACACATTCAGCCATCTGAAGTCCGTGTTCTCCCAACCTAAATTGAACGCGTCCTTCTTGTTCAATCCACCTTTGCGCACCTACCAACACAAGGTCGGAAATATCCTGCGTAAGATTATCTAAGCACAGCGCATGCTCATAAAAAAGGCCCACCAGTGTGCTCCTGTTGGGCCTTTTTGCAATTGTTAGACGTGACTTAAGCGTCTTGGTTTCCGCGTGCAGACAGCCATGGCAAAACGCCGGAAAAGTCGACGCCTTGGCCGCCGTTCTCGTTCACAAACTTTGCATAAAGGGCATTCGCCAAAGCCCCCATTGGTGTGTCCGCATCGCAGGCGCGGGCTGCGTCTTGGGACAGGCCCAAATCCTTGAGCATAAGTTCCGCTGCAAACCCCGGTTTATAATCGTTGTCCGCTGGGCTAGCGGGGCCAACGCCTGGGGCCGGGCAGTAGGCATTCATTGTCCAGCTGTATCCGGAAG
Source organism: Loktanella sp. D2R18 (assembly GCF_003318235.1). GTDB lineage: Bacteria > Pseudomonadota > Alphaproteobacteria > Rhodobacterales > Rhodobacteraceae > Yoonia. Next base: position 4,025 of record NZ_QOCG01000028.1, on the reverse strand, counting down.
ACGTGGACACCACATCAAACATCGCTTGGCGATCAAGGCCCAATTTATCAGCCATCGCAAAGGCTTCGCAGGTGCCCAGCATCGTGATTCCAAGGATCATGTTGTTACAGATTTTTGCGGCTTGGCCGGACCCTGACGCACCACAATGAACGGCCTTTTGACCCATGATATCGAACAGATTTTTGGTAGCTGCGAAGGCGTCTTCGCAGCCGCCGATCATAAAGGTCAACGTGCCGTCTGCGGCGCCCTTGATCCCACCAGAAACTGGCGCGTCGAGCATCCCCAAACCAGCGGCCTTGGCATCGGCACCAACAGCACGCGCACTTTCAACATCCACGGTTGAACAATCGATAAAGACTGCACCAGCGGGCAGGGCGGGGATCACCTCTGATGCAACGGCACGGAGGATCGCACCGTTCGGCAACATGGTAATGGCCACATCAGCGCCCGCGCATGCGTCTTTGGCGGATGTTGCCATCGTCATGCCGTCTGGTGCCGCGACGGGGTCGACGCCCACTACCTCATGGCCTGCCGCCGCGAGGTTTACAGCCATCGGGCCGCCCATATTTCCAAGTCCGATAAATGCGATTTTCATGCTGCGTCTCCTGTTGCTGTCCATTCGTGTGGGCCGAGATCTGCCAACATGCTGTTCACATCGTCGAGGGGCACATCCAGCGTTGCATGGCGCCATTTTGGCGTAAAATCCCGATCAATGATCTGGGCGCGGATTCCCTCGATGAAGTCGCCTTGGTCTTGGGAACGGTACGAAAACCTGTATTCACGCGCCAGCGCGTCTGAAAGATCACCTTCGCGCCCGGCCCGAATTGTGGCTAGCGCACAGGCCAGTGCCAATGGCGCACCTTTGCCCAGCTTTTTGGCCGCGGATTGGGCAAACTCTGTTTCGGACGCGGCAAGTGTGTTTTGAATTTCAGCCGGAGTTTGCCCAGCAAATAGCGCGTCAATTTCACTTTGGTTTTGGTACAAAACACCACCCCGAGCAGGTTGCGCCATGTCCGTGATGTCCGCGACATTGGCGTTTTCCGCCAACGCGGATTTCAAACGATCCCAATCGGCCTCAGGCACGAAATGATCGGCAAAGGTCGCATAGATCGCGTCCTCGGCTTCCATCCGCGTTCCCGTCAGGCCCAGATAGACACCAACCTGTCCAGGTGCGCGGGCCAGAATAAAACTGCCGCCCACGTCGGGGATCAGGCCGATGCCACATTCCGGCATCGCAATCTTAGAGCTTTCACCAACAATCCGGTGCGATGCATGCCCTGCAAGGCCAACGCCGCCACCCATGGTGAAGCCCTGCATGAAGACAACAACAGGTTTCGGAAAGGTCGCAATTTTGAGGTTCAAACGGTATTCTTGTTTCCAAAACGCGTGGCCAAAACCGTATTCGCCCGCTGTCCCCTGTGCATACAGGTCGGCAATGTCACCGCCTGCGCAAAATGCCTTTGGCCCAGCCGCGTCCAGTATAATCAGTTCAACCGATGCGTCAGCGCGCCAGTCGTCCAAAGCCGCTTCAATCGCCACCGACATGTCCGCTGTTAACGCATTCAGCGCATCGGGGCGGTTCAACGTAATATGCCCCGCGCGTCCTGTCTTACGGATCAGGATGTCTGCGGATTCTGTGCCTTTCATCATAACTACCCCGCCGCCTCGGCCTGAATGTTGCGGGCAATCACCAAGCGTTGGATTTCGCTTGTGCCCTCATAAATCTGGCAAATACGGGCGTCGCGGTAAATCCGCTCGACGGGATGATCGCTTAGGTAACCATAGCCCCCAAGAATTTGGATAGCCTGCGAACACACCTTTTCGGCCACCTCGGATGTCAACAACTTGGCCATCGACGCTTCGCGTAGGCAAGGTTTGCCCGCGTCTTTTAATGCAGCGGCATGAAACACCATCTGACGCCCTGCTTCAATTTGAGTGTCCATATCCGCCAGCTGAAACGAGATGCCCTGTTGTTCAAAAATAGATTTCCCGAAAGCCTGACGGTCAACGGCGTAATCGCGGGCATATTCGAACGCACTGCGCGCCATGCCTACGGCTTGGGCTGCAATACCGATCCGACCGCTTTCCAGATTAGCGAGAGCGATTTTGTATCCTTGTCCCTCAGTGCCCAAAAGGTTCTCCGCCGGAATGCACATGTCTTCAAAGGAGATCTGACATGTGTCTGACGAATGGATGCCCAGCTTCTTTTCAACGCGCACAACTTCGTAACCGGGAGTATCCGTTTCGACGATAAAAGCACTGATCCCACGTTTTCCAGCCGCCTTATTGGTCACTGCAAAAATGATAATTATCTGGCCGTTCTTGCCCGAGGTGGTGAACTGCTTTGCACCGTTGATGACGTAGTGGTCGCCATCCAAAACGGCCGTGGTCCGTAGGTTTGATGCGTCCGACCCGGCCTGCGGTTCGGTCAGCGCGAAGCCGCCAATCCACTCACCTGATGCCAGCTTTGGTAGGTATTTCTGTTTCTGGACTTCTGTGCCGTAATCGCGAATGGGGCCACAGCCAACAGAACTGTGCACAGACATGATTGTCGCACAGGCCCCATCACCAGCGGCGATTTCCTCGATCACGCTGGCGTAGCTTACGAAATCTGCGTCAAAACCGCCGTATTCGTCGGGCACTTGCATGCCAAGGAACCCCAGTTCGCCCATTTTCGCCAATTCGTCTTTGGGGTAACGCGCTTCGCGGTCGCGGTCTTCTGCGCCGGGCCACAGTTCGGCCTTGGCAAATTGGCGGGCCATGTCCTGGATCGCTGATTGGGTTTCATCCAAAATCATGGGGCTTCCTCTTCGTAATAGGTGGCTGTGCGAGACTGGACCCACTCGTTTCGTTTGATCTGCGCTAATGGGCTGTCCTGTGATGTTAGGAATAGCACTTGCATATGGTGCTATCAGTGTCACATTGTCTGCTGGTTTTGACACGAAAGGACAGTAATATGCGGCGTCGGCAAGTAGCTCCTATTTTCGTCAAAGAAGCCTTGGACAGTGCAGCACGGGGCGGGGCCAACCCAAGCCAAATTCTGGACGCGGCACAGGTTTCATCGGATCAGCTCGATCAACTTGATACGCAAGAGTTCGGGCGCGTTTGGCTCGAGATATCGTATCAGATGAACGACGAATTTTTCGGCCTCGGCACGCGTGCCATGCGGCCCGGCAGCACGACGTTGCTCGGGCATTCGATCCGGGGGGCGGCCACGTTTGACGTGGCATTGCGCCGGAGTTTGCGTTTTTTGAAGGTGGTGCTGGACGATCCGTATGGCACCATAGATGTTGAAGGGCGCAATTGCGTCATCACTTTGCATGAAATCACTCCGCCCGGAAATGCGTTCAAATACCGCGCATTTTTCACCATTCTGCACGGCTTTAGCTGCTGGGCCGCGCGGGAACGTATTCCGATCAAGGCAGTGGATTTTCCCTGCAAAGAGCCGGACGCGCAAAACGACTATGGTGATTTCTTCGGTGTGCCCGTTTCGTTTGATGCAGCGGCGGCACGGTTGGTATTCGATAAAAAGTATCTGTCCCGAAAAACCGACCGATCTGAGCAAGACCTCAAGGTCTTTTTGCGAAACCTTCCCGAGGCTTTTTTGCGGGGGTATCGCGAAACCGATGGCATCAAACACGAGGTCATCAGCAAATGCCTGTCAGGTCCTGCCGAAGATTGGCCAAGTGCGACACAGGTCGCGGATCGGCTGGGGATGTCGCGATCCTCTTTGCACCGGTTTTTAAAAGAAAGCGGGCATAGTCTTACGCAGTTGAAGGACGAGCAGCGACGCAACCGGGCCACCGCGCTTTTGTCCCGGACAGCGATGCCGATTTCGCAAATATCAGCGGAAGTGGGATACGCCGAAGAAGCCGCGTTTTACCGCGCCTTCCATCGTTGGTACGGGGCCACCCCAAACAGCATGCGCGAAAAATCTTAACTGAGCTTTTCGACCAGTTCAGGTACCGCGTCAAACAGATCAGCGACAAGTCCAAAATCGGCAACCTGAGGTGCCCCTAGTTCCC
>NZ_QOCG01000015.1 GCF_003318235.1 Loktanella sp. D2R18 | reverse complement strand
GCTTTGGCGCTTGCCTGTGAGCGGGCCAAGATACCGCACACCTGCGTTCACGGCCCGATCGCGAAGCAGGGTTCATTTAGACCGGACGATTCTATGACGGATTTGACATCGCTTGGGCAAACGCGCGTATGCGTGCTGCGTTGACGCCTTGGTCGCTGCGCCCAACCCTTGAGACACTGCGCATATCCACACGGCTGCCGTCCGTGGTTGGTGTGACGGCGACAACAATATCATCGGCGAAGTAAAACACAGGCGTGCGTGCCGTGGCCTCGAATTGAAACGTGTCATCGCGCTGGTCCACGATGCTCCACCCCATGTCATCCGCGATGGATAATGCGCGCGCGAAGGCGTCGTATGGCGACAGATCGGTCTGAATTGGCGCGATGTCGGGATAGGCGTCATTTTGCGCTGCGGCGTCCGCGCCACCGTATGCCAAACTGTTCGTGGCACCGGCGCGTGTGTCGTCCAGCGCCACGAACGCGGGCGGGTTTTCGGTGTCTGTTGAAATATTGTGGATCGGGGCTGCACGCACGGGCGGGTTGATCATTGCCATGATGATGGGGGACATCAAGGCTGCACCAATCACGACGGCCAGACTGGACAGGGCGATGCTGCGGCGCGCTTTCAGAAGCAAGCTGATAACTAGGGCTGCGGTTGCGACGCCCGCTGTGACATACGCGATGGAGTTGAAATAGACACGGTACAGCCTGAACCCTTCGATAGGCTCCCAAAACCCAAATCTTGCGCCAGACAATATGATCAAGACGGCGCCAACAGCCACAACTGCCAAGCAAAGCGCGATCCCCCCAATGTACAGAAAGGACGTCTTCGGATTATTATTCGCCTGTTTCACAAACTGTCCTTTGCCCGTCCAAGGCGTCTGGTTTTACAAGATGATCTGTAACAAACGATTGTTTGCGCACGATTATCCATAGCACGCTACAAGATGCCCCAACAACAAGCAACAAGACCGCGTAGCTGTGGATTAAGTCTTTCGAAATTGCTGAGACGATTTGCACGCCAATCGCCCCCAGTATCGTCCCGCTGAACTGGATCAACGCAGCAGCTGATCCTGTGTCTTGCGTTTGCTGGTCCAACAATAGGTTCGCGCCGGGTATCCGTACCATAATCACGGCGATTGTCATCAGCGCCGCAATCGCGCCAAAGGCCCAAAACGACAAAGGTCCGGCCGCAAACATAGCAATGCCAGCCAGAACGATTGCGCCAAAGCACCATTGGATTATATTGTCGACGGCGATGTCGCGCGACAAACGCATGTATAAAACGGGCCCGATTGCCGCGAAGACGGCATTGAACGCAAAGATGTAGCTGAAGCCTTGTTCGGTCATGCCAAACCTGTCCACATAGACGTAGGACGCGACGCCCAGAAACGATAAAAGGCACATCGGAGCGAGGGAAAAGGTAAGCAACAGATAGGCAAAGCGTGGGTTCATCCCCACAACCCCCAGCCTAACCCATGATTGATATAGCGGACCCGTTGATTTTTCCGGCAACGTCTCTTGGTAAAAGAACACAAGCACCAACACGCAGGATGCAAACACCGCCAACACCACAAAAATCATGTGCCAAGACGCGAATTGCAGCAGCAAAGCCCCCAAGACCGGCGCAACGATCGGCGCAATGATGACCAATGACATCACGACCGCCATCACCCGTTCGCGTTCGCGCCCATCGAACATATCTTTAACGATTGTCGTGCCAATGACCGTAACTCCGCCGCCTGCGATCCCTTGCAAAATGCGGTATCCGATCAAGTATTCGATTTGGTACACCAAAGCGCACAAAAGGCTGGCGACGATGTAGAGGACAAGGGTCACAAGCAAGACCGGTTTGCGCCCGATCCGTTCGCTTAGCGGCCCCCAAAATAGCAGTCCAAGGGCGAAAGCAATCATGTAGGCCGCCAGCGTGAGGTTAACCATGCTTTGCGTCACGCCAAACGTGTCGGTCATATCCGGCAGGGCGGGCAGATACATGTCCATCGTCAAGGGCGGAAAAGCCCCCAAGGCGATCAGGAAAAAGATCATCCCTTTACGGCCTAATGAGGGCTGTGCAATTTTCATCAGACTGGGGGCCTACCGTGTGCGGTTATTCGGGCATGGCATCCCGCAAAACGTCTTCGTCGATTTCAAGCGTCTGTGCGACATCTGCGAGGTAGGCATCACGCCCACCCGCCGCTTCGACGGCTGCAAAAAGGTCTTCTGCGCTGATCCCGAGTGTCGTTGCTGCCTCATCAAAGCCGGGGGGCAGGCCGCCTTGTCCGCCACCTAGTGCACCACCGGGGCCACCGCCTTGCGACCCAATTCCGCCACTGGCGGTGGTCGAGAAATTGTCTGACGCCTGCAACCCGACCAAACAGGTCGGAAGGTTCGGAAAGGTATCGCCCGCATGATAGTGGTAAATATTCAGGCCGTCTGCGGTCTCGGCCACATGTCCTTGGCACTCATCCAGATCTGACGGAACGCTTCCGTCTGCCTCTTGGCTTCCGTAAATGGCGAACCCGTCAAAGGCGTACCCGAAAAGCGCTGTTGCATCCTGGGGCAGATTGCAGCTGGCTGAAATGTCTGCGGCGTCTAGGACCGTGTCGATATCCGTGGCCGTCGCGTGCCAGTGATACCATCCGCCCGGATCAATATGGCCGCCGCACAAATCAAGCGCAGGCATATTGCTGCGTTCCTGGATAGAGGGCGCATCCGCAAAGATAGGAATGCCGTCTGTCGCTACACCCACCTTTGCAACTGTGCCCAGCTCGGTTGGCGCGTCCGCCATCACGGCTGTCACCGGCAGCAACATGGTCATTGTCACCGTGTCGTCGGCATCAAGGTTCATGCACGAATTGGTGCCATCAGGCGCACCGCCGCTTGTTATGACATTCACCGTTCCGTCTTCATTATAGAAGGAATATCCAAGGCTATTGAGCAGCTCCAGAAATTCGCGATCAATCTGGTACAGACCCGCTTGGTCGCCCGTCCAATCCCAAAGCCCGCCCGCGTCATCCAGTGTGGCGGGGCAAAACGGGCCGATTTTAAGATCATCGGGGAGATAATTTACTGTGAATTGATAACACTCGGCCGCAGTGCCGTCGGTGAGGGTGCAATCGAGAACCTCGGGGGCTGCGACGAAAACAACATCTAGAAATTCTGTAACATCAGGGTGCGCCAAGGCTGACACAGCGGGCAAAGCCACAATGAGCGACACGCTGAGGGTTGAAAGATTGAGCAGTGATTTTGTCATCGTGGGCACTTTCATGGAGTCGAGTTTTAAAGGATGAATTCTGCAATAAGAGTGAGGCTTGTTTGACATAGGTTCTCATTGCTCACTGAGATTGAAAGTATTATTCGAATTTTGGCCGTGTTTTCAAGAGGTTTTAAACTTCATTTGGGCCCAACCTCATTCTTAGGGTGATGCGTTCCATCTTGATCTGGCTGGAAACCGAACCGCGATATTGAAAGTGCCTCAGGCTGGACTTTAGGGTGTTTGAACAAGCCGGGCGGGCTAACGCGTTCATCTTGCGCGTGGGCGAACCCAGCATAACAGTGCAATATTCGACACAAGTGCGGAAAGCTGCCGTTCGCTGCGGTCTGCACTGCCGTCATCTCGTGAAAGCAAAAGCTGCCTTTCCCAACTTGCCCAAGCGCCAGACAAACATCACCCGAAATGGTCCCTTTTTACTCTGCGATTGACACGTTAGGGAAGGCTCACTATTCCATAAATGGCGTTCCACAAACCACCATTTAAAAGCCCTCTAAGATTTTCTGTGATTGCCGAAGAGCTGGTTTCTCGAGACCGCTACGACAGAAAGCAAAAACTATTATGTCGAAATCGAATCCATTAATCAAAGCACCTAGTGAAAGACCACCATGCGTATTTTCAGTTTTAGTATTTTAGTATCGATTGCTCTTTGTTCCCCACTTGTTGCCGAGGTCTTTACCCCTGCGCCAGGTACCCCCCTACGTAAGGAAATTTTGGATGCAGTACGTGTGCCTGCTATCCACACCTTTGGAGCGCCGGTTGAATTCCATGTGACGCGCTTGGAAGTGGAGGGAGGTGTGGCATTTGCCATGGCCACAGTAAAGCGCCTTAACGGTGTGGAAATTGATCTAACGCAAACACCGATGTTTTTACGCGGTGAAGGAGAGGATGTTTCCGAGGCAGTGATCCAGGCCTTCGTTAAACGTGTAGATGGGCAGTGGGTAGTTGAGGCCCCACAACCTATGGAGGGTTCAAACCTCTTATGGCCTCAGTACGCTATTGGCTCTGATGGTGTTTGGTTGCTTGGCCCACCATATTGCGAGGACTACAGTGCCTTCATTTTTCCGGGCGCTTGTGAATGATACATTCCCAATCCACCCATACCATGTAAAAACTCAGAGTTTGGCCTCATTTGGTGCCGTCGGATTTTCGATGTTGACCTATCCGGCCTTCACCTCGACGAGACGGACGAATGTCTGCAATGCGGGTGGCAAGCGCAGCATTTGGAGCTAATGGTCAACGGCGGCTTCGGGCCGTTCGCGTCGATCGACACCAAGGGCGGAAACCGGACATTTGAGGTGCCCCTAGTTCCCTAGACGCCTGCCTCGTTCATTTTCTGTTGTTTCATTTCATAGTCAACCGGCGACAGCATGCCATTGTTGGTGTGCTTGCGTGTCGGGTTGTAAAACATCTCGATGTAGTCGAA
>NZ_QOCG01000003.1 GCF_003318235.1 Loktanella sp. D2R18 | reverse complement strand
GGCCTGTCGAAGCGGACATTTCTTTAGTGGCTTTGTCATCTATCCGATTTGTTAAGACGCGCGAAAGGCCAGCGCGTTTGCGCTGGCCTTTTGTTGTTTTACGATTGTCGCCCTTAGGTGCTTACCACGTGAACTCGACTGTTTGCGCCGCGTCGACAGAACCATCAACGTTTGCGCCTACTGACGCGCGGCTTACACCCGCACGGTTCAGAATTGGCGCTGTATGGGCGAGGTTGACGGATGCTGTATGCGTGTCGCCGACCCGGTCATAGTCGAGCGTGACATCCCATACGGCCATCGTATCTTCATCGCCCTCGGTCTCATAAGACAGCGATGCACCATAGCCGCAGTCACCCTCTTCGTCGCCAGAGATGGAACAGAACAAACGTGGTGTCAGTTCCAATTCGCCATTGTGCAGGGTCCGGATCAAGTCAACTTCGACAAACAGACGACCGTAGCGCCCCGGATCGATATCGAGATCAACATCGTCAATCGAGATTTCGGACCCCAATGCCACCGCATAGGCAAGGTCAATACCAACCCGCGGCGCCACTGTCAGCGCGTCATAGACACGTTCCCCACCAACGGCACCACCGACGAACAGGCCGCCATATGTGTAGTGACCGTCGGCTTCAGTACCTGCGACAACATCAAAGAAGTGACGCCCGACCGCGGCACTGCCGTAGTAACTGAGCAACAGGCCACCCTCGGTGCGGTTTGCCCCATAAAGACCGGCATGGATACCAACACCGACGATTTCACCAGTGACGTCTGGGTCGACAATATCTGTCTTGGACAGATAGCCCTCGATGAATTGGCCGAACAGGCGACCATTGGCTTGACGGTCGCGTGACCCACCAAAGCTCAGGCGGCCAGTTGTACTGGCATCCTCTGTGTGGATCACGCTCAGATCAGCCCAGATCGTCCGGTACGCACCGGTGGTGCAATCGTACCCTTCGGAAGCAAAACGACCCGTTAGGTTGCCGCCCGCATCGTTTGCCGACCCATTTAATGTGCGGCTCGTTTGGGTGCCCTCTCCGCAACGGCCAGTGCCCGCAGCATAACCATCGTCGCCACCGACCAGAATGAACTCAACCCGACGGTTCAGCGCTTGGCCCTCTTCTGTGGCATTGGTCGCGATGGGGTGCGCTTCACCGAACCCTTGTGCTTCTAGGCGATCAACCGCCACGCCACGTTCAACCAATGCATCTAGCACCGCATTCACACGGTTTTGGCTCAGGACGATGTTATAGGCATCGCTTGCATCTGAATCGGTGTGCCCGGCAATGATAAAGTTTGCGGACTGACACTGTTGCAACAGGTGTGCGATCTCATCAATGATGCGTTGGTTTGCAGCATCGATAAAGTACTTGTCGTTGGCGAACTTGATCGGTTGATCCTGCAACAGATCGTTGATTTGCTGGCCACAAGAGTACCCGACCAGACGGTCAGCGGCACGCGCCGAGATATCAGACGCACTGCGCGAGATCAGCTCGGTTGTGTTTTGCAGATCTTCTGACAGAACACGTTCCAACGCCTCTTGATCAAACACCGAAGCAGACCCGATGACAGCAATATCATATGGGGCTTCGTCGGGGTCATCATTGGGCAAATCGATATCAAAGCCAAACGCACCTTCGTCAAGCGGTGTGAACGTCACCGTAAAGGTGGTTGTCTCACCAGGTGCCAAGACCAGATCGCCAGGGTTCACAACTGTCACGCCACCATCAAGGTTGGTTTCACCCGAGATCGTTGGGTTTTCCAACGTCAGCGTATCCGTGCCATTGTTCGTGACCGTGTAAGTGATCGTCTGCTCTTCCCCTGCGATCGGTTCTCCAACATCGTCTTCACCACCATCGGGCATTGCTCCGCTCACGGATGAGGTCACATCGATTTCCGGCGCACCTTCGGACGTACCAGCGACAGCAATGTTGTAAGCACTTTCGTCCTCATCATCTTGCGCATCGTCATTGGGAAGCGTGATGTCAAAATCATAGGCCCCATCGACTTCTGGCGTGAAGGTAACCGTGAACGTTGCGGTTTCACCCGGTTCCAGTGATGTGTCACTCAGTGCACCAAAGGTCACACCTGCATCACCGTCGGTGATGTTGGTGGTCGATCCGGCGTCAAGCGTTGGCTCTTGCAAGGTAAGCGTGTCCAAACCATCGTTCGTGATTGTATAGGTGATCGTCTGTTCAACACCTGCGGTCGATTGAGGCTGCGTATCTGTGCCACCATCAGCAATAGCAACATCGCCATTGGATGTCTCGACCGAGATTTCAGGCGAGACAACAGGCAAAGTCACGACGGTTGTTTCATTCGCATCATTTCCGGATTCCCCGTCGCTATCGGTTGTAGATGGTGAGCTCACTTCTGTTGGTACAGCCGTCGACCCGTCCGTCCCACCTTGTGGGATCACGGGTTCTGATCCTGTGTCACTGACATCCGTCACCGCATCAAGTTGGTCATCATTTTCGTCAAACAGCGGCACCGTGTCGCCACCATCAAGAACGATGTCACCCGCATCATCAACCGCAACCGCCGTCGAGGTTATCGTGGGTTGGGTTTCAAGATCTCCGCTATCACCCGGCTGAATGACATATTCCGCCGTCGCCACAACAACAGGGCCTTCGCCAACGTCAAGCGTGATATCCTCGATACCAGTATCGTCGAACGTCACACCAGCCGCGGTCAAATCACCCAGACCATTGTCGTCAATCACAAGATCAGCAAGACCCGTATCGCCTGTGTTTTCAGCTGTGTACTCATACAAAATCGTATCGCCGACGTTCCCAAAAATACCGTCACCATTGGTATCTTCAACACCCGTCACCGTCTGAACCAACTCAATCGCAGGGTCAGGGTCGTCATAAGTCACCGTAACCGTGGCTTCGTTCGAAACATTCCCGTTATCATCTTCAACGGTGTAATCCACTGGGGTCGGGTCACCCACAAAGCCGTCTTCAGGTGCAAAGGTAATCACGCCAGTCGTTGGATTGACCGACCATGTCCCTTCGTCAGGCACAACAAGCTGCGTGACATCATCGTCCACCGTCGTGACATCGGCAGGGTCTGTGCCGGCAGGCACCACAAGGGAGACTTTTGTCGGGTCAAGCGGCACATCCGTGCCAGCCGCATTTGTACCAAGATCTGTGTCGTTATCCAAAACATCAACGTCAACATCGGTCCCGGCAACCGCAGGGTCTGCGGTATCATCCTCAGCTGTCGGCGCTGTGGGCAGCACAACAACAGTTGTATCACTGCCGTTCGTCTCAGTCGCGTCAATCTCGGCACCGTCAGTGCCTTCGTTCGCTGCGGCTGTATCGTTGTCAGAAACGTCAGTCACAGTGTCGCCATTGGGCAAAGTACCCGTCGCGGTTACCGAGGTTGCGAGCGTATCCGTCGCATCCGCATCAATCTGCACCGTATAAACAACCGTCAACGTATCGCCCACACCAAGAACCGTCGTGCCAGTGATTAGATCATCATTCGTGGATGTCCCATCAAAGCTGCTATTCACAGCGCCACCCGTCGTTGAATCAACCGTCACATCATCAAGGTTCGTACCCAGCTGACCCGCGTCAGCCAAAAGCGCCGTAAGATCAACATCTGCGAAGTCCAGTTCGCCAGAATTGTTAACCGTCACAGTGTACGTCACATCAACCGTGCCGTCATCATTAATGACATCCGAAACATCCGCCGACTGCGTCGTGCTCAGTTCAG
>NZ_QOCG01000012.1 GCF_003318235.1 Loktanella sp. D2R18 | reverse complement strand
TCACAGGCAAGCGCCAAAGCGCAGGTGCGGCAGCCGTACCAGGAACACCAAACAAGAACGCACCCGTGGACGTTTCGCGCATCAGCTCAATTGCGGCCCAATCCGTTGGGTTCAAAACAATGCCGTCCGCCGCGTAATCAGCGAGCGTCACCTGCAAGATCGCAAGGCGCAGACGCTCAATACGGTCTGTATTCGGCAGACCAGCAGCGGCAGCAAACGCTGTCGCTTCCGTAATCAGGCCCGATAGGTTCTGCCCAGTGCCGTCGCCGCTCAAGATTTGCGCCTCTTCGGCCAAATCAGTGCCGTAAGACAATTCGCCATCAATCTCGCCTGCAAGCTGCGTGCTATCACGCATCGCCTCTTCGCTGACATTGATGTGGTGGCCAATCTTTTTAACGCTCGCCTGCGCTTGTTCCCAGCCATAGGTCGATTCCGGCAATGCCGCGCCTTCAGCCGTCATCGCCGCATTGTTTGTCCGCAGCACCTGCTTGGAATAATCTACCGCCTTGGCCGCAGTTGGCACGACATTCAACAGGCCGCGAATGAACAATTGACGACGCGCGATGTTCACAGGCGTGGTGTCACGTTCCGTCCAGCTCAAACCACCGCCCGAGCCAGCAACTGATGTAATCGCAGCCTTTGGGTCAAATTTAAAGTTGCCCTGTGCGCCTGCCGCAGAATAGGCCTTGAACGCATCGCTATCGACCAATTCGCGGCCAGCAGAAACACGGCCCGATTTACCACCGGTCCCAGCACCAGCAATCGCCTGCGCCAAATCAAGATTGGACGTTTCAAGCGCTTCAAGCTTGCCTTCCAGCTTTTGGTGATTGGCTGAGGCCGCGTTGAAGTCGCCCAACACTTTGTCGATGGAAGCCTTCAGCTCATCGGTCAGCTTTTCGCCTTTGGCCGCAAGCTTGAGCGCCTCTTCAGCCTTGGGCATCACATCTTCGCGTAGCGCCTTAATGCTCGCACCAACTTCCGTCAGCTGCGCAGACACATTGCCCGCATCCGCGCGCGGCGCCTGCAGCAGACCGTCAGGTGTGTTTACGGCATGCGCCATCAGGGCGGGCACTGAAAGCGCCGCCGGTTTCATCGTTCTGTTCATAAGACTATCCTTTGAGTGATTTAACTTGCGCAAGAAGGTCCGCGACCCCTGCGTCGATAGCGGCAGCGCCAGACATGCCGGATGGGGCAGCACCAGACTTGCCCCCTTTCAAGCTGGCGAGAAGATCCCGGCCAGCAGATTTCGTAACACCCGCGCGCGACGCCATAACGTCAAACATCCGCTCTGCACGCAGCGCCGATGCAGCATCACCGTCATCATGCGACACGCGCACCTGGTCGCGCGGTAAAAAATCATCGGCAAAGCCCAGATCAACAGCGTCCTTGCCGCCAATCCACGTTTCCTTGTCCATCATATCCGTCAGCGTCTTGACGTCCTGACCACTGCGATCCGCATAGATCTCCGCCATTGAGGCATCAAAAGGTGCCAACCAATCAGCGACATCGCGCAGCGCATGCTGATCACCCATCGCAACAACCCAAGCATTGTGGATCATAAAGAAGCCAGACTTGGCGATTTGGATGTCATCCCCGGCCATCGCAATGAAGGATGCAGCACTTGCCGCCAGCCCGATGACCTTCACCGTGATCTTTGCCGGATACTCGCGCAGCAGATTGTAAATCGCGAGACCTTCAAACACATCACCACCCGGCGAGTTGATCGTGACCGTCACCGGCTGATCCCCCATGGCGCGCAGCTGCGCCGCGATCCGCTTTGCCGTCACACCCTCACCCCAAAAGTCTTGGCCAATCACATCAAGAATTGCGATTGCGTTCTCGGTCTCAGCCGACGCCCGCAAGTCAGGCGTCCAGCGCGACAGGGCCTGCTGGCTGATATCTGAGCGCACACCGGGTTTTGTGCCAATGTCAGCCGCTGGTAAATTGCGCAAACTCATGTCTCGCCCGCTTTCCTAATAAGTTGTTCCAATCCGGCCATCGCTGTCTGGGCCATCAGATCGTCAGCAGCGCCACCGCGCCGCTCTTCATTGAGTTTCACGCGCGCCTCATCACGGCTCATGATCCCGTTCGACACCATCTTGCCCAAGAACTCAGCCTTGGCCGTGCTGTCCATTTGCAGCATCGCATCGCGGTTCCATTCCCAATACCAAACGTCGCGTTTGTTTGCGGGGATCAGATCGCGATTGATCCGTGCCTCGATCCGGCGCAGCAGCGGGTTAATCCCCATCGTGCGCCAGGCAATCATGATCGATTCAACACCGCTGCCCCACATCGTTTGGCCGTCGCCCGCATGCCCGATCACAATCGGCGGCGTGCCAAACCAGCGGCAGATATCATCCACTTGGAAACGCCGGGTTTCCAACAGCTGCGCATCATCAGGGTTCATGCTGATCTGCTGGTATTTCAGGCCCGCCTCCAACGTCAGCGTCTTGCCCGCTTTCTTCGATCCAATGAACGTCGAGAGAACTGTCTGCAATTGTTCACGCTGTTCCGGTGACAGCGTTTGATCGGACTGGATCACACCGCCGACATTCAACCCATTTGCAAAGACCGTGCCCGCCGCCTCATCTGCGGCCAATGCAGACCCCAGCGATTGCACACCATACCGGATTACCGAAAGGCCAACGCCGTCACCCGCCCCAAACCCCGGAATATGAAAGACCTGATCCGCAGTGAGCCTGCGCAGCTTACCATGTTGATGCGTCTCAAAGACAACCGCGCCCGACCGCGTGATGCGGCGCTTGCAATTGAACAACGGACGCAAGCCAACCAGCCGATTTCCGACCATCAGCTTTTCGTTATAGGCATTGCCCTGCATCAAGATTTGCGCGGTATTACCTTCCCAAAATTCAAAACCTGTCTGGGCCCCATTGGGTTGGCCGGCCAAAATACGTGACAGATCATTCACCACCTTTTTGCGGCCACCATCTGCTTGGCGCGCGTAAAGTGCGCCCGGCAAGGATCCAATCAAACCGGAGGTCCGCGCCAGACAAGCCCAAACCGTTGAAAGCTGCAGCACGGATTCTTGGCTGACTTGCTGTCCCGATTTCGACACAGCCCCCATGACGTTGATCGCCTGCGCATTACTCAAAGTAATCCACCCGCCGTCGCCTGCGGCCATCTCAGCGCGCACACCGCGAACGGCTGCTTGAACAAACCGCCTCATGCGACCATCACCGGATTGGCAAGGAATGACCCGATGTCAACAAAACTGGATTGCGGGTTCATATCCATCAAGATCGTCGCATTGAACAGCGCGATCAGCGGATCGATCTTAGACACACCGGCCCGTTCTTTTGTAATCATGACGTTATTGCCCCGTGCTTCCGCTTTTGCGTTACCAACACACCAGGTCATCAAAGGCTGACCCGCATGCAGCAGTGTTTTATCCATCAAGCGGCGCTCGATGCCTTTGATGGCCCCACTTAATTTGAACCCCTGCCCGACCGCTGCAATCTGTTCGATGGTGAACCCCTCCAAAAGAAGCGCATCAACCAGCCCGGCCACGCCCCAAGGATCAAGACCGATCCCGCTTTCCGCTGGCAGCAGACCTGCGTCCCGCACCTGGGCGCAGAGCGCGACCATCCCATCAACATGCGCTGATGTGTCCGCCTCAATAATCAGATCACCGGTTGCGGCGAGATCCAGCAGCTTGGGCGCGATCTCTTTGCGGCGGTCCAAGACATCTGGACTGCACCAGGCTTTTGCCCAGGTCAGCCGCCGCCCCGTGATCTTTTCGCGGCCCAAAACGTTCAGCGATGCCAGATCATCCGCGCCGCCCATATCGCCGCCAATCACAGCGACTTCGCAGCGTTCAAGAATGGCATCGAGACTTAGATCATCGACTGTGCAACTGGGCCAGTAATCCGCCGCAAGCCAACGCTGGCTGTGCAACCCAATGCCAATCTCAACATTTAGATGCTGCGAGGCAAACAGCGCCATTGCATCAGCGCCATCGGTGACCGCCTTTTTGAACTCATCGCGCAGATAATCCAAAGACACTGAGACGTTCAGGTTCGGATTAATCAGCCCCCAGTTTTCTTCGTCGCGCCAAGCCTCATTCTTGGTCATTGCGGGCGGCAACTCGTAAAGCACGGCCAGAACCGGCAGATGTTCAACGCCATCGCGCACCGCACGCGCCCGCATGAGCTCGCGTTTGAACTGCCCTTGCGGTTCTTTCTTGGACTGCGTTGTGATCGTCAGCAAAAACCCTTCCGGGCGCGACGCCAATCCACCGCGCAACTCGGTCATAATCTCATCGGCTTTGGGTTTTGCACCCAAAACGTGCAGCTCATCGATCAAGATGAAGGATGCTTTTGACCCGGTCACCAGATCACCATCCGCTGAGACAATCGCGATGGTGGCCTCAGTGTTGATCAGCGTGATCATCTTTTGGTGGTTTTGCACATGGAACGTCTTTTGCAGAACCGGATCGAGCGCGATAATGCCTTTGCAGGTCTTAAACGAGATGCCCGCAATCTTTTGTGTCGGCGCAATCAAAAACAACTCAGCCTGTGGCCGGGTGTTCATAATCGCAGCCGTCATGATGATCCCCGCCGCAATCGCCGATTTGCCGTTCTTCTTTGGGATCAGCAAAAAGAACTCGCGCAGCATGCGCTTTTTGAGCTCCGGATCGTATGAGCCAAAGATGGTACGCACCAGGTCAAACACCCAATCTTCGCAAACCTCACCAAAGGTTGGCCGGCCTTCAAGATCGGGGATCCGCATGCGCTTGAAGATCACCAAGGCCTTTTGCGCAACCGCGTCGAACAGAGGCAAGGTTGGGATCAGGCTTTCGCGCCGCACAAGGCGCTGCTCCCAATCGGGCACCGCCGTTGACCAGTCTGATGCGTTGATATGAGCTGTCATCAGTGCGTTATCTTTTGCGGCAGCAAATCGCCCCAGCCGTTATCTTTGCCCGCGTCACCAGCCGCCTGGATGCGTTGTTGTTTCACACCGA
>NZ_QOCG01000006.1 GCF_003318235.1 Loktanella sp. D2R18 | reverse complement strand
CTGCGTCGTGCTCAGTTCAGTCTCAAGATCAGGCAAAGTCACAACGGTGGTTTCATCCGCATCATTGCCAGACGTCCCGTCTGTGTCGGTGGTCGCAGGCGCGCTCACTTGTGTTGGCACGGCTGTTGAACCGTCTGTCCCACCTTGTGGGATCACGGGTTCTGATCCTGTGTCACTGACATCCGTCACCGCATCAAGTTCGTCACCATCTTCGTCAAACAAAGGCACCGTTTCACCGCCATCAAGAACGATGTCACCCGCATCATCAACCGCAACCGCCGTCGAGGTTATCGTGGGTTGAGTTTCAAGGTCGCCGCTATCGCCGGGCTGGATAATGTATTCCGCCGTCGCAACAACAACAGGGCCTTCGCCAACGTCAAGCGTGATATTTTCGATACCAGTATCGTCAAACGTCACACCAGCCGCGGTCAAATCACCCAGACCATTGTCGTCAATCACAAGATCAGCAAGACCCGTATCGCCTGTGTTTTCGGCTGTGTACTCATAAAGGATGGTGTCACCAGCATTGCCAAAAATACCGTCACCATTGGTATCTTCAACACCCGTCACCGTCTGAACCAACTCAATCGCGGGCTCAGGGTCAGTATAAGTCACCGTAACCGTGGCTTCGTTAGAGGTATCGCCATCTTCATCGTCGACAGTGTACGACACGGGGGTCGGATCACCTGTATAGCCAATCTCCGGCGTAAATGTCACCGTACCATCGCTGTTTACGGTCCATTCGCCTTCATCAAGCACAGTCAAAGTCTTGCCATCGGTTGCCAAGGTCGCACCCGACACGCCTGTTGTCGTAAAGACAACCGTGGACGTATCCAAAGCCGTGTCACCGACAGTATCATTGCCTAAGATGTCAATGTCCTCAACAGCAGCGCCAGGTGTCTGATCTTCAACAAGATCGTTGTTAGCCACCGGTTCTGCAATAACAACGTAAGTCTCTGTATCAGCTGAGTTGGCTGAGAACATAAAGTTATCAAAAATAACATCAGCCCCGATTACGCCACCGGTTCCGGTCATAACGACGGTCATGACGGCATCGGTTTGTGAAGCGCCAGTCGTGAACGTGTTGCTAAAAGTTGTCCAAGCTGTTTGCCCAGACAATAAACCTGTATTAGATATCTCGTCAGCGGCGGTTGGCGTTGTGCCAGCATCATCGCTTAGGCGCACACTGAATTCAGGGAAAACATTGTCAGCATTGGCGCGACAAAATCTATTAAAACCAGTATAAACGTTGCCCGCATCATAGCTAACACTGTATTCTGTATTTGCCAAAAGACCCGTGATTGTCGCGGTTATAAACGTTTGGTTTGGATCTGTTGTCGCACTTTGCGCATCGTACATAGCAAAATATCCGGACCCCGGATTATCTTGATCATCTAAGCTTAGATAAATACCATCGCATGATGCCTCATTTGCGACATTGGCGCGTTCGACCGCATCCGTACTTTGCACGATCGCATATTCACCTGGGGTAATCTGTGTCGCACCCGTTCCATCGACGAATGTAAAGCTCGTCCCGCTTCCCAAGCTTGCCGCGCTGAATTCTGACGCTCCCGATCCAAACGTCCCATTATCAAAAGCCGTAAATTGGTTGCCTGATGTTGCTTGAGCAAAGGTCAGGTCGTACGATCCTGATGTGCTTGTCGTAAAAGTAACGCCAGCCGTAATGTCAGACGCAGAAATAAACCACACGGTGTCGTCGGTAATGTCCTGCACACCGGCAGATAAGACAGCATCAGAAGGAAAACCCGATACGATCACATCGTTCACTGTGTTGTTAAGCTGTGGCACAATCAGTGCGATTTGGCTGCCAGTGGTTCCGCTGTTGGCTGTTGCATCCACGGCTTGAGCCTGAGCACCGCTTGCCCCCATCGCCCAAACGATCAATCCGACTGCAACTCGGCTTCCCGTCCAAAAAATATTTCTCTCCACCGCAAATCTCCACGTATAAAATTGTCGAATCATTTGCGTAAAAATAGCAACGCACGCGAAGCTGGTATATTACGCGCGCAAAGAATTACGCCGCAGCTAAACCCTGAAGTGCATTGCGAATTGCAGATACACCACGACCTCCAAGCCACTCTTATCATTAATTTTTTCGTGATTTTCGAGGAATACTTACAACCCGTTTCAATTCCCACGGCGCTGTACAAAAGGATAGGCGTCGGCGGAATAATGGGTGCATAAAAAACACAGTTATAAAAAATTTATGAGCCGTGATTTTGGCAAATTCGTCAAGAATTTCCGAGTCGGATGTACTGGCTTCCAGACCGCCTGTAACGGGTAATTTTCCGCGTAGGGTAAGGCTGTTCATATGGTCGGGAATGTCTGGCTTGCCACAGCAAAGCTCTTGCCGCCTATTTTATATTTAGCAGATGCTAGGAGGCTTTTCGTTCAAGTGGCGAAAAGTTCCGCCCAGCAATACGCGATCCGTTAATGCACCAAAGCACCGTACCAGCGTCGTGAACCCACACCGCATGTCGGTCACGCCAGCCGCAACCCAGCCCCGCGTGTTCGCTGGAACAGGGATCATGTGGAAAGAGTCCCCGGATCAGACGGGTCAGTGCCTCGGGGTCGTAACCACCGATGATCCGCAAGCGATGCCCCCGCGATATCCATCTCAATCGCGCTTTGCGCGGACTTGGCGTCAGTCGGTGGGGCCATGTCTTTGGTCTGTGGCCGGTCCACAGTCTCGGCTGGCAGAAAGCAGGGCGTCTCATCAACCGCCTGTTCTTCAACGGCATCGGAATCAGGCGCATATCTGGAATCACGCAACCATTTGAAGATCATGTTAGCGTTCATCGCATAGCGCCGGGTGACCTGTGCCACCGAAACACTCGTTGCCGTCGTCTGAAAACAGATCGACCGCTTCTCTTCATCCGTCCAAAGTCGCTTCGTCCGTCGTGCCTGACCTGCCCCCGAGGCTCCCTCATTCATAACGAGAGTTTGCGGCTTTGGATTTCATATTCCTTGGTTTCATTTTGGGCAAGAGCGTCGTGCGCGGAGCCTTCAAATTGCCCAAGCGCACGGCACGCTTCGGCCGGTGTTCGGTTTTCCAGTGATGAGTGGGGTCTGAATTGTTGTCATCGTATCGCCAGAACGCCAGCTTGCGGCGAGCGTCAGCCCCATCCGAATCGTAAAAAGCGTGGTCGGATAGTTTTCAAGTCTGTTTGACCCGCCCTGTGATGTATTTCGAGACGACATTAAATCGTCCAAACTTTTTCAGTTTGAGCTGATACCACCGGGAACGCGGGACGCGCCCCGATGGCCTCTTTGTCGGTTTCACTCTTGAGCCGATTGCTCATCATTGATAATCTTTTCGTCTTCCTTCATTTCAAGCCACATCGCGTTCATCACGGCGAAGATCGCAGCAAGAGGAAGCCCGAGGATCCATGCAAAATACCACATAGCGTGTCCTTTCTTCAGTAAAGTGAGCTAGATTTATCGGTGACATCATCTTCGGTGACCTTGCCCCACAGGACTTTGTAGACCCAAGCCGTGTACATCAGGATGATCGGCATAAAGATCACCGTGGCGACGAGCATTACAAACAATGTCAGATGCGACGAAGAGCTGTTCCAAACCGTCAGCGAAGATTGTGGATCGCTGGAAGACGGCATGATGAAGGGGAACATTGTCAGCCCAACCGAAGAGATCACCCCAAGGATGGCCATTTTCGACACCAACAGGGTCGACACTTCGCGCCCTGCACGCAGACCAAGGAAGGTTAGCAACCCACCTGCGATCCCCATGATTGGCGCAATCGCGATCCACGGACGATCCGCATAGGCGGAAAGCCAGCTACTTGTCCGTGCCACTTCGGAATGCAGCGGGTTGGATGGGCCGTCAGTCACAAGCTCCCCAACGGTCGCGAAACCGTCGACCCCGACGGCCAGCCAAAGCCCCGCCAACACATAGGTCCCAACGGCGACAAGCGCCGCGATAGACCCGATTGCACGGGCACGGGTTTGGACGTTGCCTTCGGCCTTGAGCGTCAACCAAGCGGAACCGTGCATGACCAGCATCGACAATGACACGAGCCCAGCCAAGATCGAAAACGGATCAAGCAGGCCGATGAATTTCATGTACCATGCGCCCTCATAAATCGGCATCAGGTCATCCGTGAAATGGAACGGCACGCCTTGGATCACATTGCCAACTGCGACACCAAACAGCAGGGCTGGCACAGCGCCGGAAGCAAACAGCGCCCAGTCCCAAGTCGCCCGCCAGCGCGGATCTTCACGCTTAGACCGGTATTTGAAGGCGACAGGGCGCACGATAAACGCAGCCAAAACAACGAACATCGCCAGATAGAAACCCGAAAAGCTGAGCGCATAAAGCGGTGGCCAAGCGGCAAAGATCGCACCGCCCCCGAGGATGAACCAAACTTGGTTCCCTTCCCAAACTGGGCCGATGGTGTTGATTGCCACGCGGCGTTCAACATCTGTTTTTGCCACAAACGGGAGCAACGCCCCAACGCCCATGTCAAACCCATCCGTCAGTGCAAAGCCGATCAGCAAAACCCCAAGAAGGCCCCACCAGATCACGCGCAAGAGTTCATAGCTCATTAAGTCATGCAGGATCATCTCTATTACTCCGCAGGTGTTGCATCAGGGCGGGTGATGGCATCGGCATTGCGACGACCAGACAGCCGATCAGTATGCCGCTTGTTCCAAGCCTCGGTTGCTTCAACATCTTCATAAGGACCTTTGCGGATGTATTTCAGCATCAGCCCCATCTCGACGATGAACAAGATTGTGTAAAAGATCACAAAGCCAGCAAGCGTCAGGGCAACCTCTGTCATCGACAAGGCGCTGACTGACATCGCGGTTGGCAAGACACCGTCCACTGTCCAAGGTTGGCGGCCGTATTCGGCGACAAACCAGCCCAGTTCCGCAGCGATCCATGGGGCTGGGATCATCCAGACCGCAAGATGCAGCGCAGGCCGTGGAAAATCCATGCCCTTGAACGAAGCGCGGTAGAAGAAATACGCCATCGTTGCGATGAACCCAAAGCCAAGCCCAACCATAATCCGGAAAGCCCAGAACAATGGCCACACCTGTGGCACCGTGTCGTTCGAAGCTTGAATGATCTGTTCTTCCGTCGCATCACGCGGGTCATCGACATAGCGTTTTAGCAAGAAGGCAAAGCCCAGATCAGCCGAATGCTCTTCGAACTGCGCCAAAATAGCGGGATCAGTGGCTTCGCGGGTTTCGCGGATTTCGACCAAAGCATCATAGGCGATGACACCCGAACGAATTCGGTCTTCGGCGGTCGCAACAAGATCATTGATCCCCGGAATTTCTGTCGTCAAAGACCGCGTTCCGATCAGCCCCATCGCCCAAGGGATTTCGATGGCGTAATGGGTTTCGCGGGCCTCTTGGTCAGGAAAACCAACAAGGTTGAACGGCGCTGGCGCATCATGGGTTTCCCACATGGCCTCAATCGCGGCGAGCTTCATTTTCTGACTATGCGTCGCCGAATACCCAGATTCGTCGCCCAACAGGACAACCGAAAACGCCGAGGCCAGACCAAAGGCCGCCGCGACTGTTAAAGACCGCCGCGCAAGTTCAATGTGGCGCGACCGCAGCAGGTACCATGCCGAAACGCCAATCACAAAGACCGACGCGGTGACATAGCCCGCAGAAACAGTGTGAACAAATTTGGCCTGTGCAACTTCGTTGAACAGCACTTCGAAAAAATTCGTCATCTCCATGCGCATTGTCATCGGGTTGAATTCCGCGCCAACCGGGTTTTGCATCCAGCCGTTCGCAATCAAAATCCACAACGCCGAAAAGTTCGACCCAATGGCGACAAGCCATGCCACGACCAAATGCGCGACTTTACTCAATTTGTCCCAGCCAAAGAAGAACAGCCCGACAAACGTCGCTTCGAGGAAGAAGGCCATCAAACCTTCGATCGCCAGCGGCGCACCAAAGATGTCACCAACGTAGTGGCTGTAGTAGGACCAGTTCATCCCGAACTGGAATTCCATCGTGATCCCGGTTGCCACGCCCAGCGCGAAATTGATGCCAAATAGCATCCCCCAAAATTTTGTCATTTGCCGCCAGATCGGACGGTTCGTCATGACGTATACCGTCTCCATGATCGCCACGAGGATCGACAGACCCAACGTGAGCGGCACAAAGAGGAAGTGAAACATGACGGTCACTGCAAATTGCAGGCGCGACAGCTCTACGATCCCAAATTCCATGTCTTTTCTCCAACACGCAGGGGGATTCATCCCCTGCCCGAAATTTCATTATGGTGATGTTCTAGCGCCCGGCGCAGAACGAGCATTGATACAAGTCAATAAGTAGTATCTTTAATCTGACTTATTGGAGCGCAAAAGTGCGATCTGCGAATTGGGTCTCTATGTCGCGGTGCGCCGCAATAAGGATAGCAGCGTTAGGAAGCGCGCTGCGGATGCCTTGCAACACAGCCCGCCCGGTTTTTTCGTCCAATCCTTCTGTCGGCTCATCCAATAAAAGCAAATCTGGGCGCCGTAAAAGCGCGCGTGCCAGGGTCAGGCGGCGCGCCTCCCCGCCCGATAGCGCATCCCCATGGGTGCCTACCATTGTGTCGAGCCCTTCGCGCTGGTCCAGCAATGCCCGCAATTGCACCGCTTCCAACACGCGACAAAGGGCGGCGTCGTCGCAATCTGGTGCGACAAGGCAAAGCGCTTCGCGCACGGTGCCCCGCATCAAGACGCTGCGTTGCGGCAAGAGCGTGACGTGATTGCGCAGGGATGCTTCATCCATGTCTGTCACCCGCAGGTCACCGATTTTGATTTGCCCTTGCGCGACGAGATGCAGCCCGGCGATGGCCAAAAGCAGGGTTGATTTGCCCGCCCCGCTTTTGCCGGTCAGGGCGACCGTTTCGCCCATTTGGATGTTCAGGCTCAGGTCGTTAAAGATCAGCGCGTCTGACTGCGGACGGGTCAGACAGACCGCATCGACCTGCAACACACCTGTGGTTTCCTTTGCTACGCCAGTTTCGGGCAGCGGTGTTGCGACATCGCGCGCGACCCGCCGCGCCGCTTCGGCCATGCGCCCATAGTCGCTTGCCGCGCGGCGCAGCGGGGCCACGGTTTCCGCCAGAGCCAAAGCCGCAAAAAAACTAAGTGCAGCAAAGGCTGGCGCGATCGCCCCGCCCTGTACCGCCGCAATGCCAATCCACAACGTCCCGCCTGCGACCACGGCGCCAAGGATTGAAAAGGCAGCGCCAGAAACGCGCCCGAATTGTTCTTGTTGGGTTTGCAGCGCCAAACGGCGTGTGTCCGCGTCGTCCACATCATCCGCCTGCACCGTCAGGTGCCCATGAACGGCCAAATCGCGGCGGGCGTGGATCATATCAATGAGCCGGGCGCGAAACGCCTGCCCGGCAGCCTCTGCCCGGCGCGACAAACGCGCGGTCTTATGTGTGGCTTTCCAGCCGATCACGAGCGCACCCACCACATAGCCTGCAAAAATCCACAAAGCGATGGGCAGGCTCACCAGCCACCACAGCATCACAAAGGCCAGCATTTGCGTCACAAGCCCAGCGATCACAGGCAAGACCAGCCGCAGCGAAACCCCATCAAGAGCATCGACATCAGCCGTTAGCCGGTTCAATGCCTGTGCTCCGCGGATACGCACCATCCGTGGGTAAGGCGC
Source organism: Loktanella sp. D2R18 (assembly GCF_003318235.1). Classification (GTDB taxonomy): domain Bacteria; phylum Pseudomonadota; class Alphaproteobacteria; order Rhodobacterales; family Rhodobacteraceae; genus Yoonia. Next base: position 419,291 of record NZ_QOCG01000006.1, on the reverse strand, counting down.
AACCATTAGACCGGCCAGCAACCGCATTCGCAGCACTTCGAGCGCTCGCAATGTCGCGTCATGGGTTAAAATACGTTCACCATAGCGCGCCGCCGCCCGGCCCAGCGCAAGGAAACGCACCATCGCGGAGGGTCGAAACACATCAAAGACCGCGCCGACACCTGCAAGCCCCGCAGCAGCCGCAGCCGTGATAAACCAACCCGACAGCCCAAGTAGTGCGGCCCCCATCACGAGCACCACAAACCCAAGCACCGCGCCACGCCACAGCGCCGCAGGCTGCGCGCGCAAGATCAGCTTAAAAATCGTCCAAAGGGCGGTCATTGCGCACCCCCAATCGTGATGATCCGGTCCATCTTGGCAGCAAGCGCCGCATCATGGGTCGCCACGATCAACGTGACGCCTTTGGCGGCCTGTGCCAGCAAACCTTCGGTAACGGCGGCAGCCGTTTGCGCATCCAAATCGGCGGTCGGTTCATCCGCCAAAATAATATCTGGTTTACTATAGATCGCACGCGCAAGCGTCACCCGTCGGGCCTCGCCGCCAGACAAGCCGCCGCCCGTTTCGCCCAGCCGCGTATGCAGACCTTGGGGCAAACCCGCGACAACATCCATGACAGCCGCTTGTTTCAGCGCGTCGGTCGGGTCACCCCCATCGCCAAGCGTCAGATTGTAGCGCAGGCTCGCGTTTAGAAAATGCGGCGCTTGTGGCATCCAACCTATCCGCGCGCGCCAAGGGTCGGCAGTTTCGCTGTTCAGCGGATGCCCAGCAACCATTAGATCGCCGGCAACCGGCTGAACCAATCCCGCAATGGCCCGCAGTGTCGATGTTTTTCCCGTACCGCTTGCCCCCATAAGCGCCACGGTTTCACCTGCCCGAATTTCAAAATCATTCAGGGCAATCCCGCCATGCAATGACGCGCCACGCAGTTCAACGCTTGCCGGCCCATCAAGGCGCGCTGACGGACCGCCCTGCCCCATCAGCGTTTGTGTATCTGTGCGATCCCAAGCGCTGAGCTCCTCAAGCACCGCATCCGCCGCAGCCTTATCGTGCCACGCTGCGGCGAGATCACGCAGGGGCTGATAAAACTCCGGCGCAAGCAAAAGCAGGAATATCCCCACCTGCGGCGTCACCGTGCCGCCCCAAGCCCCAAACTCCAATGCCCCTAGTAAAGAAAACCCAACGTAAACGGCAATCATCGCGACGCCAATCGCGGCAAAAAGCTCTAACACGGTGGACGATAGAAACGCGACCCTTAGCACTGCCATTGTCCGTTGACGTAGCCCTTGGGCTTGGGTTTCGAACCCCGACAGCACAGCATCTTGAGCCCCGAGTAGGCGAATATCGACCACGGCTGACAAGCGTTCAACCAACAGATCGTTCAAGGTGCCAACCTCTGCCATCTGATCGCGGCTGGCCTCCTTTGCCGCCATGCCCACCAGCGCCATAAAGACTGGGATCAACGGGCCGGAGATGACAAAGATAACGGCGACGGCCCAAGATTGCCAAACGGCAAGGGCCAAAATGACCAGCGGAACCACCATGACCCGCGCCCGCGCGGGGGCATAGCGGGTGATGAATGGGGCCAGCAGATCTAGTTTTTCGCCCGCGAGCGCCGCAATGCTGCCCGCGCCGCCAAAATCACAGGCCTCTGCGCGCATTGCTTCGCGCCCAACGATTAGGGCACGCGCCGCGCGGATCACCTTGATCGCAGCCTTTTCACCATGCTTTTCGGACATGTAGACCAATACGGCCCGGAGAAGGCCAAGCGCAATGAACCCCGAGGCAACAAACGCCGCCGAAACGGTTTCTCCGGTCAACAGCCCACCCAAAGCAAAGGCCACCAACCACGCCTGAAATGGCCAAATCAGGCTCGCGATGACGGCAAGCCGCGCCGCCTTTCGCTGATTTTGGTGCCCTGGCGCCAACCAACCCTTTGCGGGTTTATCGGCAGGGGTTTGCGGTTCTGAAAGATTTTGGGCAGGCAAGCGGCAACCTATAAACTTGATTCGTAGATGTCAGATATTCTATTGTCTGCCGAAGCCATCTGATCTCGATCAAATACGTCGACAGTTTTGCGTGGCATAGACGGCTAACATTTAAAATCGAAAAGACCAATATGCGCCTGACAACCCGAACAAATCTAGCGGCCCGCCTGTTGATGGCCTGCGCGGCAAACGATGGCACCGTTCTACGAACTGCGGAGATAGCCGAACGCTGTAACGCGTCGCACAACCACCTTTTGCAGGTGGTTAACATGTTGCACATAAATGGTTTTGTTACGGCCACACGGGGCCGCAATGGTGGGTTGCGTTTGGCCCGTCCCATGGCGCAGATATCGATGGGCGAAGTTTTCAGGGTGTTTGAGGCCAGCGTTCCCTTTGCTGAATGTTTTGACGCGGACACCAACACCTGTCCGCTGGTTGCGACATGTAGATTGCGCGGCTATATCGAACACGCGGTTGAAGCATTCTATCACGCATTAGACGGGGTCACCTTGGCGGATTTGATCACTGGGAACTGCGGCCTGATTGAGCTGTTGAATATGGCACCTGTCGGCGATGGCACATGTAAAGCGCCCGCCGGGCCCCTGTAACAATCTGACTTTCCACGCCCCCCTCGTCAGAACTTGCCCAAAAGCATCCACCAAAGATAGTCCAGTGGCAGCAGCACCAAAATCGTCACCACAAAAAGCGACAGTGTCACCTTGAGCAAATGGCGTGTATTTTCGCCGGCAAGCCCCATTGCAACGATCAATGGCCCAATTTGATAGGGGAACAATACGGTCGAGAAGCCAATCACTTGCGTCATTAATACCGTGTTAACCGTGAACCCTGTGGTTTGCGCCAATTCAGGGGCAAGCGGCGTCAAAACGGCAGGTGCCCCCGGCGCGGTGGTGAAAAGCGACGTGACCATGCCAAGCAGTGATAAAGAGAAAAAGTTCAAAAAATCGCTGCCCTGTTGGAATGGTAAAATCTGCAAGACCGCATGGGCAATGATATCCCCCAAGCCGCTGGCGTTCACCACCGTGCCTAATGTCAGCGCCCCCGCAACGAACAAGATCATCGAAAAATCGACTGCACTTTTAAACACAGGCGGCGGCACAAAGCCCAACTGCGGCACCATGAGCACCAGTGCCGTCGTCAATCCGATCCAAGCCGCATTGACCCCATGCAACTGATCCGTAGACCAAAAGCCCAAGGTCACCAGCAAGATCGCCAAAAGCACCCATTGGCGACGACTAGACCCGGCAACCGGCGCTGGGGCATCCGAAACCGCTGCGACACGGGCCGGAAAGAAATATAAGACAAGCCCGACGATAGCAGCCGATTTCACGATCCCCAAGACCGGATAGTGGAGCAACAAATAGTCAGCATAACTAAAATGCGCGCCCAATGATTGTTCGGCCACGCCCGACAAAATGATGTTGGGAATATTTGAAGGGAGGATCGCAAAGCTTGGCATATTAGTTCCAACCGCGATGATCACGGCGACGCCCGTGCGCCCCATCGACCCTTTTTCAAGGCCCAGCGCATCTGCGAGCGCCATGCCGACAGGCACGAGAACAGCCGCCCGACCGAGCGATGAAGGCATGACAAAACCCAAGCCCATCCCCAGAATCATCAGGCCACCGATCAATGCGGCATAACTTTTGGACAAATGCGGCCGCGCCAATGCGCCTAACCGTGCCCCAAGCCCTGAATGCGTAATCGCGGCCCCGATAACAAACCCGGCTACAACCAACCAGATCGCAGTCGACGCAAAGCTGGAAAAAACGTCCTGCGGCGCGAACAGCCCTGCAAGGATCAACGCAACAAACAAAAACGTCGACGCCACATACCCCGGCACCAATCCTGTGCCCCAGAGCGCGAGCGTAATAATTACAATCCCAAAGGTCATTCCTTGATCCGCGGTCATCCCCGCCGGGGGCATGATCGACGCCCAAACCGCCAAAGCAAGCGCGACGGCAAACACTGTTTCTTTTAATCGGATCATCGGGGCCTCTTATATAGTATATTCGTGCACTATCGCAGGTCCGCCCCGAGTGCTAGAACGACAACATGCCAAATCATGTCGTTTTTCCGCCACACACCCGCCTACCTGTGGTCGCATGGTCCGGCCTTCTTCCAAAGGGCGCAGATGTCGCGCCGCGTAGCGCCTGGGCGATGGTACTGTTCTGTTTTGATGGGTTGATGCGCGTCGAGGTCGGCGAAGATCGCTGGTTCATTCCCGACCGGTTCGGAATTTGGCTGCCAGCAGGCACAATGCCTGTGGTCGAGGCCGCGACGCAAATAGAATTCCAAGCCTTTCAGTTACAGGCCAAATTTGACGACACAACTGCGATGCCAACAGCGCCAACCGTGCTACGCGCCACGCCCTTGATGCGCGGCATTGCGCGGCGCATGACCCAATCTCCCTCCGTGCCCCAGGCCCAGTTACGGCGGCTGGGCTGGGTTGCCTTGGACGAGATTGCACGGCTAGAGCGTCCTGATCTCCACCTGCCTGGCAGTAGCGACCCCCGTGTCGCAGCCGTCATGACCCGAGTGATGGAAAGCCCACGCTTGTCCGCAAGCCTGAGCCTGCTTGCCCGGGCGACAGGCACAAGCGAACGCACGCTCAGCCGTCTTTTTTTGCATGAAACAGGCATGACATGGCGCGAATGGCGGGACAGGATGCGTTTTGTGCTGGCGCTTGAAGGGTTGCAGCAGGGGCAAAGCAGTACCGCGCTGGCGGACGCATTGGGGTATTCAGGCCCATCGGCCTTTGTGGCGGCGTTTCGACGCCAAAGTGGGATGACCCCAACCCAATGGCGTCATCAGCGTTAATGTAACCGCGCTTAGCGATTTGCGAAGTAATCCAACGGAACCTTCAGGTACGCGCGCCCGTTTTCTTCGGCATCTGGCAACCGCCCGCCGCGCATGTTGACCTGCAAAGCCGCCAACATCAGTTTGGGCAAAGCCAGCGTGGCATCACGGGCGTCACGCACCGCGCGATACTCGGCCTCGGTTGGGGCGTCTTTCCAATGGATATTGGCGGCCCGGTGTTCAGCAACGCTTGCCTCGCAGGCGGCATCGCGCCCGGGGGCATAGTCGTGCCCCACAAAAACCCGCGTCTCTTGCGGCAAATCGAGGATCGCGGAAATACTGCCGTAGAGATCAGCCGAGCTACCGCCCGGAAAATCCGCGCGCGAACTGCCACTGTCGGGCATCATCAACGTGTCATGGACAAAGGCCGCATCGCCCGCAACATAGGTGATCGATGCCAAGGTATGACCCGGCGAAAACATTACCTTCACAGGCACATTGCCTACCATAAATACGTCGCCATCGGCAAACAAGCGATCCCATTGGCTGCCATCCGTCGGGAAATCCTGAGGCAGATTATAGATGCCCTGCCAAAGCGTTTGCACGCCCGTCACCTTTTCACCAATTGCCGTAGGCGCGCCCGTTTGTGCCTTGATCCAAGGGGCTGCAGAAAAGTGATCGGCATGCGGGTGCGTGTCCAGAACCCAGACAAGATCGATGCCAGTCTTATTCACATAGTCCAACAGACGTTCCGCGTTTTTGGTAGATGTCGCCCCAGCCAGCGGATCGAAATCCAACACAGGATCGACGATAGCCCCTTTCATGGTGTCGGGGTCGTGGAATACATATTGCCAGCTTCCGGTCGGTGCGTCCCAAAAGCCCTTTACGATTGGATTACTCATTGGTTCTCTCCTGTGCGTGATTATGGGAAGGTGGACCAAGCCCGAAGGCGTGGTCAGGAAGGATCAGCGCATGCTTGCTTTCATCATCCAAAGTTCTTTTTCATGATATTCTAGGCGATCCGTCAGAATACCGGCGGAGACTTCGTCGCCTGCATTGCCGCTTGCCTCAATGGCCCCGCGCAACGTGTCGGCAAGAGCCTCATGACCAGCGATCAGTTTTGTCATCATCTCACCCGAAGACTGTGCTGGCGTATCTTCCGGTGCGGCCAGTGCCATCAGGTCGGCAACAGACCCCGGCGCGTAGGCGCCCTGCGTACGAATACGTTCGGCGATCTCATCCAAAGCACCCCATAGGTTCTGGTATTGCTCTTCAAACAACACGTGCAACTGACGGAAGTTGGGGCCTTCTACGTTCCAGTGATACCCGTGGGTCTGGACATAAAGGCGGAATGTTTCGCCCAGAACGGCGTTCAGGGCGGCGATGTTCTTTTGGGATGCGGTTGTCATGGGTCGTCTCCTTCTTTGATAGAGGTGGGCTTTGATAAGGGGTGGGGGCGGCGGGCCGCAGGGGCCCGCCATCTGTTCAGAGCGAGCGGGTCGAGAAATACCAGTCGACGGTATCATACCCTTCGCCTGGCCGGGCCATCGCGGCCTCTGGCGTGGCTGGGGTTGGTACGATGACAGGATCGCCGGTTTTCCAGTTTTCGGGCATCGCGCAACTGTTTTCATCTGCGGTTTGCATGGCGACCAGCAGGCGGTAGATTTCATCCACCGAACGGCCTGCGGTCATCGGGTAATAAACCATCGCACGCAGCACACCTTCGGGATCGATCAAGAACGTTGCCCGCACCGCTGCCGTATCCGAAGCCCCCGGCTGTATCATCCCGTAAGCTTGCGCGACCGCCATATTGAGGTCAGCAATGATCGGGAATTTGATCTCAACGCCGAATTTTTCTTTGATATTGAGCATCCACGCGATTTGGCTGTAATGGCTATCGATCGACAAACCCAAGAGTTCGGTATTGCGGGCATTAAAATCATCTTGCTTCTTCGCAAAGGCGATGAATTCTGTGGTGCATACAGGTGTAAAGTCGGCCGGGTGCGAGAACAGCACCAGCCATTTACCGCGATAGTCTTCAAGCGTTTTGCGGCCATGCGTGGTCGGCGCGTCAAAGGCAGGGGCGGCTTCATTCAGGCGGGCACCGGTGGGTTGGGTTTGGTCAGTCATATCTGCATTCCTTATATCTGCGTTTCGTTGAGACATAGATAGGCGCTGGACTATTATAGGTGAAATTGAATATAACTCTATTGGTAATAGAGGAAATCTATATATGATTACGCTTCGGCAAATGCGCTATCTGACCGCAGTCGCAGACACGTTGAATTTTTCACGCGCAGCCGAGATGTGTTTTGTTACCCAACCCACGCTGAGCGCGGGCATCAAAGAGCTAGAGGACCGGTTAGGCGTGCAGTTGTTTGAACGCACCCGTCACAGCGTCATGCTCACGCAGATTGGCACAGAGATTACCCATCGAGCGCGGCAACTATTGCTAGATGCGACCGAGATCGAAACGCTGGCAAAAGCCCATCGTAACCCATTCGAAGGCGACCTAAGGCTAGGCGCCATTCCGACAATCGGGCCGTACTTGCTGCCACGCGCCCTGCCCGCGATCCGGGAAACCTTTCCCAAGCTGCGCGTTTTCTTGCGCGAAGAAATGACGGAAAGTTTGATTGAGGGGCTCAACGCAGGGCGGTTGGATTTGATCCTAATTGCCTTACCCTTTGAAACTGGCGCGCTTGAGATATTGCCCCTGTTTGAAGATGGGTATCAGTTAGCAACGCCTTCAGGTGCCCCCATCCCCCATGCTGCCAAAGCACTGACGCAAAGCAGCGAGTTGATGTTGCTTGAAAAAGGTCACTGCCTGCAGCGCCATGCACTTGCAGCCTATCCCGGTCAGATTACCACTGCCGAAGACAGTTTTGCCGCAACAAGCCTGACGACTTTGATTGCCATGGTGTCCGAAGGGTTGGGGATCACGCTACTGCCTAATCTTGCGGTCGACGCAGGCGTTGTAAACGGCACGCAAATACAGCTCAGCCCCTTACCAGACGCTTGTCCGCGCCGGGTGGTGCTCGCTTGGCGACCGGGATCGACCAGACAAGAAATGTTTCAGCAGCTCGGAAGATTGCTGATCGGCCAGCATCTAGGCCACTGTTAGCCTTCAGATAGCCTAGCGATTGATTCGGCTTTGCATCGAAAAACCGGGTGCTGGCAATAGAAACCGACCTACCCCCACACAAGAGCGTTGCGTAAGCAGCCGATTTTGATGCGAAATTATGCACAATCTGAACAATTGATAAAAATTATTGTGCAGTCGATGGCCGTACAAACCCGACAACCAGAAGGGCCATCAGCCCATTTTTTGTGCTTTTACTTAAGTTAGCGTCAAATTTTAGTGATTTCGTAAGATTCGGTAAATTTCACCGTCTTCTGCGCGCCTTATGAGTGCCTTAGCGCGAACTTATTTTCGTCCAGTTTTACCTGTTGGTAAAAAATAATGCGGAACCGTCCGCTGAAAAAATCAATCCTAAACGTCGGAGATCGTTGATGAAAGACATTAACAGACGCAAGGCTATGGGCCTTACTGCTGCTGCGGTAAGTTCCACGGTCTTCAGCCCTGCCTACGCGCAATCACTGAACAAACGCAAAATTGCGTTTACGTTACTATTTGCGCCAGGCGGCGACGTTGGGTGGGATTATGAGCACGTGCGCGGGCTTGAACAGGCACGTGCAGCGTATGGGGATCGCGCACAGATCGATGCGTTCCATGAGGTTGCCGAATGGGGCAATGGCGACAAAGAGAAGTTCCAAGAACTTGTCGATGACGGCTACGAGATGATCTTTACGACTTCAGCCGGCTACATGAAGTCGACGATCGAAGTCGCGCAAGCCAACCCGAACGTCATCTTTGAAAGCTGTGCGGGCTACATCCGTGCCGCAAACGTCGCCACCTATAACACACGCTGGTACGAAGGCCGTGCCGTCGAAGGTTTCTTGGCCGCGACAATGTCGAAAACCAACCGTATCGGTTACGTCGGCGCATATCCGATTCCACAGGTGATCCGCGGGATTAACGCCGCCTATCTGGCTGCAAAATCCGTAAACCCTGACATCGTGTTTGACATTTCTTGGCTCAACACTTGGTACAACTATGAACAAGAAGGTGCCGTTGCGCGCCAGATGATCGAAAACGGCGCCGACGTGCTGATGCAGCACACAGTCTCCACCGCTGTGGTCGAAGCCGCGCAAGAAAAAGGTGTCTACAGCTTCGGCCAAGGGTCAGACATGAGCCATTATGCGCCCGACGCTGTTATGACATCGATGATCAACAACTGGGGCCCGTATTACGTGCAAAGGATTGGTGAATTCTTGGATGGCACATGGGAATCCAAGGACACTTGGGGCGGTCTAGGCGAACAGATGGTCGCCATGGCTCCGTTACTCGAAACCCTACCAAGCCGCACGGTGTTGCAAACGCAAGACGTCATTCAGCGCCTCTCTTCAGGTCAAGAACACGCCTACACTGGCCCCGTCCGCTTGCAAGATGGCTCAGGTTGGCTTGCCCCAGGGGAAACCGCAAGCGACAGCCGCTTGCTGACAATGAACTACTACGTGGATGGGATTTCCTCTGTGTATCCCTCAGAAGGTTAAGATATGGTACGTTTATTTCAAAAAAGTATGGCTTCGCATTTGGCGTTGTCAGCGGCCTTATTGGTCGCGACACCGGCACTGGCAGACGTCGTCCTTACAACGACCGACGGCACGATTTCTTTGACCGGAGAACTGCTTGACGTGACTGACGACGCTTATGTTCTGAAAACAGAAACAGGCGAACTACTGATCCGGCGTGAATTTGCAACCTGTGAAGGTGCCGAATGCCCAACTGACGCGAGTGATACAGTCACTGAGACTGACGTCGTTACCTTGACAAGTACCGATGGTGAAATCACGCTGAGCGGCCGTTTGTTAAGCTTTACGAACACCGAATACGTCCTTGAAACCGAAACCGGTAGCCTAACTGTGCGGCGCGAATTCGCGACTTGTGAAGGGGCCGTCTGCCCCGGCACGGCAAGCGACAGTGATCGTTTTGTTGTCACCGTTCCCGGTGCGGATGGTGCAAGCCTCGTTGCTGCGATTGTCGGCGATTACACTGCCGCCAAGGACTTCAACCTGACGCAACAGTTCGGCAGCGACGACGGGCTCCCTGGCCTATTGATCGGTGACGCACGCGGCGCCGAGGTCTCAAGCGTCAACATGCAATCCATGGATACAGCAGGCGCCATCAAGGCGCTGGTCGCAGGCGAAAGCCAATTTGCTGTAACACGTGGCCGGGTAACCCCGGCAGATGTTTCTGCTGCGGTCGGACGTGACGTCGCTGATGTCTCTGAAGTTCTCACTGAAGAGATTATCGGCCTAGACGCGATCAGTTTCGTGGTGAGCCAAGAAAATGGTATCGATGTCATCGATTTCAAATCGATTCAATCGATCATCAACGGCGATATCACGCATTGGTCGCAGCTTGGCGGGTCACCGCAGGCCATTACATTGCACACGCTTGCCAGCAATGAATCACTTGGTGCGCAGCTGAACGCGCGCGGTTTTACCGGGGTCAACGCCATGGGCAATGGCACGATCCACGCTACTGCTGACGCGCTCAACGCGGCGGTCGCAGCGGACCCAACCGGGTTTGGTATTTTGTACCGCTCGCAAGCAGAGGGCGTCAAAGCACTAAACCTTGCAACGGCCTGCAACATCTTTGTTGATAACTCTGACTTTGCAATCCAAACAGAAGAGCACCCGCTGGCACTGCGCTGGTATCACTATGCGCTCGCATCTGGCACGACGTCAGAATTCGCGCGTAACGTCAGCCAGTACATCCCCACAGACGCAGGACAAGAATCGATCGCGTCACGTGGATTGGTCACACAGCAGTTGCAAATCGTTCCGATGCAAGACCAAGGTGCGCGTTTGCTTTCAACTGTGTTGGCGGGTGATGCAGACCGGGCGTCGAACAGCGTGATGCGCAATTATTTCAGCGAAGCATCAAATGCACGTCGCATTTCGACTTCATTGCGGTTCCTTAGTGGCAACGCCACTTTGGACAGCAAAGCTGAAAGCGACATTTCGCGGATCTCTGAGATCGTGCGCTCCAATGAATACGAAGGCTACGAAGTCCTCGTGTTTGGGTTCAGCGACTCTTATGGATCACTCGATGCCAACCTTGCGCTGTCTGAACGCCGTGCGGATGCTGTGAAAGAAGTGCTGCTGTTGGATAACCCCGGCTACCTTGATGCGGAAGCAGTCCGTAGCTATGGAATCGGGCCAATCGCGCCAGTTGGGTGCAACGCGACAGACGAAGGCCGCGAACAAAACCGCCGCGTTGAAATTTGGATCCGCCCGCGCGCGTAACCCCGCATGCGATGGAAATCACAAAGACGCCCGGCGCAGCAATGCGTCGGGCGTCTTTGTGTGCAAACGGCAAAACGGCTATGGCCAGTCTAAAAACAATAGGCTGTGCCAATTTAACCCACTCGCTAACACGCTTCTTTTATTGCTCCTTTACACCCAACCGATTAGAACCAGCCCAAACGTGCGTCATTCTTCGGAATCGGGGCCGTCGGAACGTAGCCAACACGAGGAGAGCCACAATGGCAGATGCAGCCATCCACGGCGATGAACATCACGACGACCGGGGGTTCTTTACCCGGTGGTTTATGTCGACAAATCACAAAGATATCGGGATCTTGTACCTGTTTGTAGCAGGTACGCTCGGGTTTGTATCCGTCTTGTTCACCGTTTATATGCGGCTCGAGCTTATGCACCCAGGTGTGCAATATATGTGTGCTGAAGGCGCTCAGTTCTTTGCCAACAGTGCAGAGACTTGTACGCCAGACGGCGATCTTTGGAACGTGATGATCACCTATCACGGCGTTCTGATGATGTTCTTCGTGGTTATTCCAGCCCTTTTTGGTGGCTTTGGTAACTATTTGATGCCGCTACAAATCGGCGCGCCTGATATGGCATTCCCACGGTTGAACAACCTGTCATTCTGGATGTTTGTTGCCGGTGCATCGCTTGGGATTGCATCTTTGCTTGCCCCAAACGGGAACGACGGATTTGGTGCCGGAACCGGCTGGGTTCTGTATCCGCCACTCTCCACACAACCCGGTGTCGCATTGCCGATGTCTTTGGCCATCTTTGCGGTTCACCTTTCGGGTGCCTCTTCGATCCTTGGCGCGATCAACATGATCACGACATTCCTGAACATGCGCGCGCCGGGCATGACATTACATAAGGTCCCGCTGTTTGCGTGGTCCATCTTTGTCACCGCTTGGCTGATCCTTCTCGCCCTGCCCGTTCTGGCTGGGGCGATCACAATGTTGCTGACTGACATTAACTTTGGCACCACGTTCTTCCAACCAGAAGGCGGCGGCGACCCGATTTTGTACCAGCATATCTTGTGGTTCTTTGGTCACCCCGAAGTGTACATCATCATTATCCCTGGCTTTGGGATCATCAGCCACATCATTGCGACCTTCTCGCGCAAGCCAATCTTTGGCTACCTGCCGATGGTTTATGCGATGGTTGCGATTGGTGTTCTTGGGTTCGTCGTTTGGGCGCACCACATGTACACCGTTGGTATGTCGTTGACGCAGCAATCCTACTTTATGCTGGCAACGATGGTCATCGCGGTGCCCACCGGGGTCAAGATCTTCTCATGGATTGCGACCATGTGGGGCGGTTCGATTGATCTGAAAACACCGATGCTTTGGGCCTTTGGGTTCTTGTTCCTCTTCACCGTTGGTGGGGTGACAGGCATCGTTCTGTCGCAAGCTGGCGTCGACCGCGTTTACCACGACACCTACTATGTTGTGGCGCACTTCCACTACGTGATGTCGCTGGGCGCTGTGTTCTCGATCTTTGCGGGTATCTACTTTTACCTGCCAAAGTTCTCGGGGCGTATGGCACCTGAATGGGCGGGCAAGTTGCACTTCTGGATGATGTTCATCGGTGCGAACATGACCTTCTTTCCACAGCACTTTTTGGGCCGTCAGGGTATGCCACGCCGTTACATCGACTACCCAGACGCCTTTGCAACATGGAACCTTGTATCCAGCTGGGGTGCTTTCTTGTCCTTCGCATCGTTCGTCTTCTTCATCGGCGTCTTGGTCTACACATTGACCAAGGGTAAGCGCGTGACAGAAAACAACCCATGGAACGAATTTGCGGATACGCTGGAATGGACATTGCCATGCCCACCACCAGAGCACACGTTTGAGACCCTTCCAAAGCAGGAAGACTGGGACAAATCTCCAGCGCATTAAGCTGCGGGTAACACCAAACAAAGGCCCCGCAATTTTGTGGGGCCTTTACGTTTTTCAATAGCCTCAATTTCATTTTCCATTCGCCAGGTGCCGCAGATGACGACCCCACATTGTATTTATATCAATCTTGATCGTTCGCCCGCGCGGAACCAGCATATGCAAGACACGTTCTTAGCTCTTGGTATCGCTGCTAGTCGGATAGATGCTGTCGACGGGCAGCACCTATCGGACGCAGAAGTTGCAGCACTCAACCCGCGAAACAAGAAGAACCGCGCCTTAGCCAAGGGCGAGATTGCGTGCTTTCTGAGCCACCACAAAGCTTGGCAAGCTATCGTTGATAGCGATCATACGCATGTTGCAGTTCTTGAAGATGATGTAATACTTGCACCGGAGGCCGCAACTTTGCTTGCTGACCTCAGCTGGGTGCCTAGCAGCGCCGACATCATAAAGATTGATGCTTTGCCAGCAGGCGCAATGCTGTCAGGAACGCAGAAGGTGGGCGACACTTCGTTCGTCCTTAAAAACATCCACACCAAAACTGTTAGCACGGCTGGATACATAATTTCTCGTTCCTGCGCACAAGAGTTTTTGAATGCCCCGTCAGAAATGCGTGTTCCTGTAGATATTGCAATCTTTGATCCAAGCCACAAAACGCTACCCGGCGCTTCGAATATGCAACTCACGCCAGCTATCGCAGTACAACAACGGGCGGCAATCAACAACCCGCACATGCCCCAGGAAGCAGAGCTGTCTACCCTCGAGCACGAACGCAAGGCCGCACGCAAGGCCGCACGCGCTGGTCGTTCCAAACTTCACCCTTTAGGATTGGCTAGGCTTAAGATTGAGCTGGTCCGACTTGCAAAACAGCTTAGCAGGCTCATGGAACGGATGTCGCTGCGGTGGAAGTTTGGCGCTCGATGGCAAGAAGTGAGGTTTATAGACGACGAGCGCCTTAAACACAGGCGATTGCGTTAAGCATTTCTGGGATTCTCGGCGTTTCGGCAAGTGCGCGGCACAAAGAGGCTTTCACGCCACCCGCTAAAAAGTTGATGAAACCTAAGTATATGCGCCTCGTCATCAAGTATCACCTGCGACAAAATAGCCTTGTAAATCTGAATCTCAGGCCTATCGGTTTCGCACCCAGCCCGTATCGACATTAGCTACCATGCCATACGAATGGTCACCCCGCCCCAGCCCCACAGTGCAAAACTGGCGCTTGTCCCTGTGGGCCTATCGTTCACTTTTGCGCAAAGATTTTGTGATCTTTATGGGCGGCACGGCTGCGTTGGTTTTGTTGCCAATGCTTGCGATCATAGGGACCGGCGCGCTTTGGGTAATTTTGCCGTTTGCATCGCTGATGTTCGCAGGGCTATGGGGCGCGCTTTATATCAGCTATCGGCGCGGTGAGGTTTTGGAAGAACTATCGGTTGATTCCACCACGGCGCGCTTGACCCGCTACAATCCTAACGGAGAAATACTGGAATGGCAGGCAAACCGCTATTGGGTCACCGTGCATTTTCATCCCAAAGGCGGACCTGTCGAAAACTATATCACCCTGCGTGGCGGCGACCGCGAGGTAGAGTTGGGCGCGTTCCTTGATGTTGCGGAACGCGCAGCCCTTTATGATGCGTTGCAGCGCGCGTTTCGGTAGCGCCGTTAGCCAAGCCGGGCTTTCACCGCAGGTCCGGCTTTGCCAAAATCCATCCGGCCCGTGTATTTTCCCTTAAGCACGGCCATGACCTTGCCCATATCGCGAATACTTTCGGCGCCCGCTTCTTTGATCGCAGCGTCAACCGCATCCAAGGCTTCTTCTTCGGATAGTTGACGCGGAAGAAAGTCTTCTATCACTTTGATTTCAGACAATTCTTTTTCCGCCAGCTCAAGCCGACCACCTTCTTCATAGGCGCGCGCGCTTTCTTGGCGTTGCTTAACCATCCGTCCTAGAATACCCAGAATATCGTCGTCGCTCACGCCGCCTTCTTCGTTGTCGGTGCCCCGCAACGCGATGTCTTTATCCTTGATGGCTGCATTGATAAGCCGCAATGTCGATAGGCGGTCAACCTCTTTCGACTTCATTGCTTCCTTAAGGGCCGTACCGACCCGGTCGCGCATGTTCATGAGTTTTCCCGATCACGAAGCTGTAAAAACGAAAGCCCACCTTACCGTGCCTGTTAGCGCATGACAAGACAGTGTGATCTGACGTCACCCCTTATTTCAAAGGCTGCGATACAGCCTTGACCCGGCTCGCTAGCCCTCGTAAACCCGGCCCAATTTGACTGATCGGAGACATGGGATGACGCA
The DNA here is from genome assembly GCF_003318235.1 of Loktanella sp. D2R18. GTDB lineage: Bacteria > Pseudomonadota > Alphaproteobacteria > Rhodobacterales > Rhodobacteraceae > Yoonia. Next base: position 403,900 of record NZ_QOCG01000006.1, on the reverse strand, counting down.
GAAACCAACAGCCTGCTTGGCGCTCGCGGATGGCACGATCTTTTACGGGGTTGGATTTGGGGCCGCCGGCGAAACAATCGCCGAGCTTTGCTTTAACACTGCCATGACGGGCTATCAGGAAATCATGACCGACCCGTCCTACGCGGGGCAAGTCGTCACCTTTACATTCCCGCATATCGGTAACACTGGTGTCACCCCTGAAGATGATGAACACGCGGACCCCATTGCCCAAGGCATGATCGTAAAATGGGACCCGACAGAACCTTCGAACTGGCGGATGACCCAAGATTTGACGACGTGGCTATCGAGCCGCAACCGGATCGGTATGGGTGGCGTCGATACGCGGCGCTTGACACGGGCGATCCGCCAGCAAGGCGCGCCACATGTCGCCCTTGCCTATGATCCCGAAGGCAACTTTGACATCGCCGCCTTGGTCCAAAAGGCCCGTGATTTCGCAGGTCTCGAAGGGCGCGATCTGGCAAAGGACGTAACCTGCGCGCAATCTTACAGCTGGAATGAAACACGCTGGGCTTGGCCTGATGGGTTTGGCACACAAGAAGCCCCCCGTCACAAGGTTGTCGCCGTCGATTTCGGGGCAAAGCGCAATATCCTGCGCTGCCTTGCAAGTGCCGGCTGCGATGTGACCGTTTTGCCCGCGACAGCCACGGCTGAAGACGTGCTTGCCCTGAACCCCGATGGTGTCTTTTTGTCCAACGGCCCCGGCGATCCGGCCGCGACAGGTTCCTATGCTGTCCCAATGATCAAAGGTGTCTTGGATGCAGATATCCCCGTTTTCGGGATCTGCTTGGGCCACCAAATGCTGGCGCTGGCACTGGGTGCAAAGACGATCAAAATGAACCACGGCCATCACGGCGCCAACCACCCGGTCAAAGACAAAGAAACCGGCAAGGTTGAAATCACCTCTATGAACCATGGGTTTACAGTTGATGCACAGACCTTGCCTGCTGGCGTGGCTGAAACGCATGTCTCGCTCTTTGATGGCAGCAACTGCGGCATCAAAGTGACTGGGCGCCCTGTATTCAGCGTGCAATACCACCCCGAAGCAAGCCCTGGCCCGCAAGATAGCTACTACCTATTTGAGCGCTTCGCTGCTGCGATGGACGCCTAAGCCACCGCGCTCCTCTTAACGACCCATTAACCATCCGCCTGCATGATCGCTTTGGACAATGACCAAAGTAAGATCATGCAGCAACAAACGCGACACTCACCCGACTTAAGCACGAAAACCCGAAATTTTTTGTGCCAGGAGCTTATCTATCGTGGCCATGTCTCGGCGGATATGGCTGATCGCGCGCAAATTATGGCGCAGCAGCGCGGAATGGCCCTCGCCGATGTTTTCAACCGTGGATTTGGTGTGTCGCAATATGCCGTCGCACAGGCCCAGGCCACGGAACGCGGTGCGCAATATATCAACCCGTTCACGGACGCGCCCGACCTATCGTTGATTGCGCTATTTGGTGTTGAGAAATGTCTGCAGATGGGGGTGCTGCCGTGGCGCAGCATTGGCGGTGAAACCGTGGTTTTGACCGCTAGACCCGAAACCTTTCATCAAGACCAAGCCTTGCTGCACAACCATTTCGGGCGCGTTCGCATGGCGATCACCACCGAAGAGCATTTGAACCGCGCGCTTAGCCAACTTTGTGAAGAAACCCTTGTTGCGCGCGCGGAAACCAAAACGATTGATAGCGAAAGCTGTCGTAATTGGGCGCCCCGGCGCGCACTTGCAGTAGGGGCGGTTTTCGGCATTTGCGCATTGGCCTGCGCCGTCTTTAAACCAATTCTCCTTGTGGCGCTGCTGACCGCTTGGGCCGTCATCACACTTTTCTTAACCACGGCGCTCAAACTGGTGGCCGCAGTGATTGGCTGGCGCGAAGCCACAGCCCCAGCCAATAGCGTCATCCCAGCGCGGCTGCCCACGATCACTATGCTTGTCCCGCTTTACAATGAAACCGCAATTGCAGAGCATCTGTTGGCGCGTCTTTCGGACTTGGACTATCCACGCGAATTGCTTGATATCTGTCTGGTCCTTGAAGCCGACGACCAAACCACGCGCGCCACATTAGGGCGCACGACCTTGCCACGCGGCATCCGCGCAATTACCGTGCCGACCGGGGGCATAAAGACCAAACCACGCGCATTAAATTACGCGCTCGACTTTGCACGCGGAAACATCATCGGTGTTTGGGACGCCGAAGACGCGCCCGCCCCCGATCAACTGCACAAGGTCGCAAATGCCTTTGCCAATGCGCCCCCCGATGTGGTTTGCCTGCAGGGCAAGCTTGACTATTATAACGCATCCGCAAATTGGCTAACCCGCTGTTTTACGATAGAATATGCAAGTTGGTTTCGGGTGATCCTGCCCGGTCTACAGCGTCTTGGGCTTGCCTTGCCCTTGGGCGGAACAACGTTGTTTTTCAAGCGTGACGCCCTGCATGCGCTTGGCGGTTGGGACGCGCACAATGTCACAGAGGACGCCGACCTTGGGATCAGGCTTGCCCGGCACGGATACCGTACACGCCTGATCGACACCGTCACCGAAGAAGAAGCAAATGGACGCGCATGGCCTTGGGTCAAACAACGCTCACGCTGGCTCAAAGGCTATGCGATCACCTATCTCGTGCATATGCGTGATCCTCTGCGGCTTTGGCGGAATCTCGGGGCATGGCGATTTTTTGGAGTGCAGCTCTTGTTTCTGGGCACCCTCTCGCAATTTATGCTCGCGCCACTCTTGTGGACCTTCTGGCTGCCAGCGTTGGGCTTTGGCCACCCTCTCTCGTCCGTTCTGCCATCATGGGCATTTTGGACACTTGCAGGGCTGTTCTTTTCGTCCGAGGTGATCGGTTGGCTCGTTGCTTATGTCGCACTACACAAAGCAGAAAAGCGCTGGCTGTTCAAATGGGCGTTTAGCCTGACGCTCTATTTCCCGCTTGGGGCGCTTGCCGCGTATAAGGGCATATTTGAACTGCTAACCAAGCCGTTCTATTGGGATAAGACCACGCATGGCGTCTTGCTTCCTAGTAGTTGGCAAACGCCTACTCCGCCGCTTCAACCGCCTTCGCATCCAGCTTTAGGCGGGTAACAAAGGCCTCAGAAATATGATCGCGCAGCGCGCGGTATGCGGCGTCACCATCGCCCGCCTCTATCGCCGCGACGATTTCCGCATGTTCATCAAGTGTTTCCGCGCCGCGCCCTTCGGCCGCAAGTGATGTTGTCGCAAGAAGCGCCATGGAGCGATGCACCAAGTCAAGCTGCCGCACCAAAAACCGGTTATGTGAGGCGAGGTGAATTTGTTTGTGAAACCGCCGGTTGGCGCGGCTCAGCGCAAGCGGGTCACCGACAAGTTTCTTATCGTCTTCTAGCATGTTGCGCAAAACCCGAATTTCTTCAGGGGCCGCATGGCGCGCGGCCAGCCTTGCGGCCAATCCCTCTAGCTCTCCGCGCACCACATAAAGTTCCGACAATTGCGTATGATCAAGCGACGCAACAATCAGCGACCGCCCATCGCGCGCCAGCAAGGATTGGGTTTCAAGCCTTTGTAACGCCTCGCGAATTGGCGTACGCGAGACACCAAACCTTTCGGCCAATTCGCTTTCGACTAAGCGGTCGCCGGGTTTATAGACATGGCTATCAATTGCCTCAAGGATAAGAGCATAAGCATCTTTTTGGGTCGCGCGCGGGTCATGCATGGCGTTGGCCTTTCTTAATTCGCTGACACTACCCCTGCCCGCGCCCTGCAATCAAGCCAAACCGATTGCGCTGCCAAAAACAGGCGCATACTGTCCACGCATGGTAGCGCAGCATTTTGAACATATCGATACGTGGGTTTTTGATCTCGACAACACGTTATATCACCCGTCGGCTGATCTTTTTGGTTTGATGGACCCGCGTTTTGCAGATTACGTCATGCGCGTCACCGGATATGATGCCGACCGCGCCGCGCAATTGGCGATAGACTATTGGCACAGCCACGGATCAACAATGGCCGGATTGATGGAAGAACATGACGTTGATCCGCATCACTTTTTGGCCGATGTCCACGACATAGATATTTCGCATCTGACGCCTGACCCAGAGCTGGCCGAAACGATTGGCACCCTACCCGGTCGCAAAATTGTCTACACCAATGGCTCAAATAACCACGCCGCGCGGGTTCTTAGGGCGCGCGGGCTGACACATGCGTTTGACGCTGTCTTTGGCATAGAAGAGGCTGCTCTTACCCCCAAACCTCATGCGCAAAGCTTTGCCACCGTATTCGCACGCGCAGATGTGATACCGACCACAGCAGCCATGTTCGAGGACGAAGCGCGCAATCTTGTGGTCCCCCATGAATTGGGAATGCGCACCGTGCATGTACACGAAGACCCGCTGGATGCCACACATGTTCATCATGGCACCGATGATCTGAGGGCTTTCTTGTCGCAGGTGACGCGCTAGCCCTTTTCGTGCAGGGCGCATAGGCCTATGTCTAGCTTATGAAACGCAAATCAACCGATATATTCATCGCTGGCGGCGGGGTCGCCGGTCTGACCGCCGCAGCCGCCTTTGGCACGGCCGGATTTAACGTCACGATTGTGGATCCGACGCCCCCGGTGACGGTTGAAGACGCGCGCGGTGCAGACCTGCGCACCACCGCATTCTTGCAGCCAGCGCAGCAGTTTCTACAGAACGCCGGTCTGTGGGAACGGCTCGCTGAATATGCAGCCCCCTTACAAATCATGCGCATCGTGGATGCCGCTGCGGAGCCGCATATCACCCGCGATTTTGATGCCTCCGATATTTCAGACAAACCATTTGGCTGGAACCTGCCCAACTGGCTGCTGCGCCGTGAAATGGTCGCGCGGCTTGATGCGCTGCCCAATGTTGATTTCCGGCCCGGTACCGGGTTCAAATCCATGCTGGCGCGGGATCATTCGGCCATCGTTACCCTCTCAGACGACGGCCAATTGGATGCGCGTCTTGTGATCGGCGCGGATGGACGCAATTCTGTGGTTCGTCTCGCCGCTGGCATTTCTACCCGCGTAAAACGCTATGGCCAAAAGGCCGTGACATTCGCCGTCACCCATGACGAGCCCCACAACAATATATCCACCGAAGTTCACCGCGCGGGTGGCCCGTTCACCTTGGTGCCGCTGCCTGATCACGATGGCAAACCCTGTTCCGCCGTGGTCTGGATGGAAAGCGGGCCAGAGGCATTGCGGCTAAGCCAATTGGACGTCCCCGCATTTGAAGCGGCTGCCAACGACCGATCGGCCGGGATCAATGGCGCGCTAACGCTTGCATCGCCGCGCAGCGTTTGGCCCATTATCAGCCAGATCACCGATGAAATCACCGGCCCGCGGATGGCGTTAGTTGCCGAAGCGGCCCATGTCATGCCACCAATCGGCGCGCAGGGGTTGAATATGTCACTGCGCGATATGGCGTGCTTGCTTGATCTTGCGCTGGCGGCACCTGACACATTGGGTGACCGGACGATGCTAGACAGCTACGCACGCGCCCGGCACAGTGATATTAAGCTACGGATCGCGGGGATTGATGCGCTTAACCGTGCGTCAATTGCGGGCGGCGCGCTCACGCAGGACTTGCGCGCACAGGGGATAAAGATGCTTTATGGGCTTTCGCCCGTCCGGCGCAAACTGATGGAGATGGGGCTCGGCGTCGGCGGTTAAAGCGGGCCGGGCAGCCGTTCTTCCGACAAAAGCACATTTGCTTCGACATTGCCCACACCGGGCAAGGTCATCACACGACGCCGTAAAACCCGTTCAAAATCGGCCAGATCACGGGCAACCACGCGCAGGCGGTAATCATAAAGCCCCAAAACATGTTCGACCAACTGCACCTCAGGGATCGCTGACACCGCCCTTTCAAAATCCTCAAGGCTGATACGCCCCTTTGTTGCCAGTTTAACGCCCAAGAACACAGTCACCCCAAAGCCAACTTTTTCCGCATCCAGCATCAATTGTCGCCCGGCGATCACCCCCGCATCCTGTAACCTACGCAACCTGCGCCACGTCGCCGGTTGGCTAAGCCCAAGCTTTTGACCAAGCTGCGTCGTCGATTGATCCGCGTTCAAAGCTACCGCGCGTAACAGCGCATGATCGATATCATCCAAATTCATAGCGGCAGGCTTTCATCATGTTTGACTTGAGCAACCGTCATCAGGGCCTCAATATCCGCGATATGCGGCAGGGTCAGAATTTCATCGCGATAGACACGCTGATAATCGGGCAAGTCACGGGCGATCAGTGATAGCCGCACATCGACACGCCCCAAAAACGTTTGCATTTCAATCACGGCCCGCACATTGCGCGCGGCGGCCATAAATTCATCAAACGCGCGCGGCACGGTTTTGTCCAAGGTCACGCGCAGGCTCACCTCAATTGTATAGCCCAAAACGCGCCAATCGATGATCGCACGCTGCCCTAATAACACGCCATCTTGACGTAACCGATCTAACCTGCGCGTCACCCGCGCAGGCGTCAGTCCCGCAAGTGCGGCAAGGTCGGGAAAAGGCTGCGTCGGGTCACTTTGCAAAAGGCGCAAAATACGGCGATCAATATCATCAAGCATAAAAATCTATATAAACCGAATTATGACGCATAACAATTTTATTCTTTCCGCAAATACCCCAATATCAACACTCGCAATTCACAGGGACGCCAGTCATAAACCGCACAGGACTAAACTCATAAAGGATGCGGATATGCGCGTTTATTACGATCGCGATTGCGATGTTAACCTGATCAAAGACAAAAAAGTCGCTATTCTTGGCTATGGCTCACAAGGTCACGCGCATGCGCTGAATCTGCGTGATTCCGGCGCGAAGAACCTTGTTGTGGCGCTGCGCGAAGGGTCCCCTTCACAAGCCAAAGCCGAAGGCGAAGGCCTCAAAGTTATGGGCATTGCCGAAGCCGCAGCTTGGTGTGATGTGATCATGTTCACAATGCCCGACGAATTACAGGCTGAAACCTACAAAAAATACGTCCACGACAACATTAAGCCGGGTTCCGCAATCGCGTTCGCCCACGGCCTGAACGTGCACTTTGGTCTGATTGAGCCAAAAGAAGGCATCGACGTGATCATGATGGCGCCAAAAGGCCCAGGTCACACAGTACGCGGCGAATACACCAAAGGCGGCGGCGTGCCCTGCCTGATCGCGGTTGACACCGATGCGTCTGGCAAAGCCCAAGAAATTGGCTTGTCCTATTGTTCCGCAATCGGTGGCGGTCGCTCTGGCATCATCGAGACAAACTTCCGTCAGGAATGTGAAACTGACCTGTTCGGCGAACAAGCTGTTTTGTGTGGCGGTATCGTTGAACTGATCCGCATGGGCTTTGAAACCCTTGTTGAGGCGGGTTACGAGCCTGAGATGGCTTACTTTGAGTGCCTGCACGAAACCAAGCTGATCGTTGACCTGATCTATGAAGGCGGCATCGCGAACATGGATTATTCCATCTCGAACACCGCGGAATACGGTCAATACGTCACCGGCCCGCGCATCCTGCCATATGAAGCAACAAAGAAAGCGATGAAAGAATCGCTTGCTGACATTCAGTCCGGTAAATTTGTGCGTGACTTTATGCTTGAAAACGCAGTTGGCCAGCCAACAATCAAAGCGTCCCGTCGTGCAAACGACGAACACCAGATCGAACAGGTTGGTGCAAAACTGCGCGCAATGATGCCTTGGATTTCCGAAGGCAAAATGGTCGACAAAGCAAAGAACTAATCTGACTTATGTTAGATGACGAGGGGCTGGCGAAAACGCTGGCCCCTTTTTGCATGATATCACCCGACTGGGAATGCTTTCTCAAAAGCGGTGGTTCCTTGCGCGTTGAATATCAACGCCCGGCTCTGATTGTCGCGTTGAACCCAATGAAGCTCCTCCATCCGCGCGAGCATCGCCCGCCCCAGTGATCCGGCCAAATGTGTGCGACGTTCGCTCCAATCCAGACAGCTTCGGCAGAGCGGTGCACGCATTGCATCCAGCGCGGCAAGGTCCACCCCAAATTCGGTGACAAAGGCGCGTCCAGTATCTGTCAGGACTGGCGCATCGACATCATTCCGTAGAAATACACGTTGCGTCAAACTAGCAAACATTTGAACACCTAGATGGCCCGCTAGGTGATTATAGCACACTCGCGCGCGCCGTAAGGCGATGTCTTTGGGGCCCGTGCGTGTACGCCGCACGTCGCTGGCCAACCCCATCAAGCTTTCGAGCGCCACAGCAACATCACCATGCGCCAAGGCAAAGTATTTGTGCCGCCCTTGTTTGCGCACCTGCAGCAGCCCGCCATCAACCAGCTCGGCCAAATGGCCGCTGGCGGTTTGAGGTGTCACCCCGGCCTCGACGGCCAATTCAGTTGCGGTCAGGGCCACGCCCGTCATCAGCGCGGTCAATATATTTGCGCGGGCGGGATCGCCAATCAGCGTGGCAACGCGGGATATGTCGGGACCTTCTTTCATACTTCGACCGTAACCGAAGCATCTCGGAAAATCCACAGGCTACAACAACGTATCAACACAGGAGATACACATGCTGACCTGCATCATTCGCTACCAAATCGACCCTACTAAAAGGGCACAATTCGAAACCTATTCGCGCAATTGGGGGCAAGCCATTCCACGCCATGGCGCCGACCTTATCGGCTACTACGCCCCACATGAGGGCTCATCAACACTTGCCTACGGCATCTATAATATCCCGTCGCTTGCCGCATATGAGACCTACCGCGCGCGGCTGAGCGCTGACCCGCTTGGGCGCGAAAACTATGAATTTGCTCAAAAAGAAAAGTTCATCCTGCGCGAAGATCGCACTTTTTTACGCTGCGCCTCTCTTCCGCATGGGGTTTCAAAATGATCGCCGTGATATTTGAAGTTACGCCAGCGCAAGGACAAAAGAAGGCCTATTTGGATCATGCGGCAAAGCTGCGCTCGCTTTTGGAAAATATCCCCGGCTTCATTTCGGTGACACGGTTCCAAAGCCTCGCAAGCGCTGACACACTCTTGTCACTGTCGTTTTTTGAAGACGAAGATGCCGTCGCAGCATGGCGCAACAGCAAACCCCATCGCGAAAGCCAATCAGCCGGCCGATCAAGAATTTTCGCAGATTATCGCATCCGGATCGCGACGGTTTCGCGCGACTATAGCTTGCATGATCGGACGCAGGCCCCCACTGATAGCAACCAATTACATCTGTGATCGGACCTAAAAAATGACCACCCAACCCAGCCTTTCGAACTGGCTTTCCATTCTTGCGCTTGGGTTAATCTGGGGCGGGACATTTATGGTCGTGTCGATTGCATTACGCGGCTACGGGCCGCTCACGGTGGCTTGCGCACGGACCACATTGGGGGCGTTTGCGCTCTTGACCCTAATGGCAGCCCTGCGCCGCCCCCTGCCCGATTTTACGCCGATAATGGTGAAATATTTATTGGTGATCGGCTTATTGAACACCGCCATCCCCTTTGCCTTGCTCAGTTGGGGACAGCAATTTGTGCCCTCGGCCTTTGCCGGGATTTCAATGGCTGCGTTGCCACTGTTTGTGCTGCCGCTGTCGCATCTTTTCACCGACGAAAAGATGGATATGCGCAATAGCCTTGGGGTGCTGTTAGGTTTTATAGGGGCCGCGATTCTGATTGGGCCCGGGATCTTGCGAATTGGCACAGGGATGGAACCATTGGGGCAAATTGCCTGTCTTCTTGCGGCGCTTTCATATGCAGTTTCAAGCATCATGACCCGCCGCTGCCCGCCGATCGACCCAATCACCATGGCCGCGCTATTGCTAGCTGTCGGCGCTTGCGCACTGATCCCTGCAATGCTGTTAGTCGAAGGGGTACCGCACGCGACCGACACAACAACCACGCTCGCGATTGTATTTTTGGGCGTCGTGCCGACCGCTCTTGCCGCGCTGATCCGCGTCACCGTGATCCGGTCAGCGGGCAGCATATTCTTGACGCTGGTAAACTACCAAGTCCCCGTCTGGTCAATGATTTTTGGCGCGCTGATCCTAAGCGAAGCCCTGCCATGGCGGTTTTTCGCAGCGCTTGGGTTAATCATGTGCGGGCTTATCGTCAGCCAATGGAAAGGCCTTAAGAAACTCTTACCCGGATAGAAAGTTTAGCAACAATGCGTCATACTAAGGCCCCATTTTGCCCTGCAATTGGCATTCAAGAAACAATCGGAGCCAATTATGCGATCTTTATTCACAGGCCTTATGGCCGCATTTCTTTTAACTTCATTCGCCACACAAGCCGAGGCCCGGCGCGGCGGCGGTTACTCCACAGCCCAAGAGCTATTGTTTGTTGCGCCAACCGAATTAGGCACCCCAGATAAACCACTCGCGCTGTGTCACTTGGTGGAAACCAATTCCGTGATTTTCGTCAATTTTTGGCGCTCGATGCAGGGCTATGCAATCGCTGAAAACGGCTGTCAGACCGATAGCTATTATGATTTTGACGCCGAAGGACTTAAACTTGCCCAAGCGGCAGGCGTGATCGATACGGATATCCCATCGGTGCCAAAACTATCGCTTGCAGAAATCGCCGGCGGCTTTTGGGGTTTTGGCGCGATTGGCCTGCTATTGATCTTTGCCGCACTCAAGGCAGCGAAAGCAGCCGCGCGCAAGAAACAGCGATTGGCGTTGATGGCAAATGGATCGCGGGGGGCAAAAGCCATTTTGGACGCGATGTGCCATGCCGCAAAAGCTGATGGGCGCGTTGATCCATCAGAGATCGCAACGATCAAATCCGTCGCAGAGCAAATGACCGGCGAAGTGTTTTCTGAAGACACTGTAAAACAAATGACCGACCTTGCGAACACAGGCCTGAACGATGCGGGTTATAGCGCCTTAATCAAAGGATGCAGCAAAGAAGAGCAGCTTGATATGATGCGCGGCGTTCTTCTTGTTGTTGCGGCAGACGGACACTTTGCAGGTAAAGAAAAGGAATTTGTCGGCGGGCTCGCCAAGGCAATGAAAATGGGACCGGATATCATCACCAGCCTACTGGCCGAAATCACGGCACCGAAAACCTAGTAGATCAAAAGCGTGGCGGCCTAGATGGCCGCCGCGACCTCAGCCACGATGCCATCGACGGTTTGCGCGAGCAACGCATCGTCTTCGCATTCTGCCATCACACGGATCAGCGGTTCGGTCCCTGATTTACGGATCAGCAGACGCCCTTTACCAACCAGCGATGCTTCGGCCGCTTTAATCGCATCCTGCACGGCTTGCACCGCAAGCGGGTCTTGCCCCGCCGTGTAGCGCACGTTTTTGAGCATCTGCGGGACGGTCTCAAAGCTCTTGCTCAACTCGCTCGCCTTCTTGCCGGTCTCGATCATCGCGGCAAGGAATTGCAGCCCCGCAAGCAGCCCATCCCCCGTCGTCGCAAAATCGGTCATCACGATGTGACCCGATTGCTCTCCGCCTAGGTTCCAGCCATTTGCGCGCATCGCTTCGACAACATAACGGTCTCCGACTGAGGTGCGCTCCAGACGCAGACCGCGCCCATCAAGGTACCTTTCCAACCCAAGGTTGGACATCACTGTCGCGACAAGCGTGCCGCCGTTCAACCGCCCCTGATCCGCCCAACGCCCTGCAAGAAGCGCCATGAACTGATCACCATCAGCGACTTGCCCCTTTTCATCGATCATCATCACCCGGTCCGCGTCTCCATCTAGGCAAATCCCGACGTCGGCACCAGTTTCAAGAATCTTGGCCGCCGCCGTTTGCGGGCTGGTAGAGCCACATTTTTCGTTGATGTTCAGCCCATTTGGCGAAACGCCGACAGGGATCACTTCGGCGCCTAGCTCCCAGAGAACTTCGGGCGCAACCCGGTGTGCAGCGCCATTTGCGCAATCAATCACGACCTTCAGCCCATCCAAACGCATCCCATATGGGAAGGTGGATTTGATCCGTTCGGCATAGCGAAACCGCCCATCATCCACACGTTTTGCCCGACCGATATTTTCGGCCTGCGCTGGGGTGATGTCGCTTTCGATCAACGCTTCGATCTCGGTCTCGGCCTCGTCTGACAGCTTAAACCCGTCTGGCCCAAAGAATTTGATCCCATTGTCATGGTGCGGATTATGGCTAGCTGAGATCATGATCCCCACATCTGCGCGCATCGACGTGGTCAACAGCCCAACCGCCGGTGTCGGCACAGGCCCCAGCAACAGCACATTCATGCCCGTACTGGTCAACCCGGCTGTCAGCGCATTTTCAAACATATAGCCAGACAGGCGCGTATCTTTGCCGATCACGACGCGGTGCCCATTGGAGCCGTCATTGCGAAAATAACGCCCGGCGGCGGCCCCAATTTTCAACGCCATATCGGCGGTCATTGGATAGGTGTTTGCTTTGCCGCGCACGCCGTCCGTGCCAAAAAATTTACGTGCCATATTTTAAACTGCCCCGTTGATTGCCCAATCCAGGTCAAGCGCCTGTTTGGTGGCGCTTATATCGTGAACGCGCAGCAGTTGCACCCCTTGACGCGCACCGTGCAAGGCCACGGCAACCGATCCCGACACGCGATCTGCAGCATCTTGCCCACCGCTCAGCGTGCCGATAAATTTTTTACGCGACGCGCCCAACAGTACCGGGCACCCCAAGGCGTGAAACAACGATAATCCACGCAGCAAAGCCAAATTGTGATCCAGCGTTTTGCCAAAGCCAATCCCCGGATCAACGACGATGCGGTCGCGCGCTATACCGGCTGCAACCGCATGATCGATACGCTGTGCAAGATAGTCATACACATCCAGCAAAACGTCATCATAACGCGGATCTTGTTGCATCGTGGCAGGCGCTCCTTGGGCATGCATCAGGCAGACAGGCGCGCTTGATTGGGCCACGACCTGCGCGGTCTCAGCATCATAACCTAGTGCGGCAACATCATTGACCAGGTTTGCACCAGCGTTGATCGCCGCACTTGCAACGGGTGCTTTGCGTGTGTCGATCGAAATAGGAACGTCGCTGCACGCTCGGATCGCGGCAATGACAGGTGCAGTGCGTGCGATTTCCACGTGCGCCGCTACCGTGTCGGCGCCGGGCCGCGTGCTTTCGCCGCCAATGTCAATGATAGATGCCCCAGCTTGCGCCATTGCAAGTGCGTGCGACAGGGCCACATCTGCACCCGTAAACTGCCCACCATCCGAGAAACTATCCGGCGTGACGTTCAAGATGCCCATCAAATGTGGACGGGTCATCGCCATTCCTGCAATTGGCGTATGTGGACGGGTCAATCGGGACAGTATTTCAGCCGGAATGTCATCCGCTGCGATCCATTGATCGGTTTGCCCACGTTGCCTTAAAATAGCCTGATCAAACCAACAAGCACCGCCCGCCAATTGATACGCACCGGGCGCGCGATCTGCCCCCATACGCATAACCGGTTGGTAGTAGATCATCATACCAGCACTGCACCTTGGCCGTCATTCACACGCGTCGGTACAGAAGATGTTGGCGCATCGGCCCCGATAACAAGCAATTCTTTGGCTTCTATTTCTTGGGCGAACCACGCCACAAGCTGCGCGGCATCGCGCGGGCTGGCAGATGGTCCATCAACCGCATCCAGCACGATTTTTGATGGGGCCCAAATACAAATCTGGTCGTTTTTCATCGCCCAATCCAATTCGGTCCGCGTGCCCACCACCATACAGCGGCGGTCACGACTGGCGAGCAGCCACGCGTTTTGTTCAATGGCCAAAAGGTCAATCCGGCGCTGTGCCAGCGGGTTTTGCGATTGCGGCGCAGCCACATCCGCGGCACCAACACAGATAATCAACGGCGCGTCACGATCTGAAAGCTGATCAATCCATCCACCTATATGCGGCGAGGCAACAGCTTCGTTGGACAGATAGACCACACGCGGATGCGGGGCCTCGACATGGGATTGCCCGGCGTCAGCGACACCATCACGCGCACGCAAGATTTCCACCCCAAGCGAAAACGGCCCGCGATCCAGTTTCTCAATCCGTACAAAGACGCGTTCGGCTTGCGGCTCTAGCAATATCCGTTCTGCCACACGTGCAGCGAGGGTTTCGAGCAAGTTGATCCGCTCAGCTTCAAGCTCGATCCCGATGGCTTCGGTGACTTTGTCATATGAAAGGATCCGGTCAACATCATCGTCGATCACACCCAGCGGCGAGACCTCAACAACCACGTTAAAGCGTACCCGCTGCAAATGCCCGCGTTCTTGTTGGAACGCACCGATTTCGACCTGCACGGTATAGTCGCGCAGGGAAATTCGGTCACATGGGGTTTGGCTGCTGGCTTCTGCGCGTTCGCTCGGATGCGCGAATGCGAGCCGGATTTCATCTGTCATAGGCGCGTCCTGTCAATCAACGTCAATTGCGGATCGCATATAGATCAAATTCGGGTCGGGCAACCGCCAGCCACGACACCAGCCGTGGCAATGGCGACGTTATTTCGACGCGGTCCGGACCGGCTGACGGTAAAAGTAGTGCGACCCAATTGATGCGGTCCGCGGGAAACGTTGTGCCCAAGATGGGCTAACAGCTTTGGTATGGTAATGCGTCGCACCACCGGTCAAAACGCGCGGCGCGCCATCAATCAAAATACGTGCAACTTTGCCCACGCGTTCCCAAGCGCGAGGTTCGCTGATCACTTCAGCACGCCCGTCACAGGTATAGGTAAACTGGCAAGCATAACGACGCCCTGTGCCCTGATTAATCACACCGCAAAGCGTTCCCGGATAAGCGCTGCTATCCACACGGTTCAAGATCACCTCGCCAACGGCAAACAGCCCCTCAACGCTTTCGCCGCGCGCTTCGAAATAAAGCGCCTCGGCCAGACATTCCCATTGTGCGCCGCCGCTCGCTACGGATTGCGTCGCAAGATATTCAGCGTTGTAAATTTCGCCAGTTTGGGTTTGTACACCACGTTCATCAGCTGGGGGAAGGCTCGTTAGCAGGCTCAGTCGGCTATCAGGGACGACAGAAAGCGCATCGCGCTCTTGACCAAGAATTGCACCGAGGCGGCTTTCCAAAACTTCGTCCGCAAATACGGATTGCGCGCTCAAGGAAACCGATGCTGCAACAACCGCGACCCAAACTGATTTAAGAAACGTCATATTTTCCCACCAAGGAGACCACGCGGCAAAGCCCCACGCAAGCGTCGGTGTCTTTAGGGGAAAGAATGCGCTGCGTCTACCCCTTCAAATGGGGGCGCGACAAAAGACGCCACGGAATAGCGTCACTTGCGATACTAAACGCAATATCAGAACATTTCCAAAGCAAATGCAACAACATTATTTGGCTAATTTTGCATTAAGTTGATCCGTAAGCGCCAGCTGCGCCGCGGTGAGTCGCGCGACAGGCACACGGAAAGGTGAACAAGATACATAATCAAACGCATGTTCCCGGCAAAACGCAATTGCCGTTCGACTGCCCGCATGTTCGCCACAAATCGACAAGGTCACATCCTTGCGGCTCTTGCGGCCCCGCTCTGCCCCCAGCGCCACGAGTTCGCCGACACCTTCGACATCCAGCGTGTGGAACGGGTCTTCGGCGTAAACGCCTTGCTGGACATAGGCTGACATGAATCGGCCAGCGTCATCGCGCGACAGGCCGTAGGTCATCTGAGTCAGATCATTGGTCCCGAACGATAGGAATGACGCATATTCAGCGATATCTTCCGCCCGCAAGGCCGCGCGCGGCGTTTCTACCATCACGCCAAGGCGATAATTAAGCGCCGATTTACTCTTGCTCAGCACTGCATTTGCAACGGAATCAACACGGGTTTTCACAAGTTCCACTTCGCGCATCGCACTGACAAGTGGGATCATAATTTCCGCAGAAATATCGACGCCTGCTTCGCCGACCGCGACCATCGCCTCAAAAATCGCTTGGGCCTGCATGTCGTAGATTTCAGGGATCGCGATGCCAAGACGCACGCCGCGCATCCCCAACATCGGGTTATATTCTGACAGCGCGTTCACCCGTTCGGTGACATCCGACAGCGGCAGCGCAAGCTGTTCTGCTAAATCGCGCAGGCCAGCTTTGTCCGAAGGTAGGAATTCATGCAACGGCGGGTCAAACAGGCGCACGCACACGCTTTTACCTGCCATGATCGTAAACAGAGCCTCAAAATCACCGCGCTGCATCGGCAACAAACGGTCAAGCACCGCACGCCGATCATCAGAGCTTTCGGCGAAAATCATTTCGCGCATGACCCCCAACCGATCCCCGTCAAAGAACATATGTTCCGTGCGACACAGCCCGATCCCTTCGGCAGCAAAATTCTGGGCAGCTTGGGCATCGGCAGGGGTATCCGCATTCGCGCGCACGCCGATATCACGGTAATCATCGGCCCATTCAAGTAAGGTCTGAAAGGCCCCATCAAGCGCAGCTTCGAGCATGGCGGGCGCGCCAGCAAGCACTTCGCCCGTGGTTCCATCAACGGTGATCACATCGCCCTTGGCAAATTTGCGCCCGTCCGGGCCGCTGATCACAGATTTCTTCCAGTCAATCGTCAGATCAAAGGCGCCCACAACGCACGGCAGCCCCAAACCGCGCCCGATCACCGCCGCGTGGCTGGTCACACCGCCACGCATGGTCAGCACAGCCTGCGCCGCATGCATGCCGCGAATATCTTCGGGGGTGGTTTCACGGCGCACCAGCACGCAGGCTTCACCACGTGCCGCACTTGCTTGGGCTTCAGCGGCAGTTAAGACAATACGCCCCGACGCAGCCCCCGGACTGGCGGCAATGCCGCGCACGATCAAATCGCGTTTGGCGTTTGGGTCGACCTGACGGTGCAGCAATTCTGAAAGGGCTGCGGGTTCAACGCGCATCACGGCCTCTTCACGGGGAATAATACCATCCTGAGCCAAGGCAACGGCAATCCGCACAGAGGCACGCGACGACCGCTGCACACGGATCGCATCGAGAATAAACAGCTCTCCACGGCTTAGTGTGAATTTAATCTGCATTTCCTCGCGTAGCCTTTGGCGGGCCAAAGCCCCATACGCCAACAATTGGGCGAATACCGCAGGGCAGCGTTCCTCGAGCGATGGGCCGCGCCCATCTTTGCACAGATAAATCGCGCCGTCCGCCTCGCGCAGGCCTGGCCTGCCGTTGCTTTGAGGCAGGTACCGGCCTCGCACGCGCGGCAAACCAGATTGATCATCAACATATTCAATCTCGCCAGAGCCGCTTTCGTCCGGCCCAACCCCCAAGGCCATCGCCTGCACCACAAGGCCCAGCCCCGCATCAATAGGCGCGCCCTTCGCCTGACGCAGCAATCGCGCCGTTGTGCCATCCCATGCGCGTGCCATTGATCGCAAAACCTCGGCCAATTGCACGCCGACGTCTTGGGGGAACACCTCGTCTGTTTCGAATTCATAGGTGGCCAGCATCGCCTTAAGACTGGCAGCATCCGCGACATCCGGCAGATAAAATTCGTCTGGATCAAGCCGCGCCACATGCACTGCATAGGCCTGCACAAATCGCAGATAAATCTTGGTCGCTTCGGCTTCGCCAAGCTGTTCGACCAATTCCGCGTGGCGCGCATCATTCATACCAACATGCAGCATCGCACCCGGCCCGCCCCAATCAGGATCAAGGCTGGATGGGCGCACCGACAAAAGCGGATTTTCACCAAACGGGGCAATCAGCGCCGCCATATCCGGCATCTGCCCAACGGCGATGTCGCGCACCGCATCAAAGGACAGCGCCACAGTCATCGGCACCGGCATATCCAAACGGATCAGCCGTTGCAGACATTTCGCACGCCCACCATGCACATCCGCCAACATTGCTGCCGTGGGCGTGATCAAGGTGAGTGGCTGAATTTCCGTCATATGCTGCACTGCGGCGAACCTCTATACTGTCGGTGCAGCATAAAGGATTGCCTACCTATTAAGCAAAGGAAACTTA
This sequence comes from Loktanella sp. D2R18, assembly GCF_003318235.1. GTDB lineage: Bacteria > Pseudomonadota > Alphaproteobacteria > Rhodobacterales > Rhodobacteraceae > Yoonia. The sequence continues at coordinate 385,987 of NZ_QOCG01000006.1, read as the reverse complement.
ACAGTCTTGTGACTAGCCGTCGATCTTGGTCAGATCGGCGACAGACAGGCACAGATTTCTGATGCGTGACAAAAGGTTAAGCCGGTTTCGGCGCAGCACTTGGCTATCGGCATTTACCTGCACATCGGTAAAGAACGCATCAACAGCGGGACGAATTGCCGCCATCGCGGCCATCGCAGTGCTGAAATCTTCAGCAGCCATCGCAGGCGCGATCTTTGCATCTGCCGCATCAAGCGCCGCAAACAACGCCTTTTCGACGTCATCTTCGGCGAATTTGATGTCGGCGCCATAGGAATATTCAACACCGTCTTTTTCTTCGGCCTGCGTCAGGATGTTATTGGCGCGTTTGAACCCCTGAATAAGGTTTTCACCGTCATCCGTGGCCAATGTTTCCGCCAAAGCCTCTGCCCGTTTGACCAAGAGCGTCAAATTATCATCGCCGTCCATAGCAATGCATGCGTCAATGATATCGTGACGGATACCCTTGTCTTTGAGGAATACTTTCAAGCGGTCGTGGAAGAAAGAGAGGAGATTAGACCCTAGCGCAAGGCTTCTTTCTTCCCAGAAAACGTTTCGGCGTTCACCATCAACGTCAATGCTCGCATCAGTTGTGCGCTGCCAAACCTCGGCGAAGCAAGTCCACCCATCGCCCATATTTGGACGTACCTCTCGCATGTACTGGTTGCTCATTGCGTCCAACAGAGACAAGGTAACGTTGTTTTCCAACACCAACCGAATAACCCCCAACGCAGCCCTGCGCAGCGCGAATGGGTCTTTTGATCCTGTCGGCTTCTCGTCAATCGCCCAGAACCCGGTCAGCGTGTCGATTTTATCGGCCAGCGCTACGGCTACGGATACGGGCGCGGTTGGCACATCATCAGATGGGCCGAGCGGCGAATAGTGTTCTTGGCAGGCGGCGGCGACGGATGTGTCCAGCCCGGCCTCGGTTGCGTAGTAGCGGCCCATCAACCCTTGCAGTTCAGGGAATTCATATACCATTTCAGACGACAGGTCGGCCTTAGCCACGCGTGCGGCTTGTTCGGCCAATTCTGGGTCTGCGCCAACCGCAGGTGCGATTTCACGGGCCAGTGCTGCGATGCGCTCAATCCTGTCTTTCTGGCTGCCCAGTTTGTTGTGGAAGGTCACGTTGGACAGGCTATCCAGCCATGGGTCCATCCCCGCCTTTGCCACACGCAAATCATTTTCCCAAAAGAATTTCGCATCCGCCAAACGGGCGAACAGCACCTTTTGGTTCCCCGCCAAAATGGTCGCGCCATGATCGGCGGTTTCCATGTTGGCGACGGTCACAAACCGTTCAATCCGGTTGGTTTTGGGATTGCGCACGGAAAAGAATTTTTGGTGCTCTTTCATCGATGTTTGCAGCACCTCGGGCGGCAGGCCAAGGAAGTCATCAGCGATCTGCCCTAACAGAACAACAGGCCATTCGACCAGCCCGGCAACCTCTGCCAACAATCCGCGATCCTCGACCACTTCAAGCCCCAGCGCAAAGGCTTGGTTTGTGGCATCATGCCAGATGAGTTCCGCACGTTCATCGGCGCGCAGGATTACATGGGCGCGTTTCAACTTCGCCTCGTAGTCGTCAAATCCGGTGACGCTAAACGCATCCGGCGCAAGGAAACGATGCCCGCGCGTGCTGTCGCCCGACGCAATTCCGTCGATATCCACTGGCACGACCTGCGCGCCTGCCTCGTCCGACAGGATACAGATGATGGAATGTAAGGGACGCACCCATTTCAGCGGGCCGTCGCCCCAGCGCATGGATTTCGGCCATGGGAAATTGCGGATCGTTTTTTCAAGCACTTCGGCGATGATATCGGCGGCCAGACGCCCCGGCTTTTCGATCACGGCAAAGTACACTTGACCCTTTTTATCGTCGCGGATTTCCAGGTCTTCGCGTGTCACCCCTGCCCCGCGCAAAAACCCATCGATCGCTTTGTCAGGCGCGCCGACCTTGGGTCCTTTACGTTCTTCACGGGTGGCTTTGCTTTCGGCGGACAGCCCATCAAGCGACATCGCCAAGCGGCGTGGTGTCGAAAACGCCGCAGCGCCTGCATAGGTTAAGCCAGCCTCGACCAGACCATCCGTCACCAGTTTTTTCAGATCATCGGCCGCACGCGTTTGCATACGGGCTGGGATTTCTTCGGAGAAGAGTTCAATCAGCAGATCAGGCATCAGTTCTGGCTTTCGGGTGGGCAGGTTTCTGGGGCTGGGTTGCCGTCAAAGACGACCGCGCCACATTCATTGATTTCGTGCCACGCATAGGCGCGGCCATCGGGGTAGACGGCAACAATGCGGTCAATCCCGTAGTGGATGTTTTCGGTCCCCAGAAACGCAATCGCATCCCCGGTTTCAAGGTCCGCGCCGATTTGGTCAGCGTCAAAGCAGTCGAACCAACCGGGCGCAACACGCGGTTCCGCATCATCCGCGATGACATAGGTTTCTGTCAGCATGGCTTGGCTCAGGGCCGTGGTGAAACACGCACGGTACCGGATTGGACTGCTATCAGAATCGATGGCATCAAAGCTATCGTAGATGATCGGCTCTGCCTCGCCTGTGACAACAGAGGTCAGTTCAACCTGCGCATCCGCAGCGCCGACCTCGACATAATAAGCATAGACCTGAAGGTAATAAAGCGCGGCACCCGCGATCAGTGCTGTCATGATAATCCCCACAATTGCGATACGAGCGCCGGACATTAGGCTGCCGCCCCGCCGGCTTCGGTTTGCACGAAGGCATCGGCGCATTGTTTGGCCAGCGCACGCACGCGGCCGATATAGGCTTGGCGTTCGGTCACAGAGATCACGCCGCGTGCGTCGAGCAGGTTAAACAAATGGCTGGCTTTGATGCATTGATCATAGGCAGGGTGGGCCATGATGATACGTTTGCCGGTTTTGGGGTCGTCGGCTGGCTGTTCAAGAATGCGTTGGCATTCGGCCTCGGCATCTTTGAAATGTTGCAGCAGGATATCCGTGTCAGCCACGTCAAAATTCCAGCGCGCGTATTCTTCCTCGGTCTGTTTGAACACATCGCGGTAGGTCAGCGGGCTGGGTGATTGCGGGTCATTGAATGGCATATCCATCACGTGATCCACGCCCAAGATATACATCGCGAGCCGTTCCAGCCCGTAGGTCAATTCACCGGATACAGGTTTGCAGTCATAGCCGCCAACCTGTTGAAAATAGGTGAATTGCGAGACTTCCATTCCATCGCACCAGACTTCCCAACCAAGCCCCCACGCGCCAAGTGTCGGGCTTTCCCAATCGTCTTCGACAAAACGGATGTCGTGCAGGGATGCGTCGATGCCGATCGCCTTGAGCGATCCGAGGTAGAGCTCCTGTAGATCCGGCGGGCTGGGTTTGATCAGGACCTGATATTGGTAGTAGTGCTGCAAACGGTTCGGGTTTTCACCATAACGGCCATCGGTTGGGCGGCGTGACGGCTGCACATAGGCGGCGGCCCATGCTTTGGACCCAAGCGCGCGCAGGGTTGTGGCAGGGTGAAACGTGCCTGCGCCGACTTCCATGTCATAGGGTTGCAAAATGGCACAGCCTTTGCTGGCCCAATAAGTTTGAAGCCGCAGGATGATTTCCTGAAAACTGCGTGGTTTGTCTGCCATGATGACCCTCATCTACAATTATGTGTTCAATAGGCTGCTGTGCCCAAAGGGTCAATTGGGCAACGGCTTGTCAAAAAATGTTCGGAATGTGTAAAAACTGTGGCAGCAAGTCTTGCGTCCGACACAATCCCGCGCCAGTGATGGTGTGTTGTGACTAAAAATGCCTTCGGAGTTGAAATGATCAAAGTAATTGCAGCGTTTGTCCTATTGAGCGTTTCGACGGTTTCAGCGGCGGCACAAGAACATTTCTGGGTTCAAGTCGAAGCCCAAACCGCATTGACCAGCGCACAAACCCGCGCACGTGAATATGCAAGCACCCTCGACGATGTGCACGGCTTTTACTTGGGTGACGGGTTCTACGGTATCTTTATCGGCCCCTACACAGAATCGAACGCAGAAACCGCATTAGAAACTCTGCTACGCCTGCGCGTGATTCCAAGCGATAGTTTTGTCAAAGACGGACGCCGTTTTCAGCAGCAATATTGGCCCGTTGGGGGGCGCGCGCCAGAGCCAGCACAGCTGCCCGGTACCCCCTCAGAAACTGTAGATCCGGTCACGCAGATTGCCGCGCCGACACCGCCGGCCGCGCCAAGTGGCGAAACCGTCGCTGAGGCCCGCGCAAGTGAATCAGCGCTTGACCGCCCCGCGAAAGAGGAACTGCAAGTCGCGCTCCGCTGGGCTGGGCATTATAATGCAGCCATTGATGGATCATTTGGGCGTGGCACCCGCGCGGCGATGCAAGCTTGGCAGGCTGCGAACAATGAAGAACCTACTGGGGTTCTGACCACCCGTCAGCGGGCCAAATTGTTTGAGCAATACAATAGCGTGCTTGAAGGTACCGACTTGCGGCTTGTGCGCGACGACGCTTCTGGCATCCAGATGCAAATCCCGACAGGGCTTGTTGCCTTTACCGAATATAAACCGCCTTTCGTGCGGTTTGACCCCAGTGTCGCCGAGCCCCAAGCCCAGGTGTTGTTCATTTCGCAATCGGGCGACGCGGGCCGCCTCGTGGGTCTGTATGAAATTATGCAGGTGCTTGATATCGTGCCAACAGAGGGTCCACGCAACCTAACAAGCACCGGATTTGAGATCGAAGGCATCAGCGATGAACTGCATTCCTATACTTCGGTCAGCCTAGAAGGCAACGATATCAAAGGGTTTACGCTCGTATGGCCTGCGGGCGATGACGCGCGCCGGACCCGTGTGCTCGACATCATGAAAGCCAGCTTTGAACGTCTTGATGGCACGCTTGATCCGGCGATCGTCCCCCCTGGCGAAGATCAATCCATCGATTTGGTCTCTGGCCTTACCGTACGCCAACCGACATTGTCGCGCTCTGGTTTCTATGTTTCCCAAGACGGCGTTGTCGCAACGACACCCGAAGTCATTGCGCAATGTGACCGCATTACAATTGACCGCGAAACGGATGCCGAAGTGATCGCAAGTGATGCAGAGCTGGGTGTGGCTCTTTTGCGCCCGACCACAGAAATCGCTCCACACGGCTTGGCCGCTTTCCAAACCACCACGCCACGCCTTCAGGATCAGGTTGTCGTTGGGGGCTACCCCTATGACGGTGTGCTGAGCGCGCCAACCCTCACGTTTGGGCAGGTCATCGATATTCGCAGCCTGACCGGCGATGATCGGTTGGGACGTCTGTCTATCTTGCCCCAGCCAAGCGATGCGGGGGGCCCCGTGTTCAATAAATCCGGCGCTGTGATTGGTATGCTGTTGCCACGGATCGATGGCAATTCACAAGTTCTGCCCGCCGAGGTCAACTTTTCACTTGATGCAACACAAATCGTTGCACTGATGGAAACACATGCCATCCCCGCGACGATGAGCGATACAGTAGCAGAGATCAGCCCAGTACAGATGACCCGCAACGCCGCCGATATCACCGTATTGGTCAGCTGCTGGTAGCCAGTTGCGGAACGCCAACCATTTAGACCCAGATCGGCGCATTAGCTGCAACCCTTTCCTAGGTCTGCTTAGAGGACATTTCCGCCATTCGCGCGTTTTCCGACAATGGCAAAAGCCAGCCAAAAGAAGACTTGGACGGCTCTATCCGTTCCAGTTGGTCGTCCAACGGATGGCAAGAGTCTCGCGGCTCGGGCTGTCATCGAAAAAATCTGCATTGGACATACTGTCGTAGGTGATCGTCAGGTTACTGCCGTTGTCAAACGTATACCCAATACCAAGTCCCGCCCGAAATTGCAGCGTTCCATCAAGATCAGCGCCGTCGCCTTGCCTGTAAAAGCCAGGCATCAGCGTGGTTTCGATGAACAATGGAGTGTCGAAAACATATTGGCTGCTCCACTTCCCGCCGATCCCGAACCATGCAGCCCCATCGGTTGTAAGCGAAAGGCCATAAGTGGGGCGAAAGGGGCCGCGTCGACGATGGCTGTCGTAGCCAAGGTAAGCCTCATTTGCACTCGGAAATTCATCAGATTGCAGTTGCCCCAGCTGATAAAATATCTGTGGTTCTTGCTTTTCGGTACGAAGGCAACCGTTGGGGCAATCATTCAATGTCATATCTGTCAAAGTCGTCAGCAGCCAGATTAGACCAAGTGTACCGTCCATGATGTGATCCTATTTTTTTGTGCCCGTTGGAGCCTGTCGAAAGGTGTAATAAGGTGTAATAAGGTCAGTAAAACTAAGTCGCATATCTGTCTGTAGAAGCCAGCTCAACAATATGCCTTACGTAATCTCTCCAAAAAATCGGGTTTTGAACTTTAAACTTACATCTTGCGTGACCGCAACACAAAGACAAGGTACAGCGCGTCAATCGCCGCAACAATGGGCATTTTCCTCATGGCTGATGTATGCAGCGCCCCGAGGCTGACAACCCCAAGGCAGCCGAGAAAGATTGAATTTACCCCGCACGATAGCGCCCCCTCGACATGCTACGAGCGGGTCGGTCATTCTGATCATTGATACAACACCCGATCAGCCTTATTGCTGAGAACAAGAGGCGGTGCGAACGCCATAGACTGTTCTGGGTTTGCAATTTTGCAGTGTCCGCCTTTAGCCTATTCTGTTGAAAAACTCTTGTTGATTTAGGCCCTGACGGCTGATTCAATATCTGTATTGATATTGGAGATTGATCGCGATGATGGGACCACGTCAGGAAGCACAATCTGCTCTTTTCTACGATTTCTCGATAGAGGATCACGTCCCCGTCGATCACGTTCTACGGGCTATTGATAGTGTTATCGATCTGTCCAGCGTTCGAACACATCTGACCGATTTTTACAGCTCCACTGGCCGGCCCTCAATTGATCCAGAATTGATGGTGCGGATGTTGTTGGTGGGATACGTCATGGGCATTCGATCAGAACGACGGCTGTGCGAAGAGGTCCATCTGAACCTCGCCTATCGTTGGTTCTGCAAGATGGATTTGTCGGATCCAATTCCCGACCACTCGACCTTTTCCAAGAACAGGCATGGTCGCTTCCGCGACAGCGGTGTGCTGCGTCATGTGTTCGAGACAGTGGTCGCCCAGTGCATTGAAGCAGGCTTGGCGAGTGGCCAAAGATATGCCGCCGATGCCAGCATTATCGCAGCAGATGCCAATCGCCAAAAATCCACGCCCAAGGCAGATTGGAGCCCAGAGGCTATCGATCCTGACAGTGCGCCACGAGCGGTTCGGGAGTACCTCGACACGCTAGATGATGCTGCGTTTGGTGCAGCCAGCCCAGTTGTGCCCAAGTTCATCTCACATTCGGATCCAGCATCCCAATGGACCGGCGCTCGCGGCGGGCCTGCATATTTTGCTTATTCTACGAACTATCTGATCGATACCGACAATGCGGCAACCTTGGATGTAGAGCCCACGCGATCCATTCGGCAGGCTGAGGTAGGCGCGGTTCGAACGATGATTGATCGCGTGCAGGAGAAGCATGACTTAATGCCAAAGCGCCTTATCGCTGATACGGCTTATGGCTCAGGCCCCATGCTGGACTGGCTGGTAGAGAAGCGTGGGATTGCGCCGCACATTCCTGTCATCGATAAATCAGGCCGTACAGATGGGACATTCGAACGTGCCGACTTCACGTTTGACGCCGAGAACGACCTCTACATCTGCCCAAACGGTAAAGAGCTCAAACAGTTTCGACGCGCGTATAGAACGCCACGACCAAGTTCGAATAAAGATGAAACGAAGCGTTACCGGGCCCGCAAGCCCGACTGCGATGTTTGTCCGCTGAAGACACGCTGCTGCCCCAAAGAGCCTCAACGTAAAGTGACAAGACCGATCTACGAAACATCGCGCGATGTTTCCCGCCAATTGGCGCAAACCAGGCAATACAGCGTCTCGTGCAAGTTGCGCAAAAAGGTTGAGATGTCTTTCGCGCATCTCAAGCGCATTCATGGTCTGAGTAGGCTACGATTACGAGGACCATGCGGCGCACATGATGAATTTATCCTCGCAGCAACCGCCCAGAACCTTAAAAAGTTGGCAAAACTAACCCCAAACCAAAGCCGTGTTGGAAAAGCGGCATGACAAAGCCACATAACCAGATTGTTCAGCGAATATCAGTTCGGGAAACAGCGAGTTTTTCAACAGAATAAGCGCGCCGCTGCCGTTCAGGCACCACGCAGCATTCGCCACTCTGGGCTCACTGGAAACATTCTCAACAGCCGATCCCAAAGTCCGCTTTGTTTATCGGGGGCAATGTTGTGACGTGAAGGGCAAAGTCATTAGACCTTCGGCATCAGGTTTTCCAAAACTTGATGGAAAGAATGGTCAACACGACCATGATCTCAAGCCGTCCAATAAACATCGCGGCGGACAGTATCCATTTTGCGCTGTCGTTGATGTGCACATAGTTCCCCGCTGGGCCGATCTCTGTTCCGAGGCCCGGACCGATGTTCGCGATTGCGGTGGCCGCCCCCGAAATTGACGTGATAAAATCAAGCCCCGTCATTGCCAGCAACACCGATGTCACGCCCAACAGCAAAACAAAGGCCACGAAAAAGGCCATCACTGAGCTCATGACATCTTCGCTGATGGCACGCCCTTCAAAGCGTGGCGTAAAAATACCGTGCGGCGAATGGATCTGGCGGATCTGTGCTTTGATCGAAGCAAACAGGATTTGGTAGCGGAAAATCTTTACGGAACAGGCAGTGGAACCCGCACAGCCCCCTACCAACCCAATAAAGAAAAATATTACTACAGGAAATGGCCCCCATGTCATGTAGTCCGCGCTCGAATAGCCGGTTCCAGACATAATCGACACGATGTTAAACAGCGCTTCGCGGAACGCAAGTTCGGTAAATTCGCCTTCACGTCCCCACACCCAAGCGGTCACCAACAGCACGGTTACCGCAATCACGGTAAAGAATGCACGAACTTGGCTGTCGCGCCAAAGCGGCCGCGCAGAGCCTGCCATCAACTGCACGAACCGCACGAATGGAAGCGCCGCCAAAACCATAAACACGGTTGCGATATAATGTGCGGCCGCACCAAAATCGCCAAAGGACGAGTCGTAGTTCGCCATCCCCCCCGTAGAAACAGTGGTCATCGCATGCACCATAGCGTCAAACGGCCCCATGCCCGCCGCCCCATAAGCCAACCCACATGCCACCGTAAGCCCGATGTAGATGACCGATATGCTGCTTGCGATTTCTCCCGCACGGGGCAGGATTTTTCCCATTGTCTCAAATGCTTCGGATCGAAAAATTTGCATCCCACCGACCCGCAGTTCGGGCAAGAACACCATCGCCACAACAATGATCCCAACGCCGCCCAACCATTGTAAGGTTGCCCGCCAAAGTTTGATCCCATCGGGTAGCATGTCCAGCCCTTCGAATGTGGTCGCCCCTGTCGTGGTCAGCCCGGACATGGCCTCAAAAAACGCATCGGTAAAGCTGGCATGCGGCACCCCGATCATAAAGGGCAAGGCCCCGAATATCGGCAAGGTCAACCAGACAAGCGTGGTCAGCAAAAACGTCTGCCGCAACGTTAAGCCCTCAGCAAGCCCGTTTGCGCAGGCCATCGCCACCAAAGCACCGGTCAAAATCGTAATGACCGCGCTTTCAAAGAACACCGGCCAATGCCCGTTTTGCGCGATTGCATCCGCACCCAGCGCAGCCAGCATCGTCACACCAAGCGCCGCAACGAGCAGACCAATAACATATCCAACAGGGCGAAAATCAATCATATCGCAGCGTTGAACCGACTTGGCACCAGTGTCAAGAATTCACACGGGTTTCTCCGCGCATCCATGCTGCTTAAGCCCCATAAGGTGGGTTGTCGCAACAGCTTTGGTCAAACGGCCATGGCAACCGGACGTGCGGCCCATGCGCGACAGGCGGCTCCAAAAGCCTCGAACAAGGGGCGTGAAACCGGATCATCGCAGGCGTTCCATTCTGGGTGCCATTGCACAGACAGCGTAAAGCCCGGCGCATCCGCGATATAGATTGCTTCAGGCGTACCATCAGGCGCATGCCCATCGACCACCACACGTGGACCAGCCTGCTTGATCCCCTGCCCGTGCAGCGTGTTGGTCATAACGTCTTGCGCGCCCATCAGCGCCTGAAAAGGGCCATCGGGCGCGAACGTCACCTTATGACGCAGCGCAAATTTTTCATCCAATGTGCCATCGGGGGGCATCCGGTGGTTATCACGCCCGGGCAGATCGCGAATTTCAGGATACAGCGTGCCGCCCATCGCGACGTTTACTTCTTGGAACCCGCGGCAGATGCCCAAGATCGGCTGCCCACGCGCCACGCAGGCCCGGATCAGCGGCAATGCGATCCCATCGCGTGCGCGATCAAAGTCACCATGCGCGGGGGTCGCATCCTCACCGTATTCTTCGGGGTGCACATTTGGGCGGCCACCCGTGAACAAAAACCCGTCACAGCGTGCCATCAACGCATCAAGACAGACCATCCCTGCGCCCGTGGGTACGATCAAGGGTAACCCGTCTGCCACATCAGCGACGGCGCGCACATTCATTTCTCCAGCGGCAAATGCCGGGTACTCATCGTTCAAAAGATGCGCATTGCCGATAATCCCAATGACTGGTTTCATAAGGTAGACCTTTCCTATGCCCACTAGATAGCGCGCAGGCGTCGCCAAGAAAAGATAAGCAAGCGCACAATCGCGCCGTCCCAAATGCACAGCCCGCCAAATTGGCGGTCCGCTAGAAAAACGCACAAAGCCGCGCCTTTTTTCAAAAAGCGCGGCTTTGATTTGGGAGTAAATGAGGTTTAGGCTTCGCCGATCAACCCGGCCCCTTCAAGCCCTGCCATGCCCGCAACGACATCGTTGTCAGATGTGTCGCCTGTCACGCCAACAGCACCGATAACAGCACCGCGCTTATCACGCACCAAAATCCCACCCGGCACAGGCACAACCTGACCGCCATAGACGCCATTCACGGCTGCCATGAAATAACCCTGCTGTTCCGCGCGCGCCATCTGTGCAGTGCCCGCGAGCCCCAGCATGACTGCGCCGTAGGCTTTGCCCTGCGCGATACCAAAACGCCCCGGTGCCGCACCATCCGCGCGTTCAAACGCTTTCACGTGACCGCCCGCGTCAAGCACGACGATCGACAGGGGCTTAAGGCCCAATTCTTCGCCCTTTGCCATCGCTTTGCGAATGATGGACCGGGCTTTACTTGCTGAAATTTCTGCCATGTTTCTTACTCCTCGTAGGGTGGATCTTGATCCACCTGCGTTAGTGATTGCGTTGTGCTTTCAATTCCAACCGGCGTTGATGCAACACGGGTTCGGTGTAACCAGAAGGCTGAATCCGCCCCTTAAAAACCAAATCACAGGCCGCTTGAAACGCGATCCCGTCGAAATTGGGGGCCATAGGAAGGTAAGATGCGTCGCCTGCGTTTTGCCCATCTACCACAGCGGCCATTTTGCGCATCGCGTCCATGACTTGCCCTTCGGACACCACATCATGGTGCAACCAATTGGCCAAAGCTTGGCTCGAAATCCGGCAGGTCGCCCGGTCTTCCATCAGGCCCACATTATGGATGTCAGGGACCTTAGAGCACCCCACACCCTGGTCAATCCACCGCACCACATAGCCCAAAATACCCTGCGCGTTATTCTCAACCTCACGGGTGATCACATCGGCGGACCAATTGGCGTTCGCGGCCACTGGCACCGTCAAAAGATCTGCCAAAGTCCCGCGCGCACCGCCCGCTTTGATCTCGTCCTGACGGGCGATCACATCGATGGCGTGGTAATGGGTCGCGTGCAACGTGGCCGCCGTTGGCGACGGCACCCACGCACAGTTCGCTCCAGATTTTGGGTGACCGACCTTGGCTACCAGCATATCAGCCATCAAGTCGGGCATGGCCCACATACCTTTGCCGATCTGCGCCTTACCCTGCAAACCGCAGGCCAGCCCGATATCAACATTGCGATCTTCATAGGATTTGATCCACGCGCTATCCTTCATTTCGCCCTTAGGGACCATTGCCCCAGCTTCCATGCTGGTGTGGATTTCATCGCCCGTGCGATCAAGGAACCCGGTGTTAATAAAGGCCACACGGGATTTGGCCGCGCGGATACATTCCTTGAGGTTTACAGATGTGCGGCGCTCTTCGTCCATAATACCCAGCTTGACGGTATTTGCAGGCAAGCCCAGCACAGTCTCAACCCGATCAAAGGTTTCGCAAGCGAATGCGACCTCTTCAGGGCCATGCATCTTGGGTTTTACGACGTAGACGGAGCCATGCAGCGAATTGCCGCCATCGCGCTGCAGATCATGCATCGCAATCAAGGTTGTACACACGGCATCCATCAGGCCTTCACCAACCTCATGCCCATCAGCGTCCAAAATCGCGGGGTTGGTCATGAGATGCCCGACATTCCGCACCAACATGAGCGACCGCCCCTTATGTGTCTGCGCACTACCGTCAGGTGCTGTGAAATGCACATCTGGGTTCAGCTTGCGGGTAAATGTCTGACCGCCTTTTGTGACCTCTTCTTCAAGGTCTCCACGCATCAGGCCAAGCCAGTTGGTATAGGCGACGACCTTATCTTCTGCATCAACCGCAGCAACAGAATCTTCGCAATCCATGATGGTGGACAGGGCGGATTCGAGCACGATATCGGAAATACCGGCCGCATCCGCGCTGCCAATCGGACTGGTCGGATCGACGACAATTTTGATCAGCAGACCGTTGGCGCGCAAGAATACCTCTGCATCGGCATTATGGCCTGCAAATTGCTGCGGATCACCGAGCGCAGGTGACAAAACCCCATCCACAACGGATAGGGCCGCAATATCCCCCCAAGACCCATCAGCCAGCGGCGCAACCTTATCCAGATGCGCCCGCCCCCAAGCAATCACGCGCGCACCACGTGCCGGGTCATATCCCTTACCGCTTGGCAAATCGCCCAGCGCGTCAGTCCCATAGAGCGCATCATAAAGGCTGCCCCAACGGGCATTGGCCGCATTCAGCGCAAAACGTGCATTGGTTATTGGCACCACCAATTGCGGCCCCGGCAAGGTCGCGATTTCAGGGTCAACATTGACGGTTTCAATCGCGAAATCAGGGCCTTCTGGCACCAAATAGCCAGAGGTCTCGAGGAATTTTTGATAGGCTGCGGCGTCATGCCCCGCGCCGCGGTTGGTCACGTGCCAATCATCCAATGCGGCTTGCATATCTTCGCGTTTTTGCAACAAGTCGCGCCCGCGCGGCCCCATTTCTGCGACCAGATCAGCGAAACCGGCCCAGAACGCGTCAGCGCTCACGCCCGTCCCAACAAGCCCCTTTTCATCAATGAATTGGGCAAGTTCAGTTGCGACCTGCAACCCGTGCTTTTCGATCCGATCGGTCATGGCGTCTCTCCCTGTCGGTTGCCGCGCGCAGGCAGCAACGGTGTATCATCCGATATGGTTAGAACAGTTGGATCAAGTAAGCAACAAACGCGGTAATATATTTTTACCAATTAGCAAGGCGCCGCCAAATACACCTATTCGAAATGCAAGATAATCACCGCCGAACCTAGGTTGCAGCGGGTCAGATGCAGGCATAACGTCGGCACAAAGCATAAGGACCCCCCATGTCAAACCACGCCCCCCAAACGATCTACCTGAAAGACTACACCGCCCCTGCATTTCTGGTGGATAGCGTGCATTTGACGTTCAAGCTCGCCCCCACGACGACACGGGTGGTGTCGCGCATCGCCTTTCGGCCCAATCCAGATGCGCAATCGCGCGACTTCTTCTTGCACGGCGAAAAACTGCGTTTGATCGCGGCCACGATTGACGGGCAAGCGATCACCCCCGATGTGACCGCCAACGGCCTGACCTGCCCCGTGCCTGACGCGCCTTTCGTGTTTGAAGCTGAGGTTGAAATCGCCCCCGAAGCCAACACCGCGCTAGACGGGCTTTACATGTCCAACGGCATGTATTGCACCCAATGCGAGGCCGAAGGGTTCCGCAAAATCACCTATTACCCCGACCGTCCCGATGTCATGGCGATATTTACCGTGCGTGTCGAAGGTGATCTGCCCGTCCTCTTGTCGAACGGCAACCCTATCGCAAAAGGCGACGGTTGGGCCGAATGGCATGACCCTTGGCCCAAACCGGCCTATCTGTTTGCCCTTGTTGGTGGCGATCTTGTGAACCATGCCGACCAGTTCACCACGATGGAGGGGCGCGATGTCGCCCTGAATATTTGGGTCCGGCCCGGTGACGATGAAAAGAAATGCGCCTTTGGGATGGGGGCGCTCAAGGCCTCGATGAAATGGGATGAAAAGGTCTATGGGCGCGCCTATGACCTAGATATTTTCAATATCGTTGCTGTCGATGACTTCAATATGGGGGCGATGGAAAACAAAGGCTTGAATATTTTCAACTCTTCCGCTGTTTTGGCCAGCCCAGAAACCGCGACGGATGCGAATTTCGAACGGATCGAAGCGATCATCGCGCATGAGTATTTTCACAATTGGACCGGCAACCGCATTACCTGCCGCGATTGGTTCCAACTTTGTCTGAAAGAAGGGCTGACCGTATTTCGCGATCAGCAATTCACCGGGGATATGCGCGGCCATGCGGTCAAACGCATCGATGATGCACTGGTCCTGCGCGCGCATCAATTCCGCGAGGATGGCGGCCCATTAGCCCACCCTGTCCGGCCCGCCAGTTTTGTCGAGATTAACAATTTCTACACGGTCACCGTTTATGAAAAAGGCGCCGAAATCATCGGGATGCTGAAACGGCTGGTCGGGGATGATGCCTATAAAAAGGCGCTTGATCTTTATTTTGACCGGCACGATGGCGATGCAGCCACAATCGAAGATTGGCTACAGGTATTCACCGATGCGACCGGGCGCGACCTGACCCAATTTGCGTTGTGGTATAGCCAAGCAGGCACGCCGCGCGTCACCGTGCGCGACGCATTCAAAGACGGCACCTATACGCTGACCCTATCCCAAGAAACACCGCCGACACCGGGCCAGTCGGACAAAGCACCAATGCTGATCCCTGTGGCAGTGGGCTTGCTGGATCATGCTGGCCAAGAACTCGTAGCGACCCAAGTGCTTGAGTTGACGCAAGCAACTCAAACCTTCACCTTTGAAGGGCTACAACACAAACCGATCCCGTCGGTTTTACGCGACTTTTCGGCACCCGTGATCCTTGACCACCCGCAAACTGCGGCGGAACGTGCGACCCTCCTTGCGCATGACACCGACCCGTTTAACCGTTGGGACGCGGGGCGCAATTTGGCGCAGGATGTTTTGATTGCCATGCTGCGCGATGACACAGCGCCTGATAGCGCTTTTCTGGACGGGCTTGCCGCCGTGTTGCGCGATGATGAACTTGATCCGGCCTTTCGCGCACTTGTCCTGACCCTGCCCAGCCAAGAAGACACAGCCCAAGCCTTGGTCGACGCGGGCCACACCCCGGATCCGACAGCTATTGCGCGCACCCATGAGGCGCTGACCCTTCATATCGCCCAGCATTTGCAAGACACATTGCCGCGCATCTACGCGGCGATGACAGTGACTGGTGCCTATACCCCCGACGCGATCAGCGCAGGCAAACGCGCGCTTGGGAATCGGGTTTTGGCGCTAATGTCAAAACTTGACGGCGGCAAACAAGCGACGCAGCAATATGCGCAAGCCGACAATATGACCCAACAAATTGCCGCGCTCGCGGCTTTGCTCAAAATCGGCAAAGGTGTTGATGAGCTCGCCGCATTCGCCGCCCAATGGCAACAGGATCGGCTTGTCATGGATAAATGGTTCGGGTTGCAAGTCAGCTGCGCCAGCCCTGATGACGCGGCCAGCGTGGCGGCCAAACTGACAAAGCACCCGGCGTTTACCATGAAAAACCCTAATCGGTTCCGGGCGGTATTTGGCGCGCTCAAGGCGAATACAGCGGGGTTCCATGCGCCGATGGGCGCAGGCTATGACTTGCTGGCAGATTGGCTGATCAAGCTTGACCCGATCAACCCGCAGACCACCGCGCGGATGATCACATCATTTGATACGTGGACACGCTATGATACCGACCGGCAAGACAAGATGCGCGCCGCGTTGACGCGCATCGCGCAGACGCCAAATCTGTCGCGCGACACCACGGAAATGGTGACCCGTATCTTGGGCTAAGGGCCTATTCGTGTCGCACAACCGTTACGCGCGCTTTGTAATCTGCAAAGATGGAACATCGCATTCAACCACTGATCGCCGAGCGCGCGCCTTGGCTTTACAAAGACCGCCCCGGCACCAAGATCATGCGTACCGGGTTGCACCGTATACTATCTTACGACACGACGCTTGAAATCGCGCGAACCTTTGCGCAGACCCCGGCCCCCGCGATCATGGATCAGATGGGTGCCCGATTGGCGCAATCGGTCACTGCACGCGGTTTAGGGCACCTGCCCGCGCATGGTGCCGCATTGGTGGTGGCCAACCACCCCACGGGGATCGCCGATGGAATCATCTTGAACCACCTTTTGGCCAAAGTACGGCGTGATACGTATTTCTTTGCCAACAGCGATATTTTGCGGGTGCTGCCGCAGATGGACGAAATGATCGCCCCGGTGGAATGGCGGGTCGAAAAACGCTGCCACGCCAAGACACGCGCAACCATGGCCTATGTGCGCAAGGCGACCAATGCCGGGCGCATGGGGGTGATTTTTCCTTCGGGTCGCTTAGCCAAACGGCGCGGGCTGCGGCTTTACGAGCGGCCATGGATGGCATCGGCGGCAATGCTTGCACGCAAATTTGATATCCCGGTGATCCCGGTGAACATCCAAGCGCGCAATTCGGCCCTGTTTTATCTGTTTGACGCGTTGCATCCGACCCTGCGCGACATCACCCTGTTTCACGAGACGCTGAACAAATCCAAGCAACCTTTCCATGTTGAGATTGGTGAACCGATCTCGGCCAGTGCGATCCCGAAAAACCCCGAAGCGGGAATCGCGCTCTTGCGCAAAGCCACGCTTGCGCTTGGCGGCAAAGACGCGCCTGCCGTAAATATGGTCACCACATCGCGTCCTTGGTTAAAGTGGCCGCAAGCGGACTGATCGCAGCCTTGTTGTCTTGAAGCCCGGCCCCGGTTCTTTTAGACAGCTTTCAAACTTGCCAAAGGATGCGCAGATGCTCGACCTGACTTATGAAACGCCGACCCCAAAAGTAATCGCAGGCGCCAAGCACGACTGGGAACTTGTGATCGGGCTGGAAGTACACGCACAGGTGGCGACCAAAGCGAAACTGTTTTCCGGCGCATCAACCCTTTTTGGGGCAGAACCTAACAGCAATGTGGCGTTTGTTGACGCAGGCATGCCCGGCATGTTGCCCGTTATCAACGAAGCCTGTGTCGCGCAGGCCGTGCGCACCGGGCTTGGCCTGAAAGCAGAAATCAACCTGACATCTGCCTTTGACCGCAAAAACTATTTCTACCCTGATCTGCCCCAAGGCTACCAAATTTCGCAACTCTACCACCCGATTGTGGGCGAAGGCGAAGTCCTGGTCGAAATGGGCGACGGCACTGCGCGCAATGTGCGGATTGAACGCATCCACCTTGAACAGGACGCAGGAAAGTCGATCCACGATATGGACCCGAATATGTCGTTCGTGGACCTGAACCGGACCGGCGTTGCCCTAATGGAAATCGTCAGCCGTCCCGATATTCGCGGCCCCGAAGAAGCCGCAGCCTATGTGCTGAAACTGCGTCAAATCCTGCGCTATCTGGGCACTTGCGACGGCAACATGCAAAACGGCAACATGCGTGCGGATGTGAACGTGTCGATCTGCCGTCCGGGCGACTACGAAAAATACCAAGCGACCCAAGACTTTAGCCATTTGGGAACGCGTTGCGAAATCAAGAACATGAACTCGACCCGGTTTATTCAAGCCGCGATCGATGTTGAGGCACGTCGCCAGATTGCCCTTCTCGAAGATGGCAAAGAGGTGGTGCAAGAAACACGTCTTTATGATGCGGATAAAAACGAAACGCGCTCTATGCGGTCCAAAGAAGAGGCGCATGACTACCGCTACTTCCCGGATCCAGATCTTCTGCCGCTCGAAATCGAACAAGCATGGGTAGACGATATCGCGGCCTCATTGCCCGAACTGCCTGACGCCAAAAAGGCCCGGTTTATCGCAGATTTTGGACTGTCTGATTATGACGCGTCAGTCCTGACCGCCGAAGTGAACAACGCCGCCTACTTTGAACAGGTCGCCGAAGGGCGCGACGGGAAACTGGCCGCAAACTGGGTGATCAACGAATTGTTCGGCCGTTTGAAAAAAGATGATGATAAGTCAGTCGACGACAGTCCGGTCAGTGCCGCGCAGTTGGGCCAGATCATCGCCTTGATCAAAACCGATGTGATTTCAGGAAAAATCGCCAAAGACGTCTTTGAAATTTGCTACACCACCGGCCGCGATCCAGAAGAGATCGTCGAAACCGAAGGGATGAAGCAGGTCACTGACACGGGCGCGATTGAAGCCGCCGTCGATGAAATCATCGCGGCCAACCCTGCACAGGTCGAAAAGGCAAAGGCCAACCCCAAGTTGGCCGGTTGGTTTGTCGGTCAGGTCATGAAAGCCACGGGCGGCAAGGCCAACCCAGCAGCCGTGAATAAAATTGTTGCAGCCAAGCTGGGATCATAGACGCGTGATCATGGCGCTAGGCTCTTGGAAATCTGAACCGTTAGCGCTAATACTTGGGGTCTAATAAAGGGGTGACGGAATGTCATACGAATATATGGTCGTACCGGCGCCAACGCGCGGGATAAAAGCCAAAGGCGCGCGAACCGCCGAAGAACGGTTTGCAATCGCGCTTGAAACAAAGATGAACAAAATGTCCAACGATGGCTGGGACTATATGCGCACCGACACATTGCCTGCTGAGCAGCGAGAAGGTCTGATGGGCAAAACCACTGTTTACCAAAACATGCTGGTGTTTCGGCGCGCCAAAAAAGCGCAACGCCCAGCGACACCGGCGGCTGCGCCTGTTGTCGCAGCCCCTACCCCTCCCAAGCCTGCGCCGAAGGTCGAACCGGTGAAAGAAGTCGCACCCGTGAAACCCGTATCAGATGACGCAGGTGACGCAGACGCGTAGCTACTTGATATCAATCGCGAGCGCATGAATGCGACCGATAATATCCGGCCCCAAAGCCTCATGAATAGCACGGTGGCGCGCAATGCGTGACATGTCATCAAACTGTGCGGATGCGATCATAATACGCCAATGGCTTTCGCCCGACCCGTCATCTCCTGCGTGGCCCGCATGCTGCGCACTTTCGTTAATCACTTCCAGAACCGTTGGTGAAAATACCGTCAATGCTGTGCAAATTTCTGCCTGAATTGCCATTATTTTTCGTCTACCCTCTTCAATCTCACGCTGTGGGGTTTAAAGTCTGTTGTCCGAGTCGGAAAGGTGAGACACGCCATGAAAAAGAATGATCCCTTTGGTTTTGACATGTCAGTGTCGAGTTCAAAGAAGAAAAACCCGCGTGGGCGCAGGGGCCTATCAGGTGCGTCGGAAACGTCGCAGCGTATTTGTAGCCACGAAGGCTGCGAAGAAGAGGCGAAGTTTCGCGCACCCAAATCGCCTGATATTTTGGACGACTATCACTGGTTTTGCCAGCAGCATGTGCGCGAATACAACCTAAAGTGGAATTTCTTTGAAACCACGACAGAGGCAGAGCTTGCTGCGCAGATGACCAACGACCGTGTATGGGAACGCCCAACAAAGCCAATGAAGCGCAGCGTCGAAGAACGTGCTTGGGCGCGTTTAGGCATTGAAGACCCACATCAAGTGCTCGGTGAAAACGCCACGCGCAATCCGGGTCGTGGCGCCCCAACAGGGCGTAAGCTGCCGCCAACTGAGCGCCGTGCGATCGACGTTTTAGAGGCCAAAGACAGCTGGTCAAAACCACAAATTCGCAAAGCCTACAAAGCGCTGATTAAGGTCTTGCACCCCGACATGAATGGCGGTGACCGCAGCCAAGAAGAACAGCTTTCCGAGGTTGTCTGGGCTTGGGACCAAATCAAAGTCAGCAAGCACTTTCGTGATAAAGACTAAAAACAAAAGGGGCCACTGGCCCCTTTTTTACTCGCTAAAATTTGTACGCCTTTAATGCAGGTGATTGCGTTTGTGATACAGGTTCGCCTGAGACAAGGCGCTCAATTGCCCAATTGCAGTACTGTCGGTCTTGCGTGTGACTTCGCGCAGCCCTTTGGTGCGCCGCGCTAAAAGTCCATGCGCCATCAGCACGACCCCAAACCAGGCGGCGGCAAGCCATGGCTTCAACCCGAAGGCCGCAACCAGCATAATTGGCGCAAAAACTGTTCCTGAAAGCGGCGCAATTAATGTGCCAGCAATCACCGCCGCCACAAGTGCCATCGCACAACCGCCGACCATCGCGCGCGCAACGCCAAGTTTACCGGGCATGCCCATCCAGCGGCGGGTTAGGTATAATGCAATCAACCCGCTTACCGCGCCGGTTAACACGATCCCGGCCTCTGTACCAAGGGGCGAGCGCGCGAGCACATCCGCCGCATTATTGCCTGACATAACAAAGAGGGTCATCCCTGCAGATGTCGCCCCGATAGCGGCATAGGCCGTTGCTAGCGCTTTTCCTCCGCGCGAAAGATTGAATAAATCCCCAAATACTTTTGCCATCATACGCCCTCAAAACTCGTCTCTACTCAGGTCACCATACGAGGTAGATGGTTAACAATCCGTGCCAAACATCACAGAACTCCACCTTGCACGCCATCTTTATGCCATATTTGCCTTATTTTCACAACATTTATTGAAAATTGCGCGTGAGGTAAAATTGTCAAAAAAATATAAGCGATGTCAAAGACCTATCGCACGAGATCGCACCATAGCCGATCAAATTTCGAAACAGTGACTTAAATTGAGAAAAACTGTATCCATAATGGATACTGATAACCTGCTGAGCGATTCCCTATCACGACCCCCAGGTCAATTAGGCCGCACGGAAAACCAAGCTTACCCCGTTCAAACAATGACGCTTGCCTGTGGGCTGCGGGCCGTCATTAAAAATATGCCCCAAATGGCTTCCGCAACGGCGGCAATGACATTCGGTGCGCACAGAGAACAACTTGCGGTCCTCCATCGTGCCAATTGCATTTGGCAGGCTTTCGTAAAAGCTGGGCCACCCAGTCCCGCTGTCATATTTTGCCTCGGATGCATACAGCGACAAATCGCAGCCGCGACAAAAATAGGTCCCGGGCGCATAATTTTTATCAAGCGGCGACGAGCCGGGGCGTTCGGTCGCTTCGTGACGCATCACTTGATATTGCAAATCGGTTAGCATCGCCCGCCATTCAGCATCAGCACGGGTTACCTCGAAGGTTTCTTGCGCAAGGGCCGCACCCCCAGACAATAGGGTGGCTAACGACGTAACAACAAATTCTCGGCGGTGCATAATCATTCCTTTCAACGTTAGATTATAATAGCGCATCGCCGTGTTACAGGCGATGCACCTTGCCGTGAGGGCGGCGATTATTCATGCTTATTTACCTACTGACATGCCGCCCATCACAACCCCTTAGCCTGCAACAGCAGGCAGCATGACCGTGTCAATCACGTGGATCACGCCGTTTGATTGCTTCACGTCCGCAACGGTAACAGTGGCGATTTGGCCCTGCTCGTCTTCGAGCATGATTTCACCGTTGTCATATGTCGCTTGCAATGTGCAACCACCCAAGGTTGGGACCGGGTGGCTGCCATTATCATCCGCGATCATTCCCTGAATGGCGTCAGACATCGCGTTTGCCGCAACAACGTGGCAGGTCAGGATTTGCGCCAGACGGTCTGCGTTCTCTGGCTTCAAAAGCTCTTCGACAGAACCAGCAGGCAGCTTTGCAAATGCGTCATCGGTTGGCGCAAATACGGTGAACGGACCTTCGCCAGACAATGTTTCAGCAAGCTCAGCCTGTACAACCGCCGCCACCAATGTCGTGTGGATCGGGCTATTCACGGCGTTTTCAACGATGTTCTTGGTTGCCAGCATTTCTGCGCCGCCAACGGTTGGGTTCATGGCGTGGCTATCGGCAAATGATGTGCCCGCAATAAATGTCATAGCTACGGTCGCCGCGATTGTTTTTGTAAAAGTCATTTTGGTCTCTCCTAGTTTATCCGCAGCGTGTTTGCCGCGGTCGAGAGAAGCCACGCAACAATCACAGCATGAGTTTCAAAGTTTCGCATATTTTTTCGAATTTTTTTACAAGGCACTGAATAAAAAGAAAAAGCCGCCCCATTTTTTGGGGACGGCTATTACCACAATGGTGTAAGTTGCTTTATACGCTGCTAAAAGGGGCCAAGGCGACGACGTCACCCGTTGGTGCACCTGTTGGGGACCCGCCGAGGGGTTCGTCGCTGAGCGCGAGAATACCGCCCGCAACCCGTGCGGCCAGATCAGCAGCGATCTGCACCTGCCCTGTTTGCGCATCAGGCAATAGTCCCAGCGAAATCGGTGCGTCATCCCCAGCGATGAGCCACATCTCAAGTACGCGCCCGTCAGCAGGGGCACCCGCAACGCGGTTAAGCAGCAGTGTGTTTGTGTCAGGGTCAAACGTTGCATCGACGCGCAGGTCGATGTCCGCACCAACCAGCCCAGCAACAAGATCATTGGTTGTTGGATTTGGCGCCGGAAGCACAACGGTCATCACTGCCGCCGCCGTGACGACCGCGCTCGCAGCACCTGCAAGCCAGCCGAACCAGTTGCGGCGCAACTGTGGCGCATCGAACAAACGCGCGGATATAGCGTCGAATGTCGCCTTGGGTGGGGTCACTGGCGCAATATCGTCTGTCAGGGTAACGAAATGTTCCTGCCAATGCGCAAGCTCTGCCCGCAAAGACAGGTCACTATTCATATCCGCCTCAAACGCGCGCGCCTGTGCCGGGGTCAATAGGCCCAGCGCATATTCGGCAGCGGCCGAAAGGGGGGCATCATCTGTGACGTCATCAGTCATTGTGACAGACAGTCCTTAAGTTTGATCAGGCTGCGACGCAGCCATGTACGCATTGTATTCAGCGGAACCTGCATTGCATCAGCAAGATCCTGATAGGTGTCTCCATCTAGATAGACCCGACGCACCGCTTCTGCGCGGTCTTTGGGCAACTCATCCAGGCAATCGTTTATTTGCGCGCGCGCTGACGACGCGATTGCTTGTTGTTCGGGGCCTGGCGCCGAATCCGCCAGTTCGGCAACTTCGTCCAGTCCTGCTTGGCCTTTCTTGCGGGCGCGCAGCCGATCGATTGCGTGATTGCGGGCAATTGTAATCAACCATGTCATCGGGCTCAGCCCATTCGTTTGATAGCGGTCCGCAGCCCGCCAAACTTTGATAAAAACCTCTTGTAATGCGTCGTCAGCTTCGGCGCGGTTATTTAACACACGCAAGGTCACACCAAAAAGTTTCGCCGAAGTTGCACTATATAATGCAGCAAAGGCCGCGCGGTCGCCCAAAGCGACACGGCCAATATAAGTTTCGATATCTTCGCGTGTTGCCAAGTCTGCCTCCGGGTTTGTGCGACAAAACCACAAATCACAGTGCGCGCCAATCGCAATTCGCAAACTTTCGCGTGGCCTCTGGTACTTGCAGCGGCACGCGATATGTTGCATCCCGGAACACAACATTCGACGATAGATGCAAAGGCACGCACATGGCTGACGGTACATTAGATATGAACGCAAAACCGACCGAAGATATTTCGGTCCGCGAAGTTTTTGGCATCGACAGCGATATGAAGATCAAGGGCTTTGCAGAAGCCACGGATCGCGTGCCTGAAATCGACGGCACCTATAAGTTTGATCCAGATACCACCCTCGCGATTTTGGCCGGTTTTGGCTATAACCGCCGGGTGATGATCCAAGGTTACCACGGGACTGGTAAGTCATCGCATATTGAACAGGTCGCGGCCCGCCTGAACTGGCCAGCCGTGCGTGTGAACCTTGATAGCCATATTTCACGGATTGATTTGATCGGGAAAGACGCGATTAAACTGCGTGACGGCGTACAAGTCACCGAATTCCACGAAGGCATCTTACCATGGGCGCTGCGTAACCCCGTCGCGATTGTGTTTGATGAATACGATGCGGGCCGGGCGGATGTGATGTTTGTCATTCAGCGCGTGCTTGAAGCTGACGGCAAACTGACCCTGATGGACCAAAACGAAATCATTACGCCCAACAAATACTTCCGCCTGTTTGCGACCGCCAACACCGTTGGTTTGGGCGACACCACGGGGCTTTATCACGGCACGCAACAAATTAACCAAGCCCAGATGGACCGGTGGTCGCTGGTCGCGACGCTCAACTATCTATCGCATGACGCGGAAGCGGCCATCGTTCTAGCAAAATCACCGCATTTCAACACCGAATCCGGCCGCAAGACGCTGAGCCAGATGGTGACTGTCGCAGACTTGACCCGCACCGCATTTATGAACGGCGATCTATCGACTGTCATGTCGCCGCGCACCGTGTTGGCGTGGGCAGAAAATGCGCGCATTTTCCAAGACGTCGGCTATGCGTTCCGCCTGTCATTCCTGAACAAATGTGACGAGCTTGAACGCCAAACCGTCGCTGAATTCTACCAGCGATGCTTTGACGAAGAACTGCCCGAAAGCGCCGCAAGCCTCAGCCTCGGTTAGGCCGCTCAAAATACTGATATCCGCGCGTTACTAAAGCCGCGCGGATATTGACCAATTTTCATAGATTTCACCAAAAGCGCCCACAGACGCGAAACCGCCGCGTGGTGGCCACAATCCCGTCCGTTTTGTCAGCATTATACTGGCGACGACACAACCGGGAGCAGACCATGAAAATGAAAATTGGCACAGCGTTGCCTTCGGATTACGTGGTCAGCCACGCAGACCTCACAGATGCAGCAACCACATTGATAGCCCAGACATTGCTACCGCTCTTTGCGGAAAGCATGACCGAAGAGGTCGCGCGCGCCAATGTCGAGGGCATCGTCACTGAGCTGGCCTATTTGTTTGACGAAGGCGCCATCGAAATCGGTGGCAAAACCTATTTGCCACGCTTGGCCTTTGTCGACGAGGCTGGTGCCACCTTGCCCGGCGTCGCAGAGCTGACCACGATGCACGAATTTGTCGAAGATCTTTTTGATATCGATCCAGCCGCGCAAATCACCTTTGAAGAGCTTGAATTCGATGAATAGCGGGCGGTAGATTTGCCTGTCTAGGCTCTGGTCATTGCGGCGTTGCGCCTTTAGTTTGCATCTTAACAAAGGACGCAGCGCATGAAGAACCCGACCGACAACCCCGCAGATCCGTTTAAAAAAGCGCTGGCCGAGGCGACCAAGACGATGGCCGATGACACAGAGCTGTCGGTCACCTATTCTGTTGATCCTGCAGGACAAACCGCTGATAGCATCCGCTTGCCGCAGGTCACGCGGCGCATGACCCGTGACGAAGTGCTGCTTGCGCGCGGCACGGCTGATGCCTTTGCGCTACGCCACAAATTTCATGATGCAAACCTTGCCGCCCGCTATATGCCGCAGGGCCAAATGGCGCGTGATCTGTACGAAGCAATGGAAACAGCCCGGATCGAGGCCGTAGGCGCACAACATATGCCCGGCACCGCAGGCAATATTGATGCGAAAATAGAAAACGAAGCCACGCGCAAGGGCTATGACCAAATATCGAACGCCTCTGACGCGCCGTTGGCCGTTGCAGCAGGCTATATGATCCGTCAGTTGGCGACAGGGCGCGATCTCCCCAAAGGCGCGGACAATGTGCTGGACCTATGGCGCGGATTTATCGAAGACCATTGCGACGGAACACTTGATGGATTGGGCGATGTGCTGAATGATCAGCAGGCATTCGCCAAACTGGCGCGCCAGATGATCAGCGACATGGGCTATGCCGATCAATTGGGGGATGACCCTGACAGTCTTGACGATGACCAAAACGACGAGGCTGAAGACGGCGGCGACGAGGATCAAGAGCCCGAAAGCACAGGCGATGACGATGACAGCGACGGTGAAGAAGCCGACGCTTCGCCCGAGCAGTCACAAGACGAACAACAAGACGCAAGCCAAGCCCAAGTCAGCATGGATGATCAGGCCGATCAGGACATGGGCGAAGAAGCCGAAATGCCAGAAGGCGAAGCCCCGCTTGATCCGCCTGCCCCGCAACCTGTGTCTGATGCAGACCCAGAGTACACTGTCTATAGCGCAGAATTCGATGAAGAAATCGGCGCCGAAGATCTCGCAGAACCTGCTGAATTAGACAGGTTACGCGCCTATCTGGATCAGCAGCTTGAACCGCTCAAGGGCGCAGTTAGCCGATTGGCTAACAAATTACAGCGTCGTTTGCAGGCGCAACAGAACCGATCATGGGAATTTGACCGCGAAGAAGGCATATTAGACGCTGGACGACTTGCCCGCGTGGTTGCATCCCCGACGACCCCCCTGTCGTTTAAGATCGAAAAAGACACCGAATTCCGCGATACGGTCGTGACATTGTTGCTTGATAACTCTGGTTCTATGCGCGGTCGCCCAATTTCAATCGCAGCCATCTGTGCCGACGTGATGGCGCGCACGCTAGAACGTTGCGACGTGAAGGTCGAGATCTTGGGCTTTACCACGAAGGCCTGGAAAGGCGGGCAGTCGCGTGAAAAATGGCTCGGTGATGGGCGCGCGGCAAAACCGGGACGGCTGAACGATCTGCGCCATATCATCTATAAGTCGGCGGACGCCCCGTGGCGGCGGACGCGTCCAAATCTTGGGTTGATGATGAAAGAAGGACTGCTGAAGGAAAACATTGATGGTGAGGCACTCGAATGGGCGCACCGCCGCGCAGTGAATCGGCCAGAGGCACGCAAAATCTTGATGGTGATCTCTGATGGGGCACCTGTCGACGATTCCACGCTGTCCGTGAACCCGGCAAATTATCTCGAAAAACACTTGCGCGACGTTATCGCCATGGTCGAAAAACGCAAAGCCGTCGAACTGGTCGCGATCGGGATCGGTCATGATGTGACCCGCTACTATGAACGCGCGGTGACGATCACGGATGTGGAACAGCTCGCTGGCGCGATGACCGAACAGCTTGCGGGCTTGTTCGATAGCGATCCGCGCAAACGGGCGCGTGTTCTGGGCATGCGCAAGGCCAGTTAGGCACAAATTTCGTCCGCACTTACGATAGGGGCATTCCATGTTTCAAACTTTTGCGGCGCAGACTTCGCCGGAACAAGGCCCGCCCCGGCTAATGGCTTTGCGGGCGCAAATGCAAACCGCAGGTGTCGATGCCTTCATCGTGCCGCGTGCCGACGCCCATCAGGGTGAATATGTCGCCCCGCGCGATGCGCGGCTTGCGTGGTTGACGGGGTTTTCAGGCTCTGCAGGTTTTTGTGTGGTGCTTCCCGATATTGCCGGCGTGTTTGTGGATGGGCGCTACCGGGTGCAGGTCCGCGCCGAGGTTGCGGATGTGTTTACCCCCGTGCATTGGCCGGAAACGCAGCTTGCAGATTGGGTCCTGACACATTTGCCCAAAGGCGCGGTGATCGGCTTTGATCCGTGGTTGCATAGCGCGCAAGAGATCGCATCGCTGACGAAGAAACTAAGCGCATACGACCTGCGCGCGACAGATAACTTGGTCGACGCCATCTGGCACGATCAACCCTCTGCACCGTCCACCCCGTTCTTGGTCCAACCGATTGAATTTGCAGGCGAACCCCATACGGAAAAACGCATACGGATTGCAGATACCCTTACCGCAGATACAGCGGTGATTACCCTACCTGATAGCATCGCATGGCTGCTCAATATCCGTGGGACAGATATTGCGCGTAATCCCGTTCCCCAAGGTTTTGCGATCTTACATGCGGCGGGCAAGGTCGATCTTTTCGCCGGGCCGGGCAAGGCAGACGGTATCCGTGAACACCTTGGGTCTGATGTGCAGCTGCACGACGTCAGCGCATTTTTGGATAGCGTTGCCCAACTCTCGGGCTCCGTCCAAATAGACCCAAAATCCTGCCCTGACATCGTTGTACAAACGCTGATCAGGGCCGGTGCATCGGTTCAACATTGCGCAGATCCGTGTTTGTTGCCTAAGGCCATCAAAAACTCGACCGAAATCGCAGGGGCAAAAGCCGCACATCACCGCGACGGCATTGCGATGGTGCGCTTTCTTGCGTGGCTAGATGCCGAGGCACCAAAGGGCGCGCTGACTGAAATCGATGTGGTCACCGCACTTGAAGGTTTCCGCGCGCAGACCAACGCACTACGCGACATCAGCTTTGAAACCATTTCTGGCGCTGGCCCAAATGCGGCCATCGTGCATTACCGCGTCAATGAAAATACGAACCGTACCGTCAATCCCGGTGAATTACTGCTGGTCGATAGCGGTGGCCAATATGTTGATGGGACAACGGATATCACACGAACAATTGCGGTTGGCATCCCGACCGAGGATCATCGCAAATGCTACACACGGGTCCTGCAAGGGATGATTGCAATCAGCTGCATCCGGTTCCCCAAAGGGGTCGGCGGGCAGCATTTGGATGCGCTGGCGCGCGCGCCGCTTTGGCTGGCAGGTCAAGACTATGATCACGGTACCGGGCATGGTGTCGGCAGCTACCTAAGCGTCCACGAAGGCCCGCAAGGTATTTCGCGCCGTTCCGAAGTTGCGCTGGAAGCGGGGATGATTCTATCGAATGAACCCGGCTATTACCGCGAGGGCGCATTTGGTATCCGGATCGAAAACCTGATCACGGTCATCACTGCCCCTGCCCTGCCCGGCGCGGATGCGCGTGATATGCTTGGCTTTGACACGCTGACCTATGTGCCACTTGACCGACGGTTGATTGATAAATCCCTGCTCACAGATGCAGAACGCGACTGGATTGATCAGTATCATGCGGATACAGTCGCGCTTCTTGCTTCGCATCTTGATGCGACAACTTGCGCATGGCTGAAAGCGGCCTGCGCGCCGCTTTGACATAAAACTGTCACGGCCCCCCCATACCACGCTACGGCGGTCATCGATTGCCGCCCCTACCAAAGGAATTCGCTTATGGCTGACCACATTCAAATTCGCCCTGCAACCGGTACTTGGGTCGTGCGCGCTGGCGGGGCCGTTCTAGGCGAAAGCCAGAACGCACTTGAATTGACCGAAGGCGATTACCCAGCCGTGATCTATTTCCCACGCGGCGATATCGCTATGGCGTTTCTAGAGCCGTCCGACACAACATCATCATGCCCACATAAGGGCACGGCGTCTTATTTTTCAATTGTCGCAAAAAGCGGCCCTATCGCGGATGCGGTGTGGTCCTATACGGATCCAAAGGCAGATGTTGCCGCAATCAAAGATCACCTCGCGTTTTACAGCACTAAGGTAACCGTCGAACAGGTCTAGGAATGTTCCTCGGCTGCGGTCGCTGACAAGGCTTGGTTCATCGCCTTCAGCGCATCAACCTGAAAAAGCGCGCCCCATAATGCGGGCGGGTTATCTTCGCCGCCCAATGTGACCACGGGAATAAACATATGCCCGCCCTGATCAAACATCGGCATCGCCTGTTCAAGCGTGGCGTTGCCGTCGATATAGACACCGTCACGGATAAGATCCCAACACGCATCCTCAGCGGCTGCGCGCGGCGTATCGGTAGGGCGCATAATGGTCGAGACTTTGAATGTCGCTAAAAGATAGGCCTGTGGCCCAGCAGCAAGATGCACATTGCGCCGTTCAAGCTGCGTAAGGAAAAACGACCGATCCACTAGCCGTGACGCGAGCGCCGTTGACAGGGATACAGCCACCATCACCGCAAGCCCGGTCTGCCAATCGCCCGTCAGTTCAAACACAATCAACGTCGTCGAAATCGGCGCGCCCAATACAGCAGCCGCAACCGCGCCCATCCCAGCCAAAGCATAAAGCGTACCTTCACCTGACACCGTTGGGAAAATCGCCGTTGCGACGGCCCCAAAAGCCAAGCCAGTAAGCGCCCCCACCATCAACGACGGGGAAAACACGCCCCCGCCCATACGACCGCCCATGGTAATGGCCACGGCAATGACCTTGAGAACGCCAAAGATGATCGCTTCATGCAGCAATAATTGCCCCGTAAGCGCCGCAGATGTCGTCTCGTAGCCGACACCAATGACATGCGGCCACCAAATGGCCAAAATCCCCACCAACCCACCTGCGATCGCAGGGCGTAAAAAACGGGGGAGCCCTGTTTCGTTTTGAACATAGGTGCCAAAATTATCGGCCCAAAAGATGGCCTTCATCAAGATGACGGCCACGAGCCCACAAAGCATGCCGAGGATTAAAAACGCAGGCAGTTCGACATAAAACGCCAAGGTTTGTTGGGTCGGCAAGATAAATTCGGTCACATCGCCAAAGGCCAAACGATTGATCACCGTCCCCGCGACTGATGCAATCACGATCGGCGCAAAAGCGTGCACGGCGAAATGGCGCAAAACGACCTCGAGTGCAAAAAGCGCCCCGGCAATCGGCGCGTTAAAACTCGCCGAGACGGCAGCAGCAACAGCACACCCCAACAGATCGCGACCTGTGATTCCATTGGCATTGATCCAACGACAAATAAGCGTTGAAATGACAGCGGCAAGGTGAACCACCGGACCTTCGCGGCCAGTAGAACCGCCAGACGATAGGGTAATGAGCGAAGCAAAAGCCGATGCAAGCCCCCTACGCGCCTCGACACGCCCCTCTGACAGGGCTGCGGATTCGATCACATCCCCAACAGAACGCACGCGCCCGTCATCGGTAAACCGATCCAGAATGATCCCCACAACCAGCCCGCCAACAATAGGAATTGCGATGATTAGGTACCAATCAAGCCCCGCAACATGGCTATGTAGGCGCGTCACATCATCGGTGCCGTAAAGTGTCGCTTGAATGTAGTCGATGCCCAGCCGAAACAGTAACGCGGCCAGCCCTGCACAGACCCCTATCGCCAAAGCAATAAACCAAAACTGAATTTGCGTGGGGCCACGAGTTTTGATCACATGCGCGGCTTCAAAGCATGCGGCCTTTGTGTCGCCAATCGCTTGATCTAGCAGTTTCTTAATCGGCTCGCCCATGCCGTTGGTAATCCCAAAACTTTAAATGCCCCGTTTAGGCCGTCCATCTTGGTGTAAGCGATCCACGGGGCCAGTCCAAGTACCCAGCGTAAAACAGTGTGTGTTTGTCTAAAAGCGAATCAAAACTCCAGATTCGTACCAAGCCCCACCCGCAGCAGGTGTATGATGGAAGCCCAGAATGTCAGTCCGCATTGCAGATCATCAAAACCACACGAAACAACTAAAAGTTGCTTTTTGCATTTCTACACGTCGACAAAAACATAGGTGCTGTTTCTTTTTACATTAGTATCAACACTTAACGATCCTGAAAACGATTACGTATATGTTGAAGAAAACTCCCAATTTTTTATAAAACATTTAACTACGCTACAAAGTTGCAGGGAAAATACCCAAAATAGGTCAGCCATGATGATATACTTTGGTACAGGTTGATTGAAGGCCACCCGCTCTGGTAGATTGTTACTTAGAGGAAATTAGTCCTCTGGTATTAGCTAGTTTATAAATCGTTTGACGGTTATTCAGCGATTTCTGTGTTGAGAACGAGGCACGGTTAAGGTCTCTCTCAAGACGACGGTGTGAGATACGTACCTTCGACGTGAGTGGAAAAGGTACGTCATAATGAGTGGGTCGGGTAACAATTTCTAGGGGTGGGATATGTGCAATTTCGCGTATTCCGCCCCTAACTTATTTCTGACCTGAAATAAGCGCCTGAGCCGCTGCACGCGCCGCGTCGGTGACCCGGTCACCCGAAATCATCCGCGCAATTTCGTCGATTCGATCGTTGGTATCTAGCGCGACAACGGTGGATGTCGTCGTAACGTCATCTTGCCGTTTTTCGACCCGCCAGTGGTGCCCCCCCAAGGCGGCAACTTGAGGCGAATGCGTGACGACCAAAACTTGCCCGCCGTCTGCCAATTCAGCCAAACGGCGGCCAACAGCATCAGCCGTAGCCCCGCCAACCCCACGGTCAATTTCGTCAAAGATCATAGTTAGGCCGGACTCGGCCTGTGTCAAACAGACTTTCAACGCCAATAAGAACCGGCTGAGCTCACCGCCGGAGGCGATTTTATTGAGCGGCCCAGCGGGCGCACCGGGGTTGGTAGCAACGGTAAAGGCCACTGTGTCCTGACCCGATGGTCCCGGCTCTGCGGCTGCAATATTCGTCGCAAAAATGGCGCGCTCCATTTTCAGCGGGGCCAGCTCTGCCGCCATCGCCTGATCCAATAGCTGTGCCGCTGCACGGCGCTTGTCAGTCAACCTAGTCGCGGTTTCTGCATATATGGCCTGCGCCGTCTGTAGATCA
The DNA here is from genome assembly GCF_003318235.1 of Loktanella sp. D2R18. Classification (GTDB taxonomy): domain Bacteria; phylum Pseudomonadota; class Alphaproteobacteria; order Rhodobacterales; family Rhodobacteraceae; genus Yoonia. The sequence goes on along the minus strand of NZ_QOCG01000006.1, from coordinate 353,519 downwards.
CCGTGAAGCGCCTGCAGATCACGCGCACCATCATCCAGCAGCGCCAAGCGGGCGCGCAACCCATCGGCAAACCCGCGCAGATCATCCGCCAGCACCCCGTGTTTGCGGGCCAGACCACGAATAGCGAACAGCCGTTCTTCGACATTTTCAAGATCAGAGGTATCGAACGACAGCGCATCCAAGCACTGAACGATCCCGTTTTGCGCCTCATCCAGCGCAAGCTGCACCCTCTCAATCGCAGCAAGCGGTTCATCAAGATGGCCTTCGGCCTTATCCGCGACACCGATTAACCAACGCGATGCATCGCTCACCATGCCTTCGGCACCATTGAGGCTTAGCGCCTCTCCGGCTTTGGCAATATCGGTGCGGATCTTTTCGGCCGCTTGCATCATCCGGCGTTGCGTATCAAGCGTCGCCTCTTCGCCCGCTTCGGGCGAGAGCGCATCAAGCTCGGCTACGGCGTGGCGCAGGTAGTCTTCTTCGGCTTGCGCTTCGGCGATGCGGGCCTCGGCGGCGGTCAGTGCTTTTTGTGCCTTGGCCAATTGCTGCCATGCCGCGCGAGTCTTGTCCAAATCTGGCGCAAGCCCCGCATAGCTATCAAGCATCTGTTGATGCCCACGCGGGTTTAGCAGGCCACGGTCATCATGTTGCCCATGCAATTCAACCAATGTTTCCGAAAGGTTACGCAAGACTTCACCGCTGACACGGCGGTCATTGATCCACGCTGTTTTGCGGCCATCACGGGTATTTACGCGGCGTAGGATCAGCTCATCTTCAGCTGCGATCCCGGCATCCGCAAGTACAGCTAAACCCGGATGCCCATCGGGCAAATCGAACCAAGCGGTGACCTCGCCTTGTTCGGCACCTTGACGCACGAGTTCAGCACGCCCGCGCCAGCCCAGCACAAAGCCCAACGAATCAAGCAAGATAGATTTTCCGGCCCCGGTTTCCCCGGTCAGTACATTCAGCCCCGGTTGAAACGCTAATTCCAGCCGGTCAATGATAAGCATATCCCGGATATCAAGACCCCGTAGCATATCAGCCCCCGAATCTTGCGCCGATTACAGCCATTCGCCGCGCACGACCTGTCGGTAAATCGACGACAGCCAATTGTCGCCGGACACTTCGGTCGACAGCCCTTGCCCGGTCAGCAACGCGTAGCTTGATTCGTACCATTCGGTTGACCGGTAGTTATGCCCCAAGATCGCGCCCGCGCTTTGCGCTTCAGCGGTGAGCCCAAGTGACAGGTACGATTCGACCAAACGGTGGAGCGCTTCGGGCGTGTGAATAGTGGTTTGGAAATCTTCAACCACGGTGCGGAAGCGGTTCGCCGCCGCCGCATAGTGGCCACGCTTGAGATAGTAACGTCCAATTTCCATCTCTTTTGCAGCCAAATGATCAAAGGCAAGATCAAATTTCAACACTGCAGAGCGCGCATATTCGCTGTCTGGATAGCGTTCAATCACCGTCCGCAAAGCCTGCAAGGCCTGGAACGTCAGCCCTTGATCGCGGCCGATATCATCGATCTGGTCGTAGTAAGACAGTGCCAAGAGATAGGCTGCGTAAGGTGCATCCTGTTCGGCTGGGTAAAAGTCCAAGAAACGCTGCGCGGATGCACGGCTGTTTTGGTAATCTTCATCGCGGTGATAGGCGAATGCCTGCATGATCAGCGCGCGTTGGGCGTATTCAGAATAAGGATATAGCCGTTCAATTTCGCCAAATGTAAAGGCGGCATCATCTTGATCACCCCGCGCCAACTGCTGTTCGCCGCGCGCAAAAATCTGATCAGCGGTCATTTCATCCAGCGGGGCAGTTGGATTACCCGCGCCGCAGGCGGACAAAAGCGCAAAAGCCATTGCGGCGCCAACCTGCGTTGTCCGCATGCGGAATGTGTTCAAGCTGACTGACATCGAGCGACCTCATTACTGACGGCGCGTGTAAGGCACGCACCAATTGTTAGGGATCGGTCTAGCATAGAAAAATCTGGTGCAAAATGCCTTTTGAGCACCCGGTGATCAACTGTGCGTCGCGGCTTTACGCAACAGCGTGAAGATCGGCCATGCTCACCCCGACACCGGGCAAACGCGCGGCGATTTTTGCATCACAATTGACCCAGCGCCATGCGCTCGAATCCGCAAATAATGCATGTAAAAGGCGGTTCGTCATCGCATGCCCTGCGCGCGTTCCAGTATAGCGCCCCAAGATCGGCGCACCTGCCGTGTAAAGATCACCCAAGGCATCCAGCATTTTATGGCGCACAGCTTCATCAGCGTGGCGCAACCCGCCGGGTGTCAACACATCGGCCCCGTCAACAACCACCGCATTTTCCATCGACCCACCAAGCGCCAGCCCATTGGCACGCATTGCATCCACATCCGCAGAGCGGCAAAATGTCCGGCTATCACACAGCTCGCGCACGAATGTGCCATTCGCCATATTCAGTGTTTTATGCTGTTTGCCGATCGCAGCATCCGCAAAATCAATCGCAAAATCGATTTGCAGCGACGTTGCAGGCGACAATTGTGCAAAAGCGGCGCCGTCTGTGACGGACAGATCTTTGAGAATTTCAATCGCGCGCAGCGGTGCAGTCAGCCGTGTCAGGCCGGTCTTTACAATGCCACGGACAAAGGTCACCGCGCTGCCATCCAAGATCGGCACTTCGGGACCGTCGATATCGATAAGCACATTGTGAACACCACAGCCGGAAAGTGCGGCCATCAGGTGTTCAATTGTCGACACGGTCACACCATCCGTATTCACCAAACGGGTATTCAATGGCGATACAATGACTCCGTCCCATTTTGCAGCAAGCTGCGGCAAGTCAGACAAATCAACACGGCGGAAAACAATACCCGAATTTGCAGGAGCCGGATGCAAAACAACTGAAACAGGCGCACCTGAATGCAGCCCAGTGCCTTCAAAGGCCGTTTTTGTTTTCAATGTGGTTTGCACGGCTTAAGGGCGCCTTTGATAGTTACGGTGTTGTTAACATTCCTAATACCAAGGGGTGCGCGGCTCAACTCACTCTTTACAACGGTATGAAACATCACATGGCAAAATTATGACGATCCAGCTAGGGCATTGTCGTAAAAGGAAAAAGGTCGCCCCGGGGCGACCTTCTCAAAGTATTAACGCGGCGTCACCAGAAGGCTTAGTTTGCCTGACGACGCAAGAACGCAGGGATTTCGATGCGGTCTTGGTCTTCGTTCGCTTCGGGTTCTTGGTGCAACGGCGTGACCTGAGGTTGCGCACGTGTTGGCTGCGCAGCAGAGGCTTCAGCCTGCGCACCGGTCATCCGGTTGATCAAAGAATTGATGCCGAACCGCGGTTTTTCAGCTTCTTCGACGGCAGGGGCTTGCGCTTGTGGCTGCGCCGGCGCGGCCTGATGACCAGGCGCACGGCTGACTGCTGCTTGCAAACGTGCCAATGCTTCGGGCGACGGAGTTCCCGGCGCACGTGGCGCGACAAAACTATCCGCTTCTGTCACAGTCGGTTCCACACGTGGTGTGTAGGCAGGCGGCGGCAGATCGTCTGCAGCTGCAACAGTTGGTTGTACAGGCGCAGGCTGCGGTGCAGCAGCCGCTGGCATATCCAAGTCTTGGAACAGCGTCCGTTCTTGTGCTTGTGGCTGCGGCGCCGGTGCAGCCATCTGAGCCGCTGGTTCTTGCACAGGTGCTGGCGCCGGTGTCGGTGCAACAGCAACCGGTGCAGGTTCTTGCACAGGTGCAGGGGCAACTTCGGGCTGTGCCAAAGGTGCGGCCATGCTGCGACGTGGCAGCGGCGTATCGGCGTTGCTCATGACGGCATCGATACCTGTTGCAACCACGGAAACACGCATTTTGCCTTCCATTGCTGTATCCAGCGTAGAACCAACAATGATGTTCGCTTCTGGATCGACTTTTTCGCGAATTTTGTTGGCCGCTTCGTCCAATTCGAACAATGTCAGGTCGTGCGAGCCAGTGATGTTGATCAGAACGCCCTTCGCGCCTTCGAGGCTGATTTCGTCAAGCAGCGGGTTCGCGATGGCTTTTTCTGCCGCTTGGATCGCGCGGTTTTCGCCTTCGGCCTCGCCGGTGCCCATCATCGCCTTGCCCATTTCATCCATGACAGCGCGGACATCCGCAAAGTCGAGGTTGATCAGACCGGGACGCACCATCAGGTCAGTCACACCTTTAACACCTTGATACAGAACATCATCTGCTAGCGAGAAAGCTTCGGTGAATGTGGTGTTTTCATTGGCCAGGCGGAACAGGTTCTGGTTTGGAATGATGATCAGCGTATCCACAACCTTTTGCAGGGCTTCAATGCCTGCGTCAGCTTGCTTCATGCGTTTACCGCCTTCGAATTGGAACGGCTTGGTCACAACACCAACAGTCAGGACGCCCAATTCACGGGCTGCTTGTGCGATGATCGGGGCTGCACCTGTCCCGGTGCCGCCGCCCATACCTGCCGTAATGAAGCACATGTGCGCCCCAGCAAGGTGGTCAACGATTTGTTCAATGCTTTCTTCGGCGGCAGCGGCCCCAACAGTTGCGCGCGCGCCCGCACCCAAACCTTCGGTCACTTTCAGACCCATCTGGATTTTCTGTTCAGAGCGTGATTGCTGCAGCGCTTGCGCATCCGTGTTTGCAACAACAAATTCGACACCCTCAAGCGCCTGTTCAATCATGTTGTTTACAGCGTTGCCGCCCGCGCCACCCACACCAAATACGGTGATCCGTGGTTTCAGTTCTTCGTGTCCCGGAAGGGAAAGGTTCAATGTCATTGCTCGATCCGCCTGTTTTTATGAGCCCGTCCCACCGGGCGCCTGACTGCTTATTACGTCCATCCTAACGAGGTGATGCCGAAAGGTCACGGGAAAAACACAAAATTACCACCAAATCTGGACAAAAATTGATCGACACCCGCTTGATTTCGCGCAATCGGCAAAATGTTGCGCATTACCAGTTGTCTTTAAACCATTTAACAGCCCGTTTGAGCGAACGCGCCGGGTAGCGATCCGCCGGAATTTCGAAATCCCACCATTCATCTTGCGGGTTGGACGCAAACAGCGACAGCCCAACTGCGCTTGAAAATGCGGGACCAATCGCGGCTTGTGGCAGACCTTGCACCCGTAATGGACGCCCGAGCCGGACCTGCTGACCTAGAATTTTACTGGCCAACCCATCAAGGCCCGGAATCTGGCTCCCCCCGCCCGTCAACACGATCTGCTGGCTCGACAGATGCTCAAACCCGGCAGCATCAAGGCGCGCGCGGACTTCTTCAAGAATTTCTTCCACGCGTGGGCGCATGATCCCGATCAATTCAGCCCGGCTAACGGTGCGGCGATCATGTTCCCAATCGCCGGTTTCGCCATCCGTCTCGATCATTTCGCGGTCATCCATTCCCGTCGCGACGACACCGCCGTAAAAAGTTTTAATCCGCTCAGCCGTCGCAGCAGGGATTTGCAGCCCCATCGAAATATCAGAGGTAATATGGTCGCCGCCCATGCGCACGGAATCCGCATAGATCATGTGTTTTTTCATAAAGACGGAAATGCTGGTCGACCCGCCACCCAGATCAATACAGGCCGCGCCCAATTCTTGCTCATCCTCTACCAGCGATGACATCCCCGAAACATATGCCGAAGACGCGAGCCCCGCCAGTTCAAGATCGCATCGCTTGATGCAATAGAACAGATTTTGCAATGTCGCCGTATCAACCGTCAGCATATGCATATCCGTGGTCAACTGGTGCCCAATTTGCCCACGCGGGTCGGCAAGACCAGACCGGTTATCAAGTGTAAAATTCACGGGCTGCGCATGCAGTACTTCGCGATCAGCGCCGTAGTCGGGCACATCGCAGTTGGCCATCACCTGACTGATATCTTGTTCTGTCACAGCACCGCCCGACACATCGAGCGCACCATCCAAACCGTAAGATCGCGGCCGTCCCCCCGAAAGCGACGCGATTACGTGATCCACACGGACCTTGGCCATCTTTTGCGCAGCCTGAACGACGGTGCGAATAGCGCGTTCGGTTTCTTGCATTGCGTCGATTTCGCCAAAGCGGACACCGCGCGACCGTGTGGTCGCCGCGCCAATCACCCGAAACTGCGATTGCCCGGCCATTGAACCCACGCCGTCGACATTGCGAAACTGTTCTGGCCCGTCAAAACGCAGCACCAGACAGGCAATCTTTGATGTGCCCACGTCCAAAATCGCCACGACGCCGCGCTGCATTGCGGCTTTGCGCATTTGACGCATCGCGCGTTGGTTGTCGTATAGGTCGCCCATTAGTTGCCTGCCCCGTTTGTCGATACTGTTTCATTCACGCGGCGCATCGCCGCGACGGCCTCTTCATTCATCCGCAAGGTGGGGCGGTCTGCATTGCGCATATCCACAACCGTGACATCGCGGTCCAACATGTCTTGGGCTGCGTTCAGCGCCACGACCCGGTCAAGCGCGGCAACAGCCCCCTCGCCGGGTAAAAGGATGCGTTGTTCGCGGTCCAACACGATGTCCCAACGGCGTTCACCCATACGCACCAGGCCACGCACACGCGGGCCGAGCGGCCCGGCAGCCGCGTAAAGCGCAAGCGCTTCTTGGATATGTTGTTCTGCCCCGTCGCCTGCGATCAACGGCAGATCAAGCCGATCTGACCGCGAAGTCACAAAGCCAGAATCCACGCCCTCTGCGTCGATCAACCGCAAGGTCGCCCCATCGCGCCAAAGCGCCGAAGGCACACGCGGCGTCAACCGCACCTCAAGCGTGCCAGCAGCGCCGACGCGGACGCTTGCGGATTTCACAGGGGCCAAGCTTTCAATCGCAAGGCGGGTTTGTTCGAGATCCACATCAAACGAGGACACCGGATAATCGCTGGGCAGCAACCCGATAACATCCGTCATTGTCGCTTGATCGGCACCTGTAATGGTCATCGCTTTGACCATAAACTGTGGGCGGTCCTGAAATTGCTGAATGGCCGTTTCAATCTGCGCCGCAACCGCAGCCCGGTTTGCTGCGTTAGAAAAATGCGTGCCAAGGATTGTCGCGATCAGCGCGATTGGCACCCCGATACGCACCGTCGCACGAAACCCCGGCGTCAACAGCAATCGTTGGTAACGATAGCCCAGCTTAGATGGGGCCGGATCATGCGGCGCGGCATGGGCCGGGCGTCGGATCAAACCTCGCATGACGCAACCTCTAACACCCAAACGCCCGAAGACGCGGCCGACGGGCCGTCATCAGTCAAAATAACTTTGCACTGTTCGCCCCGAAAACCTGTCTGCGAATCCATGATGATCGACGAAGCGCTTGCCTGCGCTGTCATCGAAGGATCAAAAATTCCAACATCTTCCGGGTTTGCCCTGCTCGACATACCCAACCACCTTTTTGCGGATCTTTGTGACCCGTCATTTTGTGACCCATTTTGGATCAAGCCATTTTTTGGCCCATTATTCCGCGGGATCGCTGCCTGTACGTTCGCCAACCCGCATAATTTCCCACTCTAGTCTAATCGCTTGCGAATCGTAAACCTTTTTCCGCACCAACTCACCCAAATCCTCAAGATCGGCGGCTGTGGCCCCACCCGCATTTGTTAAAAAGTTGGAGTGTTTCACATTCATCACAGCGCCGCCAAGCGTAGCACCGCGCATCCCGGCCTCATCAATGACCTTCCATGCCTTGAGATCATGCACATCATCGGCACGCCCCGTGGATGAAAACCCTGCCGGGTTGCGGAATGTCGATCCGGCGGTACGGTCTTTCGTGGGTTGCGTTTCGTCACGTTTAGCAAGCTGATCCACCATGCGTTGCGCCAACTCTTCGGGGGCTGCCTTTGGGGCTGCAAACCGTGCGCCGACAATAATTGCCCCCTCGGGTAAATTGCTTTGACGGTAAGCCAATTGCAGCGCGGCGGTGGGTAGTTCCTTAACCTCGCCCGCGCGCGTTACGATTTTCACTGCGATCAAAACATCCGCGACATAGGCTCCATAGCAGCCCGCGTTCATCCGCACAGCCCCGCCGATTGTGCCCGGTATTGTGCGCAAGAAGGTCAAATCGCGCCCAGCTTGTGCCGTCTTGCGGGCGACATGCGCATCCAGGGCCGCCGCGCCCGCGACCACATATTCACCGCTAGCATCAATGCCATTGAACCCGCGCCCCAACCGGATCACCACGCCGCGAATGCCGCCGTCGCGCACGATCAGATTACTCCCGACGCCCATGGGAAAGACAGGTACGTCGGCGGGCAGCGCGGCAAGAAACGCACACAGGTCATCCAAATCCGCAGGCTGGAACAGCACATCCGCCGGACCACCCACACGCATCCAAGTGAGATCAGCCAATACGCGATTTGCGGTCAACGTGCCCCGCACCTGTGGAAGATCATGCATCAGAGGTCCTTTCGTGTACGCAATTTGTCACGCACCCAACGGTAAAGATAATAGAGCGGCCAGCGAAAAACAGATGCACCCAAGGTAAAGACGGCAAGCCCGATCCATGCGCCATTCGCAACCACGACCCAAATCAAAATTGGCAACCCGATGGCCATCAGCACATAAGCCCGCCGCCAATGATTGTCGTTCGACGGGATCGACTGCATCACAAATGCCAAAACAACCCAAAGCGCGGCTGCAAGCAGCGACATCATTTTGCGGCAAGCCGTGAAGGCAAGCGGTTGGCCCAAGCGCTGATCGTCCCTGCCCCAAGACAAACAACCATATCGCCCGGTTTTGCGGTTTCACGCACCAGTTTTTCAAGATCATCTTCGGATGTCACACTGCGCGCATCACGGTGACCATGACGGATTAAACCTGCAACAAGATCATCGCGGCTCGCACCCGGAATTGGGTCTTCGCCCGCCGAGAAGATATCGGAAATCCCAACGACATCGGCGTCGTTAAAGCAGGCGCAAAAATCATCAAAGTGATGCGATAGGCGGCTAAAACGGTGCGGTTGATGTACTGCAATCACGCGGCCCTCTGTCGCTTGGCGTGCAGCCTTAAGCACGGCAGCGATTTCAACCGGGTGGTGGCCGTAATCATCGATGATAGTCACGCCGCCCACTTCACCAACTTTAGTAAAGCGGCGGTTCACGCCTTTGAACCCTTTGAGAGCCGCGCGAATTTCGTCGCGTTTCATCCCAAGGTGCCGGGCCACAGCCACAGCGGAAAGCGCATTCGACACATTGTGGTCGCCGGGCATGGGTAATTCACAGCCCTCAATCGTCGTGCCTTCGTCTTGCAGCGCGATGTCAAAATGCGCCACGCCTGCCACATAGGTCAGGTTGATCGCGCGCACATCTGCTTGGGCGTTAAACCCAAATGTCGTCACGCGACGGTCTGTGATCCGCCCCACCAAGGCTTGCACATCGGGATCATCGGTGCAGCAAACAGCCAGCCCATAAAACGGAATATTTGACACGAAATCGTCAAAGCCTTTGTGCAGCGCTTCTTCGGTCCCCCAATGTTCCATATGTTCGGGGTCAATATTGGTGACAATCGCAATAGTCGCGGGCAGACGGTTAAAAGTGCCGTCGCTTTCATCGGCCTCGACCACCATCCATTCGCCCTGCCCCATGCGCGCATTGGACCCGTACGCATGGATAATCCCGCCGTTGATCACGGTTGGGTCGATCCCGCCTTCGTCTAGCAAAGCGGCGACCATCGTTGTTGTGGTGGTTTTGCCATGCGTGCCCGCGACGGCGATATTGGATTTGAGCCGCATCAATTCCGCCAGCATTTCTGCGCGGCGCACGACTGGCAGACCTTGGGCGCGGGCCATGTCTAATTCTGGATTACCGGGTTTAATCGCGGATGAAATCACCACCACAGCCGCACCATCTAGGTTCTCAGCGCGTTGCCCTTCAAAAATGGTGGCCCCCAAAGATTTCAATCGGTCGGTGATCTTTGACGCCTTTAGGTCGGAACCTTGCACCGCATAGCCATGATCCATAAGCACTTCGGCAATACCCGACATACCAATGCCACCGATCCCAACAAAGTGAATCGGTCCAATATCCAACGGCAGTTTTGTTGCAGCAGCGTTCATCGCATATCTTCCATCTTATTTTTGGGCCGGGCCGGCCAGTTCTTCGACAAGAGCAACCAAACGGTCGGTCGCATCAGGAACGCTGCAGGCAATGGCCGCGCGCGACATCTGCAACGCGCCCGCTTCGTCTGTCAGCAGTTTTTCAATCATCGCGGTCAGCGGCGCGACCTCAAATTCTGCTTCAGTCATGATCACGGCAGCACCGCTTTCAACCAACTGGGCAGCATTCGCAGTTTGTTCGTCCCGGATTGCACCAGCGTAGGGGACCCAAATTGCGGGACGTCCAATTATGCTGACATCTGCAACCGTCGACGCGCCTGATCGTGAAATGACCAACTGCGCTTGCGCCATGCGGTCGGGTACATCTGAAAAAAACGTCTCGACATCGGCGCTGATCACTTCGTCCGCATAGTATTTTGTGACGCGGTCCAAGTCTTCAGCGCGGGCCTGATGGCTGACACGCACGTTGCGGCGGATATGTTCGGGCAGTGCAGAAATCGCAGGCGGCACAAAATCTGACATGATCCGCGCGCCTTGGCTGCCACCCAACACAACAATCGACATTGGGTAATCGCCCGGCGGAATATAAGGCGCAGCGGCACGCTCCAAAACGGCCGCGCGCACAGGATTACCTGTATGCTCGCCGGTCACGCCTTTGGGCAGCGCGGTTGGCCAAGTGCCACAGGCCACTTTATTCACACGCTTGGCGAACAGTTGATTTACCCGTCCCAAAACACCGTTTTGTTCGTGGATCATCCGCGGAACGCGCAAGACCCAAGCAGCCGCCATGGCTGGGATCGTCGGATAGCCACCAAAACCGACGACAACCGCGGGGCGGTCGCGCAGCATGCGCCATTTAGCTGCGGCAATGCCGCCTAAAATCCGAAACGGCACGGCAAGTTTAGCAAGGATACCACCGCGCGCGAATGTGGCGCTGCCGACGACGTTGACTTCGACTGCGTCAGGGAAGCCACTGGTATATCGCGCGCCGCGCGCATCCGTTGATAGGCGGACACGCCAGCCCTTTTCCAACATAGCCTCTGCCAATGCCTGCGCCGGGAACATGTGCCCGCCGGTGCCGCCTGCCGCAATAATCATCAGTGGTGATGTCGTCATCTGTCTGCCCTACGCCGCAAAATATCTTCCATCTCGCCTTGCGGGCGCACGCGGGTAAATGCAAGTAACATTCCCACCGTAATGCCCCCTGCAATCAGCGATGATCCGCCGTAAGACACAAACGGCAACGTCATACCCTTTGCTGGCAACAGACGCACAGCAACCCCCATGTTGATCATTGCCTGTACGCCGAACACGCAAGCCAATCCTGTGCCGGCGAGGCGAATGAACGGATCGCGTTCCTTCATCAAACGTAGTAGGGAACGGACAACAATCACGCTATAAAGCGCGATGATCACCAGCACACAGATCAGGCCATATTCTTCAGCGGCAACAGCAATGATGAAATCCGTATGCGCGTCTGGCAGCGACCATTTCACTTGGCCTTCGCCGACACCGACACCAAAAAACCCACCTTCTCGAATCGCGTTTGTTGCGTAGCCAAGCTGCGTTGTCGGATCAAGATCGGCCGAAAGAAAGCCGTCAATGCGACGTGCAAAGTGTTCGGAACTATTATAGGCAACCATCCCGCCCAAGACGACGAGCCCAGCAAGCACCATTAGCAACAACATCGGCGCGCCAGCCACGAAATACATCACGCCCCATGAAAACAGGATCAGACAGGCTTGGCCAAAATCGGGCTGCATCGCGAGGATCAGCACGATCACAACGGTCAGCACAAAAGAATAAAGTTTCCCCGGAGGGCCACCCAACTGTTGTGACGCAGCCAGCAACCATGCGGACATGACAATAAAGCCGGGTTTCAGAAATTCAGAGGGCTGCACCGAGGCAAAACCAAGCGAATACCACCGCGTCGCGCCTTTCCCGAAATCAGTCCCCAAAACGGGCAGCATTGCCAGTGCGGCAAAGGCGCAAAGAAAACCGATCACCGCCAAACGCCGCACCAGCGTTGGCGACATCATCGACACGGTGAACATCACCACCATCGCAGCACCGCCAAAAATGGCCTGCCGGGTCACGTAGTGAAACGGATCAAGCCCGTTTTTCGCGGCCAACGGCGGCGACGACGCAAGCCCAAGCAACAAACCAACCCCAAAAAGGATCAAAATGCACGACAAGGTCCATTTATCAATTGTTCGCCACCACCGTGGGATCACCGGATCGCCGGATTGTACCGGGACCGCCCCATAGACCATTTCTGTCATGGATCACCGCCTTACTGCCTCAACCGCCCGTTTTCCGGGTCTAAGCGCAGCATAACCAGCATTTGCGTATGATTCTACTGAAATTGTTGACAGCCCCACTGATGGCTTCAAGTAGGGCTGTGCATCTATGTAACCACCTGTTTTTGCGGAATTACCCCGCCATTATATCCCCATAGTAGGGATCCAAAATGAAATTGTCCGCGCTTAAGTCGTCCAACGAAACCCCAGATAACAAAACGCTTGCGGTGTTTGACTGCGTCAACAAAACCCCATCAGCGGTCTGCACCATGGCATCAAACGGATCGTAACCGAGATCACCCTGCGTATTGAGATACAAAAGGTCCATCGTAACATCAAAATCCGTCACTGTGTCATGGCCTTCGTCAGCTTCGACAAGGAAAATAACATCCTGCCCTGTTCCAGTGGTAATCACATCGTCGCCAGCCCAGCCCGAAATCTGATCGTTGCCGCTGCCTGCGTCTATCGTATCATTCCCCGAAGACCCGAGCACCAGATCGTCACCTCCGCCCGCATCGATGTCACGCACTGTCGTATCTGCGAACATCAAAACATCTGCGGCGCTAGACCCAATGACGCTCTCAAAATTTGTCCAAACGGAATCAAAACTGTCCGCCCCCGCGGCCCCGACTACAACGGACGTACCATCAGGCAACGCGCTGACACCTTGGTCAAAACCCGACAAATCCAACGTATCAATACCTGCGCCGCCATCGATTTGATCGTTCGCGCCCGCAACGGCAATAGCAATATCATCGCCAGCTAACATATCCCCGACAGTCCCAATCGCGTCCCCGTTCCAGACGTCATCGCCTTCGGTAAATACCGGAGGCGCGCTTACGGTAACTTCAATCCACTGCGTCAGGTTATCTGCTTCGTTTTCTTCTTCCAATGCACCCGCGGGATCAGCAACGACAGCGACCCAATACGTGCCAGGATCCAGATCGGCAGCCTCCAGATCAAACGAAACGTTTTGCTGTGTTCCCGTTGCCAATGCCGTCAAGGCTTGCGTTTCCAGCACATCAGTAACCGCGTTAAAGTCAGGAAACGTGGCAACGACCAAAGAAAGTGTCGACGCATCCGCATCAGCCGCACCATTCGAAGTTACGGTCGCAACGATCGTACCCGTTTGGTCATGGTCGAACGACACATCATCAATCGAAATCTCGTCCAGTGCTAGATTTGAAAGGCCTGCGTCACCGCCGAATATTTCGTCATTAATTGAAATCGGTGCGATACTGTCAAACGCGCCCAAACCGACAAAACCAAAGCTTGCGCTGGCTCCTGCAGTCAGATTTGCATTATATCCCATAGCCTGTACAGTATATGTATTCCCAGCCTGAGAGATAATCTGCGCATTCCAGATACTGGTAATATCGCCGTCGAACGTGAATTCATACACCCAGCCATTGATCGTTTGCATTGCAATCACAGTCACATTTACAACGAATCCAGCCCCCCAGTTATTCGCGGCGCTAACATCAATGGTTGCGCTATCAGATGTTGCTTAAATCATTATTTTTCTCCTAAAATATCTGTTTAAGTATGTAGCGTTGAATCACGGCCTCATTTCAACCTCAAGATAACTTAGCCCCAAAATCACGCAACCCAGAAGACGCATACATGCACTGCACTTGCATGCGACAGCGTTCCACGGCACATCAACCTTATGGATATCAACACACTGATCATTGGGGCGGGCGCCGCTGGCATGATGTGCGCGGCACATGCTGGCCCCGGCACATTGATTGTCGATCATGCCAAGTCCCCCGGCGAGAAAATTCGCATTTCAGGCGGGGGGCGCTGTAATTTCACGAATATGGACGCTGGCCCTGCCAATTTCATCAGCCAAAACCCGCATTTCTGCAAGTCCGCGCTGAAGCGTTATACCCAGTGGGATTTCATCGCCTTGGTCGATAGCTACCGGATCGCTTGGCATGAAAAGACCTTGGGGCAGTTGTTTTGCGACGATACAGCCAAGGACATTGTCGCGATGCTACGGTCGGAAATGGACAAAGCGGGCGCACAGCTTTGGCTGCAAACGTCTGTCGACAATATTCGCCATGACGGCCACAATTTTCGCGCGACCCTGATGCGCGAAGGGAAGATCACGGAGGTGATTGCAAAGAACCTCGTGGTGGCTTGCGGCGGTAAGTCTATTCCCAAGATGGGGGCAACAGGTTTTGCCTATCAAATCGCCGCGCAGTTTGACCTTCCTGTCGTAGAAACCCGCGCGGGGCTTGTGCCGTTTACCTTTGGCGAAGATCGCTTCAAGCCACTTGCAGGCGTCGCCCTGCCCGCACGGGTCAGCGCGCATGGCCCGGCGTTCGACGAGGCATTGTTGTTCACCCATCGCGGGCTATCTGGCCCGGCTATTTTACAAGCGTCTTCCTACTGGAACGCAGGCAACACAATCGATGTGAATCTCGACCCTGCTGAGGGTTTGCTAATTTTTTTGAGAGCTGCGCGGCAAAACCAAGGGCGCAAAGCGCTGACCACGGTAATGGGGCAATATTTGCCCGCGCGATTGGTGGATTTTTTGAGCGCCGATCTGCAACTGACAGGCAATATCGCCGATCAAAGCGACACCCGCTTGCAAGAAATTACCGATCAAATCACTGCGTGGATACTGACCCCATCGGGCACCGAAGGGTATCGCACCGCCGAGGTCACATTGGGGGGCGTTGATACAGATGCGCTCTCGTCCAAAACGATGGGTGCGAAATCGGTTCCGGGTCTCTATTTTATTGGCGAGTGCGTTGACGTCACAGGCTGGCTAGGCGGCTATAATTTCCAATGGGCGTGGTCATCAGGTTGGGCCGCAGGGCAAGCCATCGCCAACACGTAGGGTGGATCTTGATCCACCTTACGTTATCGCTGCGTTCACACAGGCAATAAAATCGTCACCGCGTTTCTCAAAACTGTCGTATTGATCGAACGAGGCCGCCGCAGGGGCCAGCAAAACCACGTCGCCCGGCTGCGCATCTTTGACAGCCTGTGCGACCGCAGCTTCCATCGTGCGGACCACCTGTGTCGAGGCGCCTTCTAGCTGGCGCGCAAAATCAGCGGCCTCGCGCCCGATCACATAGGCTTTGGCGACGTTGTTTAGATGCGGCAGCACAGCCCCCAAACCACCTTCTTTTTGCAGCCCACCGCAAATCCAACGGATATTTGTGAAAGCTTGCAACGCCTTAGCCGCGCTATCGACGTTGGTTGCCTTACTGTCGTTCACGTAGCGTACACCGTTATGATCCGCGACCAATTGCGAACGGTGCGGCAGACCTGGATAGCTGCGCATTGCGGCTTCGATCCCTTTGGGACCAAGCCCAAGACTGCGACACACGGCATAGGCCGCGCAGGAGTTTTGATGGTTATGCGCGCCCGGCAGCCCGGCAATATCGCGCAGATCGATTGCGCCAACCTGACGGCCCTTACGCATTTCAGCCAAAAACCCTTTTCGCGCGAAAACACACCAGCCTTGGGACAGTTTGCGGCCGGAAGAAATCTGGATCACACGGTCATCACCGGCGCCTTCGATCAGCTGATTGGCCAGATAGCGGCCTTCGGGTTCGTCCACGCCGATAATCGCGCGGTCTGGCCCGCCTTCCGCAAAAAGGCGACGCTTGGCTGCGAAATATCCGCCCAGCCCCGCGTGTCGATCCAAATGATCAGGCGACAGGTTTGTGAACACAGCGACATCCGGGGTCAATGATCGTGCAAGGTCAGTTTGATAGGAAGACAGTTCCAGCACGACAACTTCGCCATCATGCGCGGGGTCGATATCAAGCACCCCACGCCCGATGTTCCCTGCCAATTGCGCAGGGCGCCCGTTTTCAACCAAAATATGATGGATCAAGGCCGATGTCGTGGATTTACCATTCGACCCGGTGACCGCAACAATACGCGGGGCCACATCAAAATTATCCCACTCGGAGGTTGCAAAGGACTGAAAAAACAACCCGATATCATTGTCGACAGGCACAGCGGCGTCCCATGCGGCCGCAATCGCTGCATTTGGATGCGGATAGAGATGCGGAATGCCGGGGCTGACGATTAGCTTGGCAATCCCGTCAAATGCGCCCGCCTTGGTCAAATCACGAATTTCAAGCCCGGCCTCTTGCGCGCTTTCGCGCGCAGGAACGCTGTCGTCCCAAACCACCACATCTGCGTCACCCGCCATAAGCGCGGCTGCCGCCGCACGGCCGGATCGTCCCAATCCCAAAACGGCAAGAGTTTTATTTGCGTAGCCCTGAACTGGAATCATCGATGCCTCACTTCAATATTCGTTGTGACATTGCCCCGTGCGGCAGGGCCCGCGCAAGAGAGCAAAGCGCATTTGCGCCGTCTTTTCGGCATTCCCCAAATTAATCTAAGACAAGCCCGCTACCGGCCAGCCCACCAGCTTCACCAAGTTGACGCAAGAGGCCGATAGCACTGGGTGCAGTGACCGCCACCATATGCCCCATATGCGCAAGTGAGCTCATGCTCGTTAAGTCGATAATTACGGTGCCCAATTCCGCAATATCGTCAGAGACGCCCAATTGCCCGACTTTGGAACGCCCACCAATCAACAGCGACGACAGCGCGAGCGCCTGATCAGAGCTATTGGTCAAAATAATATAGGGGCTTTCGCGATCCCCAATCACCCCGACTTGCCTGCGGAAGATGTCTGGATCAATGTCAGGAGAAAGCAACACCACCGCCCCGATGTCATCAAGCACGCGGGTATTTCGTGCAATTGCAAGCTGGCGCATCGTCTCCATTGTTAAATGCGCCCCCAAAGAATGCGCAACAATCGTTATCGATTTATCAGAGCCTGCTGAAATCGCCTTTAGAAAATCAGCAAAATCATCGCGCGCAAACAGCACGCTGTCACGGTCGTAAACATATCCCGCAGCCACGCCCGCCGAATCCCATGAAAAGAGCGCCTGCGTATTGTTGAACGCGAAATCATGCCCCATCTGCGCAAACCGGAACACTGCCTCAGTCGTGGTTGTATTATACCCGTGGACATAGATGACGATTTCGTCACCCGGTCCGGCGGCAAGCGCATCGACAAATCCATCGCGCGCTTGGGGGCGATAGCTCTCCATCGTAAACCCACGGGTTGGATCGTAGATATGTTCGATATGGCCAACCCTGTGATTGGGCGGAATCGCCACATCAACCTGTGCGTAGTGTAACGCTGCGGTACGGTCGGCGTACTCCTCTTCCTTCGCGTTTGTGACCCTTTGTTGGGTCGCAACGAATACTGTCCGCGTGGTCGATCCCTGCTCTCCGGGAGATACGGTTATGCTGTAAGGATGCGCGCACCCCAACAGCGAAACCAAACTGGCCGCAGCGAGAACGCCGCGCAAAACCCGCCTAGTCAAGTTCAGTCCATGGCCACGGCTTCACTTCACTGGCCGCAACTTGATAACGGGCAGCTTTGGCCATCCAGACACCCATCGTCGTGCCAATCTCAGCAAGCTGATCATTCGGTTCACGTTTTTTCATTGCCATGATGATGAACTGCGCGACAGTCAGCAGCCCCAGCAAGGTGCTGGCCATGCTCATCATCACCGCGATGATCACCATGTGGATCAAGCGCATCCATAGGCTTTCAAAGTCAGATTCGGCTTCGGTGTTGTTTTCTTCGGCCATGCCGATCTCCTATCTTTCGCCAGCGGCGAAAACCATATCCACCATCTTTTGCGTTCCGCGCGAAAATTCAAGAGGGCACAGATAATTACTGCCTGATTGTGCCGCTTTGCAGAAATTTTCGACCTGCGACACATATTGGTTCACCCCAGCAAAGCGTTCGGTGGTCACAGTGCCGGCATCCGTTTCCAGCTTTAGGGTCGCTTGATCAAAGACATTTGCGTTAAATGGGCAGGTCAACTGCAACACACCTGCGTCCCCGTGGAACGTGATGTTTTGACGATTAAACATGCGCATCGAAACCACCGCGGAATAGGTAAAACCCGGAAAATCAGCGGCCACTTGAGCGAAAACATCAACATCGTTTTCAAGCGCTAATTTCGCATATGGCACGGCCTCGGGCTCTGCACCGGTGACATAGCGCGCGGCACCAAACGTATACACGCCGATATCGCGCAGCCCCCCGCCGCCAGCTTTTGCCTGATTTCGGATATTGTCTGCGTCATCGTTGAAATATGAAAATACCGCATCGACATGTTTCAATGCGCCGATCGCGCCACCCTGCACCAATGCGCGTGCGCGCGCGAACTGCGGGTGATGCACGATCATAAATGCCTCTGCCGCGAGCTTTCCGGATTGATCGCGCGTGGTAATCAACGCATCGAAATCGGCATCGTGCAGAGCGATGGGTTTTTCGCACAACACATGTTTACCCGCCTCCAACGCCTTGATCGCCCATTCCACATGCAGGTGATTGGGCAGTGGGATATAGACCGCATCAATCGCTGGGTCAGCAAGCAAAGCATCATAGTCATGATGCACACGAAGCCCCGGCGCGAAGGCTTGGAACGGTGTGGCCTTATCGGGGTTCGATGTGGCCAGCGCAGCAAATTCAGCCCCACGCGCTGCGTGAATAGCCGGTGCCATATGGTTTAATGCAAAATTCGCAGCGCCCAATACGCCCCAACGCAATGGTGTCATGTCTCTTCCCCTGTTTTGGCCGGATGTTAGCGCTAATATCTAACAAAGGGAAACATGATGCGCAGCGAAAACAATAAACCCGCCAGACTTATTCTGACGGGTTTAAGCGTGGGTGTTTGAGCGGCCAATTACGCAGCCGGAGTCAACATGCCCTTTTCTTTGGCCAATTCCTGCATCTTTTCTTGCAGTTTTTCAAAGGCGCGCACTTCAATTTGGCGAATGCGTTCACGGCTCACGTTGTATTGGCCGCTCAAATCTTCAAGCGTGACGGTTTCATCAGAAAGGCGGCGCTGCACGAGAATGTCTTTTTCACGGTCGTTCAAAACGTCCATGGCTTCAGCCAAAAGCGCGCGGCGCACGTCCATTTCATCGTGCTCTTCGTAATCGCCAGCAGTATTCGCACTCTCATCCTCAAGCCAGTCCTGCCATTGCATCGTGCCTTCACCGTCAGAGCCGACTTGCGCGTTGAGTGACGCATCACCGCCAGACATCCGGCGATTCATCGAAATCACTTCGGTTTCGGTCACGCCAAGATCATTGGCGATGCGGGCCACGTTTTCAGGGCGCAAATCGCCCTCTTCCAGCGCACCGATCCGATTCTTGGCCTTGCGCAGGTTAAAGAACAGTTTTTTCTGCGCCGAGGTCGTGCCAAGTTTCACCAGCGACCAAGACCGCAGGATGTATTCTTGGATCGATGCACGGATCCACCACATGGCATAGGTCGCCAGACGGAACCCTTTTTCAGGATCGAAGCGTTTCACAGCCTGCATCAAGCCCACGTTCGCTTCCGAGATCACTTCGGCCTGCGGAAGCCCGTAGCCCCGGTAGCCCATCGCGATTTTTGCGGCGAGCCGCAGGTGCGATGTGACCATCTTATGTGCCGCGTCGGTATCTTCATGATCCACCCAGCGCTTGGCCAGCATGTATTCTTCCTCAGGTTCCAGCATCGGGAACTTGCGGATATCTTGCATATAACGGTTCAGACCACCCTCTGGGGTTGGTGCTGGTAAATTCTTATAGTTGCTCACTGTCGTGCCCTCCTATGTTTAAAGGCTTAACATGGATATGGTTACGCTAATACGACGTTTCAAGTCTACTTATCCATTTTCTGTAGCTTTAATATGAACCGCTCAGAACGTCAGTGCGAGGGGAAATACCGTGCGCTCACGCACATGGGATCGAATATTTCAACCCTCCCCACCCAAATCGCGCAGCAAGCCACGCATGTCAGCGGGCAAATCAGCCTCAAATTCCATGAATTCTTCGGTAACCGGATGGGTAAAACCCAAGGTCGCTGCGTGCAACGCCTGCCGCGAGAACGCAGACACCGCTGTAACACCCTGCTCTCCGACGGCCTTTGGTGACAATTTGCGCCGCCCCCCATAGACTGGGTCACCGATCAACGAATGCCCACAATGCGCCAGATGCACCCTGATCTGATGGGTACGCCCCGTTTCTAGCCAGCATTCTATCAAGGCGGCACAGGGCGGCATCCCCAAGGGTTGCACAATCCGCGAACGCGTGACCGCATGCCGCCCGGTAGTAAATGACACGGCCTGACGCTGGCGGTCCGTTTTATGACGCCCCAAAAATGTTTGCACCTTCAGGATATTTCCCGGCTCGAACGAGGTGCCTTTGATGCCGCGCAGGCGTGGATCATTGGCGTCAGGCACACCGTAACATATTGCCAGATAACGGCGTTCAACTGTGTGAGCCGCAAACTGCGCGGCCAAATGATGGTGCGCGCGGTCAGATTTAGCCGCAACCAACAACCCGGTGGTTTCTTTATCGATCCGGTGCACAACGCCGGGGCGCTTCATCCCGCCAACACCCGACAGGCTGTCACCGCAATGATGGATTAACGCATTGACCAATGTACCGCCCGGTGTGCCGGGCGCCGGATGCACAACCATGCCTGACGGTTTATTCACGACGATCAGATCATCATCTTCGAATACGACTTCAAGCGGGATATCTTCACCCACGATATGGCTTTCTTGGGCAACTTCGACCGTGACCGCGATTTGCGCACCCTCAGCGACGCGGTGGCGCGGGTCTGTGATCACGGCACCATCAACAGTGATCGCGCCTTCTGCAATCAACCTGGCCAAGCGCGACCGGCTGAGCGACGCATCATCTGGCACATCACGGCCCAAAGCCTTGTCCAACCGCGGCGGTGGGGCCGCTTGGATCACAAAGGAAATCACATCAGACATAGCAAGTCGGCTTTCGCAAAGAATTCGGGTGCCAAAGGTGCTGGCGGATTAGGTTCCGGGGTTTGCGGGATTGGCCAACAAATAGCAAGTGTGCTGGGCGGCGTTCAAATATAGGACGTCGCGCAATGTGACCGAGACCGGACATTGGCGTTACCTGCGCTGGAGGCGAAAGTAGCGGATGATGCGCCATTTCGCTGCGCTACGCATGAAGGTCCGTTTCCCACGGCCATACCTAGCGGAACTGTCTTGATCGGTTGACTCCTGGGATGGAAGCCTCCTTTGTTGTTCTCACGCAGTAAAGGGACGATGCGATGGAACTTCAGGCATTCTTGATCTTCGCGACGACACAGGCCGTCATGATCGCGTCGCCCGGTCCGTCCGCGATCCTCGTGGCGTCGCAAGGCGCG
The DNA here is from genome assembly GCF_003318235.1 of Loktanella sp. D2R18. Taxonomy (GTDB): domain Bacteria; phylum Pseudomonadota; class Alphaproteobacteria; order Rhodobacterales; family Rhodobacteraceae; genus Yoonia. The sequence goes on along the minus strand of NZ_QOCG01000006.1, from coordinate 331,947 downwards.
ACGAGCGGCTGGCGCATGACGGTTTTCCAGATGTTCGGGATGATGGCCGCAACGGCGATTTACTTCGTTATGTCGGCGACGGGGCTGGCCGCTCTCATCCTCGCGTCCAACCTTATCTTCCAAATTATTAAGTGGGTTGGCGTCGCCTACCTTGTCTATCTTGGCTTAACCGCTTTGCTCAGCCGCTCGGGTGGGTTCTCGGTCGCGCGGAAGGGCAAGGTGAGGTCCCGGAAGGCTCTTTTTTCGCAAGGCTTTGTCGTGGAGTTTGCCAATCCCAAGGTGCTTCTATTCTTCGCGGCCATCCTGCCGCAGTTCCTCGACACCGCCGCACCGATTGCGCCGCAGATGATCATCATGGGGCTGACGGGGGCTGCGATGCAGTTTGTGATTTACTCAGGCTATGCGAAGCTTGGGGGCACGCTTGCCAATGGCGACCTGCGCGTCTGGATCGTCGGTCTGATCAACAGAACGGCCGGGGCAGCACTTATCTTTGCGGGCATCAAAATGGCGAGCGTCACCGCCGAACGATAGGGTGCGCCCATTTGTGAAGTCTGAATGAAACGGTTTGGCCGTTGCGGTGGCGGCCTTTACTCCTTCCGGAACGCTCCCACGGCCAAGTCTAGCCCTTTTCGGAACACCATGCTGCGACCGCAGCGCAATCCGCCAAAGCCGCCGTCCATGCTAACCGCAGCATCACGTACATTGGGCTCTTTGCTGCCATTCGCTGCACTTGCATCCAGATCGGGATATCAAAAGTACCGCCGATGGCCGCTTCGCGGACAAAGCGACAACGGCACCCCTTAAGGTTTTCCGCTACTTAGCATACTCAGAAAACCATACTTCCATCCCGACCATTACGAGTGTTTGCATCGCTGAGACAGACAGGGTGCCTCCGCCACCACTCGCGTCTGGTCTTAGGCTGAAACCGATATCAGCAATGTAGCTTCCCTTCGGAAGGTTCTTTCCGTCTTTCTCAAGCCAACGTTCAAATTCAAAGAGTTGGGGGGGGTAATTCCCAGTCATCATCGCAAAGCCACGCTACAGATTTGGGTTTCTCCTGAGAGGGTGCGGCCTCCTCGAAGTTGGCGAAAACATTGATGGGCACTCATAACCTCATTATTTGGCGATGCCGCTACCATGCAAGAATTTCAGGGCGCAAAACAAGAGGAACTCGTCGAGTATTCTGGGTATCTATTTCTGTCCGAATGGGCTCATAGCTGCCATTCGCTGCATTCTTCTCGAAAGTCTGGTTTTCAATCTTCGGGACGTAGATATAGGTGAGGTCAAATTTGACCGTCTATTTACATCAAATACTACAGAATTTGAGAGTGGTACCGCCTCCCCGGCTTGAACGGGGGACCCCTGGTTCCACAAACCAGTGCTCTAACCAACTGAGCTAAGGCGGCATTGCGCGTGATTTAGCGGCAGGTGCACACGAATGCAAGACCCTCGTTCAGAAAACCCGCAACAAAGCGATCCGTTGCACGACACCCTTGCCAATAGCGCCCGCCCCCTTGTAGGAAACCTCAGCAATAAGGGAAAGATCATGGGCATTAACAGCGAACGCGACATCGAAGCGAATATGCAAATCGGGCCAACCGACCACGGAATGGTACGTATCTTTATCGAGGCTGGCGGCACAGAGATCCCAATGGATTTTGAACCCGAAGAAGCCGAAGAGATTGCCGAAGAAATTCGCGCCGCCGTCATTGCAGCCCGCGCAATCAAAACGCGCTAGTAAATCCCGGATCTTGCGCCGCCTGCGCCCGCGTGGCGGCGTGGCGCGCAAATTTCTGAACCATGAGCTTGCGGCGCGCTGGCGCCAGCTTTGCCTCTGGCCCCATACGGATAATTTCTGCGCCGTATCCATCTGCGATGATTACCCCGGAGCTCTCTGGCAACAGATCCGTCTGGAATTCGGTATCAACCGCCCAGAAATACCGGTCGCAATAAGCAAGATACCCCCGCCATTTTTTGTCGCACATGAAATCTGCGCGGCTGGATTTACATTCAACGATCCATATCTCGCCCTTTGGCCCCAGCGCCATAACATCGACGCGCAAACCTGATGCAGGTACCAGCTCCAACACGCTCACAAAATCATAGCTGCGTAAATGCCGTGCCACACCGCGTGCCAACATTTGCCCCGGCACATAACTGCAAGACTTATCTTTTGTGCTCATAGGATAAATATGAACAATAAGTGAACAAAGATCAATCCGCAGGCTTCATCACAAAGAATCGGACGAGATTAAGGTCAACAATTCCCATAAAAACACGGCATTTACTGCGTTTTCCGCATCAAACCAAGTTTTATCGTTACAACACAACAACTAAGCAAAGTTTCGCCACCCAAATAGCCGAAAGCTCCGGATACTTCATGACTGAAATAAGGCACGTGACCTTGGGTAATCTTCAAATTCACCCCTCTTACGTCACGATTTCGACCAGTTCTTGGGGAAATATATAACCACAGATTAATAGGAGCCTTTCATGTCATTGTTTAGCGGAATCACTGTTTACGAAGTATCAATGGCGTTGATCATGGTCGGCTTGGCGGAACGCGTACTTCTGGCCTATGCACCGATTGAGATGGTTGGCCCGAACGGTTGGCTGATCAAAGGCGATGTCAAAGAATAATCTGCCTCCCCTACTTGCCCTACCCCATAATCCCCCCTACCTGTAAACACGGCGGGTTTCTGCGCTCCTCGTTATACCGGGTACAAATCCAGCGGCCTTAAGCAAATCCTCGGGGGCTGGCTCTGTTCTGATCTTGGTTAGTTTACCTGGCGCCCACCTGTACATACAGGTCCTCAGGATTAGTTACCCCAACGGCTGCCGCGGTTCCCGCCACCTTCCCTGACTCATGATGCAAAGCCTTCCCAAAGCCCGACATTGCGCCTAGGTTCCAGGCTGCGGCCAATGCCAATATCATCAGAGAAGTTGCACCTATGTCCAATGCACAAATTTTAACAACCGAGCGGCTTAGGCTGGAACCTTTTGCTCCTGCCCATGCGGACGCATTGTTTGCGATGAATTCCGATCCTGATGTAATGCGATTTCTGGGCGGTGTACAAACACGTGAACAAACCGAAGAAGGTATCGCCAAAGTACAGGCCCGCTGGGCAACGCTTGGATATGGGTGGTGGGCGGTATTCTTAAAAGACACCGACACGATTATTGGCGCCGCATGCCTGCAAAACCTCGCGCACAAGGATGATGCGCCGCTTGAAATCGGTTGGCGCTTGATGACGCAGTATCATGGCAAGGGCTATGCAACCGAAGCCGGGCAAGCCGCGATGGATTTTGGTTTTAACCAGATTGGCGTACCCTACATATGTGCCGTTGCGATCCCGGAAAACGCGGCTTCACAACGTGTGATGAAGCGATTGGGGATGCGCTATGTCAACATCCAAGTACATTACGATGAAATTTGCGCCTATTACGAGATCGCAAAACCCGACTAGAACTTCTCGGGCTGTGCCTCGCGGGCCATATGGTCCAGCACTGCGTTCACGAATTTCGGCTCTTTGCCGTCATGTGAAAACGCCTCTGATACGGCGACAAATTCGCTGATCACGACTTTGGGCGGGGTGTCGCCCTTTTTCAACTCTGCCCCGGCGGCGCGAAACAGCGCGCGCCATGTCGGATCAATGCGGGCAATCGGCCATTTGGCCACCAGCGCACGGTCTGTCATTTGGTCAATCGCGGCTTGTTCATTCACGGCCCCGTCCATCAGGCTACGAAACGTTTCCAGATCGCCTTCGATCATTTCAACGTCATCATAGGTCGCACCAAAGCGGTGATCTTCGAATTCGCGCATGACCTGATCGACAGTCTGCCCAGAGGCCTCCATCTGGAATAGCGCCTGCACAGCATAAAGCCGAGCAGCGGATTTCATTTTGCGACGTTGGTTGTTCGAAATGGTCATGCGTTTGTTTTGCCGTCTGTTTGACCCGCGAGCAATATTTCTTGGGTAAAGCCCACCGGTTTTTCGGATTGGCCCCACTTACGGGCGAGCGCGACAAGGTGCAAGGCCGCAGCGGCCGCGCCGCCACCTTTATTCATCTGCGCAGGATCGGCGCGTACTTCGGCTTGCGTGCGGTTTTCCACGGTCAGGATACCATTGCCAATGCAAACACCTTGCAGGCCGAGCAATTGAATCGCACGCGAACTGTCGTTGCAAACAGTATCATAATGCGTCGTTTCCCCCCGGATCACACAGCCCAGCGCGACGTAACCATCAAAGTTGGACATGCGCTCGGCGATCCCGATGGCGGTTGGGATTTCCAGTGCGCCGGGAACTTCGACGATATCCCATGTTGCACCGGCTTTTTCGATTTCAGCCTTCGCACCTGCAATCTGATTATCCGAGATGTCTTTATAATAGGGCGAAGCGACGATCAGGATTTTGACGGGTTTCTCAAACGCTGGCAAAGGCATGATGTAGTGGGACGGTCCGGCCATTATCCGATCTCCGAGATTTTGCGTGTGCCCGTGATTTCGAGCCCGTAGGCATCAAGCCCTACGACTTTTGGCATCGGCGAATTGGTAAGCAACTCAATTTTATGCAACCCAAGCGAGCTTAGGATTTGCGCGCCAAGCCCATATTGGCGTAGCGTTTTTGGCGAGGCCTCGGCATCAGGGTCGACCTGCATATGCAAATCACGCAGCAACACGAGCGCCCCGCGCCCCTCATCCGCGATGGCTTGCATTGCGTCGCCAAATTCATTGCGTCGCCCCTTGGGCCCGGTGCCAATCACATCCAACATTGGATCTAACGCATGCATCCGTACCAGCACGGGATCATCGGTGGTAATGTCCCCTTTGACCAACGCAATATGTTCCGCCCCTTGGGTTTCATCAGTGTAAATCCGCATTTCCCAATCGCCGCCAAATTCGGATTGAATCTGGCTGGTCTCGCGGACGCGCACCAAATTGTCATGACGGCGACGGTAAGCGATCAGATCGCTGATCGTCCCGATCTTTAGCCCGTGCAGTTGCGCAAATGCGATCAGATCAGGCAGGCGCGCCATTTCGCCGTCATCTTTCATGATCTCACAAATCACGCCGGATGGGTTGAGCCCGGCAAGGCGCGAAATATCAACGGCGGCTTCGGTATGGCCGGCCCGAACCAAAACGCCACCGTCGCGCGCGCGCAGCGGAAACACGTGACCGGGGGTGGCAATATCGGCAGCACCTTTGTTGGCATCGATGGCCGTAGCCACGGTCCGCGCGCGATCATGTGCCGAAATCCCGGTACTGACGCCTTCGCGGGCTTCGATACTGACGGTAAAGGCCGTTTCATGGCGCGATGAATTATACGACGCCATCAAAGGCAGGCCCAGCGCATCAATCCGCGCGCCCGGCAAGGTCAGACAAATCAACCCGCGCCCATGTGTGGCCATAAAGTTGATCGCGTCGGGCGTTGCCATTTGCGCTGGGATCACCAAATCACCTTCGTTTTCGCGATCTTCATGATCCACCAGAACGAACATACGCCCATTGCGTGCATCTTCGATGATGTCTTCAATCTTGCTAATCGCATCGGCCCAATCCTGTTCGACTGGACCGGGCGTTTCGAAATTTTGGCTCATGCGGATCCCCGAAAAATAAGTCCTCTCGCAGATAGACCAGCTGCCGTCCTTTGAAAAGGGTGGTGGATCGAGATCCACCCTACGACGTTGCGATCATCCCCCCCGTAGGGTGGATTTCAATCCACCGCCTGCGCGAAATAAACATCCGCGGGCAAATACGCGGCCATTTTCGCGGTTTCGACCCATTCGCGTTCAAATGCCGTATCGCCAACTAAGATGACGCGACCGGAAGGGGTACGCGTATCGCGCGCAATCGCGCCGAACTGATCCCGCACAGCAGACCAGCTATCGGCAAACCTTGGCGCACGGTAGGCGTCATCGATCTGGGGGAGTGCCGCCAAATGGGGCACGGGTACCGGTGCATGCGCCAAACCGATGCGCTTCACACCGGTCAAAGCATCCAACTTATCCGCCCGTTCAACCGACATCACCTGCCCCGCACGCAAAACCCGCAACGCATTGTTTGAAAACATGAAGCCAATCACATCGTCGCCCGAACTTGCGCGAATACCAGCATATGCCTTGTATGGCAGACCAAGCTGCGCGGCACGCCGCACGCGCATGCGAATAACCTCGACCGGCAGGGTCGGCATCAGTTGCTTGCGCGCCTTGGTCCAGACATGTTTGCGCCAGCTATGGCCAGGCGCGACCACCCGCCCGGAATTATGTCCGATCCCCGCGATCACGCGAATTCCTGCAACCGCGCCACGTAGCGCGCCATTGTGTCGATTTCGATGTTGATCATGTCACCCACCACGACGTCGCCCCAGGTCGTTGCGGTCTTTGTATGCGGGATAAAGTTGACCCCGAACTCTGCACCGGACACTTCGTTAACAGTCAACGACGTCCCGTTCAGTGCAACCGATCCTTTGGGCGCAATAAATTTGGCTAGCCCTTCGGGCGCACGGAATGTCACCCGGGTGCTATCACCTTCATCATGCATCGAAATCACCTGCGCGACCCCGTCCACATGGCCGGACACAATGTGCCCGCCAAGCTCATCCCCGACCTTTAGCGCGCGTTCAAGGTTCAGCCGCTTTCCCACCGCCCAGTTGCCAACATTGGTTGCGCTCACGGTCTCGGCTGAGATTTCGACATCAAACCAGTTGCGCGGTGCAGCGCCCAGCGCAATCACCGTCAGGCACACGCCGTTGCAAGCGATAGAGGCCCCGATGTCAATCCCGTCAACATCATACCCGGTCGCAATCCGCGCGCGCAGATCGCCGCGTTGCTCAAGCGTGATCACCTCGCCGATATCTGTAACAATACCTGTAAACATGCGCGTGTCCTTCTTTTCTAGCCCTTTTGACCTAGCCCGTGTCGCCCGCCCGCGCAAGCAACTGCGCATCATCATATGTTTACGGTTAAGCGCTTACCTCGGCGCATCCGAGCAGCTATAGAAGTAGGTGATGAATACGCAACGCAACTTTTTGTTTCTTCAGGGGCCGCACGGGCCGTTCTTTGCACAGCTCGCAGCCATGTTGCGCGCGGCCGGTGCAAATGTGCACCGTGTTGGATTTAACGCAGGCGACCGTGTGTTTTGGGGGCGTATGCCCAACTATATCCCCTACCGGGGGGCGCCTGCAGACTGGCCGGATCGACTGCAAGAGATTTTGCATAGCCGCGCAATCACCGATATCGTCATCTATGGCGACACCCGCCCGATCCATGCGCAGGCCGTTGCCGCAGCTAAGACCGCAGGTATCCGTGTCCATGTCTTTGAAGAAGGATACCTGCGCCCCTATTGGGTCACCTATGAACGCGGCGGGTCAAACGGGCATTCCGAATTGATGGGATTGCAAGTAGCGGACATGCGCCAAAGGCTTGCCGCGGGCACGACCGATATCCCAACCCCGCCATCCCATTGGGGGGATATGCGCCAACATATTTTCTACGGGGCACTTTACCACTGGTTTGTGATGTTCTGGAACCGTGGCTATCCGCAGTTCAAACCCCACCGCGCGCTTCCCATACACCGCGAGGCAATATTATATTCAAAACGCCTTGGCCTAATGCCGTTCCTCGCGCTCAGCCGGATTTATGCCACCCATAAGATCAAGAAGGCGGGCTACCCCTATCACATTGCGCTGTTGCAGCTTGAACATGACGCGAGCTTTCGCGCGCATTCATCTTTTGAAGATATGCAGGCATTTTTGACGCTTGTGATTGACGGGTTTGCGCAGGGGGCCAAGGCGCATCACCATCTTGTTTTTAAGGCCCATCCGTTAGAAAATGGGCAATCCCCTTTACGCAAAATGATCCGTGATCTTGCGGGCGCCAAAGGGATCGCGGACCGGGTGCATTATGTGCGCGGCGGTAAGCTTGCGGGGCTCTTGGCCCAAGCGCGCAGCGCCGTCACCGTGAACTCCACAGCGGGACAACAGGCACTGTGGCGCGGCATACCGCTGCGCGCCTTTGGCACGGCGGTCTATTCGAAGCCTGAATTTGTCTCGGACCAACCCCTGCCAGCATTCTTCGCAAATCCAACGCGACCCGACGCAGATGCGTATCGCCACTATCGCCAGTTCCTACTGCAAACCTCGCAGATCCCAGGCGGTTTCTATGCGACCAAGGGCCGCCGCCAGCTGAAACGTCAGCTCGTTGATAAAATGCTCAGCGACACAGGCCCCTATGCAAGCACGCAGTCTCCGTCGCATGCTACATTCAAAGTTGTAAGCTAAGCTGATGTCCGCGCCCGATCGCAAAAACCTCTTTGTCTACAATGGCGGACTTTTGACCAAGGGACGCGTGCGCCGCATTGTCGAATTGGCTGGATATAATATCCGGCTTGGCGTGCCAGGCGCAGGCGATTTAGTCGGCGTTTGGGGGCACAGCCCCACCGCGCCGCGCGGCGAGGCAGTCGCTGATCACAAAGAGGCGGATATCGTCAGGATCGAGGATTCGTTTTTGCGCTCGGTCGGGTTGGGCCGTGATGGCGACGCGCCGATTGGTCTAAATATCGACAGGCGCGGCGTGCATTTTGATCCAAGCATCCCATCCGACCTCGAAACGATCCTCTCTGAGGATCCGCTTGATAACACCGCACTTTTGAACCGCGCCCGCGCCGGAATTGAAACGCTCAAATCTGGGCATTTATCTAAATACAACGCCTTCGACCCCGCGCTGCCCGTGCCTGATCCGGGCTATGTTCTCGTTGTCGATCAAACCCGCAAGGATGCATCAATCAAGGCCAGTGGCGCAGATAGTAACACGTTCCGCGAGATGCTGTTTTTCGCGTTAACCGAACATCCGGGCGCGCGGGTCATCATCAAAACCCACCCTGAAACCGCCGCCGGACACCGGGATGGGTATTTTTCTGAAAAAGACTGTGACAGCCGCATTCAGCTATGCGATGCGCCGCTATCACCTTGGGCGCTGCTTGAAGGGGCGATTGCAGTCTATACGGTGACTTCGCAACTTGGGTTTGAGGCAATATTGGCCGGGCATAAACCTGTGGTCTTTGGCCAACCGTTCTATATGGGATGGGGGCTGTCTGATGACCGCAAACCGTTGCAACGTAGGCAACGGAAACTAACGCGCGCGCAGCTATTTTCAGGCGCGATGCTGATCTATCCCAAATGGTATGACCCGTTTCATGACCGGCTGTGCAGCTTTGAAGAAGCCACCGCAACCTTAGCCGTGTCAGCGCGGGCGTGGCGCGACGATCACAAAGGCTGGGTCGCCGCCGACATGCGCATGTGGAAACGCGCGCCACTGCAAAAACTGTTTGGCGCGCAAAAGCGCGTAATCTTCGCCAAAGGCAAATCTGCTGCGAAACGCGCGGACGTGTCTGGCCGTAAATTGATGCGCTGGGCCAACACAGGTGCCATCGATGCCACATTGGTCGAAGACGGTTTTTTGCGATCCCGGGGGTTGGGCGCAGATTTGATCGCCCCGCTCAGCCTCGTGCTCGATGAAATCGGCATATATTATGACGCGACCCGACCTAGCGGGCTTGAAAATTTGATCAATAGCGCGGCAAATTTACGCGAAGATGAGCGCGCAAGGGCGGCGGCTTTGATCTCGCGTATCCTTGATGCGGGTCTGTCGAAATATAATCTGTCAAAACAAGCCCCGATCGACATGCCAAAAGGGCGCCGCATTCTTGTGCCCGGACAGGTCGAAGATGATGCCTCTATCCAGTTGGGCTGCACAGATGTCACCACCAATCAAGGCCTGCTACAAGCCGCACGCGCCGCAAACCCTGCGGCGATCATCGCCTATAAACCTCACCCAGATGTCGAGGCAGGGCTGCGCCCAGGCGCGGTGCCCAGCGCGCTGCAATGGGCCGATATCATTCTTGCTGACGCCGATCCGATAGCCGCGCTTGATCGCGTCGATGAGATTTGGACCCTGACCTCACTTTTGGGGTTTGAGGCCCTGTTACGCGGCAAAAAAGTCACCTGTTTGGGGATGCCATTTTATGCGGGTTGGGGGCTGACCGATGATCGGGCCCTGCCAATCCCACGCCGCCACGCGCGGGTTGATATTGTTGCGCTGACCCATGCCGCGCTGATCGCCTATCCGCGCTATTTTGATCCGATCACCGGGCTGCCCTGCCCGGTCGAAGTCGTTGTCGACAGGCTTGAAAACAACGATTTACCCGCGCACGGCAAGATGAACCGTAGCCTTGCAAAACTGCAAGGCATCTTCGCAAGTCGCGCGCATCTTTGGCGCGGGCGCTAATCCCGTCGCCAGCTATGCATAATATCCCCTCCCAAGGGCTGCACCTGCTCTAAGGCAAAGCGCGGGGCATGATCCAAACGATCAACACCCATCGCGGCCAGCGACGGTGTGCCTTCTGCACCCATGGCCATCCCTGCGGTAAACACGACCAAGCGATCGACCAGCCCCGCAGACAAAAGCGACGCGGCCAACATACCGCCCCCCTCGCAAAAAACGCGGGTTATGCCCTTTTCTGCAAGGGCTATCATCGCCGCAGCGGGGTCGACCTGCCCGGCTGAAACGCTGCACGGAAGGCTGACCGCCCCCTGCTGCACCCATGCAGAGGCATCGCTGGTTTTCCCATGGCATATCCACACCGGGGTTTCCTGTGCGGATTGCGCCAAATGGCAATCTGCGCTGATCTTCATGCCGCGCGACACCACCACCCTAACGGGTTGGCGGTCAATGCCCAAACCGCGCACGGTCAAGGTCGGATCATCCGCGCGTACCGTGCCTGCACCAACCATCACCGCATCATGACGCGCACGCATCATATGTACGGCGCGGCGGGCCTCAGGCCCTGTTATCCATTGGCTTTCACCCGTCGCGGTCGCGATGCGTCCATCCAGCGTCCCCGCAAGCTTGAGCGTCACAAAAGGACGGTTTTCAACGATACGCAGTAAGAAACCCGCGTGATCGGCCCGTGCTTGGTCTTCCAAAATACCCGTGGTCACCATGATACCGGCGGCTTGCAACATTTCAACGCCACGACCAGCAACACGCGGATCGGGATCCCCCAAAGCAATCACCACGCGGCCAACACCCGCTGCGATCAGCGCCGCTGCACAGGGTGGTGTTTTGCCATGATGCGCACAGGGTTCCAACGTGACATAGGCCGTCGCACCGCGCGCAGCATTCCCTGCCTGCGTCAAGGCGACCGGCTCCGCATGCGGGCGTCCACCATCGGCGGTGCGTCCTCGCCCCACAATCACCCCATCGCGGACAATCACACAGCCGACCGCAGGGTTCGGCCACACGCGGCCCATTCCACGCCGCCCCAAATTCAGGGCCAGCGCCATAAATCTTTCGTCAGATTTTAGGGTCACTCTGTTTCAGGGTCGCTAGGGCGCAGTTCACTGACGAATTTATCAAAATCATCCGCCGCTTGGAAGTTTTTATAAACGCTCGCAAAACGCACATAGGCCACGGTATCGATCCGCGCGAGGCTTTCCATCACGATTTCACCGATGGTGCCTGACGGGATATCGGTTTCGCCCATGCTTTCCAACCGGCGCACGATCCCGCTGATCATCTGATCCATACGATCAGGTTCAACGGGGCGTTTTTGAAGCGCAATGCGGATAGAGCGTTCGAGCTTGGGACGGTCAAAATCTTCGCGACGACCATTGGTTTTGATCACCACCAGATCACGCAGCTGCACACGTTCATAGGTCGTAAAACGTCCGCCGCAGGCTGGGCACAAACGCCGCCGCCGGATTGCAGAATGATCTTCGGCAGGTCGTGAATCTTTGACTTGAGTGTCAACATTTCCGCAAAAAGGGCAACGCATATCCGGTCCTCATCAGCTAGCGATGGGGGCATCCCCCCAAGTTATCCACAGGCACTATAGGAACCCCCACAAGATTTGGGTAGAGGGCAATTCATGCCCCTACATACAGCAGATGAACCGTTGCGAAATAGACTCGGTCAGGATGACAAATGCGCGACGACCCGGCGGTGATGCGCGGCATTGCGATGTTCAAATAGATAAATGCCCTGCCAAGTCCCCAAGGCCAACCTGCCTTCGGTGACCGGAATGCTTAGCTGCACAGGTAACAATGCCGCTTTAATATGTGCGGGCATATCGTCTGGCCCTTCATATTTATGGGTCAAATAAGCCATCGTTGGATCCGTGGTCGGCGGCACCAAGCGGTGGAAAAAATTCTGCATATCGACACGCACCTCTGGATCCGCGTTTTCTTGGATCAAAAGACTGGCTGACGTGTGCTGCACAAAAAGCGTCAGCAAGCCAGACCCACGCACCCAAGCCGCCACCTGATCGGTAAATTCGTAAAGCCCTGGGCCATTGGTCGATACTTGGAAAACTGTTTGCATACAGCCATACTGCGCAAACAAAACAGCAGGTACAAGACCCGTCACACGGCGCACAAACCTTGTGACTTGTGCGAAAACGTGGTTTTCAGCCCCCACAACAACGCAGTGAGATCCCAGATGGCCAAAGCTTCAAAATCCCCACTCATTCCGCAAGCCAAAGAGGCTGAAGCAGCAGGTCAGCTTCTTCTTGCCGAACGTATTTTGCACACGGCCGCCAAAATCACGCCCAAAGACCCAACCGCTTACGCGGTACTAATCCGCCTTTATACACGCAAGATGAAAAAGACGGATATGGCCATTGCACTGTTGCCTAAGCTTCTTAAACTCGCGCCCAAATCGGCCTTAGCACATGAGCTAGCTGCAGAATGTTTTTGTAAAAAGAGAATGTATGTAAGCGCCAAAGAACATGCAGATAAGGCCGTAAAATTGGGACCGAAATCTCCTGATGGCCTATATGTTGCGGCGACTGTCTATTTCGACCTCGAAGAATATGATAGGGCGACAAAATGCATGGAAGCATGCCTCGCCATAAGGCCGAAGCATCTGCCCTCCCGTCTTCTCTATGCCAAATCGCTTCGCGGTGCTGGTGACCTACAGAAGGCAGAATCCATCTGTCGCAGCATATTCGAAGAATACCCTGACAGCCTACCAAACTACTCTATCTGGCACCAAGCCTGCAAGATAACCGCCGATGATCCAATTTATCTACATATCCGTGACACTGTTTACCCAACTCTGGTCGAAAAAAAACTTCCTGGGCGCGTAGTACTGCTGCGCATACTCGGTAAGGCTGAAAACGACCTTGGGAATTTTGAAACCTCGTTTCAACATTACGCCGAAGCCAAAGCTCTGGCTGGGAATACGCACGACCGTACTGCGAACAAGCTGTTCGTAAATGCCGTAGTATCGGGCGTATCGCGGGCAGATTTTTTTGGGTCGGCAGGCTCCGAAAGCCAAAGCCCCGTTTTGGTCGTGGGCATGCCACGTACAGGCAGCACCTTACTCGAACAAATTTTATCTAACCATCCGCAGATTGGCGGTATCGGAGAAAGTAAATACCTGCGTGAGGCCGCTAGCAAAGCGGGCGTAGATTTCCAAGACGGCTCCTCTTTGGCTGACACAATCCGCAAGATCACGCCGGATCAAGCGCAAGAGCTTGCTGCAGAGTACCTGCAAAAATCGACTAATGCGCAACCTGGAATGCTGCGTATCGTTGATAAGAACCTGCACAACTTCGAAATCTTGGGCCTCTATGCAAAACTGTTCCCAAAGGCGCGTATTATCAACGCCCTGCGTGACCCGATGGACAATTGCGTCTCGTGCTACCTTGCTCCTCTCAGTAACTTCCACAGCTACACCCAAGACCTAACGTCGCTTGGTCAATATTATTCCGAGTTCCGGCGCCTTATGGACCACTGGAAAAAGGTGCTGCCAAACCCGATCATGGAGGTGCACTACGAAGACGTCGTGGCCGACACCGAAGGCAAAGCGCGCGAAGTCATCGACTTCCTGGGCCTTGACTGGGATCCAGCCTGCCTTTCGTTCCAGGAGAATGTAAACCAAGCACGCACGATCTCGACGTGGCAAGTGCGCCAACCGATCTACAAAAGCTCGGTCAAACGTTGGGCGCGTTATGAGCAGCACCTTGATCCCCTGAAAGCCGAACTCAAGCACTTCTACCCGGACGGTTTTTAAGTTTTGCCAATGCCTTGGCAGCGGTGCCGCTATCGGGTTAACTCTCCCCAACTTCAGGGAGCCAGCAATGTTTGCAAAAGATAAAATGTCCTATGACGCCATGCCGTTACCCGATCATTTGGAGCTAACGGATGCCGAGGCACAAAAGGCGGCCAGCGATTTTCGGGCCTTTATGGCCAAGCGCCACTCTGTGCGCGATTTCACCGATCAACCCGTGCCACGCGCCATCATTGAAGATTGCTTGATGACTGCGGGCAGCGCGCCGTCGGGGGCCAATCATCAGCCGTGGTTTTTTGCGGCAGTATCTGACCCAGCACTCAAAGCGCGTATTCGCGAAGAAGCCGAAGTTGAAGAGCGCAAATTCTATGACGGCGGTGGTAGCGATGAATGGATCAAAGCGCTCGAACCCATTGGCACCGACGCCGACAAACCGCATCTGACGACAGCGCCTTGGCTAATCGTGATCTTTGCGCAGCGTTGGGGTGAATTTGACGATGGCACGCGGTATAAAAACTACTACGTCCCTGAAAGCGTCGGCATCGCGACCGGTTTTTTGATCGCGGCACTGCATAACGCCGGACTGTCGTGCCTGACGCATACGCCCAACCCGATGAAATTCCTGAATGCTGCACTTGATCGGCCGGACTCTGAAAAACCAGTGATGATCCTGACCGTTGGACACGCTTCGAAGGAAGCGACGGTGCCCGCAGTGGCGAAATACAAAAAACCGCTCAAAAAAATCGCACAGTTCTACTAATCCTTAAATCTAGGCAACTCTTGGCCGCCGCGACTGTCGTTTCAGCGGCGGCCTGCCTATCAAGCGATTCGATTGTCAGACATATTGCCACACCCCACCTCCAAACATATGAAACTTATAAGGAAAAAAGATTATCAAACACCAGTGAGTCCAAATGCAGCAAGAAATAATTGACGTCATCCGGGTCGTTCACTTGGCATGTTTCGCTGTTGGCATGGGCTCGGGGGTCTACTTTGATTTCCGGACGCTCAGCCGGCTCAATAGCCCTTTTGATGAATTTGACATCCTCGAATTCGAGCGTGTTCATAAAGTTGTCTTTGCAGCCTTACTCGGGCTTTGGATCACAGGCGTTATGTTGGTCTATATCCGCACTGGTTTCGATCTTGATAACTTCTCGCCAAAACTGATCCTCAAACTGGCTGTCGTCACTGTTTTGACACTGAACGCTTTCTACATTGGCCTATCGGTCCTGCCCCGTGTTGCGGCCGCGGTGGGGCACCGCGCCTGCGAGCTTCCACTGCGTTACATGATGCCAATGACGCTAGCTGCGGCGCTATCGATGTTTTGTTGGCTTGGCGGTTTGATTTTGGGCGCAAGTGTGGTTCTGAAAACTGCGGATTGGACGGTGCTGGTTACCTTCTTTTCTTGGCAGTTTGTCATCGTTGTTATCGGCGCCGTTGCAGGATTTGTGGCACTGCGCGCGGCGCTACAGCTCTACAACATCTTGCTGACACATCGGATGAACCGCAACACAGACTCCGCGATTTTTCAGAACCGCTAACCCCCACGCGACGGTACAGCCTAACGGAAAATACTGTCGCCCTGCTGGTCGATGACCACACGGGCCTTGGCTGCGGATTCCTTGCACGCGACGTCCTCGCTTTCGAGCAGATCCGCGCGGATGAGGTGATGCAGCTTCACCTCGCCGTCGATTTCCTTTTCGATCCTTGCCGCCAGACGAAATTTCCCGCCCTCACGGATCGGCTCTGGGGTGATGGTATAGCCGTTGTAGTCTTCCGAAGGGATCACGGCAGGCGCGGCATTGCCGCCGAAAAGGCGTTTGAAAAGGGACATGAGGAGGCTCCGACTATAGGTTTTCCCAACCCTACCGTTTACGCCAAGAAATCAAAAGAGGGCAGCGCCTGATCCTGGTGCGAAGGCCGTCTTCCAAAAGGTCCAGTGGACCTTTTGAGGCCGTAGCGCGCGAAAGCGCAGGAAGCACGCAGTGCGCCCTCCCGTGGGGAAGGTCGGGCGCTGACCGATGCGGGGCATCGGACAAGTTATTCGGCTTATTCTGCCATAAGGCTAGAAACGACGGGTAGGAGTTGCAAAACCGTGCCGACACAGATCATCCCCAATCCCCACATAGCACAAACCGAAGCCTTTCGAATTGCTCTCGCAAGAGGCGATGATTTCCAATCATCTTCATCATCTGAAGCGATCCTTGCTACGGCCACATGTCCCGCTGCGTCTTTCGAGGAATACACCCCATAAAAAGTTACAGAAGCACCTAACATAGTTAAGATCAAACCACCTGCAGTTAACATTTCATACATTTAACCACCTCCAAAACAAAAACGCCCCCGTTTCCGGAGGCGCCATTTTGATTACTGATCCAAGAAGCTCCGCAGCTTCCTACTCCGGCTTGGGTGCTTCAGCTTCCGCAGCGCTTTGGCTTCGATCTGGCGGATACGTTCGCGGGTCACGCTGAACTGTTGACCGACTTCTTCGAGCGTGTGGTCGGTGTTCATGCCGATCCCGAAACGCATGCGCAGCACGCGTTCTTCGCGTGGGGTCAGTGATGCCAGCACCCGCGTCGTGGTTTCCTTCAGGTTTTCCTGAATAGCGGAATCCAGCGGCAGAATCGCGTTTTTGTCTTCGATGAAGTCGCCAAGCTGGCTGTCTTCCTCGTCGCCAATTGGCGTCTCCAAAGAAATTGGCTCTTTCGCGATTTTCATCACCTTGCGGACTTTTTCCAAAGGCATTTGCAGTTTCTCTGCCAATTCCTCTGGTGTGGGTTCGCGGCCAATTTCGTGCAGCATCTGGCGGCCTGTGCGGACCAATTTGTTGATCGTTTCGATCATGTGGACCGGAATACGGATCGTGCGCGCCTGATCCGCGATAGAGCGCGTGATCGCCTGACGAATCCACCATGTCGCATAGGTCGAGAATTTATACCCACGGCGATATTCAAACTTATCAACCGCTTTCATCAGACCGATGTTCCCCTCTTGGATCAGATCCAAGAACTGCAAACCACGGTTGGTGTATTTTTTGGCGATTGAAATCACGAGCCGAAGGTTGGCTTCGACCATTTCTTTCTTGGCCTGACGCGCCTCTTTTTCACCCTTTTGCACTTGCTGTACGATGCGGCGGAATTCGGTGATGTCGACGCCGACATATTGGCCGACTTGGGCCATGTCGCCGCGCAGTTCTTCGATTTTATCTGTCGATTTCTCGATCATCATCTGCCAGCCGCGGCCAGCTTTTTCGCCCATTTCTTCAAGCCAGTTCGGGTCAAGCTCGCGACCACGGTAGGCGTCGATGAATTCGCGGCGGTTGATCCGGGCTTGGTCAGCCAGTTTTACCATCGCGCTGTCGATCGACATGATGCGGCGGTTGATGCCGTAAAGCTGGTCAATCAGGGCTTCGATACGGTTGTTATGCAGGTGAAGCGAATTCACCATCAGCACGATTTCGGACCGCAGCTTTTGGTATTTCGCTTCTTGCTTTTCATTGAACGAAGAATCTTCGTTCAACGTCGCAGACATCCGCGCGTCTTGCATTTCTGACAGTTCACCAAAGTCGTGTGCGATGACTTCAAGCGTTTCAAGAACACGCGGTTTCAGCGCAGCTTCCATTGCAGCCAGCGACATGTTTGCCTGATCTTCGTCGTCGTCATCGTCGTCTTTGGCAATCGGGTTGCCGTCGGCGTCTAGTTCTTGCGGCTTGTCAGTTTTTTCTGGCGCGCCAGCGACCGGGGCGACAACAGGTTCTTCCTCATCGCCGATCTGATCACCAAATGTGGTCTCAAGGTCGATCACATCGCGCAGCAAAATATCTTCGGACAAAAGTTCATCGCGCCAGATCGTAATCGCTTGGAATGTCAGCGGGCTTTCACACAGCCCAAGGATCATCGTGTTGCGCCCGGCCTCGATCCGTTTGGCAATCGCGATCTCGCCTTCGCGCGAAAGCAATTCAACCGATCCCATTTCACGCAGATACATGCGGACAGGGTCGTCAGTGCGGTCCAGTTTTTCAGCTTCGGCACCGCCAAGCGCCACTTCACGCGAACCTGCGACGGTGGCTACTTCGGTGCCGGCTTGGTTTTCTTCGGTCTCTTCGGATTCTTCTTCTTCGGTGACCTGAATGCCCATTTCGGACAGCATCGACATCACGTCTTCGATTTGATCGGATGAAACCTGTTCAGGTGGCAGCACCGCGTTCAGTTGATCGTAGGTAATATAGCCCCGCTCACGCGCATCGGCGATCATTTTCTTGACCGCAGCTTGGCTCATATCAAGACTGATATCGCCATCTTGGTCCGCATTTTTACGATCGTCGTTGTCTTTCGCAGCCATCAAAAGGACCTTTCAAAGTCGTCGTTTCCGCGCCAAAGTGATTCGGCTGATTCGGTTAGCGTCGAATCAAACCTGCATTGCACTGATTCGCAAGCAGATCGCGCCTTGTTTTCAAAGTATGTTGCTATTCGGGTTTCTGCCCATCGTCATCGCCACCCATGCCGATCTGCGCAAGCAGTTGATCAAGCGCGCTCAGCTCGTCTTTTTTCAATCTCGCACCGTTCTTATGCACAGAATATTCTGCCTTATCATCGCCATCGCCACGCCCTGCCCGATCAATCGCAGCAGATGCCTGCGCCAAGCGCCAAGTCAGCCCCTCATCCGCGATGCCAGACAGGTCTTCGACCGCGTCTTCGATTTCGCGCACCTGCCCCAAACGGGCATTCAACTTGGCGAACTCTTCGGCCAAACACATGCGGGCAATTTCATCATCACCTGCGCGCCGAATGGCAGGGCTAATAGCGACATGGCGCTGCGTCATCAGATTTTCAAGAACCATAGGCCCAAAAGCTTCATAAATAACGTCACGCAGGTCTTGGGCGCCCATATTTCGCAGCAGGCAGGCCTGAATATCGCTGTGGGTTTGGTCGCTGCACTGTAACCGTTCAAGCGCGGCCTCGAATTCAAGCGCGACCGCCGGGTTCGCAACGATTGTGGCCAAAATCACAACTTCGCGCAGATAGTCTTCTCGTGCGGCCCCTGTCCCCAACGCTGAGTTCTTACTGCTGACGGCCGGGCTAATATCGCGCTGCCACGCGGCCTGTTTACCGGGAGTCCATTTGCGTTGCGGGCTCTGCGCCCGGCTCGAGCGTCGATTGCTAAAGAGATCCCAGCGCAGCTCTTTGATCGCTTCGCCGTAATGCGCGCGGATAGATGGGTCCGCGATCAGTTTTATCTTTTCACGCAAAGCCTTATCAAGCGCGGCTTTACGTTCGGGGCTATCATAAACGCGCCCTTCGGTTTCACGTTGCCACAGCAATTTTACCATCGGAATCGCACCATCGAGCAACTTTTGCATCGCGCCAGCACCCTGCGATTTGATCAGATCATCGGGATCCAAACCTTCGGGCAGCAACGCAAAGCGCAAGGATTTGCCAGCTTCGAGCAAGGGCAACGCGATGTCGATCACCCGCATGGCTGCGCGCAGCCCGGCCTTGTCGCCATCCAACGCGATGATCGGCTCATCCGCGATCCGCCACAAAAGGCGCAGCTGATTGTCCGTGATCGCGGTGCCCAACGGGGCGACCGTGGCTGTGAACCCCGCCTCTGCCAAGGCGATCACATCCATGTAGCCTTCGGCGACGATCAGCGGCTTGCCCTTGCCCGCAGCTTCGCGGGCAGGACCGTGATTATAGAGACTGCGCCCTTTGTCGAACAAATCTGTTTCGGGCGAATTGTAGTATTTCGCCGGGTGGTTCGGGTCCATAGCCCGACCGCCAAAGCCAATCGCGCGCCCGCGTGCATCACGGATTGGGAACATAATCCGATCACGGAACCGGTTGTAAAGCCCGTTCCCCCGATCACTTTGCGCAGCTAAGCCTGCGTCTATAATTAGTTTCTCGTCAACACCTTTGCCCTTTAGGTGTTCCAGCACACCACCCTGCGCCGGGGCAAAGCCAATATCCCAGCGCCCCTGCGCCTCTGGGTTTAGGCCTCGCCGTTCAAGGTAATCGCGGGCCTCTCCGGCAGCCCCCGTTTGCAATTGCATCCGGTGAAACTGCACCGCCTGTTCCATCACCTCGACAAGCTGCGTGCGCCGGTCCGATTTTTGCTGGGCTTGCGGGTCGCTCGCAGGGATCTGCATCCCCGCCTCGCCCGCAAGAATGCGCACGGCTTCCATGAAATCGACATTCTCGGTTTCGCGCACGAACGTGATCGCGTCGCCCTTTGCGTGGCAGCCGAAGCAATAGTAAAACCCTTTGCGATCATCGACATGAAAACTAGCAGATTTTTCTTGGTGGAACGGGCATGGCGCCCACATGTCACCTTTGCCCTGGTTCGATTTGCGCGTATCCCACATGACTTTGCGCCCCACCACCTGCGTCAATGACAGTCGGGTCCGCAATTCATCAAGAAAGCCGGGCGGTAAACTCATGGCGCCATTATCGCGCAGATTCGCGCCGAACGCCATTGGCGTTGTGCACGCCCAATTAACCCTGCGCCGAATCGGTAATGGCACCTAAGATTCGGTGAATTAACCATTCCCCGGGCACGAGGTGGCGACAACTTGCCGATTTCGCAGACCATAATATAGGTAATTTTGGAAACAATTCTGCATATTGCCATATATTGAACAAATTCATCTGCGAACAATGAGCGCAACTGCCGACCGACGCCATAATTTCGCCATGTACTCTTTTGAGCTTCATTAACGATTATACAGGCAGGCCGGGTTGCCATATACTCAGACTGAGATTTTGCCATGGGGATAAATCAGCCAATGACCATTAGAATTCAAAAACCTGCACAGTCGCAATCCAGTAGACTTCTGCGCCGCTTCGTTAACGACGAAGATGGCGGCTTGATCGTGATGACGCTAATTCTGCTGATCACGATGCTGCTAATGGGCGGCATGGCTGTCGACTTTATGCGTTTTGAATCTCGGCGCGCCGAATTACAAAGTGTTGCTGATCGCGCCGTGCTTGCCGCGGCCGAGCTTGACCAAGAGCTTGATCCCCAATTGGTTATCGATGACATGTTCGAAAAAACCGGGTATGGTGACAATATTTTGTCGACAACAATTGGCGGCGATTCAGTAACATCTCGCTCTATTTCTGTTTCGACAAACCTTGATATAGACACGTTTTACCTTCGCCTCGCCGGCATCGATACGCTTTCTGTCCCAGCACATTCCGGCGCGATTGAAGGCGTGGGAAACGTTGAAATCTCGTTAGTTTTAGATATCTCTGGATCGATGGGCTTTGACGGGACCGACGCAGATGGAAATACTGTAGACCGCATTGATATTCTGCAGCCAGCAGCGAAAAGTTTCGTTACTGCGATGCTGACAGATGAGCTTGAAGACCGCGTATCCATTTCGTTGGTTAATTATTCAGAAAACGTCAACATTGGTGACTATATTTTTAGTAAATTGACGTTACAGCAACCAGAAACGTGGTATGAAATTCCCGACGACGAATTCCTGCCCGAAGATGAGCGTGTAGGTGGTGTAACAACGAACCCCAGCCGCTGCGTCGATTTCAATGACGACGAATTTGAAACAACCGTATTTGATACCACGCGTGCGTATTATCAGGTTGAGACATTTGATTACACCAGCAGCAACAGAACATCGACGATAACGACTCCCCGTTGCCCAACAGAAAGAGCTGGCGACTTCGAACCTCAAATCGTTCCGCTTTCACAAGATCTTACCGAACTAACGGATGCGATCGACAGCCTAGAGCCGACGCTCAACACTGCTATTCATAAAGGTATGAAGTGGGGGGTTTCACTGCTTGACCCGTCAATGCGTCCAATTTTTGATGATACCACGGGCGAAATTGACCCTGTCTTCGCTGGAACGCGTCCATTGGACTACACTGCATCGAGCGATGGCATATCGACCGTAAAATATGTTATTCTTATGACTGACGGAAACAACGTAGCCGGCACTCGCCTTGATCCGTCTAACTACGATTCTTACGAAGAACGGGCAGTATTTACTCAATATCCGCTGCAATACTGGATGAGAGACAGAAACTGGGACGATATTGAGCCTCAGGTAACCCGTCCGCGCGACTACGAGGACCTCCTATACACAAAGTATTCCGCGACGGATGCGAATACGCTTCTTGAGAACATTTGCGACGAAGCAAAAGCACAAGACATCATTATTTATACCATCGCTATGGGTGCTACGAGTTCACAAATGCAGGATTGTGCATCGTCGGAAGCGCATTATTTCAATACTCAGGGCGGTGAATTGGAACAGATTTTCGCTGATATTGCGGAACAGATCACCCAATTGCGGTTGAGCCTATGATGACTCGATTGCGAAAGTGGATCGGCGCATTCAACGCTGACGAATCTGGAGTTGTCACCGTTGAATTTGTGATCGTCTTTCCGATCTTCTTTGGCTTCTTCCTGATGACATATGAGATGGGCATGATTTCACTGCGCAATGTCAGGCTTGAACGCGGCATTGACATGGCCGTGCGCGAAGTACGGATCGGGGTGATGGCCGAGCCAACAAGTGAGCTGCTCAAGGAAAGCATCTGTAACTACGCGAAAATGCTACCAGATTGCGAAAACCAGTTAGAATTGGAAATGCTTGTCCGTGACGTGCGTGCGTGGGTAGATATCCCCACAGATGTTGCCTGCATCGACCGCAGCGTGACAACACAAGCCGCCGTTGAATTCTCAAACCTCGGAAACAATGATGTTGTGTTTTTGCGGGCCTGTATTCGTGTCGATCCTTTTTTGCCAACAACAGGCATTGGTAAAGCCATTGTTGACGCGGCAGAAGGCGACGACGCAGCAGGGTCGTCATACGCATTGGTCGCATCGGCCTCATTTGTAGTGGAGCCATTCGCAGATGAAGATTAAGTCACTCCTGCAAGATTTTCGTGATGACGAAAGCGGCGTTATCGCAATCGAGCTATTGCTTGTCGTACCAATTCTGGTTTGGGCTTTGCTGTCGACACTTGTCTATTTCGACGCGTTTAAGACTGAATCGATCAGTACACGTATGAGCATGACAATCGCAGACATGTTCAGCCGTGAGGTCGAAGTCGACAACACGTTTATCAATGGCGCACATGATTTGCTTGAGGCGCTTACACCCTCTGCGAACGCGCCAGATATGCGCATTACAGTCTATACATTTGACGAGAGCGACGATGAGTACGACCGCGTCTGGTCACGTCAAAGGGGCGGCTATTATTCTAACCATACTAACGCTACGCTGCGTGCAGAGTCTGATCGCTTGCCTGTTTTGTCAGATGGCGACAACGCGATTCTTGTTGAAACACACACTGAATATTCGGCGCCATTTTCGATTGGTATCGGGCCGTTTTTAGAAACTGACTTGGACGATCTCAGCTTTAACACGTTCACAGTCATTCGCCCCCGTGACGGAAACGTATGTTTCATTAAGAATAACGGTGACCCACTTTGTAGTGACGATTAGAGCCGCGCTGCGGTGATGCGTAACGCGATTTGTTCAGCCATAAATTTGGCTTGACCCGCCGACGTCACACCACCGACACCAACCCGGCGTCCAAAACGCCACCAAAGCCCCGGTGCCCAAGCCCGGGGTTTTTGGTTTTTTAGTTTCAGGGTAAACCCGTTGGATGGCTTAAACGCGAACGCCCCACGGTCAACAGCCACAATTTCATCCATACGAGCCAAGACAAACCCGTTAGTGGCGCGCAGTTCTGTATCGGTCAGTTCGATTACCCAAAGCGTACTGCGGCGCATCGTCTCCGCTAGCCAAAGCATCGTGACACCAAAGGCCAGCATAAACACGAGCCAAACCGGGGATGGCGGCTGCACAAGTGCCGTGTAAATCACCAATCCGCCCAATCCGAGCAAAACCCCAAATGCGAAAATGCGGCGCACCGCAGTGGTTTGCACAGTTGCGTGAACTTCGTTTGTTTCAGATTGAGACATCGTAAACCCCTGTTTTGTTAAACCTGATCTAACCGATGTCTATGCGATTGCCTAGTTGCGCTAAGCGGCGCGGAATGCAAAACATCATACCATGCGTTTTATGCCTCTCTTCTTTGTCGTTCTGATCGGTTGTGCCGAATTTCCGGCGCTCGACGGCACGATCAGTGATACCGCCCGTGCGGCCCCCTACCCGACGCTAACGCAGCTACCGCAAAGCGCAGAAATCGAAGGCGTCGCGGATGCAGGGCTTTCTGCCCGCGTTGCGGCCTTGCAAGCCCGTGCAGCCCGGTTGCGCCAGATCGACATCGCCGCGTTGCAGTAACCCGTCCCTTTCGCTAGTACGGCGGTAAGACAAACCAACGATGGACGGACCCCGACATGACGACACCACTACGCCTTGGAATTGCGGGTCTGGGCACCGTTGGCGTTGGCATCATCAAGATTGTTCAAAAGCACGCAACCTTGCTCGAACAACGTGCAGGGCGCCCCATCGTGATCACCGCAGTGTCTGCGCGGTCCAAGGATAAAGATCGCGACGTCGATCTGTCTGGCTTTGCTTGGGAAGATGACCCTGTTGATCTGGCCAAACGC
This sequence comes from Loktanella sp. D2R18, assembly GCF_003318235.1. Classification (GTDB taxonomy): domain Bacteria; phylum Pseudomonadota; class Alphaproteobacteria; order Rhodobacterales; family Rhodobacteraceae; genus Yoonia. The sequence goes on along the minus strand of NZ_QOCG01000006.1, from coordinate 307,333 downwards.
GACGATATCGATCTGTTCATCGAGGTCATGGGTGGCCATGAAGGCCCCGCCAAAGACGCCACAGCCGCCGCGATCATTGCTGGTAAAGACGTCGTGACCGCCAACAAGGCCCTGCTTGCGATCCACGGGCAAGCGCTCGCAGAATCGGCCGAGGCAGCCGGCCGCGTGATCCGCTTTGAAGCCGCTGTCGCCGGGGGCATCCCCGTTGTCAAAGCCCTGACCGAAGGGCTCGCTGGCAATGATATTTCGCGCGTCATGGGCGTGATGAACGGCAGCTGCAATTACATCCTGACCCGGATGGAAAGCGCGGGGCTCAGCTATGATGCGGTCTTTGATGAGGCAAACAACCTCGGCTATCTCGAAGCAGACCCTGAACTTGACGTTGGCGGGATCGACGCCGGGCATAAGCTGGCGCTTTTGGCGTCGATTGCCTTTGGCACACAGGTCGACTTCGACGCGGTCGAACTTGAAGGGATCGGCGCGATCACCATCGAAGACATCCATCAAGCCGCCGATATGGGCTATAAGATTAAGCTGCTAGGTGTGGCCCAATTGACAGGCCGCGGCCTTGAACAACGGATGTCGCCTTGCCTTGTGCCCGACACATCACCTTTGGGGCAGTTGGACGGGGGCACCAATATGGTCGTGCTTGAAGGCGACGCGGTTGGACAAATCGTGCTACGCGGTCCTGGAGCTGGCGAAGGCCCAACGGCAAGTGCGGTGATGGGCGATGTGATGGATATCGCGCGCGGAATGCGCATGTCGACATTCGGGCAGCCCGCAAACACGCTGCGCAATGCGCGTGCGGCGCGTGCGGCGGTGCCTGCACCCTACTATTTGCGGATGCAGTTGGTCGATAAACCGGGCGCATTGGCCAAAGTGGCCCACGCTCTGAGCGAGGCAGGCATTTCCATCGACCGGATGCGCCAATACGGGCACCAAGAAACCGCCGCACCTGTATTGATTGTGACCCATAAAACCACCCGCACCGCGCTCGAAGAGGCGCTTGCAGATTTTGCAAAAACCGGCGTTGTTTCGGGCACACCCGTCGCAATTCGTATCGAGCAAGTCTAAGCCTGCTTTCTCAGCGCGTAACGTAGCAGGTTAGCGCAAACAGTATTGCAGCCATGCCCTAGACACGGTTTAGGGGGATTGTTCATCAAAGGATCCAGACCGTGACCAAAGCCGCCGATTTCAACGACCGCTCACTCTCGCTTGGGCTTGCCCGTGTTTCCGAAGCTGCGGCCATTGCCTGTACCCCATTGATCGGGCGTGGCGATGAAAAAGCCGCTGACCAAGCTGCGGTCGATGCGATGCGCACCCAGCTTAACAAGCTTGATATTGCTGGTGTTGTGGTCATCGGCGAAGGCGAACGTGACGAAGCGCCGATGCTTTATATCGGTGAAGAAGTCGGCACCGGGACCGGCCCCGGCGTTGATATCGCGCTCGACCCGCTCGAAGGGACAACGCTGACTGCAAAAGACATGCCAAATGCGCTCGCGGTCATCGCAATGGGGCCGCGTGGGTCTATGCTACACGCGCCAGACGTCTATATGGACAAATTGGCGATTGGCCCCGGCTACGCCGATGGTGTCGTCACGCTGGACATGTCACCCAGCGAACGTGTGGCCGCATTGGCTGCGGCCAAAGGCTGCACCGCGCGCGATATCACCGTCTGCGTGCTCGAACGGCCGCGCCACGAAGACATGATTGCCGAACTGCGCAGCACCGGGGCCGCCATCCGGCTGATCACTGATGGCGATGTCGCGGGCGTCATGCATTGCGCAGAACCAGACATCACAGGTATCGATATGTATATGGGCTCTGGTGGCGCGCCCGAGGGCGTGCTGGCAGCCGCCGCGCTCAAATGTATGGGTGGACAAATTTTAGGCCGCCTGTTGTTCCGCAACGATGATGAACGGGGCCGCGCGACAAAGGCCGGGATCACAGATTTTGACCGCGTCTACACACGCGACGATCTGGTAACCCAAGATGTGATTTTTGCGGCCACAGGCGTCACTGATGGATCACTGGTGCAAGGTATCAAGCGCGAAGTCGGCTATGTCACCGCCGAAACAATCCTCATGCGGTCCAAAACCGGTTCCGTGCGACGGATGATCTACCGCAACCCGGTTTCCTGAAACCCGTGTCAAAATAAGTCTTAATGGACAAAAGTGCTTACCGGGCGTTCGTACAGAACGCAGCGAACGACTGGTGTGAGCCCAAGGCGGACGTGCTGGAAATGTGCTGCGCGCGCTCGCAGCGCGAAAAACTCTGCAAGTGCTCGATCATCGGTGCTGCCGTGCGGCGGCAAAACCAGTCATTCATGCTTCGCGCAGCGCAAGTGGGGCGGGCAAAAATGAGGTCGCGGACAAACCAAACTTTGGATATTCGGCCTTCGCTGGCGAGGCACGTCTTCGCATGGAATCTTGCATCATGTGAGCGATGCCTGATGTGACCTGCGGCGCGAAAAACTTCCCGATTGTCGTCTCAAAGGGCGTTGATCCACCCCTCGACCTTTGCTGCTGACTGCTCGAGATCCGTTTTGAAACCGCGCTTTACGCCAAGAATGCTCACTGCAATCTCAGCGATCAGTTCCTCGAAAGCATAGTCCTTTTTGATGATAAGAGAATGAATTCTGTCACGTCCACCGGAAAGTTCAGGCGAACGTTCTGAACCGTCTTGCCATTTTTGACCTCGTTTTCGAAGGCATTGCCGAAAGTCGTAGAAGTCATTTTCGTTTGGCCATCGCGATCCCGGTACTCGGCCGTAAAACGAGCTTATAGGAGGCAGTGAGCCGTGTTACCAAACATTTAATAAAATGTCATAATGTTGATACAAATTACCCTCAGGTTGAATGGATGCCGATCTGAACTACAGAAAAGTGTATTCAATTAAAGAAGCGGAAGAATAATTGAGAGAACTATGTTTATCGGCGCAAAAATGCGCAGAATTTGAAGTCACAGTAAGTCGAGGCTCCTTTCAAAACGATATCGCAGACAGTTTCGATGGGTTAAGGGGGAGGAAATGCGTCCTCGTCACGACCCCCACTGTCTGGACGCTGTATGGCGAAAACGCCGTGCGAGCGCTGAAAAAATCCGGGACAAGTCCCGAAGTGCTCGTTCTGGAGTTGGGCGAAGAACGTAAATTCATGCCGTCAGTCCTGAAAGTTGCGCAGTGTGCGCAGCGTGCGGGGGTGGATCGGCATGGCATTTTAGTCGCGCTCGGCGGCGGTGTCGTCGGCGACATCGTGAGCTTCGCGGCCTCAATGATCCGCCGCGGTGTAGGGCATGCGCGCATCGCGACGACGCTGATGGCGCAGATCGACGCGGCCGTTGGCATCAAGGGCGGGGTGAATTTCAATCAAAGCAAGAACTACCTTGGCTGTTTCCATCCACCCGAAGAGGTGCTCGTCGATCCCGACCTGCTTAAGAGCCTGCCGCTGGCGGCTGTGCGGCAGGGCATGGCAGAGATCGTGAAGATTGCGATGATCCGCGACCGGCGGCTGTTCGAAATGCTGGAGGAATGTGGCGAGACGCTAATCGGCACGCGCTTCGCGCAGCCGGTGGCGGTAGCGGATGAGGTGATCACGCGGTCGATCGACGGGATGCTGATCGAGTTGTCCAGCAACCCTTACGAAAACATGACGCTGGAGCGCTATGTCGATCTCGGCCACATGATCTCCCCGGCGCTCGAGGCGCAGAGCGGCTATACACTGCACCACGGCGAAGCGGTGGCGATTGATTTGGCCTACACCAGCTGCATCGCGAACGATGCCGGGCACCTCTCTGATGAGGACCTGCTGCGGGTAATTGGACTGTTGCGCCGGCTTGACCTGCCGACCAACCACGCCTTCTTGAACGAGGCGCTCGTGCTCAGGGCCTTCGAAGATACCGAGAAGCACCGCGGCGGGGCGCTTAACTTGCCAGTTCCGACAGGGATCGGGACCTGCGATTTCATTCGCTCCCGTGCCGAGTTGTCCGATGCAACGGTGACGCGAACGCTGATGCGACTGGCGGAAACCGAGGACATGCTGTCCGAAGCCGACCTTTGCGTAGTTATCTGACCGGCTTTTCGAGCGCCGAAATATCCAGAGAAAATCCATGAAAAAACTCTCCGCATTCGCGACCTTGCAGGTCGCGAACCTCTTTTCCGGTGCGGGATCGGCCATCTCACTGTTGGCAATCCCATGGGTCCTTGTGGAGACGACGGGAAACCCAGCGCTGATTGCAGGGTATTTCCTCGTCTCGCAGATCTGCCTCCTCCTGCTGCTCCCGGTATTCGGCCCGACGGTGGACAGCCTCAATCGCAAGACCATCGCGATCGTTCTGCAGCTGGGCGGGTTGGGGGTTCAGCTAGTGGCGGCCTACAGCTACACGCTTTGGCAGTCGCACTGGATCCTACTTTTCTCCGCCTCGGTGATCCTAGTGCTGCGCGGCCTTGACCAAGTGATACGGCAGAGCATCGCGCAAGCACTCGTCGACAAAGAGCAATATCGCTCGGCCAACAAGAAGATCGAGTTCGTCCGGCAAGGTGTCACCTTTGCCAGCGGCATCGTGGCCATTCCGATCTACCATTTCGGCGGGATCGTCTTTGTCTTGCTGGTGGATGCATTCACCTTCGCCTTTGCCGGCTTGTGCCTCTCGGTCCTGCCGCGGCTGAAGATGACTCCACAGCTTCAGGGCAAGGCCAGCCTGTTGCAATTGGCGCGGGATTCTGTGGACCTGATTCTGTCTCGCCCGCGAGCCTCAATCTTGCTCGCGGTCAGCACGATTCCTACCTGCGCGGTGGTGGCGATGAACATCATATACCCGGACCACTTCCGCAGCTTTCTGAACGAGAGCTCGGCAACCTACTACTTCCATGACAGCATCTATGCAGCCGCTGCCATGGCCATGGTGATCCTCTGGGGCACGCGGCAGCATAGCCCGCCGGACCTGTGTAAGCTCTTGTCCCTACCGATGGCGGCTTTTCTGTTTGGGGTTGTTCTTATCGCGACGGTGCCGAAACTGGAGGCGACCTATGCCGCGATTGCCATATTCGCGATGATAGCTGCCTACATTCGCATGAACCGCTCCACCTACATCATGGATTCATTCGACGATGCCGAGCAAGGCAGAGCGAATGCAACAGTCGAATTGTCGGCCACGATGATCTCCATCGTCCTGACAGCCGGGCTGGGGTATCTAAGCAAGCTCGTCGGGGTACAGTATCTCTGGAGCGTTTTTCTCGTCATCGGAGTACTTGGGGTAATCGTCCTCTTGATGACGCCTGGTACCAAGTCGCTCGCCTCGCCGTCCAAGTTGGACGGACCAAGATAGGAAATCAACATGTTACATTATCATGATACCTCTACGGGCGCCGCGCTCCACGTCGCCGATGCCCTATACCGGGTGCTTGCCAACCAACCCGTGCGGGGATGTATTGCGCTAGGGGGTGGTTCGACCCTTAAACCCGTGGCTCGGGAACTGGCCCGGCGCCTCCGGGATGCGACGGACGCGCGCCGTCCGGTCGATATCTTCGTCACCGACGACTTCGTCGATCCTGGTGAGGGCTCGAACCTCCGGATGTTGCAGGAAGCCTTTGCCTGTGTGCCGGATGTGACGCTGCATGCCACAGAGGCCGCCGTCGCAATGGAGCAGATCACTGGGCGCGCGCAGTTCGACTTCGTCGTTCTCGGCCTCGGAACCGATAGCCACACCGCAGCGGTGTTCACCGCTGAGGATATCGCGAACCCGGACAGACTCCTTAACACGACCTGTCCCCAGGGCACGGCGCGACGCTCTCTCGGGCTCGCGGCCATCGCGACGGGGCAGCATATCGCCATCGTGGCGACGGGAACTTCCAAGGCTGAAGCGGTCGCGCAGATATTTCACGGCAGCCCAGCCTCTGCCGGGGTGCTGGCTCGGCTACCGCAGGTTGAGATTCACGTCGACCCCGCGGCAATGCAGAAGGTGGGGAAACCTCAATGAACGTGAAGAGATACAATTACGAGGCGCAGTTTGCAGGAATTTCCGGTACCGTGGAACAGGCCATCGGCAAAGCGCTGCTCAGTGGGAACTACATTCTCGGCACGGACGTCGATTCTTTCGAGGCGGATTTTGCGGCCTATTGCGATACGCGGTACTGTATCGGCGTGAATTCCGGCACCGATGCGTTGATTCTCGCGCTGCAGGCTTCGGGGGTCGCCCCAGGGAACCGAATAGCAGTGCAGGCAAACACCTTCTTCGCAACGGTGGCGGCGATCTGCCTGACGGGCGCGACACCGGTTCTGGTCGATGCTTGTCCGGAGACCTTCCTGATGGATCTCGACAAGCTGGCGACTCTCGACGCGCTCGACTTCATTTTGCCAGTACATCTTTTCGGGTTAGCCACCGACATGGACCGGCTCTTGGAGATCGCGGGACAACACGGGGCGCAGGTGATCGAGGATTGCGCGCAGGCCCACGGCGCCAGATGGGCGGGCCGCCCAGTCGGCAGTTTCGGGCGGGTGGGTTGTTTCAGTTTCCATCCCAGCAAGAACCTAGCAGCGGCCGGAGATGCTGGGGGATGCGTGACAGGCGATGCCACGGTCGATCAACGTCTGCGCATGCTTCGCCACCTCGGACAAGCCGAGCAGAACGACCACACGATCGTTGCGCGCAATTCTCGGCTCGACGTGTTGCAATCCATCGTGCTACGCGCCAAGCTGCCTTCGCTTGATGAGTGGAACCAGCGCCGCCGCGAGATCGCCGCGCGCTTCCGCGTCGGGCTGTCCGGGCTGCCGGTGTCGTTTCAGGCAGAGGGGGAGCCGGGCACGCACGTGTACCACCTGTTCCAATTGGCCACGGACAATCGCGATGCCCTGCTGAACGCTTTGTTGGCGCAGGGGATCGATGCGACGGTGCGCTACCCAGTGCCGATCCACCTGCAACCCGCCTATGCCCATCTCGGCCACGCCAAGGGCGACTTCCCGGTCGCGGAACGGCTGGCGCGGCAACTGCTCTGCCTGCCGATCCGCCCGGACATGAGCGATGCGGAGGCTGATGGCATCGTCGAAGCGGTGCACCATTATTTCGAAGGAGCCAGTGGCCATGCCGCCTGAAACGATAAACCAACCACTGGTCTACAACGCGGTGTCGCTTGTAGACGGAACGCCAAAATGGACGCGGGAAACATGGACCGGTGCAGCGCCGAACTTCGTCGCGCGGGTGCGGGTTGCGGGGCTGTGCCGCTCGGACCTGAAGGAAGCCTTCGGGCGGCGTGACGTACGCCGAGATTTCGGGCATGAGATGGTGCTAGAGGTTCTTTCAGAGGAGGCTGGGGGCGGGCTGCGGTCGGGACAGAGGGTCGTCTTCGATCCGCACGTTGCGCTCCAGCGTAGTACCGGCTTTGCCCCTATGTTCTACGCGCGCGCGGACGCCGGGACGCTGAGACGAGCCTTCGTCCCGGTGCCGACAGGGATGGAGGACAATATCGCGGTCCTTGCCGAACCGCTTGCCTGCGCAGTGCACTCAGCGGAGCGCGCGCTAGCATATTTCCGCACCGCCACGCAAGGGCAGGCGCCGCGCAATGTGGCCTTCACCGCAGCGGGACTATCCTCCGTCTTGCAGGCCTGCGTTCTGCGGCAATCGGGCCTGTCCTGCGACATCTACAACCGCAGTCCGGCGCGCCCTGCCTACCTAAGGGATCATACGCCGCTCGAGCGGCACGGGATCAATGTCCCTCGCGAGGCTTCCGAGGAGAATTTCGACATTGTCGTGGTGTCGGATGCTTTTTCCGACGAAGCCTCAATCGGGCGGGCCCTGCGCATGGTGCGGCCCGGCGGGCTGGTGCTCCTGTTCGGCGGCACCAAAAGCGGCGAAACCTCCGCGCTCCTGTCGCTGCCGAAGGACGCGCTACGCCGATCAGAAGGCTTCGTGCAAGTTAATGTCGGGGGCAAGCCGGTGACCGTTGGGGGTACGCATGGCGCGCTGCGGGCGGACTTCAGCCGGGCGCTAGCCCTGCTCAGTACGCCCTCATGGCAGCCCCTGTTCGTCGCGCTCGTAGAGCGGAGCATCCCGGTTCAGGAACTGCCGGAACTGCTGCAGCGGCTGCAGGCAGGACAAGAGAACAACTTTCTGAAAACACTTGTCAAAACGACGATCCATGAAAATACCGGACTGACGGTTTCCGCACTCCGGCAAAATGATAAGGACACTTTCCGATGACGCATGCCGACAAGCTCTTCGACTTCCCCCCCGGGGCGACGCCCCCAATCGTCATGGCCCCGGCCCTGCTGGGCGGACCCTTCATTAGCATGCAGGCCAGCGCTGAGGCCTGTCTCGAGGGTGGCGCGGACGTGCTGCACCTCGACGTAATGGACGGCCATTTCGTGCCCGATATCACCTTCGGCGCGAAGATGATCGCCGAACTACGGGCCAGGCTGCACGTCGAGACGGTCCTCGATGTGCACCTGCTGTGTGCCGGGGTGGATGAGAAAATCGACGCGTTCCTCGAAGCGGGGGCGGATGTACTGAGTTTCCCGCTGGAGACCTCGAACAACCCCTATCGCAGCCTCGAGAAAATTCGCGACCGGGGCTGTCGTGCCGGGGTCGCGATCCTGCCTGCGACGCCGCTCTCGGCGTTGGAGGAGCTTCTGCCGCTTATTGATCTTGTGGTCGTCATGACGGTGCATCCGGGCGAAAGCCGCCTCCTGGACACGATGCCCGGCAAAGTGGCTAGGTTGCGCGCGATGATCGACTCTTCCAGCCACCGCGTGCGGATCTGCGCCGATGGCGGGGTCAAGCGCAACACCATCGGCGGGCTGGCGGCGCACGGGGCGGACTGGATAGTTGCGGCATCGGCGGTTTTCTCTGGCGGTGAGATCGCAGGCAACATCGCTGGGCTGCGACAGGACGCCGACGCGGGACGGCAATGACACTTTCGGTGCAGCGGGCACCGGCGCAAGCGGGGCAGGCGATCGCGATGGATATCGGCGGCACGTGGTTCCGCTCGGCACGCGTTGGAGCGGACGGCGGTCTCTCGGACCGCCGCAGCGCGCCCGCGCTCAGCGCGCGTAACCACCCGGAAAAGACTGCGGCTGATCTCCGGGCCGCGCTTTTCTCCTATCTAGTGGCAGAGGCACGGCATCATGCGGACCGCGCGCCGGGGATCGGCGCGGTAGGGGTTTCCATGGGGGCCGCGATGCATCACAGAACTGGCGTGATCTGGAACTCCGGGCCGCTCTGGGGAGCTTGCAGCGATCCCTTCGACCTCGGCAGCGCGCTGCGGCAACGGGCGCCGGAGTTCGACTGGCACGTGACGAACGATGTCAGCGCGGCACTCCTGGCGCTCGTTACCGGGGACGGGCATCCTGTCGTTAGCGATACCTGCTATATCACCGTCTCAACAGGCATCGCAGCGCGGATCTGGTCCGCCCGGGCGGGCGGCATCGTCATCGACGATATTGCGGGCCTTCAGGGCGAGATCGGCCATTTGCCGGTTACCGCCACGTTCCGGGGGCGTGTTCTGCCGCTGACCTGCGATTGCGGCGGCGCACATCACCTGAACGCTGTGTCTTCAGGCAGAGGGATGGAGGCCGTGCTTGAGCATGTACGCGAAACCCATCCCGGGATCGCCCACGGGCTGGGGCTGGCTCAGGGGGGCGACCATATTACAGCGTTCGGGACAGCGCTGGATCGCGATGCTCATTTTGCGCACGATATCTTGTCGACTTGCCTGCGTCCGCTGGCGCAGGTCGTCCTGACCATGATCGCTGCGAACCCGGCCATCGCGCGCATTCATTTCGGCGGCGGGGTCCTGGACGGCCTCGGGCCGGAGCGCTGGCGCGATGCGCTCATCGGGGAACTCGAAACCTATGGTGCCTACCAGATATCCGAGCGTCACCCGGCTTTCTTCAACGAGTTGGTCCGCATCGTCGACGGCGGCGATCTCGGCCTGCTGGGGGCGGCGCAGATAGCGACGCGCGGCGCGCCGGTCTTCCTGTCGGCGGGGGGGGCAATATGATGCACGCTGCGATCACCCTAACCGGTCCGGGACGGTTGGGCTACAGCCGCGATCCGGTCCTGCCGTTACCCGAGGGGGCGCTGCGTATCATGCCGCGCTTTGCCGGGGTTTGTGGCACCGATCTCGACATTATCCGCCGCACACGCAGCGACATGCCCAGCGTGCTCGGGCACGAGGTGGTGGCGGAAGTTACCGAGTGCTGCGCCCAGTTTTCTGCTGGCGGAGCTGGCGGGCGGATCGTCGTGGTCAACCCGGTTTCTGACGCCGACCAAACCCGCAATTTCGGGCATTCAATTCCCGGCATCTGGGCTCAGCAACGGGTTGTCACGCAGCAAGAAATCGCCGACGGGCACCTCTCGGCCTGGCACTCGGCGGAGATCGGGCCGGAAAGCGCGCTGGCGGAGCCGGTGGCCGCCGCGCTCTACGCGCAGGGGTTGATGGGGCTCGACGCGGGCCATGCCGCGCGGGTGCTGATCCTCGGATCGGGCGGCATCGCGCTGACGCTGGCCCTTGTCCTGACCGGGAAGGGCCACTCCGTTCTACTGTCACCCAGCGATACGGATCATGCAGCGCAACTGGCGCAGGGACTAGACAGTTTCCCCGGTGTGCAGATCGTTCCGCGAACCGCCCTCACGCAGTGCGGCTTCCGCGTCGATGCCGCGGCAGTGATGGTTTCGCGTGGCGGGTGCCGCGCCGCGATCGGGCAAGCGCTCGCCGTGCTGGAACCCGGTGGTGTCCTCGATCTTGTCTCGTCGGTGGCGCCCGGTGTGTCGCCCGCCTGCGGCAGGTTGAGCTTCGACGATCTCGCGGGGATCCGCTGGCGTAACACGCGCGGCACCCCGACCGCGGGTGCCTACCTTGACGGACAGGGTCCGAACGGGCCCTATCGGGTGACAGGGCAGCGCGGGACCTCGGCGGATCAGATTGCGGCGGCCGTGATGCTGATCGACGCCTACAGCACGCGGTTCCGACGGCTCGTGTCGCATGTGGTTCCCTTCGAGGAGGCCGCCGCCTTCGTCGAGGCCGTGGCCCGTAACCGCGCGCTCCGAATCGACGGGCGGATCGTTACGAAGGCGGTCATCGCGTTCTGACGCGGCGCAGCGGTTTGGGGTCAGTCGAATAGCGGCGCCCGCCCGGGATCGGCGGAACAGGCGAAGGCCGCCTTGATGTCACTCTCCAGCACCCGCTTGTGCGACAGGGGCGGAAGCGCGTCCGGTGTGAAGAACCCCACACTCGTTGTTTCGAGCCCCGTGCTAGGGATCTGATCGTCACCGGCCTCGCAGAGGAAAAACAGTTTGTAATAGTCAAAGAGATCGGAATCGTAGGGGTTCTGTGCCTTATGGCGCAGGGCGTAGAGCTGCAAGACCTCGACTGACAGCCCAGCCTCCTCGAGGAATTCCTTGCGGATGTTCTGCGCAGCGGACAGGCCGACATCCGCGAAGCCTCCGGGCAGAGACCAAACTCCGTCCCTGTGCTCGCGCACGAGCAGGATCCGCCCCTCCCGGATCAGCGCGCCGCGCACGTCGATCTTGGGCGTGGCGTAGCCTTCCGAGGAGCTTGCCAACAGGCCCTCGATCTCGGCCACCGGTGCGTCGGCGAGCCGCGCCATCATCGCGATCGCGATTTGCGAGATCTCTGTATAGCGCTCTATGTCGAAAGGGTCCCTCGCGAAATGTCGCCCGGAATCGGCGATCGCCTTCAAGCGTTTCGTGTTAGCCAGCCATTCCAGATCCATGGGGCGTCTTTCCAAAAAAGTAGGTAGGAGTTTGGCAGAGTATGGTATCCGGTCTGGGTAGGTGGTCAAGATGCTTCTTCGTGGATTGTACTGGAGTGGGTCTCTGAAATAAGCGGTTTCGTTTTGGGTCTGTCGGAAACTGGACCCGTCATGATTTGATGTTGTCCTGGGTTCTCATTTACGCAGCCTGAGCATGGCTGGTGGACACGCTCGCCCGCATCCTAGATTACAAGATCAACCGCGTCGACGATCTACTGACTTGGAAAACAGCGATATACGGCGGCTGGGCCCGACGCTTACCGCGCTTAGTCAATTCACCAAATTTTTGAGCGCACGTGGTGCGAGCGTTTCATCAATTTTCCAATTTCTCGCAGGCGGAGCACCTATGGATTATTCTCATCAGCATTTGATGTGAATTTTGCTAGGATATCGGCATAGTAGTTTGATGCTATGGAAATCGAAGCGAATAAGTGGATTTCGGTGCGAAACTTTGGGTTTTGGTTGGCAACTAAGGTCTGTGTGGAGACAACGACAGACCGAGAATGCGAGGTCTTTGTCATCCAGCCTATCGCCAACTGGGTCGGTTCGAGCGGAGTTGGTGTCGCAAGCTTTGGTTTGGCATCATTCGCGTAAAAAGCCCAGTATCAACTACAGTCACCGTCACTTGGTGAACGACCCACGTGTTGCTGGGGACGGGGATTAATCGTTGAAGCCGACTTTGGCGCAACTGCATCAAATTCACGCTCCGTCCGCACCTCGCTGGTCGGACCAGGTTGCGGCAAATGTGCGGTCTCGGTTTGGGCCATGTTAACGCTGGTGAATGTCCGGTTCGGTGACCTTCGCCGAGGTGCAGCGGTCGGCCTGCCGCAACCGCAAAAGGATGCTGCGTCAGCAATAGCCGCATGTGCACAAGTCCGGTTTGTCCGCATAGCCGCCGTCACCATATGCAACGGTGGAGGTCCGCTTTGGGTTAAAAATGCTTGGTGTTGTGGTCAAAGGTCACTGTCCCTCTGATTTGACAGGCTAAAAAACTCCACGGCATCGATACGTAAATTCGCCGTGGCACCGGCTGCTTATTTTCATTACTGTCCCACGGTATGACACAGTCCAAAGCATTTCTTAACGTCACCCAATCTGCAACCGGACGGCGTTGGGTCGGCCCCTCAATCGAAGAAGATCGCCTTTCAGAGGCGATGACCCAATCCACGGGGCTGCCTGCCCCTTTGTGCCGGACCTTGGTGCGGCGTGGTGTGGCCGATGACGCGACCGAAGCCTTCCTCTCTCCCACCCTGCGCGACCTACTGCCTGATCCCCACGATCTGCGCGACATGGAAAAAGCCGCCACACGGTTCTTGCGCGCTGTTGATAGACGCGAACGCATTGCTATTTTTGCGGATTATGACGTCGATGGCGGCACTTCTGCAGCGCTGCTGATCAATTGGCTGCGTGACATGGGACTAGACAGCACGCTCTATATTCCGGACCGCATCGACGAAGGCTACGGCCCCAATGATGAGGCCATGGCGATGCTGGCAAAGGACCACGACCTGATCATCTGCGTGGACTGCGGTACGCTTTCACACGGACCAATCGCTGCGGCCGACGGGGCCGAGGTTATCGTGCTTGATCACCACCTTGGCGGCGAAACCCTACCCGATTGCGTGGCCGTGGTGAACCCAAACCGTCAAGACGAAAGCGGCGATCTGGGGCATCTGTGCGCCGCTGCCGTCGTATTTTTGATGCTTGTCGAAGCCAATCGACAGATGCGAGCCGCCGGTGCCAAAGGGCCGGACCTGATGGCGATGCTCGATCTTGTGGCGCTGGCGACGGTGGCTGATGTCGCCCCCCTGATTGGGGTGAACCGCGCTTTTGTACGCCAAGGTTTGACCGTCATGGGGCGACGGCAACGGATCGGCTTGACCGCGCTCGCTGATGTGGCGGGGCTGGACCAAGCGCCGACCAGCTATCACCTGGGGTTCTTGCTGGGGCCACGGGTGAATGCTGGTGGGCGGATTGGGCAGGCAGATCTTGGTGCGCGGCTACTAGCAGCGACAAACCAGCACGAGGCCGAAGCCATGGCCAGAAAGCTCGATCAGCTCAACACAGAACGGCGCGAAGTCGAAGCACAGGTCCGCGACTTGGCGCTTGAACAGGCGACGGCCCGCGGGCTTGATGGGCCGCTGGTCTGGGCGGCTGGCGAAGGCTGGCACCCCGGCGTTGTTGGGATCGTCGCGTCGCGGCTTAAAGAAGCCACCAACCGCCCCGCGATTGTGATCGGACTCGACGGCGATGAGGGCAAAGGATCGGGACGTTCTGTGTCCGGCATTGATCTTGGCGCGGCGATCCAACGCGCCGCCGCTGATGGGCTTTTGATCAAAGGCGGCGGGCATAAGATGGCCGCCGGTCTGACTGTCGCCCGCGATCAGCTGGACGCTGCAATGGACCGGATCGGCGCGCTTTTGGCGAAACAAGGGGCCGCCGACATTGGCCCCGCTGATTTGCGCCTTGATGGGCTATTGATGCCGGGTGCGGCAACTGTCGAATTGGTCGAACAGATTGAACAGGCCGGACCATTCGGCGCAGGCGCCCCTGCCCCACGGTTTGCGTTTCCTGATGTGCAAATCCTATTTGCCAAACAAGTCGGGGCCAACCATCTAAAAATCACCTTCGGGGACGGGCTGGGCGCACGGATCGATTCTATTTGTTTTGGTGGCATGGATGGGCCGATGGGGCCGATGCTTATGGGGCATAATGGCGCGCGATTCCACTTGGCCGGGCGGCTCGAGATTAACACATGGCGGGGGCGGCAGTCCGTGCAACTGCGCCTCGAAGACGTGGCACCTGCCCACTAAATAACTTTCGGAACAAAAAGTAAAAATAAATCAAAATACCTCTTGCGCCCTACGCGCAGTTTTTCTAAAAGCGCCACACACCAAGTGCGGTCCCTTCGTCTATCGGTTAGGACGCCAGGTTTTCAACCTGGAAAGAGGGGTTCAATTCCCCTAGGGACTGCCATTGGTGTGATACCCCCCAATAAACGACTAGCGTATAGCAGAGCGTTCCTAACGATACGTCCATTGTAACGTAGCTTAGTGACCATCTTCCGACGAAAGCCCTCGGCAACCGGCCGACACGCAAGATCGGCAAAAGCACCATGACGAATGTTGCCCTTTGCCGATCTCTATTAGGTTCACATACACATCGTTTCAGGACCTCGGCCCTCAAGGTACAACCCCATGCCGATCACCCCATTATTCACAGTCGTGAGCAACAAGATGTGTCGTGCTGCCAGAAGTCTCAAACGAATAGGTGCCCTGTTCCTCGGCTTCTTTCATCACGTCATCAACATGATTATCGAGATAGCGTTTTAGTTCGTCTTGGTCTCCGCTCTCTACGTTTGCAATATCAAAGAGGATAGGGTTGATGAACGCTTGCACGTCTCTTTGCGTCGTTGCGACCAATTGCACACGGCAATTGCTACCAACTTCGTTGATCCAACGTGTCACAACGGTTGTGATCTCCGATTCAGTAAGCGCATCAATCCGCGCCCGTGCCTCGTCTAACGCGTCAGCTTGCGCCTGAGCCGCGACCGTTATCAGAGCAACTGCACACATCGCCATGCGCTTGCGAACGTTCATCTCGAAATTCATGTTTTTTCCATTTTTGTAAAAGGTGAAAGCAGAACAAGATACTGAATAAATGCGTCCAATACACGCTCATCGAAAGTGAGGGGGTATGGATAAAAATCCTCGTAATTCAGGATATTAGTATGGGCAATACAGCAATGCCTCCGCCTGCGCTGAATACACGAAAACGTTATAGGTATGACGTTTCCGCCCCAACACGCGTCCACGATTGTCTCGGCCGCAAAGCATTTTGTAAATCACCATGTTATTTTCCGCGTTCCCACCTTAGTCTCATTGATGAATGCTTTACGAAGGAACAGACTGATGCCAATCAAATATCTGCATACAATGGTGCGGGTCAAAGACCTTGAAAAAACCATGGCGTTCTTTGCCTTGTTGGGGCTGAAAGAAACCAAACGCCATGATGTTGAGGCTGGGCGTTTCTCATTGATATTCATGGCCCCCGAAGGCCAAGAGGACTGCCCAATAGAGCTGACCTATAACTGGGATGGTGACGATGAATTGCCGACAGATAGCCGCCACTTTGGGCATCTTGCCTATGAGGTCGACGATATTTACGCGACCTGTCAGCACCTTATGGACAATGGCGTGACGATCAACCGCCCGCCGCGTGATGGCCGCATGGCGTTTGTGCGTTCGCCGGACAATATTTCTATCGAACTATTACAGGCCGGAAACAACCAGCCGGTAGCGGAACCATGGGCAAGCATGGAAAACACAGGCCATTGGTAAAAGCCACCCTCTTTGCCGGGCTTTGCACCATTGCAAACCCGGCTGAGGCCTGCCGCCTTGCGCTCGTCTTAGCGGTAGATGTGTCGTCTTCGATCGATGCCGCCGAAGACCAATTGCAACGCGCGGGGCTTGCCGCTGCCCTGATCGCGCCCGATGTGCAAACCGCCTTTATGGCCAGCCAAGACCCGGTCGCCTTGTTCATTTTTGAGTGGAGCGGGCGATACAACCAAGACGATATCCTGCCCTGGACCATCATCGACGACCCCAACGACCTGTATTCTGCCGCGCAAACCGTTTTGGATAGCAGCCGCGGTCATGACGATTTCCCGACTGCGATGGGATATGCGCTTGGCCATGCGGCGATTCAGTTGCAAAGCGCGCCACCTTGCGACTTTCACATAATCGATGTTGCGGGCGACGGTATCAATAACGAAGGGTTTGGTCCCACGCAGGCTTATGCCGCCTTTCCATTTTCCGGGGTTACGGTGAATGGCTTGGTCGTTGAAAGCAGCGCCGATAGCTTCGATGCGAACCCACTGACTTTCTACCGAGATCAAGTGATCCGTGGACCTAGCGCATTTGTTGAGATCGCCAATGGTTTCGCCGATTATGAAAACGCGATGCGCCGCAAATTGATCCGCGAGGTCACGCCGCTTATCATGGGTGAGGCAACGCACGGATTGCAAAGCATCGCGATTTTGTCGCCCTAATAGATATAGCGGATTTGTTCGGTCCAGTACCGTTCGACCCGCCGCAGTGATGCGGTGATCATGTCTAGACCGTCGTGATCAAGCACTTCACGGTCAACCAGCCCATCAGCATGTGTCAAAAACAGCTTTGCGACGATAGCGCGGACATTGCGCCCCTTTTCCGACAGGCGAACGCGCACGGACCTGCGATCAATTTCACTGCGTTGGTGATGCATATAGCCAAGATCAACCAGCTTTTTCAGATTATATGATACGTTGGAGCCTTGATAATAGCCGCGTGTTTTCAATTCGCCCGCTGTGACTTCATTATCGCCGACGTTAAACAGCAAAAGCGCCTGAACCGCATTGATTTCAAGGATACCCACGCGTTCGAACTCATCTTTGATCACATCAAGCAACAAGCGATGGAGCCGTTCAACCAGTGTTAATGCGTCCAAATAGCTTGCCATGAAGCTGGCACTACGCGCGGCCGCAAGCCCTGACGGGTTTGGACCATCAATGTCGGTATGAATGCTCATCTCTATTACTCCGTCTTCAGCTTGGGTACTTGGCTAAAACAAAATAAAAAACATTCAGTTAAATGCTAAAATTGTAACGATTTTTCAAAATACAAACTCAAGGATGCTGATCCCTGACGGGGCGCACCCCATCATCAAACTGCACATGACGTCGGCGAAAAACGCGCTCTGCGACGCAGCTTGGACCAGTGATGCGATCCATACGGAAATGACGAAAGCCGTTTCGGGTGGGATCCCAAGACACCAAATACCAAAGCGGCGGCAGGATCAGCATGGCTTGCGGTTCTACTTCTCTACACGTGACCGCCCCCTTTGCATCGCGATATTGAAACCGAAGATATTGCCGTTCAAGAAAAGCCGTTTCAAATGCGGGCAGTAACGCGGGGTCCATCGCGCCCATGTCCGCAATATTCACCTGTGGCGCAAGCGGCCCAACGTAAAGGCAATCCAAAAACCGGCGCAGGTCGCGGATTTTATCCGAAGGCAGCGCCTTTTCGATCTTCGCAAGCCCCGCGTCCGCAAGCCCCGCAAACGGCAGGTTCCCAGCCGCGCGCATAGATGCCACGCTGATCAGTAAAGCAAAGACCTCTGCCACCGACAGTCGCGCCGTGGTCTGCAATGATTGCGGATCAAGCTGAAGCCCGCCGCCGCGCCCCGGTTCAGAATGAATGACGAACCCCTCATCGCGTAGCGCGCAGATATCGCGCAACACGGTCCGCCGCGATGCGCCGACCTCTCGTGCAAGCTCCGCAATCGTTGTAGTGCCGTTGCGGCGCAGGCTGCGCACAAGTGTATCTTGTCGATGACGCGGGTTCATTTTTGCAGGTTACCAACAATTGGTGCCAAAATTTGGCACTAATTCAATTTAGATCTTCTTGCATGATGCAAGCAAGGAGAAATGACATTGCAAACTTATCCAACTGACTTTCCGACTCCGACCCAAATTCACGTGAATGGGGTGGAACTTGAGGTCTTTGAAGCAGGCCGCGAGAACGCGGGAAACCCCATTTTGCTGTGCCACGGCTGGCCTGAGCACGCTTATTCTTGGCGCTATCAAATCCCCGCACTTGTGGCTGCCGGTTACCACGTCATCGCGCCCAATCAGCGCGGCTACGGGAATTCATCCTGCCCAGATGCGGTCGAGACTTATGACATCACGCAGTTGGCCGGGGACCTGATCGGCTTGCTTGATTACTTTGGCTATGAGAACGCGATATTTGCCGGACATGATTGGGGGGCGAGTGTCGTCTGGGGGTTGGCCTTGTTGCACCCCGCGCGGGTGAGCCGGATCATCAACCTCGCCCTGCCGTACCAAGCGCGCACCCCAATGCCGTGGATTGATTTCATGGAAGAGTTTTTTGGCGGCGACCATTATTTCGTCCACTTCAATCGCCAACCCGGCGTTGCCGATGCCATCCTTGACGCGAACCGTACGCAGTTTTTGCGCAACTTGTTTCGGAAAAACCTGCCCCAAGCCGCACCGGAACCGGGTATGATGATGATTAATCTTGCACAGGCAGAAACAGCGCTTGGCGACCCTTTGATGGGCTCGGATGATCTGGAGGTCTATATCAATGCATTTCAGCAATCCGGTTTTACCAGCAGTATCAACTGGTATCGTAATCTGGACCGGAATTGGCACCTGTTAGCCGATGTACCCCCGGTGATCAAAGTTCCAACCTTGATGATCCATGGCGACCGCGACCTGATCCCGCAGTCAGAAAACCTATCTGAGTTTGTACCAAATGTTGATGTGGTCAGCTTTGATTGCGGCCATTGCATTCAACAAGAAAAGCCGTCCGAGACAAATGCAGCAATACTGGATTGGCTGGCCAAATCATAAAATCTGCGCCCGCGGGCCAAAACCGGCGGGCGTGACTTTATGCAGGGCGTGTCACCCCATGCGCGCCTTTGGTGATCTGTGCGATCAGCGCGGAGTAGGATTCAGGCACAGGAAATTGCCCGCCGATCCAGCCATAGATGTCGTGATCATTCTCGGCCAATAACGCGTCATACAGGGCCAATTCGGAATCATCCATTTCGCTCAAATGCACGTCCGAAAATGCGGATAGGATCAGATCCATTTCCTTAATGCCGCGCCGCATGGACCGCATCCGCATCCGTTTGATCATGGCCTCACGTGTTTCGGTCATGGCTGTTCCTTAATCGCTGTACGCAGTCGTTTTTCGAGCTGCCCCAGCTTTTTCGCGGATTGGCTCATTTGCGAGCGTAAAAGGCGTATTTCAGACAAAAGGTCGATCAGGTCAGACGATATCAGCGTTGCGTCTTCGGGGGCATCGGGGCCTTCGCCTTCGCCCGTCAGAAGCCAGCTAAGCGACACCCCCAGCAAACCTGAAAGCATCTGCAAGCGGTTTGCGCGGGGTTCTTTGGTGTCATTTTCCCAGCCTTCAATCACCGAAGTTTTTACGCCCAACCGGCTGGCCAATGTCTTTTGCTTGAGCCCCGCCGCCTCGCGTGCACCCGCAAGACGATCCCCAAATGTTGCCGCTTCTTCACCGAACCAATCGTCATTTACGTCTGTCATTTGCAATATCCTTGTTGCTTGCGCTCATAGGTTGCCCCATCCTATGACAGGCATAACAGCAAATTACCACCGGATGACCACTATGACCTTTCTTTCAGCGACTCTTGACCGTGTGAAGCCGTCACCGACAATCGCCGTCACCACCAAAGCCGCCGAACTCAAAGCGGCTGGGCGCGATGTTATCGGGCTGGGCGCCGGTGAGCCGGATTTTGACACCCCACAAAACATCAAAGACGCAGGCATTGCCGCGATTGATAATGGCAAAACAAAATACACAGCCGTCGACGGCATCCCTGAGCTGAAGCAAGCGATTTGCGCAAAATTTGTCCGCGACAATGACCTGACATATACCCCCGCCCAAGTGACCGTCGGCACGGGTGGGAAACAAGTGCTTTACAACGCGTTCATGGCCACGCTGAACCCCGGTGATGAGGTGATCATCCCTGCCCCCTATTGGGTTAGCTACCCCGATATGGTGCTGCTTGCAGGCGGCGAACCGGTCACGGTTGCGGCATCGCTGGAAACCAAATTTAAAATCACCCCAAAACAGCTAGAGGCCGCAATAACCCCCAAGACCAAATGGTTCTTGTTCAATTCGCCCTCAAACCCCACAGGCGCTGGCTATTCATGGGATGAGCTGAAAGCGCTTACAGATGTCTTGGTCCGCCACCCGCATGTCTGGGTGATGACCGATGATATGTATGAACATCTGGCCTATGGTGATTTCAAATTCTGCACGCCTGCACAGGTCGAACCGAGCCTCTATGACCGCACATTGACCGTCAACGGCGTTTCCAAAGCCTATGCGATGACGGGCTGGCGTATTGGCTACGCCGCCGGACCAGAGCCATTGATCAAGGCCATGCGCAAGGTACAATCGCAGTCCACCTCAAACCCCTGTTCCATCAGCCAATATGCGGCGGTCGAGGCGTTGAATGGAACCCAAGATTTCCTTGCGCCCAATAATGATATGTTCGTGCGCCGGCGTGATCTGGTTGTTGATATGCTCAATGCCGCGCCCGGCATTGTCTGCCCCAAACCCGAGGGCGCGTTTTATGTCTACCCGTCGATCGCGGATTGCATCGGCAAGACCACCGCTGCTGGCACCGTGATCGAAAATGACGAGGTCTTTGCAACGGCCCTTCTTGAAGAAACCGGCGTTGCGGTTGTGTTTGGCGCGGCCTTTGGCCTGTCTCCGAACTTCCGGGTCAGCTACGCCACATCAGACGAAGCCCTGACCGAGGCCTGCACCCGCATCCAAAATTTCTGCAAAGGGCTTACATGAACGATCTGCCGCCATACTATTTTCGGGTCCGCGATAACGGCGCGGCTGTGTTTCGGCTTGATACCGCAAACCGGCAACGCCGGATTGAGATGGAGCAGATCGCGGTCGTGAATACCAATCGCGGCGATTACAAAGCGCATGGCGACTATCATTTGACCGCCGAAGACAGCGCGGCGATTGACGACTGGCTGGCAAAGCGCCGCGCGTTGCTCGCCGCACGCGACATGGATTATATCCATCGCACGATTGATCAAATGAACATTGCAACGCAATGGGCACAGTCAAAAGCCAGTGACGATCAGCTTGAGGCCGTCACTGATCGGTTCTTGCTAGCGATGCATGATCTGCGCAGCGTGCTGGTGCGCAAAAAAGCGGATCGCCTCAAAAAGCCCGGCGATTAAACCGCCTGTGGCAAGGGCCGACCTTCGTCCCATGCGATAATATTATCAAGCGCCATTTGGCCCATTGCTTCGCGCACTTCCAACGCGGCCGTACCAAGATGCGGCAACAGCACCACGTTTTCCATCGCACGAAACGCATCAGGAACGGTGGGTTCGTTGGCAAACACATCAAGCCCCGCACCTGCGACCTGCCCCGCTTGCAGCGCCGCGATCAGTGCCGGTTCATCCACCACATCGCCGCGCGCAATATTGATGAAAATGCCGCGCGGTTTCATCTGGGCGAGCAAACCCGCATTGATCATGCTCGCATTACCGCCGCCGCCTGGCACGGTCACTACAACGATATCCGCCCGCGTCATCAACGTAGCAAGGCTATCCACCTGCTGCGCCGGGAAATCAACGGTCTTTTCTGAGCGGTTAAAATAGATCACAGGCATCTCAAACCCAAAATGGCAGCGCTTTGCCACCGCCTGCCCAATACGGCCCATTCCGACGATGCCAACGGTCTTTCCGGTGACATGCGTGCCTAGCATCTGGGTCGGCGCCCAGCCCTCCCATTTATCGGCGCGCACAAGCCGCTCACCTTCGCCCGCGCGGCGACAGGTCGAGAGGATCAGGGTCATGCCGATATCGGCGGTGGCATCGGTGACCACATCAGGTGTGTTCGACAGCGCGACGCCCGCAGCCTTGGCCGCATCTGCATCAATATGATTATAGCCCACACCAAAATTAGCCAGCACGCCGCAGCGTAATGCGCCGTCAAACGCGGGGGCGCTAAAATCATCGCCCAATGTTGTCAGGATCGCGTCATAAGTTTTTAACGCCGCGTTGGCCTCGGCCGTGGTCATGCCTTTGGGGTCATCACGCAGGGTCACATCATAGCGCGCCCTAGCCGCAGCAATCGTGGCTTGCGGAAACACGCGGGTCAGCAGTAGCTTTTTCAATGTAATCTTCCCCCAACAGGAACATTTTGATCCGGCCCAACCAAGACAACCGCGCCATTGTTATCGGGCATACCCAACACAAGAACCTCGGACATGAATTTACCGATCTGACGCGGCGGGAAATTCACCACGGCCAAGACCTGTTTCCCAACCAAGGCTTCGGGCGTGTAATGCACCGTGATTTGCGCCGATGTTTTCTTTTCGCCGATGTCGCCGCCAAAATCGATCCAAAGCTTGATGGCAGGTTTGCGGGCCTCTGGATAGGGTTCGGCGCGCAGAACAGTGCCGACACGCACATCGACTTTTAGAAAATCGTCAAAGCTGATCTCATCCACGGCTCAATTCCTTTGACCGATCCGCAGCCGCCGACACAGCGCGCTGTAACAACGCTGGAAAACCAGCGTCTTTATCCATCAAGACCTCAAGCGCGGCTTGGGTCGTTCCATTGGGTGATGTGACGTTGACGCGCAACTGGGCCGGGTCTTCGTCCGCCGTTTCAGCCAATTCGCCTGCGCCGCCAACGGTTGCTTTGGCCAATGCCATCGCCAGATCAGCAGGCAATCCTTGGGATACACCCGCTGCAGCCAGCGTTTCGATCAGATGGAATACATAGGCGGGGCCGGAACCTGACACGGCGGTCACCGCATCCATTTGGTCTTCGCTGTCAAGGCGCACAACTTGGCCAACAGCGGCAAGCAAAGCCTCGGCCATATCCATATCGGCACTACCCGTGGCCGCATTACCGATCAACGCCGTAATCCCGCGCCCAATTGCAGCGGGCGTGTTTGGCATCGCGCGGATAATTGGGGTGTTGTCGCCCAGCATGTGTTCGAACATCTTTAGTGGCGTACCCGCTGCGACGGATATGACCAATGTCGCGCCGCCGCCCAATGATGTGACATCTGGCAGCGCCTCGGCCATCATCTGCGGTTTAACAGCGACCACAACAATCGCAGGGGATTCCGGCAGGTCTGCGCCGATATTCACGCCTTGCATTTTCAACCAGTCTGACGGGTTCGGGTCGATCACCCAAACTGACGCAGCGGGCAATCCATTGCGCAACCAACCCGCAAGCATGGCCGAGCCCATCTTGCCACATCCCAAAAGAACAAGGCCGCGCTTTGCGACGTCATGCATATCCATCATCTGTACCTAACTGTTTGATTGGCACAAGATTACGCAAAGCGGCGCAGACGTGAAACCCCCAAACGCGCCAGACTTAGGCGCGCCCGTAGGCCCCACCAATGGCAATCTGCACCGCCTCTGCGGGGGTGTTATCCGCCCATGTGACCAGTTGAATGGCTGGATAATACTGTTCGCAGGCATTCACAGCAGCGTTAATCATCGTATCGATTTGATCGGGGCCAGCCACCTGATCGCCCGCGAGCATCAAACCATAGCGATAAACCATTAGTTTTTGCTCGTCCCACCATGTAAACGATCCGGCCCAACAACGATCATTGATCGTGTTCAAGGTCTCGTAAAGCACTGGCAAGCGATCCGTCGGCGGTTCCATATCATAGGTACAAATCAAGCGCAGCGTTTCATCATAGGCGGACCAAGCAAGCGTGATGGAATAGTTGCGCCACTGGCCTTTGACCAACATTGCAATTTGGTCATCATGGACGCGATCGAACTCCCATTGGTGATGCTCTGCAATATGTTCCACCAGATCAATCGGGTGGGCATCTTCGGCCTCAAGATAGTGCTCGGAAAGTGCCATTGTGCCTGCCTCGCTACGTTGGCGCAAAGGTAATGGCAGTCACCTAGCGCTATGTACCTACTCAAGGGGCTGTGTTGTTCATGTTTATCCCCCACTACATATCGTTGCAGCGGATTCAGATTCTGTAAAGGAGATTTTCGGGGATAAGTCGGGGCGCACACGTAATTGTTGTGGATAACAAGACTAAAGTATGCATTCTTAGGTCATGCAACATGCACCCAAACAAGCATATCATGCCAACGCGGCGCCAAACAAAGCGCCGGCAATGACACGGTCGCATCCGGGCAGTGTTTCTCTTCGTGCACTGGCAGATAGTTCGAAGACCAGTGCCGCCACCCAAAAGCTACAAGCTTTACAACAACGTTCAAATCAAAGCAGTATTATTCAGCGGCGCATTAATATCCGCGGAGACGAACGGAGCTTCGATTCTTATGGAGGCAACGCAACTAAGGCGTTGGTCAAAGAAATCGATGAAAGCGGCGTAGCCATCAAACGCGGCTGGAAATCCGAACTACGAGAGATGGCGAAAAGCAGGGTACTCAATAAATTTCCATCGTTAAATGGACTTATCGCAGAGCTTGTTAAGGTGTACCCCCCGCAAACACAAAATGGGCCGTACGGACGCCCGAATTTTTCGCAACGCGCATATAACCTCGCCAAAATTTCAGCGTCGCTGTCTTATCGCGTGGACCTTTTGGATATTGCGCTTGCCGCCAACGATTTAGCATTACCACACCGCATGTCATTCCGCGACATCCGCGAAAGCACACGGCGTTTTGCCGAAAACCAAGAGGATGACGGCGACCTCACACGCTGGACTGAGCGTCTGATCGACGGCACCCTTGCGCGAATAGAACAGTCAACCAACGCATTCGCTGATATCAAATCGGATAGAACTCTCAAGGCTGTATATAAAAAGAAGGCGCAATACATGCGCGATGCGCACTTGTCGGTTAGCAACGCCAAAGCCGCGCGCGACGAACTGATAAAAGCGACGAAGGCAAACGACGACCCTCGAAAAAATGCAGCGATCAAAGAGTTTCTAAAGGCGTTCAATGAAATTCATGGTAACATTCCTGATGTCGGACAGCACACGGCGGTTAATGTTGTTGTTAGCAGTGCGGCACATCTTCACACGCAAGAGAGACAAGGGCGATCACGCACCCGGACCGCCCACCATTCCCAAGAACGCGAACTTACGCCCGGATCTAGGGCTGTACGCGATATGTCGCCGCATCGCCTTGGCCGCGGTATCGCGTTCGACAGTACCGGGCAATCAATCGTCGAGACGAGCGGAAGGCTTTTCACCGATAGCCAACTCAGTCGTGACAGCCAGAAGAAACTCAGGAGACATGCTTACAAGAAAACAAATGTCACGAAAAAGCGTCTAGACGCTGATAGCAAAAAGCGAAAACGCGATTCTTCGTTTGATCCCTCTCAAAGTTCGAGACCATTCAAAAGACGACGCAATATCAATTCTTCGAGCTAATCGCTCCTCATTACGTCGGAACCTCTCAGACGCAGTTGCAAATCGGAAAATTGGCCTTAGGGTTGCCAAAACCTAGGAGCCCCCATGAATACCGACCTACTCAAACGTCTATGTGAAACCTCTGGTGTGCCTGGCAACGAAGACCGGGTGCGTGACCTGATTACATCTGAAATCGACGGGCTGTTTGATGAAATAACGGTTGACCCGATGGGCTCGCTTTTGTGCAAACGCAGCGCAAGCGGCACGGACCCGCTGAAAATCATGCTGCTGTGCCACATGGATGAAATCGGCTTTTTGGTCAGCCATATCGACAAGAACGGCTATCTTTACCTGCAGCCTGTGGGCGGGTTTGACCCGCGCAATCTGTTTTCGCGCCGCGTTTTGGTGTGCACCGACGACGGCGACTATAAGGGCGTGATGAACCCGGGCGGCAAGCCCGTCCACATCGCCTCGCCCGAGGACCGCAAGAAAATCCCCGCCGTGGGTGAATTTTTCGTCGATCTGGGCATGGGTGCCAAGGCGCATGATGTGGTGAAGGTTGGCGATTTTGTCGTGATGGATGAACCGTTCTTGGAAATGGGCGATAAATTCGTGTCCAAGGCGCTTGATAACCGGATTGCCTGCTGGCTGGGTATCGAAGCGATCCGCCAGCTGGGTGACAAAGGCCGCAGCGCCGAAATCCACGTCGCCTTTACCTGCCAAGAAGAGGTCGGCCTGCGCGGCGCACGCACGGCATCTTTTGCAATCAAACCCGATATCGGGCTTGGCATCGACACTACGCTTGCTTGCGACACGCCCGGCATCCCTGAAAAAGACGCAACAACCCTGCAAGGCAAAGGGTTCGGCCTACATATCCGCGATAGTTCTTTCATCGCAGACAAAGCCTTGGTCAAAGAAATCGAAGCTTTGGCCGTAAAAAATAACATCCCCTACCAGCGCACCATGCTTGCCGCAGGTGGCCAAGACGGCGCCGCCGCACAGCAAGCCGCCGCAGGCGCACGCGCGGTCGGGATCGTGGTTGGGACACGTTATATCCACACCGTGACCGAGATGATCGAAAAAGACGACCTCCAAGCCGCATTGGATATTTTGGTGGCTTATTTGTCAGAATACTAAGTTAGGTGGCGAACTGGAACGCGGGCTAGAGCAGTAGGGTTCTCCTGACTTGATTTTTCATCAAGGCGGGCGCACAACACACTGGTCGGCCTTCCTTTTTTTGGGAAGGCCTTTTTAATAGGACGATATAATATGAAACAATTTTTATGTACTTTACCACTCATGGTCTTGGCGCAAACAGCGGCTGCGGAAATCGTTGTGCCGACATATGAATGCCAAGAAAAAGAAGCCGTACAAGTCGCGGATAGCACCTTAAACGCATACAATGATGAACTGATGCTTAGCGAATATGGTCGACCGACGGATGATCATGTCGTCTTGGTGACGCAGCTTGATGCGGCGGTGTGGATGACACTGCCCGAAGTAGAAACATTTTGTGCCACGCCTGAGTATGTCACGGCAATGCAATGCGGCCCTGATGGTGATCTATATCCCTTGCAAATCGTTGCCGGCGACATCACAAAAATGGCAGAACTTGGCATTGATCGGTTTGCGCCAGCAGACGGGCAACGCATATCCGTTGACCCAACCGGAAGCGGGCGCTGGACAGCCGAAACTGATGCGCAACTCGATGAGATATGCGTAGAACAAGACATAATCGCGTTAACGAAATACTTTTGCAACGCAGAAGGCGAAATTCAGACCTTTGTTCAGAACGGAACAAAAGGCCAATTGGAAGCATGGAACTATGCACCTGACATGCCGGATAATGCCACAGGCCTATATTATGACACCCAGGGCCTGATCACGTGGTCAATTTTGTCCCCTCTCGAAATGGCCGTACTTTGCGAAGTTAGCGTTGCGCCAGAAGCCTATGACGGAAATTGGAACATCACGGTCGCCGATTTTGATGGTGGGTCCTGCCCCGCCGAAGTCATGGCCCAAGCGCAAGCGCAGATGGCAACAGGAACTGTCACCCGTAACATTACTTGGCCGTCCCCGTGGTCGCCAACACCATTGCTTGATGACAGCAACGCAATGGGTGGATCATGGCGCAAGGGTGCAGATAGCTGGCATGTCACAATGGTTGACATCCAACAGTCAGGCGCCAACGTCCGGGTGTCGTCAACACTTGATGTGATCAACCCAGAGCAGATCGAATACATGTTGGTTGTTGATATTCCACAGATGAATTGTCGCGCGGAAATAAACGCAACCGCGCAATGGGTATCCGAGTAACCCCGATAAAACGATAAATCCGCCCTTACTTAATCAGTGAGGGCGGGTAACGCTTTGATCGAAAAGATTGCCCCCCTAAAGATCAAGAATGACATTCCTGACCAGCGGATCATACTCGCACCACGCGCGCACGTCGTCGGAATTTTGGTTGGCACCCGCTAGTACGTCACAGTCACTGAGATGATCGATAAAGACGATCTACAAGCAGCATTGGATATGCTGGTCGCTTCCTAATCCTTTGCCAAGCCCAGCAACAGGCAACATACTGATAATAATGCAAATTTCTGTCAAATGGCCATTGACTAAGGACCAGGAAAGCACTGTTAAGTCAGTTGTGCGCAAAGAACATAGATTAAAGTTCGCCTACTCACATTTCATTCAACATATTCATCTATTGGAACATGGCAAATGTAACCACAAATTGCCAAACAAACGATATGGTAGCCGTTAAAATCATTGCGAGCGTCCAGCCAAGCTTTCTGCGGACACCGCAAGAAAAAGCACAGACCCAAGCAATAAACCCGCCGATTACGCAAAAGAAGTATATATAAAGAAACCAGCCCTGCTCTTGGTAAAAGACGACATGTCCCGAACCACTTTTCAGTCCAGTCATTACAGAATGGACAAGCCAGATACCCAGATTAAAAACTGTATCGAACGCGGGTAAAAATATGGCTGCTAAACCCAAAAACCTTAGAATCGTCGCCTTCAGATTCTGAGGCTTTTCATCAATATTATCTGACATTTTTCGTTCACAAATTTTTCTTGACGATCAAATCGTTCTCGCGAGCGCCAATACCCGCAGCCTAAGAAGACTTCCCTTCAAGCGTTGCAATCCGCGCTGCCAGTGCTTCGTTTTCTTCACGGGCTTTTTGGGCCATGGCGCGCACTGCGTCGAATTCTTCGCGTGTCACAAAATCGCGGTCAGCAAGCCACCGGTCCATCATCGATGACATCGCGGTTGATGCCTCATCCTTAGCCCCTTGGGCGACGCCCATAGCGTTTGTCATCAACTGGCTAATATCATCAAGCATTTTATTCTTAGATTGCATCGTCTTCTCCGATCAAGTTGCATCCTATATGGGGCCTGAACAGCCCGTGATCAAGCACCCAAGCTGGTTGACTTCGTCGCAGCCGCGTTAGAGGAATAGCCCCATGTTCGCAGCAATTCCTTTTCCCGATATCGGGCCCGAAATCGTCTCGGTCACTTTGTTTGGCCGCACCTTAGCGCTGCGTTGGTACGCGATGGGCTATATCGTCGGTATTTTCTTAGGCTGGCAGCTGATCAAATACGCGCTGCGCCGCGCCGATATTTGGCGCAACGATCCCCCCATGCAGACCAGCCAGCTAGAAGACCTGCTGACCTATATTGTGGTCGGCGTGATCGCAGGCGGGCGGCTTGGGTATGTGTTGTTTTACAAGCCCAGCGATTTCATCGCCCATCCGCTTGATATCATCAAAATTTGGGAAGGCGGGTTATCATTTCACGGCGGTTTCTTGGGTGTCATCGTTGCGGTTTACCTGTTCAGCCGCCGCAATAAGATTGCCCTTTCAGAACTGGCCGACATCATCGCAGTCGCCGCCACCCCGGCCATTTTGCTGGTGCGCTGCGCGAATTTCGTCAATGCGGAACTTTGGGGCCGCCCGACCGATTTGCCGTGGGGGGTGATCTTTCCGGGGCAAGCTGCGCAATCATGCGCGACGCTCCTCGCGGATTGCGCACGCCACCCATCGCAGATTTATGAGGCCGGGCTTGAAGGCTTGCTGCTTGGCACCGTTTTGATGTTTTTGGCCTTCCGCTTTGGCGCGCTCAAGAAACCTTGGCTTTTGACGGGCGTGTTTTTCGCAGGCTACGGTATGGCACGGTTTCTGGTCGAATTCGTGCGTCAGCCAGACGCACAATTCCAAAGCGTCGGCAATGAATTGGGGCTCGCGTTCCATTACAACGGATGGGGGCTGACGATGGGGCAGACATTGACCCTGCCAATGATCGTCATCGGACTTGCTCTTGTGGTGCGGGCCCGCAGGTCGTGACCCCGCTTGGCACGCAGATGATTGCCCGGATCGGGCGTAGCGGACCGATCACATTGGCCGACTATATGGCTGATTGCCTGATGCACCCTGACCACGGTTATTACGCAACCCGCGACCCGTTTGGCGCAACTGGCGATTTCACCACCGCCCCTGAGATTAGCCAAATGTTTGGCGAATTAATCGGGCTGTCGCTGGCACAAAGCTGGCTGGATCAGGGCGCGCCAACGCCAATCACCTTGGCCGAGCTTGGCCCCGGACGCGGTACATTGATGGCCGATATCTTGCGGGCGACGAAATCGGTGCCCGGCTTTCACGCGGCGCTCACGGTGCATTTTGTTGAAACTTCGCCCGTGCTGCGCAAAGCACAAGCTGCCGCCGTCGCGGATGCCACTTGGCACAATGATGTGACCACCCTGCCCGATCAGCCGCTTTGGTTGGTCGCAAATGAATTCTTTGACGCGTTGCCTATCCGGCAATTTGTCCGCGATGCGGATGGATGGCGCGAACGGATGGTTGGTGTGGCTGATGACGCGCTGACGCTTGGGCTGTCCGCTGCGGCGCCGATTGATCTGCTTGACCACCGGTTGGCCGATACCAAAGCGGGCGATTTGGTCGAGCATTGCCCCGCACTGTCAGGTATCGTGCAACAAACCGCGGATAAGATCGCACGTTTTGGCGGTGCCGGGCTGATCATCGACTACGGGGACTGGCAGTCGCTGGGCGATACGCTGCAAGCGCTCTCGGCGCATGAAATGGTCGATCCGCTGGAGCAACCCGGCCAAGCTGATCTGACCACCCATGTCGATTTCGCTGCAATTGCGGCCCATGCAGCCCCCGCCAAATACAGCCGCCTCACGCCACAAGGCGTCTTTCTAGAACGGCTGGGGATTACGCAACGCGCCCAAAGATTGGCGCAGAAGCTACAAGGCGACGCGCGTGACGCGCATATCAAAGCACATCGGCGCTTGACCCACCCTAGCGAAATGGGCGACCTTTTCAAAATTATCGCCCTTTACCCAGCCACTGCAACACCACCCCCCGGATTAGAACCATGACGCTTGATATCATCACCAGTCCTGATCTTGATGGGGTGACCCACGGCTTTTTTGGTCGCAAAGGTGGCGCATCGTCGGGCGTGTTTGCAGGGCTAAACTGCGGTTACGGGAGTTCAGACCAGCATGAGGTCGTCAACATCAACCGCGCCCGGGTCGCGGATGCAATGGCGCTCGATCCGACACAAATGGTTGGGGTGCACCAAGTGCATTCAGCCGATGTTGTTGCGGTCGAAGCCCCCCTTGACCCACAGCCCAAAGCCGACGCGCTTGTCACCGCCACCCCAAATGTCGGCCTGTCGATCCTGACCGCTGATTGCCAACCCGTGCTATTCGCAGATCGCAAGGCAGGCGTTATCGGCGCTGCCCATGCAGGTTGGAAAGGCGCGTTGAACGGCGTCCTAGAAAACACCGTCGCATACATGGAAACCCTTGGCGCGCGGGCCAAAGATATTACGGCAGTGATCGGCCCCTGCATTAGCCAACGTGCGTATGAGGTCGGGCCGGAATTCATGGATCAATTCCTCGCGAAAGACCCAAAATTTGATCGGTTTTTTGTCGCTGGTGAAGGCGACCGAGTGCACTTTGATCTGCCCGGTTTTGGGCTTCATAAATTGCAGGAATCCGGAGTCAGCACCGCGCGCTGGACGCACAATTGCACCTATACAGATCCCGAACGTTTCTTCAGCTATCGGCGCAGCGTACATCAAAAAGAAGCTGATTATGGCCGGTTAATTGCGACAATCCGGCTGTAGCCAAGCGGATTATTCACGACTACGCCGTAAAAATGCCCATTTTACAACCAATGCTGATAGGCGCAGGGTCGCACGGGCTGCCCCGCGCAACCTAGGAGCATCTTGATGGAGCAACGCTGGCGAAGGGCTATATGCGGCAAACCTAGCACTTTCACTCGCACGTCGCAGGCGGAAAACGGCCAAAAAAAATCAAAACTTTTGACAATTTAGCCGCTAAAGACTTTGAATGAGATAGGAAATTAACCAGTCAGCAGAGCAGCTTGGCTTGCGAAAGCGATTTTGAAAATGATGGGCACGCAAATGAAGACATCCTCTGACACGGAGGCAGACACAACGGTTCAGACGCCTCGGGCATCAGGGGCTTCGACGGCACGCCGTGGATTGCAGCATCAAAACAAAACGCCCACGCGCAAATATGAAATCATCTATCGGAATGCCGCAGGTGAAATTGTTGAAATGGCGCGCGTAGCTCCCGCGCAGCCGACATTTGAAAACGCATTTGGCGCGCTTGGGCGTGGGGCAATGGTTTCGACCGATAATGGCCCGATGACCGTCGAAGACCTATTACCGGGAGATCGCATTCGGCTTGCCAATGGCGAGCTTGAAACGTTGCTATGGCGCGGATCAATGGTGATACGTCCCGACGATCCAAATATAAATTCGGAACATAGCTGCCTGATCCGCATCACTGCCGAGGCGCTTGGGCCAACCCGCCCGATGCCTGATCTTGTCCTTGGGCCAACGGCACATCTGTTGCATCGCGCAGCTGGCGTGCGGACCCTGACCGGTAAGCGCGCCGCCTTTATCCCAGCCCGTGATTTTGTCGATGGCAACCAGTTTATTGCGCTGCGCCCGACAATTCCCGTGCAGGTCTATCAGCTTGGCTTTGACCGGCAAGAAAGCCTACTGGTCAATGGAATCGAGATTGAAAGCCTGCACCCGGGTACATTTTTCGGACTGGGGCTGCGTGGCGACATGCTTACACAATATCTGGCGCTCTTCCCGCATAAGCGAGATTTGCAGGATTTTGGTGAAATGCGAAACCCGCGCTTGCGAATGCGCGACTTAGAATTGCTTGGGTAGACGCATCCAGAACCGCAAGTTCAGCAAGACAGAGGCCACCGCGAGCCCCACAACCAGTCCAAACCATAGACCAATTGCGCCATAGCCGAACCAGAACGCCAAAACATAGCTGGTTGGCAGACCGATCATCCAATAGCTGACCGTCGCCATCACCATCGGCACCGCCGTGTCTTGGACCCCGCGTAACAGCCCCAGTGCCATCACCTGTGCGCCGTCAACAATTTGGAACAAGGCGGCGACAAAGACCATCTGCACACCGACTGACAACAGCAAGCCTCGTGCGGGTTCTTCTGGATCAATAAACAGGCTCACCAAAAATTCAGGAAACAGCATAAACAGCGCGGATGTCGCAAGCGCAAAGATCCCCGACATGGCGCTCGCGGCAATGCCGCCCCGGCGCAACCCAATACGGTCTTTGCGGCCCAGCGCGCGGCCCGCACGCACGGTCGCCGCTTGGCTAAATCCGATGTGCACCATGAACGTCAGGCTTGCCAATTGGATCGCGATCCCATGCGCGGCCAGTTCAATCGCGCCAATCCAGCCCATCATCACAGCACTTGCGCTAAACAGCCCACCTTCGGCCAAAGAGGTCAGCCCGATAGGCCAGCCAAGCATAAAGACCCGGTTCAAAATTTCGCGGTCGCTGCGCCAAAAATTCTTGAAAAGTTGAAACTGCGGCAAGACACGCAGCGTGTAGCCTACCAAGACCAGCATCGACACGATCGTAACCGTCACCGATGCAATCGCGGCCCCGCGGATCCCCAATTCTGGCGCGCCCCAATTGCCAAAGATCAGCGCATAATTGACGAAAATATTCAGCACCGCCGCACCAATCGTCGCCCACAGCAAGATCGCCGTATGCTCAAGCGCCGAAAGAAATGATTTCAACGTCATCACGATCAGCGCCGGGATCATCTGCCAAATTGTGATCTGTAGATAGAAATGCGCAAGCTGTGCCACATCCGCATCTTGGCCAATGGCGATCAAAATATCTTCGGCCCACAAAAACGGCAGGGTCACGCACAGCCCGTAGAATATGGACAGCCAAAGCCCCATACGCGTGACACGGCGCACTTGGGTTTCGTCATCCTCTTCCGCCGCTAGGGCCACCAATGGCGTCACCGCTTGGGCAAAGCCCGCGCCGACGATGAACACCACAAACAGCAGCGTCCCCGCAATCGTCGATGCCGCAAGCGCCGTCACATCATACCAGCCCAGCATGATCGTATCGGTCATATGGATTGCGAATTGCGCGACGTGACTTAGAATCAATGGCATGCCCAATTTGGCAATCGCTTTGACATGTTCCGGGTATGATTGGGTTTGGTGTTTCATTTGCAAATGCTTAGGGGGGATTTGACACCCCGTCCATAGACATCGGCAGCTGCGCCATGACAAGATCGTTGCAAGCAGGAGAATACAATGGGAAACGACATCCAAACACTGGTCAGCGACGCGCAACGGTTTTATGCCCGGCTTGCCGCAAACAACACGCGCGACTGGTGGAATGACAACCGAACCACCTACGATGACCGTCTGAAACCCGGTGCGCTTGCACTTCTTGATGAATTGATCACACCTCTGACAGAGCTTGTGGCCACCCCCGTCAAACCCAAACTTTTTCGTCCCCACCGCGACGTGCGCTTTTCCAAAGACAAAACGCCTTACAACGCTCACCTGCATATGATGTGGCAAATCCAGTCAGACGCCCCGCAAAACCCGGTATTTTTCTTCGGCATCGGGACCGATTATGTCAGCGCGGGCGCCGGGTTGATGGGGTTTGAAAAACCAATGCTCACCAACTGGCGCGAAATGCTTGATCTGGATACCAAACGGATGCTGGGTGTTCTTGAAGGGCTAGAGAAAAGCGGATTTGAATTCCGTGAACCCGCGCTGAAACGAGTGCCATCACCCTATGACAAAGACCACCCTGCCGCGCATTTCCTGCGGATGAAGGGTATCGTTGGCAGCCGGCCGGTGCCCGCAGATGCCCCCCTTGTGCCAACGCTAAGCGACACATTCGCGGCACTTTGGCCGCTAAACGCCTTGTTGATTTCAATCGCCGAAGCTTGACCGCGGTGGATCAAGATCCACCCTACGCCCCGTCACGCGCGAGCCAGCCCCGGTAATGAACGACCGGAGCGCCGGTAAAGGGCGCATGAAGCGCCACGTCAAAATGAAACCGCCCGTCTTTTTCATATTCATGCGACACGCTTTTGGGCAGTGCAAACCCCGGTAACGGGATCAGCCCGATACGCCCGGCAGTCACGGGGAAATGCAGCTGACCATCCGCCACATGCAGCCCAAGCGTAAATTTGAACGGTCCAAACCGTTCGGTTAGCGTATTTTTGTGCTGTCGCAGGTATGATCGGAACTTTTGCCCGTCAAAGTCGCGCTCCCACCGTTCACCGCCATTGAAAGGCGTCATCGTGACCGTTACCGGAATATCGGCGGCGTCGGCTGGAAACCGAAACAACGCACCAAACAGCCGGGACAAGACAGATTTTCCGCGCGTCACCGATCCGCGCCCAACCCACCGTCTTGGCCCGTAGACATCGTGTAAGTCGCGCACCTGCACCGGTAACGTTTCATAGTCTGCCTTCAGGTGGCGGGCGAACAACGGGTGGATATCTTCGGTCACGCATTCGGTTGTGACCGCAAGATCAGACATTCCCTGCGCGATCGCATCTATCGGCATAATGGCCACGGCAGGCCTTGCCCCCTGCAGGATCGCATCGATATCGCGCAAGACGACACGCGCAGCCACTGCCGGGATAAATGGCCCCTCCCCATCCGTGGCGACCAGACGCCAAATACGGCGCTGCCAGCCGTCATCCGTTTGCACGGTCACGGCCACGGACATCCCGCCTTCGTCCGTGCCAAAGCGGTACAGCAGCTTGGCGAGCCAAAGCAAAAGGCTGACCAACCAGCCCGGAATTGGAAAGCGCCAGAACCCGCGCAGCCATGAAAACACGGCCAGTGACCAGTTCATGACGCCGAGTTCCAACCCCGCGCGAAACAAGACTGATCGTGCGCCAAAAGCGTCCGCAAACAAACGGTGATCAGGGACTTCGATCATCCATCCGGGGCGCACGATCCCTTGGCCGATGTGAAACTTTGCTGGGCGTGACCAACTGCGCATCGGGACCTTTGCGCCATCAATCGGCACGTCAAAATCGACCCCACATTGGTGCAAAATACTCGCGACAACTGACCGCCCGCGCGGCGCGCGGTTACCCGGTAAGATCGCGGTGCTGATCGTGTCGATCTGCGCGGCCCCGGCCAGCGCCGCCACCGCCGCCGAAGAAATCGCAGGCACGCTGGACACACCTGAAAGGGCGAATACCCCCGCCGCTTTTGCCTCTGTATCCAGAGCCGTAATCCCCGCGCAAAACGCAGGATCATCGGCCAGATCAAGGTAATGCACCCCCTGTACAATGCAGGCCCGCGCAAAGGCATACGGATCGTCACCATAAGCATGAAATGGCCCGGCCGCATCCACGACAGCATCGGGGTTCGCGGCCCAAAGCGGGGCAAGATCACCGCCGCGGTCGACGACCAGTGGCGTTGCGCCAAATTGCGCGGCAAGTTCTGTAGCCTTTTCCAATGACCGCCCGGCGACAACCACTTCATGCCCATCGCGTGTCAGCAGATCGACCAATTTAGCGCCGAACACGCCGTAGCCACCTAAGACGATAATTTTCATGGGGTTTCACCAACGGGTTGCGCAACGACGCGGCACTTACGCAGGCCAAAACGGCGCGTCAGCTTGGCGGCCTTTAGTGCCTGAACAAGCGCATCGCTCATAAAAAATATGTCCAACAAGCTTGGATCAATCCATAGACCGACACCCTCCAAGGCTGATTTATTGACGGCCGTGTCACCATCGGAAAGTGTAAAATTCAGCCTCCAATATCCGTTTGGTTTAGGGTTCCGCAGAGCAGAAGCGACCCTCACATCCGGCGTTTCATCAGGTTCAAACACGTTTTTCACCTCACCAAAGGCGAGGTGAAAATAATCTCCCTCAACCCGCGTTTTTTTGTCGTACTGAAAAATTTCAACCGGATATAATGCAGTTTGCCCTAGGTCGAACTGGCACAACACGTCCGCGCACGCCGCTGAAACAACCCAAAAGCCGCCTGCCAAGAAAATATCGGGCAGTTTTTTGATATGAACATCCCGGTATTCCCCATGAAGGCGCTTTGGAAAGCGATCTGCCGGCATCGGCTTGCCTTTCCTGCTATTCTCCATGGTTTCGATAATGGGATCGGGGTCGGTTTTAAGCTCATCACAAGTAATCGCTTTGACCAAGGTCGAGTCACTCATCGCGCGACTGACCCAAACGGTTTCTTTTTTCATCAAATTCATCTTTCAAATATCCGCGTTGATAGCGGCGGAAATCTCATGACAACAACCTCGCGCGAAATTTCGGATCGGGCAAGGCGCACATGTCGCCGCGTCCGAACATAGCGTAGCGATTGCGCGCAACCCGGGCATACAGCCAATTGCGGATCGGGCGCGGGATTATCCAGAGCACGGCAAACAAATGCCCAAGCCCACCCGAACGCTGGCCAACACGGATCAACGCATCAAAATCGCGCCACACCCTGCCATTTTCGATAAATAACCAAGTATCCGGGTCCAAAGGGTCCAACCCATTGTCGCGCATCAATGCCGCCCCGGTTTCAGATTGGATCGGGGCGATCTTAATCTCGCCGGTGCGGTCCAATAGGTGGATCATCCGCGCGCCCCAACTGCACAATGTGCAAGAGGCGTCCATGACGGCGATGGGATGATCTTGGGCTGTCATACTGCATCCACTTCACGCAACTTATGGGATGCATTGGCCAAGGGTGCAATGGGCCACAATAGCGCGGGCGCCCTGCCCTTAGATCGCATCCGCCGGGATCTGACGCGGCGATCCGTTATCATCCAACGCCACAAAAACAAATTCGGCCTCGGTGACCTTTGCGCCGGTTTTCCCATAGCGCCCCCGTGCCCAGACATCGACATGCACTTTCATCGAGGTACGGCCAACATGCGTCAGGTTCGCATAAAGCGTGACCTCATCGCCGACCTTTACTGGGCGCAAGAAATGCATGCCCTCAACGGCAACCGTGGCGCTTCGCCCTTGCGACACACGCCCCGCCAGATTGCCTGCCGCCAAATCCATCTGCGACATGATCCAGCCCCCGAAAATATCGCCCGCAGGGTTGGTATCCGCAGGCATCGCAATCGTGCGAATAACAAGCACGCCATCGTCTTGCTGACGACCATGCGAGGCGCGACCTTTGGCCTGTTCAAGCGTGATTTTCATGTCGATGGTCATTTGTGTGGCCTTTTAGGTTGGAATGAAAACAGTAGTAAGAATTCGCTTGGATAATCACAATGCTACTAAGAGGTTCCGACTTCCATGCGACTAGCGCCAAGCAATCGCGATTACATGCGTCCTGCGCGTACACCTGAAAACCAAATCACGCAGTTGACAATGAACAATCCCTTCGGTTGAGTTAACACTTGAACTTGCACACAACTTCCTACTCTATGCCTTGAAATCACGATAGCGCCAGTGCCGGCGCTTAGCACACATCAAAGATCCATTGTTCATGACATTTTCCCGCATCTCAATTTTGGCGACCACCGCAATTGTTTTCACTGCAACAGCCGGACAGGCAGAATGTGTCACTTTAGATCGCTCTCAGACCTACTCGCTGACCCGACATGATCCGTATTTTAGCGTCACGAACACTGTTTCAAATGACGGTACGGTCAGAGAAATCCGTGAATCCCAAATGAACGGAGTAACTGCGCACGTCGAAACGATATATTGGAATGGTGTCATTGCCATCGACCGCCAATCAGACACAAGCCATATTCAAGTTGTTATGGACTCAAGCGCTCAATCGGCGGACCTTAGTCGTGCTTCGCAGGCATATTCCTACCCGATGACACTTATGGTGAATGGCGCGACAGTGGATCACGGTACGTTCACAATGGAAACCATTGAACAAACCTCGCTTTACATTGGCGACTGCGCCTATCCCGTCATGATTGTACGCACGACAATGGAAAGACAAAACGGGTCTCCTATAAATGAAGAAGCTCTTCTCAGCGTGGAAGCGGGAATGCTGTTGGGCAACGTGGCCATGACCGCCGACTGGCAGCCTCGTCATGGCGTCTTTTTTGATGAAATCGCCGTAAAATGATCAACGTGAGACATTACCCTAACACATCGCGCCACGAATGTTGCGGCGCAAAGCCGACCATCTCTTTCGCTTTATCGTTGGCATAAAATGTCTCATCCGGGCGCATTTTGCGTTTTTGCGGCACCCCTTCGTAGAACTGCGCGATAACCGCGTCGGTGGTGATGCCCACGGACATATCGTCGTTGGCCACGTTGAATATCTGATAGCCCAGCCCGTCTGTTTTCAGACAACAATCCACCATATGCCCCAGATCGCGTGCGTCGATATAGGCGAAGATATTACGCCGCCGGCTGGCCGGGTTTTCCATAAACGCGGGGAAGTTTTGCGCGTATTCATGCGGCTCGATCACATTATTGATCCGCAGCCCATAGATATCAATGCCTGAGCGGGCCTGAAACGATTTGGCGGTGGCCTCGTTACAGACCTTCGACATGGCGTAGCTGTCGTGAGGCACCGTGGGGTGGTCTTCGTCGATGGGGATGTAAACTGGCTTGATTTCACCATCCGCAAAACAGACGGCATATGTGGTTTCTGAACTGGCAAAAATCACCTTGGGGATGCCAAGTTTTACCGCCGCTTCGATCACATTGTAGGTGGTGATTGTGTTCTGCCGAAAGCACTCAGCATCCGTGCCAATCATCACCCGTGGAACGGCGGCGAAATGCACGACGGCATCATATTTTGGCACACCGGTCCCCGCGTCCAATTCATGGAAATCGGTGAATTGCGACATAGCCCCAATGACTTGCCCCGCGTCGGTCAGATCAATCAACAGTTCGGACACATCCAAACCTGATGGCACAATATCCGCATTCACTACAGTATGCCCCTGCCCCTGCAAATAGGTAATCGCGTGTTTACCCGCCTTACCGCTACCGCCCGTGAAAAAGACCCTCATGATATGAGAGCTCCTTCTTTAAATTTTGTCTGCAAATCTTCGCCCCAAACGACCACCCCCTTCTGGACGGTACCGTAGCGCAAAGGCAACCAATTGCCTGAAATACAAGAAAGGAGCATTTCCGTAAGATAAATGAAGCGCTCTTGCTGCTCGCGACTTTCGAACGTTTTGAGGCCCCCTAGTTTTTTTATAGGTAAA
This sequence comes from Loktanella sp. D2R18, assembly GCF_003318235.1. Classification (GTDB taxonomy): domain Bacteria; phylum Pseudomonadota; class Alphaproteobacteria; order Rhodobacterales; family Rhodobacteraceae; genus Yoonia. The sequence goes on along the minus strand of NZ_QOCG01000006.1, from coordinate 267,096 downwards.
AAAACGGCCATATCAGCCCATGGGTACGCATCAAAATCAGGCACATCAAGCTGATGAAGGATACTATCAATACGCCAAATTTGGCTTCCGTCAGGTGCCTTATCTTGAAAACTATGAGAAAACATGTGATCCGATTCACGGGTGATAGTTACCTTAACACCATCAAAATGAACGATGAAATAAAAGTGCGAGTAGTCCACATAACTTGCTAGATGGAAGGACAACCAGACATCAGAATTGCTAGTGCAGACTTGATGGTACCGCAGGCTAGGCCAATATTCCAAACCATCGGAGGTAAAGTGGTGTACAACCTTGCTTTCATCGACGGAAGGTGGTTGCTGCTCTACCCAGTCATCCGGCTTTTGGGGCGGAGAGAGAATATCATGAACATTTTTGGATTTCATCTGAGCTTCCTACTAACTGAGATCCCATATTGTCGTTAGACGCTAGAGATCGACGTCGCTCGCGACGGCTTTCCATGACGTAAAAAATGGCGCACCTGCGGCCTCAAAGGCATCATGTAACGCGTCTGACATGGCGTATTCTATTTCAGGTTTGCTATATCGCTTTTCCCGCCAAAGATGGTGACCAGCAGTAACGGCTGGATCAAACGTCAATCGGTGTTGTTCCCGATTCCGCCAGCGGATTTCCATATAGTCGCGCGTACCCGGAAAAGGGTCAGTCTTTATCGCGACCGTTGAACGCTCATCGATGATACTATCAATTGTTTGCGTAACGTTCAGGAAATAATAGTTCCCCTCTGCTGGGGTGCCATCGCGAAACATCACTTCGATTGGAACAATCTGATGTGTGTCAGGCTCAATGCGGCCCAGAACGTCTTTGACGGTTTGGTGAATGATGATTGCGCCATCCGCGACACTCCAAGTTGGCGCAAAGCTTTTCAACCGGTCAGGAAAAATACTCAGCACGCAGTCTTCTGGTATTTCTTCATTAGACAGTATGCGTGATCCGTTCTTAAATACGTTAGAGATTTCGCTGGCGCGCTTTATCCGCACCATTTCTTCTTCGGTCGCCCGAATGCCCGGCCGACTTTGACTGCCCAGAATTCTTTGGCTCCAGCGCGTTAGGTCACTTGGCATATGAAACCGTTCAGGGTCTTCATAGGGGATTTCGACGATGTAAGGCACGGATGCGGAACCTCTTACTTGTTTGTACCAACACGCATGACCAGACGCGTTTACGGCGCTTCCCGCAACCCTAATGTTCCCAACCGCAACCGCAATGGCCGATAAGACGCCAATCCGCGCCCTTTGCCAATTGCCCCAACCGCCGCCGCCTGCCATTATGGCCCAAACCAAAAGAATGAGCAGCACCATGGCCAATGATCTTCTCTCTGGGGGCACAGCAGCGCCCGACGACTATAACGCAAGCAGCATCGAAGTGCTTGAGGATATGGAGCACGTGCGCCTGCGCCCCGGTATGTATATCGGCGGCAAGGACGAACGCGCGCTGCACCACATGGTCGCGGAAATCATCGACAACTCGATGGACGAGGCCGTCGCGGGCCATGCCACTTGGATCGAGGTCGAGCTGCACGAGAACGGCCATGTCACTGTGCGCGACAACGGGCGGGGCATCCCGACCGATCCGCACCCCAAGAACCCCGATAAATCCGCACTTGAAATCATCTTTTGCACGCTCAACGCGGGCGGTAAATTCTCGGGTGATAGTTACCAGACATCAGGCGGTCTGCACGGGGTTGGGTCATCGGTGGTGAACGCGCTGTCAGATCACCTGCGGGTCGAGGTCGCGCGCAACAAAGAACTGTTCATGATGGAATTTTCGCGCGGGGTGCCACAGGCCCCACTGGCGAAAATCGGCGCAGCCCCCAATCGGCGCGGCACAGCGGTGACATTCCACCCGGATGAACAGATTTTCGGGAAACTCACGCTCAAACCCAAAACCCTGTTCAAAATGGCGCGGTCAAAGGCTTATCTGTTCTCGGGCGTTGAAATCCGCTGGAAGACCGGGATCAACGATGGGGACACCCCGCTTGAGGCGACGTTCAAATTCCCCGGCGGCTTGGCTGACTATTTGACCGAAGTCTTCGCGGGTGCCACCACCTATTCCGAAGCCCCATTCGCCGGGACCGTGTCCTTTGCCGATAAATTCAACGTGCCGGGCAAGGTCGAATGGGCCATCAACTGGACGCCCACGCGCGACGGGTTCATCCAATCCTACTGTAACACCGTCCCCACCCCCGAAGGCGGCACGCACGAGGCCGGGTTCTGGTCCGCGATCCTCAAAGGCATCAAAGCCTACGGTGAACTGGTCGGCAACAAAAAGGCAGGCACGATTACGCGCGAAGACCTGACCACAGGCGCAGGCGCGCTGGTATCTTGCTTTATCCGCGAACCCGAATTTGTGGGCCAAACCAAAGACCGGCTGGCGACAACGGACGCGCAGCGCATGGTCGATGCCGCCGTGCGCGACCATTTCGACAACTGGCTGGCCGCCGATACAAAATCCGCAGGCGCGATCCTTGACTTCCTTGTGCTGCGCGCCGAAGAACGGTTGCGCCGCAAGCAAGAAAAAGAAACATCGCGCAAATCCGCGACCAAAAAACTGCGCCTGCCCGGCAAGCTGACCGACTGCACCTCCAAAGACCGGATCGGGACCGAACTGTTCATCGTCGAGGGCGATTCCGCGGGCGGGTCCGGCAAAGGCGCGCGCGACCGCAAAACCCAAGCCCTCCTGCCGCTCAAGGGTAAGATCCTCAACGTGCTGGGGGCCGCGTCAAACAAGCTGACCACCAACGCCGAAATCAATGACCTGTGCGAAGCATTGGGCGTTGGCATGGGCACTAAGTTCAACGTCGATGACCTACGCTATGAAAAGATCATCATCATGACCGATGCGGATGTCGACGGGGCGCATATCGCGGCGTTGTTGATGACATTCTTCTTTACGCAAATGCGCCCGCTGATTGACCAAGGGCACCTATACCTCGCCTGCCCTCCGCTCTACCGGCTGACCCAAGGCGCGCGACGCGTCTATGTCGCCGATGACGCCGAAAAAGATGCGGTGTTTGAAAAGGGTCTGGGTGGCAAAGGCAAAATCGACGTGCAGCGGTTTAAGGGGCTGGGCGAAATGGACGCAAAAGACCTCAAAGAAACCACGATGGACCCCACCACCCGCAAGCTCATCCGCGTCACCATCACCGACGATCAACCCGGCGACACCGCCGATCTGGTAGAGCGCCTCATGGGCAAAAAACCCGAACTGCGGTTCCAGTATATTCAGGAAAATGCGCAGTTCGCGGAGGAGTTGGATGTTTGAGTGACACAAATATAGTACCAGTAGATTTAGACCCAAAAAATTCGAAAGTTGCCCGCAGAACGTTGCTTACCACCGCATATTTCACTCTAATACTTGCGAATTTGAATATCTTATCTGAACAAGTTTCATTCTTCGGAGTGTCAATTGAACTCGATCAAGACAAACTAATTGCTTTGGGTCAGGTATCTACCTTTGCCTTGTTCATAGTTTACATCGTCAAAGAACTGCCGAACCTTAACGTCCTTCTTCATGTACGTACGACAAGAAGAATAAATGCCAGCCATAAGTTCGCACGTAATTCATTGTCCGGCCGTCTAGAGATGGAATATCGTCAACCAGATCAATATGATGACTTACCCAATAGCGATATCCAGGCATTAGAAATACAACTAAAGAATGAAAAGGAATCCGTAGATCAACGCGCAGCAAATCGTTCGGCCAACTTAACGTTCATCTCAGATGTGTTTAGTTGCTATATTGTGCCAGTTTTGATGGCTATACCTGCAATTTCATGCCCAACGTCACTTGGTCAACTTCTTACGTACATCAGTAAACTTTGAGCTCGTATAGAAGCTGTCCAATTCCCAAATGAGGGCGGCGCTCGGACCTCGGGGTGGGTGCGAAGCGCCCTCCCCATGGGGGAGGTCCGGGCGCTGCCCGGCGATGCCGGGCAGGATGTGGATTAGGCAAAGCGGTCCGTTTTCAACCCACCCATAGCACGCACCGTTAACCGCACAAATGCCAGACAAATGCCCGACGCAAGTCCGACGCGCGGCCGACAGCCCAAACCCCATAAAATACAGGCGTTAACCTGCGATTCGTTCGCCGCACCGCGTAGGGTGGGTTTTAACCCACCTGCCCCGCATCACCGCAGATCAATCGGGCCAAGCGCTGCGCGAATAATGCTATCGGTATCGTCGCTATCCGCTGACACGGCCAAGCCAACCAACGCACCCGGCGCACCACCAAAGGCCGCCGCGTAATCCGCCGCCAGATCAACGTTTTCGCTATGTGATCCGGTGCCTGCTTGGCGCAGCGCAATCGTCGCGCCTTGGCCCGCAGGACCATAAGGCGACGGGATCACTTGACCGCGCGCGTGGTTACCGCCCCACGCATATTGGATGATGCGCACCTCATCATTTCCAAGCAAACTCCTGATGTTCGCCCCTTCACTCGCGGCGGCGGATGCCTCGGGTAGGAACACGAAATAGACGGAAACATTACGGTCATCGCCACCCTTTTGGGCAAGGCTTGTTGCAGGCACCGATTGATCCACACGCCAGCCCCAAGACGCATTGCGCGCGCCCCACTGGCCCCGCCCAACCCGCGTCCACGCCAATGAAACAGAGCCTTCAGACACAATCCCAAGATCAGATCCAAAGCTATAATCGTTCGAGCTAAACAACTGTAACCGCTGTTCAGCCCAACCGCTTGAAAACGGCACAGGCTGCGCGATGGCAGGGGTGGCGAGGGCAAAGCAGGCGGCAAGGGTCAGGTAGCGCATGAGAAACTCCAATCACTCAATTGACCCCATGCATACCCCCCAGCATCGCCTGCGCCCACGTGCAAATTCACAATCTCACGCGATTGTCAGCCATTGCTACTGTTGCAATAATTCGATGTAATCTGTCAGCAACAGCAACTTGGTTGGCACAGGCGTGCCTAGGCCGTTATTTTCAACGATCACCGTCTCACCCAGATCACCTGCCCCGAACTCTGGCATGGCAGCGCTAAAGTGGGCGTCGCGTTGCAGCCCATCGATCGTGCTCATGACTTGATCGCGCGGGAACACCCCGCCATTGCGCGCAGCAATCGTGGTCAGATCAGGCGGCGCTGTTTCCAGCCCCCGCGCGTAGGGTCCATCGCCACGCGCATCCGCGCCATGGCAACCCGCGCATTCAGCCTCATACAACTGCGCGCCGCTTTCAGGTTTCTCAACACAAGCGGCCAATGTGAGCGCCGCCACTATCATCATATACCGCATCTGTACTCTCTCCTGTTTTCATCACGCTAGCAGGGCTGCGCGCGATGGCATTGATCTAAATCATTTCTAGCGTGCCGGCGGTCAGCCGCACCTGTCGGTCCATCCGCGCGGCAAGCGTCAGGTTATGGGTCGCAATAACAGCGGCCAGCCCCGTATCACGTACCAGCCCCATCAGCGCATCGAACACCTGATCAGATGTATCGGGGTCAAGGTTGCCTGTCGGCTCATCCGCAAGCAAAAGGGCGGGTTCATTTGCCAGCGCCCGGCAAAACGCCACGCGCTGCTGTTCTCCACCTGACAAGGCAGCGGGGCGGTGTGATGCCCGATCCGCAATGCCAACCCGATTGAGCAGATCAAGCGCGCGCGCATGGGCTGCCGCATCACTTACCCCATTTGCTAACTGTGGAATCACGATGTTTTCGACAGCGCTAAATTCAGGCAGTAAGTGGTGGAACTGATAGATAAATCCAACAGTGCCACGGCGCACGGCCGTGCGTTTACGATCAGACAGATTTGTCATATCGGTGCCGCCAATCGCAACTTTTCCCGCGTCCGGCGTATCAAGCAGCCCTGCGATATGCAGCAGGGTTGACTTGCCAGCCCCCGATGGCGCCACCAGCCCCACGACCTCGCCGGGTTTAACCGCGAGCGATACACCTTGCAACACGCGCACTTCGCCGGGTTTTCCTGCGTTATAGGTCTTGGTCAGATCGCTGACCTCCAGCGTGAAATCATTCATAGCGCAGCGCCTCAACCGGGTTCATCCGGGCGGCACGGCGCGCGGGAAAGATTGTAATGATCCATGACAGACCCAGTGACAGAGAGACGGATTTCAAGACGTCCGACAGGTGTAATTCTGCGGGGATCGCGTAGATTCCGCGAATGGACGGATCCCAAACCCCGCCGCCAGCAACGAAATTCACAAAGCTGAAAATCGTGTCGATGTAGACCGCAAACAGACACCCAAGGATCACACCACAGATCGTCCCCACTGTCCCGATCCCGGCACCGCAGATAAAGAAAATCCGCATGATGGACCCTTCGGTCAGCCCCATCGTACGCAAAATCCCGACATCGCGGCCCTTGTTTTTGACCAACATGATCAGCCCTGAAATAATGTTCATCGATGCGACTAAGACAAGGATCGACAAGATGATGAACATCACGTTGTCCTCGATGGTCAGGGCGCGCAAATAACGACGCACACGGTCCTCCCATGAATAGGCCCATGTGCCTTCGCCCGCCGCATTTGCAATAGACTGCTTAAGCCCTTCGGACAGGGTGATGTCATCAAGCTGCACGGCCAACTCATCGGCCACACCGTCGCGGTTAAAGATAAACTGCGCGACGTCGAGCGGCAGATAGGCGCGCACCTCGTCGATTTGGTAGCGCCCGGTCGAGAAGATAAAGACGACGTCGTAGGCATTGCGCCGCGTCGATTGCCCCATTGGCGTTGACGCCCCGGCGCGGGTTGTAATTTCTATCCGGTCGCCAATTGTCACCCCAAGGTTCGCCGCCAATTCAGAGCCAAGCGCGATCCCATTTGGCAGATCGTCAATATTGCCGTAGCTACGGTCGCTTTCAATGATCGCGTCTGATCTTTTTAGATCCTCAAGTTTGATCCCATAGATATCCGCAAGGCCCAACCGCCCCGACGCGCTTGCCATGGCTTGCCCGCGGACAAGCGGGAACACATCAGTCACATGGTCTTCAGCGCGGACACGGTCGGCGACCACCTCAAAATCATCGATGGTGCCACCGGGTTGCTGCACGGTCACATGCGCATAAGCGCCCGCGATTGTATCAACGAATTCGGCACGAAACCCTGACCGGACGGCCAATGTCGCGATCAGCGCCCATACCGCAAGCGTCACCCCGATCAGACTGATCCAGGTCATCACGCTGATGCCGCCTTCGGCACGTTTGGCACGGATATACCGCCAAGCGATCATCCATTCGAATTTAGCAAAAGGTCGGGTGGACATTTATAACGTCTCTTTCTTGGGAACAATTACCAGTGATTGCCGGCATTTTGGAATTGAGACGGGTCGCGGCCTTGGGCCGCTGATTTGCTTTGCGCAGCCCAAAGCAGCCCACGTTTGATCATCTCGAAGGCCGGACCATTCGCAATCACGGATGCCTGATGGCCCAGCGCATTATAATACACGCGGCCCAACCCCCATTCACGGGTCCATGCGACAGGCATATCTACCGGGCCATTTGCGCTGTGATACCACGTCACGACATCCGTGCGCGTCGTGGCAAGAACCATGTTGGCGGGATCGACGTGCAGATAGTATTGTTCGGTTTCGACATCAAAATCGCCGATCCCGGCAACCAGCGGATCGTCGGAAATGATGTTTACTCGATGTTTCACCCCGTCGCCCCCCGGATGGCCAACCCAATTGGCCCCAGTCATGAACTGCCACAAGGGCGATCCGCGAAACGCGTCGCACATGCCGCCATGACAGCCTGCGATACCCGTGCCCGCCGCGACGGCCTCTGATACATTTGTGGCCGCTTCGCGTGATAGATCGCTCATGGTCCAGACGGGCACGATCAGATCATAGGTTTTCAACTCCGCGCCATCATCAAAACAAGCGAGACTATCCGTGACGGTGGTTACGATCCCGGCATCGTTTAGGATTTTATCAAAAATCGCTGCGACTTTATCTGGTTCGTGACCATCCCAGCCGCCCCACGTAATCAATGCAGTTGTCATCGTTTTGCTCCCGATAGTGGGCGAATGTGGCTTTGTACCTCTGATCGGGGCGTTGGCCGCGCGACCGGAGGATCAGCCTTGATCCGCGCTAGTGTCTGTTTCGGCGCGACTGTGCGTTGGTTGCGCCGAAACGGCAAGGTCAGCAATGACAAAATTGTGCCGATCAGCGCCCAACCACCAATAAACCCGCTGCCTGCAGCGGCGGCCCCTGCGGTGCTGATCGGAACGGCCGGGGTGAAATCCTGCCAAGCCGCCTGAAATGTCTGAACATCAGCCATTCTGTGCGGCATCAACATCCGTTGCATCGCAGAGGCGTCGCGCAAGGCGGCCAGATTGTCACCCAAGCGCACATGTCGCGCAATGGTACGGCGCCACATCGCCTCTTGCCTCTGCGTCAACGGCACCTCGGCCATCGCCTCTAACATCTCTTCGCGCCCAAGCCCGTCTTCGAGCGCCGTCGCATCGAACTCTTTAACCTGACGCGCCAATTCATCGACCTGCCCGCCGAGGCGCTGCATATATTGCTGCGAAAACTCAGGATATTGGGACAATCCCGCAGCCCCAGCAACGCCGCCCACAAGGCAAAGCACCCGGATCATATCCGGCCTTCCTTCATTTCATTGCGTGTCATTTACTGCCTCAACACATTATTTTGGACGCAGCATACCATCAAATGTGCGCGCCGTTAACGCATCATGTAAAAAATGGGCGTCGATCCGCAAGGATCGCGCCCATTTTCAAGTTCACATCGTGGTGTTTTACCTATGCGATACCCTCATAAATCGCGACGATTTTGGCAATTGCTTCTGCAGCGGGCATCTCGGTCGCTTCACCGGTGCGACGACAGGTGACTTCGACAACGCCATTTTTGATCCCGCGTGGACCAATCGTAATACGCCAAGGCAGACCGATCATATCCATCGTTCCGAACTTGGCCCCTGCCCGTTCATCGCGGTCATCATACAGTGGCTCTAGGCCAGCAGCGGTAAACTGTTTGTAAAGGTCTTCGCAAGCCGCATCACAGGCTTCATCGCCCGAACGCATATTCAAAATACCAACATGGAACGGTGTGACACCTTCGGGCCAGATGATACCTTTGTCGTCGTGGCTGGCTTCGATGATCGCGCCCAACAGCCGTGACACGCCGATCCCGTGCGACCCCATGTGGACAGGCACCTTGCCGCCCTTTCCATCATCGACCATCGCGCCCATGCTTTCGGAATATTTAGTGCCGAAATAAAAAATTTGGCCGACCTCAATCCCACGCGCAGTGCGTTTGCGGTCTTCGGGAACCTCGGCGAACATAGCCTCGTCGTGGGTTTCATCGGTGCGTGCGTAGCGGCTGGTGAATTCTTCAAGGACGGCGGCACATGCGGCCTTGTCATCATAGTCGATCTCACGGTCACCGAATTTCAGATCGGTGATCTCGCTGTCATAGAACACTTCGGATTCGCCGGTTTCAGCCAGCACAAGGAATTCATGCGTATCATCGCCACCAATCGGGCCTGAATCCGCGCGCATCGGAATCGCCTGAAGCCCAAGCCGTTCATAGGTGCGCAGATAGCTGACAAGATGGCGGTTATAGGCGTGCAGCGCATCCTCTTTGGTTAGATCAAAGTTATACCCGTCTTTCATATAGAATTCGCGACCACGCATGACGCCAAAACGTGGGCGGACTTCGTCGCGGAATTTCCATTGAATTTGATAAAGCGTAAGCGGCAAATCTTTGTAGCTGGTCACATGCGACCGAAAGATATCCGTCACCAGTTCTTCGGCCGTCGGCGTAAACAACAATTCACGACCGCCGCGATCTTTGATGCGCAGCATTTCTTCGCCGTAAGCATCATAGCGACCAGATTCACGCCACAGATCAGCCGATTGAATTGTCGGCATCTGAATCGCGATATGGCCCGCGCGCGCCTGTTCTTCATGCACGATATTTTCGATCTTACGCAGAACTTTGAAACCTAATGGCAACCACGAATAGATGCCTGCACTGGCTTGTTTGATCATGCCTGCCTGCAACATATAGCGGTGGCTGACGATCTGTGCCTCGCGGGGCGTTTCTTTGAGAACGGGAAGAAAATAGCGGCTCATGCGCATGGGATCGGCCTTCTTGGGATATTCAGTTGCTTTGGGTTTAATCTGGGTGGACGGCCCTCGCAAGCGCAGACATATGCGCAAACGGGTCGCAATTGCACGTTATTTCATCCACAACCCTTGCAAGAATGCGTGTCATACCGCATCTAAATGACCAAGCAACAAGAGGTATCACATGGCGCTGCCGGTCCAACAGCAAGCAAAATACTGGGGAATCGTCACGGCGGTTTTGTTGGTGATCCTGTGGTTTTTAGGCGATGTGATATTGCCCTTTGTCTTGGGCGGCGCGATTGCCTATTGCCTTGATCCCATTGCAGACAGGCTTGAGGCAATGGGGCTCAGCCGCGCCGTGTCGGTCACTATCATCACTTTAGTCGCGGCGCTGGTATTCATTCTTTTGATCTTACTCGTGATTCCGACACTGATCGAACAAACAAGTCAGTTGGTCGATACCGCGCCTGAGCTGTTCAATCGCCTGCAAGCGGCATTGACCGAACGCTTCCCGTCACTGTTGGATTCGGAAAGCACGATTCACAAGCAGCTGCTCGCAATTGGCGAGGCAATCCAATCGAAGGGCGGCGAATTAATGAACAGCTTGCTGAGTTCGGCGATTGGTTTGCTCAATGTTGTCGTTCTTTTGGTCATCGTGCCTGTTGTCGCATTTTACCTACTGCTGGATTGGGACCGTATGACCGCACGCGTTGACGAACTTTTACCACGTGATCACGTTGAAACCGTGCGTAGTCTGGCGCGTCAGATCGATAACACGCTGGCGTCTTTCATCCGCGGTCAAGGTACTGTTTGTCTGATTTTGGGCACCTATTATGCAGTCGCCCTGATGATTGCCGGGCTCAAATTCGGGCTGATCGTTGGATTTATCGCGGGGCTGGTGACTTTCATTCCCTATGTTGGGGCACTTGTCGGTGGCGTTTTAGCAATCGGGCTAGCGTTATTTCAATTTTGGGCAGGCACCGAACAGATTGATGGTGAAACTGTTGAACAGGGAACTAACTGGCTACGCATTGGGATAGTCGCAGGTATTTTTATGCTCGGACAGTTCCTGGAGGGTAATGTGCTAACCCCTAAATTGGTTGGCAATTCGGTCGGGTTGCATCCGGTTTGGCTGCTCTTTGCGTTGTCGGTTTTCGGGTCCCTGTTTGGCTTTGTTGGTATGTTGGTCGCCGTTCCATTGGCAGCGATCATCGGTGTACTGGCTCGCTACGCAATTGAGCACTACAAAAGCGGCCTGTTGTATCGCGGGCAATCGTCGGACGAATAATGATGGCGGAACAACTGACATTTAACTGGCCAACAGGTGTTGCGCTGGGGCCAAATGATTTCTTTGTCTCGGCTGCGAACGCTCAGGCGTTTGCAATGCTGACTGCGCCGCAATCCTGGCCGGACCGCAAGCTGGCCATCGTTGGGCCAAAGGGTTGCGGCAAAAGTCATCTTGCACGAATTTTCCAAATCCAATCTGGCGCGCAAACGCTGAACGCCAAAACGATGCCCGCAGATTTTCAACCAAGCGCCGATTGCGTGATTGTCGAAGATATGGAGACGCTGCCAGACACCGCGCAAGAGGCGATGTTCCACCTGCACAACCATCTGCGCAATACCGGCGGCACGCTATTGATGACCGCGCAAGATGCGCCGACCCGATGGCAAATCCCCCTGCCTGACTTGGCCAGCCGGATGCAAGCCACCACAATCACGCAAATCGCCAACCCCGATGATGCTTTATTGTCAGCGCTGATTATGAAGCTTTTTGCCGACCGTCAAATCATGCCCGGCCCACCGTTGGTGCAATATTTGACAACGCGGATTGAACGCTCATTCGCTGCGGCTGCTGATATTGTCGCCCGGCTTGACGCGGCGGCCTTGGCCCAAGGACGCAAGATCAACAAGGCGCTCGCAGCGGACCTTCTGGACAAGTAGGCGGCAGAGCGCAATAATTGTCACAAAGCCGCAACAACTGTGGCGCATAAGGCCGCTATGAATACCACAAATTTTCTCGAAGGCGCGTTTCCCGCACCGACCGAACTCGACATTGATCTGGCGACACCAGCCCGTTTTGTGAACCGCGAACTCAGCTGGCTTGGCTTTAACTGGCGCGTGCTGGAAGAGGCCGAAAACCCGCGCGTACCGCTACTTGAACGCCTGCGGTTCCTGTCAATTTCAGCTGCAAATCTGGATGAATTTTTTAGCGTCCGCGTTGCGGGGCTGCGCGAATTGGCGAATGCAGGCAATGCCACCCCCGGCCTTGATGGGCTGACACCTGCAGAACAGCTTGTTCTGATCGACGCAGATGCCCGCAAACTAATGACGCGCCAGCAAACCGTATTTACCGCATTGCAAACGGAAATGGGTACGCAGGATATTCACCTGCTTACGCGCGCCGACCTGACCAAAGACGAAGTCCGCTATCTTGAAGATGTGTTTCTTGAACAAGTATTCCCGGTTCTGTCACCGCTGGCGATTGACCCTGCGCACCCGTTTCCGTTCATCCCCAACGAAGGGTTTGCGCTCGCACTGCAGCTTGAACGGACCGGAGATAAACGTACCCTGCGCGCGCTATTGCCTGTCCCCGCGCAGATCGATCGTTTTATCCCCCTCCCAACCGAAGATGGGCAACGTTTTTTGCCGCTCGAAGAACTGCTTTTGCTGCATATCGGTCAGCTTTTCCCGGGCTATAAGGTCAAAGGCAACTGCGCCTTTAAAGTCCTGCGCGACAGCGATCTAGAAGTCGAAGACGAGGCCGAAGATTTGGTGCGCGAATTTGAAACCGCACTCAAACGGCGCCGCCGCGGAGAGGTTGTCAGACTGAAGATTTCCGCAAAGGCCCCAGCCGCGTTGCAGACCCTTGTGATGTCCGAATTGCACGTCACATCCGAAGCCGTCGTCGAAGTTGACGGCATGATCGGTATCGCAGACCTGAGCGAACTGGTCTTGGACAACCGCCCCGACCTATTGTGGCCATCTTTTTCTCCCCGTGTGCCTGAACGGGTCCAAGACCACGATGGCGATATGTTTGCTGCGATCCGCCAAAAAGACATGCTTTTGCACCACCCCTATGAAACTTTTGACATGGTTGTCAGGTTCCTCGCGCAGGCCGCGCGTGATCCCGATGTCGTCGCGATCAAACAAACGCTTTACCGCACATCCAAACGATCGCCCATCGTCGAGGCCCTGTGCGAAGCCGCCGAAGATGGCAAATCCGTCACCGCCTTGGTTGAACTCAAAGCCCGTTTTGACGAAGCTGCCAACATCCGCCAATCGCGCCGTCTCGAACGGGCTGGCGCGCACGTGGTTTACGGGTTCTTGAACTACAAAACCCATGCGAAAATCAGCACCGTCGTGCGCCGCGAAGGTGACAAACTAGTGACTTATACGCATTTCGGCACAGGCAACTATCACCCGATCACGGCGCGGATTTATACCGATCTAAGCTTCTTTACCTGTGACACTAAATTGGGCCGCGACGCGACCAAAGTGTTCAACTACCTCTCAGGTTACGCCCAGCCCGAAACGTTAGAAAATCTGGCGATTTCGCCGATTAGCCTAAAGCAGTCCTTGCTTGATAGTATCGCGGCAGAGGCAGAAAACGCCCGCAACGGGAAGCCCGCCATGATCTGGGCCAAGATGAATTCACTGATTGAATCGGATGTGATCGACGCGCTTTATGCGGCCTCGCAAGCGGGGGTGAAAATCAGCCTGGTGATCCGTGGCATTTGCGGGCTACGCCCCGGCGTCAAAGGGCTGTCCGAAAATATCCGCGTGAAATCCATCGTCGGACGGTTTTTGGAACATTCGCGCATCGTGTGCTTTGGTAATGGGGCAGAGCTGCCGTCCAAAAAGGCGCGGGTCTTTATCAGTTCCGCTGATTGGATGGGCCGGAACCTAAACCGCCGGGTTGAAACGCTGGTCGAAATCAAAAACGCCACTGTCAAGGCGCAGATCGTCGGGCAAGTCATGGCTGCCAATATGGCCGATGTCGCGCAAAGTTGGGTCATGGCCGCCGACGGCAGCTTTACCCGGGCCGAAATCCCCGAAGGCGAATTTGCGTTCAACTGCCACCGTTTCTTTATGGAAAATCCGTCCCTGTCTGGTCGTGGGTCAGCAGGCGCATCCGATGTGCCTACGCTAACGCACACCGACGATTAACACTATAGGCCGCATGCGATGCGCGCGGCTTTAAAGCCTTCATACCCGCGGTAGGGGCGGGAAAACTTGCAGCCAAATGCCCCGTTGTCACGCGACATTTTTTCGAACAAGTCAGCTAAGGCTTTATAATCAGATGACTGGTTATGATATGCGCCACCCTTGATGGCAGCATTCACGCGGGCATGCATATGCGCATTAAACTTGAAATGGCGCAACGGCAAAATAACCTTTTGTGACGCGATTAGATCAACTGCATGAGGGCTTTCCATGTAGGCACCTTTGCGCCAACGCAAAAACGAAGGCTTGCGGATCGCATGTGCGCCAGGTGGTTTTAACCCCATTTTACGCCTAATATTGCGCTTTAACCAATTTCCGCGTCTCTTTACATCATACTGGAATAACAAACGTGATCGACTTCCAGAATACACCATACGTGGTATCGGCCGCCCACTTAACCCAATGTGTTGCCGTGCGTCAAAAAACCAGTCGGCATTCAAATCAATAACTTCATTTTTCTGCGTAGCCGGAAGATCGTTAAGCCGCTCAGGATACAATTCTATCATCACAGCCCACAGCATCTCAACGCCCTCGGCCTCTGCTACGTTAACGAGTTTCTGAACATTCATACCATCCGGTAAGTCTAGAAATTCATCTACGTCGACATGAAGCGCCCATGTGTCACAGGCGAATTTTTCTTGAATCAGCATGCGCCACATAATTTGCATGCGTCTGTTGTCGCTTGGTGGCAGCCATGGCACGTCGACAGACGGGACCTTATCGCCAAAACGCCGCCCTGATTTTAACACAACAACATCATTTTGCGCCTGTAAAAACGCGCGTGAACCATCGTCTGATTGGTCGTCAATAAATACAAAACGATCAACACCTAACCCGCGGTAGTATGGCAAAAACGCAGGTAAAAAATGCATTTCGTTGCGAATAAGGCCAGTAAGTGTAAAACTACTAGGGCGTGCCAAATCACCTGAAATGAGCGAGAGATCATCGAATTTTTGTAGTGGTCCCTCAATCGGTGCCAGTTGCATTTATACTGTCCTTAAAAACGGCGACGTGACATGAGGTTGCAGTATAAGTGAAAACAGAACAGCTAGCAATTGACGGATGGGCCTATTGGCTTCATGATGAACGCTGCAAAACGACGGGGACATCATGACACAGCAACCCGAGACGATTGATTGGGGACCGTTTGGGCGCCCGTTGTTTGACGATGCCGCCGCCAGAGGGTTGAGCCGCGTGGGTGTGATTGATGTTGGCTCGAACTCTGTCCGGTTGGTGGTGTTTGACGGCGCGGCGCGGTCCCCAGCTTATTTCTACAATGAAAAAATCATGTGCGCATTGGGAGCGGGGCTGTCGGAAACCGGGCATCTCAACCCGCAAGGACGCGTGCGTGCCCTATCTGCGATCCGTCGGTTTGCGGCCCTTGCCGAAGGAATGGGCATCCTGCCCCTGACCGCCGTCGCCACAGCCGCCGTGCGCGAAGCCAGTGACGGGCACGATTTTCGTGAAGAGGTCTTGCGCGAAACAGGCGTTAAACTCTGGATTATCGACGGCAAAGAAGAGGCCCGGCTTTCGGCGCAAGGCGTGTTGCTTGGCTGGCCCGGCAGCTACGGGTTGGTCTGCGATATTGGCGGATCTTCGATGGAACTTGCTGATCTATCTGATGGGCGCGTCGGGCAGCGTGTGACCTCGGCTTTGGGCCCACTCAAGCTGCGCGAGATCAAAGGTGGCAAGAAAGCCGTCAAAGCATTTGTCCGCGAAACCATTGCCCGGCTTCATGATGAAATGGGCAATGAAACCGGCATGCGCCTGTTTTTGGTCGGCGGATCCTGGCGGGCCATCGCGCGGGTTGATATGGAACGGCGGGGTTATCCGCTTACGGTTTTGCATGAATACCGCATGTCATCACGCCAGATCAGCAAGACAGCCAATTATATCGATAAGTCAGACCTGCAAGAGCTCCGTACACGCTGCAGTATTTCGGAAAGCCGCGTCGCGCTTGTTCCGCTAGCATCGGTGGTGCTACGCGAATTGATGCGGGTGTTTAAACCCAAAGACGTTGCTGTGTCGTCTTACGGTATCCGCGAAGGGATGCTGTTCGAACAGATGCCGCGCGACCTGCGGGAACGGGACCCGCTAATTGAGGCCTGCCGCTTTGCCGAAGCTAAAGATGCGCGCATGCCCGGTTTTGGCAGGTTACTCTATGACTTTGTAAAACCGCTGTTTCCGCGGGCCAATTGGCAGCGCATTCGAATCATCAAGGCCGCCTGCCTGCTACATGACGTCAGTTGGCGCGCGCACCCCGATTACCGCGCCGAAGTCACATTCGATAACGCCACCCGCGCCAATCTTGGTGGGCTCAAACACTATGAACGGGTGTTTTTGGGCTTGGCGCTGATGCACCGCTACACCAGCAAAACCGACAAAACTCGGTTTGCGCCACTTTTTGCCATGCTAGATGAAGCACAAATCAAAGAAGCACAGATTTTAGGGAAAGCCATGCGTTTGGGCGCAATGCTCTGGCTGTCGGCGGATGAACCGCCGGGCAAGCTAAAGTGGAACTCACGCAAACGCACGCTGACCTTGGTGTTAACAGAACACGCCCGCCCCCTGTTCGGCGAGGTCGCGGAAAACCGCTTAAACGGGCTGGCTGCGGCACTTGACGCGACAGTCGCAATCAAATTTAAAAAATAGAATATGCGATGGCCATGATTTTGCCATTGGGTGTGCATCTGTTGGACAAGTTATCCTTTTAGGATTGTTGAAATACATGCGTTTGAGGGGCTCTACGTGGCGGATACAGATCAAAGCTTAAAAGTAGCATTCCGCTATGACATGGCGACAACAACGCACCAAGGTGCGCGGGACTATCAAGAAGATGCGCTTTTGTCCCAAGCGGCGGGGCCCGATGTTCTTGGAAGCGTGGTGGTTGCCGATGGGCTTGGCGGCCATGCTGCGGGTGACGTCGCCAGCGGCATTGTCAGCGCGGAAGTGTTTCGCCAAATTACCGCACAAAATTCCGACCTGCTGGCCTGCAAGGCGGACATCCCTGCCCTACTGACCACCGCTGCCCGAACGGCGAATACGCAGGTCGGGGTACATGCGAAAGCCCACGCTGAAACATACGGTATGGGCTCGACGCTTTTGGCAACAATCATTGTCGATAACGCATTGTCATGGGCTTCGATCGGGGATTCACCGCTGTATCTATATCGTGACGGCGCGTTGCAACAACTCAGCGCGACGCACTCCATGGCTCCGCAGATTGATATGCTTGTCAAAATCGGCGCACTATCTGAACAAGAAGGTCGCGATCACCCCAGCCGCCATACATTGACCTCTGTCATTCGGGGCCGTGACATCAAGGCAATCGATTGCCCAAAAACGCCCACCATGCTGTGCGATGGAGATATCGTCATCGTCTCAAGCGACGGGCTGCAATATTTGTCAGACCCGCAAATCAGCGACATTTTGGATGCAACATCCCAACAATCAGCCCAAAAAATCGCGGATGCGCTTTTGGCAGCACTCGAAAACCTAGGCGACCCTGAGCAAGACAATATTGCCTTTGCCGTCATTAAATGTGCGCGAGACTAGGTTCTTTTGTTCGGCAATTCCAAAACCACAGGAAAATGATCAGAAGCCTGCAACAGCGCTGCCTGTAGTGACTTGTTTTCATAGCATTCGGGGTGATCGAACGGGTGCCAAATCTGCCATTCAGGGTTCTGTGCACGTAGCCCCGGTGACACCATTATGTAGTCTAACAGGGCCTGAAGATAGGGCTGCCCTTTGCGTTTAAACCGCGAGGTTGTCGGTGCTGCGCCCAACCTGCGGCTTAGCGCCTGCCGCGCGTGCGGATCATACATTTGTGCAGCGCTCCCTTCGCCCAAAACGACTTCGACGCTAGAGCGGCCAAACAGTTTTTCATATTCATCCAGCCCCGGCCCGTCATTAAAATCTCCCAAAATGATCAGGTCATCGCCCTGTGCAAGGTGGGCATCCACCCGACCACGCAGCCATATACATTGGGCCAATTGTTTGCGCCTGTTTTCAATCGAGATGCGGATGGCTTCGGCATCAGAGGTCGCACCATGTGGTGCCTTTGATTTCGCGTGCACACCGATCAGGCGCAACGGCCCCGCAGGCCCATCAAGCGCCAATTCTAGCGGAGGTTTCGACCAGCGTATCGGGTCGGGGGAGGCATCGACATCCAAATCCATCGCAAAGGTCTGGTCAAAACGCGGGTATTTATCATCGCTCAGCGGATCATGGGTGACTTGGACGACATTCGGATCATACAGCAACGCGATTTCTTGCTGGGTATCATTGGCGAAACCGACAATTGCCGCGCTGGCCCGTAGTCCAAAATGGCTGGCAAATGCACCCAGCGCACGCACCGCGCTGCGGGTTGGGCTGGTATCGGGGGCCTCAATGATCATGACCGCATCTGCGTCAAGCGCCTGAAATACCGCGCCAAGCGCCGCCGTCTGCTGCGCCTTGGTCACATCCCAGCGGGCCGACCAGCTGTCGTCGTCAATCAATCCGTCATCATCGTCAAATAGGCGATCAAACCATTCTACATTATAGGTGGCGATCCTCACGCGCGTGCGCCTTGGATGTCTTCCCACGCACGATTTATGGCAACCATACGGCGTTCTGCCAGCTTAACCGCCTCGGGAGGGACGCCGCGCGCGATCATCTGGTCGGGGTGGGTTTCGCGGACCAAATTGCGCCAAGCTTTGCGCACTTGATCCATTGACGCATCAGGGGAAACCCCAAGCACGTCATATGGGTCGCGATCCGCGTCCTTCACAAATTGCGCACGAATGCCGCGAAATCGCCGTTCGTCAAACCCAAAGATGTTTGCGACATTGTGCAAAAAGTCATCTTCGTTCGGGTGGTAGAACCCGTCTGCCATCGCAATTTGAAACAGCCCCTCCATCAGATGGCACAACGGTGTGTCATCATCGGCAAACATTGCTTTGATTTGGCGCGCGTAGGCCTCGTAACCGGCCACATCTTGGCGCGACAGGTTGAACACCCTTGCCGCGTTATCTTCTTCTTCGGGGGGGATCGTGAAGACTTCACGAAAGGCGACAACTTCGTCGCGGGTCACTTGCCCATCTGCCTTCGCCATTTTCGCCCCCAAGGCGATGACAGCGATCGCAAAGGCAACCGTGCGGTCGGGTGCCGTGCGCAATTTTTCAAAAACGGCTGTCAGCCCCTCGCCCGCAGTCAATGCAGCAAGCGCGTCCGCGATACGTGCCCAGATCGACATATGCGTTCCTTTCAGAGCTGTTTTTGCATCAATACCAAATCGATCCAACGATCAAACTTGAACCCGACTTGCCTCAGGGTTGCAACCTCTTCGAACCCAAGTGCGGCATGAAATGGCACAGCACCGGGATTTTCAGCACTGCATCCGGCAAACATTGTATGCATACCAGCGTCTTTGGCATCGGCGCAAAGCGCGGCCATCAAATTCCGCCCCCCGCCCTGCCCCTGCCCGTCGGGGTGCAACATGATCGTATGCTCACAGGTAAACCGATACCCGGCCCCACCGCGAAACTGAAAATAGCGCGCAAAACCCAACATGCGACCGCCCTGTTCCCAAACGAAACAGGCGTTAGCGGTTAGTGACGCGACTTCCGCGACCGATTTTTCGTCAGGGTTAAACGTAATTGTCGTTTCACGAATGGCAAAATTCCAAATATCGGCGATTTGGCTAGCGTCATCTGCGGTTGCCGGACGGATCAACCCAGCACCTTTGTGCCATCGGGCCCTTCAAACGTTGCCCGAAACCCAACAAGACCAGTTTCAAAGCGAATACGTGGATCATCAAGCGCCACCTTGCACCCAATTTCGCGCGCCAAAGGGTTTGAGATACACAAATCAACGAGCTTCAATCCCGTTTGCGGAAGCGACGATGAGGGGTGAACCGTGCCCTCTGCCCAGCGCAGCAATGTTGGAAACGCCCCACCATAAGGCAGACCACCGTCATCAGGCACCGTGATATCCCAATGTAAATCGCCGCGTTGCAGTGCCTGTGCTGGGCCAGAAATCGCCTTATACGCCGCCAAGTCATCAGCCCGACAAATCCAATTCGCCACACGCGGAGCCCCGTCAAATTGATCAAGCCCAAACCAACTGTGCCCGGCTTCGGCGACACAAGCCGGATCTTTTGCGATCACTTCAAGATACAGCCCATCTGCCAGCCCAAGTAGCATGTTATGGGTCCCGTAACGCGGATGAACCCCACCGGGTTCCAGCGTGACACCCAGTTGAGACTGCACCCAATCCACGCCGTGCTGCAAATTGGTCGCGGCTACCGCAATATGATCAAGCGTAAACATGGTGTATCCAACTCGTTAATAAGTATTAACGTCAAGAAAACCCCATTTTTCTCTTGATGCAAGCCCAACAGCTATTAGATGATCACGCAGATATTAGAAAATTAGTCAGGAAACACCAATATGGCACTTCGCGCCGCGCTCGATCGCTTTTTTCGTCACGACGCATTTGGCGGTATATTATTGATGGCATCGGCCGTTGCGGCGCTTATTGTCGCAAACTCGGCGCTGGCACCGTACTATGACCGCTTTCTCGGGGCTTATCTGGCCATCACCGTAAATGGTGAAGGATTAGAAAAACCCGCGATCCTATGGATCAACGACGGTTTGATGGCGATCTTCTTTTTCTTGATCGGGCTCGAGCTAAAGCGCGAAATTCTAGAAGGGAAACTAAAAAACCCACGTGATGTGATTTTGCCGGGCATGGCCGCCGTGGGCGGGATGATTGTGCCAGCGGTCGTGTTCATCATCTTTAACTGGGGCAACGCGGCCACCATCAACGGTTGGGCGATCCCCGCGGCGACAGATATTGCCTTTGCCCTTGGCGTTCTCGCCTTGGTCGGCACGCGCGCGCCTGCATCGCTCAAGGTGTTTTTGCTGACGCTCGCGATTTTGGACGATCTTGGGGCCATCGTGATTATCGCGCTGTTTTATACCGCTGATCTTAAGGTCGATTACCTCTTCTTGGCGATCCTGCCGCTGATCGGGCTAATCGTCCTGAACGCACGCGGCGCCCACCGCCTTGCTCCGGCAATTTTGCTCGGCGCGATCATGTGGTTCTTTGTGCTGAAATCTGGCGTCCATGCGACCCTTGCCGGGGTGATCACAGCGTTTCTTATTCCGATGACGGACCGCTACGGCAAATCCCCCCTTCATGCGCTAGAGCACGGGCTCACCCCTTATGTGCTCTATTTGATCGTACCGATCTTTGCTTTCGCCAATGCGGGTGTCGTGTTGACGGGGCTGTCATTCAGCGACCTGTTTGCCCCCTTGCCCTTGGGCATTGCGTTGGGGTTGATCCTTGGCAAGCAAATTGGCGTCTTTGGGGTCAGCTTTGCGATGGTCAAACTAGGGTTTGCACGCCTACCACATGGCGCAAGCTGGGCACATATCTATGGGATCGCCTGCCTTGCAGGTATTGGGTTTACGATGTCGCTGTTTATCGGTTCGCTTAGCTTTGACGACCCGGAACTGATGAACCAAGTCCGTTTGGGCGTGCTATCAGGCTCTTTGGTATCCGGTGTCTTGGGCTATGCGATATTGATGCTCGCATCAGGCAAAGACGAAGCTGACGATCAGGCGTGACGCGCGATTTTCTCCGGCTCATAGAGTGGTCGCTTGTTTTTAGTGATGCGCGCTAGAAGCTGTTTGGCTTTCTTACCGTCAACGACAGGGCGGGCGGTGGTGATAGGCGTGCAAACACTCTTCATTGCCCCTCCTCCTCCAGCGATGCCTTTCACGTAGGACGTCAGCAAAAGGGTTTCGACAAGCGCGCCATTCGCCGAAATCAGTTCGTGCTGGTCGCATAAGATATGTACATAAGTGATATCCTCGGTTGGGGTCACCACATCAACCCCGTCGCACCCAGCGAGCTTTGCGGCGGGCACAAGGACCTCTCCTGCGTCAACCATGCGCTGTGCAACGGGCGAGGCGATCAGCATACGGTGCTGCCGCGACACAATAAGATCTGTTGCAGGGTAACCGCCCCCCATGCACCCCGCCTTGAACCGAATGGGCTGCTGGTCGCGGTGTTCGGCCATAACATCGGGCGACAATGTCGTTTGGCCAATCCACCGGATCGGTTGAAATCCATGGTCTGCTGTCCAGACCTTATCACCCACGACAAGGTCTTGCGCACACACGTCGCCCTTATCAGTCGAAACGTGCGTCCCGCCTTCAATGCAAAGCACGGAATCGCCATCGTCAATCGTAGCGTAGGTAAGGTTGCCGAAAATATCCCACTGATAGCTTTCACCGTTGGCGACATTTGTGTGCTCAAGAATACTTTCTGAAGTCGCCGTACCGGGTAAGCTTGCGATGTAGGCAGCACCTTCGGACACCGTGAACGCGGGGATATTATCAGCACTATAGAATGACAGAACCGTGCCGCTATCAACATTGGTCAGTGCAATTCCGCTGCCTTCGTCACTGTCGCTCGCCGCATTTCGCACCCCTACAGAAATCACGTAGATCGTAAAGTCAGGGTCGTCGGGGTGTTCCACACCGGTCAGCGTACCAAGGTTCACTTCGCCCCCTACGATGCCCGCATTAGTGTGCAACGTGCCATCGTCGTCATAGACCGACACAACAAAATCGTCCGGGTCGTCATCAGGGCCAAGGGTAATTTCAACGAATTCGCCTGAATTCGCGACACCTGATCCCCGAAAATGTATTTCTGAAATGAACGCCATTTGGCGACTCCACACTGTGAGGCAAAGATCTCTGTGCAGCTATCCTAACGGCAAACCAGCTGTAGCGCGATAGGTTTATCGCGACAACCGGTTTGCCCTGTTTACCCCTTATCGGCAGAAAGCAATTCCAAAATTTCGCTTGCGGCTTTGGGGATATTGGTGCCCGGCCCAAAAATGGCTTTGACGCCGCTATCGTAAAGAAACTGATAGTCTTGCTGCGGGATCACGCCACCGCAAATCACGATGATGTCTTCGGCATCGGCATCCTTAAGCGCCTGCACCAATTGCGGCGCAAGGGTCTTGTGACCCGCTGCTTGGCTGCTAATCCCAATAACATGCACGTCATTGTCGATGGCATCTTGCGCCGCCTCGGCGGGGGTTTGGAACAGCGGGCCAACATCCACATCAAAACCGATATCCGCGAAAGCGGTCGCAATCACCTTGGCCCCACGGTCATGCCCATCTTGGCCCATTTTTACGACCAACATACGCGGACGGCGGCCTTCGGCATCGGCGAAATCTTCGACGTTGCGTTGAATTTCAGCAAAACCTTTATCGCCTTCATAGGCCGCACCATAGACACCCGCCAAGGTTTTGACTTCGGCGCGGTGGCGCCCAAATGTTTTCTCCATCGCCATGCTGATTTCTCCGACTGTGGCGCGCGCGCGCGCGGCTTCGATTGCGGCTTCGAGAAGGTTACCACCTTCGGCAGAACGCCGTGTCAACTCTTCCAATGCAGCGGCAACAGCATCTGAATCACGGGCCGCTTTTGTATCGGCGATCCGTTTGACCTGCCCGATGCGGACGGCGTTGTTATCGATATCCAAAATATCAATCGGGTCTTCTTTGTCTTTACGGTATTTATTCACGCCAACGATCACTTCGGACCCACGGTCGATATCGGCCTGACGGCGGGCAGCGGTTTCTTCGATCCGCAACTTTGGCATGCCCGATGCGACGGCTTTGGTCATGCCGCCCATTTCTTCGACTTCTTCGATCAACGCCCAAGCCTTTTCGGCCAGCTCATTGGTCAGGCTTTCGACGTAATAGGACCCCGCCAGCGGATCTACGACATTGGTAATCCCGGTTTCTTCTTGCAAAATCAGCTGCGTGTTGCGAGCGATGCGTGCGCTGAATTCGGTTGGCAGGGCAATTGCTTCGTCCAAAGCATTGGTATGCAAGGACTGTGTCCCGCCCAATGCCGCCGCCATCGCCTCGTAAGCTGTGCGGATCACGTTGTTATAGGGGTCTTGTTCTTGCAGTGACACGCCAGAGGTCTGGCAATGCGTGCGCAACATGGATGATTTGGGATTCTTTGGTTCAAATTCTTCCATGATCTTAGACCACAGCAGACGGGCTGCGCGCAGTTTCGCGGCCTCCATGAAGAAGTTCATCCCAATGGCAAAGAAGAACGACAGACGGCCAGCAAAGGCATCCACATCCATACCCCGCGCAATCGCAGCGCGCACATATTCACGCCCGTCCGCCAAGGTATAGGCCAGTTCTTGCACAAGGTTCGCGCCCGCCTCTTGCATGTGATAGCCAGAGATCGAGATTGAGTTGAATTTCGGCATCTCATTTGAGGTATATTCGATAATATCCGCAATGATCCTCATCGAAGGTTCAGGCGGGTACACATAGGTATTACGCACCATAAACTCTTTGAGAATATCGTTCTGAATAGTCCCCGAAAGCAGCGCCTTATCGTGCCCTTGCTCTTGACCCGCGACGATGAAATTCGCCAAAATCGGGATCACCGCGCCGTTCATTGTCATTGACACGGACACTTTATCAAGCGGGATACCGTCGAAAAGGATCTTCATATCTTCGACGCTGTCAATCGCCACGCCCGCCTTGCCGACATCACCTTCGACGCGCGGGTGGTCACTGTCATAGCCCCGGTGCGTTGCCAAATCAAAGGCAACCGAAACGCCTTGCTGCCCCGCATCAAGCGCCTTGCGGTAAAACGCATTGGATTCTTCGGCCGTCGAAAACCCTGCGTATTGACGGATCGTCCACGGGCGGCCTGCGTACATCGTCGCCTTCACGCCGCGCGTATATGGTGATTGGCCGGGAATGCCGCCCATATGCGGCAGATCGGCCGTGTCATCAGCCGTATAGAGCGGTTTGACGGCGATGCCTTCAAGCGTATCCCATGTCAGCGCATCAAGCGGCTTGCCACGCAGTTCTTTGGTAGCGATCTGTTCCCACGTTTTCTTATCGGTCATTGTGGCCTCCGGCTTTGCGCGAAATTTATTTCGCTGATTTGCGCTTCGCCCTTAGTATTTGGGCAAGCAGGCGCTATATCGATTGGTATGAAGTTACTGACAAACATTGGGCTTTGCGCCTTGTTCATCGTTTTTGGTGTGGCCACATCCGCCCAAGAGCAAACTGTGCTAGAGCGTTGGGAGGCAGACCGCACCGCGATCTTTGATGCCAGCGACATCACGCTGGATGATTTCCAGTGGCTTGCGCGGCCGCTGATCGTCTTTGCAGACAGCCCCAATGACCCGCATTTCCGCCAGCAAATGGACCTGCTGGCGCTAGGGCTTGATGATCTGGCCGAACGCGATGTGATCATCATTACCGACACAGACCCCGACGCGCAAACATCCGTGCGTTTGGCACTGCGCCCACGCGGGTATTCGATGGTCTTGCTGGGCAAGGACGGGCGCGTCTCATTTCGTAAACCGTCTGCATGGAATGTGCGCGAAATTTCACGCACCATCGATAAGATGCCCCTGCGCCAACAAGAGGTCGAAGATCGACGTCGTATATCGGCGCAGTAAGTCACTTATTCGAACTCCATGATCACTTCGTCAACCGCGAGGCTGTCACCAGCCGCCGCGTTGATTTTCTTGACCACGCCTTTGCGTTCTGCGCGCAGGATGTTTTCCATTTTCATCGCTTCCACGGTGCAAAGCGCTTGGCCCTCTTGGATTTCATCACCAGCTTGTACGTCGACTTTGACGATTAATCCCGGCATCGGGCAGAGCAAGAATTTCGACGTATCCGGCGGCATCTTTTCGGGCATCAGTTCGGCCAGTTCGGCCTGACGCGGGCTGCGCACGTGGACCTTAATGTCGGCCCCACGGTACCGCACGCGGAAACCGCCTGAAATCTTTGCAACTTTCATCACCAGCGGTGTACCATCGACGGACAAACGCGCAAGCGGATCACCCGGTGTCCAATCGCTTTCAACGCGCAACGTGTTATCTCCGATGATGACGTTCGCACCGTTTTGATCGGCATCAATTGTCACCGCGTGCGACGCGCCTTGTAAGTTCACGACCCAATCGGTCCCAACCCGGCGCTCATGGTTCCCCATTGTGCCAGAAATACGGGTGCGTCGAATTTCACCAACCCGGTGCATCGCCGAGGCCGCAGCCGCAATGCGCACGCAAGTGTCGTCGTCCAGCGTCACACCGTCGAACCCATCGGGGAATTCTTCCTCGATAAATGCGGTGGTCATGTTGCCGCTGGTGAATTTCGGGTGGTCATATACGGCCGCCAAAAACGGGAGGTTATGACCAATACCTTCGAGCTCAAACCCATCAAGCGCCAGACGCATTTCTTCAATCGCCGTGGCGCGGTCTGGTGCCCATGTACATAGCTTTGCGATCATTGGATCATAGTACATGCTGATCTCGCCGCCTTCGACAACGCCGGTGTCATTACGTACGGCGCGGTTTTCAAACGCTTCTTCGGCAGGCGGACGGTAGCGGGTCAAACGGCCAATAGACGGCAAGAAGTTGCGATAGGGGTCTTCGGCGTAAAGCCGGCTTTCCATCGCCCAACCGTTGATTTTCAAATCACCTTGGGCAAAAGGCAGTTTTTCACCTGCGGCCACGCGGATCATCTGTTCAACCAGATCAACGCCCGTGATCAATTCGGTCACAGGGTGTTCCACCTGCAAACGGGTGTTCATCTCCAAGAAGTAAAAGTTGCGGTCGCCATCCACGATGAATTCGACGGTGCCTGCGCTGGTGTAGCCAACAGCCTGCGCGAGCGCGACAGATTGTTCACCCATCGCCTTGCGAGTGGCCTCGTCCAAGAAGGGGCTCGGAGCCTCTTCAACAACTTTTTGGTTGCGGCGCTGGATCGAACATTCACGTTCATGCAGATAGACGGCATTGCCATGCCCATCGGCCAAGACCTGAATTTCGATGTGGCGGGGTTGGGTGACAAATTTTTCGATGAAAATCCGGTCATCGCCAAAAGAATTGGCTGCCTCGTTCTTGGATGATTGGAACCCCTCGCGGGCCTCTTGATCGTTCCACGCGATGCGCATGCCCTTCCCGCCACCACCGGCTGATGCTTTGATCATGACCGGATAGCCGACTTCGTTGGAAATCTTGACCGCTTCTTCGGCGTCTTCAATCAGCCCCATGTAGCCCGGTACGGTGGACACGTCAGCGTCTTGGGCGATTTTCTTGGACGTGATTTTGTCGCCCATCTTCTCAATCGCGCCTTTTGGTGGCCCGATAAAGGCGACGCCCGCTGCGGCCAGTGCTTCGGCGAATTTCGCGTTCTCAGATAGGAACCCATAGCCCGGGTGCACTGCTTCGGCACCCGTTTGTTTGATGGCATCCATCACCTTGTCGATGACGATGTAAGATTGGTTCGCGGGGGACGGGCCTATGTGCACGGCCTCGTCGGCCATTTTCACATGCAGCGCATTGCGGTCAGCGTCAGAATAGATTGCAACCGTTTTGATCCCCATCTTGCGGGCAGTCTTAATAACCCGACAGGCAATTTCACCACGGTTCGCAATAAGGATTTTCTTAAACATTAGTTTTCGTCCCCCAAACAAAAAATCGCCGCCGGGGTCCTGCCCCAGCGACGATCCAAAGATTTTAGACGCGCCGGAATGGCACGTGAATTTATACTAGTTGCAGATGCCTGCGTCGTCGCAAAACACGCCTGCGGCTGCGCCAACAGCGGCTGTGCCAACTGGGTCTGTGCCCAGAATTTCAGCGGCGACAAGACCTGCACCCGCGCCTGCAACAGCACGTTCGCCGTCGGTGTCGATACAGCCTGCAAGGCCAAAAGCCGCGACCGCAGCCAGAAGAAGAGATGATTTTTGCATTTTTTACTGCCCTTTAGAATTGTGTTGCGCGGCCAAGAATTGGCCTCTTTCACGCGTAAAGCAATATGCACAATCACGTGATATGCAATAACAGACATTTTTTCGCCGATCCTCGGTTTCGGTCCGCCCTGTGAGAAGGCGAACCGAGAAGGGGAAGGATCAGTATGATAAGGTGGGTCGGCGACATCAAAAGAAGTCTGGCTTATCGCACAGCTTATGATGTCGCCAAAAACTGTCGTTGCATACCCGCGTGTTTGATCCCCCCATTTTTGGGAGGATATCCGCCGTCCAAGCAGCATAGCGCGCCTATGATGTGCAACCAATGTCATTTCTACTTTGTAAAAAGCTCTGGGAAACTGACGCGCGCGACATCGATATCGACACGCAGCATGGCTTCGTAATCAGCTGGATCAAACGGGTCTTCGGCGGGGATCACTTCACGCCCAAACAGCCAACTCAGACGGCCCGCATCCAGATTGCCGCGCACAAATGGTTCATCGCCAAAATTTTCCAACAAAGCCTGCATAAACCCGACATCCGCACGTTTGTCTGGCGGACGGCGATCTGGGTAGCGCTCCCGTTCGGTCAGCGCAGTCGCGCCATCTTTATTCGCGCGCCGCAGAACGAACTGAAAATCAGTCCCGGGCAAGCGTCCCGGAAAGCCGCGATGTTTATCCATATATGGCAGGGCCATGTCATACCTCGGTTATTGTGATCCATCGGGTCGCGATAGATCACGCCAGGCGCTTTGCGACCAGCGTGAACACTCCAGTTATAGCGGAATATTGTCGTGTTTTTTCCACGGATTTTGCAACTGCTTGCCGCGCAAGCTTGCAAAGGCCCGGCAGACCCGTTTGCGTGTGGATTGCGGGCGGATGATTTCGTCGATGAAACCTTTCTCAGCCGCAACAAACGGGTTCGCAAAGCGATCCTCATATTCTTTGGTCTGCTCCGCGATTTCCTCGGCTGATTTACCACGGTGAATAATCTCGGTCGCGCCTTTGGCGCCCATCACAGCAATTTCTGCAGTTGGCCACGCATAGTTGAAATCACCGCGCAGGTGTTTTGACGCCATCACGTCATATGCACCACCGTAGGCCTTGCGCGTGATCACTGTCACCTTGGGCACGGTGGCTTCGCCGTAGGCAAACAGCAGTTTAGCACCGTGTTTGATCACGCCGCCATATTCTTGGCTGGTGCCGGGCAGGAAGCCGGGCACATCGACAAGCGTCAGGATTGGAATTTCAAATGCATCACAGAACCGCACAAACCGTGCTGCCTTGCGAGAACTGTCAATATCGAGACAGCCAGCCAGCACCATTGGCTGGTTGGCAACAACACCAACAGTCGATCCCTCAAGACGGATAAACCCGGTCAAGATATTCTTGGCAAACTCTTGTTGGATCTCGTAAAAATCGCCTTCGTCGGCAAGCTTATGGATCAGCTCTTTCATGTCGTACGGCGCGTTCGGGTTGTCCGGGATCAACGTATCAAGACTGTCTTCAAGACGATCCACATCGTCAAAGAACGGGCGCACGGGCGGTTTTTCGCGGTTATTGAGCGGTAGAAAATCGATCAAACGGCGCGCTTCAGCCAAGGCTTCGACGTCGTTTTCGAACGCACCATCTGCGACACTGGACTTCTTAGCATGGGTCGATGCGCCGCCCAGCTCTTCGGCCGTGACGACCTCATTGGTGACGGTTTTCACAACATCAGGGCCAGTCACAAACATATAACTGCTGTCTTTGACCATAAAGATAAAGTCGGTCATCGCGGGGCTATAGACCGCACCGCCAGCACATGGCCCCATGATCAGACTGATCTGCGGCACCACGCCAGAGGCCATAATGTTGCGCTGAAACACTTCAGCATAACCAGCAAGCGACGCGACACCTTCTTGGATACGCGCACCCCCAGAATCGTTGATCCCAATCACAGGCGCGCCGTTTTTCATCGCCATATCCATGATTTTGCAAATCTTTTGTGCGTGGGTTTCCGAAAGCGAGCCACCAAAAACAGTAAAATCCTGAGAGAACACATAGACCATGCGGCCGTTCACTGTGCCCCAACCGGTGACAACGCCGTCGCCAGCGGGGCGTTCAGCCTCCATACCAAAATCGGTACAGCGGTGGGCCACGAACATGTCAAATTCTTCAAACGACCCTTCGTCAAGCAATAGGTCAATGCGTTCGCGTGCGGTCAGCTTGCCTTTACTGTGCTGCGCGGCAATCCGACGTTCGCCGCCACCAAGACGCGCAGCTTCGCGCTGCGCTTCTAGCTCTTGTAATACATCCATCAGATCGCCCCCAATTCGGTTCTTTGACCAACCCTAGCCCAAGGCAGCCATTTCACGAAGCGCGAATGGGAATATTTGCA
This sequence comes from Loktanella sp. D2R18, assembly GCF_003318235.1. Taxonomy (GTDB): domain Bacteria; phylum Pseudomonadota; class Alphaproteobacteria; order Rhodobacterales; family Rhodobacteraceae; genus Yoonia. The sequence continues at coordinate 236,588 of NZ_QOCG01000006.1, read as the reverse complement.
AATACCACCATTAGCAAAATCTACAAATTGCAACATTGCAAATCGTATCCATACAATCCCAAGGATAGACAAGACCAGCGTTGCACCCTACCCCTAACCCATGAGCAACTTACCCTTCATCCGCTTTCTTGATCGCAGCACCCCGCCACACATCATGACGCTGGTGCTAATTACAGGCATGTCTGCCCTTAGCATGACGATTTTTTTGCCGTCGTTGGCCAAGATGACCGCCGATTTCGAAACAGATTACGCGATAATGCAGATCGCGCTTTCAGGGTATTTAGCCGCGACAGCGGTGTTGCAAATTTTCGTTGGCCCGATTTCAGATCGCTACGGACGGCGGATCATGATCCTTGGCTCACTTTCGATTTTCATCATCGCATCCATTGGCGCAATGCTGTCTCATTCGATCGAGCTATTTCTGTTTTTCCGCATTCTTCAGGCCGCGGTTGCCACAAATATGGCACTTAGCCGCGCGATTGTGCGTGACATCGTTTCGCAAGAAGAGGCCGCATCCTTGATGGGATATGTCACCATGGGCACCGCATTGGTACCCATGTTTGGCCCGATGATCGGCGGCGTGCTGGACGAAGCGTTTAACTGGCACGCCACTTTTGCGTTCTTAGCGCTTGCCGGGACCGCCACGCTCGTACTGGTCTATTTGGATCTGGGCGAAACCGTCGCCAAGGGCGGTGTTAGCTTTCGCGACCAGATCAAAGGCTATCCTGAGCTCTTTCGGTCGCCGCGATTCTGGGGCTATGCGCTTTGCAGCGCTTTTTCATCGGGTGCGTTCTTTGCGTTGCTTGGTGGCGCCTCGTTTGTGGGCAGCACAATCTTTGGCCTCTCTCCGATGTGGAGCGGTATCGCCCTTGGCGCGCCCGCCGTTGGTTATTCGGTTGGTAACTACCTGTCAGGTCGGTTTTCAGTACGCTTGGGCATCAACACAATGGCCATCATCGGCACAGGTATAACTATCGTCGGGCTGAGCATATCCGCCATTCTTACCATGTCCGGCGTGGCGCACCCGCTCAACTTTTTCGGATTTTGTATATTTTTGGGACTTGGCAATGGGATCGCCCTGCCCAACGTCATGGCGGGGTCCATTTCAGTACGTCCGCATCTGGCGGGCACCGCAAGCGGGCTGAGCGGTGCGATCATGATCGGTGGCGGCGCAGCGCTGTCGCAATTTGCGGGCGGCATGCTGACGGTTGAAACGGGCACCTTGCCGCTGCAACTGCTGATGCTGGGCACCGGGGTGCTTGCGTTGCTTTCAGTCCTGTTTGTGGTCTGGCGCGAATCCCGCATTACTTGACCGCAGGTTTGCAGCAGCTAATCTAACTTAGCTAAGTTGCAAAAGGTGCGTAATGGCCGTTCAAAAACTTTATGCGGGGGCAAAGCTGCGCGAATTGCGCGGGCGGCTGTCGCTGACCCAAAAGGATTTCGCGGCAAAGCTTGGAGTCTCGTTGCCCTATCTGAACCAAATGGAAAACAATAACCGCCCCGTGTCGACCGCGGTGGTGTTGGGCCTCGCGCAGGAATTCGGGTTTGATGTCACTGAACTACAAGCCGGTGACGAGACCCGATTGGTGAGCGACATGCGCGAAGCGATGGCCGATCCGGTGCTGTCAGGCCCCGCCCCGGCGCTTGCCGACTTACGGTTGGTCGCCGCAAACGCCCCTGCCATTGCACGCGCATTTTTAGACCTACACAGCGCCTACCGCCAAACCCATGAACGGCTTGCATCACTCGACGAGGCATTGGGCCGCGAAGATGTCCGCCTGCAACCCAGCCCTTGGGAAGAGGTGCGTGACTTCTTTCATTATTGCGACAACTATATCGACGCGGTTGACCGCAGCGCAGAACGATTTGCGATCCAGCGCAAACCGGATGAAACAATAACCCAAGCTGCCGTTCGCGCACTGTCCGCGCAAAACATTACCGTCACTTTTACCGATAGCAAAACGCTACGCCATTTTGATCCGGCCAGCCGCACCCTGTCGATGTCGCGCGACAGCCATCCTGCGACCCAGTGCTTTCAATTGCTATTGCAACTGGCCCTGATCACCCAAAGCGATCTATTGGACGCGACATTGGATCTGGCGCGGTTTCAATCACCCGAGGCCCGCAGTATCGCCAAGGTTGGTCTGGCCAATTATTTTGCGGGCGCCGCGCTGATGCCTTATGGCGCGTTCCTAAAGGCGGCCCAATCCGACCGCCACGATCTAGAGCTATTGGCAACCCGGTTTGGCGCCTCGATTGAACAGGTGGCGCACCGCCTGTCCACGTTGCAACGCCCCGGCGCAAAGGGCATCCCGTTCTTTTTTGTGCGTGTCGATCAGGCGGGAACGATCACCAAACGCCATTCGGCAACCACGCTGCAATTTGCACGATTTGGCGGTGCTTGCCCGCTATGGAACGTGCATCAGGCCTTTGCCAACCCCGGACAGTTTTTGCGCCAACTTGCCGAAACACCCGACGGGGCACAGTATTTTTGCCTGGCACGCGATGTCAGTAAATCCGGCGGGGCCTATAATGTGCCGACCCGGCGCTATGCGATTGGGCTTGGCTGCGAAGTGCGGCACGCGCCCGCCCTTGTCTATGCTGATCATATGGATTTGGGCGCGCCAAGCGCCTATGCCCCAATTGGGATTTCATGTCGCATTTGCGAACGGCGCGATTGTCATCAGCGCTCAGTTCCGCCGCTTGAACGCCAGCTTAGCGTTGACCCGAACACCCGTGGTGTCCTGCCCTACCAGCTGGATTGAACGGCAAGGGCGCGCACGCCCCTGCCAAAATACTGCTTAGGCCGCTTTGGCCAAAATTCCGGCGATTTCATCCTTGAGCGACATGCGCTGTTTACGCATTTCGGCCATATACAAGTCATCAGTCGGTTCAACATCGGTTTCGGCCCGGTGAATTGCGCGATTCACAACGTGATACTCTTCATACAGCTTTGCGAAATGGGCATCTTCAGCCTTAAGCGCATGCATCGCATTATGCTGATCTGGAAATTCTTCAAGCAGTTCGTGCGGGGTATGTGACATCTTTTTATCCTTAAATAGCTGTCTTGGCCAAAGCTTAGGATGCAGAGATTCGTCCCGCATTGATCCCGATCAACAAATGGATTTTCTTGTTCCTACCGCTGCGCAGTTTCCCAATTTGGATTGATCCACGGCTCAACGTTTTCAGCAGGCAGTGGATGACGTTGCAGCACAAAATCCGCGATTTTTTCGCCGACCATGATCGACGGCCCGTTCAAGTTACCATTGGTAATCCGTGGGAAAATCGAACTATCGGCAACGCGCAAACCTTCAACCCCGATTACCCGCGCCTGTGGATCAACCACGGCCATCGGATCATCGGCCGCGCCCATTTTACAGGTGCCGCAGGGGTGATAGGCGCTTTCGGCGTGGTCGCGAATGAAATCATCCAAGGCCTCATCTGATTGCGCGGCCTCGCCCGGCTGAATTTCATGGCCACGATATTCGTCAAACGCCGCTTGCCCGAAAATTTCGCGGGTCAAACGGATGCATTTACGGAAATCCTCCCAATCTGTGGGGTCGGACATATAGTTGAACGCAATCTTTGGGTTCTCATTGGGATCATTTGATCGCAACGTGACCTGCCCGCGCGACACAGACCGCATCGGGCCAACATGCGCTTGGAACCCGTGCCCTTCGGGCGCGACTTTACCATCATAACTGACCGCAATGGGCAAGAAGTGGAACTGAATATCGGGATATTTCACCCCTTTGTCAGAGCGAATAAACCCAGCGCTTTCGAACTGGTTGGATGATCCTAAACCGGTTTTCCAAAGCAACCATTCGAGCCCAATTTTCGCCTTGCCGCGCAGATTCCAATAGGAAAACAGCGTGACAGGTTTTGTCGCAGCTTGTTGGATATAAAGCTCAAGGTGGTCTTGCAGATTTTGCCCGACCCCCGGACGGTCCGCGACGACATCAATCCCGTGTTCTGCCAAGTGATCTGCCGGGCCAACCCCCGAAAGCATCAACAGCTTTGGCGAATTAAGCGAAGACGCAGCCACAATCACTTCGACGTTTGCCTTGATGATTTCGACCTTGTTGCCGCGGCTGATCTCTACGCCAACAGCACGCCCATTTTCGATCACAATGCGCCGCGCAAAGGCACGGGTGATGTTGCAATTGGCGCGTTTCAGCGCCGGACGCAGATATGCGTTGGCCGCTGACCAGCGATACCCTTTGTAGATCGTCGCATCAAACGGGCCAAAGCCTTCTTGTTGCTGACCGTTGTAGTCACCAGTGACCGGATACCCGGCTTCTTCGCCTGCTTTGACAAAGGCGCGGGTCAATGGGTTTTTGCGCGGGCCGCGCGTGATGTGCAGCGGGCCGTCTTTGCCACGCCAATCGGCGTCGCCGCCGTGGCCACCTTCGTGCCAATGTTCCATCCGTTTGAAATAGGGAAGCACATCTGCATAGGACCAGCCCTGTGCGCCGCTTTCGGCCCAGTAATCGTAATCACAGGCATGACCGCGCACATAAATCATCCCATTGATCGAAGAAGACCCCCCGATCACCTTGCCGCGCGGGGTTACCAGCGAACGCCCTCCAAGATGCGGTTCTGGTTCGGTCTTGAGCCCCCAATCATACATTTTCATGTTCATAGGATAAGACAGTGCCGCAGGCATCTGAATGAACGGCCCCCGGTCTGACCCACCGTGTTCGATGATCAGCACTTGCTTGCCAGCTTCGGCCAGACGGTAGGCCATTGCACACCCTGCTGAGCCCGCCCCGATAATTACGTAATCAGCTTGCATTGAGATACCCAATCGTAAGTGAGATAAAAGCACCCACATGCACAACCATGATCGCACGGTCTTTCCACATAAAGCCGACGGCGAACCACAAGAAAATTCCGACGAGAAATGCATAGACGTTCCACGGCGTATAATTCAGACCCGTGAGCCCGTAACCAATCAGTTGAATAACCGTCGCAACCCACTTGACATAGTCGACGGGTTGCAACGGTTTGTGAGTTGTCGTGGTGGTCATTAAAATGGTGCCTCCACATCGCCCATCGCCACATAGACGCCTTTGATCTGGCTGTAGTGCTCGATAGCAGCTTTGGAGTTTTCACGCCCGACGCCTGACATTTTAGAGCCGCCAAAAGGCGCTTCGACCGGGGCAAGGTTATAGGTATTGATATAGCAGGTGCCCGCCTCAAACCCTGCGGCCATCCGGTGCGCACACGTCAAATCAGCGGTAAAGACGCCCGCAGCAAGCCCAAAATCAGTGGCATTTGCACGTGTCAGCGCCTCTTCTTCTGTTTCAAAATCAAGCACCGACATGACCGGGCCAAAGATTTCATCACGCGCGATCGTCATGTCATCTGTGACATCCGCAAATACGGTGGCTTCTAGAAAGAACCCGTCGCCCGCGACGCGTTTGCCACCAGTGACAAGTGTCGCGCCTTCTTCAATGCCTTTGGCAATGAAACCTTCGACGATTTCGCGTTGGCGTTCAGACACCATTGGCCCGTAGTTCACATCTGGGACTTGCGGGTCGCCCATTTTGATCCCGGCGAGCCGTTCTGTCAGGCGCTTAAGAAAGGCGTCTTTGATACCTTTTTGGACAAACACGCGCGTGCCGTTTGAACAGACCTGACCCGACGAATAGAAGTTGCCCAAAATCGCGCCAGATACGGCGTTTTCAAGATCAGCATCATCAAAGACAACCATCGGGGATTTGCCGCCCAATTCCATTGTCACATGGCGCAGACCTTCAGCGGCGGCGGCATAGACCTTTTGTCCTGTCGGCACTGACCCGGTGAGTGAGACCTTATCGACCCGCGTATCTGTGATCAGCGACGCGCCGACAGCGCCGTAGCCTTGGATCACATTGTAGACACCGGCGGGTGCGCCTGCTTCGACCAAAATTTCTGCGACTTTCAACGCGCAAAGCGGCGTTACTTCGGATGGTTTGAACACCATTGCGTTGCCGCACGCCAATGCGGGGGCCGCTTTCCAGCAAGCGATTTGGGTCGGATAGTTCCATGCGCCGATCCCAACACAGACACCCAAAGGTTCGCGGCGCGTGTACACAAAATCATCACCCAACTGGATGTGTTCGCCGGTGATGCTGGCGGCCAAACCGCCGAAATATTCAAGCGCATCGGCACCAGATGTGGCGTCGGCCACAGATGTTTCTTGATAAGGTTTGCCCGTGTCAAAGGTTTCCAAGATCGACAGATCATGGTTGCGGTCACGCATGATGTCAGCGGCCTTGCGCAGCACGCGGCCACGGTCGGTGGCGGTCCAGCTGGCCCATTCTTTTTGCGCGCGCTCTGCCGATGCAAGCGCACGGTCTACAATTGCGGGCGTGGCCGCGTGCAGGGTCGCAATGACCTTACCGGTATAGGGGTAGATTACCTCAATCACCTCTCCGGCGGTATCTTCGACATATTGGCCATCGATAAAATGGCTAGCGGTGGGTTGTTGGGTCATGATGCGCCTCCGGCGAGAGCAATTGAGGGAAAAAGTTATTCGCCACGCGGAAAGCGTTGGCCGTCTTCAAGAACGTTCAGATCCATGTGATTGCGCATGTAGCGTTCAGACGCTTTTTGCAGCGGTTGATAATCCCATGGATAGTAGTTTCCGTTGCGCAGGGCCTCGTAGACGACCCAGCGGCAGGCTTGGGAATGGCGCACATCGGCGTCGAATTTTTCCAAATCCCAGCGCGCTTCGGATTTGGCACGTAGTTGGGTGATGGTCCCTTGGTGGGCAGGGACATCCGCCAGATTGGTCAACTCGTGTGGGTCGGCATCCATGTCAAACAGTTGCTCCGCATCAAGCACGCAACGGTTATATTTCCATTTACCGTATCGCAGCGACACCAGCGGCGCATAGGACCCTTCGGCGGCGTATTCCATTGCCACAGGCGTATCGCGGGCGCCGCCCTGCCCCAGATGCACAAGGCTTTCGCCAGATGTCCAAGGCATGACTTCGGACATATCCACGCCTGCAATGTCACACAGCGTTGGCGTCACGTCGATACTGCTAACGGGTGCTTTGACCAGCCCCGGTTCCATATCTGGGCTAGTGATCATCAGCGGCACGCGGGCCGAGCCGTCAAAGAACGACATCTTAAACCACATGCCGCGTTCGCCCAGCATATCGCCGTGGTCCGACACAAACATGACCGTCGCCTCTTGGCGGCTGTCTTTGAGCGTTTGCAGAATTTCACCGATCTTATCATCGAGGTAGCTGATATTCGCGAAATACGCCTGACGCGTCCGACGGATATGATCGGGCGTAATATCGAAATTTTTCGCATCCATCGCGTCATACAGACGCTTCGAGTGTGGATCGAGGTCCTCATACGCAATCTGATCCACGGTCGGATCAAGGTGCGCGCAATCATTGTACAGATCCCAATATTTCTTGCGGGCGACGTAAGGGTCATGCGGATGCGTAAAGCTAACAGTCAGACACCAAGGACGTGGATCATGGCCACGTGACAGGTCATAGATTTTGCGGGTCGCATTATACGCAACCTCGTCATCATATTCCATCTGATTGGAAATCTCGGCCACACCAGCGCCAGTCACCGAGCCCATATTGTGATACCACCAATCAATCCGTTCACCAGGTTTGCGATAATCAGGGGTCCAGCCGAAATCGGCGGGATAAATATCCGTAGTGAGCCGTTCTTCGAACCCGTGCAACTGGTCGGGACCCACGAAATGCATCTTCCCCGACAGGCAAGTTTGATACCCTGCCCGGCGCAGGTGATGCGCATAGGTCGGAATGCTGGATGCGAATTCAGCGGCATTGTCATAGACGCCATTGCGGCTTGGCAATTGGCCTGACATGAATGCTGCCCGCGCAGGCGCGCACAAGGGCGAGGCCGTATAGCAGTTTTGAAAACGGGTTGAGCGTGCGGCAAGCGCCTTGAGGTTTGGTGCATGTAGCCAATCAGCAGGACCATCAGGGAATAATGTACCGTTCAACTGGTCGACCATGATGATCAGGATATTAGGGTGATCCATTAAAGCGCTCCCAATTCATCATGCAGTAGCACCAAAACATGTGTGGTGGCATCACGCCCTGCATCGTCGCCTCGGTCAAGCCCTCGGCGGAGATAAAGCCCATCAATCAGCCCCGCGATTCGTTCCGCCACACCCGCGGCACGTTCAGCGACCAAAGGACGTAAGTTATAAATCAGATTGCTGCGCAAACGGCTTTGATAAACATTTAATAGACGGCGCGCATCTGGGCTGGACTGCGCCAGAACATAAAAATTCAACCAAGCGGCGACCACCTCGCGGCGGAAATTTGAATTGGTAAAGCCTGCGCGAATAATCGCTTCAAGTCGGGACTGCGGGCTATCTGCCATCGCAAGGGCACCGCGCACCTCTGCCCCATAAACCGTAAGCGTATGGCGCATTGCAGCCAAGAAAATCTGATCCTTGCCGCCAAAGTAGTGATGCGCCAGCGCCGATGACATGCCCGCCCGCTTTGCGATCTTACTGACCGTGATATCCAACGTCCCCGATGCCCCGATTTCATCAATCGTTGCTTTCACTAGGGCCGCGCGGCGGATAGGTTCCATCCCAAGCTTTGGCATCAAAATCTCACTGTAAGGTTGCCAAAGCAGATTAGATCGTTCTTTATTGACTCGTCAATCAAGAAAAAACGCCACCAACACGGAGAATACTTATGAAACTCAGATCTACTCTTTCTGCTCTCGCGCTGTGCGCAGCCACACCTGCATTGGCTGATTGCGAGCTCGTCACGTTCTCAGACGTGGGCTGGACCGACATCACGGCAACCACTGCGGCAACCAGCGTAGTGCTTGATGCGCTTGGCTATGAGACAGACATCAAAGTCCTCTCCGTGCCGGTGACCTACATCTCGCTTGCCGAGGGTGACGTTGACGTGTTCTTGGGCAACTGGATGCCAACAATGGAAGCCGATATCGCCCCCTACCGCGAAGCAGGCACCGTTGATATCGTGCGCACCAACCTTGAAGGCGCAAAATACACATTGGCTGTGAACAAAGCGGCAATGGAACTGGGCATCAATGACTTTGCGGATATCGCGGCCCACGCAGACGCGCTTGATGGCGAAATCTACGGGATTGAGCCAGGCAATGATGGCAACCGCCTGATCCAAGACATGATCGACAGTGATGCGTTTGGCCTGTCCGGTTTCGAAGTCGTCGAAAGCTCTGAGCAAGGCATGCTGGCGCAAGTTGACCGCAACTCATCACGCGATGAGCCGATTGTCTTCTTGGGCTGGGAACCGCACCCAATGAACGCCAACTTTGAAATGGGTTATCTGTCAGGTGGCGATGATTATTTCGGACCTAACTTTGGCGGCGCGGTTGTCGATACCAACACCCGTGCAGGCTATGTGGCGGAATGTCCAAACGTCGGCAAACTGTTGATGAACCTTGAATTTTCCTTGGCGATGGAAAATGAAATCATGGCAGCGATCCTTGACGATGGCGAAGATGCAGACGTCGCGGCGACAGCTTGGCTTGCCAATAACGCAGATGCGTATACCGCATGGCTTGATGGCGTGACGACCAAAGATGGTGGCGACGCCGTTGCGGCTGTTACAGCAGCGCTTGCTGAATAATCAAAGCCACGAAGAAGACATACCGCCCGGTTTCATCGCCGGGCGGTATGCCGTTGCGCAAGGAGCCTATGAACAATGCTAGACTGGCTAACTGAAACCAAAATCCCCGTCGGGAAAACTGCGAAAGCAGCGTTTGAGTGGTTGCGCGATAATGCGCAGTGGCTTTTCGACGGCGTCGAGAACGGGGCAAACGTCTTGATTGACAGTGTCTTGGCCGTGTTTCAATATCCGCACCCGTTGATTGTGATCGCTGTTTTTGTCGCGATTACATGGGGATTGCAGCGCAATTGGAAAACCTGCGCCCTTGTCGCGCTCGGATTCCTATTTGTTGTGAACCAAGGCTATTGGGAAGAAACCACAGAAAGCCTCACCCTGATCTTTTTTGCTTGCGTCAGCTGTATGGCCATTGGCGTGCCAATCGGCATTGCCGCAGCACATCGCCCGAAATTGTACCGCGCGATCAGCCCAGTGCTGGATTTGATGCAAACCCTGCCCACCTTCGTCTATTTGATCCCAATGATCGTACTCTTTGGGATCGGCATGGTGCCGGGCCTTGTGGCTACCGTTATTTTTGTACTGCCTGCACCGATTCGGCTGACACATTTGGGGGTCTCATCCACCCCACAAGCGTTGCTAGAGGCGGCTGAGAGCTTCGGCGCCACGCCGCGTCAGACCCTTTTCAAAGTCGAATTGCCCTATGCATTGCCGCAGATCATGACCGGGCTGAACCAGACGATCATGCTGTCGCTATCGATGGTCGTGATTGCAGGCCTCGTCGGTGCAGACGGGCTGGGTGTGCCAGTTGTGCGCGCGCTTCAGCAGGTCAATGCGGCCAAAGGGTTTGAAAGCGGATTGGTGATCGTGGTTGTCGCGATCATTCTGGACCGTATGTTGCGGGTGAAAACACAATGAGCGCTGTAGAATTTGACAATGTATCCATCGTTTTTGGTGACAAACCGGAGACCGCCCTGCCCCTAATGGACGCGGGCCAAGACCGGGCCGAGGTGCGCGCAGCCTCTGACCAGATCCTTGGCGTGCACAATTGTTCGCTCAATGTCGAAGAAGGCGAGATTCTGGTTCTCATGGGGCTGTCGGGTTCTGGGAAATCGACGCTATTGCGGGCGGTGAACGGGCTGAACCCGGTGGCGCGCGGTGATGTGCGCATCAAAACCTCTGAAGGTATGACATCTGTCACAAATGCCGACAAAAGCACCCTGCGTGCCTTGCGTCTGCGCGATGTGGCGATGGTATTTCAACAATTTGGCCTGCTGCCGTGGCGCACCGTGCGCGACAATGTTGGGCTGGGTTTGGAGCTAGCCGGACAAGATAAAGCGACACGTAATCAACGCGTCACTGAAGAACTTGCGCTGGTTGGCCTTGATGACCGAGCTGATGCGCTGGTCGGCGAACTATCGGGCGGGATGCAGCAGCGCGTGGGGCTTGCCCGTGCCTTTGCGACCGATGCGCCGATCTTGCTGATGGACGAGCCGTTTTCGGCGCTTGATCCGCTGATCCGTACGAAGTTACAGGATGAATTGCTTGATCTGCAACGTGATCGCAACCGCACGATTGTCTTTGTGAGCCATGATCTGGATGAGGCGTTCAAGATCGGTAACCGCATTGCAATTATGGAGGGCGGGCGCATTGTCCAATGCGGCACTCCGCGCGATATTTTCACCAATCCGGTTAATGAGTATGTTGCAGAGTTTGTCGCACATATGAACCCGCTTGGGGTGTTAACGGCCCGTGACGTAATGGTGGATGGGGTCTGCGATGGGCCGCAGGTTGATATCGAAACCCCCGTCAGCGAGATCATCGCGCGGATCGATGCAAGCGCGCTTCAGGTCATGCAAGATGGCACGCCTGTTGGACAGATCACGCAGGCCTCTCTATTGGCAAGACTGGCACCGCGGGCGGCTTAAGCTAAACTTTGGTAGCGTTTGGCGCTGGCGTCACCTGACGTCGGGCCACGGCCTCGCGCCATGTGATAAAGCTGACTGAGGCCATAATCACAGCGCCACCAAAGACGACCCAGCTATCCACGGCTTCGCCAAAGACGACGGCCCCCAAAATCACAGCCCAAACGAGCTGCAAGAAGGTGACAGGCTGGGTCACTGTCAGCGGAGCGGCTGCAAAGGCGAGCGTCATCGCGTAATGCCCAGCCGTCGCAAAACAAGCGACCAAAAACAACCACCCAAGCTGCGCCAACGTCGGTGTTACCCACACAGCCAAGGCCGCAGGCGCAAGCCCAATTGTCACTGTGATAGATAACATGCCCACCACCACGGCAGCAGAGACTTCACCCGAAAGCTGTTTCGCGATGAGATAGCCAATTGCAAAAAAGACCGCAGTGCCAAGCATCGCAATATGCCCCGGCTCGACTTCCCTAATCCCCGGACGCAAGATGATCAGCGCACCAATCAAGGCCATGACCACCGCCGCCAAACGGCGCGGCGGCAAACGTTCCCCCAAGAACAATGCAGCCCCGATTGAGACATAGACTGGCGACAGGTAATTCATCGCGGTCACTTCGGCGATGGGAATGCGTGCCATCGCAAAGAACCAAAGGATCACTGCACATGTATGCACAACGCCACGCAGCGCAAAGAGCTTAAGCTGGCGGCGGCTGAGATGAGCATCCAAAATCGGTTTGATCATTGGGACCAAAAACACGAAGCCCAACAGATAACGCAAAAAGGCGGCTTGGGCTGCAGGCAAATCGCTACCCACATGTTTGACCACGGCCGTGACGCAGACAAACATCACCCCGGTAAAGATCATCCAGCCAACCCCGATCAACGGGCGTGATTGCGTTGGTTTTTCCATTGCATCTGCGTCGCAGTTTGGCGAAGCAATGGCAATAAGGGACCGCAATGATTTTTTAGCAAAAAATCATCTGGTGGACCCGTCGCGATCCGCATAACAACGTGTGCATGAAAATACTTTTCCTTGGCGACGTGATGGGCCGCGCGGGCCGTGCCGCAATTACCAAAGACCTGCCGCGCTTGCGGGCAGAATGGAATCTCGATTTCGTGATCGTGAACGGCGAAAACGCAACCGCTGGCATGGGGCTTTCGGGTGATCATGCAAAGATCATCCTTGATGCCGGGGCCGATGTTGTCACGCTGGGTGACCATGCGTTTGACCAAAAAGACATGCTGACGTTCATCGCAAACGAGCCGCGCATCATCCGGCCGCTAAATTTCTCCAAATCGGCGCCCGGAGTTGGTGCACGTGTGTTCAACGCACCGGGTGGACGTAAGATTTTGGTCGCGCAGGTCTTGGGACAAGTCTTTATGAAGCGCCCTTTTGACGATCCATTCTCGGCGCTTGATGGCGTGCTCAAACAATTTCCGATGGGCGGTCAGGTCAACGCGAGCCTCGTTGATATCCACTGCGAAGCCACCTCTGAAAAAATGGCCACCGGGCACTTTTGTGATGGCCGCGCAAGCATTGTGGTCGGCACCCATACCCATGTCCCTACGGGTGATGCGATGATCTTGCCGGGTGGCACTGCCTATCTGTCTGACGCGGGCATGTGCGGCGATTACAATTCGGTGATTGGCATGGATAAAGCCGAACCGATGCGCCGCTTTATCACGGGTATGCCTAAGGCCCGGTTTACCCCAGCGGCGGGCGATGCGACCCTTTCAGGGCTTTACGTCGAAACGGATGATCGTACGGGCAAGGCAACCCGCGTAGAGATGGTGCGTCAGGGCGGGCGGCTCGCACAATCTGGACCTGCATGAATGCGCAAACACTTGCGCCGCGCGCGTCAACCCGCAAGACTGTAGCGTATGGGTAATTTTATTCTTCTCAGCCAAGGGCAATCGGCCGTCTTAACCATGGTCGTCGTCGCGGGCATGTTTATCATGTTCCTGCGCGAGGCCTATCCGACCGAAGTTGTCGCGATGATTGGCGTCTCAATCTTGTTGGTTTCAGGGGTGCTTCCCTATGATAGCGCGGTAGCGGTTTTGGCCAACCCCGCCCCTTGGACCATCGCGGCGATGTTTATTATCGTGGGCGCACTTGTGCGAACCGGGGCGCTGAATGCGATGACCCAAGTGGCAGAACGCCAAGCCAAGATCAGCCCTGCCCGCGCCATTGGCGGTAGCTTGATCTTCGTGGCCTTCGCCAGTGCGATCATGAACAACACGCCGCTCGTGGTCGTTATGATCCCGGTTTTCGTGCAACTCGCGCGCACCTTGGGCACATCGGCGTCAAAGCTGCTGATCCCGCTGTCTTATGCCGCGATTGTCGGTGGTACGATGACCCTGCTGGGCACCTCAACCAACCTTTTGGTTGATGGGGTCGCGCGTTCGTCAGGGATGAAGCCTTTTGGGATCATTGAAATTCTGCCCGTCGGCCTTGTGGTTGTCGCGTGGACATTCGCCTATCTTTATTTTGCAGGTCCCCGGCTTTTGCCGGATCGCACCAGCATGGCAACGATGTTGTCAGACCGATCTAAAATGCGGTTCTTTTCAGAGGCTGTGATCCCCCCAGACAGTAACCTGATCGGACGCGATGTGACCGGGGTTCAGCTATTTAAGCGCGAGGGCGTGCGCCTGATTGACGTGGTGCGCGGTGATACATCCCTGCGCCGCAACCTCAAAGACGTAACGCTAAAGGTCGGCGACCGCGTTGTGTTGCGCACCGCGATGGCAGAGCTGTTGTCGCTGCAAGCCACCAAAGACCTGCGCCGCGTCGATCAGCTTTCTGCGGTGGAAACCACCACGGTCGAGGTTCTGATTACCCCGAACTGTAAAATGGTCGGGCGTAGGTTAGGCACATTGCGGCTGCGGCGGCGGTACGCGGTCTATACGTTGGCGGTGCACCGGCGTGACACCAATCTAGGCCAGCAGCTTGAAGATATGATCGTGCGCGTTGGGGATACTTTGCTTTTGGAAGGGGCACCCGAAGACATCCAGCGCCTTGCCGAAGATATGAACCTTGGCGATGTGTCTAAGCCGTCACAGCGTGCCTATCGCCGCGGCCATGCACCGATTGCGATTGGGGTTTTGTTGGCCGTTGTCGCGCTTGCCGCTATGGGTGTCGCGCCGATCCTTATGCTGGCGATGATCGGTGTCACGCTTGTGCTTGCCACTGGCTGCATAGATGCGGACGAGGCCTTTTCGACCATTGACGGGCGGTTGCTTGCATTGATTTTCGCAATGCTTGGGGTTGGGTCCGCGCTTCAAAGCTCTGGCGCGGTGGCGATGATCGCGGATACGCTTTCGCCGGTGATGCTGGTGCTGCCGCCATTCTTTGTCGTACTGACGGTTTACCTGCTGTCGTCCACATTGACCGAGCTTGTATCCAATAACGCCGTAGCGGTCGTGATGACGCCGATTGCAATTGGGCTAGCCGGGGCATTAGGCGTTGATCCTCGGCCCTTGGTTGTCGCCGTGATGGTCGCAGCAAGTGCAAGCTTTGCCACGCCTATCGGTTATCAAACCAATACACTTGTCTACGGGCCAGGGGGATATAAATTCGCAGACTTCCTCAAATTCGGCATCCCACTGAACCTGTCGCTGGCGCCGATTGTTTCCTTTGTAATACCCCATATCTGGCCACTCTAGCCAAGGGTTGCAGGGCCCCGCCCCAATGCCGTATAGAGACCCAAATTCAGATCGATAAAGACGAGGTTTCCAATGGCTGGCCACTCCAAATGGGCGAATATTCAGCACCGCAAAGGGCGTCAGGATAAACTGCGCTCCAAGCTGTTTTCAAAGCTAGCCAAGGAAATCACCGTGGCCGCCAAAATGGGCGACCCGGACCCCGATAAAAACCCACGTCTGCGGATGGCTGTGAAAGAAGCCAAATCCAGCTCTGTACCAAAGGATGTGATCGACCGCGCGATTAAGAAATCGCAAGCGGGCGAAGGCGAAAACTATGACGAAATTCGCTATGAAGGCTACGGCCCCGGCGGCATTGCTGTCATCGTCGAAGCCATGACCGACAACCGTAACCGCACCGCATCAACCGTGCGTTCAACGTTTTCTAAAAACGGCGGCAACTTGGGCGAAACCGGTTCTGTCGGGTTTATGTTCGATCGCACCGGCGAAGTGGTTTATCCCGCGTCTGTGGGCGATGCTGATACCGTGATGATGGCTGCAATTGAAGCTGGCGCAGACGATGTACAAAGCGACGAAGAAAATCACGTCATCTATTGCGCGGACACCGATTTGAATGACGTATCAACCGCGCTTGAGGCCGAACTGGGCGAGTCAGAATCGACCAAACTGATCTGGAAACCCAACATGACCACCGAAGTGGATGTCGAAGGGCTGACCAAATTGATGAAGCTGATCGACCTGCTTGAAGACGATGACGACATCCAACGCGTCACCGCCAACTTTGAAGCCTCAGACGAGGTGATGGCCGCGTTCGCCGAAGAGTAATCTTTAGCAGAGCACGATTACCGGTTCATATGCGATCACAACACCACGGCCGCGCAGCAATTCATGCTGTGCCGCCAAAGCTTCGTCGCCGCCGGGATCGGATATACCAAGCCGTTTTAGGTTCCGCACCTCTAAAAGCGGCGTTAAGTCCGATATGGGTGCATAGCCCAACTCAAGCGTTTCAAGTGCAGGGTGCCCACGCAAAGCGCCCAAACCGGGAAGGTCCGCATTTGAAATATCAAGGGTTTTCAATTTTGGTAGGCTTTGCACAAAACTAATATCCGCAAAGTGCGCTTGGCCAATCGCCAATTCTTCGAGATTGCGTAACGACGTTAGGCCACCGATATCCGTAAAATCGGTGTTCTGAACATGCAACACGCGCAAGTTCGCGAAGTTTGAAAGTGGCGTGAGGTCGGACACACTTGTCGATCCGATGTGCAGCTCTTCCAGCCCAGTCAGCCCGGCGATATCATTCAAATCATTGAAATCCGTGTAGCTGATCATCAGTACCTTCAGGTGACTCATGTCGTTCAGCACTGTATAGTCAGGGATGCCGGCGCCGTCTAAATCCAGTGTTGTACACTGCACGGCAGCGCAGTCCGTGACCTTTGCCATCGCTTCTTCGGCGCGCTGCGCAGCACGCATTTCGACAGTCTCTTCTGGTTGGCAAGCGGCCAAAAATATCACTGCGCCCAATAGGGGGAAATATCGCATATCAAATCCTCGCATCCAAAATATGCAGCGATATTAGCGTGAACCCGGCGTAATGATACCTTTTTCGGTGACGATCAGGTCAAGTGGCTGGTCTGTGGACTCTAACGGCAGTGCGCTATCCTCTTGCGCGGCATAGGCAAATCCGATGGCCATTGTCGGGCGCTGACTGCGCAATAGTTCCAATGTCCGGTCGTAAAACCCACCGCCATACCCCAACCGCCCACCATGCGTATCAAAGGCGACAAGCGGCACGATTACGATTTCGGGCTGCATCCATGCCCCTGTTTCAGGAATTTGCGCGCCAAAGGCCCCTTTGACCATCGCGCAGCCTGGTTCCCACAGCCGAAACTGCAATGGTTGACCATCTGCGATAATCACGGGCACGCCAACCGGCCCATGTGCGGCGGCTTCGTCCATTGCGGGCAGCGGGTTTATTTCGGTGCGCATCGGCATGTAGCCCGCCAACGGCACACCGCGGTAGCCTGCCAGAACTTCGCTCAAATATCCTGCGCTTGCTTTGGCGTTGGCATGTGCGGCTTTGCGCCGTGCAAATGCGGCTTGGCGGGCGGCTGATTTATCCATCAGAGCAACCACATCGCGGCAAGTCCGAGGAAGGCAAAGAACCCAACCACATCAGTGACAGTCGTCACAAAGGCGCCAGAGGCCAAGGCAGGGTCAATGCGAAAGCGTTCTAGCATCACTGGTATCACTGTACCCGCAAGCCCGGCGATCACCATATTGATCACCATCGCAACCCCAATCACCGCACCAAGCATCGGCGAACCGAACCAAAGAACGCCGACCACCCCCATCACGAGAGCAAAGATCAGCCCGTTAATCAGCCCCACTAGTACCTCGCGTCTGATCACCCGCCAAACGTTAGCACCGGTCAAATCGCGGGTCGCAATCGCGCGCACTGCCACCGTCAAAGATTGCGTGCCTGCGTTGCCTCCCATCGACGCAACAATCGGCATCAGTACAGCCAGCGCAACAAGCCCGGCAATCGTATCTTCGAACAATGAAATCACCAGCGATGCAAAAATCGCCGTGACCAAATTCACAGCCAGCCATGGGAACCGCTGTTTGGTCGTCTCTATCACACGGTCTGACAGCGACCCTTCGCCGACACCCGCAAGGCGCAAGATATCTTCTTCGGCTTCTTCTTCCAAAAACGCCATCGCATCATCAATGGTAATCACCCCGACAATCCGCCCGTCGTCATCGACAACAGGGGCGGTAATCATGTGGTAGTGGTTGATCGCCTGGGCCACGTCTTCGACGTCTTGGGTGACATGGAAGGTGCGGAATGTATCTTCGACCAAATCAACCAAGGGCACATCGCGCGCATGGCTCAGGATACGGCCAAGCGTGACGTAGCCGACCGCCTTAAGCCGCGCATCGACCATGATCACATGATAAAATTGATCCGGCAGCACAATGTCCGAACGCATATAATCGATCGCTTCGCCAACCGACCAATGTTCAGGCACGCGCACCAATTCGGATTGCATATGCCGCCCGGCGGATTCTTCGGGGTAGGACAGCGCCTGTTCGACGACCACCCGGTCACCAGCGTCAAGCGCCTCAAGCACGGCCTCTTGCTGGTCATCACCCAGATATTCGACAAGATCTACGACATCATCGCTTTCCAGATCGCGCACCGCGTCGGCCAATTCGGCGGGCGCAAGTTGTTCGATGACTTCTTCACGCAGGCTTTCGTGCAGTTCTGATAGGGTATCCCCATCAAGCCCGCCTTTCCAAACCGTAAGCAAATCGCGGCGATCTCGACCGTCGATCTGTTCGATCAGGTGGGCAATATCGGCTGGATGTAGCGGGTCAAGCAGCGCATCAACGCTCTGCGCATCCTTAGCCTCAACCGCTGCAAGTACATCGGCCAGCAGACGATCGGTGATACCAAAGGTTTCGTCTTCGGAGATATCGGTTTGCTCTGCCATGATCTGCCCTCGCTACCGCGTTCAACATAGCCGATCACGACAAGTCCGCAATGTCATTTCAGCGATTTACCCGGCTCTGGCGCGCCCTTATGGTTGAGCCATGACAAAACAACTTCTTCTTGGCCAAACGCTTGGCTTTTCGGGTAATCCTTTGACCGGGGATTGGCGCGACGCTGTAAATTTCGACAGCGCGGGTGCGGTGCTGATCGAAGGCGACCGGATTGCGCAAATTGGCCCCGCCAGCGCCCTACGCGCTGCCCACCCAGATGCCGCTGTCACCGATTATGGGGATGCGCTGATTAGCGCTGGATTCGTTGACGCGCATATGCACTATCCGCAAACAGGCATGATCGCGAGCTGGGGAAAACAGCTGATTGATTGGCTGAACACCTATACTTTCCCCGAAGAGGCGCGGTTCGGTGATCCGGCTTACGCTGACGATATCGCCGGACGCACGCTTGATCTCGCACTTGATCACGGAACCACCACACTGACCAGTTTTTGCACGATCCACCCTGCAAGTGTGGATGCGTTTTTTGGGGCTGCAGCCGCGCGCAATATGGCCGTGGTCGCCGGCAAAACCTGTATGGACCGCAATGCCCCCGACAACCTGCAAGACACGCCGCAATCGGCCTATGACGATAGCAAATCCCTGCTTGAGAAATGGCACGGCGTCGGGCGCGCGCAATATGCGATCACCCCGCGATTTTCGCCGACATCTACGCCCGATCAACTCGCCACCTTGGGCGCGCTTTGGACAGAGCACCCAAATTGCCTGATGCAAACGCACCTAAGCGAACAGCTTCCTGAAATAGAATGGGTTCAAGGGTTATTCCCGGATGCCCGTGATTATCTGGATACCTACGAATCCTTTGGACTACTGGGTGAAAGGGGGCTGTACGGCCACGCCATCCACCTAAAGTCACGCGAAATTGACCGCTTGCGCGAGGTCGGTGCCGCCGTGGTGCATTGTCCAACGTCGAATACATTTATTGGGTCGGGCCTGTTTGATCTCATGGGGCTGGCAAAGGCCGGACTATCGATTGGGCTGGCGACAGACACTGGTGGCGGATCGTCATTTTCGATGCTGCGCACCATGGCTGCAGCCTATGAAATCGGGCAATTGCGCGGCATAGCACTGCATCCGGCACAGCTGATGTGGTTAGCCACCGAAGGGTCCGCGCAATCGCTACATATGTCTGGGAAAATCGGCCATTTGGGCGCCGGGGCCATGGCCGATATTGCTGTGCTTGATCTTGCCTCGACGCCAGCAATCACCCAACGCCATTCACGCGCCACTGATATATGGGACGCCCTGTTCCCGACCATCATGATGGGCGACGACAGGGCGATCAGCGCAGTTTATGTGGCTGGGAAACAGCGGGCTTAGCAGCCTGCCGCAAAGACAGTAACCCAAGTATTGCCCGCGCGACCAAGACCGTAGCGGATGTAGCGGTTGCCTAACATGTTGGTACGGTGGCCCGCAGAATCGCGCCATGCAGCAAAGACGCTTGCGTCAGTTTGTTGGCCTTGGGCAATGTTTTCAGCGGCGGCTCCCGGGCGACACCCACCAGCACGCATCCGTTGCGACAAGGTCGCCCCATTTGGACCGCCAGGTGAAGCATGTCCGAAGTAATTGCGGCTGACCATGTCTTCGGCATGGGCTTGTGCAATCGCAGTGAGCATCGCGCTCGCATGGATTTCAGCAACGCCATTGGCCGCGCGAAACTGATTCAAATCGCTATGAAATTGTCCCGATACTGGGGCCGACCGGGTCGAAGCCGCAGTGGTTGGTGCGGAAACAGTACAGGCCGCAAGCGATGCAACGGCACATGCCAACAACAATTTTTGAAAAAGCAATGCGCTCTCCTAATCTAGTAGCTTTCGCGCCAAATCGTTTTGACGACGGATCGTCGCGCCCAGATTAACGGTTGTCATTTGACCATCTGACACGACTTGTTTTCCTTCTACAAACAAATCGCGGGTTTTTTGTGGCCCTGCTAATATAAGTGCAGCAGGGTCCCAAGATCCTGCATTTTCAACGGCTTGCGCATCCCAAAGTGCGATATCTGCACGCATACCTACCGCAATCTGGCCACAATCATCACGCCCTAAAACCTGCGCGCCGCCACGCGTCGCGATTTCAAGCGCCTCGCGCGCTGACATCGCGTCGGCCCCGTTTTGCACCCGTTGCAACAGCATGGTTTGGCGGGCCTCTCCCACCAGATTTCCGATATCGTTGCTCGCGGATCCGTCGACGCCCAGCCCAACATTCACGCCCGCGTCGCGCATCGCGCGCACAGGCGCGATGCCAGACCCAAGCCGACAGTTAGAGCACGGACAATGCGCGACGCCCGTGCGACTGCGGGCGAACAGATCAATCTCTTGCCCGTCAAGCTTCACGCAATGGGCGTGCCAGACATCATCCCCTGTCCAGCCAAGGTCTTCGGCATATTGGCCGGGACGGCAGCCGAATTTTTCAAGAGAATAGGCAATATCTTCGTCGTTTTCGGCCAGATGCGTATGCATCATCACGCCCTTGTCACGCGCCAAGATCGCCGCATCGCGCATCAGATCACGGCTGACGGAAAACGGGCTGCAAGGGGCCACGCCCACGCGCACCATCGCACCGGGATTGGGGTCGTGAAACGCGTCAATGACCCGGATACTATCTTGCAGGATGGCGTTTTCATCTTCGACCAAACTATCGGGCGGCAACCCACCGTCGCTTTCGCCAATGCTCATCGCGCCACGCGTCGCGTGGAACCGCAAACCGACCTCTTGAGCAGCGGCAATCGTGTCATCCAACCGCGACCCGTTGGGGTAAAGATACAGGTGATCAGACGTGAGCGTGCAGCCCGACAGCGCCAATTCGGCAAGACCAATTTGGGCCGACACAAACATTTCCTCGGGCCCAAAACGCGCCCAGATCGGATAGAGCCGTTGCAGCCAGCCAAATAGCAGCGCATCTTGCGCGCCGGGTACCGCACGGGTCAACGTTTGATAAAGATGATGGTGCGTATTCACCAGCCCCGGCGTCGCGATCGTGCCACTGGCGTCAACGGTCCGGCCATGCGTTGATAGACCCTGCCCGACCGCCGCAATCACACCATCCTTGATCAAAATATCTGCGCCTTTTAATTCGCGGCGCGCATCATCCATCGTCAGAATGATGTCAGCATTTTTGATCAGCGTTTCAGCCATCGATTGCTTCCTGCAAAATTGCCAGCGCTTGCGCATGGATTTCCAGGTTCGCTGCGGCCAGAACCTGACCACCTTCATGCACAGGATTGCCGGTCCAATCGGTGACAATCCCGCCTGCGGCGTGGATCACTGCAATCGGGGCCTGAATATCATAAGCGTTCAGGCCCGCTTCGATTACCAGATCAACTTGCCCTGCGGCCAACAGCGCGTAGCCGTAACAATCCATTCCGTAACGGGTCAGCTTGGCGCGTTTGGCAACGGTGTGAAATGCTTTTGCTTCGGCCTCAGTACCCACTTCGGGGAAGGTGGACAAAAGGATCGCATCAGACAGTGCGCGCGCGGGCAAGGTCGCAAGCGGTTGGGTGCCCATAGGCCCGGCAACTTCGGCGACACCAAAGCCTCCAGCAAAACGTTCGCCAATAAACGGCTGATCAATCAGCCCAAACAAGGGGCCGTTTTCATCTGCAACTGAAATTAAAACTCCCCAAGTCGGGGTACCACTAATATAGCCGCGGGTGCCATCGATTGGGTCCAAGACCCATGTCAGCCCAGATGTACCAGAGGTTGCACCAAATTCTTCGCCCAAGATCGCGTCACGCGGGCGTTCAGCTTTCAGGATCGCGCGCATTGCTTGTTCAGCGGCACGGTCCGCAACCGTAACGGGATCAAACCCTTGCACGCCCTTGTCTTGCGCAACCAATCCGGGCGTTCGAAAGTGCGTCAGAGTTTCAGGTCGGGCCGCATTCGCAAGCAGATGTGCGACGCGGATTAGCTCGGCCTGAAGGTTGCTATCAATCGTCATATGATCGTCCCGTCTGCAGCTATTGTCACCAAAGCGGTAACGCGCTGCAGATGGGCAGGTCAAGGCGGCTTTAGGCCGCTTCGCTAAGAACGCGCGCCAGGTCAAACAGGCGACGGCGCTGGTTTTCAGGAATTGCATAGTAAGAACGCAGCAATTCAAGCGCTTCTTTATCTGTCAGAATATCGCCGGGCATGTTGCCATTGGGGGCGTCAGCGTCTGCTTCTTGCTCAAGCCCTTCAAAAAAGAAGGAAACAGGCACATCCAGAACATGTGCGATATCCCAAAGCCGCGACGCGCTAACCCGGTTCATACCAGTTTCATATTTTTGGATTTGTTGGAATTTGATCCCAACATTTTCAGCCAATTGTTGCTGTGTCGTACCGTTCATCCAACGGCGATGGCGAATACGCTTGCCAACATGTACATCTACCGGGTGTTTCATCAATCGTTCCTTCGTGCGGTTTTCTGCGGCAAATCACTAACCGCGTTATGAATCTGGAGCGCAATGCAGACGAAAGAACGTCCATATTTTGTCTCCGATACCCATGCATTGCACCTTCAAACAAGAACACGCAACGGTTGCAGCACCCATCCTTACCTTAAGGACAGGTTCAACCAGAAGAATTAGTTACCAAATGGTAAAAAACTGAGCGAATTGAAGAGAGCTCCTTCGGTCTGATAAGCAAGATTTGTTAGTTCATGGGAGTGATTCGAAGTCAGATGCGCGCTTTTCAGGTCAATTCACACCAACAACCGCCACAAATCATCGAAATCCCTGTGCCAACGCCCCAATCTGGCGAGGTTTTGCTCGATATTGCGGCTTGCGGTTTGAATTTCGCTGATCTGTTGATGGCAAAAGGTACCTATCAAGACACCCCCACCCTGCCCTTTACCCTTGGGATGGAGGTTTGCGGTACCGTCATTGCCCATGGTCCCGGCGTCACAAGCCCCGCCATTGGTACCCGCGTTACCGTATTTGGCGGTGCGGGTGGGCTAGCCGAAAAGGGTGTCTTCCCTGCACATCTTTGCACACCGATCCCTGATGCAATGCGGTCCGAGGTCGCAGCCGGATTTATGGTTGCCTATGGTACGTCCCACCTTGCGCTGACCCGGCGCGCCCAATTGCAAGCCGGAGAAACGCTTTTGGTGCTTGGCGCGGCCGGCGGCGTTGGGCTCACTGCGGTTGAAGTTGGCAAAGCAATGGGCGCGACAGTTATTGCGGTGGCGCGCGGTGCAGGTAAATTAAAGGCAGCAAAGGACGCTGGGGCCAACCACCTGATCGACAGCACGTCAGATGACATCAAAGAAGCCGTCAAAGCGCTTGGCGGTGCGGATGTTGTCTATGATCCGGTCGGTGGCGATCTTTTCAAAGCGGCTTTCGGCGCCTGCAACCGCGAGGCCCGCATTCTCACCATCGGATTTGCGAGCGGCGCGGTCCCCCCTATCCCTGCCAATATCTTGATGGTCAAAAACATCAGCGTCATCGGGTTTTACTGGGGTGGATATCTCAAATTCAATCCCGAAGCGCTGACAGACAGCCTGCGCACGTTGATGGAATGGCAGATCGCCGGGCGGCTGAAACCGCATATCAGCGATGTCCTGCCTTTGGCCCAAGCAGCGGATGCGCTTGATTTGCTGCGCACGCGCAAATCTATTGGCAAGGTTGTCGTTACGCCATAGCCGGCGCGCGCATTGTCGCAAATCCATCGCGTATAAACCCCGCAAGGTCCCGGATGACAGGTCCATCATCAAGGCGCGCCTGATACATATTGACGTTCATACTGCGTAGCGTCGGCAAGCTGCCTTGATGATTGATCTGTTCGAAATGACGCGGTTGTGTGCCTTCAAGCATGGTATGCACGGCCATATCGGCACTGACAGTTGCTTCAATCGTGCGGCTTGAATTGCTTTCGACAACCATATCCCAAGGGATTCCGGCTTCGTCCAGACGGCGCTGCACGAATTTGCGGAAAATGCAGTGTTCTTCATAGGCCAGCCGCAACGGCCGTTGCTTCCAAATCTGTCCGCCCGGCGCGCCAACCCAAATCAATGGGATTTGCGTCAATGTTTCGCCGCCCGCGTCCACGGTGTCTTCAGTGGTCAAAATTACATCGACCTTACCTTGCTTAAAATTGGCCACCAATTCGCGGGTGAAGGACGATACAAGATGCACACGCACGCGCGGGTAAGCGGCTGAAAACTGCTTCAGAACGGTAGGGATCACCGGGTAGACAATATCATGTGGCACCCCAAGCGTAATTTCGCATTCATACTGCGTGGCGGTCAGCTTTCCGTATATCTCGTCGTTCAGCGTGAGCATCCGCCGGGCGTAGCTGAGCAATAGCTCGCCCTGCGACGTCAACCCAATGGTGCGTGCAGAGCGGTCCAATAGAGACGCATCAAGCGATTCTTCAAGCCGCTTTAGCTGCATTGAGACAGCTGATTGTGTCAGGTTCAAAAGCCCGGCCGCCTTTGTCACCCCGCCGGTATCAGCCACAGCAACAAACGACCGCAACGCCGTCAGATCAAGATTTCGCGCCATATCAATTTCCTTGATGTGTTATAACTCAAACATTCATTTCCATAATGCACATAGAGCGGGTACTCATCAAGCATAGAAATACAAACACCGCCAAACATCACGAAAGGACATATGATGTCACACGCACTGAACCACACCGCCACATGCCACCCGCGCCAACGTGTTAGCCTGCTGGCACACATCATCACCGCCTTTGGGGTTGCACGCCAACGCCACCAGCTGCGGAATCTTGACGATCGTCTGTTGCGCGATGTCGGCATTACAAGGGCCCAAGCCATGCAAGAAGCCAGCAAAGCACCCTGGGACGCGCCACAAAACTGGAAAAATGGCGACATTTAATCCTGTGATTGTCCGGCATTGCCCTTGAAAAATCGTGCATAGCTGCCAATATTGCCAACAACGGCTCTATTTCCCAGAGCCCAGACATTATTTGGAGGCCACCATGGCAGAATACGATTGGGCAAATGCTGGCGCACAGACGCGCAGCAACGCGATAGACGAAGGTCTGCGCACGCACATGAACAAAGTTTACGCGACCATGTCCATCGGCATGGTCATCACTGCATTGGCCGCTTGGGCGATTGCTGGGCTTGCCGTCACTTCTGACCCAGCGGGAGCACAGGTTGCATTGCGCGAAGGTCAGTATCTGACTGAACTTGGTCGTTTGATTTACACAACACCACTACGCTACGTCATCATGTTCGCACCTCTCGCTTTTGTCTTTGGCCTGAGCGCGATGATCAACCGCATGTCATCTGCAACTGCGCAGCTTGTGTTTTACGCATTTGCAGCCGTCATGGGGCTTTCGCTTAGCTCTATCTTCCTAGTCTACACTGGCGCGTCCATCGTGCAGATCTTCTTGATCACAGCCATCGCATTTGCGAGCCTCTCGCTCTATGGCTATACCACCAAAAAAGACCTGTCCGGCATGGGTACGTTCTTGATGATGGGTCTTGTTGGATTAATCGTTGCGATGGTCGTCAACATCTTCTTGCAGTCCCCTGCGATCATGTTTGCGATCTCTGCCATCGGTGTTCTGATCTTTGCGGGTCTGACAGCCTATGACACGCAGAAAATCAAAACGGACTATATCGCGCATGCCGCCCACGGCGACAGCGAATGGTTGGCCAAAGCCGCAATCATGGGTGCGCTGAACCTGTACCTTGATTTCATCAACATGTTCATCTTCTTGCTGCAGTTGTTCGGTAGCCGCGAGTAAGTTCAGATACATATCTTGATCAAAGGGCTGGCGGAAACGCCGGCCCTTTTTTGTATGTTTTGAACCGCGTTTTTGCGTTCCCTTCTTGGGATCGCGTTGCCATAGTTGAATGGACCGCAAGAATAGGAGCAACACATGCACATTGCAGAGATAGTCGATTTGGACGCTTATCCGCTGAATGATCGCGCGTTCCTTGACCGCTGCAATTCGACCTTGAACGAGGTGGGTGTGCTTGTGCTTGCGGATTTCATTCGCCCCGCTGCGCTCTCTGCTTTGGTTACAGAGAGCCTTGCAGGTCAAGATCAGGCCTATTTTTGCGCCCAAGATCATTCGGTCTATCTGACACCAAACAATCCCGCCTACCCGGCGGATCACCCGGCAAACAAGCAGGTTGTTTCTTCCAAGGGCTGTATCTGCGACGATGTGATCAGTCCGACGTCGCCGCTACGCACCCTATATGATGATCCGTCATTTCGCGATTTCATCAAGCACGCCACAGGTGAAACCGCCCTACATCCCTATGCGGACCCATTGTCATCTATCAACATCCACTACGCCAATCGCGGCCAAGAGCTCGGGTGGCATTTCGACAACTCATCCTTTGCGACCACGCTGCTGATCCAGAAACCCGACGCGGGCAGTCGTTTTGAATATATCAAAGACCTCAGAGACGCCGACGCCGGGGAAATGAATTACGACGGCGTTGCCGCGTTGCTCAATGGTGAGGTCCAGCCAGAGATTCTATCGATGAATCCGGGCGCGCTTGTTCTATTTCGCGGGCGCAACGCAATTCACCGGGTTTCGCCAAATGAAAGCGACAAAACACGCATGCTGGCCGTGCTTGCATATAACGCGGAACCTAGTGTTTCCCTGTCTGAAAGTGCGCGTATGACTTTCTATGGGCGGCTTGATTAATTATGGCTCAGTCGGCTGCGCTGCGCCCTCACGGCACCTGTGACAGCGCTCTCATGATCAACGGGCTGGTAAAAACTCTGTCTTTTCAATTTGCAAAGGTCCACATATGCCCATCATCCGCGCAGCCAAGGCCACGACAGAGCAGCCTGAGCATCCCCACCCAGTTCTGGGTAATTATACCGCCAAGCTGTTCAGCGACAGCGGTGGGCTAGACCAGTTCGGCGCATTCACAGAAACCCTACCGCCCGGATCGAAATCATCGCAGCGCCATTGGCACCAAAACGAAGACGAGATGATCTATATGCTGTCCGGCATGGTCATCGTCCACGAAGGCGATGCAGCGACCCCACTGCACCCCGGCGACAGTGCGGCGTTCAAAGCGGGTGTGCCAATCGGGCATTACCTCGAGAACACCAGCGACTCAGCCGCCACCTATCTGGTCATCGGCACCCGCGCGGACAGCGACGTGGTGACCTACCCCGACCATGACTGCGTGCTTCACTTTGACCGGACAACAGGCGAACGGCGCTATGTGACGTTGGATGGGCAGCCGACTGTATCACCGTATTAAGTCTGGGTTTCACTAACCAGCGCCAGAAGCTCGTGTTCAGATCCGAAGCATGCGCGGGTATCACTTGATGCCGCTGAAACGAATGTCAGCCCCGAGCCCGAATGGCCATTTTTTGCGTTGCGCGAATGTCGGTTATCGCGACGACCGGCCAACGGACATTTGGGCGATGATAAGCCAGCGAACACCGCTGGCCTTTCACTAGTCAGAAACGTTTAACAACGCCCATTGGGGCTACCTGCCAATGCTTGCGCACTTGCTGGGCCATAAATGCCATCAGGCACAAGACCATAAGCACGTTGGAAGCGTACGAGAGTGTTCTGAGTCTGATTTCCCCAAACAC
Organism: Loktanella sp. D2R18; assembly: GCF_003318235.1. GTDB lineage: Bacteria > Pseudomonadota > Alphaproteobacteria > Rhodobacterales > Rhodobacteraceae > Yoonia. The sequence goes on along the minus strand of NZ_QOCG01000006.1, from coordinate 208,306 downwards.
CGTCAGCAAAATTTGCAGGGAGGCCTTTGCAGTGCTGTCGTAATTGGGTCTGTATTTCTATAATAGATGTCCTGCTTTTTACGCATGATTGGTTGCTTCCATGGCATTGAACCCGGGCACCTGTATCCGGAGCATTAGCCGGTCGGTTTTGCGCTATGGATTCGGAAGCCATTATAGCTAGTAAAGCAGCGACAATCGTCGTGATGGATATTGTTTTCATTTTGTCATCTTTCGTAACACTCATCTGACTATTCAGATTTTTTTAACCGATCGTTATCTTGAACGATGTTGTCACGAGTTTCCGTCGACCTTTCTGTAAGAAATGCGGGAGCATGTGTTGCAGCGATCAGTTGAAACCACACCGCAGAGCAGACATCAACAAACGCGCTTAAAACGAAAAAGGCCACGCGATTGCGTGGCCTTCAATTCCGTCAAAGTGGCGATCAATTACTTGATTTTGCCTTCTTTGTAATCCACGTGCTTGCGCACAACGGGGTCGTACTTTTTGATGACCATTTTTTCGGTCATTGTACGTGCGTTCTTTTTCGTGACGTAGAAGTGCCCGGTCCCCGCGGTGGAGTTCAGGCGGATCTTGATGGTGGTAGGCTTCGCCATGTCTCATCTCTCCTGGTTGCGGGCCATCATTGGCGCTTCGCATAAATCTATTGAAGCTGCCTTTTACGCCAGCCGTGCCCCGAGTCAACCGCAAAGACGCCGAAATCAGGGATGAATATGCGCGGACGGCTTATAAGCCGGATTTTGTCCTTTGGGTTGCCCCAAATGGATGACCATTCATCTAGACCGCCTGTTACCAGACGGCCTCTAGCTGCCAACCCGGACTGCTCGGGCTCAAGCCCCCCTGCCTTGCGGCGCGCAGTCCCTATTTGGCATTGCTCCCGGTGGGGCTTGCCGTGCCGCTTACGTTGCCGCTCGCGCGGTGGGCTCTTACCCCACCGTTTCACCCTGACCACGACTTTGACGAATGCGCACCATAGGTGCGACCGTGGCGGTCTGTTCTCTGTGGCGCTATCCCTAGGGTTACCCCCGCCGGGCGTTACCCGGCACCGTGCTTTTTGGAGTCCGGACTTTCCTCGGACGTTACCGCCCGCAGCCATCCAGCCATCCGCGCAAGCCCGCAATTAGGCCCAAGTGGCGTTCACGTCAACGGGGAAACGACGGGCAAGTTCGGTGACCATCCCTGCGTCAATATCATCCAGCGGGCCCGTAGCCCAAGGCCGGAACCGCATACGAAACACCGACAGTAGCAGATCAGGATCATCGCTGGCCGTATAGCCAAAGGCCCGCATTTGCGGCACGAACTGCGCGATGTCCTGCGGGGGCGCGTTCTGTGGCCAGACCCCATGCCCCAAACGCGCGAGCCGCAGCCAGTCAAACCGCGCCCCCGGATCAATCTTGCGTCCCGGCGCCATGTCTGAATGGCCAATCACCCGTTCAGGCCGAATTCCCCAGCGCGCCTTTATCCCATCAAGTAGGGTGCACAGTGCATCCATCTGCGGCGCTGCAAAGGGGCTGAAGCCGTCATTCGCGATTTCGACCCCAATGCTATGGCTATTCACGTCGGTGACCGCCCCCCAGCTCCCAGCGCCCGCATGCCAAGCACGCAGTGCTTCAGGCACCAGCGACATGACCTCGCCATCTTCAGCGATCAGATAGTGCGCGGAAACTTCGTTTGCGGAGTTACATAGGGTATCACGCGCGGACGCGGCCGTTTTCATCGCGGTGTAGTGCAGCACGACCATATCCGGGCGCACGCCCCCGCGTCGCGGCCCGCAATTGGGCGAATTATATGTGGTCAGTTTCAGGTGCCCAAAACCTATTTGAACGGGGCTGGGTCCCAGCCGCAGGCGAAACCATCGCCATCCGGATCAATCCCACGCCGGTCACGTTCTGGGCCACCGCGTGCAAGAAAATCTCGCTGCGCATCATCAGCGGTCACGTAATCGGCGCAGTTCCGGCGATACCGATTTTCACTCGATAGCAAGGACCGACTGTACCATTCCTGCCCCTTCACATTAGGCGCATTCACCGCATATTCAACGATGTTTGGCCCTGTGTTGGCGGGGCGCTCTGGCACGGCAGTCGCGGCGATTTGCTCACGAGCGGCGGCTTGGGCCTCGCGGCGTGCGGCGTCACTTTCAATCGTTTCACGGCCAGACACGGCATCAAAATTTTGCTCGTCTGAAATACCCGTGTTGTTCGTCGGCGCGACCGGGGGTACCGCTGCCGCTGTCGTCGGCAAAGGTGTGACCCCCTGTGTGGGAGAAACTGTTGCCTCGAACTGTGTCTGACCAATCCCAGCATTGGCTAAATCCGACGATGAAACCCCTGGTGCCGATGAGGTTGTTCCGGGAATAACATTCACGCGGGCGGGTGGAATGATCGATGTCTGGCCTGATACCAAAGCCGCTTCGCGTTGCGCGCGTTCCAATTCGTAGTTTGAATAATCATCAAAGCCGACACCGCGCGCGCGTGGTTCATTCGACGTGCATGCACTTAATACCAGCGCGCCTAGCGCGATTCCGACGGCTATTCTCATTGATGCTTACCTGCTACTTCGCGTCTTCTTTTCTTGATACTTACCACCACTTGTTCGGTTTGGCTACAAAGCCTGCCGATTGCTCAAGACTATAAGCCACATTCAGCAAATCGGCCTCTTCCCATGGACGCCCGATCAATTGCAAACCTAACGGCAAACCACTGGCATCCGTGCCTGTTGGCACTGCGATACCTGGCAATCCGGCAAGGTTCACGGTGACCGTAAACACATCGTTAAGATACATTTGGATCGGATCGGCATCGATCATTTCACCCAAACCAAACGCTGCCGAAGGTGTTGCTGGTGTCAAAATTGCATCGACCCCATCCGCAAACACGTTGTCAAAGTCACGTTTGATCAGTGCCCGCACGCGGCGCGCGCGGTTGTAATAAGCGTCATAGAACCCGGCAGACAGCACATAGGTGCCAACCATCACACGGCGCTGCACCTCGTGGCCAAATCCTTCGGCGCGGGTCTTTTCGTACATTTCGGTAATGCCATCGCCTGCGGCCAGTTGGGCACGGTGTCCAAAGCGCACGCCATCGTAGCGCGCCAAATTCGAAGACGCCTCTGCTGGTGCGATCACATAATAGGCGGGCAGCGCATATTTGGTGTGCGGAAGGGTGATGTCTTTGATCACAGCGCCAGCATCTTTCAGCATCGCAGTGCCATCTTCCCACAGCTTTGCGATCTCGGCGGGCATGGCGTCCATGCGGTATTCCTTGGGAATGCCGATCACTTTGCCTTTGATATCGCCTGTCAGGGCCGCTTCGAAATTTGGCACGGCCAGATCGGCGCTGGTGCTGTCTTTGGGATCGTGGCCGCACATTGATTCGAGCATAATCGCCGCGTCACGCACGTCTTTGGTCATCGGGCCCGCTTGGTCCAGCGAAGAGGCAAAGGCAACAACACCCCAACGTGACACGCGGCCATAAGTCGGCTTCAGCCCCGTGATACCTGTAAAAGCCGCAGGCTGGCGAATGGACCCGCCCGTATCGGTCCCCGTTGCCGCAAGGCATAGATCAGCCGCCACAGCCGCGGCCGACCCACCGGATGAGCCACCCGGCGTCAATTCACGGTCGTCGACCTTCCAAGGATTCACGGCATTGCCATAAACAGAGGTCTCGTTCGACGACCCCATCGCAAATTCATCCATGTTCAGCTTGCCCAGCATCACGGCACCCGCGTCAAACAATTGGCTGGTCACGGTCGATTCGTATTCAGGTTTGAAACCTTCAAGAATGCCAGAGGCAGCTTGTGACGGCACACCTTTGGTGCAAAACAGGTCTTTGATGCCCAGCGGGATGCCACACATATCCGGCGCATCGCCCGCTTTGATACGTGTGTCAGCGTCGGCAGCTTGTGCGTTCGCGATCTCGGGGGTGTTATGCACAAATGCATTTAACGCGCCGGAGCCTTCGATTGCGGTCAGACAGGCTGCGGTGATTTCCGCGCTGGAAGTATCACCCTTGCGCATGGCGTCGCGTGCGCCGGCAATGGTCAGTTTCGTCAGATCAGTCATTATTCTACTACCTTCGGCACAGCAAAGAACCCTTCGCGGGCATCAGGTGCGTTTTTCAAAACAGCGGCTTGCTGATCGCCATCGGTGACCACGTCTTCGCGGCGTTTAAGACGCTGCGGGGTCACGGATGTCATCGGCTCAATGCCTTCGACATCGACCTCGTTAAGTTGCTCAATAAAGCCAAGGATCGCGCTAAATTCAGCGGCCAAAGCTGGCAATGCATCGTCTTCCACCTGAATGCGGGCAAGTTTCGCCACGCGGCGGGCGGTTTGAGTGTCAATCGACATGGAACGCTCTCCGGTAAATCTTTCATCCGCGTTTATCGCTACATGCCGCAGGTCGCAAGCATGTGCCTGCGGAATTAGAATGATCGTAGCGCGATCAGCGGCGCGCCGCAAAAAAATCCAACAACAATGTCTCACTTTCAGTCGCGGCGATCCCGTCATATATCTCTGGTTTATGGTGGCATTGCGGATGCACAAACACGCGCGGCCCTTGGGCGACGCCGCCCGATTTTGGATCCCCTGCCCCGTAATACAGCCGCGCAATCCGCGCATTGCTGATCGCCGCGGCACACATCGGACAAGGTTCTAACGTCACATACAAGTCATACCCCCCCAACCGTTCTTGGCCCAAAGCAGAACAGGCGGCACGGATCACAAGCATTTCGGCATGGGCAGTCGGGTCATTTAATTCGCGTGTCCGGTTTCCGGCCCGTGCAATCACCCCATCTGGCCCCGCAATCACGGCACCCACGGGCACTTCGCCGCGCGTCGCGGCCGCGCGCGCCTCTTTCAAGGCGATATCCATGTAACTGCGAAAATCCATGCCAATGTGATGCCCCGGCAATGCACCCACTGGCAAGGGCCGATCAAAGCCGCTATGGGCAGTAGTATGACCAATGACACACCTTCGGGCGATCGCATCGCCAAAGTCCTTTCTCGCGCAGGTATTGCCAGCCGCCGCGAAGCTGAACGCATGATTGCGGATGGCCGCGTGACCGTGAATGGCAAGACAATCGACAGCCCAGCGCTGAACGTCACATCCAGTGACAAAATCACTGCTGACGGCAAGCTGGTCGGCGAACCTGATCCACCCCGCATCTGGCTGTATCATAAGCCTGCTGGCCTTGTGACAACCGAACGCGATGAAAAGGACCGCCCGACAGTATTTGGCGCCCTGCCCGAAACCATGCCGCGTGTCATGTCAATTGGACGGCTTGATCTGAATTCCGAAGGGCTGCTGTTGCTGACCAATGATGGCGGCGTGAAACGCAAACTTGAACTGCCCGCTACCGGCTGGCTGCGCCGTTACCGCGTGCGCATCAACGGGTCCGTTAGCGAAGCAAAATTGGACCAATTGCGCGCAGGAATTGTCGTGGACGGGATCAAATACCAACCTATGATCGTAACGTTTGATCGCCAACAAGGCGCAAACGCTTGGCTGACTGTTTCGATCCGCGAAGGTAAAAACCGCGAAATTCGTCGCACAATGGAAGCTATCGGCGTGACTGTGAACCGTCTGATCCGGGTCAGCTATGGGCCGTTCCAATTGGGCGACCTAAAACAAGGTGACGTAGAGGAACTCAAACAGCGTGTTGTCCGCGATCAACTGGGGATTTCAGGCAAACCAACGCCAACAAGGGTCCGGAAACCGGTTAATCGGCCGGCCAAAAGAAAAAATCAGCGCAGCTGAACCCTTGTCCTGTTACAATCGTTGTGCATGCTAGGCAGCAGAGAATTTTCCAAAGGATTTTACCTTGACCGACCTGCTGACACTTGAAAACGCGACCAACCTGCTCATGCTTTGCTTTTTGCAGGCTGTTTTGGGATTTGATAACCTTCTTTATATCTCAATCGAGAGCCAACGCGCGCCCGTTGCGCAGCAAAAATCGGTACGCACATGGGGCATTATCGTTGCCGTAGCACTGCGGGTTGTGTTGCTGTTTGTAATGATCAAACTGATCGATGCGCTTTCCGCGCCGTTTTTCATCATGGATTGGGTCGGCATACTTGAGGGCGGCGTAAACTTTGCGACCATCGTGTTCGTCGTGGGTGGGGTGTTTATTATGTACACCGCCGTTAAAGAAATTGGTCACATGTTGTCGATGGACAACCTTGGCCACGATGTGAGTGGCAAGTCAGGGAAATCGGCGACACAAGTTGTGATCATGATCGTCATCATGAACCTGATTTTTTCGTTTGATTCGGTCCTTTCTGCGCTGGCGATTACCGATGTGTTCCCGGTTTTGGCGATTGCGATCATCCTATCAGGGCTTGCGATGTTGCTTCTGGCGGATGGCGTCACACGTTTCTTGGAAAAGAACCGTATGTACGAGGTGCTTGGCCTTTTCATCTTGTTGATCGTTGGTGTCGTTCTATTAGGCGAAGCTGGCCCTGCCGCGGCACATGCCGTGCATGATGATACGCTCAACATCAAAGTATTTGGCAAAGACATTATCCCAATGTCCAAATCCACATTCTACTTTTCAGTGTTGGTGCTGGTCGCGGTTGAGATCATTCAGTCCGGTTATAGCCGGAAACTGGCTGCTCAGCGCCAAGCCGAACAAAAGCACTAACCCACCAAGGACCCCCTATGCCTCAGACATTTAAGCGCATCAGTTACATCGTCCTATTGATCTTAATGTTTGGCGTTACGTCAGGCTGGCTGGGGGCGTCCTAATGGCAAAACGATTTGGTGGAAAACATAGCCCAGACGGCACAAATGACGCCCCGCGCGAAGCGGTGATCGATGTGCGCCAAGCGCGCGCTGCAAAATCGCCCGCGCGTTTGTTGTTTGTACCAGCCATCATCTTGGTTGTGACCTCGTTGAACGATGGGCCAACCACGTTGGTCACGGCATTGATCGGCGGGGCGATCCTGACGTTGGCCGCTTGGCTACTGCAAGAAGGGTTGGTCGCGCAGGCGGCGTATGACGCACGTAAAGTCGCCCGCCGTCCTGCAATCCCACGCAAGATGATGGCATCAGTGCTGACAGGCATCGGCATCACGATTGCAGCCTATACGGGTGACAGCGGGATCATGGGGTCTGTCCTTTATGGCGTCGCGGCATTGGGGCTGCATGTTGCCGCCTTTGGCATTGATCCGTTAACGGATAAACGCATGGATGGCATTGATGATTTCCAGCAAGACCGGGTTGCGCGGGTTGTCGACAAGGCCGAAGCGCATCTGGAAACCATGCAAGAACAGATCGATATTCTGGATGATCGCAAACTGACAATGCGGGTCGCGACCTTCCAAACGTTGGCACGCAAAATGATCCACACAGTCGAAGAAGACCCACGTGATCTGTCGGGCGCGCGCAAATTCCTTGGGATTTATCTGCAAGGGGCACGCGACGCGACTATCAAATTTGTTGATCTTTATCAACGCAAACCCGACAGTGATGCGCGCGCAAATTACGATGCCTTGCTGGACGATCTAGAAACAAATTTTGCTGCACGCACCGACGTGATGATGCGCGATGACCGCAGCGATATGGACATTGAAATCAACGTATTACGTGATCGCCTCCAACGCGAAGGCGTCGCCATGCAAAACAAAGGAACTGACACATGACCGAGACAACCCGCCAAAAAGCCGAAGCCGCCCTTGCGGATGTCGCGAAAATCACCGCCGTTGTGCTGCCAGAACCAAAGGGTGAGTTGGTCACGTTAGAGGCAGCAGATGCGCCGACAAGTGCAGAAATCACCCGCCGCATCGCTGAAATTGACGTGACAGATACGAATTCCATCGTGTCGTTTGGGTCATCCGCACAGGCCGAATTGCAAGTCATCAGTCAAGAAATGCTGGCCGGTGTACGCAACAAAGACGTGGGTCCAGCAGGTGACAGCCTGCGCAATATCGTCACTACGATCCGTGGCTTTTCTATCTCTGAACTTGATGTGCGCCGCAAGCGTAGCTGGTGGGAAAAACTTCTGGGCCGCGCAGCACCTATGGCAAAATTCGTCGCCCAATTCGAAGACGTGCAGGGACAGATCGACAATATCACTGATGATCTTTTGGGCCACGAACATGTGCTACTTAAAGACATCGAAAGCCTTGATGTGCTTTATGACAAAACGCTGCAATTTTATGACGAACTCGCGCTATATATCGCCGCGGGCGAGGCCAAGATCGCTGATCTAGACGCGACAACCATCCCCGCAAAAGAAGCCGATGTGCAAGCAGCCCCCGAAGACAAAGCCGTGATGATGGCGCAAGAACTGCGCGATATCCGCTCTGCGCGTGATGATCTTGAACGCCGGGTGCATGATCTGAAACTGACCCGTCAGGTGACAATGCAATCGCTACCGTCGATTCGCTTGGTGCAAGAAAACGACAAGTCACTGGTCACTAAGATCAATTCGACCCTCGTCAACACTGTGCCGCTTTGGGAAACCCAATTGGCCCAAGCCGTCACAATTCAGCGGTCTTCTGAGGCCGCAGAAGCCGTGCGTGATGCCAATGATCTGACCAATGAACTGCTGACTGCAAATGCGCAAAACCTACGCCAGGCCAACCGCACAATCCGCGAAGAAATGGAACGCGGCGTGTTTGATATCGAGGCCGTGAAAGAAGCGAACGCCAATCTAATCGCGACAATCAACGAAAGCCTTGAGATCGCGGATGAGGGCAAACGCAAACGGTCTGAGGCAGAAGCCGAGATGAAAAAGATGGAAGCAGAGCTCAAAGATACGCTTGCCGCCGCCAAGGCCAAACAAACAGGTCTGGGCGACAACGTTGGCACTGCGGTTAGCGACTAAATCGAATGGGGTTTGGGGGCATCATGCAGCGGTTTGGCGTGCTTGCCATTGTGGCGGGTACTTCGGCCTGCGTGACGCCCCCACCTGAACCTACCCCTACGCCGCCAGTTGTCGAAGCCCTGCCCCCGCCGCCAGTCGCAGCCACGCCCAGCGCCGAAAGCCAGCGGCTCGCTGTATATTACAATCGTCTTCAGAATGACCTGTTGACCCAAGGCTTGCTGCGTGGCGATGGCGGCGGCCCAGACACCACCTTCACCGACACGATCCTTGCGCGCAATTTCATCCGCATCGCACTGTTCAATGAATACCGCGACGATAGCGATTTTCGGAACGCGCAAAGCACCGTCTCCAACCTGCGTCGTTGGGCACATCCGATCCGCATGAAGATTGAGTTCGGCGACACCGTCCCCTATCCCCAGCGCGCCCAAGATACCGCCAGTGTCGAATCCTACGCCGCGCGCCTTTCGCGGGTGACGGGCGTCCCGATTTCTTTTGATCAACCGCGTCCAAACTATCACGTGCTGTTCTTGGGCGAGGACGACCGCAAAGCGATTGAGCCGCGACTGCGTGAATTAATCCCCACGATTTCGACGGCAACTGTGCGCGCCATTGTTGACCTACCGCGCGATCAGCTTTGCGTCGTCATTGGCACCTTTGATCCCGGCGAATCCACCTATAGCCAAGCCATCGCAATCATCCGCGCCGAGCATCCAAACTTGATGCGCGCGGCCTGCATCCACGAAGAATTGGCCCAAGGCATGGGGCTTGCCAATGATAGCCCCGGTGCCCGCCCGTCGATCTTTAACGATGACGAAGAATTCGCACTACTGACGACGCATGACGAAATGCTATTGCGCATGCTTTACGATCCACGGCTTCAGGCAGGTATGGACCCTGCGACAGCCGCCCCAATTGCACGCCAAATCGCACGCGATATGATGGCCCAAGGGGCCAGTTAAGACTTATAACCACGGAGACCATAACAGATGGGCATTTTTGATTTTCTAACCGGCGAATTTATCGACGTCATTCACTGGACGGACGATACCCGCGACACAATGGTCTGGCGGTTTCAGCGTGAAGACCATGAAATTAAATACGGCGCAAAGCTGACAGTGCGCGAAGGTCAGGCGGCTGTGTTCGTGCACGAGGGCCAATTGGCTGATGTTTTCACTCCCGGTTTGTATATGCTTGAAACCAACAACATGCCGATCATGACGACCTTGCAGCATTGGGATCACGGGTTCCAAAGCCCGTTCAAATCGGAAATCTACTACGTCAACACGACCCGGTTTTCGGACCTAAAGTGGGGCACTAAAAACCCGATCATGCTGCGCGACCCTGAATTTGGACCAACCCGCATTCGGGCATACGGCACCTATACGATTAAGGTCGCAGACCCTGCCGTGTTCCTGCGCGAAATCGTTGGGACCGACGGCGAATTCACCATGGATGAGATCAGCTATCAAATCCGCAATATCATCGTGCAAGAATTCAGCCGCGTGATCGCGTCATCGGGCATTCCTGTGCTGGATATGGCCGCCAATACCGCTGATCTGGGTAAACTTATTGCCACGGCAATTGACGAAACCATGAAGCAATACGGGCTATCAATCCCAGAGCTTTACATCGAAAATATCAGCCTGCCACCTGCGGTCGAGGCCGTGTTGGATAAACGCACCTCGGTAGGGCTTGCTGGAGATTTGGGCAAATACACGCAGTTTTCTGCAGCAGAAGCCATGACAGCCGCTGCCAGCAATCCTGCCGGAGGCGGGATGGCCGCTGGTATGGGGGCAGGCATGGGGCTGGCGATGGCAGGGCAAATGGCCCAAGGACCGTGGGGTGCTGTGCCTGCCGCCGCACCTGCCGCCGTTGCGCCACCGCCACCACCTCCGCCCGTCGAACATGTTTGGCACATTGCCGTCGCTGGCGAAGTGTCCGGCCCGTTTTCAAAGGCTGCGATGGGACGCAAAGTCACCGATGGCACCCTGTCGCGCGACAGCATGGTCTGGACCCAAGGCCAAGACGGCTGGATGAAAGCGGGTGACGTTATGGAACTCGCACAGCTTTTCACCATTCTGCCGCCGCCGCCGCCGGGTGCATAAGATCTAGTGCGGCACCTACACCGGTGCCGCACATTCTCAACGCATTTTAAAAAGTGATTGTAATGAACTCCGAACCTAATTCCGAAGCCGAACACCGGTTTCCGTGTAACAGCTGCGGGTCTGATTTGCGGTTTGACCCAGCGGCGCGCCAACTGACCTGCGACCATTGTGGAAACTCGCAACAAATTCGATTGGCGGGCGGCATAATCGCCGAGTTGGATTATCTTGCAGCCAAAGACAATGTCCTCGGGGCCGAGGACATCGCGGAAACCCGCGTCACATCTTGCCCCAATTGCGGGGCGCAAACCGAATTTGACGCAGATTTGCACGCGACCGAATGCCCATTTTGCGCCACCCCTGTTGTCACGGACACAGGCACCCATCGCCAGATTAAACCGCAAGCTGTGTTGCCGTTCGGATTGGATGAACCGACCGCGCGCGCCGGGGTCACAAACTGGCTGGGCAGCCTGTGGTTTGCGCCAAATGGGCTTAAGGAATATGCACGTAAGGGCCGAAAACTAAATGGTATCTACGTGCCTTACTGGACCTTTGATGCTGATACAAAAAGCAAATATTCAGGTCAACGCGGCACACATTACTACGAAACCAAAACCGTCATGCGAGATGGCAAAAAAACCCAAGTACGCGTGCAAAAAACACGTTGGAAGCCCAAATCAGGCCGGGTTGCACGGTTTTTCGACGATGTGCTTGTACTCGCGTCCAAATCCTTGCCCAAACACTACACTGATGGGCTGCAACCTTGGGATCTGTCTTCGTTAGAACCATATCAGCCGGAATATCTGGCCGGTTTTCGTGCCGAAGGCTATCAGGTCGAAATCAATGACGGCTATGCAGAGGCCCATGCCCATATGGATGCCATCATCCACCGTGATGTAAAATCGGACATCGGTGGGGATGAACAACGTGTCGACAAGGTCAAGACAAACGTTAGCGACGTAACCTTTAAGCATATTCTGCTGCCTGTCTGGCTCGCCGCTTATAAATACCGTGGAAAAACCTACCGATTTGTTGTGAACGGGCGCACAGGTGAGGTTCAAGGCGAACGCCCCTACTCTATGTGGAAGATTGCGGCGCTTGTTGCGGTTATACTTGCCATTATCGCAGGAATTGTTATCGCTAACAGCCAGTAAATATTTTGGAGACCCCTATGATCATCTGCTGTGGCGAAGCCCTTATTGATATGTTGCCGCGCCAGAATGACGCGTGCGAACCCGCGTTCGCCCCGCATGCTGGCGGCGCTGTGTTTAATACCGCTGTGGCGTTGGGACGGCTGGGCAGACCTGTGCAGTTCTTTTCGGGTATCTCGAACGATCTATTTGGCGATATTTTGCGCGAACGGTTGGCAGAATCGTATGTAGATTCTAGCCCTGCCGCCCTATCTGACCGCCCGACAACTTTGGCATTTGTGACCTTGACCGATGGTCATGCCTCATATGCATTTTATGACGAAAACACGGCCGGGCGCATGTTAGGGGTTGATGATCTGCCTGCACCCGGTGCGGATGCATTATTCTTCGGCGGAATCAGCCTTGTGGTCGAACCCTGCGGTGCCGCCTATGAAGCGCTGATGCTACGCGAGGCCCCAGCCCGCGTCACCATGATTGATCCCAATATACGCCCCAGTTTTATCACCGATGAAACCCGCTATCGCGCGCGATTGACCCGCATGTTAGGCGCCGCTGATATCATCAAATCATCCGACGAGGATCTGGAATGGATAACCGGCAATACCGATGGGCCTGCCCTTCTGAAAGCCACAGGCGCCAAAATCATCCTGCTAACACGCGGCAGCGAAGGGGTCACAGTTGTCACGCCGACGGACCAATTTGACGTGCCCGCGCAAAAAGCCACGGTTGTTGACACGGTGGGCGCAGGCGACACGTTCAGCGCCGGTTTCTTGGCCGAATTGGATAGGCGCGGGCTTTTGACCAAAGAGACATTGCACAGCGTCACAAGTGACGACCTAAGAGCCGCCACCGCCTTTGGCGCGCGGGTCGCTGCGATCACCGTCAGCCGCGCAGGTGCAAACCCGCCTTGGGCCGCTGAGCTATGAGAGCACTGATCCAGCGCGTTACCGCAGCATCGGTGCGTGTTGCCGGCGAAACGATCGGAGAAATCGACCAAGGGCTGCTTATCCTGATCTGCGCAATGCAAGGCGATGACGCGACAAAATCGGCGCAAATGGCGGCCAAGATCAGCAAACTACGCATTTTTACCGATGACACCGGCAAAATGAACAGATCGCTTGTCGACACAGGCGGATCGGCCCTGATTGTGAGCCAATTCACTTTGGCCGCGGATACATCACGCGGCAACCGCCCCGGATTTTCGACAGCTGCGCGCCCTGCTGAAGGCAAAGCGCTTTATGAACAATTCATCAAAGACATGGGTGCATTGGGGATCAATACCGCTACGGGCGAATTTGGGGCCGATATGGCTGTGAGCCTCACCAATGATGGCCCCATTACGATTTGGTTGGATATTTAGCAGCGTTTTGCAACGACCATGACCCAATAAGGGCCGTTTTCGCCTTGGGAAATGCCGATACCGAATTCTTCGATACGCGGGTGCAGCATGATTTCGCGGTGACCGGCCGATTGCATCCACTCTCGGATGATACGCGCCGATTCCGGGTATCCCCAAGCAAGGTTTTCACCCACAAGGCATTGCCGATATCCGGTGTTTTCAACCCGCACCAAAACAGTTGATCCGTCTGTTCCTTGATGATCAAAGAAATCATGTTCCATCATGTCACAGGCATGTGCTGCCGCAGCGCGGCCCAATCGACGGTTGATCCGCAACGTGCTTTCACCGTTTGCGCGCCGCGTGGCATTTACGCTTGCCGCAATCTCATCCACAAGCGCATCCGCGTTTTCCGGCACGGCACAATTGCTTGCTAAGGCAGAATGCCCAAATAGCGTTAGAAAAAGGATGCTGATCGCGCGGATAAGATTCGTCATTTTAGATGCCTTAGAAGTCCTGATGCGTCGTATCATAGCAACCAACAGGGCATGATCATGACGACGCCGTGGCAATTGACGGCGCAGGGCCATTTTCGACGCGGTGCCGAAATATCAGATCAGCCCTTCGGCACGCAGCCAGTCGGGGATCTTGCCAATATCGCGCAATACCACATCAGCAAGTGGCGCCAATTCAGCCTGCGGTGCGGGCCCAGTGAGCACTCCAATCGTCTTCATGCCTGCCGCGCGCCCGGCGATCAAATCATGGGTACTATCGCCGACCATTGCACAATGGGCTGCGGCAATCCCGGTTCTCGCACAAAATGCGTCCAATTGGCCCGCATCTGGTTTTGCGCCAAAACCGCTGTCATAGCCTGCGATAAATTCGAAATAATCGTTCACGCCAGCCTGTTCCAAATGTTGCAGCGCCGGGGCCTCTGCGTCATTTGTGGCAATCCCTAGCGTCAGGTTCATCCTCGCAAGTGATGCGAAATATGCGGCCAGCGGCACTGCCTCTTGCTGCGCGACCTGTGCCGCGCCCGTATTCATCCGCGCAATCAACGCGCTCTTGTCCATATCCCCCAGGACCGACAAGATATGGTCCGCCACAATATCCACGGTCGAGGCGATCACGATGCTACCCGGCACAAACCGGTTCGTCTCTGCGTCATATCCCAAGACATCGGCTAGCGCGTCAAACTTAGCACGATCACCGCCCGCTTCAGCGGCAAGCATCTGCCGTGTCCAAGCGCCCCATGTCGCGTTGAAATCGAACAAAGTCCCGTCTTTATCGAAAATGATGCCTTTGATCATGTGCAGCCTCTTTGGGTAATTTCCGCCACATCACCTTGGCCAGAAGGTAAAGTCAATCGGGGACTAAGTCCAATGCACGGCCTCGGCGCCCGGCAGTGCATAACGTGCGTGCAGCGGTTTTTCATAAGCCAAATCAACACTATCGCAAAAGGCCACGACCCAAGCATCATCCATTGTGATGAATTCCAACACCGCTGCCAAAAACGCAGGATCGCCTGCGCGGGCGCGTAGATCATCAACGGACCCGCCTGTTGCGCCCAAGAACACTGGGCAAAGTTCATCATTGCCAACCAACCATGCCAATGCCTGTAATGCGATGACCTGTGCCTGTTCGTGATCCATCTACAATCCTTAATTCTACAGAAACTGTTTCTTAACCAATACCGTTCAAATTGTCTGCATGAAATGGGCGACCTCATGGAGGGTTTGAAAATGCCGGGACGTATATTGATCATCGATTCTGTTGCGACCAATCGTATTGTGATGAAGGTTAAAATGTCCGCCGCGCAGTTTCGCGTAAACACCTGTGCAAGCCGCGCCGAAGCAGATGCCCATATCCTCAAACACCGCCCCGATCTCATACTGGCCAGCTTTGGCAACCCCGCGTTGGATCTAGAAAGCTATTGCCGCTCCCTGAAATCAAATCCGGACACGCAAAACATCACGATCATCGCAATCGGGGTCACCGACTCAAGCCAAGCCCGGTTCGCAGCGCTTAATGCCGGAGCCGATGATGTCATGCCGCGCCCGGTAAATGACGGGCTTCTGCTGGCACGCATCCGCAGCTTGCTACGGGTTCACAGCACCCATCAAGAATTGCATCTGCGCGAAGGGACCAGCAGCGCCCTTGGCTTTGAAGAGGCGACCACTCCCTTTGAGACTGCGGCAAATGTCGCGCTTTTGTCAGCGACCCAACAGCCTGATGGCGCGCTTTTGGCGGCATTGACCCATTGTTTGGGCCATGTTGTACGTGCTATGGATCCCGACCAAGCGCTGCGCACCAGCAAGACACAGCCTTCACATGCGCTTTATGTCATTGACGCAAGTGCCCATATGACGGCCCCGGCGCGTTTTTTCGGGCTCGTGTCCGATTTGCGGGCCCGTCCAGACACCCGTCAATCAACGCAGCTTATTGTCGTGCCTGACGACGCGCCTGATATGGCTGCGATGTTCTTGGATTTGGGTGCTGATGACGTTGTGATCGTCTCTGCATCCGCTGATGAAATCGTTTTGCGGGCGCGCAAACTGATCAAACGCAAACGGTTGCATGACCGATTGCGCGATACGGTGCGTGACGGCTTGCAAGCCGCCGTGACCGATCCGCTAACAGGGCTTTTTAATCGGCGCTACGTTGACCCGCATTTGGCGCGCATGGCGCAACACGCGCAGATGTCTGGGGACGCTATGGCGGTGATGATGGTCGATATTGATCACTTTAAATCCATCAACGACACCTATGGCCATGCCGCGGGTGACAAGGTGCTTAAACAATTGGCAAAGCGGATAAAAGATAATATCCGCGCGGTTGATATGCTGGCGCGTGTGGGCGGCGAAGAATTTCTTGTCGCATTGCCAGACACCACAGCCGCCCAAGCACAAATGACCGCAAATAGGATTCTTTCCCTTATCAACAGCACGCCATTCGACATCGGCGAAGCACACCCTCCGTTACCTGTCACTATTTCGGTTGGCGTCGCGATTAGCCGCGCGAAGCAAACAAAAAACCCACGCGCAGAAACCATCTGCGCGCAAGCAGATGCCGCACTGTACGCAGCGAAGTCCGCTGGGCGTGATCAGGTCGCAATGGCAAGTTAATTCCGCTCTGGCCGTGGGCGCACTTTGGTCAGTTCGTCCTGCAACCTATCCGCAAAAGCAACGCGGCTTTCGTCGGACATCGTTGTGATGTGATCGATCACGACATCTTGGGCCACGTTTTGAATCTGCGTGCCGTGCTCGGCTTGCTCGACAATCAGATCACGCAAAGCTTCCGGGTCAAAAGGCGTCGCGCGCAAGGTCGCGATCATCAATGTGACTTGCCGCCGCGGGTTATATTCACCCATAGGGCGCGCGTGGCGCAACGCGGTACCGATTTCGCGCCGATCTTCTGGCGCCAATGCGCGTGACATCGGGCCAAGCCCAAGATCAAAGCTACGAGGAGGTCCATCCCCAACCCTGCCAGAGGCAAATGACCCGGCAACAAGCCCCACCACAGCAAGGTTCAGCGCCAATGAAACCACCAGCACGATGCGCAAAACACGCCCGTTTTTTGTCTTTTCATCAGCCATCAAAAAAATCTCCTGTCGCGAAAATCGCATCCTCGCTAAATATACTGACGTTGATTTCATCGCCGAAATACGTTGCGGTATAGTTTTCAACCGAAGCAGGCGGTGCAACCCCGATCCAAACCCCTGCGCAGGTCGCAGTGACCAGTCCACTGACTGCCGTCCAACCACCTAAGAGATCAAGCACTTGCTGACCCAGACTGCGGCGCGGCGCGGGTTGTGGTACCGCTTGCGGCACCGTAGCCCCGGCCATCACCCGCGCGATCAAATCATCTGACGGGACCGGTGCAACGGCACGGGCCTGCGCAAAAATATCTTCTAGGATGTCGTCGTTTAGATCAGTCATCATCATACCCCAGTTCTGCCTTGCGCCCGGCCATGATTGCAGCCAGCGCCCGTTTCCCGCGTGCTGTCAGGCTTTCGACTGACCGCACATTTGTGTCCATAATTTCCGCGATCTCAGGGTTGGACAGCCCCTCGAGATGCCGCAAGGATACGGCCTGTGCCTGACGTTCGGGCAAAGCCGCGAGCGCGTCTGACAGCGCCTGCATCCGCGCGTTCGTTTGCATTTTCTGCACCACGCTTGGTGCGCCATCTGTTGGTTCGGCGATCTGATCAAGCGAGACCCCACCGCGCCGTTTACGCAAAATATCGGTGCAAAGGTTTGACACAACGCGGTAAAGCCATGTGCTGACCTGTGCTTCGCCTTGCCGCCAATCGGGTGCCTGTTTCCACAAGCGGATCATCGCTTCTTGCGCAACCTCTTCGGCCTCGGCCTGAATGGCTAGCATCCGCGTCGCTTGCGCCAGAACCCTTGGCAATAACCGTTCGGTCAACGCCTGCGCGGCCTGTGCATCGCCATTGGCAAATGCAATCAGTAGCGCCTCGTCGGGGGCGCCAGCAAAAAGGTCGGGCATCGCGTTCATGAAGTGTAGTGCTACCGATATTTACAGCGCTTCGCAATTGGCGAGGAGAAGCCCCCCCCGCCAAAGCATTTGATTTAGTTGTTGTCGCGACCATGGCCTTCGCCATGACCTTGGCGACGTTCACCGCGTTCTTGCATCTTTTCTTGCGCAGCTTCGAATTCTTCCGCGCTAATTGTGCCATCTTCGTCGGTGTCCACACGCTCGAACATCCGCTCCATGTTACCTTCGCGGCGTTCACCGCCACGGGGGTTCATTTCGTCGGCTTGGATAAGACCATCTTCGTTCTCATCCATACGTTCGATCATACGGGCCACGCGTTCTTCAGAGCGTGCGTTCGCTTGGGCGGTCAGCTCTTCAGCGCTCAATGCGCCGTCGCCGTCCGTGTCAGCCTCTGCAAAGCGCGCTTCGCCGCGTGCTTGCAGTTCTTCCATTGTCAGCGCACCATCGCCATCAATGTCGAGTGTCGCAAAATCTGGGCGTTCACGTTGTTCCGGCTGTGCCGAAACCGCGCCTGCAGTCATCACGACGCCTGAAAGAAGTACTGCCATCAAAATAGTCTTTTTCATTTTCATTCCTCACTTAAGGTTTAGTGCGACTGTTCTTAGCCGCAGACCCTTCTTCAACGCAGACCCAGATCATTTCCGTCGCAAGACCACCGGAAATCTCTTTTGGGGCTACGTGACACGGCGCCGCAACCCGCCCTCTCCCCCTTTTCAAAGCGGCGTGAATAGGCGATGTAATTGCTGAAACCCTGGAGCAACCCCCGATGTCTGACGCACATACTTTCCCGACGGAACGCCCAACCAAACCTGCAATTCTGCGCGGGCTGCGCTGTAAATGCCCCAACTGTGGTGAAGCCAGTATATTCGACGGCTATCTAAAGGTCGTCGACCATTGCCCAGCTTGCAATGAAACCTTGAGCCACCACCGCGCGGACGACGGCCCCGCCTATCTGACAATTTTGTTGGTCGCACATATCATCGGCTTTGCGATCCACTTTATGTGGGTCATGTGGGAACCCAGCCCAATGGTAATGGCCACCACGCTTTCCGTAGGCTCCGTGGCTTTGTCGCTCTTTCTTTTGCCCCGGCTCAAAGGCATGATCGTGGCAATTCAATGGGCACGCCGCATGCATGGGTTTGGACAAGATGGCTAAGCCCCCGGCCAAACGGGGATAAGATGGATAAAATCAGCATCCGCGATGCGGCCACGATTGTTGTGCTGCGCGACGCGCGCACCACGCCATCTGTGCTGATGGGCCAACGCGGCGCGTCAGCGGCATTTATGCCCGGTAAATTTGTTTTCCCCGGCGGCGCTGTTGATCCCGTAGACGCGCAGGTCCCCGTCACATTGCCGCAAACGGAAGCCGCCCGGCTTGCCCAAGACAGCGCGCGCGCGCCTGCGTCGCTCGCCGCAGCAGCGATCCGCGAGCTTTGGGAAGAAACCGGACATATCTTAGGTCAGCGCGCCGAGTGGGCAGACGCCCCAAAAGGCTGGCGCGGGTTTGCCGCATCAGGGCATCAACCCAACGGTTCTGCGCTGCAATTTTTGTTTCGCGCCATCACCCCGCCGGGCCGCCCACGCCGATTTGACGCGCGGTTTTTCTTGGCCGACGCGGATGCGCTGACCACCGATCTTGATGATTTCAGCAATGCCGAGGACGAGCTTGCCCATCTTCAATGGGTACCATTGCACCAAGCGCGCAAGTTCGATCTGCCCTTTATCACCCAAGTCGTACTGGCCGAACTCAACGCGCAAATCGCATCGGGAGAGCGCGCTGCAACCGTCCCTTTCTTTCGCAACAATGACGAGGCAAGATTGGTCAGCCGTTTAGGTGGGAAACCTTTACTTTAAGCAACCAAGACCAGAACCAAGATGCTTATCCCCAAGAATACGATCCCCTGCCATTCGCGCCGTGATATTTTTTCGCCAAAGGCAAGCGACCCGATGGCCAGCGACAAAAGCAGTTCTACCTGCCCCAGCGCGTTCACATAAGCCGCCGTTTGCAGCGTATAGGCATTGAACCAGCAGATTGATCCCACCATGCTGGTCAGCCCAACCAACCCGGCCACCCGCCACGCCCGAAACACGCGGGTTATTTCACCGCGTTCGCGCCAGGCAAGCCAGATCGCCATCGTGACCGTCTGCAACGCCGTCACGATCGCCAAAGTCACGATGGCGCGATAGAATACATCGCCCGCATCCAATGACAGCGACGCGCCACGATATCCATTGCCAGACACGCCGAACAGCAGCCCGGCGCCTAGCCCCAATGCCGTTGCCTTGTTGAAAATCCGTTGGTGCCAGGCCCCTGTTGCATTGGGTGGATCAGAAAGTAAGACCACGCCTATTAGCCCGATAAGCATCGCGCAAATCGCCCATCCGGTGATCGCATCGCCCAAGACCACAAAGCCAATCAGCGCGCTCAGCAGGACTTCGGTTTTCTTAAACGTTATCCCGACTGCAAAATTGCGGTGACTGAACAAGGCCACGACGCACATGGTTGCCAATACCTGTGACGCGCCCCCGGCAATTGCATAGGGCCAGAACGCTTTGGGCACTTGCGGCACACCCTGCCCGGACGTGCGTGCATAAATCACCGCGATCACCATGACCAAAGGCGAAGAATAGATAAACCGCGCAAAGGTCGCGCCCGCCGTAGAAAGCTGCATCCCGCGCAGATGTTTTTGCAGCATAAACCGCAACGCCTGCGCGGTCGCCGCAACCAGCGTGATCGGGACCCAGAGCTCCATCAGCCGGCTAACTGCGCATTAACCCTGCACAGTTGGGTGACTAAATTCATCCGCAGGCACAGGTTCGCCGCGCACAGACGGATCACAGGCGACCATCGGACTGCCTTGGTCACGGATGATCAGACCACCGCGGGCACGACATTGTTCGAATGTCATGCGATTCCCGATCACCAGATGCTCTTGCATGCCGGGGCTTCCGCCCATCGCGCCGCCGGTTTCACAGGCGCCCAAAAACATCACACATCCCAAAACAAGCTTTTTCATGGGGAAATCTCCATCAGTTGGCTAATATCATAGCCATTAAATTCCAATATTTCACGCGCAGCGCGTAACCTATCAGCGGGTATCTCAGGATCGCGGTTCAAAATCCAGCCCGACGTGCCATTTGGGCTGCCGACCACGGCGGTGCGGTAACTTTCGTCCGTCCAAAGCACCCAATAATCCGCCACAACAAACGGCACACCATCAAAACGCAGGGCCAAACGCCCCGGCCCGACAATATCGGCATTGCCTGTGATCCGCGATCGTTCCGACCCGTCAGAATTTCGGCAAATATTCAGCACCGACAGGCTACCATCACTTTGCAAACCATAATCCGCCGTCGCCCGCGCACAGTCTTTTTGAAACGGCACAGGAAAGCGCGCGACCTCATGCCATCGCCCAGCATAGCGCGCGGGTTCAAAAAACGCCTTGGATGAAATTGGTGCGTTGGTATCCCGGTAAGAATGGGAAACGGTGCAGCTTGCCAAGGCAAGCATCAGCGCCAGCGCTCTCATCGTGTCATCCGGTGGCGGGTGCCGAAATCTTCGCTGTTGGTTCTAAACGGCATTCTAGGCTCCGAACGATCATTTTGCAGACAGTCTCGCAAAAACCGGGTGACGACAAGATGCTATTGTTGACAGCGCGCCCCGCTTTCAGGCAAGCCTAGGCAATGAACAACGGAATGCACATCGCAGCACCCTATTACCCCGGCCCCATTTCGCGGCGACCGGATCTTTTTTGATATAGACACCGATACGCCCGCAAAGGGCGTCAGGTAATCTTGTCCCTTTGCGGCACAGCAAAGGAAAACCCCAATGATCACGATCACAAACGTCACACCAACCGATATCCCCGATCTTCGGGACATGATTTACGCGCTTTGCGCGCATCACGGCGACACATGCGCGCGTGGGGATGCGGATGTTCACGCGCAATTCATTGATGGCCCTCTGATTGGGCTCATCGCACGTGACGGTGACAGGCCTGTCGGTTTTGCGACCCTTGTGACCCACTGGCGCCCCATGAATACAGGCGATAGCATCGACATCTTGCATCTGTTTGTCATCGCAGGGCGACGTAGCCAAGGCATCGGTCGCAGGCTGATCGCAGCGGCCCAATCGCACGCGCAAGCAACCGGCGCAATACGGTTGACGATTGGCACAGCGCCCAACAACGCAAGTGCAGCACAGGCCTACCGGGCGATGGGGTGGGATGAAATCACAGCAACAGCCGGGCCAAGGTTTCAAATCAGCCTTTAGGCCCACCCCGTAGGGTGGATCTTGATCCACCCTACTTAATAAGGCATCGGATTGGCGCGATGTGCGCTATCAATCTCAGCGATCAACGCGTCACTCAGCACCACTTCTTTGCCCGCAATAATATGCGCCAGTTGTTCCGATGTCGTCGCGCCGAAAATCGCGGATACTGGGAAAGGCCGCGTGCTTTGCCATGCCATCGCCATATGCACGGGATCGACTCCATGCTGCGCAGCCAAATCTAGATAGGCTTGCGCGACGGGCAACGTACGCGGGGTCATGCGCCCACCCAGTTCTGGGCCGATTGACCGGCGGCTGCCTTCGGGGATCGCGCCGTTTTGGTACTTCCCGGTCAGCAACCCACAGGCCAATGGCGAAAACGACAACAATGTCACGTCCTCATTCACCGCCATCTCGGCCATATCGGTATCATACATACGGCACATCAATGAATATTCGTTTTGCACGGATACCATGCGCGGCAGGCCTGCAGCCTCGGCCAGATCAACCCATTTGGTCATCCCCCAGGCAGATTCGTTTGATGCGCCCACTGCGCGAATTTTGCCTTCGGCAACCAGTTCACCAAAAGTGGTCAGCACACCCATCATATGATCCAGCGTTTGCGCACGGTTTTGGCCGGAGGGATCATAGGTCCAGTTTTGGCGGAACATATATGACCCGCGCTCAGGCCAATGCAGCTGATACAGGTCGATCACATCCGTCTGCAAACGCCTCAAAGATGCCTCAACGGTTTCGCGGATATTGCCTCCGTCGAAGCCCTTGCCGTCACGCACCCAACCAGGGTTGTTTCCAGATACTTTCGTGGCGATGATCACCTCATCACGGCGGCCGGATTTTGTAATCCAGTTTCCGATCACCTGTTCAGACAGGCCCACCGTTTCGGCGCTAATCGGGTTCACCGGATACATTTCGGCAGTATCAAGAAAGTTAATCCCCGCGTCTAACGCCATATCGATTTGAGTATGTGCGTCGCTTTGTGGGGTTTGGTTGCCATAGGTCATCGTGCCAAGGCACCAGTCTGACACCGCAATATCGGTGCGACCAAGGTTAAGCATTTTCATGAGTTCACTTTCAAATCTGCGTTTGAAAGCAAACTAAACTCTAAAACGCAGGTGGCAAGACCCGTCGCAACCGATCTTGCCGTAGTTTGGTTCTAGAAATGATAGAACGCGCCAACACGGGTCGTTGTCACCGCGTCAGTGGTGTGGTCATCCATAAAATCGCGAATGAATTCCGCGCGCAGGCTCACTTTGTTGGTGAAGTCTGTCTGCACCCCAACACCTAAGTTAAAGCCAGACGCGTTCCCGCTATCGCTTTCATAGCTGGTAATTCCGCCAGACGCCAAGGCTTCAACGGCCCCCAAGTCATAGGTTCCCATGGCGCGCAAACGCCGGGTGCTGTAATCTGCGTCGCCCGCGATATGCCCGCCAATTTCCAATTCACCGCCATACCCAAAGGTGCCGTAACCCAAACTAACACCGGCGATCAGCGACGCAGAGGTCTGCGTATCGCCAGAATGCGGGTACGCGTAATCAAGCGCACCGCCTGCGTAAAAATCTTGTGCGGATGCCATGCCCGCCACCGCAGCCAAAGCTGCGCTTAAAATGATCGTTTTCATTGCCTGCCTCACAGTTATTTATTACCGCCATAATACCTCAGGTCGCCCATCAAGACCAGTGATTGCGCAGTATATCTGGCATCTGGGCGCAAGCCCCGTTAGATAGGCCCAAATTGATAGGAAAATCCGATGGCCCGTCACCTCATTACGTCCGCAATCCCCTATATCAACGGGATCAAACACCTTGGTAACCTTGTCGGCAGCCAATTGCCTGCAGATCTATTTGCCCGCTACATGCGCGCGCGCGGTCACGAAGTTTTGTTCCTTTGCGCGACCGATGAACACGGCACACCTGCGGAATTGGCGGCGACGAAGGCTGGCAAACCTGTCGCAGACTACTGCGCCGAAATGCATGATGTGCAGGCCAAAATAGCAGATGGGTTCCGCCTGTCGTTTGACCATTTTGGCCGTTCCTCCAGCCCGCAAAACCAAAAATTAACCCAAGCCTTTGCTGGCCGTTTGGCAGATATGGGCCTAATCCGTGAAGTGACCGAAGAACAGGTATATTCCGTCGCCGACGGCCGTTTCCTGCCCGACCGCTATATCGAAGGCACCTGCCCCAACTGCGGCTTCACATCTGCACGCGGCGACCAATGTGACAATTGCACTAAACAGCTAGACCCCACCGACCTGATCGACGCGCATTCCACGATTTCAGGGTCAACCGATTTGGAAGTCCGCGAAACCAAACATCTGTATCTGTGCCAATCTGAACTCAAAGACGATCTGGCCGCTTGGATCGACAGCAAGACGGATTGGCCGATCCTGACCACCTCGATTGCCAAAAAATGGCTTAACGATGGGGATGGTCTTCAGGATCGTGGCATCACCCGTGATCTTGATTGGGGCGTGCCTGTCAAACGCGGTGACGCGGAATGGCCCGGCATGGAAGGCAAAGTATTTTACGTCTGGTTTGATGCGCCGATCGAATACATCGCCTGCGCCCAAGAATGGGAAGACGCCGGAAAAGGCACCGACTGGGAACGCTGGTGGCGCACCGACAAAGGTGCCGATGATGTGACCTACACCCAATTCATGGGAAAAGATAACGTGCCGTTCCACACGCTATCCTTTCCTGCGACGATCAAAGGCACGCAAGAGCCGTGGAAACTGGTCGATTACATCAAATCGTTCAACTATCTGAATTATGATGGCGGCCAATTCAGCACATCGCGCGGGCGCGGCGTGTTCATGGATCAGGCGCTTGAACTTTTGCCGTCAGACTATTGGCGCTGGTGGCTTTTGTCGCATGCGCCTGAATCGTCAGATGCGGAATTCACCTGGGAAACCTTCCAAACTGACACGAACAAAGACCTCGCCGACGTTCTAGGAAATTTTGTTAGCCGCGTGACTAAGTTCTGTCGGTCAAAATTCTCTGAGGATGTCCCCGCAGGCGGCACCTATGGCGCAGCGGAAACGCAATTGATCGCCGATCTTACTACCCGCATCCGCGCTTATGAAGCGCATATGGAAGCGACCGAAGTCCGCAAAGCAGCCGCTGAACTGCGTGCGATCTGGGTGTTGGGCAATGAATACCTGCAAGCCAACGCACCATGGACCACATTTAAAACAGATCCGGACACCGCAGCGATGCAGATCCGGCTCGCGCTGAACCTGATTCGCATTTACGCGGTATTGTCTGCGCCGTTTATTCCTGATGCGTCTGCGACGATGATTGCTGCAATGCAAACGGATGATGATAGCTGGCCCACCGATGTGGCCGCAGCGCTGGAAACTCTGCCCGCAGGCCATGCATTTACCGTGCCAGAAAACCTGTTCCGCAAAATCACCGACGATGAACGCGAAGAATGGGCGGCACGTTTCGCTGGCACACGCGACTAAGGGGGACGAATATGATCATCGGGCATATCGGCGCACGAGCGGGAAGCAAGGGCGTACCCGGCAAGAATTTTCGCGACTTACATGGCAAACCGCTGATCGATTGGGCGCTGGATCAGCTGTTTGAAAATCCACGCGTCGATCATGTTGTTGTCTCAACAGATTGTCCAAAGATGTATGCACACGGGCTGAAACGTGGCGCGCTTGATATTGGGTTGCGCCCCGATCATCTGGCGACAGACACGGCGGCAAAATGGGATGTCTGGCAACACGCGCTGCTTGAGGTCGAAAAACAGGTCGGCCCGGCTGATGCGTTTTTGGATCTAGATTGCACGTCACCGCTGCGCCTGCCCGAAGATGTCGACGCTGGGCTGGACCTTTTCGCGAAAGAGCAGCCGGACATGGTGATGTCCTGCTGCGAAAGCCGCAAGAACCCCTATTTCAACATGTTAGAAACCGATAATGACGGCGGGCTGCATGTCTCAAAGCCCCTGCCCCACGGCGTCGTCGCGCGCCAACAGGCCCCTATGGTCTATGATCATGTCGGCTTGGTCTATGTGGTTAAACCCAGCTACCTACGCACAGCGACACGCCTGTTCGAAGGTCATGTCATTCCGCTGATCGTACCCAATGAACGCAGCCTTGATGTCGATAGCCCCTTTGACTGGGACGTGATTAACTATCTCATGGGCAAGCAAATTGCAGACGGGCTACGCCCCCCAGCTTAACGCCAGCCCTGCCAGAATTTCAAACCAGCCTGCTTTGTCTCAAAACTTTTGGTCAACGCATCCGGATCATATTCCGTTCTGATCCAGTCATCTATAGCAATGGGTGATTGGGCGTTACGCGCGGCATATACATCCAAAAAGTGATCTAAAATTCCCGTGCTGGTGCGGCGGATATGCAGGTACTGAAAGCTCAACTGCTTTTGCGCGATCTCCAACGGGGTATTTTCATAAAGCATCAGATAAAGTGCGGCCGCCAAACCTGTGCGATCAGCCCCCGATTTACAGTGCATCATAAAGGGCCTTTCAATCGCGGCAAAACTATTCAGCAGCTTTTTTAACGCCTTAACCGTCGGTGCACGACGCGCCGACATCTGCGACGTAACCAATGTCAGGCCAAGCTGTTCGCAGCTTTCGACCTCCAACAAATAATGCGGTTGTTGTGCAGCCCCCCGCAAGTTCAGCACCGTACGGATACCCATCGCCGCATAGCTTGCGAACCGCTGATGGTCAGGGTGGTTTGATCGATAAGCCCCCGGCGCGAATTCATTAAAATTATGCCACCGTTTGCGTAAAATCCCATGATCCAGCCAGTAGTAATGGAACAACGACTTTCGCCGTTCTTTGGGATCAGTAATATCATGCCCAAAGGATTTACGCAGGTTTTGTTCTTTTTTCACCAGCGTTTCCTGAATTTTGCGGAACATCCCAACAACCCAAACTGTTTCAACGACGTTCACATGGCGTATTGTCCGCATGATTGCAATGATGAGGCACCAATTGCTCCGCTGGGCCAAACCAACTAGAAGCATCCCAACACCACCGTGTAGGAGCCCATCATGGACATCGCAGGCCGCAAAATCGGACCAGAACATCCCCCCCTTGTCATCGCTGAAATCGGGATCAATCACGGAGGCGACCTGAACGTAGCCAAGGAAATGGTGCGCCTTGCCGCCGGCGCAGGCTGCGAGATGGTCAAGCACCAGACCCACATCATCGAAGATGAGATGACAGAAGAGGCCAAACAAATCTTTCCGCCCAATGCCGATGTGTCGATCTGGGATGTGATGCAGTCTTGCGCATTATCGTTAGACGAAGAGAAATATCTTAAAGAGTATACTGAATCCCTTGGAATGATCTGGATTTCGACACCGTTTTCACGCGCAGCGGCTGATTTTTTGGCCGAACTTGATGTGCCCGCGTTTAAGATCGGATCGGGCGAGGCAGATAACCTTCCACTGATCCGTCACATCGCGCGGATGGGCAAACCAGTGATCATGTCCACCGGGATGCAAAGCATCGAAAGCTTACGTGCCTCGGTGCAAATTCTTGAAGATGCGGGCATCGAATATGCGCTATTGGAATGCACGAACCTATACCCTTCGCCGCCTGAAATCGTTTCGTTACAGGGCGTGACCGACCTCAAAACCGCTTTTCCAAATGCCGTTGTCGGGTTCTCGGACCACTCGATCGGGCCCGAGATGGCACTGGCCTCGGTCGCGTTGGGTGCGTGTATTTTGGAACGCCATTACACCGACACACGCTACCGCAAGGGCCCTGACATCATCAATTCTATGGACCCTGCAGAGCTGCGTCATATCATTGACCGATCTCGTGAAATCCACATTGCACTACGCAACCCCAAAGAACGCACCCCCGCCGAAGAGGATGTCTACCGCTTTGCCCGCGCGTCCGTCGTGGCAGACCGCGATCTACAAGCAGGCTACGTCATCACAGAAGCCGACATTTGGGCACGCCGCCCCGGATCTGGTGAAATTGCGGGCTATGATTTTGACAAGGTCGTTGGCAAAACGCTCGTCCGTGACGTGACGCGGAACACCCAACTCAAATGGACCGATTTAGATGCCTGAGCACCAGTGGGACTTCGTGTGCCTTGACCCGCGCAAAGCTAAACGCGCAGCAGTTGAACGCGCATTAGGCCCGCTCGGCAAAATTACTTTTCGGAAAACTGCGCCTTTGGGATACAAGACTTACCCAGAAACGGCACAGCGTGTTGTCGAAGCGTTCGCATCGGCGACCCAAAAACCAACGGCAACATTGGCGGTTGCCGCAAAAAAACGTCTACTCGCATTGCAATATAGCGGCTCTCGTACCTATTTCGAAAAGCATCCTGACCGGGTTGCTGTCGCTTGGAATGGCCTAAACGGCACACGCCGTGTTTTCATGGATGCTGCCAAAGATGCGCGGGCGAAAACGCTCTATTTCGAATTGTCGCCGTTCAAGGGGCGTATCACTGTTGACCCTTGCGGTGTAAATTATCGCAATGGACTGCCCCGGACTGCTGCCCCCTATGTGCATTGGGCAAAGAAACACGCGGATGATGACGGTTGGCGCAAGCTTGGCACAACCATCGTCGCACGCACCGGACAGCAAGCCCCGAATGCCGCAGCCACCCCACGTCCGTTGAACGAAAAATTCATATTCATTCCACTGCAAGTTCCAGGCGATAGTCAATTACGCCTCTTCGGCGGTGCATTTCCTACCGTTGAACAGGTGATCGATGCGGTGGCCGAAGCTGCCAAATATCTGCCCGATGGTTGGCACGCCCGGCTGAAAGAACATCCAACATCCCCCATCAAATTTGGCGATCGCATTGCCCAACTTGCCCACCCCCAACTCGTTCTCGACAACGTCACAGACACATTTACACAGGTTGCAGCCGCACGCGCAGTGGTCACTGTGAATTCGTCAGTCGGGCTGGAGGCGATGTTTTTCGAAAAGCCAGTCGCAGCCATAGGGGACTGCTTTTGGGCCATTGATGGCATCGCTAACCATTGTCCGACCCAAGATGCCCTAAACGCGCTTTTCGCTCAACCTGAAACCCTGTCTTACGATCCGCAAGCACGTAACGGATTTCTGAACTTCCTGTCGCAACACTATTACCCAGAGCTTGACCACGACGGGCCTGACGGTAACCTCGCACCTCTGGAAGCCCGCAAAATCAACGCGCGGCTAATGGGGCCAGACAAATTAGGCTTTTGGACCTGCAATAACGGAATAGCCAGATGAAACTTAGTAAATTATGGTCACGCGAAACGCCGCACACATCAACGATGCTTACCGGCTGCCCGACCATTGTGTCCGGCCGTAACGGCCTTGCAATCGTTGCAATCATGAAAAACGAAGCGCGCAATATTGTCGATTGGATTAGGTTTCATGCATTGGCGGGTGTGCAGGACTTTTTTCTTTATGACGATGGATCGACTGATAGCACCGCCGAATTGGCGCGCGGCGTACCCAATGTAAATGTGACGTTGATACCGTGGAAACTTACCGCGTCGTGCCTAACGCCCAAAGTGAAATTTTCGCGTCAAGTTTTGGCTTATTGCCATGCCATTGAAAACTTCGGCGGCCCATTTAGATGGATGGGTTTTATCGACATTGATGAATATATCGTTCCGAAAGCAGATGATACAATCATGACCGTGCTGGGCGGGCTAGAACAGTTCACAAATATATCTTTGCCTTGGACAATGTTTGGACCCAACGGACACGATACACCATCTGATTTACCGGCACCTTTTGCCTTTACAACGCGCGCGCGCGACCGCGCCGCACCACTGCTTAATTTTAAGTGCATCATTGACCCGACCGACACATTGGAAGTACGCGTTCACCGTTTTCGCACGCATCAAATGGGCCGGACGAGCGCAAGCGAAGCAGGCAAAGTGTCCCACTATAAAGAGCGTAATAAGGCTGATTTTCTATCGGATGCTGCGCTTCAGCTTAACCATTATTACACCCGTTCACACCAAGAGCTGCAAGAGAAACTATCAAAAGGCGCTGTGTCCGACTCGCCGCTTGATCGGCGTGGTCGCAAGATCATGGAAAAACTTGAAGTTATTGAGAAAACCGCGGTCGAAGATCGCTGCGCGCTGGACTTCTTACAACGTCACGGAGTGAATGATGGCCAAGGGCTACGCACGCATTCACTTTAATATACAGCACCGCTGATGGCCCAACACATTGCGCGCAAAGCCTTCCAAACGCGACAAACCGCCCATTTTTTAAGCACACTCAGGACTGCGCCTTTAATATGTACAGACCCCGAGATTAATGCTGTGGCCGTGTCTACCACCTTGTGAAAATTCTGATAACTAACGAACTATGGAGCCAGGATTAAAAATTCTCGTTGTCGAGCCCGACGCTGCGCGCGCGCAGGATATTATTGACGCGCTCAAGGATGGCGGCTGGGGCAGCGTATATGTTGTCACTGAAATCTCTGCGTTGGCGCCCAAGTTGACTGAAATTGATCCCGATATCGTGTTGATCAATCTTGCACACCCTGACCGCGACACCTTAGAGCACATCGGTCAAATTTCGCATGCGCAGTCGCGCCCCGTTGCAATGTTTGTGGACCGTTCAGATTCGGACCTGACCCAAGCAGCCATTACCGCTGGGCTTAGCGCCTATGTCGTCGATGGTTTGCAAAAGAACCGCATTAAACCCGTCCTTGAAACCGCAATCGCACGGTTCAAGATGGTGGAACAAATGCGCCACGAATTGAACGCCGCCAAACAAGCCTTGACCGACCGCAAAACCATTGATCGCGCCAAGGGGCTGCTCATGACTGCGCGCGGCATTGACGAAGACACCGCCTATGGCTTGCTACGCAAAACCGCAATGGACCAAGGCCGCAAGGTCATTGATGTTGCCCAAGCGCTGGTCACAGCGGCGGATTTGCTCGGATGAACGTACAGACTGTAAAATGTGGGTTCCTTCCACTTGCCGATGCGGCACCGCTGATCATCGCACGCGAGCTGAACTTTGCGCGCGACGAAGGTGTCGACCTGCAACTTGTCAAACAGCCGTCTTGGGCCGCGCTCCGTGACCTGCTTGCATTGGGACAAATCGACGCCGCGCATATGCTGTCACCGATGCCCATCGCGATGACATTAGGGCAAAGCGGATTGCCGACGACCGTGGACGCCCTAATGGTTCTGTCTGTCAACGGCACCGTGATCGGCGTATCCGATAGTCTGGCGCGTGATATGGAAAACACCGGCTGGCAAGCGGATTTCATCAACCCGGCCACGGCCGCCACCGCACTATTCGCAACCGGACGCACACCAATCCGAATCGGCATCCCCTTCCCATTTTCGATGCACCGCATGCTGATCGAACATTGGCTATCCGCGCATCCGTCGTTTCGCAGCAACCGTGTTGAGATCATCACCGTACCCCCACCACGCATGGCCGCAGCCATGGCGGACGGCACCCTCGATATGTTTTGCGTGGGCGAACCGTGGGGCACCGCAGCCGTGCAGCAAGGGGACGCTGAGCTGATCTTGCCCGGATCCGCGATCTGGCAATTTGCCCCGGAAAAGGTCTTGGGAGCGACCCGCAAATGGATCGATGACAATCCAGACACCTGTCGCAGAATGATGCGGGCGATTTACCGTGCGACGCAATGGCTTGATCAACCACACAACAAGCCGCTTGCTGTCGAAATTCTTGCGCGCAGCCAACATATCGATTTGCCGCACGAAGCAATTGATCCTGCGATCTCGGGGCAAATCGTACCGCGTAAAGGGGCCGCGCCAGTCTCGCCTGCGCATTTCCTGTTCTTTAATGACAGTGCTGGGAACTTTCCGTGGCGCAGTCAGGCTGCTTGGATCAGTGAGCGCATTGCCGCATGGGCCGGCCTCGATATTCAAGATGCCATACGACGCGGATCAGCAAGTTTTCGCAGCGATTTATTTCGGAAAAACCTAGAAACGCGTGGAGTTGATATGCCCGGAGCTTCGGCAAAGATCGAAGGAGCGCTGCGCAATCCCACGGCGGTCGCGTCCACCAAAGGCCAAATGATTCTTGGGCCTGATGCATTTTTTGATGGCGCAATATTCGACTTTGACCTGTCAGATTGATCAAAAATTAAGCAAATTCTGCACTGCCGCATTTTTTGTGAAACGCGTCCCAAAACACAACTTGAACTGGTGCTAACCATCATCATAGTGGGACTTAACAAAGACAATGGCGTCTTTTCGAAATCCCCGTTGATCGGGATTACACGACCTGAGCAAAGCCGCTCGAAACTTCTGCGCACTCCTCCCTGCGCGCTGGTTTCGAGCGGCTTTTTTCGTTTTGACCATGACCTATAAGGACACCGACATGCTAAAAACCCTCCCACTTGCGCTAACTGCCAGCGTTCTTTTGAGCTCAACGGCGATGGCGCAATCGCTTGATCTCGAAAAAGAGGACCTCACATTCGGCTTTATTAAGCTGACAGATATGGCCCCTTTGGCGGTTGCTTATGAAAACGGTTATTTCGAAGACGAAGGCCTGTTTGTGACACTTGAAGCACAAGCAAACTGGAAGGTGCTTTTGGACGGCGTCATCGACGGCCAGTTGGACGGCGCGCACATGCTGGCA
This sequence comes from Loktanella sp. D2R18, assembly GCF_003318235.1. Taxonomy (GTDB): domain Bacteria; phylum Pseudomonadota; class Alphaproteobacteria; order Rhodobacterales; family Rhodobacteraceae; genus Yoonia. The sequence continues at coordinate 175,489 of NZ_QOCG01000006.1, read as the reverse complement.
GGTCAGCCACTTGCCGCGACAATCGGCTACGGCACCGAAGCCCACATCATCACACCATTTTCTATGGACTTGAACGGCAACGGCATCACAGTATCCAACGAAGTTTGGGAACAGATGAAACCGAACGTCCCATTGATGGAAGACGGTCGTCCGCAGCACCCCATCAGCGCCGCGGCAATGGCCCCGGTTGTCGAAGACTACAAAGACCAAGGCATCCCATTCAACATGGGCATGGTTTTCCCTGTATCCACGCATAACTACGAATTGCGCTACTGGCTTGCCGCTGGCGGCCTAGAGCCCGGTTATTATTCCCCCGATGACATTAGCGGCCAAATTGGTGCTGACGTTCTGCTATCTGTGACCCCTCCGCCGCAAATGCCTGCAACGCTGGAAGCGGGCACTATCTTCGGGTATTGCGTAGGTGAACCATGGAACCAAGCAGCCGTGTTCAAAGGCATCGGTGTTCCGGTCATCACAGACTACGAACTCTGGCGCAACAACCCCGAAAAAGTGTTCGGGATCTCTGCCGAATTCGCTGAAGAAAACCCGAACACGACCATCGCTTTGACCAAGGCGCTGATCCGCGCTGCGATCTGGTTGGATGAAAACGACAACGCCAACCGCGAAGAAGCCGTGGAAATTCTGGCGCGCTCTGAATACGTTGGTGCCGACGCCGAAGTGATCGCCAACTCAATGACCGGTACGTTTGAGTACGAAAAAGGTGACGTACGCGAAGTCCCTGATTTCAACGTATTCTTCCGTTATAACGCGACCTACCCGTTCTATTCAGACGCGATCTGGTATCTGACACAGATGCGCCGTTGGGGCCAAATTGCAGAGCCACAGACCGATGAGTGGTTCTTTGAAACAGCCGAAAGCGTCTACCGCCCTGACATCTATCTTGAAGCCGCACGTATGCTGGTCGACGAAGGCATGGCAAACGAGGCCGATTTCCCATGGGACAGCGATGGCTTTAAGGCCCCGACGCCTGCGGAAGATATCATTGACGGTATTCCCTACGATGGCCGTACGCCAAACGCCTATCTGGACAGCCTGCCAATCGGCCTGAAAGGCAACCAGATCATCGTGGATAGCGAAATCCAAGAATAAGCAAACACGTCTGGCCCCACGCGGGGCCAGACACCATCGTGCCCTAACAGACCACAGGACAACAGCATCATGACCGCAATCGACCCGACCGAACTAAACGCCGAAGCACGCCGCGCCCGGCTGTTTACGCGGATCAACAAGGCAGACGCATGGTTCCAAGTTCTGGGCCTGTCATGGATGACCCCTATTCTTAAGGCAATCGCGGGTGACAATCCGCGGGCGCAAATGTCTGAAATCTGGCGCCTGCTCGGCGTGCCAATCCTTGCGATTGGCATATTTTTGATTGCTTGGGGCACATTGGCCCCAAAGGTGCAAACGTCACTTGGTGCAATCCCCGGCCCTGCCCAAGTTTGGGAACAAGTCGGCAATCTACACGCTGATGCGGTCCGCGAAGGTGAGAAAGAAGTCGCCTTTTACGAACGTCAAGACGCACGCAACGCCGAACATGTTGCCAACGGCGATTTGGACAAGGTGCGCGATCGCCCTTACACAGGTAAACCAACATATTACGATCAAATTTGGACTTCGATCAAAACGGTGTTCTTTGGCTTCTTGATCGCTTCGCTCTTTGCCATTCCCTTGGGGATCATGGCGGGCCTGAGCCCCACGGCAAACGCGGCCATCAACCCGATGATCCAAATTTTCAAACCCGTATCACCACTTGCTTGGCTGCCAATTGTAACCATGGTTGTGTCAGCCGTTTACGCGACCAACGACGGCATGTTCTCCAAATCATTCTTGGTGTCCGCAATTACCGTGACCCTTTGTTCGCTTTGGCCAACGCTGATCAACACCGCACTCGGTGTGGCGAGCATCGATAAAGATCTGGTGTCTGTGTCCAAAGTTCTAAAAATGAACACCTACACCAAGATCACGAAACTTGTGTTGCCATCAGCGCTGCCGCTGATCTTTACCGGTCTGCGGCTTTCGCTGGGTGTGGGCTGGATGGTGCTGATCGCCGCGGAAATGCTGGCGCAGAACCCCGGGCTTGGCAAATTCGTCTGGGATGAATTCCAAAACGGGTCGTCACAATCGCTGGCTAAAATCATGGTTGCGGTTCTGACCATCGGGATCATCGGCTTTATGCTCGACCGGGTGATGTATGCGCTGCAATCCATGTTCACATTCACCGAGCAGCGGTAACATCATGAGCATTCTCAAACTCGAAAACGTCACCAAAAGCTACGGCGAAGGCCTGCACAAGGCGGACGTGTTGAAAAACATCAACCTTGAAGTCCAAGAGGGCGAGTTCCTTGTTCTCCTAGGCTTCTCGGGTACTGGCAAAACAACATTGATCAACCTTTTGGCAGGTTTGGAAAAGCCATCATCAGGCAAGGTCACGTTTAAGGATGCGGAAATCACTGGCCCCGGCCCTGAACGCGGTGTGATTTTCCAAAACTATTCACTGATGCCGTGGCTCACGGTCGCAGGCAATGTGCAACTGGCGCTGGATAGCGTGTTCCCGCACATGCCAAAGGCCGAAAAAGCCGAAAAAGTCGCCCATTTCGTGAAAATGGTTGGTCTCGGCCATGCCATGACGCGCCGCCCGGCGGAACTGTCCGGCGGGATGCGTCAACGGGTCAACGTGGCCCGCGCATTGGCGATGAACCCCGAAGTCTTGCTGCTGGATGAGCCGCTTTCGGCGCTTGATGCGCTGACCCGCGCCAATCTGGCAGATGAAATCGAACACATCTGGGAAGCCGACAAAAAGACCTGCGTTCTGATCACCAATGACGTGGACGAGGCGATTATTCTGGCCGACCGTATCATCGCGCTGAACCCAGATGGCACGCTTGGTGATGAATTCAGCGTCGACATTCCACGCCCGCGCGACCGGACGGAAATGAACAACCACGACGGTTTCAAAACCCTGCGTGCGGATGTCACCAAATATCTAATGGACAAGGGCATCGCATCCAAGGTCGAAGGCACACGCCTATTGCCCGATGTGACCCCAATTCACGGGCTGCCAGTCGCTGTCGCCAGAGCCCAAGAAACTGCGCGCGACGAAGGGTTTTTGACCTTTTCAGGTCTGCACAAAGTTTACCCGACCCCCAAAGGGCCATTGACGGTCGTCGAAGACTTTAACCTTAAGGTCAACAAGGGCGAATTTATCAGTCTCATCGGACATTCGGGCTGCGGCAAATCAACCGTGCTGACAATGGCAGCGGGGCTGAACCCAATCTCGAAAGGTGCAATCCGCCTTGACGGGTGGGATGTGCAAGGCGCTGATCCCGAACGTGCTGTGGTGTTCCAATCGCCCAACCTGTTCCCTTGGCTATCGGCCAAAGAAAACGTCGCGATTGGGGTCGATAAGGTCTACCCCAAAGCATCCCAAGCCGAACGCCAAGACGTGATCGAATACTACCTTGAACGTGTCGGGCTTGCCGATAGCATGGACCGACCGGCAGCAAGCATGTCCAACGGCATGAAACAACGCGTCGGAATTGCGCGCGCCTTTGCGCTGTCACCTAAACTGCTATTGCTGGATGAACCATTTGGGATGCTCGACAGCCTCACACGCTGGGAGTTGCAAGAAGTCCTGATGGAGGTTTGGTCGCGCACCAAAGTCACCGCGATCTGCGTGACCCATGACGTGGACGAGGCAATTTTGCTCGCTGACCGTGTCGTGATGATGACCAACGGACCACAGGCCACCATCGGCAAAATCACCGACGTAAAGTTGCCACGTCCACGCACCCGCAAGGCGCTGTTGCAGCACCCTGATTACTACACCTACCGCCAAGAGGTTTTGGATTTCCTTGAGGAATACGAACACGGGGCAAAACCAAAACCAAAGCCAAAATCGATAGCAGCGGAGTAACCCATGAACGAGAGCCAGATCACACTTGTCCAAGACAGTTTTGCCAAAGTTGCCCCTATCAAGGACGCTGCAGCAGAGATTTTCTACAACCGTTTGTTCGAGGTCGCACCGCAGGTCCGCCCGATGTTCAAAGACGACGTGACAGAGCAAGGGGCAAAACTAATGGCGACGCTTGGCGTTGTTGTGAACGGCCTGCGTGATCTGAATAAAATCGTTCCCGTGGCCGAAGCTTTGGCCGTGAAACACATCGATTACGGCGTAAAGGCCGAACACTACGACACAGTGGGGGCATCGTTGCTCTACACACTCAAAGCCGGGCTAGGAGACGACTTCACCGCCGAAGTCGAAGACGCTTGGGCAACAGCATATACCACGCTTGCGGGCGTGATGATCAATGCAGCGTATAAGCATGCTGCGGAGTAACAAATGACACAAAAACTCATCATTATCGGTGCAGGCATGGCCACAGGTCGCGCACTTGAACAACTGATCGAAACCGCGCCAGATGCCTATGACGTGACCCTGTTTAACGCAGAGCCACGCGGCAACTATAACCGGATCATGCTGTCCCCCGTTTTATCGGGTGATAAGACTTACGCCGAAATCGTCACCCATTCCGCCGAATGGTATGAAGAAAACGGCGTCACCTGCCGCTTTGGCGAACGCGTCGCAAATGTTGACCGCGACCGTAAGGTTGTCGTCGCCGAAAACGGCGATGAATTGCCCTATGACAAGCTGATGTTTGGCACCGGATCGAACCCGTTTATCATCCCGATGCCCGGACATGATCTGGACGGCGTGATTGCCTACCGCGATCTTGAAGACACCGAATTGATGATGTCGATGGGTGATAGCAACAAGGTTGTCGTCATCGGTGGTGGTTTGCTAGGGCTAGAGGCCGCCGCAGGCATGGCCGCACGCGGTGTCGATGTGACCGTGGTGCACATCATGGGCCATTTGATGGAACGCCAGTTGGATGAAGCCGCAGGGTATCTGCTGCGCAAAGCATTGGTCGACAAAGGCATCACCGTGCGTTGTCAGGCGAATTCCAAACAAATTCTTGGTGAGAATGGGAAGGTCCGTGCGCTACAGCTGGATGACGGTACCGAATTACCATGTGATCTGTTGGTCATGGCTGTTGGCATCCGCCCCAATGTGAAACTGGCCCAAGACATCGGTCTGGCCGTTGGCAAAGGTATCCACGTTGACGACCAAATGTTGACCTCGGACCCTGATATTCTTGCGGTTGGTGAATGCGTTGAACATGACGGCGCGATCTTTGGGCTGGTTGCCCCGCTTTATGACCAAGCCAAGGTTGCCGCGAAAACACTGTTGGATGAACCCGCGACATTCGTGCAAAAGGAAATATCGACCAAGCTGAAGGTCACAGGTTGTGATCTGTTCAGCGCGGGAGATTTTGCCGAGGGCGAAGACCGCGAAGACATCGTGTTCCGCGACCCTGCGCGCGGCGTGTACCGCCGCCTTGTACTTCAGAACAACACAATCATCGGCGCGGTGATGTATGGCGATACCGCCGACAGCAACTGGTTCTTTGGCCTGATCAAAGACGCCACCGATGTGTCCGATATGCGCGAGACGCTGATCTTTGGACCAGCCTATCAGGGGGGAACCCCCATGGACCCGTTAGCAGCCGTTGCAGCCTTACCGGATGACGCAGAAATCTGTGGTTGCAATGGCATTTCCAAAGGTCAAATTGTTGCGGCAATCAACGCAGGGGCCGATACACTTGATGCGGTGAAAGCCACATCAAAAGCCGGGTCATCATGTGGGTCATGTGTGGGTTTGGTCACGCAAGTATTGGGGATCACGCTGGGCGATGATTTCAAAATGCCCGAGATAGAAACGATCTGTAAGTGTTCTGATCTGTCCCATGACGACGTGCGCAAACTGATTATCGCAAAAGAGCTCAAATCAATTCCCCAAATCATGCAGGAATTGGATTGGACGTCACCCGGCGGTTGCCACGTCTGTCGTCCCGCGCTGAACTACTATCTGGTCTGTGCTTGGCCCGGTGAAGAAGTTGATGATGGCAAATCGCGTTTCATCAACGAACGCGTGCATGCCAATATCCAAAAAGACGGCACCTATTCCGTGGTCCCACGGATGCTTGGCGGGATCACAACCCCCGACGAGCTGCGTGCGATCGCCGATGCTGCCGATAAATTCAACGTCCCAACGGTCAAAGTCACCGGCGGTCAGCGGATCGATTTACTCGGGATCAAAAAAGAAGACCTGCCCGCAATTTGGTATGATTTGGGCGAAGCAGGCATGATGTCCGGCCAAGCCTATGCCAAAGGGCTGCGCACCGTAAAAACCTGCGTCGGTACTGATCATTGTCGCTTTGGCACGCAAGATTCAACTGGCCTTGGGATCAAGATTGAATCCGCAATGTGGGGGGCTTGGTCACCGCATAAATTCAAACTGGCCGTGTCCGGCTGCCCGCGCAACTGCGCCGAAAGCACCTGTAAAGACCTTGGCATTATCTGCGTCGACAGCGGATATCAGATACTTGTCGGCGGGGCCGCAGGGCTGGATCTGCTAGAGGCAGAAATGCTGGTCACCGTTGCGACAGAACAAGAAGCCATCGACGTGTCTTGCGCGTTCTATCAGCTTTACCGTGAAGGCGCTCAATATCTGCACCGCCCCTATAAATGGATCGCAAAAGTTGGGCTTGATTGGGTGAAAGAACAGATTGTCGATGACCCAGAAAACTGTGCGGCGCTGGCCGAACGGTTCCGGTACTCGCAGCAATTCTATCAGGTTGATCCATGGGCCGAACGCGCGCGTAAGGGCGTGGATGCGCATGAATTCACCCCGCTTGCTGACTTTACAAAGGTAGCTGCAGAATGACTGATTTCATCGATATCGGAAGCGTCACAGACATCCCTGTGCAAGGTGCGCGGCTTGTGCGCACACAACACGGCGACATCGCGATTTTTCACACGGCGTCTGGCAAATTCTATGCGGTAGATGAATATCTTCCCGGCAAAGCCGGCCCATTGTCCAACGGCATTCAACACGGTGAAAAGGTGACAGACCCGATGCGTAATTGGGTGTTTGATCTGGCAACGGGCGAAGCACAAGGCGCGGATGAGGGTTGTGTAGGCACCTATGAAATGAAAGTCGAAGAGGGCCGTCTGTTGTTATCACGTGACGCAATCGCAAACCAAGTGGCGGCGGAATGACAGCCGTAAAAACAACCTGCCCCTATTGTGGGGTCGGCTGTGGCGTGCTTGCACAGCCCGATGGTACGATCAAGGGTGACCCGGACCATCCGGCGAACTTTGGTCGGCTCTGTTCCAAGGGGTCGGCGCTCGGCGAGACCATCGATCTCGATGGTCGTCTTCTCGCACCGCAGATATTTGGCCAAACTGCGGGTTGGAACGATGCGCTTGATCTGGTCGCAAGCCGGTTTCGTGCGGCGATCCGCGATCATGGCCCCGATAGCGTGGCATTTTATGTATCCGGCCAGTTGCTGACCGAAGACTATTATGTCGCCAACAAGTTGATGAAAGGCTACATCGGGTCGGCCAATATAGACACGAATTCGCGTCTATGCATGGCGTCATCTGTGGCGGGGCATAAACGCGCCTTTGGCACGGATACTGTCCCCGGCACTTATGAGGACCTTGAAGAGGCCGACCTGATCGTGTTGGTCGGCTCGAACCTTGCATGGTGTCATCCGGTTTTATTCCAACGTATCGCAGCCGCAAAAGCGGCGCGCCCACAGATGCGCATCGTCAATATTGATCCGCGCAAAACAGCGACCAGCGATTTAGCAGATTTGCATTTGCAGATACAAACAGATGGCGACGTGGCCCTGTTTAACGGGTTGCTGCGCTATTTGGCCGACAATGACGCGCTGGACCAAGCGTATATCGATGCCCATGTGAACGGATTCGATGCCGCCCTTGCCGGTGCGATCGGTGATCCGACAGCGTCAGGGCTGACCGCTGACGAGATCGCGCAATTCTACGAAATGTGGACCGGTAGCAAAAAGGTCGTCACCGCGTATTCACAAGGCGTCAACCAATCCACATCTGGAACGGATAAGGTGAACGCGATTATCAATTGCCATCTGGCCACTGGCCGTATCGGCAAACCGGGCATGGGTCCTTTTTCCATCACGGGCCAACCTAATGCGATGGGCGGCCGCGAGGTTGGCGGGTTGGCAAATATGCTGGCCAACCATCTTGATATTGAAAACCCAGATCACCGTGACGCCGTACAAACGGCATGGAACAGCCCGACAATGTGCACCAAACCGGGGCTCAAGGCGGTTGATCTGTTTCAGGCCTGCGCCGATGGTAAGATCAAGGCACTATGGATCATTTCAACCAACCCTGCTGTGAGCCTGCCTGACGCTGATGGCGTGGCCGCCGCCATTAAAAACGTGCCGTTTACGGTGGTCACCGACATCATGGCGCGCACCGATACCGGCGATTTGGCTGATGTTTTGCTTCCTGCGATCGGTTGGGGCGAAAAGAACGGTACAGTCACCAATTCAGAACGCCGCATTTCGCGCCAACGCGCGTTCCTACCCGCACCCGGCGCGGCCCGCCCTGATTGGAAAATCATGTGTGACGTTGCCGAACGGATGGGCTTTGACGGGTTTGATTTTGAAACCGCCGGCGATGTCTTTGCAGAATATGTCGCGACAACCAAGCTAAGCCAAGTATTCGGCAAAGACCTAGATCTCACGGCGCTTGAAGGCGTCGACTACGAAGCATTCGCGCCCGTGCAATGGCCGGTAGATGGCAAACAGCGGTTCTTTGCGGATGGGGCGTTTTATCATCCCGACGGCAAGGCCCGGATGATTGCAGTCACCCCACCCACGTTGGGTGCTGGGACATTCACGCTGAATACCGGGCGCAACCGCGATCAGTGGCACACAATGACACGCACCGGTAAATCGGCCCGCTTGGGCGCGCATTTGGCAGAGCCATACGTTGAAATTCATCCAAGTGATGCCGCCGATATGGGCGTTGATACAGCCGAGTTGATCAACATCTATGGTCCCAAAGGCAAAGGCACGTTCCGCGCGTTGATCTCGTCAAATGTCGCGCCGGGTAACCTTTTCGCGCCGCTGCATTGGACCCGGCAGCAATCCGCATCTGGTGTCGTCAACAGTGCCGTGGCGACCCGTATTGATCCGGTTTCGGGTCAACCTGCTACCAAAAGCAGCCGGGTTGATGCCGGCAAGTGCCATGTCGCGTGGTACGGGTTTGCCGTGAGCGCCGCGGCAATGGAACCGAGCCGCCCCTACCACGCAATTGCAAGAACCAGCACAGGTTGGCAGACCGAAGTGGCGGGCATGAAAATCCCCGGTGATTGGGAGCTTGAGGCCCGCAATATTACTGCAACCCAACGCGGTGACGCCGCCGTGATGCATGATGCCGCAACGGGCGACGTGCGCGTCGCAATCATCGATAACAACAAAGTCACCGCGCTGTTCTTCGCGAGCACCACACCTGTCGTCGTAGCGCGCCAACATGCCGCTGGGCTGATTGGTTCGGATGTTGCAGGGCTTGCCGCGCTCGCAGGGCGTGTTGCGGCTGATATGCCTGATCCGGGTGCCACAGTTTGCGCCTGTTTCAATGTCGGCGTAAACACATTGCGAGACGCGATTGGCCAAGGTGCCACGACCGTCACCGCATTGGGTAACGCAACATGCGCGGGCACCAACTGCGGGTCTTGTAAACCCGAGTTGGCGACGCTTATCGCCCAGTTCCAAATCCCGGTGGCCGCTGAATGACTCTCACCCCCTTTGTCCAAACTGTTGCCCGTGGCGCGGGTCGCGCCCGGCCCCTGACATTGGACGAAGCAAAGGACGCCATGCACGTGATGCTCGCCGGCAAGGCAGAACCCGAAGCATTGGGAGCGCTGTTGATGGTTTTGCGTGTGCGCGGTGAAATCCCGGAAGAAATTGCAGGGTTTACCGCCGCTTTGCGCGAAAAATCACCCGCGCCGATGACGGCTGATATTGATTGGCCGTCCTATGCGGCGGGGCGCACGCGTGGCGCACCGTTGTTTCTGCTGTCTGCAAAGCTTGTGGCGCAGGCGGGGTACCGCACCGTTTTGCATGGGTGGAATTCACATCAAAGCACCGGCGCATCGGTGCGTGATGCGCTTGATGCATTAAACATCCCGCTGGATGCCAGCGACACACCGATTACCTATTTGCCCGTCGAAACCCATGCTACCGAAGCCTTTGATATCTTACGGTTGCGCGACATTTTTGGTCTGCGGTCCTGTATCAACACTGTCCTGCGGATGTGGAACCCAACCAATGCGCGCGCCACCGTGCAGGGCGTATTCCATCCGTCCTACCGTGGCCTGCAAGCAAAAGCAGCCGCACTTCTGGATCAATCAGACCTCACCGTTATCAAAGGTGGCGGCGGTGAATTTGAACGCAATCCGGCGAAATCCGTACAGGTTTTTGGGCTCCGCGCAGGTACGCACCATCAAACCGACGCCCCTGCCCTGCGCGACGACACGCGCCGCATGAACGAACCCGCCGCCCAGGTCGATGTTTTGGATTTATGGAACGGCAACCAAAGCGATGCCTTTGCCGAGGCCACTGTGATTGGCACCGCAGGTATCGCGCTTTGGACTTTGGGTGCGGCAGAGACGATTGAGAAAGCAAATGAAATAGCAGCCACACTTTGGGACGCACGCAAAGGATAGCATGATGAAAACTTTTCCGATGTTTTTGACAATGACAGACCGCCGCGTCGTGATTGCTGGTGGCGGCGAACAGGCCGCGCAAAAATGTCGGTTGATCCTCAAAACCGAAGCCCAGATCACTGTGCTTGCCCCGACGTTGGACCCAGAACTGGCTGATCTGCATGCGGCAGGTAAAATCAACTGGGACAAATCACCGATCACGCCCACCCAGTTTGCAGATACGGCCTTGGTGTTCATCGCGACTGGCTGTCCCGGTGTCGATTCTTCGTTACATGCGTTGGCCAAACGAGCGGGTGCAACGGTAAATGTCGTTGACCGCCCGGACCTATGTGACGCGATCACACCTTCCATTGTTGACCGCTCACCCGTTGTCGTCGCCATCGGCACCGAAGGCACAGCGCCCGTTCTCGCCCGCCAGATCAAAACCCGCATGGAAGAAATATTAGAACCACGTCTGGGCGATCTTGCCGCTGTCGTTGGGCGACTGCGCGACAGTGCGGCGCAACGGTTGCAACCACGACAACGGCGCGATCTATGGCGGTGGGTATTTAATGGCCCCGCCCGCGACACGCACAAGCGCGGGGCAGAACGCGAAGCTGTGCAACTAATCAAAGACGCAATTTCAACCGGTAATTTTGGCGCCTCTGATACGGCTCCTGTCGCGTTTGTGGGTGCTGGTCCGGGGGCCAAAGACCTGATTACACTCCGTGGCGTTCAGCGTCTGCAAGAAGCAGACGTGATCTTTTACGACCAATCAGTTGACCCACAGATCCTCGAGCTTGCGCGACGCGACGCTGAGCGCGTCAATCTTGAACACGCGAGGGATTGGCCCGCGCATAAGGGTACAGGGTTATTGATCGCGGCCGCACGTCAGGGCAAACGCACCGTCAGACTAAGCGCGGCACATCATGTAGAAACCGCAGCCCTCCAAGCGGCCGATATCACGTTTGAGATCGTCCCCGGTGTGCAGGTCACGCCAGCATGCCTAGCGCGAGCCCTGTAATTGAGCACTTGAACGATCCAAGGCTTGCGTCACCGTAAACAAGAACATAACATGAACAAAAGCCAGCCGAGTCGTGTTCATGTTTACGATCCCCTTACCCCAAACAGGAACGGACATCGCATGGCGCGATGCAGCCAAACGCCTGATGGGCGCAGGCATTCCGCCGCATGAAATCTTGTGGGATTTTTCGGGTGTGTTTGCGCCGCTTTTGGATAGCGCCACGGAGTTACCCGCCCCCAAACGCCGGGTTCAAGCACCGCATAGCTTTCTGCACCTCGTGCAATCGGTGATCTGGCACAAAGCCGATGACCGTTTTACGCGGCTTTACACGCTGCTTTGGCGGTTGCGGGCCGCCCCGAATCTGATGAATGAGAACACGGACCCCGATGTTATCGTGCTACGCCAATACGAAGACGAAGTGCTGCGCGCCCAAGCAAAGATGCAAAAATCCGTCAGCTTTCGGGACATGCGCCAAGGCGGCGCACGCCATAGCTTTGCCGCTTGGTACACGCCGGCGCATCATGTTGTTGAACCCTGCGCACCCTTTTTTGCGAGGCGGTTGCCGCATCTGGATTGGATGATCACAACCCCAGACGTGACGGCGCAGTTCATCGATGGCAATCTTAGCTTTCATCCTGGCCAGCCCAAACCAGACTTGCCGCGTTGCAAGGTGCAGATGGATCATTATCTTGGGGATTTGTTTAACCCATCCGGGGAAATACAGCCCCTGCACGTGAACACCAATGGGGGCGCGTCGCGGAATCACCCGATTAGTTGACGGTGCGGTAAAGAAAATCGTGAAACTGTCTTCTACACGACAACGCGATCACCGAAAACGATGGTAGATAGTCCGCGTGTAACGAGTTAAAATTTACTTAACTTCCGTTGTTTGGAAGCAACTGCTGCCTTAGCCCTGTTTAAAGGGGCTGGGCGGCATTATCATTTCTTCACTCGAATCTATTACTTTGTTTCAAGTGAAGGCCGCCCGCATGAAAAACTCCGCCCGGTTTCCGCATTTACTAGGTTGCGGCTTGCTGCGCGATCTTTCTGACGAAAAGAAGACCGAATTTCTCGAGGCTTGTACCCTCCGTGTATTGGGCGAAGATACCCCCCTACTCACGCAATCGGAATATACCACTGGCATGTTCCTTGTGGCCACCGGGTCGGTTGAGGTGAGCTTTCTGAGCAAAGATGGCCATAAATCAATCATCTATCACGCTGGCCCCAATGAAACGCTTGGAGTGATTGAAGCCATCGCAGATCGGCCTTGCGCCGCAACATGTGTTGCTTTCGCGAATTCAGCAGTCTTGTTCTGCCCAACCGCGCTCTTGTATGAGCAGTTAAAATCGCCGACTTTTATGCGCAACACTGCCGCCGCAACCCATGACATCATGACCCGCGACAACATGTTCAAATCCGCCGACCAGTTTTACACCGTCGAACAAAAAATTTGCCTCTACCTCGAATACCTATCGTCACAAAACTTTAAATTCATGCAAAGCCAGTCTTATCTGGCCAATGCCGTTGGCTGTTCGCGCCAAACGGTCAACAAAGAGCTGGGGCGGCTGCGCGACCTCGGCATCGTCGATGTGTCCAAGGGTGTTATTAGCGTGCTTGACCATGCCGCCTTGGTCAAGCGGATGCACGATCTGGATCCTAACAAGTAATCGCTAAGGTCCAGTATCAAAGCGCCTTTAGGTGTTAAACAAGAAATGCATCACATCGCCATCTTTGACGATATAGGCCTTACCCTCGGCGCGCATTTTACCACCTTCTTTTGCGGCTTGTTCACCACCCAAAGCCACAAAATCATCATAGCCGATCGTTTCTGCACGGATAAATCCGCGTTCAAAATCACCGTGAATGACACCAGCCGCCTGCGGCGCGGATGTGCCTTCTTTGATGGTCCAGGCGCGGGCCTCCTTCGGGCCAACGGTGAAATAGGTTTGCAGATGCAGAAGCTCATAGCCTGCCCGGATCAAACGATCGAGCCCGGCTTCCTCTAGCCCCATTTCACCCAAGAACATTTCTGCTTCATCCGCCTCAAGCTGGCTAATTTCTTCTTCGATACGGGCCGAGATCACAACGTGAGAATTGCCTTCGGCCGCAGCCATTGCGGCGACCCGCGCCGACTGGCTATTGCCTGCACCAGCGCTGTCTTCTTCGACGTTACAAACATACAGAACTGGCTTCGTGGTCAGCAGTTGCAGCAATTTCCATGCTTTCGCGTCATCTTCATCAACGTCCACGGTGCGCGCCGGCTGCCCGTCTTCAAGCGCGGCTTGTGCGGCTTCAAGCAAACGCACTTGTTGCACCGCGTCTTTGTCGCCGCCCTTTACCTTGCGCACAAGGTTTTGCAGACGTTTCTCGATACTTTCGAGATCGGACAACATCAGTTCAGTCTCGATCACCTGCGCATCTTCGACTGGATCAACGCGCCCCTCAACATGGGTGATGTCGTCATCTTCGAAACAGCGCAGCACATGGGCGATGGCGTCACATTCGCGGATATTGGCTAAGAATTGATTACCGAGGCCTTCGCCCTTTGACGCGCCTTTGACCAGGCCTGCGATATCAACAAATGTCATCCGCGTTGGGATGATCTGCTTTGAACCCGCGATGGCGGCCAATTTATCAAGCCGCGCGTCTGGCACGCCCACGTCACCAACATTGGGTTCAATTGTGCAAAACGGAAAGTTTGCCGCCTGCGCCGCAGCCGTTTTGGTCAGCGCGTTGAAAAGGGTTGATTTGCCCACATTTGGCAAACCCACGATACCCATTTTGAAACCCATGTCAGCTCTCCTTGAAACTCCTTGGGCTTCTAGGGGGGGAATGGCCTTGGTGCAAGATAAACAGGGTGCAATTGCCTGCCCCCCATTGATTTTCCGTATTTCTTCGCGCAAACCATGCCTAAGAAGATATCCGGGGACGATCATGAGCAGAATCGACGCAAAATTCGCGCAATTACGTACTGAGGGTAAAAAGGCATTTGTTGCCTATGTCATGGCGGGCGACCCCGATTACGACAAAGGGCTTGAAATCGTCAAAGGCCTACCAGACGCGGGTGTTGATATTATCGAACTCGGGGTGCCGTTTACTGACCCAATGGCTGACGGCGCGACGATCCAACTTGCAGGCCAACGCGCGCTTGAGGCGGGGCAGACGTTAGAAAAAACGCTGCAATATGCCCGTGATTTCCGCAAAACCGACAATACCACCCCGATTGTGATGATGGGCTATTACAACCCGATCTATTCACGCGACGTTGATCTGTTTTTGAAAGACGCGGTTGCCGCAGGCATCGACGGGTTGATCATCGTGGACCTGCCGCCAGAAGAAGACGACGAATTATGCATCCCGGCCCAAGCTGCGGGTATCAACTTTATTCGTCTCGCAACCCCAACCACCGACGATAAACGCCTGCCCAAAGTGCTGCAAAACACCTCTGGCTTTGTCTACTACGTCTCTGTGAATGGCATCACCGGCACCGCCGAGGCCCAACCGGACCATGTCGCCCCAGAGGTCGCGCGGATCAAATCCAAAACCGACCTACCCGTGATCGTTGGCTTTGGAATCAAAACACCCGAAGCCGCCGAAGGCATCGCGCGGATTGCCGACGGTGCCGTGGTTGGGTCCGCCATCGTCGACAAAATCGGCAAAGGCGAAAGCGTCGCTGATGTTCTCGCGTTTGTAAAATCCTTGGCGGACGGAACGCATCGGGGGTAAAGCTTAATTACTGGAGAACGCCCCATGCCTCCACCGCTGTCTGAGCAAGACTATTCAGCAATAGGAAAGGCCGTGACGGCGTTTTCTCAGCTAGAAAACTTACTGGCGCAAATAAACGCGCTATGCGACGTCGGAAACGATACTACCGTTTTAAACGAACATCAGACCATTTTTGTCTGTCATGTCAAAAAATCTTTCCGACAAAGAGTAAATGCTCTTGTTGTAAATCTCGGTCAAAACCCAAACAGAAAATTAGATATAGATACCGTAGAAACCAGCTTAAATACGATCGTTAAGTGGCGAGACTGTATTTGTCACGGTGTATTTACGAAGCATTCAGGTGGTCAATTGGAGCTTGTTTTTTGGGATCGAAAATCCTTTGATGAGGCCAAAGAGGACGAAAAGGGCGACATTCGATCTGGGCCAATACAAAAACTTCTAAAGACTGCTGATCTCATTGCCGTTGCCAAAGAAGCCCAAAGGTTAAAGGAAATCCTCGCGAACGAGTTTTCGATGGAAAAGTTCTTATCGTAAATTTCATACAGGCTTAACGATGTTCTGTGTACTTGCCCACAAACCCCAATATTGGTAACAAGACATAACCAATTTGAGGATTTCAGCCATGCCCGTCATCACCACAATCGACGATCTTAAGCGCCTGCATAAGCGCCGCGCCCCTAAGATGTTTTATGACTACGCGGAAAGCGGCAGTTGGACCGAACAGACGTTTCGCGAAAATACCTCTGATTTCGATCAAATCCGCCTGCGCCAACGTGTCGCCGTGGATATGTCAAACCGCACAACCAAATCGCAGATGATTGGGCAGGATGTGGCGATGCCAGTGGCGCTTGCGCCCGTCGGGCTGACCGGGATGCAATGCGCAGATGGAGAAATTAAGGCAGCGAAGGCCGCCGAAAAGTTTGGAGTGCCCTTCACCCTTTCGACCATGTCGATTTGTTCAATTGAAGACGTGGCCGAAAACACAAAAAAACCGTTCTGGTTTCAGCTTTACGTTATGCAAGACGAAGAATTCGTCGATAACATCATCGAACGCGCCAAGAATGCGGGTTGTTCGGCGCTTGTCCTGACGCTTGATCTGCAAATCCTTGGGCAACGGCATAAAGACCTGAAAAACGGCCTTACTGCGCCACCAAAACTGACGATCCCCACAATGATCGATCTGTCGACCAAATGGCGGTGGGGCCTTGGCATGCTGCAAACCAAACGCCGTAGCTTTGGCAATATCGTTGGCCACGCCAAAAACGTTGGCGACACCAGCAGCCTTGCTTCTTGGACCTCGGAACAGTTTGAACCCAAGCTTGACTGGGGTATGATCGCGAAATTGAAAGAAAAATGGGGCGGAAAACTGATCCTCAAGGGTATTCTTGACGTCGAAGATGCCAAACAAGCCGTCAAAATTGGCGCCGATGCGATTATCGTCAGCAACCACGGCGGGCGGCAGTTAGACGGCGCACTTTCCGCCATTCGCATGTTGCCATCGATTGTTGCCGCCGTCGGTGATCAAGTCGAAGTCCACATGGACAGCGGCATCCGCTCTGGGCAAGACGTGCTCAAGGCGCTCGCGATGGGAGCAAAAGGTGTCTACATCGGACGCGCCTTTATTTACGGGCTTGGTGCCATGGGTGAATTAGGGGTGACAAAGGCGCTAGAGGTGATTCACAAAGAGCTGGATCTGACAATGGCGCTTTGTGGACGGCGTGACGCTAGGTCACTCGATTCTGATGTGCTACTTGTTCCCCAGGATTTCGAGGGGAACTGGCAAAGCTAACTAAGCTAGTCGCAAATTCACTGCAAAACACCTGCTTTTTCGCAACATTGTCAAATTAATCGCCCCGATCTTCACGAAAACGTTGACCTGTGTTGTCAGCAATTTAAAGCTGTCTCGGAATGCGGATCACGCGGCGCTGCTGCCGTCACTGCACTCGTATAGATATGAGACCAACTAGGAGAACCAAAATGCGTTTCACAACTACTCTGGCCGCTGCGACGGCAATCGCCCTGACATCAACAACAGCATTCGCTGGCGGTGTTGCACCTGTCATCATCGAGCCCGTCGAAGTAATGGAAGAGCCAGCAACATCTTCTGTTAAGCCTGCTTACATCGTTCTCGGTGTTCTGGCGGCACTGCTGATCGCGTCACAGCTTGATGACGACGATGACGAAGAACAATTGAACTGATAATTACTATTGGCCCGCAGCGACACTGTTGGTGCGGGCCCCACGATCTACTAGTATGGTGACGATCTGCGTGTTAATATAAATTTTTAAAACTCAAAATCTCACCCACATATATTTTCGGAGAACCAAAATGCGTTTCACAACTACTCTGGCCGCTGCGACGGCAATCGCCCTGACATCAACAACAGCATTCGCTGGCGGTGTTGCACCTGTCATCATCGAACCAGTCGAAGTGATGGAAGAACCAGCAACATCTTCAGTTAAGCCTGCTTACATCGTTCTCGGTGTTCTGGCGGCATTGCTGATCGCGTCACAGCTTGATGATGACGACGACGACAACACCCCCGCCGCCTCTAGTTAAGCACCATTGGCCCGCAGCGACACTGTTGGTGCGGGCCAAACGTATCCCCACACACATTAACGCGACCGCAAACCCCAAGGGCGTTGTTATGAAACCGGGGGTCAACCACGCCACAATTAACGCCTGCAAGGCCCGTGCGCCCAGTTTGCGCTCCAATATCGGTGCCAACCACATCGACGAGACCAAGCCAATCGCAGAGCCCAATAAAAGCGTCCCAAACATCGCGTCCGACACGCCAAGCTGCGCCTCAATATATAGGACATAAGCTGCAAAGCAGCCCCCAAAAGCCCAACAACGATAAAGGCAACAACGGGACGGCGCGAAATATAAAGGGCAGGTAAAATAGACATCCCGCATCGCTGATCGAATTTTGTTCCAAAGCAAGTTTCAAAGTCTCAGCATGCAAACATGTCATTGCTTGCCGCCACCCATTCCCCGCGCTAACCTCGGCCCATGACCATAAAACTTCGGATGCTTTCTGGTGCAGGCTCATCGTTAGAGTTTGACCCCGATGATACCAACCAAGTGCGTGGCGCAATCCATGATTGCTACGGCAAGCCATGGGACCATCAAAACATAACACATATTGATTTTAAGTTTGGCGGGGCCGATTTCATCTTTCTTGACGAGTGGGACGCGCCTTGTTTGATCGCAAGCACGCAAGAAGGCACCAACATCCTACAGGCACTCTACAAAGGTCTAGGCGACTAACCGGCCCTATCGAAATTCGCGCGTTACTTCTATTTTTCCGACGATTGCTGCGTTAAACGCGTCAACATCTTCCGCAGGAATCCAATATTCCAAATGCGCGCGACCACCCGCTTCTTGAACTTCATAGGCATCAAGATACGATTGTAGGATTTCAAAGCGTGTGACGTATCCAGCCCCACTGGCCTTCACGTTCCAATCGCGTGCAATCTTAATGGCGTAGTCTTCGGTCAACACCGGATAGAATATCGGTTGTTCAGGAAGACGAGGCGGAAAAGCCGCCATCTCAGCGTCCTTCATCAGCGCTAGTTCTTTAGGTCCGACGGGTCGCCAAAGGACCACAATTTCTGCTTTATGTGACATACGGTTTGAATAGTAACACCCTAGGTAGATGCAATATCAAAAACCACACCCAGCCATTGCTGGGTGTGGTCACTGCGCTTAGCTCAACACAGCCCGCAATTTCGGGATACGTGCCAAGATGAGCGTGTCGATTGCCAGCACCGTCAGCAGCGCAAGCCCAGCCATTGGGAATGCCATTGAAACGCCTAGGCCAACCAAAGCAGCCCCCTGCCAAAGCGGCATTTCTTGCGGCATGGGAGGTGCTGCAAGACGGCCCGCCTTGGCGGGGCGGCGTTTCCACCATAGCACAAGCGAACTGATGCATAGGAAGATCACAGCAAGGCAAACGGCTGTATTCGCCAACACGCTCCAAAGACCCAATGTCCCCATGTGTAGCGCAATTCCGACAGCCATTGCTTTACCCGCAAGCGAATAATCCGCATAGCGCACATCGGCCAGAACATTACCCGTGTATTGATCCACATGGACGGTCCGGTCTGTCGTCGGGCTGGTGCTATCGACACTCATGGAATCGCGGCTCAGCGTCCAAACCCCGGTATCGCCGGACGGCAAGTTCATCTGATAGCGTGCATCAAAGCCAATCTCACGGGCCAAGGCATCCACGGTGTCGATGGACACGAACCCTGCGACACCGTCAGCGCCCATCGCACTGCCCGAAGCAGGCAACGGCGTTTGTTCAAGCGCCCAAGGCACTTCGCGCCGTTCGTGGTTCATGCTTGCGTGGGTTTTGTCGGAAAGCGGCACATTTGCCCATTTTTCTGCAGGGAATTGGCTCCAGGCTTGGACCATTTTCCCGCCCCATATACCGGCCCATGCAAGCCCCGAGATCAGAAAAAACACCAATACGATAGACACCCACATCCCCACAACGCCGTGCAGTGATTTCCACATGCTTCGGCCTTTGGAAAACGTAGGAATAAACGAGCGGCGCCAGCCACCTTCGCGTGGCCACCACATATATAACCCCGTCGCGACGATCACCAAACACAGCGACGCCGCAGTTTCTATCATCCGGTCCCCAACAACACCAAGCATCAGCCCACCATGAATATTGTCAAAGAAATCGTACCAACCGCTGTGGCGTGGGAAGGTTTCGATGACGGTTGCCGTATAGGGATCGACCGCAACCATGATCGCATCGTCGCCTTGGTCAATCCGAAACAAAGCGACAACATTGTCAGTACGGGGGGCAATATATTGTTTCAGCACACCACCATCTATGGCCGCAAGTGCCGCCTCTGCTTGCGTCGAAACAGGCTGCGAAATCTCTTGTGGGGTCACTTCGGTCCGCGCGCCATCGCGCCCGTCTATCCATGCGATCCACAGCATTGCCATGCCTGTCACGGCAAGGGTCGTGAGAAACGGGATCACAACCAGTCCCGCGTAAAAGTGCCAGCGCCAAGCCGCGCGGTATAGTTTTTGCGCCGCGCCCGCAGGCTGCGCATTCGTGTCAGTCGTCGTCATTTATTGGCTCCAAGCCTATGGTTCTGCCGCAGTCATTGGGCAGATCAGTTGAAATCTTTAGGGTGAAAGAAATCAGGCTTGGGGAGGAGCGCGCGACAGTCGGGCTGGGTCGAGAGCCTGCGCATTACGGACGTTCTGGGCAACCGTTGTCAGGCGGACATAATCATCTTCTAGAATTTTTGGCGTGCCAGTGACCACTGCCGGCAAAACAGCGACCGCGATCAGATGGCAGGCCGGGCAATGCCCGCCGCTGGCTTTGCTCGGGTCTGTCGTATCGCCACACAGGTCAGAAAATGACCCACCTGCGGCAAGATAGGCAATCACATCGTCTGTCATTGCAGGCTGTTTAACAGGCCCAGATAGACCTGCAGCCCCAAGGGCCAACAGGAGCATAAAAGTGGTTAACAACCTAGAAATGATGCCAAACCTGTGTCGCATGACCCGCCTCTTAAACAGTCTTCACCCCCAGCGCGAGAACTGTTTTGTGATCTTTGTTGATCAAAGGCATCCCAAAGAAGCATTGCCTAACCATAAAAGCCACGCCGCAACCGATGAACCCCCTTTCCAAAAAGGCGAATCCCTTCTATAGGCACAGGTCTTACCGGGTCCGCACACCCTTGGAGGGCGGCCCATAACAAACTGGAGAATTACTATGGCTGGACAGATTCCTGATCTGAACGCCAAGGTACGCGCGGGGACAGGCAAGGGGGCCGCCCGCCAAGCTCGCCGTGATGGCGACGTACCTGGCATTGTTTATGGTGGTGGCGCAGAGCCCCAATCCATTAGCATCCCATTCAACTACCTGCTGACTATGCTGCGCAAAGGCCGCTTCATGTCGACGCTTTTCAACCTCAAGGTTGAAGGCCAAGAAGACGTGCGCGTGATCTGCCGCGGTGTTCAGCGCGACGTTGTCAAAGACTTGCCACGTCACATCGACCTGATGCGCCTTAAGCGTACCAGCCGTGTAAAGCTGTTCATTCCTGTTGAGTTTGTGAACGCAGAGACATGCCCAGGTATCAAAAAAGGTGGCA
This sequence comes from Loktanella sp. D2R18, assembly GCF_003318235.1. GTDB lineage: Bacteria > Pseudomonadota > Alphaproteobacteria > Rhodobacterales > Rhodobacteraceae > Yoonia. Next base: position 153,992 of record NZ_QOCG01000006.1, on the reverse strand, counting down.
CGCTGACTGTTGTGCGTAACGAAGTCGAACTTGACGTTCTGGCTGGCGACATCCCTGATCACCTCACAATCGATCTGGCGAGCCACGAAATGGGCGACACGATCCACATCAGCGAAGTGACGATGCCTGAAGGTGCGAAATCTGTGATCGACCGTGACTTTGTCATCGCAAACATTGCTGCTCCGCGCACAATGGCCGCTGATGATGACGAAGAAGCGACAGAAGACGCGGCTGCTGAGGCACCTGCAGAAGAATAATCCAACGCAACTGCGTGGATCAAAGGGCACCCGTTTCGGGTGCCCTTTTTGTTTGGTTAATCGGCCACACGAAGCGGTTGCGCAAACGCATGCTGCCGCAGCTTGACTTCGTTATTGGTCAGAGCAACGCTCTTGCGCCAATGTTTGCTTTGCATCACGTCGGGATATTTCTGCGCATAGTCGCGGTACAGATCGTTGGTCACAGCAAATGATATCGGCAGTTGATGCAAGCTTTCCAAAATGAAAAAGTCCGCTTGCACCCCACTTGGGACGATATATATTTCGTCCGCCCGCAACCCAAATATGTTGATCAGCAATCCAACTTCGTGCCGGTTTTGCGCAGAAAAAGCGCCATGTTCAATCAGCGTAAAATATATATTCGCATCAAAGAAGCAGACGATACGATACCCTTCTTCACGCAGGGCGTGCGCGAGCATAGCAAGCGGCTGAGCATCAATTTTCTTTTCGTGCCCAAAGTGATAGATATTACTGCCGTCAATAATAGCCGTCTTTGCATCCAATCGCAGATTGCGCATAAACCCCTGACGGTCGAATTTCAGTAATCCGTGTGAAGTGGTCGTGCTGCGCTTTCTTTCGGCAAGCTGCCACAGGATAAACAACACCCAGACGCCCCCAAACAGTATCAAGCCAGTCATGATCGCATCACGCTCGATTTCCCGCGATGGCAATAGGTTGGTCAACATGAGCGTTAAAAAGCAAACAGCAACGAATAGACCTAAATTTCCTAGAAATATCAGAACCTTAAAAATGGCCAAAAGCAACGTCTGCTTAGGTCGTGCCGCCGTGATTAGTGCGAGCTTATCGCCCAGTGTTTTTGGTTCGCTCGTCATACTTCAATTCGTTCACTACCGTCATGCAACACCTAATCAACTACGCGATCATTGCCAACCTATCCTTGTGTTTAACTCCGCAAATCGCCATCAGATTGCAATCATGCTGGTGCGTCATTGGCTATCTGTGACCACCCACTAGCGCCGCACTGCGGCATAGGTTAAGAAAGCGTTATGAAACTGATCGTAGGCCTCGGCAACCCCGGCGCGAAATACGCGCAAAATCGTCACAACATCGGCTTTATGGCTATGGATGTTATCGCAACGGACCATGGGTTTTCGCCCTGGCGCAGTAAATTCCAAGGGCAAATCTGTGACGGGCGTTTTGGCTCTGAAAAGGTCGCACTTTTGAAGCCCGAAACATTCATGAACCTATCCGGCCAATCAGTAGGCGAGGCAATGCGCTATCTCAAAGTTGCGCCAGAAGACGTAATCGTCTTTCACGATGAGCTAGATTTAGCACCCGGTAAGGTACGCCTAAAAACGGGTGGCGGTCATGCGGGCCATAACGGGCTTCGGTCGATCCACGGCCATATCGGCCCGGATTATGACCGCGTGCGCATGGGCATCGGCCACCCTGGCCATAAAGACGCAGTCGCGGGCTATGTGCTGCGCGATTTCCCCAAGGCGGACGCCGAATGGCTTGATGATGAAATGCGCGGGATCAGCGATGGGATCGCCCATCTGATCGCAGGCGATGGCCCTAAATTCCTGAACGCCATTGCCTTACGCGTCGCGCCTCCACGGTCATCAACAACCAAACCAAAGCCCAAACCAGTGGTCTCGCTGCCGACACCCCAAGAAGACAGTCGTTCACCCATGCAAAAGCTGGTGGACCGCTTCCGGTGATCCCGGAACACGTCAAAGACGCATTTACCTATCAGGCCACGGCCTGTGCCGGGCTAGGATCGCCATTTATGGCGCAGCTCATGACTCTCTGCGCGACCCGTGATTGGCCAGCCTGCGCCGTGACAGACCGCATTTTCGGATGGCAAGGCAACCTTCACCCCAGCGGACAATCTGTGCCCTTGCGTCTTGCGGGGGCATTACATGCCTGCAAGTTGGCGGGTGACCCGACGCTCACCGCCGTCTACCCGCCTGTGCAGACCAGTGACGATACGCTCTGGACTGCTGTGTGCGATACGCTGATCAACCAGAAAGCAGCAATCAACGCCCAATTGGACCACGCCCCGCAAACCAACGAGGTTCGCCGATCGGCGGTCCTGATTGCCGTCGGTCACCTGCTTGCGGATCGGTTTCACCTACCGATCCGCCTGTCTGAACTTGGCGCGAGCGCGGGGCTGAACCTGCATTGGGATCACTACGGATTGGAGATTGCAGATGCACAGTTCGGGGCGACCGCCCCTGCTCTGACTTTGCGGCCCGATTGGGCGGGACCACCCCCACCATCCACTGCGCCGAACGTAACGGCGCGCGCAGGCGTTGATCTGAACCCGCTGGACCCAAAGACCGACGCACAGCGTTTGCAATCTTACCTTTGGGCGGATCAGCCCGAACGGATCACACTCACCCGCGCCGCGATTGCGGCTGCAAAGACCCCGGTAACTCAAGGGGATGCCATCGATTGGCTAGAAGACCAGTTGGGGCATACGCCCGGCCAATTGCACCTGATCTACAGCACTGTGGCTTGGCAATATTTCCCGACCGAAAAACAAGTCCAAGGTGCTGCGATGATCGCACAGGCCGGGCGCATTGCAACCAAAGACAGCCCACTCGCGTGGTTCACAATGGAAGGCGACAGCGCAAAACCCGGCGCTGCGTTGACCTTGCGACTTTGGCCCGGCGATCTGACAATTCCGCTTGGACTCGCCGATTTTCACGGGCGTTGGATACAGTGGTCAGGCGAATAAAGCCGCATTGTACCCTATTTCTGAACGCGGCATGATAGGTCAAACAAGGACGCATCAGATATGTACACAGTGACTTGGACAACCGTGATCGCAGCTAGCGTCATCGCCGCAGTTGCAATCGCAAAACGCACAGAAATTAAACGGCTGCGCCATGTGCTCAAACTGTTTTCGGCTGACGCAATCGTGCGTAATTTTTCGCATATGGACGAAACGTTCTTGGCTGATCGGTTGCCTGCAACCGCCACTGCGACACCACTACCGATTGGCACGCCCATGCCAATCACACCTGGAATGCAGGCTTGGATCACCGCACGCAGCATCACTGCGCTGGTCATTCTCAAGGCTGGAAAGCAAGTTTTCGAAGACTATTACCACGGCACAGGGGCCAATGATCTGCGCATCAATTGGTCCGTCTCCAAAAGCTATCTGTCCGCTCTATTCGGCGCAATCATGGCCGAGGGCGCAATCGATAGCATCGACGATCCGGTCCTGAAATACGCACCGACATTGGCCGGCACAGCCTACCAAGCCACAACGATCAAAGACGTGTTGCAAATGTCCTCGGGGCTAAAGTTCGATGAGGATTACCTCGCCTTCTTCTCTGACATCAACCGAATGGGCCGCGTTCTCGCACTTGGTGGATCGATGGACAGATTTGCGCAAAAACAAAAAACCAGTGCGGCCGCCCCCGGCGAGCGGATGGAATATGTATCCATCGACACCCATGTTTTAGGCATGGTTATCCGCGGCGCGACAGGGCGCGGAGTCGCCGAGCTTTTGCACGAAAAAATCATCGCTCCCTTGGGAATGGAACACGCGCCCTATTATGTCACCGATGGTAATGGGGTGGCCTTTGTACTGGGCGGGCTGAACACCACGACACGTGATAACGCGCGGTTCGGGCAAATGATGTTACAAGGCGGGGAATGGAACGGCAAACAAATCGTGCCACGCGATTGGGTTGATGCATCAACCAAAGCCAGCGCAAAAACTGCGCCCGGTGAAATCGGCTATGGCTATCAATGGTGGGTACCGCTGGGCTGTGTCGATGGGCAGTTTTTGGCGCGTGGCATTTACGGGCAATACATCTACATCGACCAAATCAATAACGTCACCATCGCGGCCCATAGCGCCGACCGCGCATTTCGGACGGACGGCGTGAGCCGCGAAAACGAAGTGGTGTTCCAACAAATAGCAGAAAGCCTTGCAACCCATGGATAAAGCCCCATCATTTAACGTCTTAGGCGCCCCGTTGGTCCCTTGTTCATTAGATCCCGTCACCGGCTATTTTCGTAACGGGACATGCGATACATGTGCCGCCGACACAGGCAGCCATACTGTCTGCGCCGTGATGACCGACGAATTTCTGGCCTATTCAAAATACTTTGGCAACGACCTAAGCACACCGCGCCCAGAGTTTGGGTTCAAAGGGCTGAAATCAGGGGACAGCTGGTGCCTATGCGCCAGCCGGTTCTTGCAAGCCCATGCAGAAGGCTGCGCCCCGCAGGTCAATCTACACGGCACACATGTCCGCGCGCTTGAGGTGGTATCAATCGACATATTGCGCGGATACGCACTGCCTGATTAATTACGCTAGTCATGGCAACGCCCCCTAGACATGAGGAGACTACATTTTGTCATCCAAAGTTATTCCGTCACTCGGCATTCTTATTGTATTTCTTGTTTGGGGAGGTACGGAATTAAACAAAAAAAATAATGCCAATAAGCAACACAGAATGTACACTACCCTGTCTCGGATGCGGTCAGAAAGTAGTTTGGATGCGGCAAATACCTATTGTAACGACGGGTTGCCAAATCCCACGCAACTAGAAGCCGGCGGTTTTTCCATCGAACAGCCGGGCCTATGGACTGGAAGCTCTGGTTGGGACGGAATATCAATTAGCTTCGGCGCCCCATTAAGCCCGGGCGCAAAATATCACTGCCTCATATCAGCATTATCCTTGTGGTCCCCCCCCACGGGAGCACAAACACATTTTGTCGAAAAACTAGAAGAAACTATAAGCTCTCGTTTCGCAAGCGACCCGTCTGCCGCAATAATTTGGCACGACGGACGTTTTAATAGATCATTTGTCGTTACATCCACAGAGACCGACGATACCATTTTAGATGGAGCTCTGGTACTGCCGGACCCGGGCGCTCCCCTGTCCATGGGAGGCCTGCTTTTACAATATTATTAACATGTAAATGCAATGATCTCATAGGTTTCATGCAATCCGAACAGCCCACCAGATGGATAAAAATGGTTTAGGCCTTCATGTCAAAGCCAAGGTGCTTGGCGACGGTAAAGATATCTTTGTCGCCACGGCCACACATGTTCATCACCAGCAGGTGATCTTTGGGCAGCGTCGGCGCGATCTTCATCACATGGGCCAGCGCGTGGGATGGTTCCAGCGCAGGAATAATTCCTTCAAGCGCGCAAGACAGCTGGAACGCCTCAAGTGCCTCAACATCCGTGATCGACACGTATTGCGCACGGCCGATTTCATGTAGCCAAGCGTGCTCGGGCCCGATCCCGGGGTAATCAAGACCTGCCGAGATGCTAAACCCTTCGAGGATTTGACCATCATCATCTTGCAACAAGTAGGTGCGGTTGCCATGCAGCACGCCAGGGCGGCCACCAGTCAGCGACGCGCAATGTTCCATCTTGGCATTCACGCCTTTACCGCCAGCTTCGACGCCGATGATATTGACCTCTTTGTCATCGAGGAACGGAAAGAACAGCCCCATCGCATTAGAGCCACCACCAATCGCGGCGATCAACGTATCAGGCAAACGGCCTTCGGTGGCTTGCATTTGCTCTTTGGTTTCCTTGCCGATGATTGCTTGGAAATCACGCACCATCGCGGGGTAAGGATGTGGGCCGGCCACAGTGCCGATGCAATAAAACGTGTCGCGTACGTTGGTCACCCAGTCGCGCAACGCATCATTCATCGCATCCTTCAGCGTGCCACGACCCGAGATCACAGGGACCACTTCGGCCCCCAAAAGACGCATACGGAACACATTGGGCGCTTGGCGTTCAACGTCATGCGCGCCCATGTAAACTACGCATTTGAGACCAAATTTCGCACAAACAGTCGCCGTCGCAACGCCGTGCTGGCCTGCGCCAGTTTCGGCAATAATCCGGGTTTTACCCATGCGGCGCGCCAGAATAATCTGGCCGAGCACGTTATTGATCTTATGTGCGCCTGTGTGGTTTAGCTCATCGCGTTTGAGATAAATCTTAGCGCCACCCAGATGTTCGGACAGCCGTTCGGCGTGGTACAGCGGGCTTGGGCGGCCAACGTAGTTGGTCCACAAATCGTTCATCTCTGCCCAGAAACTATCATCAGTCTTGGCAAACTCATACTGCTCCTCAAGTTCGAGGATCAGCGGCATCAGGGTTTCCGAAACAAAACGGCCCCCAAAATCACCAAAACGTCCCTTTTCGTCGGGACCGGTCATGAAGCTGTTGAATAGATCGTTGGACATGTCACATCTCTTTTTATCGCGCCTGTCAGGACTAGCGCGATTGTTCAAAAGGGTAAAGCAGGCAAGCAGACTATTGGGTAAGATTAGGCGCCGCGGGCCGCGTCGCAAAACGCTTTCATCAGGGCTGCATCTTTGACGCCCGGCGCAGTTTCCACACCCGACGCCACATCAACTTGCAGTGTGCCGGTGTTTGCAATCGCTTGCGCCACATTTTCAGGCTTCAGGCCGCCTGCAAGCATCCACGGCTTGGTCCAGTATTTGCGCCCAGACAGCAAAGTCCAGTCAAAGCTGATACCATTCCCACCCGGCAGCACCGCATCTTTGGGCGGCTTTGCATCCAGCATCAATTGATCCGCAACGACGCTATAGCGATCAATTGCATCAAGATCGTCAGGCCCTGAAACACCCAGCACTTTGATCACAGGCAGACCGTATCGCGCGCGGATTTCGGCAACACGTTCAGGGGTCTCTGATCCGTGCAACTGCAACATATCCAGTGGCACCTTTTCCGTCAGATCATCCAGCAGCGCATCATCTGCATTCACGACAAGCCCAACCTTGGCCACGCCAAGCGGCACATCAATGGCAAGATCACGTGCTTGGTCAAAGCTAACGTAGCGCGGGGATTTGGGATAAAAGTTAAACCCGATATAGGTCGCACCCGCGTCGGTCGCGGCCACGATATCAGCTGCGGTCCGCAGACCGCAGATCTTAATCCGAATATCAGCAGTCATCAGCCCGCGTTTTCCAAAAGTGCCAGCACGTCATCGCTGTCTTTTGCGCCGACGGCCTCACCACGCAGTTTTTGCACTTCGCGGCGCAAGGCATCAAGTTCACGGCTTTTTGCGCGTGAATCGGAACGTACGCGATGCTCGCGCACCCATTCCCACAAGAAACCGATCAGCAACCCCACACCAACGCCAATGAAGATGACGATAAATAGGGGTAGCTGTATGTCAGGCGATAGGCCCAGCATATCAGCAAGCGCCTGTGGCATGGCCCGCACCGTCACCGCGTCCCGGTTGGCGAGCCCGATGATAATCAAGCACAGCCCGGCAATGGCCCAAAAGGCATAACGAATGGTTTTCATGGCATCCTCTTAGTTGCCGTTCAAACGATCCCGCAAAAGCTTGCCGGTCTTGAAGAACGGAACATGTTTCTCTTCAACTTCGACCGCTTCACCCGTGCGCGGGTTGCGGCCAATACGCTGGTCCCGTTTTTTCACCGAAAACGCGCCAAAGCCACGCAATTCGACACGGTCGCCCCGCGACATAGCGTCTGTGATCTCTTCAAAGATCGTATTCACAATTCTCTCAACGTCACGTTGATAAAGATGCGGGTTCTCATCAGCAATTTTTTGAATCAATTCAGAACGGATCATAACGTAGCCTCCCAAAATACACATATCACATCGTCGAGGTTTATCCCCGCTTTTCAAATGACTATAGGCAGTTTCCTGCGCTCAGGAAATAGCGAGTACAGGGTGAAATTGCGCAAAATGTAGGAAGAAATCAGAAAAATCGCCTTGAAATCCATCTACACCCCGGCCTTCGGGTCACGGCACGATTTTCGGCACCACAGACAAATTGAACGATTCGCGCATAGGCCGCGCGCGAATCGTCATTGACCATTTGGTCAATTTTTATAGAGGGTTACATGATACCGCGCAAAGTTAACGCGCGCACGCGCAGTTTTTTCCAGAGCCAGAAGCTACCAATATCTAGTCGAGGTAGGCGTCACCGCGCTGCCCGGCCCGTTCCTCATGAATAGGAAGCGTGCGCCCATAGAGCTGTTTTGTCCGCTCAACACTGCCCACCATTCCCGGTTCTTCAACGTAAGAAAAGATCGCGACATAGCGCGGGCGCTTACCCTCAAGCGGTGCGACACGGTGGAGAGAGTACCGACCGCGAAACAGCTGCAAATCGCCCGGCTCAAGGTTAAGCACATGTATCTTGTCTGACGTACCATCCAAGACGCGTTTCACCTCCGGGAAATTTTCATCGTTTTCGCGAATTTTCGGGGCGTATTCAAATGCGCCGCCAGCATTCGCATTTTGAATTGCGAGTGTCACTGTGAAATTGTTGGTATCAAAGTGCCACGGAAATCCGTTTCCTTCCGACGCCATGTTCACAATCACATCCGCGAGCGGGTCAGCGTAGCGATAAAACTTCTCTTCCTGCAAGCAGTCCTGAATGAACTGATCGAAACCTTCGAAATCATGCACCCGGCGCAACGGACCATCTTTGGCAAAGTTATCCGCCGCAATGAAAGCGTTCGAGCGATCATAAAACTGACGCCGCGGATCATCGTTAGGCAGGCTGGGGTCATCTTGGCTAAAGTAGACGTTGGTTTTGCTGAATGAGCTATGCCCCCGATCGGCAACGCCGTCTGCCTCCTCGGTAAGCGCGGCAACACCCGCAGGCGTCAAGAACCCTTTCAAAACGGCGCACCCGTCTTTTTCTAAATCTGCCCAAACGCGAGCCAAGACTGCGTCGCGTTCTGGACCACAAGTATGGATGGGGTAATCGGCGAGATTGATCAGGTCAGTGTCAGAAATTTGCATTTAGTCCTCCTTGTTTGGCAGGATTAAAAAACCGCAAATGCGACAAGTCTTATTCATTTGCGACATCAGCCCGACGAAAACCAGCCTTTCGCTTCGTCGATGCGACACCAAATTTTAGGGTATGTATATAGCTGATTTAACACAGTTTCATGCGTGAAAATTCACACGAACTGTTCACGGATCAGCCGTTCCTCAAGCCCATGTCCCGGGTCAAATAAAATCCGGTGTTTGATCGTCGGCTCTGACCGAATTTCAACGCTCGACACATCGCGCACAGATTCCCCATCGGCATCGGCCATAACAGGACGTTTGGCCGGGTCGATCACATCGAACCGCACAACCGCCCGCTTAGGTAGCAACGCGCCGCGCCAGCGCCGCGGCCGGAACGCCGACATCGCGGTCAACGCCAATACATCAGACCCAATCGGCAAGATCGGCCCATGCGCGGAATAGTTATAGGCGGTCGACCCGGCGGGTGTCGCCAATAGCGCGCCATCGCACACCAGTTCAGGCAACCGCAGTTTGCCATCAACGGTAATCCGCAGCTTCGCGGCTTGCGGCCCCGCGCGCAGCAGGCTGACCTCGTTGATCGCCAGAGCCTCGTGCATTTGACCATCGACAGTTAGCGCAGTCATCGCCAATGGGTTGATCACCTCTTCCACGGCCGCATCCAGCCGTTCAACCAGATCATCCCCGCCATACTCATTCATCAAGAACCCAACGGTACCGCGATTCATCCCGTAGACGGGCACGTTTAGGCCTTGTGTGCTATGCAAGGTCTGCAACATAAAACCATCACCGCCAAGAGCGACGATAATCTCTGCCTGTTCAGGCACCACATTCCCATGCAGCGCCGTCAATTCGCGCAATGCAATTTGCGCAGTCGGTACAGGGCTGGCGACAAAGGCGATTTTAGGCTGCGTCATTAGCGAATTATTCCTCTTATTCGACCTAGTAGTGAGCGGATCACCAGTGAAACGCAAGACGCCGATAAGAAACCTACATGACGCGCTCATAAAGATCATGGTCGTTTTGATGCTTTAGAACGCGGCAATCCTACGGTATGAGGTGCCATCACTTTGCAATTGGCCCCTGAGACAAGGAAAACACCCATGACCGCAGATGTCCGCGACGCCGGCTTTTTCACCGAAACACTTGATACCCGCGACCCTGAAATTCACGCTGCAATCACAGGCGAGCTTGGTCGCCAGCGCAAAGAGATCGAATTGATCGCGTCTGAAAACATTGTATCGGCCGCTGTCATGGAAGCCCAAGGCAGCGTGATGACAAACAAATACGCCGAAGGGTATCCGGGGCGCCGTTACTATGGTGGGTGCGAATACGTCGATGTTGCCGAAAACATCGCCATCGACCGCGCCAAACAGTTGTTTGGCTGTGAATATGTGAACGTGCAGCCGAACTCTGGATCACAAGCGAACCAAGGTGTCTATAACGCACTGATCAAGCCGGGCGACACCATTCTTGGCATGTCTTTGGACGCAGGCGGTCACCTGACCCACGGTGCGAAACCAAACCAATCCGGCAAAATCTACAACGCAATCCAATACGGTGTGCGTCGCCAGGACAGCCTGCTCGATTATGATGAGGTCCAAACCCTCGCGACCGAGCACCAGCCAAAGATGATCATCGCGGGCGGTTCTGCCATTCCACGCATCATTGATTTCGCAAAAATGCGCGAAATCGCGGATTCTGTTGGCGCGATATTGATGGTCGATATGGCGCACTTTGCTGGGCTTGTCGCTGCCGGCATCTACCCATCGCCCTTCCCGCACGCACATGTTGCCACCACGACCACCCATAAAACCCTGCGCGGTCCACGCGGCGGTATGATCTGCGCCAACGATGCGGATATCGCGAAAAAAGTGAACTCTGCCATTTTCCCCGGCATCCAAGGTGGCCCGCTGATGCATGTCATCGCTGGTAAAGCCGTGGCATTCGGTGAAGCCCTGCGCCCCGAGTTCAAATCCTACCAAGAGCAAGTTGTCAAAAACGCCCAAGCCTTGGCGGATCAGCTGATGAAAGGCGGGCTGGACATTGTATCAGGCGGCACCGACAGCCACCTGATGCTGGTCGATCTGCGTCCCAAAGGGGTTAAGGGCAATGCGACCGAAAACTCATTGGGCCGCGCCCACATCACCTGCAACAAAAACGGCATCCCGTTTGACCCTGAAAAACCAACGGTCACATCCGGTATCCGTCTGGGCTCCCCCGCAGGCACAACACGCGGGTTCGGCGAAGCCGAGTTCCGCCAGATCGCCGATTGGATCGTCGAAGTCACCGACGGTCTTGCCGCCAACGGTGAAGAGGGCAACGGCGACGTCGAAGCCAAAGTCCGCGCCGAAGTCGAAGCGCTCTGCGACAAGTTCCCGATGTATCCGAATTTGTGAAAACATTTAGATAGGCTTTGGCCAAATTAACGAAGGCGGGCTTCGGTCCGCCTTCGTCTATCCAAACAACCAATTAATTCGAAGATTAAATACAGCTTTCCATTGTGGAATTGCATGATGTCATTTTTGATCGTTATCACTTTTCGAATAATCCACGCCTTTTTCTACGAAACCCAAGATTAAGTCTTTGCCAAATATTACAATAAAAATTGCTGACAAGCCAAGAATAGCTGTCAGTTCCCACTTTGAACTCGACATTACCCACAGGACCAAAAAGATACTAAACGCCCCCCATTTTCCGGGTAAGCCTTTTCGTAACGCATCAAGCATTTCTTGTTTATTCACTTTGCCCTACCGCACTGAAAAGTTGTTCGAAATCGCATCCGTACATTTAGAGTATCCTTGTTCGGTGAGGCATATTATCGAAAGTTCCGTTCCAAATATTCACTGTTTCTCACTCCGATCTATACAGAAGTTGAAACCAAAGTCGAAGCGCTCTACAACAAGCTTCCAATGTATCCGAACCTGTAAGAAAATTCAGGTGGGCTTCAGCCCCCCTGATCCCGGGCCGATCCCGAACTTATTGAATGTCTCCTCCGAGCCCAAATTGGCACATGCCGCACGTTCAGCAAATCTCCACTATTGTAGGCACCATTTACCGCCCCCCTGTTGTGCTCAAAAGGAAATTCAGCAATGCTTGATGCGTTAACGTTCAAGGCGGAAATTCTTGAGCCGGTACTTACTGAGTTTAGGGAACAACCCCACTCGCTCCACAAAGGGTTTTGCGCCATTTGGTCATTGGATTCCTACGCGTCACACTGCGCATTCCAATGTCACGATGTGCAAAAACTCAGTAGTTCCCAACGTGGCAAAATCGAAGAGAAGTTCAAGGATCGGCTGCAGGAATCCCACCATGATGATGCATGGAAATTCCGCCTTATCCGACAGGCATCCAATGCAACCAAGCATGCATTGAGAAAGAATACTGACGAAGATGTTCCGGACTCCAAAGGCGTCGCTTCAGAACATGTAGAGGGTATCTCTTGGTATTTTTCCGGGGCATCCCACTGGGGAAATCAAGTTGTAATTGATGTTTCATGGAACTTTGACGAAGAAAGCAGTTCTTGGTTTGATGGAAAGGGTCAAGAAGTGAAGTCTGGTCCAACTTTTAACTGGGTTCCCCTCCTCGACATAATCGATCCATGCACAGAGCATATCGAGCGTGGGCTGGGATCTGAGACGGTTGGTCGGGAAGGTTAGCAGCGGCAACATTGGTAGCTGAAGCCCGCTGCCATTGGGTGGATGGTCCATTTGGGCCGTAGGCGGACCTAGCAAACCTAAGCACAAATGCACGCTTTGTCCGCTTAGTGGACGGGTAAACTCTCATAACAAACTGCACATTTTCTGCATTTTCATTGCCGTTACGCCTGCTACAAAAACCCCATGACCCAAACCCATCTCACTGAACGCCGTCTGGGCGATGCTATGCGCCGCCGTCTTCCCGCTGGGGTGGCGGAATTTGTTATGTTTGTTCTCAAACAAGCATGGGCCTGTTTGTTTGGCGCGTGCCTTTTGGCGGCGATCATCGGGACGAGGATTATCTGGCAGGATCACTGGCCCCTCGCCCGCTATGACGCGCTGTTCTTAATCGCACTTGGCCTGCAAGTCTTATTCTTACGCTTTAAGCTAGAGACATGGGCAGAGGCGCGCGTAATCCTTTTGTTCCACATCACAGGCACCGCGATGGAGTGGTTCAAGGTCAGTGCAGGGTCTTGGGGCTACCCGGAAATTGCGCTGTTCAAAATCTACGGTGTGCCGCTGTTTTCGGGCTTCATGTATGCCGCCGTCGGCAGCTACATGGCGCGGGTCATTCGGTTGTTTGACATGCAATTCGCGCCGTTCCCGCCGATGGTCCTGCACTTTGGGTTGGCAATTGCTGTCTACATCAACTTTTTCAGCCATCACTATATCTGGGATTTACGGGTGATCCTATTCGCGGCCACGGTGGTGTTCTACATCCGCACCCGCATTTGGTTCCGCATTGGGGCTAACTGGTACTGGATGCCACTGCCCGTCGCCGCGTTTCTAAGCAGCCTGTTTTTATGGATCGCCGAAAACATCGGCACGCTTACAGGCACATGGATCTACTCTGGGCAAAACCCGCTGGAACTGGTCAGCTTTGCGAAAATCGGATCGTGGTACCTACTGCTTTATGTGGCCTTCGCCACAGTCACGTTGGTGGTCAAAGACCCGGTCCAACGTAACCCCGTTGCACCAGCACGTAAATCACCAGTGCCACCGTCACCAGAATAGCCAGCGCAATCGCCGCAATCACATTGATCAACCCGGTTATGCGCTGTTCGCGTAGATCAACGCCGTCAAGGAACGCAACCGCATTGCGATGCGCACGCGCGACACGGGCCGTATCAACCATGCGTACCAGCTTGGGGTTTCGGCTCAGCTCTGCGGTCTCAACAAGATAGTTCAGGTCACGGCGCACAGCGCGCGGTAATAGCCGCCGGGCCTTGCGTATCTGCACGGCCAAGGACCCACCGCGCACGCGCAGCTTGGATTCAAGCAGCGCGCGGATGTCAGCAATATTTTGTTCAATCATTTGGCCCATAAACCACCCGGTAATCGCAAACCAATCATCGCTCAATCCCTCTGGCGCTTTGGCGCGACAAAGGGTTAAAACAGATGCATGTTGAACACGGTACACTACGACGGGCCTGCAGGCACACCCCTTTTAATCGCACATGGTCTGTACGGATCCGCACGGAACTGGGGGGTCATCGCCAAACGGCTATCGGCTGAACGCCCGGTGATTGCCGTCGATATGCGCAACCACGGCAGCAGCCCGTGGTTTGATAGCCAATCATACGCGGATATGGCGGATGATTTGGCCGAGGTGATCGACCAGCCTATGGACGTGCTTGGGCATTCCATGGGCGGTAAGGCCGCGATGGTGCTAGCCCTGACCCACCCTGCCAAACTGCGACGGTTGATCGTGGCCGACATCGCCCCAGTCGCCTATCAGCACACGCAGATGGGGCCGCTCAACGCGATGCGCCATGTGGATCCTGCCACCGTTGGATCGCGCAGCGAGGCCAAAGAATTACTTGGCGAATTAGAGCCCGGCGTTGCGGATTTTCTACTGCAAAGCCTTGATCTGAAAGAAAAGCGCTGGCGGCTGAACCTTGACGTGCTCGAAGCCGACATGGCGCAGATCGTTGGTTTTCCGAAGCTCAGGGGGGCTTTCGCAGGCCCGTCATTGTTTTTAACAGGCGCTGAATCAGACTATGTGTTGCCCGAGCACCGCCCCGCGATCAAATCCCTGTTCCCGCAGGCCAAATTTGCAAAAATTCCGGAGGCGGGGCATTGGCTCCACGCGCAAAAGCCGCGAGAATTCGCCGCCGCAGTCACCGCATTCCTGAACATGCCAGACCCATCTTGATAACGCCCTGCCCAGCGGCTAGGGTTTTCGCGAAACCAAAATACTGAGGTCCACCATGATCATCCGCGCATTCCTTGTCCTGTCCGTTCTGGGCCTATCAGCCTGCGAAACCGTCAAAGGCGTTGGCCGTGACATCACCAGCGCGGGCCAAGCCGTCGATAACGCGCTTTAAACAACGCCAGACGTCAAAAACGTCGCGACGCTCAGCCCGCCCATCACGGCGATAAAAACATGTGGTAGATAATACATCGCGCAGCTCCATCGGTTGATGGGTCTGATACGCGCGGGCGTGGCGTTTCCGTCGCTATTTCTTTTTCACAAATTCCGTCAGGATCACAATGCGTTGGCCTTCAACGCGGCCTTCGATGTGCGCCGGATTTTCGGCAACCAATGAAATCCCGCGCACAGCCGTGCCGCGTTTGGCGGTGAACCCAGCGCCTTTCACAGGCAGGTCTTTGATCAAAACAACCGTATCGCCCGCGTTCAAGGTCGCACCATGCGCGTCCTTATGGGCGCTGACAGCAGCGACATTATCGGCCCACGCCCGCGTTTCATCGTCCAAATATTGTTGATCCGCCAGATCAAGCGCCCATGGCGTCCCGATCTTTACCAGCGTGCGCGCGGCAAGCACGGCAATCGCGGGGTCTTCGGACCACATGCTGCTAGCCAGCCCGCGAAAATGGGCTTCCTCGGGCGCGTCCAACTGCGCGATGCAGGCGTCGCAAATATCAACGGTCACGCCGTCGTCAGGGCCGCCGGTGACGGGGAAAGACTGCAAGGTAACACCTTGGGTTTGGCAAAGGGGGCATATCATACCCAACCTCTTACGCCCCCGATTTCACCCTGTGAAGCGGAAATGTCAAAATCACGGGAACCAATTGCGGTGCGACACGTTCATTCACCAGACACAGATAAAACCGCAAAGGACATTCACATGCATAAGATTCTTATTCCTCTCGCCATCGCGGTGTTCACATTGTCAGCTTGTGAAACCGTACAGGGCGCAGGCCAAGACATTTCCAATGCGGGCGACGCGCTGACGGAAGAAAGCCAAGACGTGCAAAACGATATGTAAACACCGCCACGCATGGCACAAAGGGGCTCCACTTATGTGGGGCCTTTTTATTTGATATTTTGGGTAATCGCACGGGCGACGAAATAGCTGACAGGCAGGCCAAGCACCGCCCCCACAACCGCCGCAACAATAATCGGCATCGCCGTATCATAGCCCAAGACCAGCGCCGCAATAATCAAACTACCCGCAAGGCTGGTGCCGATGATGGAATAAAGCGTGGACGCAAGACGCAGCATAATGATCTCCGAAAGGGTTGTTTCTGGGTGGAGACTAGCAGCGACAGGGTGCAGGGGCTTTGATTTGGGTCAAGAGGTCAATCCAGAACTCCGCGCCCGCCCCGTGGGGCAGGAAGCGAAGCGCCCGCCCCGTGGGGGCGGTTCGGGCGCTGCCAAATCAGAGATTTGGCATGACGGTCTTCCTAACTGATGAAGGAACAGTCCGAGACTCATTTAAGCTTTTCTAGCAAACACCCGTGAAACTCTCGATTTTCAGACATAACCTTCGCAAACTGAGCCTCCCATTCTTCTATAGGCCACCGAGCCTTCTCAAATGTAGCGACGGTCATAAATAGCAAACGCGCAGACTTTTCACAGTAGTCTAAAATTTGACCATTTTTGGCATTAAAACTTCGCTCGCCTTGGGTGCCTAAGTCGCGCAATTTTTCGGACTTACGGCGCTTGCCTGAATCTATTAGATTGTGTCCAAGTTCTTCATCTCGGTAGACAAGTAAGCTGTTTTTAATATCAGATAAAAAAAGATCATCATAATTTTTATACCATCTCTCAACGAAAGAACTCGTCAGCTTTGACTGTTCGCCCAGTATTGAGGCATGCTCTCTCTTTACCTTGCAAAGTGACATTTCGTCGCCACGTTCATCCCAGAGCCGCGCGGTGGTTATAACCGCGCACTCTTCACAAGAATGATAAATTTGGTTCGCTGATACGATAGCTTTGTCATATTCATTCGCTTTAGGAAGACGTAGATAATCCCGTGACAAAAATTCCCCACAGAACGCTAAATCACTGATAAGACGGTCAAACTCTCGCTCTAACCTTTGCTGAATATCAGCGATTGTTGGCTTTTCCTGTTTTCGTTTGCTGTTCACGATACGCTCCATCACAACCGAGTGCGGCCGCCATTGGCTACGCCAATCGCTTTCCCGCACGCGCGCCAAAATGGCCAGCTTTTAGCTGTCCATTTTAAGCGCGGAAATAAACGCCTCTTGCGGAATATCCACTTTCCCAAACTGCCGCATCTTTTTCTTACCCGCCTTCTGCTTATCCAGCAGTTTGCGTTTACGTGATGCGTCGCCGCCGTAGCATTTGGCGGTCACGTCTTTGCGCAGGGCAGATAGGGTTTCGCGGGCGATGACTTTGCCGCCGATGGCCGCTTGGATCGGGATTTTGAACATGTGGCGCGGGATCAGGTCTTTGAGCTTTTCAACCATCGCCCGGCCCCGCTGTTCCGCGCGGTCGCGGTGCACCATCATCGACAGCGCATCAACGGGTTCATCATTTACCAGCACGGACATTTTCACCAGATTATCCTGCTGATAGCCGGTCATTTGGTAATCGAACGACGCGTAGCCCTTGGTCACCGATTTCAGACGGTCGTAGAAATCAAACACGACCTCGTTCAGCGGCAGATCATAGACCACCATCGCGCGGGAGCCCGCATAGGTCAGGTCCAACTGCACGCCGCGGCGGTCTTGGCAGAGTTTCAGCACGTCACCCAGATAATCATCCGGCACAAGGATCGTCGCTTTGATCCGCGGTTCCTCAACATGGTCCACATGGGTCAGGTCGGGCATATCGGCGGGGTTGTGCAGGTCGATCATTTCGCCGTCGCGCATATAGACGTGATAGACAACCGACGGTGCAGTTGTGATCAGCTCAATATTATATTCGCGTTCAATCCGGTCGCGGATCACCTCAAGGTGCAACAGCCCCAAGAACCCGCACCGAAAGCCAAAGCCCAGCGCGGCCGATGTTTCCATCTCAAAACTAAACGACGCGTCATTCAGCGCCAGCTTTTCAATCGCATCGCGCAGGTCTTCGAATTCGGCGCTATCCACAGGGAACAGCCCGCAGAACACAACCGGTTGCGCGGGTTTAAAGCCTGGCAGCGCATCTTCGGTGCCCTTCTTTTCCGAGGTGATCGTGTCACCAACGCGGGTGTCGCGCACCTGCTTGATGGACGCGGTGATAAACCCGATCTCGCCCGGACCCAGATCAGCCACATCTTGCATTTGCGGGCGAAACACGCCGATTTTATCGATCCCATGCACGGTGCCGTTTGACAAAAATTTGACCCGGTCGCCTTTTTTCATGGTGCCATCGATGATCCGCACCAGCACGATCACGCCCAAATAACTGTCGTACCAACTGTCGACCAGCATCGCCTTGAGCGGGGCATCGCGGTCGCCTGTCGGCGCGGGCAGCTTGTGGACGATAGATTCAAGCGTCTCAACAATGCCCTCGCCGGTTTTGGCCGACACGCGGATCGCCTCGGACGCGTCGATCCCAATGACGTCTTCGATCTGCGCTGCAACCTGATCGCATTCTGATGCGGGCAGGTCGATCTTGTTCAGCACCGGCACGATTTCGTGGTCCGCATCAATCGCGTGATACACATTGGCCAGCGTCTGCGCCTCGACCCCTTGGGTACTGTCCACGACCAAAAGCGATCCTTCAACCGCGCGCATAGACCGCGATACCTCATAGGCGAAATCGACGTGGCCGGGGGTGTCGATCAGGTTCAGCACATAAGATTCACCGTTTTGCGCGGTGTAATCGATGCGCACCGTGTTGGCCTTAATGGTAATTCCACGCTCGCGCTCAATATCCATACTGTCGAGCATCTGCGCCTTCATATCGCGCTCAGCCACGGTATTTGTCTCTTGGATCAGCCGATCCGCAAGCGTGGATTTACCGTGGTCAATATGCGCAACGATTGAAAAGTTACGGATGTGATCGAGATCAGTCATGAAGGGAAAGCCCTGTGCAAAGTTTGAACCTGTCAATGGCCAAAGAACACGGGTTTTGCAAGGGGATTGCGGTGTAACGCCTGCCCTACCTATTTGCTATCCCCACATGAAGGTCCGCCATATCTGGCCGCATCGGTTCGAACAAGAGTTCCTCAATAGGCGCATTACGTTCGTGGTGGCACAGGCCCGTTGTACGTATATGTGTCATGACAGATTGATAGGAGGAGGCAACTACCTCCAATTCGGCGCACGCAAATTCAGCATCGGGTTCGGAAGTGCAGGCTGCCTGGAACAGGCGATCCAAACGTGCAGTCGGACATAATAACTCTGACACGACCTGTTCGTCTGTTAAAGATGGTTCCATGCCATGCGCTATTACAAGTTCGTGGAACGCATAGGCATCAGTCTTAAACCAGATCATACGGCCCAAATGATAGACACTATGGTCACCATAGACGATGGCGTTGACAAAATACGGGTCAGCGAGTCCAGGGTTTTCATACGCAAGCCCCTCATCCAGATGATCCGCGGCCGCAGCCCACGCACTGGCGTCATACAATGTCGCTGCGGCCCGACGCTTTGTCAAAAGCGCAAGCTGCGCATCTTCAAAGTAGACAGTATGCGAGATCGGCAGGCGGTAACTTCGCAACAAGACATCTATAAAATCAAGACTGTAGGGATCATGTGCAATGCCATCGAGCGCCTCAGCCTGCCATCGTGCGTCAAGCGCAAGCAACTGCTCTTGTACATGATCGCCGGGTTGTAATCGATAGGCCAGATGGGTCGCAAATTGACGATCGGTCAATGGCACCCATGCCAG
Organism: Loktanella sp. D2R18; assembly: GCF_003318235.1. Classification (GTDB taxonomy): domain Bacteria; phylum Pseudomonadota; class Alphaproteobacteria; order Rhodobacterales; family Rhodobacteraceae; genus Yoonia. Next base: position 134,215 of record NZ_QOCG01000006.1, on the reverse strand, counting down.
ATAAGACATGACCAGTTCTTCATCGTCGGATCGGCCCGTTCCTGCTGCACGATACAGCCGCGCGCGCAGCAGGTTGGGATGTTCACGATCACCCAAGGGGATTCTTTCGAAGCGCCGCTCAGCGAATGCGATCGCCTCATCCGATGGGCTATTCCCGTAAATCAAACTTACGATACAAATATCTGTTGTGTAACGATCTACATCCACTAGTTGTGCCGCATATTGTTCGCATAAGCTCTCAACACCACGCGGTCCAATCCCGCCCCATCGCCGTTCTGTGAGCCGAGAAACGCGGCTAAGAGATCCCCGGTTCGGGGTCACAGTCATGACATCGTCAACGATAATATTGAAAGCGTCCCAGTCGAGACGTTTGGTTGTCGTTTGATGGCTAAACACCGCGTCCGAGGCTGGCACATAATCAGGTGCGGTTGCGTAGGCTTCAAGCGCAAGGCTCATTCCGCGATATTGCAAATCACGAAACGCATTAAGGGCATCAGGGTGCGTACCTGACACGAAATTATGTCCTCGCACTCTCCACGCTGTATCTTGCATCTGAAAGACACGTAAAGTCTGTGCGTAAGGTGAATCCGGATATTTCACCAACCACGCTTCGACAAAATCGATCACGTCAGGGTGCGTCACAATGAGAGTTGTCACAAGCCGACGTAAGTCATCATATGAGATAGTCCCATCCAAGCTTTCGGCATGTGCCTGCGCAAGCGCGGCTTCGGCACCGTCGATATCACCAGCATACGCCATTTCGCGTAGGGCTTCAGGTGTGACAGCGCCCCAAGTGGACATGGGCTGGAACAGAAATAAACCCAATACGAAAAATAGACGCATCCTAGAATCCTATACAATTTCGGAAAATTGAACATGGGCACTCAACTCAAGCAAGATAAAGTTTCCACAAAAACGCCAAAAAGGAGCCGCACCTAGAGCGGAGCGAGTAATTTCACCTATTGCTACGTAGTTGTTTTCACAGTGAACGCTTGTTCCAAACAGAACCATCACGTTGAGTTGCCTTGATCGGACTAGGTTTCACGTGATCTCGGCTACCCGACTGTATGATCACACACGCGCACTGATTATCAGAATGTTCGATTGCAAGGTTTTACGCCGCGAGTTTAGATCGACAGCAAGCGCAGTGTTTGGTCTTTGTAATTTGTGACAACCAACCTGTCATCGCGTATATCCAACCCATGTGGCATGCTGAAACCCTCAATATGCCGCACAAGTGTCAACTCTGACTGCTCAGACAGCGAGAACACATCAATCCGGTTCAAGAATTGGTTCGCCGATAGCCATGGTCGCCATAGGCTTTGACCGCATCGATATTCCCCTTCCAGCGTGACAAGAAAACAGGAGCGTCGCTGTGCAAGTCTTCAGGGATTTGATAAACATATGCCGTGGCAAACATCTTCCATTTCTTGCTCAGGATATGTGCTTTGCTTTTGCCACCTTTGATGTGGTCATTACGGGCAAAAACAGCAGCCTTATCACCCAAGAACGCAACATCTTGGCATTGTTGATCCGTTTCAAAATGGCGCAAAACCGATCCTGTTGTCAGGTCAAACACCTGATGACAGCTGTTTTTATTGCCGCAATAGGTCAGCCAAACCAGATCATCTGCGCCCGGCACAAACCGTACGCCATGAAGTCCCTTATAGTCGTTGTGGTTGAACTCTTGTTCGAATCGAATTTTTTTCAACAAGTCGAAACAAACTAAATGAGCCTTGATAGAAGTTGCTCACACCAAATCGGTCGCCCAAAATATCCATCAAATCTGTTTGGACAGATGTCCCGTCAGAAATCTGTGTAGGATGTTGGTCTAAGATCACCATATCCTCGCCAGAAACATCGACCAAAAATACAGTTTTTTTCGTTGAAGTCCGCACATAATACAGTTTCATCATCAACGTAGCACACAGACGTTAGTCCGCTGTTGCGGGTTTTATTACGGACAGTCGCCCAATGCGGCGTTTCGGGGTGTGGGAATTGGAATAATTTCACAATGATAACCTGAATTAATAAACAAAACGTCTCTCAACACTGACAGTGTTGAACACAACTGAGTAATGACGCAATAATTTCTTTCCACATTCCCCAATTGCATCGCGCGCCTTCCCCCGCCATAATCCGCGCCAGGAGCAGTATCAGTCGGACCGTCTGCGCAGACAGCGGCCAGAGAGAGGCAATATGCGGTATATTTTGGTCATCGGCGCGTTGGTTGGCATGGCATCATGTGGCGGCGGCGGTCGTAGTAGTGGTGTGCCAAGTGCAACAGGTCAAATCTCAAATGCTTGTCAGGCGGCCAATCGTTCGGCGGCGTCTCCTGAGCTGTGTGGCTGCGTACAAAGCGTGGCCAACCAAACGTTGAGCGGGCGTGACCAGTCGCGTGCGGCTGAGTTCTTTTCCGAACCGCAATTGGCGCAAGACACCCGACAGTCTGACGACCCCAGTTCCGAAGCCTTCTGGCTGCGCTACAAAAGCTTTACAGAATTGGCTGGCCAGATTTGTGTGCCTGTCGCATAGCCCGTGCTGCACCTTCGACAATACCCGTGCCACACAGGTCAGGCACACGTCAACAACAAGACCCGGACGTTCATGCACAACGTAGCGAATGGCGGCAACGAGCCCAAAATGCCCGATGCTGCGCAGCGCATTAACGGCCACAAGTTGCGCAAATCTGCCGTCCGTCCGAAGCTGACGATAAAGGGTTGGCGTAATTCTGCGGTTGTGAACGTTTCCCCAAACCAGTCATTGGCCGTGTTGTTGTTCGAGCATACGGGTCGATCCAGCGTCCGACGACCGCATTAAGCGCTTTGTTCAATGGTGCCAGCTAAGAAGACATTGGTTTGATCAGAATTTAGCCACTATGAGTGGATAGTAAGAGTTCAAATATGCCAAGGAGAACTAATCATGAATTTTGTGCGCAGCATCGCCATGATGGCATTGCTCACCCCTTCTTTTGGAATTGCACAGAGCTACACTCATGCCATCGAAGCGTACGATGAAGGTGACTTTGTTGGCGCATTACCAGCGTTTCTAGCCCTAGCAGAGCAAGGCGATGCACTTGCACAAGTGCGTGTCGGTGAGATGTACGCGAACGGCCAAGGGGCAGAACGGGACTACGTCGAAGCGCGCAAATGGTTCTTGCTGGCTGCAGATCAAGGCGATCCAAATGCTCAGTTTAACCTTGGTGAGGTATACTCGAACGCCCAACGTGTACGGTTAGACTTTTCGGAAGCAGTCAGGTGGTATCGGCTGGCTGCAGAACAAGGGCACGCTGAAGCACAGTTACACCTCGGCATAATGTATGGGAGTGATGGTGTATGGAGCGGGAGCGATCCTGCTGAAGCGGTCAAATGGTACTTATTGGCTGCAGAACAAGGCTTGGCAACTGCTCAATCTTTACTCGGTTCGATGTATGCGAGAAACGAAGGCGTTGAACAAGACTTTGCTGAAGCGGTCAAATGGTATCGGTTGGCGGCTGAACAAGGCGATGATGGTGCGCAACTATCATTAGGTCTGATGTACCGGAATGGGCAAGGTGTTGAGCAAGACGACGCAAAGGCGGTCAGATGGTTCCGACTGGCTGCCGAGCAAGGTCATGGGCAAGCGCAAATCAGCCTCGGTATCATGTACGTAAATAGCCACGGTGTCGAGCGTGACTATGCCGAAGCGGTCAGATGGTTCCGATTGACTGCAGAACGAGACTATTTGATTGCTCAACACAATTTGGGTTTGATGTACGCGAATGGCTACGGTGTTGAGCGAAACTATGTCACTGCCTATATGTGGTTGAACATCGCGAGCTTACGCGGCAAGGAAAATGTTGCCGCGGATTTAGAAACTCTTGAAAATTTGATGTCTCCTGAAGACATCTCTCATGCAAAACGACGGGCCAGCATTTGTATTGAAGCAGATTATCGGGATTGCGGTTAGTGCCTGATATCGACGCTTATCAACCCGAAATTAATTGCAATGGAACATACTTCACGTGATCACCAAGGTAGGTCGCAGGGTGGCTAGTGCAGATGCAGCGAAGGGCGGCAAAGTCCGCTCAGTTGACCTTGGCAACTCGTATAACGAACGGACGCAATAAGGGTACATGTTTGACGCCTGAGTTCAGGCTTGCAGGATCGCACCTGTTGACGGGTTCCAGAAAACCCGCCGCGTCACGACAGTTGCCCCTTGGCCATCCGGTAATGTCCGATGATCGAGGGCATGAAAAACAGCACCCAACCGAACGTCGTGTAGGCAATAATCATCGCGGGAATCCATGCGACAGCAACCACAAGGCCAATCCCACCTGTTGCACGATGCGCTGTACCCGGCCGCAAAAACCGCAACAAAAAGAGATGCAGTAACTTGCCCCCGTCCAATGGCTGCACAGGCATCATATTAAAAATAAACAAGACGAGGTTCAAAAACGCGAATTGCATCAGATAGCCCGCGATGATCATCATCGCTTGCGATGGGTAGGTATCGCCGGACCAAATCATTTTGGCCCCCAGTGAACACAGCGCCCAAAGCGCAAGGTTCACCAGCGGCCCCATCGCAACGATCAATTCACTTTGATACCGTGTTGGGGATCGCGCGGGTTCGCAAAATCCGCCACCACCATTAATCATCACACGGCGCACAGGCACGCCCTGCACAATACAGCCGATCGCATGCCCGAATTCATGCAAAAAGATAGCGGTAACCAGCATGGCCGCGAAAATCAGACTGCGAACAATATCGCCTCCGGAGAACACCACAAGAAACAGCAACAACATCCCTAGAGATTGCCCGACCTCAACCCTCACCCCAAACGGGCCTCTGAATTCAAATATCACAGTGTCATTGGCAAACATATCAATCCGGCCTTGGTTTTTATCTCGTTAGCTTCAACACAAAACGACCGTGCACCGCAACATCTATTGATCGCGGCCAAGCGGCGCACTGGCGAATAAGTTTGCCTTGCACACTGGACAGCCATCTCCGGCCCGATATGAATACGGAATGAACAAAAACATTGATATCGCCGCACTTGCAGATGGGGTCCGCGCAGGACAACGCCGCGCCCTCGCCCGCGCGATTACCTTGGTTGAAAGCGGACGCAGCGACCACCGCGCCCAAGCGCTTGATCTTTTGTCCCGGCTTGGCACGGATCGCCAGGCCTTGCGGATCGGCCTGTCTGGCACGCCGGGCGTCGGTAAATCGACCTTCATCGAAAGCTTTGGGCTGATGTTGACCGGACAGGGATTGCGTGTCGCTGTCTTGGCAGTTGATCCATCGTCTGCGCGATCCGGCGGATCGATCTTGGGCGACAAAACCCGGATGGATTTTCTGGCGCGCGATCCCAATGCGTTTATCCGCCCGTCCCCCAGCCAGACCCAATTGGGTGGCGTCGCCCGCCGCACCCGCGAGGCCGTCGCGCTGTGCGAAGCCGCCGGATATGACATCGTGCTGATTGAAACCGTGGGCGTTGGCCAATCTGAAACCGTCGTCGCACAGATGTCGGACCTGTTCTTGCTGCTTCTTGCACCTGCGGGCGGGGATGAATTGCAAGGGGTCAAACGCGGCATCATGGAAATGGCTGATGTGATTTTGGTGAACAAAGCCGACGGTGATCTGAAACCACAAGCCACCCGGACCTGCGCAGATTACGCTGGCGCCTTGCGGCTGCTGCGCAAACGCCCGCAAGACCCCGATGGGTTTCCCAAGGCAATGACCGTTTCCGCGCTTGAAACCATCGGGTTAGAGACCGCGTGGCAAGAGATGCAAACCCTTGTGGATTGGCGGCGCGACAACGGCATTTGGGAACAAACACGCCAAGACCAAGCCAGCTACTGGTTCACCGAAGATGTGCATCAAGGATTGCTCCAGCTTTTGATCGACGACCCCGCGACCAAAGCCCAAATGCAACGCGCCCAAAACGATGTACGCGCAGGCAAAGCCACGCCAACAGTCGCGGCAGAGGTGGTTCTTGCAAGCGTCCGCGCAGCGCGATTGCCGTAATATGGACAGCGTTATTGACGCCCCGATCTGGCTGCGCGGTGCCTTAAGCCAAGAGGCTCTGCGCGGGCTCGATCCGTTTTTCGACGGTGCCCATCGGCCCGGAAACCGGCTCGCATTGGATGCACGCCTACTGGCTGCGCTGTCCCCTGTGGATGCGCAAATTCAACAAGTCGCAGCAAAGATGCGCCCTGTACATGCGCTTGCGTTTAATAAGACCGCCCAGACAAACTGGGCTTTGCCCTGGCACCAAGACCGGGTGATCGCCATACAAGACAGGCACGATGTGCCCGGGTTTCAAAGTTGGTCGCAAAAACACGGGGCTTGGCACTGCGAACCACCGCTTAAGCTATTAACACGTATGCTTTTTGTGCGGGTGCATATGGATGACACGGATGCAGATAGGGGCGCGATGGAAATCGCGAACGGCAGCCACAAGGCCGGCATTGTAAAATCTGATATGGCGGCGCAGGTCGCCAAGGGCTATCCGACGCAGATATGCAGCGCGGCGCGCGGCGATATTTTGATTCTTCCGATGTTAACCTTGCACCGGTCGCTTGCGGCCCCAAGCCCCACGGCAAGGCGGGTATTTCGGCTCGACTATGCCGCGACTGCACTGCCAGCACCGCTCCGTTGGGCAAATTGATCGCCCATCGGCGGCAAATCGGGTTGACGGGCCAAAGGAATCCGCCTATTTCGCGCTGATCTTATTCACGTCCCTGTTTTGGCAGGGCCATCACCCTATGACCGGACGCCCAACCATTTGGATTGGAGCCGTCCACAAGACAAGGAACACGCCCATGTCGCGCCGTTGCGAATTGACCGGAAAAGGCCCGATGTCGGGCAACAACGTAAGCCACGCTAAAAACCGTACCCGCCGTCGGTTCTTGCCAAACCTGCAGGACGTAACCCTGCAGTCTGACGTGCTTGGCCGTTCGTTCAAATTCAAAATCTCTAACGCTGCTTTGCGCACCGTAGACCACCGTGGTGGTCTGGACGCATTCATGGCGAAAGCCAAAGACGTTGAACTGTCAGCCGATGCGCTGAAAGTGAAAAAAGAAATCACCAAAGCAACTGCTGCTTAAGCGACCTCTTTGCAGATTGATGAAAAACCCGGGTACCGCGAGGTGCCCGGGTTTTTCTATGGACAAAGGTGGATTGAAATCCACCCTACGCCCGTAGGGTGGGTCTTGACCCACCCCTCTTGCATGGTCCGGACACATGCCCCAAACACCTGTCTATGACCGCGCTCCCTATTGATCCTATCCTGCCAGACCTGATTGCCGCGATCCGCGCGCAGGGTTGTGCCGTTTTGCAAGCGCCTCCGGGCGCCGGCAAAACCACCCGCGTCCCACTCGCGATCTTAGAAGCCGCCGTCACGCCTGGTAAAATCATTATGCTTGAACCACGTCGTCTTGCCGTGCGCGCCGCCGCAGATCGGCTTGCAGAGGGGTTGGGTGAAAAGCCTGGTGCATCCGTGGGTTACCGCATGCGCGGCGACAGTAAGCCCGGCAGTAAGATCGAGGTTGTGACCGAAGGCATCCTGAGCAGGATGATCCAAACCGACCCCGACCTAGCGGGCATAGGCGCGATTATCTTTGATGAATTCCACGAACGCTCGCTGAACGCCGACCTTGGGCTTGCGCTCGCTTGGGAGGCCCGTCAAATCTTACGCACTGACCTGATTGTGGTCGTCATGTCCGCGACATTGGACGCGGGGCCCGTCGCCGCAATGCTTGACGATGCGCCTGTGATCACGTCCGAAGGCCGCTCTTACCCGGTCACCACCCATCACCTGCCTAAGTCCTTGCCCAAGGGCACGCGGCCTGAGCCCGCCACCGCCGATTTAATCGTAGATGCCATTTCAAAAACCAAAGGTGGCGTTCTGGTCTTTCTGCCCGGAGAAGGCGAAATTAGACGGGTCGCGCAGAACCTTGCCGGGCGCTTGCCAGCTGATTGCCACATTCGCCCGCTTTATGGGGCGCTGCCGTTCAAGGACCAACGCGCCGCTATCGCCCCTGTTGCAACTGGACGCAAGATTGTGCTTGCGACCTCTATCGCGGAAACCTCGCTCACGATCCAAGACATTCGCGTGGTCGTGGACGCAGGCCGCGCGCGACGTGCCCGGTTTGACCCCGGATCAGGCATGTCACGGCTCGTGACCGAACGGGTCAGCCGGGCTGAGGCCACACAGCGCGCCGGTCGCGCCGGCCGGGTTGCCCCCGGTGACGCCTATTGCCTATGGACCAAAGGCGAAGAAGGGGCGTTTCCTGCTTTTGCCCCAGCCGAGATTGAGGCGGCAGATCTTGCCAGCCTCGCGCTTGAAATCGCATCATGGGGCAGCGATGATCTGCTGTTTCTTACCCCGCCGCCTGCTGGGGCCTTGGCCGAAGCGCGCGCACTACTACAAAGCCTTGGCGCATTGGATGACGATCTTCGGATAACCGCCCACGGGCGCGCATTGGCCGCGCTGCCCTTGCACCCACGCCTTGCACATATGTTGCAGATCGCTGGCCTCCAAGCCGCCCCGCTCGCGGCCCTTTTGGCCGTCCGTGACCCACTGCGCGGCGCACCCAGCGATCTATCTCTGCGTATCTCTGCGTTGCGCGGGCGCTATGACGGGCCGGGGCAAGTGAACCACGCAGCGCTTGCCCAGATCAAATCTGAAATTCCGCGCCTGTCCAAAGGGCTGCCCCAATCCCCACCCATGTCGCTTTCCGCGATGGCGGCCCTGGCTTATCCCGACCGCGTGGGATTGCGACGCAAGGGCGACGACCCGCGCTATGTGCTTTCAGGCGGCAAGGGCGCTATTTTAGACGCGAGCGATCCTCTGGCAGGACAACGGCTGATCGTGGCAACTGATCTCGATGGCGACACCCGCGAAGCGCGCGTCAGGCAAGCGGTGACGATCACCGAAAGCGAATTGCGTGACGTGTTTGGCGACCAGATCGCTTGGGCCGACCTCTGCCTTTGGTCGCGGCGCGAAAATCGGGTTTTGACGCGCAGGCAAGAACGGTTTGGCGCGTTGGTCTTGGATGATCGCAATTGGGCGGAGGCCCCAGATGACGCCGTGGCGCAGGCAATGCTTGATGGGATCCGGCAATTGGGATTGCGGCCAAGTGCTGCGGCGAACCGGTTTCGGGCACGTGTAGCTTTGCTGGACGATCTGCCGGCAATGGATGACGCAGCGCTGTTAGGCGATCTGGAAACCTGGCTTTTGCCACATCTCAACGGCGTGCGTTCTGCTGGGGATTGGAAGGGGTTTGACCTGCTCCCTGCCTTGCGCGCAATGCTGGACTGGCAACAAACACAACGGCTCGACCAAGCCGCACCTGCGCATTTCACCACGCCGTTGGGCCGTAAAATTCCGATTGATTACGATGGGGACACGCCGGGGATCACCTTGCGCTTGCAAGAAATGTTTGGGGTCACCACGCATCCGAAAGTTGGGCAAACGCCGCTGCGCGTCACGCTGTTGTCACCGGGACAAAAACCGGTGCAGGTCACGCAAGATATTGTCGGATTTTGGGCGACGTCATATGCGGACGTGCGCCGTGATATGCGCGGGCGGTATCCGCGCCACCCGTGGCCCGAAGATCCCACCCATGCGGACCCAACATTGCGCGCAAAACCGCGGGGCACATGAACCTAATTTGCATTCCGAATCATATCGTGTTAGAAAATTATTAATAATATAAGACGATTGTCAGGCACAATATGATTTCTATGTTGAATAGTTTTTGGCGGGGCGCCTTGCGTCCGCTCATTAAACGTCCGCCCGCATTGCAGGTCGCCGCGCTCTGTCACCGCGAAGGTGACGCGGGTACAGAGGTATTGCTTGTCAGCAGTTCTAGCGGTCGTTGGATCCTGCCCAAAGGCTGGCCCATCGACGGGCTCACCGCAAGCGAAGCCGCACAACAAGAAGCTTGGGAAGAAGGCGGCGTTAAAAAAACCTCTGTTGGTTCCGCCGGAGTACAGTCGTTTTTAGGAAAAAAGCGGTTCGACAACGGATCTGTAGTTCCCTGCGAAGTCAAAGTATTTCCGCTGAAAGTCAAAAAAATATCGGACGACTACCCCGAAGCCAAACGTCGCGACCGCATTTGGGCGTCTCCCGCGCGGGCGGCTGAACTTGTCGAGGACCCCGGCCTGAAGCAAGTTATCGAAAGCTTTGCACCCCAAGGCATCTTTTCATAAATATATTGTGACATTGACGCAAAATGTTTACCCCGATCCCAATTCACAGTGGGGGACCGTGATGCCTGATTTCGAACCAAACAACCAATGGAAGACGCTTGATCGCGATCTTGGTCGCATTGGTGCTGTTGAATACGCGAACCAATACGTCAGTCGGCCGCTGGTTGGCTTGGGCATCTCACTTGCATTTATCATCGTTGCCGCGCTCGCAAGCACGCTATTTTTCGGCGGTGCTTCAACATCTTACGTCGTGATCGCTGCGGCAGCGTTCGGTGCCTATATGGCCGTGAATATCGGTGCGAATGATGTTGCCAACAATATGGGGCCTGCGGTTGGCGCAAACGCTTTGACAATGGGCGGGGCGATCGTGATCGCGGCACTTTGCGAAAGTGCGGGCGCTTTGCTTGCCGGGGGCGACGTCGTGTCGACCATTTCGAAAGGGATCATTGATCCGCAAAGCGTCGCAAGCAGCGAAGTCTTTATTTGGGCGATGATGGCCGCGCTGATTTCCTCGGCGCTTTGGGTGAATTTGGCAACTTGGGTCGGTGCGCCCGTGTCCACGACCCATTCTGTCGTCGGGGGCGTGATGGGCGCCGGGGTTGCCGCCGCGGGATTTGCTGCGGTGAACTGGCCGACAATGGGGGCGATTGCGGCAAGCTGGGTGATTTCGCCGGTGCTGGGCGGTGTAATCGCTGCTGCCTTCCTTGCCTTTATCAAAGTCGCAATCATCTACCAAGACGACAAAATCGCAGCCGCGCGCCGCTGGGTGCCTGTTCTGATCGGGATCATGGGCGGTGTGTTCGCGATGTATTTGGCCATGAAAGGGCTCAAGCGGATCATCACGGTTGACCTACTAACAGCCTGTATCATCGGGTTTGTTTTAGCGGCGGCAATCTATGCGCTTTCAACCCCGCTTGTCCGTCGCCAATCCGAAGGACTTGAGAACCGAAACAAATCGCTGAAAGTGCTCTTTAAAATCCCATTGATCCTATCCGCTGCCCTGCTTTCATTTGCCCACGGGGCCAACGATGTCGCAAACGCCGTCGGCCCACTCGCGGCGATCGTGCACGCTGAAAGCTTTGGCACCTTCGCGGGCAAGGTTGATATTCCAACTTGGGTCATGGTCATCGGGGCCTTTGGGATTTCATTCGGGCTGATCCTATTTGGCCCAAAGCTGATCCGTATGGTGGGCAGCCAAATCACCAAGCTGAACCCGATGCGCGCCTATTGTGTGGCGTTGTCGGCCGCGATCACTGTGATCATCGCCAGCTGGCTGGGTTTACCTGTATCATCCACGCATATCGCCGTGGGCGGCGTATTTGGCGTTGGGTTCTACCGTGAATGGCATACAGAGCGGCGCAAGCGGACATCTGCGGCAAAGCGCCCCGAAGCCAAACGGATCGCCCCCGAAGAACGGCGCCGCCGAAAACTGGTCCGTCGGTCACACTTTATGACAATCATCGCGGCCTGGGTCATCACGGTGCCCGCAGCCGCCTTTATGTCTGCGGTTATTTTCTTGGGGCTTCACGCCGCTTTTGTATGATCTTAGATATTGCCCAATCCAACTTTACGAGCCACGCAAAACCTGCGCGGTTCCACTAAGGAGACCACAGTGCTTACCATTAACCGCCTAAGCATCGATGAAGCCTATGTATTGATTGCTGGCGCGCGCGCCAAAGCACAAGAAATCAATGTGCCGATGTGCATTGCGGTCACCGACGAAAGCGGCAATCTGATCGCGTTTGAACGGATGGATGATAGCAAGGTCACCAGCATTCAGCTTGCCATCGACAAGAGTTTTACTGCGATCGGCATTCGGAAAGGCACCCACATTCTTGGTGAAGTCAACCAGCCCGGTCAGCCCGCATACGGCATTTCGTCGACTTTGGGCGGACGGATGGTTGCGATTGGCGGCGGGCTCCCGGTTTTAGTGAACGACGCCGTCGTTGGTGGCATTGGCGTCAGCTCCGGATCGCCTGCGCAGGATCTAGAAGTGGCAACGGCCGGTGTCACCGCTTTCACCGACACTCTGAAATAGCTGATCGTTAGAAATCGGAACGGGGCGGTTTCCCGCCCCGAAGTTCTTTATTTTCCGACGCAGTAGCGCATGATCGCTTTTTGCGCATGTAGCCGGTTTTCGGCTTCGTCGAAGATCACTGAATTTTTGCCGTCCATGACGCTACTTGTGGCTTCGTCATCGCGGTGCGCGGGCAGGCAATGCATGAACAATGCATCATCTTTAGCCTTGGCCATCAACGCGTCGTTCACCTGATAGCCACGTAACTGGTTGTGACGGCGTTCACGTGCTGACTGCGGATCATGCATGGAAACCCACGTATCGGTCACGATCAAGTCCGCCCCCTGCACGGCCTTATCTGGGTCGCGTTCAGTTGTATAAAGCCCTGATACCGCCTCTTCTGGGTCAAGCGGCTCTGGCCCCGTGAATACCAGATCAAAATCGAACTGCTTGGCCGCATGTGCAAAGCTCGTGAACACGTTATTGCCATCACCCGACCAGACAACCTTTTTGCCTTTGATCGGCCCATTATGTTCTTCGAACGTCATGATGTCGGCCATGATCTGGCAGGGGTGTGTGCGGTTGGTCAGCCCATTGATCACGGGAACGCTGGCATATTCGGCCATTTCCATCAGCGTTTGTTCTTCGAACGTGCGGATCATGATCATATCGACGTAGCGTGACAACACCCGCGCAGTATCGGCAATCGTTTCGCCGTGCCCAAGCTGCATATCATTGCCCGACAACACCATTGTCTGCCCGCCCATTTGGCGCACGCCCACGTCAAACGACACACGGGTCCGCGTGGACGGTTTTTCAAAAATCAGGGCGACCATATGGTTCGCCAGCGGTTGATCCGCGTCAAGTGTGCCTTTTGGCTGGCCTTTGCGCGCATCTTTGATGGCGCGGCCATTGCGGATAATTTCATGCAGGTCTTCCGCGGGTGTCGTGTGGATATCAAGAAAATGCGTCATAAGTTTCGCTTTATTTGTTGGGCCCTTCGGCCAGTCAGTCAAAGGTGTGTCATCACCTGAACAAGTTTGCCATCGCGCGTAGGCGCGAGGCGTCGGTTATGAAATCCAGCCTGTCGGTAGATTGCGATCGCGCGTGTATCGGTCGTATTCGGTCCCACCGCAACAAGCGTACTTTTGAGACGCAGTTTGCGCACCCATGCTTCGATGAACCCGGTCGCATGACCCGGCCCCAAGAAATCGGCATCGCCAACGAATGTCTCCATTGCGCGCGTCCCAACTGGCAAATCAGTGAATTCCGTCCGGCCCGATGTGCCCGCATCAAAATCGCTGACAAAGGCAAATGGGATATGTGACAATCCGACGATATGCATGTTGATATTGGGATTTTTCATGTCGTCTGTAATGTGTGCGATTTGCCTGTCAGCGTCGGGCCACCATGCCCTAACATGCGCTGTGTTGAACCAGCGGCGAAGTAGGCTTAGGTCGTCCTTGGTTAACAGGCGGAAATCGTAATTACGCATTGGCTCCCTTCAACTGTGCCGCGGCAGCGTCAAGCTTGTCAACGGCATCCGCGATATCAGCATCGGTGATCGTCAGCGCAGGCAACAGACGGATCACATTATCCGCAGCGGGAACGGTCAAGACGCCCTGTGCATAGCCTGCATTCACAACATCCATGTTCACTGCTTTGCATTTCAGCCCCAGCATCAGGCCCGTACCGCGCACCTCTTCGAAAACATCTGGGTGGGCCGCAACGAGACCTTCAAGCTTTTGGCGAAAATACCCTGCTTTGCGGCTCACTTCGGCCAAAAACACGTCGTCCGCTACGATCTCCATCACCTTTGCGCCGACGGCGCAGGCCAACGGGTTGCCGCCATAGGTGGATCCATGCGTGCCCGCCGTCATGCCTGATGCGGCGTTTTCCGTTGCCAGCACAGCGCCCAACGGGAAGCCGCCACCGATGCCCTTGGCAACCATCATGATGTCAGGGGTCACCCCGGCCCATTCATGTGCAAATAACCTGCCTGTCCGGCCCATTCCGCATTGCACCTCATCAAAGATTAGCAAGGCCCCATGCGCATCGCATAGTTCGCGCATCGCCTTCAAATCGGAGTCAGGCACGGGGCGAATACCGCCCTCACCCTGCACGGGCTCGATCATGACGGCGGCGGTTGTGTCATTTATAGCGGATTCCAGCGCAGCCATGTCACCAAATTCCAAGTGGGTAAATCCGGGCAACAAAGGCCCAAACCCTTTGGTCATTTTTTCTGACCCAGCAGCGGCGATCCCAGCGCTTGAGCGACCGTGAAACGATCCAGAAAAGGTGATAATTTCGACCCGATCAGGCTGATCTTTATCAAACCAATATTTGCGGGCCATTTTCACGGCCAATTCGCAGGCTTCGGTGCCAGAATTGGTAAAAAACACCGTATCCGCAAAGGTCGCATCGACCAATGCATCCGCCAGTTTTTGTTGGGCAGGAATGTTATAGAGGTTCGAAAGATGCCAGATAGATTGGGCCTGTGTGGTCAGCGCCTCGACCAAGGCCGGGTTGGCATGACCCAGCGCATTGACGGCAATACCAGCGCCCAAATCCAAAAATCGGCGACCGTCTTGCTCCGTCAACCAAGACCCTTCGCCAGACACGAATGTCAGCGGGGCACGAGAATAAGTTGGCAAAATAGACGCGATCATGGCGATCATCCTTATCAATAGGCCAATTGGTGCAGACCAAGGGCCAAGTGTCAATGTTGAGGAGTTAAAAGAAGACGTGACAATAGGCGGCGCAAATTAGCGTCGGCGTCGGCTTACATATGTCAAATCAGTCTTCATAGGCCGTGCGTAGCGCAATTCATTGTAACAGTGAAGACAAAAACGCACGGAAATTTCTAGCGTTGCAATCCCCATACGCGTGGGGGCAAATGCAACCATGACATTACCCACTCATAACCCGCGCCTTGCGGTTTTGCTGATCGTGACGGCAACCGCATTCATCGCGGGGACCATGTTACTGGCAAAGACCCTTGGCACTAATGTCTTAGGGCCGCCGTTACACCCGCTGCAGGTCAGCCATGGGCGTTTCTTGTTTGCATTCATCGCGATTGGCACGGCCGCCAGCATCATGCGCCCTCGGATCAAAACGCCCAGATTGCGGCTGCATATAGGGCGCACCTTGTTTGGATGGGGCGGGGTTAGCCTGATGTTTGCGGCGGCGGCAAACATGCGTCTGTCAGATGCGACTGCGATCAGCTTCCTGAACCCTGTCTTTGCGATGATCCTTGCGATCCCGTTTCTGGGGGAACGGGTTGGCCCGTGGCGCTGGTTTGCGGCGTTTACCGCGCTGATCGGGGCGCTCATTCTACTGCGCCCCAGCACAGATACTTTCCAGCTTGCGGGCTTACTTGCCGTTGGGGCGGCTATGATGATGGGCGCTGAGCTTATTTTCATGAAAAAGCTCGCCAATAGCGAAGCGCCGTTCCAAATACTGCTCATCAACAACGGACTTGGGTTGGCGATTGCGACGGCAGCTGTTTGGCCGTTTTGGGCGTTTCCGACTTTGGGACAATGGGGCGCGCTGGCTGGCATTGGGGTACTTATGGCCGTCGCGCAAACCTGTTTTATCAACGCAGTCGCACGTGCAGACGCCAGTTTCATCACACCCTTCAGCTATATCACGCTTATCTTCGCGACGCTTTATGATGGTGTCCTATTCAAAGCCTACCCCGACCACGTCAGCATGATTGGGGCAACCTTGATCGTCGGCGGCGCCATCATATTGGGTTGGAGAGAAACGCGCGCAAAACGCTAGGCTTTGAGCCGATAGCCTGTGTGCATCCAACGCAGGCAGATACCAAGGACAAACAGACACGCAACACCAACGACACATAAGCCAACCCAAGGGTTGCTATCCGACACCTCGATCATCCCGAAACGGACACCGTCGATGATGTAGAAAAACGGGTTCACATGGCTAAGCGTTTGCAAAAATCCTGGCAGCGCATCGATGGAATAGAAAGTGCCCGATAGAAACGCGAGTGGCGTGACAAGAAAATTCGAAATCGCCGAAAGCTGATCAAATCTATTGGCAAATATCCCTGCGATCATCCCCAAACCGCCCATGAGCACAGATCCCAACAATACAAATAGGACCGCCCAAGCCGGATTTTGCATGCCAACGCCTAGAAAAAGAAAGGACCCAAGCGCAATCACAACCGCGACCAACGCTCCGCGTGCAACCGCACCGCCGATGTAGCCAAAGACCAATTCGCCAGCCGAAAGCGGCGGCATCAGCGTATCAACAATATTGCCCTGCACCTTGGCAGAAGCCAAGCTGGAGGATGTATTCGCAAATGCGTTTTGGATCACCGTCATTGTCAAAATCCCCGGCGCAAGAAACGTCATAAACGGAACGCCCATCACGTCCCCGCGCTGCGGCCCTATGGCGATGGTGAAGATCATCAAGAACAGGCCCGCGTTAATCAGCGGGGCCATCACGGTCTGCGACCATACATTCATAAAGCGTTTGATTTCACGGCGCACCAACGTCCAAGTGCCCAACCAGTTCACACGGCCAAAGCGGCGCACACCCATTGCAGATTTTATAGTCATGTGAAGGTTCCTTTGCTTGCCCCGTGACATAGTCTATTTGTCAGAATTAACCAGTCCTGACGGCATGAAACTGCGCCCGATCTGCCATAACGCACGAAAACCTTGATCACGTGCTTCACATCCCTGCGCACAAAGACTATTGTAAGGCTTGAACAGATTTTTAGGCCCGATAAATCACCTTATCCGGCCCACTGAACCAAAGGAATCCATATGTCCTGGACAGACGAGCGCGTTGAGACGCTCAAAAAGATGTGGGGCGAAGGCCAGTCCGCGAGCCAAATCGCCAAAGAACTGGGCGGCGTGACCCGCAATGCTGTGATCGGCAAGGTGCATCGCCTTGGCCTGTCAAACCGGGCTGCCGCCAGCGGTGCCGCGGCGACCAAAGCCGCACCCAAAGAAAAACCTGCCGCAGCAGCCAAACCGGCAGCGCCCAAACCAGCGCCTAAAGCAAAACCTGCGCCTGCGGCCTCTGTGCCTGCAGTCAAAGAAGAGGTTGAACTGGACGAAAACGGCATTCCGATTTCAGCGGCCCGCCGCGCGATTATTCCTGCGGGTCAACCGTTGCCGCCGCAACCTTCGGCCAATGAAATCAGTCCAGAGGCTTTGGCCAAAGTCAGCGAAGTCGAAAAAGGTGCCAAGCGCATCAGCCTGATGGAGCTGACCGAGAAGACCTGTAAATGGCCTGTCGGTGATCCGGCAACAGATGATTTTTGGTTTTGCGGGCTACCCGTACAGGCTGGTAAACCGTACTGCGAAGCCCATGTCGGCGTCGCATTCCAACCCATGTCATCGCGCCGCGACCGGCGCCGGTAATATTTTATGGTTAGGTGGATCAAGATCCACCCTACGCAAAAAGCCGTCCCTTACGGGGCGGTTTTTCAGTCTGGAAGGTATGCAAGCGCAAACTTTGCACGCCTGCGCATCTGAGTGTCTGAAGAATTTGCGCGCGCCCGCAATGCGTCCCGAAACGGCGCATCATCCACATAGTGGATAAGCTTGCACAGATGTCGAAAGTTGCGGAGTGCTTTTGTCTCAATCCGCTTCAAGATTGTACGTTGGATTACACCTTTTTCAAATTCCGACAGCGACAGCTGTTTTACCTTCGGCAACAGCTGTTCCAGGATATACCCTGATCGATAAAAATATGGATCACATTGAATGTAAGCAAAGACAAATGCGCGCAATTCAGGCGCACTTTTTATACCAAAGCGGCGGCATTGGTCGGCCAGTTCGAAAACAGGTGAATCATACGCGCGGAATGCCTTTGCAGCCCTTACCCATTTTTCGCGATGGCTGGCAGATTTTTCCCGATCCTCCAATGTTGCATGTAACGCCCCGTGCAACGTATTCAACTCGTGTTCGCAGGTGATGATCAATTCCAAATAGTTCATAACACGCAAACTACGCCAGCCGCGGCGGAAATGTGAATACTGTTTGGCTACGTCCGCTCATACGTCAAAGCGGCATCTAACATGTGCCGTAACTGCGCACAGTAAACGTCCGCAGACACATCCGCCATTCCAGGTAACCGCAGCGTATGGCGCACCATCGCAAACTTCGGCGCGGCCTCTGCCCCGCCCATCCGTTCCAGCATCGGATCAATGAGCATATCGCGCAACCGCACGCGTAGTAGACACCAACCTCAGGGTCGGCGCAGTTCACGACGATCATACCGAGAGGATTTTTCAACGCGGTCAAGAAATCACCTTTAGAAAAAATGTCATTACCTTCCACCATCCCCTTACATCGGGCAAGCTTTGGCTTATCTAAAAACGGCAGATAGCTTTGTCATGTCAGGATTCGCGTGCCCTTTACCCCCGCCTCTCGGAAAACCATCATGCGCGGCCTTTGGTTGTTGCTGGGGTGGGCTGCATTGGGTCTAGGCGCGATCGGGGTGGTGTTGCCGGTTTTGCCGACCACGCCGTTTGTGATCCTCGCGGCTTTTGGGTTTAGCAAAGGCTCCCCGCGCATGCATCGCTATCTTGAAGATCACCGCATTTTTGGCCCGATCATAGCGGATTGGCGCGAAAACGGCGCGATTGCCCCGCGGTATAAAGCCATCGCCGTTGTGATGATGAGCGCCGCGCTGACGGGCAGTATCATCGCGGGTCTGCGCCCTCAACTGATCCTAATCCAAGCCATCTGCATGATCGGCGCGGCCACCTATGTGCTCTCGCGCCCTAACGGTCCGCGCAAATAGGATGCTTTCAAAAACGCGGCCATCAGACGCGACATGATCAAGGTCATTCCAACATGACCAACAAAAGATGACTGTGTATAAGTGCCAAAATCCATCATAAAGCTACGCCCAATAAACGGGGCAAGCATGCCTTGCGCGATAAACCAAAGAGCTAAACCAGAGACCAAACCGGTCATCCAAACCCGTGCAGGCATCACGCAGCGCACAAGATAAACAAACAATCCGAACCCAAGTGATCCAATGGTAAAGTGAATCGCAAATGCGGCCCCATGCGATAACGTCAAGCCGAATATTTTTTGCGTGATCGCAATGACAAGATTCGATGGCTGCAACGTCACGCCAAACAACAACGGTGACAAAAGCCAAGCATAGGCTTCGAATATTATCTCACCAATCACCCCCGCGAGGGCAACAGATAAGATGATCGTTTTTCGGGATAGAGAATGGGTCATTTCAGGCTTTCTTGCGGTAAGTTCATTCAGATGAACCGCAGCTATGGCCTCCCAGTCCCGCCAACAAGGAGTGCAGAATCACAGTTGCTCGCATGCGCGCGAGGCCGGTGAAATAATCGCTGCCTGCCGTCAGGCGTATCACGACGCCCCCCAAACCAGGCTTACACATCGCGACCTAAACCGCCTGCGCAGCCCCAGGCCATCGTGCGGGAAAATTCTGTGGCAGCCCCCCACCGTGCGTCGCAATCAGCACGACCCGTCTCGCGTCACGCAACACCCCATTCCCAACGCCCCCGCCCCGCGCTATAGGGCAGGCATGACCCAGAACCCGCCAAACCTCCGCCCCGACTTGGCCCCCAAGGCCAAGATGACCGACGCCAGCCGCCCCGGCCAACCAACCATCGGCATGGTAAGCCTTGGTTGCCCCAAAGCATTGGTCGATAGCGAACGCATCCTGACCCGGCTGCGCGCCGAAGGGTATGCGATTTCGCCTGATTACAGCGGTGCTGAGGCCGTGATTGTCAACACCTGTGGTTTTCTAGACAGCGCCAAGGCCGAAAGCCTTGATGCGATTGGCGAGGCCCTGATCGAAAATGGCAAGGTCATCGTCACAGGCTGCTTGGGCGCGGAACCCGATTACATCCGCGAACACCATCCCAACATTTTGGCCGTCACCGGGCCGCACCAATACGAACAGGTGCTTGACGCCGTGCACAGCGCCGTGCCTGCGAACCCTGATCCGTTCATTGATCTGCTGCCCGCGACAGGCGTCTCGCTGACCCCGCGGCACTACAGCTATCTTAAGATATCCGAAGGCTGTAACCACAAATGCAAATTCTGCATCATCCCCGATATGCGCGGCAAACTGGCGTCACGGCCTGCGCACGCGGTCCTGCGCGAGGCGGAAAAGCTGGTGAATGCTGGTGTCAAAGAACTCCTCGTGATTTCGCAAGATACCTCAGCCTACGGGCTGGACCGTAAATATGACGTAAATCCGTGGAAAGACGATACGGTGCGCAGCCATATCCTTGATCTGACACGGGAATTGGGGAAACTCGGCGCTTGGGTGCGGCTGCATTACGTCTACCCCTACCCGCATGTGCGCGACCTGATTCCGCTGATGGCGGACCCAAACAACGGCATCCTGCCCTATCTTGATATCCCATTCCAACACAGCCACCCCGATGTGCTGCGGCGTATGGCGCGGCCTGCGGCGGGTGCCAAAACGCTGGATGAAATCCGGGCGTGGCGCGAAATCTGCCCTGATATCACCCTGCGATCCACCTTTATCGTCGGCTACCCTGGTGAATCCGAAGACGAATTCCAACACCTGCTTGATTGGCTGGATGAAGCCCAGTTGGACCGCGTTGGCTGCTTTCAATACGAAAACGTCGAAGGCGCGCGGTCCAACGCCCTGCCCGATCACGTCGCGCCAGAGGTCAAACAAGACCGCTGGGATAGGTTCATGGCCAAAGCCCAAGCCATTTCCGAAGCCAAACTCGCAGCCAAGGTTGGCAAAACGCTCGAAGTCATTGTCGACGACATCGACGAAGACGGCATCGCCACCTGCCGCACATGGGCCGACGCACCAGAGATCGACGGGAACCTGTTCATTGATGAAGGGGTTGACGGGTTGGCTGTGGGAGATGTGGTGAAGGTTGTGGTTGAGGAGGCGGGGGAGTATGATTTGTGGGCGCGCTTGAATTTATAGAAATCTTAGAGGCGCAATTTTGAAACCAAAAAACGATTGAGCCGATATGTTTAGAATACTCATAGCAACAGTCATCTCAATTTTTGCGTCCCAAGCCAGTGCTGAATATCATAGCCCCCCACTCGACATTTGCCTTCAATATCTCGAATTCTTGGACAGATCTAACCCGACCGACCTGTCGGACTGCGACGAAACGACAACATGGGTCATCGAAAATCGTGACCTAAGTTCATCAGAATTTCTTACCAGCTATCTATATAAAGTGGGCACAAGAAGCTTCGTCGCAAAGAACATTGCTGCAATTCGCAGTGAGCTGGCGGGCAGCCCAATGAGAACGCTTTCAATCGCTGACGAAGCAGGACGGGTGGCCTTTTATGTTTTCCAATCTAATCAAGATTTTGCCCGCGCTGAAATTTATTCAAAGACGGCATATGCGTTGGAACTACAGTCTATTATCGCAATGTGTGGGACAACGCCCGAGTGCGGATATTTCACCGACGAACTGCTTGCTACTGTTGAGGCGTTGCCGCCAATGCGACATCCCCAGCAACGAGCGGCCCCATCTAAAATCCTTTTATGTCTCACGCGTTTAGATAATTTTGTGGTTCCGATTGAGCACCTTTTGTTGAGCGATAGATTCGCGGATTGTTTGCGAAGTTGATTTCATACAGCAGTTAGTTTGATACGTATCAACCGCCATTGACCCCGCCCGGCAAAGCCGGGCAGCGCCCGGGCCGGGGCTTCGCCCGTTTTCGCCTGAATTGATCCACTGGATCAATTCCGAGACGGCGCAAACCCTCCCCATGGGGAGGGCGCTTCGCACCCCCTGCGCTTCGCGCGTTCACCGCTGAAACTGTCCACTGGACAGTTTCCTAGACGCGGCTCACCCCCTCGGTCCAAGCGCTCCACTACTGATAGGCACCATACAAACGCTTCATCCCTCTAGGCCCCAACCAACCGTTAACAACAGTCCATCGTACACCCCTTAAACCAAGCAAATACAGCAAAGCTGCCATACGCAAATTCGACGCTGCGCCGACGCAATGCCGACCGCGCAAAACCTAATAAAATAAGACATTCATCAAAGATTCGGTCAAATCACCCAAACGCCCACGTACGCGCGGTTAATCCATCGCCGCGATATAGGTCCGCACGCAGTCCTGCACATGCCGGAACCGATCTCCGCCAAGGTGCTTGCCGCCGTACCAGCGTGTCACAACGATGATATGGTTTTGCAGGTCTTCGCGCTCCAACATCCGCAAGATCACCATGCCCGCACCGCTTTCGCCGTCGTCGTTTTTGAGGGGCGCATCGGGCAGGAGAACGGCCCAAGTATTATGCGTGGCCTTGGCGAATTTCTTGTTGCGACACAGGGCTTTAATGAAAACACGCGCCTCATCCGCAGACCCGACAGGCCCGCCCGAAACCGCATATTTCGACCCGCGATCACTGACAACATTCTGGATAATTTTCAAAACAGGCGCACCGTCAAATCAAGAGGTATGGAATCCATGACCTGACTCCCATTCAGAATTCAGCTAAAAACATAACATATTCGGTTGATAGTTACAGGCCCACCAAGGTTATTTCGAACCAGACTTGGGCCATGTTACAAAGGGTGTCGCAAATTATGGGCGGCACCCTTTTTCGTTTCGCAACAGCCGCTTGCACCCCATCAAACGCCGCGCTAGGCTTTGTTCATGTTTACCATCGAACACGATTATGACGCGACCGTTGTGACCCTTGTTGATGAAGGGGCTGCCCCGCTTCTCGATGATGTCATTGTACATGCTTTAGACGATTGCATCACTGTCACCCAAATCGATCCGCGCAGCGATGAACCCGTACAAATCACCATATCATTCAGCCAGTTACGCGATCTGCAGGCGGCGCTTGATCTTCCCGAAGGCGTTTATCAATTGCGCAAAACATGACCACAGGATTTTTCTGGGATGAACGCAGCTTTTGGCACGGTGGCGGAAATTATGCGGGCATGTTGCCTGTTGGCGGCTTGGTGCAACCGCTTGATGGCGGTCTTCCTGAAAGCCCCGAAACCAAACGCCGCCTTAAAAACCTGATCGAAGTCACTGGGCTTGCCCGTGATCTTGAAATGCGCAGCGCTGACATCGCCACCCGCGCTGATTTGCTGCGCGTACACCCCGCGCATTATCTTGATGAATTTAAAGCATTATCTGACGCAGGCGGCGGCGAATTGGGACGGCGCACGCCCTTTGGCCCCGGTGGGTATGAATTGGCGGCACTTTCGGCAGGGATCGCGAAATCCGCGCTTTCAGCCGTGTTAACCGGGCAACTACGCAATGCCTATGCCCTCTCACGCCCGCCCGGCCACCACTGTCTGCCCGATTTCCCTAATGGGTTCTGTTTGTTCAACAATATTGGTATCGCAATCGAAGCCGCCCGTGCCGCTGGTCAAGCCAAGCGCTTTGCAGTGCTCGATTGGGATGTGCACCACGGCAATGGAACTGAGGCGGTGTTTTATGACCGCGATGACGTGCTGACCGTGTCGATCCACCAAGACCGAAATTACCCAATGGACACCGGTGCTTTTGTGGATCGAGGCACAGGTGCTGGCACTGGGTTTAACCTGAACATTCCGCTGCCCCCAGGCACCGGACACACAGGGTACCTTGCTACGATGGAACGGCTGGCCCTGCCCGCGATCCATAGCTTTGCACCCGATGTCCTGATCATTGCTTGCGGGTATGATGCGGCCGCCAATGATCCGCTCGGACGCATGTTGGCCACCGCCGACACCTTTGCGCAAATGACCGCACAGGTAATGGCGCTGGCTGATGATGTCTGCGGCGGCAAACTCTTGATGGTCCACGAAGGCGGCTATTCCGAAACCTATGTGCCCTTTTGTGGCCATGCGGTCCTACAAACCATGTCCGGTAGCGATACCAGCGCCCCCGACCCGTTCGCCGAGGTGTTTCCGCTGCGCCAACCCGACGCCGGGTTTGATGCTTATCTGGGCGGTGTGATTGGGGCGATGGTGGACGCGTTGTAGCAAATTGCTATCGCGGCTTTTCACCACGTTCGAGCATATCAAGTAGCTTCGCCATCCGATCCGCCCGCGTTTGTGGGCGTTTCGCGGAATGCAGGCGGTGGTAGATTACAAAGATACTGCTGCGGTTCAAGGTTTCATAGAACGCCAGCGCTTTGGGGTTATCCGTCAATGCCGCAAGGAAATCCGAGGGAGTTTCCATCGTCGCAGAGCCAGCATAGGCAGCATTCCAGCGCCCATCCGTCTTGGCGGCTGTAACGTGGGTTAGCCCCGGCGCTTGCATCCGACCTTTCACAATCAAATTTTCTGCATGTTCACGGTTCTTTTGCGACCAGTTCGACCGGGCGCGGCGCGGTGTGAACCTTTGGTAATAGGACAGCGTATCACAAGACTTCTTAATCCCGTCGATCCAGCCCCAAGCAATCGCTTCGATCACGGCCTGTTCCCAATCAATCGATGGGATTTTTGACGCCTTCTTGAAGATTTTCAACCAAATTTCGGGGGCCTGTGCGTGGTTCTGCGCCAACCAATCACAAAATTCAGCCGGGTTTTCGAAGGCTTTTACCCGGTCGAGATTAACGTCCAAAGCGTCCTCCCTAGCTGCTGTGTTAGCACCTTAGCAAAGCCCACGCGGCGCGCAATGCCGGTTGTCAGCGCGACCGCTCACACATATCTGTAGATCAAGCAAATGCAGGATAAACCATGCCCACACCGAACCAAGCGGCCCTTGATTTTCTTTTGACCCGGCGATCGCGTCCGGCCAAGACGCTGACAACACCGGTCCCGGATCGCGCAACGCTCACGACATTGCTGACGGCTGCGGCTCGTTCGCCTGACCATGGCAAGCTAGAGCCTTGGCGGTTTATTGTACTTTCGAAACCTGCGCTGAACCGTTTGGCTGAACTTGTTGAAACACGCGGGGCCGCGCTTAGCATTGATCCAGATAAGATCGCGAAAAACCACGCACAGTTTGCCAACTCAAATCTCGCGGTGGCGGTCGTTGCATCACCCGTCATATCTGAAAAAGTGCCCGAAATCGAACAAATCTATTCCGCAGGCGCTGTCTGTCTGGCCCTTGTGAACGCAGGGCTTGCCGCTGGCTGGGGAGCCAATTGGCTGTCAGGCTGGGCCAGCCATGACCGCGCATTTATCCGCGACGGGCTTGGGCTTGAACCCCATGAAACGGTCGCGGGTTTTATTCATTTTGGCACCGAATCAAACAGCCCCCCGGAACGGCCACGCCCTGATCTCGCTGCAATCACAACATGGCTTGAAACATGATTTTCACATCGTTTTCCAAAGGTATTTCCCAGATGAATGACCCGCGTTTTCAATCGGTCCTTTGGCGCGGGATTGGGATTACGATTGCGCTGCTTATTGGCTGCTATGCTGGCCTGTTGGGGATCATTGATTGGCTGGCATCAGAGCCAATCACATTACCCGACGGCGCTGAGATCACTTGGTTCGGTGATTTGCTGGGATGGGGATCGTTGATCTTGATGATCATTCTGTCCGTCTTTTTGATGGTGCCCGTCGCGTCGGTGATTACCTCACTTTTTTTGGATGAGGTTGCCGATGCTGTCGAGGCCAAACACTTCCCCGACCTACCCCCAACGCCTGCTGTGGGCTTTTTTGAAGGCCTGCGCGATACCGTTAATTTCTTTGGAATATTGGTGGCCGCAAACATCTGCGCCTTTGTGCTTTACGCCTTCTTACCCTTTGCGGCCGTGTTCATATTTTATGGCATGAACGGATATCTTTTGGGGCGTGAGTATTTTCAGCTTGCTGCGATGCGCCGTGAGGGGCGTGCGCGCGCCAAGGCAATGGCCAAACGACACCAAGGCACGATCTGGGCAGCGGGCTGCTTGATGGCGCTACCGCTCACCATTCCTTTGCTGAACTTGATCATTCCGATCTTAGGCGCTGCGACGTTCACTCATTTGTATCATGCGTTGTGTCACCGGGAAGATCAGGCGTCGCCATCCGGTTGAACCAGTCCATGTCGCGGACCGAAATTGCACCAGATAGAATTGTCCCTGCAATCACGGCCCAAATTGGCACCGCCCAAAGTGTCGTGATGAAGGCCTTGCGCTTAATTTGCGGGTCCGCAGGTGCAGACGAAGGGGTGCCCGGTGTGACCTCTCCTGCTTCGCCTTGGGTTTGCATCCGCAGCGGCAACACGATGAAAAATACCATTGCCCAAACGACGGCAAAAAGAACGATGGCTGACGTGGGGCCCATGGGTGATCCTTTCAAAGACTACAAGGCTACATAGGTATTACTGCCGGTTAGGCAAGCACCTTAGACCTGTTCCAGCTCGATCAGGCAGCCTTGGAAATCTTTCGGATGTAAAAACAAGACAGGTTTGCCATGCGCCCCGATTTTCGGCTCTCCATTTCCCAAAACGCGCGCGCCCTCAGCGACCAAATGATCACGAGCTACAATGATATCATCAACTTCATAACACATGTGATGAATGCCACCCGCCGGGTTTTTATCTAAGAACCCTTGGATCGGAGAGGCATCGCCAAGCGGATACAAAAATTCAATTTTTGTATTGGGAAGCGTGACGAACACAACTGTCACCCCGTGGTCGGGCTCGTCTTGAGGCGCGCCAACATCTGCCCCCAACATGGTCCTGTATTGTGCGCTCGCGGCTTCTAGGTCCGGGACAGCAATGGCGACGTGGTTCAAGCGACCGATCATTTCATATTCTCCTCATTTCGCGCAATATCGCGAAACACGTTTACGAGCGCAATGTCCTATCGCAAATTAACCCCCTGTTCACCTTGTCCTGTGCTCAATGGTCGCGCCCGCTTCCAAGGAGAGAATCGCGATGGATGACTTTATGCTCAAGCAAACGCCCACATCGGACCGCCCGCTGTTAGGAATCACCGCACTTGTCGTCGAAGACAGTCTTTTCGCCTGCGAGGCGTTGCGCCTACTTTGCCAGCGTTCGGGCGCCCGGCTGCGACGCGCAGATAGCATTGAACACGCGCGCAAACATCTTGGCGTTTATCGGCCTTGCGTCATCATGATTGATGTGGGGCTGCCTGATGGGTCTGGGCTTGATCTGATCGCAATGTTAGCGGCGGCATCCCCCCGGATTGAGGTGATCCTTGGTATCAGCGGCGATCCAAATGCAGAACACGACGTGATAAAAGCCGGCGCCGATGGGTTTATCGCCAAACCGATTGCCAATCTGGCGGCCTTTCAGGATGCAATCCTACGTCACCTGCCAGCGCACCGCCAACCGCCCGGCCCGCGAATGGTTAGTAACGAAACCATCAACCCCGATTTGGTCGCATACCGCGATGATCTGCACCATATTTCAGAAATTCTGAACCGCCCGAAAAGCACGGTAAAAATCAGCTATGTCACGCAGCTTTTGGATGGGATCGCGCGCAGCGCTCAAGATGACGCGCTTGGCAAGGCGGCAAAATCGCTCGCTGCGCTGCATTCTACAGGGGATGACACCACCGGTGGTGTCACGGCCCTGTCCGATATGGTCGAACAACGCATTGCCGCTGGCGGGCCGCTTTAGCCGCCCACCAGCACTAATTTCTTTAGCTTTCAGCCGGGATCGTGCGCAGGTGCAATTCGCGCAGCTGTTCATTCATTGGCTCGGATGGTGCGTCCATCATCAGATCTTCCGCGCGTTGGTTCATCGGGAACATGATGACCTCACGGATGTTCGACGCATCAGCCAGCAACATCACAATCCGGTCAATCCCAGCCGCACAACCACCGTGGGGTGGCGCACCATATTGAAACGCGTTGACCATGCCGCCAAAGCGTTTGTTTACTTCCTCTTCGCCGTAGCCTGCGATCTCAAAGGCTTTGAACATAATTTCAGGGCGGTGGTTCCGGATCGCGCCAGACACCAATTCATACCCGTTACACGCCAGATCATATTGGTAGCCCAACACCTTTAGCGGGTCACCTTGCAGGGCCTCCATACCACCTTGTGGCATTGAGAACGGGTTATGTTCAAAATCGATCTTGCCGGTTTCTTCGTCTTGCTCGTAAATCGGGAAATCCACGATCCAAGCAAAGGCAAAGCGGTTCAAATCTGTCAGGCCAAGTTCTTCACCGATGACATTGCGGGCCTTGCCTGCGACACCTTCGAATGCTTTTGGCTTCCCACCAAGG
Organism: Loktanella sp. D2R18; assembly: GCF_003318235.1. Taxonomy (GTDB): domain Bacteria; phylum Pseudomonadota; class Alphaproteobacteria; order Rhodobacterales; family Rhodobacteraceae; genus Yoonia. Next base: position 105,875 of record NZ_QOCG01000006.1, on the reverse strand, counting down.
AAAAACGCCGCATCGCCAAGCCCAAGACCCAGTTGCTGACGGATCGCCTCGGTACGCTCTGGGCCGATGTTTTTAGCGAGCGGGCCAGCGGCTTCCATGCCACCTTCAACTTCGCCTGATTTCAACTTCGCTTGCGCTTCTTTAACCGTGATGCCCAGTTCTTGCGCCACAGCATCCGCTGTTTTTTCGCGCCAGAAGATATAGCCCATGCCGGGCAGACCTTCTTTTTGTGCAAAGACATTCATCCGGTCACAGAATTTACGCGACCCACCTTTTGGCGCCGGAATCGCACGCACTTCGGTGCCCTCTTGTTCCAGCAATTTTGCGAAAATCGCAAAACCGGAACCAGCAAAATGCTCAGACACAACTTGCATCTTAATTGGGTTCCGCAGATCGGGCTTGTCAGAGCCGTACCAAAGCGCGGCATCACGGTAAGAAATCTGTTCCCACGTCTGGTCAACCTTACGACCTTTGCCGAATTCTTCGAAGATACCTGTGATCACTGGTTGGATCGTGTCGAACACGTCTTGCTGTTCAACAAAGGACATTTCCAAATCGAGCTGATAGAAATCTGTCGGTGAACGGTCAGCGCGCGGGTCTTCATCGCGGAAACAGGGCGCGATCTGGAAATACTTGTCATATCCCGACACCATGATCAGCTGTTTAAACTGCTGTGGGGCCTGCGGCAGAGCGTAGAATTTACCGGGGTGCAAACGCGACGGCACAAGGAAATCGCGGGCACCTTCGGGGCTGGACGCGGTAATGATCGGGGTCTGGTATTCGCGGAAACCGCCATCCCACATCCGGCGGCGCATGGATGCCACCACATCAGAACGCAGCTTCATATTGTCCTGCATCGCCTCGCGGCGCAGGTCCAAATAGCGGTATTTCAGCCGTGTTTCTTCAGGGTATTCTTGGTCACCAAAGACCATCAGCGGCAATTCGTTTGATGCGCCAAGCACTTCAATCGCGCGAATGAAAACTTCGACTTCGCCGGTTGGCAGTTTGGCGTTGATCAGTTCTGGATCACGCGCTTTGACCTCACCGTCGATGCGGATACACCATTCTGAGCGCACTTTTTCGACGTCAGCGAATGCGGCTGAATCCGGATCACACAACACCTGCGTAATACCGTAGTGGTCGCGCAGGTCGATAAACAAGATGCCGCCATGATCGCGGACCCGATTTACCCAGCCCGACAAGCGGACAGTATCGCCAACATTGGCGGCGGTCAGATCGGCACAGGTGTGGCTGCGGTATGCGTGCATAATGTCATGGTCCTATGGGTTCAAAGGTTGTTGCGCCGATACACTAGGTTGCACGCCTGATGTCAAGGATGCACACCTATTTGAGCGCGGTTTACCGCTGAAATTTGGCACAAATGGCCCCACGCAATGCATTGCCAACCCCGATCCAATGCGCCGCTTCGAGATCTGCCAAACGAAGCACCGCCTCACGGCACGCGCCACTGTCTAACTGTTCTTGGCGGTAAATGCCGGGCAAACAGCCCGACGATAAAGGCGGGGTGAGCATCTCTCCGGTCTGCGTTTCGACGAAAATATTGGTGATCGCCCCCTCACAAAGCTCATCACGTTCATTGAGAAAGATCAGCTCGTCAACGCCTGCGGGCAATGCGGCGCGCGCATCATCATATAGCGCCCGGTTTGTCGTCTTGTGACGCAGCCACGGATCGGCAGCATCCAGGCGCTGCGGCGCAATTTGGATCATCCAAAACGGCTTACGCTGCGCCATCGGGCTGCGCGTTACTTCTATGCGACCATCACAGGCCAATGTCAGACGGCAACGCATCTGCATATCGCTCTCATAAGTGGCCAAGGCCGCGCGTATCGCGGGGATATCGCAACGAAAGCCTAAAATCGCCGCGCTGTGCGCCAATCGGCGCAGGTGGCGATCAAGCCGCGGATACCCCTGCCCCGGCTCCCAGCCGAAAGTTTCGATCAGCTTTGTTTCGGCAGGGATGCGTAGCGTGCTTTCCACAAGGCCTCCTCATATTCTGAATGGGCGGTGCTATCCCACACAACGCCGCCCCCAACATTGAGCGTGGCGCGTTTATTTTCGAGCATCAAGGTACGAATGGCCACATTAAACCATGCCCGCCCGTCAGGAGCCGCCCAGCCAATCGTGCCGCAATAAGCATCGCGCGGAGCTGTTTCGATATCTCGAATGATTTCCATCGCCCGCAATTTTGGTGCACCAGTGATCGAACCGCACGGATACAGCGCGCGAAAAATCGCACCTAAACCGACATCAGGCCGCAATTCTGCGGTCACTGTCGATGTCATCTGGTGGACGGTTTCATAGGTCTCAATTGCGAATAACTGCGGAACTTTGACCGATCCGACCTGCGCCACACGGCTGATATCATTACGCAAGAGATCCACAATCATCAAGTTTTCGGCGCGATTTTTAGGATCATTTTGTAAAAACACACGCGCGTCCGCGTCTTGCGCAGGTGTCGTGCCACGCGGTGCGGTGCCTTTCATCGGGCGGGTAGTGATCGTCGCCCCATCTAATGTAAAGAACAGCTCGGGAGATCGGCAAAGCAAATCGGGCAAGTCATCTTGTATAACCAAAACGCCATACCCAACAGCTTGCGCCCGCATGAGCGCCTCATAGATCGCCTGCGGATTTCCGGTCACTTGCGCGTGCAATGGAAAGGTCAGGTTCGCCTGATAAATATCGCCTGCCCCGATGAAATCATGGACCCACGCAAAGGCGCGTTGATAGTCATCCTGATCCCAGCCCGCATCTAATGCCCCAATATTTGCGGGGCCAGCCGCGATTTCGGCAGCAATAGGCGCATCGTAAACGCCGAACCGGATCAGTGGCAGGCGCCGGTCACGCGGCATGAGATCATGCAAGCGCGGCTCTAACGCGTAGCCCAATTCATAACTGGCATAGCCTGCAACCCAATTCCCCTGCGCCAATGCCTGTTCGACGGCAGTAAGCGCACCCGCAACTTCGGCAATGGAATCAGCTGTAATGATCCGTATGGCCCGATCAAACACGCCCGCACCGTCTGGCCCATGATCAAATTGCAGCCGCAAATCAAAATCTCCTAAGTTTGTTATTAGCTAAATACCGTTGCCATCGAAAAATTCACAGATCGATTGCGACAACCCAAGCCCTTTCTACGAAGGCCCTTGCGCCTTGGGCGCTGTTGTCTATAACCCACGAAAATTTACCTTCCGAAGGGGCCCGCCATGCCAAAGCGTACTGACATCAAGTCGATCATGATCATCGGTGCAGGGCCCATTATTATCGGACAAGCCTGCGAATTCGACTATTCCGGCGCACAAGCCTGTAAAGCACTGCGCGAAGAAGGTTACCGGGTGATCTTGGTGAATTCTAACCCCGCGACGATCATGACCGATCCGGGACTGGCCGACGCGACATACATCGAACCGATCATACCTGATGTCGTCGCAAAAATTATCGAAAAAGAACGCCCCGACGCGTTACTGCCAACAATGGGTGGCCAGACCGGCTTGAACACGTCGCTGGCGCTTGCAGATATGGGCGTGCTGGAAAAATACGGCGTCGAAATGATCGGTGCGAAACGCGAAGCCATTGAGATGGCCGAAGACCGGAAATTGTTCCGCGAAGCGATGGACCGCCTAGGGATTGAAAACCCCAAAGCGACGATCATTACTGCACCAAAAATGGAAAACGACAAATTCGACATCAAAGCGGGCCTGCAATTGGCCATCGACGCAATCGAATATGTCGGCCTGCCCGCGATCATTCGCCCAGCATTCACGCTTGGCGGCACTGGTGGCGGCGTTGCGTATAACCGTGAAGAATACGAACACTATTGCCGCACGGGGATGGAAGCATCGCCTATGGCGCAAATCCTCGTCGACGAATCTCTGCTTGGCTGGAAAGAGTTCGAGATGGAAGTCGTGCGCGACAAGGCCGACAATGCGATCATCGTCTGTGCGATTGAAAACGTGGACCCAATGGGTGTGCACACAGGCGACAGTATCACCGTCGCCCCGGCACTGACCCTGACTGACAAAGAATATCAGGTGATGCGGACACATTCGATCAACGTGTTGCGCGAAATCGGCGTCGAAACCGGCGGATCGAACGTGCAATGGGCCGTAAACCCTGCGGATGGCCGGATGGTCGTGATCGAAATGAACCCACGTGTGTCGCGGTCTTCCGCGCTGGCGTCTAAGGCAACCGGGTTCCCAATCGCGAAAATCGCGGCGAAACTGGCCGTAGGTTACACATTGGACGAGCTCGACAATGACATCACAGGGGTCACACCCGCGTCATTTGAGCCAACAATCGACTATGTCGTCACCAAAATTCCACGCTTTGCCTTTGAGAAATTCGCAGGGTCTGAACCACATCTGACCACCGCAATGAAATCCGTCGGCGAAGCCATGGCAATTGGCCGGACCTTCCACGAGAGCATGCAAAAAGCGCTGGCATCGATGGAAACCGGGCTGACCGGCTTTGATGATATCGACATTCCGGGTGCGCCAGAAGCCGCCGCGATCACCAAAGCACTGGCCAAACAAACGCCTGACCGCATCCGCGTCATCGCCCAAGCGATGCGCCACGGGCTATCCGATGACGACATCCACGCAGTCACCAAATTTGACCCATGGTTCCTTGCACGCATCCGCGAAATCATCGTCGCCGAAGCCGCAGTCATCGCCGATGGTCTGCCGGTCACCGAAGAGGGTTTGCGCCGCGTGAAAATGCTCGGGTTTTCTGACGCACGTTTGGCAAAACTGACCGGACGCGACGAAGATCAAGTCCGGCGCGCACGCCAGAACCTCGGCGTGAATGCCGTGTTCAAACGGATCGATACCTGCGCGGCCGAATTCGAAGCACAAACGCCTTACATGTATTCTACCTATGAAAACCCAGTGATGGGCGAAGTGGAATGTGAAGCACGGCCTTCAGACCGCAAGAAAGTCGTCATTCTTGGCGGTGGTCCAAACCGGATCGGTCAGGGGATCGAATTCGATTATTGCTGTTGTCACGCGTGCTATGCCCTAACAGATCAGGGCTATGAAACTATCATGATCAACTGTAATCCCGAAACCGTGTCGACCGATTACGACACCTCGGATCGGTTATATTTTGAGCCACTGACATTCGAACACGTCATGGAAATCATGCGTGTCGAACAGGAAAACGGAACCCTGCACGGGGTCATCGTACAGTTTGGCGGGCAAACGCCGCTCAAGCTTGCCAATGCGCTCGAAGAAGCTGGTATTCCGATTCTTGGCACCACGCCGGATGCGATTGATTTGGCCGAAGACCGCGAACGTTTCCAAGACCTTGTAAACCGTTTGGGCCTGAAACAGCCTCATAACGGCATCGCATCAACAGACGCCGAGGCTTTTGAAATTGCTAAAGACATCGGCTTCCCGCTGGTCATCCGCCCCTCTTATGTTTTGGGTGGTCGTGCGATGGAAATCGTCCGTGATCAGGCGCAATTGGAACGCTATATCTCTGATGCCGTGGTCGTCTCAGGCGACAGCCCTGTATTGCTCGACAGCTATCTGTCTGGCGCGGTTGAGGTCGACGTGGACTGCCTGTCTGACGGAAAAAACACCCATGTCGCGGGCATCATGCAACACATCGAAGAAGCTGGCGTACACTCTGGCGATAGTGCCTGTTCGCTGCCGCCATATTCACTGTCTGACGCAATGATCGCAGAAATCCGCAAACAGACAGAGGCGCTGGCACTTGCACTGAACGTCGTCGGATTGATGAACATCCAATTCGCCGTCAAAGACGAAACCGTCTATCTGATCGAAGTAAACCCGCGGGCATCGCGCACCGTGCCATTTGTGGCAAAGGCCACCGATTCAGCCATCGCATCTATCGCCGCCCGTTTAATGGCTGGTGAGCCGCTAACAAACTTCCCTCTGCGCGCCGCCTACCCCAAAGCCGAAGATCCGATGGATGTACTGCCGCTTGGCGATGCCTTCACCTTGGCCGATCCGAACACACCATGGTTCAGCGTCAAAGAGGCGGTATTGCCCTTTGCGCGTTTTCCCGGCGTCGACACGATCCTTGGTCCAGAAATGCGGTCCACCGGCGAAGTCATGGGCTGGGCGCGTTCATTCCCGCGGGCATTCCTCAAGGCGCAGATGGGCGCAGGCACCGAATTGCCAACGACGGGCACCGTATTCTTGTCAATCAAAGACATGGATAAAACAGCCGAAATGATCGAAGCCGCGCAAATTTTGACAGAACTTGGCCTTTCTATCACGGCGACACGCGGCACGGCAGCATGGTTGGCAGATAACAATGTCCCATGTGAAAACGTGAACAAAGTCTACGAAGGTGGGCTCACAATCGTAGATCGGCTCAAAGATGGGCACATCGCTTTGGTGATGAACACGACCGAAGGCGCGCAAGCGGTTGAAGACAGCCGCGAAATCCGCGCCGTCGCGCTCTATGATAAAATCCCCTACTTCACGACAGCCGCCGCATCGCATGCAGCAACGCTTGCCATGCAAGCGCGCGCTGAAAGCGACGTGAAAGTACGTAGTTTGCAAGGGGCTTAAGCATCAAATTCTCCCCGGCGCCGCCGGGGACGGACCTAACAACAGCGGTCTGTCGCAAGGTCATAAGTCTACGACTGTGGACATCTGTCAGCGCCGCGCAATATGGTGCCCCAACGCAAAACGAGGGTTGTCATGCATAACGTCGCCATCACCGGAACCGGGCTGTTCACGCCATCCGAAATCATCACCAATGACGAATTGGTCGTGGCGTTTAACGCCTACGCTGATCTTTGGAATGCCGAAAACGCCGCCGCGATTGATGCAGGCTTAGTGCAAGCAAAACCCCATTCCTCGTCCGAATTCATCGTCGCTGCCTCCGGCATTGAAAACCGCTACGTACTTGATAAAGCAGGTGCGCTTGATCCAACCCGCATGTTCCCCCGGCTTGCCCAACGTGCAGATGATACCCCCGGATATATGGCCGAAATTGGCGTTGATGCCGCGCAAAAGGCAATCGAAGCCGCGGGCCGTAGCGCCGCCGATGTTGATCTGGTGATCTGTGCCGCGTCAAATATGGAACGCGCCTACCCCGCTGTGGGCGTCGAAATCCAGCAGCTTTTGGGCGCGGGCGGCTTTGCCTTTGATATGAATGTTGCCTGTTCCAGCGCGACCTTTGGTATCCAAACCGCCGCCGATATGATCCGTGCCGGGTCCATCCGCTCTGCCATCGTTGTGAACCCAGAAATCTGTAGTGCCCACCTCGAATGGCGCGACCGTGATTGCCATTTCATCTTTGGTGACGTGGCCACCGCAACCTATCTTGAACGCGACGAAGGGCTCGCGGGACCACATTTCAAAGTACTGTCGACCCGCTGCGCCACGCAATTCAGCAATAACATCCGCAATAACAACGGTTTCTTGCGCCGCAGCCATGACGCCATGGATGACCGCCGCGATATGCAGTTCATGCAAAACGGCCGGAAGGTATTCAAAGAGGTGTTGCCATTGGTCAGCCAACACATTGCCGATCACCTGACCGAAACGGGCGTCGAAGCCGGCGACTTGCGCCGTCTTTGGCTGCATCAGGCCAATAAGTCGATGAATGACTACATCGGGAAAAAAGTTTTGGGCCGCCCCCCCGAACCCGAAGAGCAACCCAACGTCTTACAAGACTATGCAAACACCTCTTCAGCGGGGTCGATCATCGCGTTCAACAAATACTCAGGCGATCTTGCTCCCGGCGACAAGGGATTGATTTGTTCGTTTGGCGCGGGCTATTCCGTTGGGTCAGTGATCGTTGAACGCAACTAATTCTTGATTGGAGCACCAATGCAAAAATTCTTCATCCTCGCGGCCTTCTTTACACTCGCGGCCTGTGGCGGCGTCCCAATTGTGCCGCTGATCTAACTACTCACGCGTTTATGCACATCTTCTTGGGTCTCGACCCGTTCAGAATACCGGTCGGTTAACATCGCAGAGCGCCCGCGCGTCATCAAGGTAAAGCGCGCGAGTTCCTCCATCACATCAACGATCCGGTTATACAGTGATGACGGCAGCATCCGCTCATCTTCGAACTGCTTCCATGCCATCGGCACCGAAGATTGATTTGGTATCGTTATCAAGCGCATCCAGCGGCCCAATATGCGCATTTGGTTCACCGTATTAAAGGACTGCGATCCGCCCGACACCTGCATCAAGGCCAAAGTCTTGCCTTGGGTCGGACGTATTCCCCCGATAGGCGAGAGCGGAATCCAATCAATAATCGTTTTCATAATCCCCGTCATCGCGCCGTGCCGTTCAGGGCTGGACCACACCATTCCCTCGGACCACATGACAAGTTCGCGCAACTCCACGACCTTGGGGTGGGTGGCCTCTGCGTCGTCGGGCAAGGGCAAACCCGACGGATCGAAAAACCGCGTTTCACACCCAAGTGCGCGCAGGACCCGTGCGCCTTCCTCTGCGCAAAGCCGCGAATAGCTAGTTTCGCGCAACGAACCATAAAGCAGCAGAATACGTGGCGCGTGACCCGGATCGTCCGCCGACACAAGCGCCGAGATATCTAGCGCCTGTAACGCATTTTTTGCCATATTTGGCATGTCTTTTTTATCCATGTCCGACCCTTCGTTTCACTTTATGACTGCGCGATTTTCGCCCAAACGTCGATGCTGCCGCTGTTATTCTCTCTCCACTAAATGGAGACATGAATGCTGTCACAGGAAAACTAGTTCATCTCGACATAAATACCGGGCCGCGTTCCAAAATTCTGCGCCATGTTTTGGCGTATATCCGCTTGTGTCTTGCCAAGCCATCGGCCCCGGCGGTAATGAAGTCGCATGGCAAAATTATACTTTAACTTTTCAACGATGAACGCGGGCAAATCGACCGTGCTTTTGCAGGCGTCCCACAACTATATTGAACGCGGCATGCAAACCTACCTCATGATCGCACAGTTGGACAATCGTGCAGGTGCTGGCCGTATCGGCAGCCGTATCGGTATCGGCGCGGATGCAGATACATTTGCCCCCTCCGAGGACCTCTTTTCAAAAATCAAAGCACGTCTTGACGCCGGGCCCTGCGCCTGTGTCTTTATTGACGAAGCGCAATTTCTAGAAGCCGATCAAGTTTGGCAATTGGCACGCGCGGTTGATGATCTGGGCGTCCCAATCATGACTTACGGGCTACGCGTGGATTTTTTGGGGAAACTGTTTCCCGGCTCTGCTGCTCTGTTAGCTTTGGCCGATGAAATGCGAGAAGTGCGCACAATTTGCCACTGCGGAAAAAAGGCGACTATGGTCGTGCGCAAAGACGCAGCCGGTAATGTCATGAAAGACGGCAATCAGATCGTGATCGGCGGGAACGACCGCTACGTTTCACTTTGTCGCGGCCATTGGCGTAAAGAAATGGGCGAAACGACATAAGCCTAGCTCGCCATTCTATTGTGCGTCGGCGGTGCAAAACGGAAACCCGAAAGCGCCCCAGATAGCCCAGTCGCACCCTGCGCCAACTGATGCCCCATTGCCGTCATTTCTTCGCACATCGCAGCATTGTGCTGCGTCGCACTGTCTAACGTTTGTACGGCGTCGTTTAGATCGTGCACCACACCTGCCTGGTTGTCGACCGACGTGGTAATGTCACCGATCATTTCACTGGCCCGCGAGACTTGTTCGACGATACCGGCGAGCGCTTCACCAGCCGCATTCACAAGCTCAGACCCGCTTTCAACCTCTTGTGAACTTTTGAAGATAAGCTGTTTAACCCCCTGAGCCGCCTCTGATGTCCTTTGCGCCAATGCCCGCACTTCGGAGGCTACGACTGCAAACCCCCGTCCAGTTTCACCCGCTCGAGCGGCTTCGACGCCGGCATTCAAGGCCAACAAATTCGTTTGAAACGAAATATCTTCGATCAAGCTAATAATATTAGAAATCTCTGACGACGATTGCTCAATGCGCATCATTGCATCAACTGCACTTTTGACGATTCCGCCGTTTTTGGCAGCGCTATCGCGCGCCTCTGACGCGGTGGTATTGGCTTGTTTTGCGCCATCAGCGGTGTCGCGCAACGTTTTTGTCAGTTGCTGCAGGCTTTCCGCGGTCTTAGAGAGCGTGCCAGATTGCACCTCTGTCCGTTGCGCCAAATCATCCGCAGCACCCGAAAGTTCACGCGCGCTCACGTTATATTCTTCGGACGTCTCTGTCGCCGTCTGAAGAACGTCCCGCAGGCTGTAGACCAATTCATTGAAGTGTTGCCGCAAATCTTCGAATTGCGCAGGCAGCTCTTCATCAAGTGTTTGCGACAGGTCTTGTTCTGACAATGTCTTAAGCCGCGCATTTAACAGTTGCACAACCGATGTAGCCGCGCGCCGTTCTTGGGTCGCGTTTTGTTCAGCCAGTTCGCTGGCACGTTGCGATTCTTGCATCGCATCGCGTTGCAGCAGTAATTCATTATCGACCGTATTGCGATGTAAGATGGACATCCCCAAGATAACCGTTTCCATGACGACAATGACGGCATGGATCATCGTGCGTGCAATATACCCTTCGCTCATTTCAGGATAAAGCAAAGTCGGCATCGTCAGGCTCATCCCAAGATGGTGTACAGCAATAAACGCCGCGGACCCGAGCAAAACTTTGATATCATACATAACGGCCGTCACGGCAAGCACCGCAAAATACATCATATGCGTATCAATTTGCCATGGGTGCCCCTTAAACGCGACCGTCAGCGCCATGTTGAGAAGAAGAAGCACCGCTGCGAGCATTCCCTTTGCAGCACCCGGCAAGAAATAGACCGTCGCGACAGCAGCCCCAGCGGCAGCAATCGAAAAAAACACCAAGCCCAATCGCTGCATTGCCGATCAATAGTGCGCTCACGGGTGGCAATGGCGTAAGAACAGCCAAGAACCACAGCGCAAGGCGCACACCGCTTTGGTCTTTTGGATGCTGCATCGAATCACTGTGCATTTGGGTCACCTATCTGTTGACAATCGCCGCCGAAATTCAGGCGTTCGCCAGTTTATGGCCCAACAGATTTTAAGATTAGGTGAACCGCACTAGTAAAAACTCTGTGGGTCAATATCGATCGTGAGGCGCAGGTTTGCAGACAACCGAAATTGCCCCGCCCATTGCGCAAGCGCTTGTTGCAGCGGTGCGGCCTTATCGGCCTTGACCAGAAGCCGCACCCGGTGCCGTCCACGCACACGTGCGATGGGCGCAGGTGCTGGACCAAAGACCTGCGCACCAATGCGGCGCAACGGTTCGTCACGTCGGGCCATTTCGGTCCCAAGATCAAAGACTTCTTGTACATTTGGACTGCTCAAGATGATCCCAGCCATGCGCCCATAAGGTGGCACCCCCGCCGCTTTTCGCTCGGCGGCTTCGGCGGCCCAAAATGCCTCTTCGTCGCCAGCTAAAATTGCGCGGATCACAGCATGTTCGGGCTGGTAGGTTTGCAACATCGCTTCGCCCGGTGTTTCTGCGCGCCCGGCCCGGCCAGCAACCTGCCGCATCAGTTGGAACGTGCGTTCCGCCGCGCGTAGATCGGAACCTTGCAGCCCCAAATCGGCATCGATCACCCCGACTAAGGTAAGCTTGGGAAAGTTATGCCCTTTGGCGACCAGTTGTGTGCCAATAATAATATCTGTGCCGCCTTCGGCGATCTCTTCGATATGGGCCTTCATCGCGCGCGCAGAGCCATAAAGATCCGACGACAACACCGCGATCCGGGCCTCAGGGAACAGCGCCGCTACCTCTTCCCCCATCCGCTCAACACCTGGGCCAACAGCGCTCAGTCGGTCTTCTGCCTCACAATGAGGGCAGACGGTCGGCATTGGTTTGGTTTCGCCACATTGGTGACACATCAGACGTTTCAAAAACCGGTGTTCAACCATCCGTGCATCGCAGTGGTCACAGGCAATTTGGTGCCCACAAGCGCGACAAATCGTGATCGGCGCATATCCACGCCGATTCAAAAACACGAGCGATTGCTCGCCTTTTTCCAAACGCGCCGCAATGGCCGTGCGTAATGACGGAGACACCCATTTCCCGCCGGGCAGGTCCTCGGCACGCATGTCGATTGCCGTCATTTTTGGCAAAACGGCCGCTCCAAAGCGCGACTTCAGTTCAAGCCGTTTGTATTTACCCGCCTCAACATTCGCCCAGCTTTCTAAGCTTGGGGTCGCAGATGCCAAGACCACCTGCGCGCCATTAATCGCGGCCCGCAGCACGGTCATATCACGTGCATTATACAGCACACCGTCTTCTTGCTTATAAGAGGTGTCATGTTCTTCATCGACCACGACCAGGCCTAGGTTTTGAAACGGTAAGAACAGCGCTGAACGCGCACCGACAACCATCTGCGCATCGCCTTGGCCAACCATGCGCCAACAGCGACGACGTTCGGTCATGGTCACGCCAGAATGCCATTCGGCAGGTTTCATCCCGAACCGCGCCTCGACCCGGTTGATAAATTCACCCGACAGCGCGATTTCGGGCAAGAGCACCAGCGCCTGTCGCCCCATACGCAAGCATTCGGCGACGGCCTCAAGATAGACTTCGGTTTTCCCCGACCCGGTCACGCCCTTCAGCAACGTGGTGCCGTATTTATCTGTCCGCAGGGCCGCGCGTAACATTTCTGCGCCGGCGGCCTGATCCGCGCTGAGCGCCTTGCCATCATAGTCAGGATCCAGCTTTGGATATGGCGTGCCGCGCGGGGCTTCCTCCTCGCGGATCGCCCCATGTTTGACCAATCCTTTGACCACGGACGTGCCAACCCCGGCCATCTCGGCCAGTTCTTTTAGCGTGAACGACAGCCCGCCATAGTCGCGCAGCACCGTCAGCACCTTTTCACGGGCATCGGTCATGCGATCAGGGACACCATCCGACAGACGATAAACCTTGCGCATCGACGGCGCGTCACCAAGGCCCGGCGCACGGGTGGCAAGGCGCAGCATCGCATGCAACGGGGTCAGCGTATAATCAGCGGCGCGGGTTAAAAACACGCGCATTTCGTCGCGCATCGGGGCCACATCCAAAACCCGGATCACCGGCCGAATTTTGCTGTGGTCATAATCGCCCTGCCCGGGTCCCCAAATCACGCCCAATACCTTGCGCGGGCCTAACGGGACCTCAACAAACGCGCCGAGATGACAACCGCCTTCGGGGGCTTTGTAATCCAACAAGCGGTCAAGCGGTTGCGCCGTCAAAACCCCAACCAAATCGCCTTCGTGGAAATAGCTATCTGTCATAACAACCTTTTGCGGGTTCACGGCTTGCCTGTCATCAGGTAAACGCTGTCACAACAAACACCAACCCATAGGCGGAGTGAACCCATGAAGTTTTTTGTAGATACAGCCGAGATCGACCAGATCAAAGAATTGAATGACCTAGGCATGGTCGATGGGGTCACAACGAACCCCTCGTTGATCGCCAAATCGGGCCGCGATATCCTCGAAGTCACCAAAGAAATCTGTGATTTGGTTGATGGCCCGGTATCTGCTGAGGTCGTCGCACTCGACGCCGAAGGCATGATCGCCGAAGGCCGCAAGCTCGCGAAAATCGCGGATAACATCGCCGTGAAAGTGCCACTGACATGGGCGGGCCTTAAGGCGTGTAAAACACTTTCCGACGAAGGCACCATGGTCAATGTGACCCTGTGTTTCTCAGCGAACCAAGCACTTTTGGCCGCCAAAGCTGGCGCCACATTCATCAGCCCGTTCATTGGCCGTTTGGATGACATCAACATCGACGGTCTCGAACTGATCGAAGACATCCGCACAATCTATGACAACTACGGTTTCGACACACAGATTTTGGCCGCGTCGATCCGCAACGCCAACCACATGTCAGATTGCGCCAAAATCGGCGCCGACGTCGCAACCGCACCGCCAGCCGTGATCAAAGGCATGGCCAACCACGTGCTGACCGACAAAGGTTTGGCTGGCTTCATGGCCGACATCGAAAAAGCAGGCATTAAAATCCTGTAAGAAGAACATTGCCGCCAAGTCGCACTGATTTGCGCTTGGCGGCGGCGCGTCCATTCAATTAGGCTGGGCCGTGAACACCACCTCAAAATAGTGCGACTGCTACTTTAGTCAGCCTTTTACTGGGAAACATTCGAATTTGAAGGGTTATCGAATTGTTTAGGTCACAACTGACGTGGGTCTCCGCTTTCGGCGGGCTGTTATTCGTCCCAAACTCTGCATTGGCGTTCAATTTTGGTTTTGTCCGCGCGCCAGATTACCTTGACCAATATTTCATTGTGCTATTGCTGGCAGCGGTGCCAGCATGGATCGCCGTTACGATCACTAAGCCCCGCAATGTACCATTCAATGAGCTATACCGCACTAAGATGGATCGCTTGCCGCACGCCTATTTTCGCATTCTTCAGTTGATCGTAGGCGCCATATTTATCTTGCTCTTTGTCGGAATGGGTCTTGCCCGCATGCACGAAGCTAACGGCGGTGCACTCTAGATCCACCCCTAGCAATGCCGCTCTCACGCTGTTTTAAATGCGCCATGGTGTTAGTATTGGCCAATCGCTGACGGGAAGGCTGCCACGATTTCTGCAAGCGCGGAAACCGCGATGAAGGATGCGTCGCGCAGTGATGGAACCAGCCCGATCGGGCCGCGCAGCCGTGACAGGGCACCTTCAGACACACCCATTTGGCGCAGGGTCTCGCATCTGAGCGCATGGGTTCTTTGGCTGCCTAAACTACCAATAAAATGCGCATCGGTGGCAAGCGCAGACTGCAAAAGCCCCGGTTCCCAATCGTGATCGTGAAACAGCGTTAAAAACGCTGAATGCGCATCCAATTGATCCAAGATACCGGCCTGATCATGCGTCGTCAGATGCACTGGCGGGTGCTTGGCAAGATGACCAATCGCGTCAAGGTCGAAGCGATCGGGCGAAGCAAGGCCAATGTGAAACCCGGTTGCGTGCCCCGCTTGCGCGAGGGTGCGAAAAATTGCACCCCGCCCTGCAAGATAAAGCTGAACAGGCGGGGTGTAAGTGAACCGACGGGTGACAAGATCTCCTTGCACATCTGCCGTGAATACAAGCGTCACAGCACGGCGCGCGTCAAAACCTTGCTTTGCTGCCAAAAGCGCATCGATGTTGGGGTTCGGGTCAATAAGTACGTCCAGCGCACCACCACATGGCAGCTTAAGATCGGCAAAACGCGATCCATCGCCGTAGCGGATCAGGGTTTTATCCCCCGATTGCAAGGCGGCTACCCCATGCAGTTGAATATCGCGGTCAATACAACCATTCGACAAATACCCGGTCATCGCGCCGCTTTCAGCGACCAAGGCTAAGGAACCGACCTCGCGAGCGGCCCCTCCTTTGATGGCTAGCGAAGTGATCAAGGCGAACCTTTGCCCGTCCTTGATCAGCTCTGCGGCTTTGTTGATGATGTCAGCCGCGTGTTCGGCGTAGGTTAACACCTCAGACAGAGACGTCTTCATTCACAACATCCGCGAAGGATTTAAAGAACTTCGCCGCTAGTTTTTTCGCCGTGCTTTGGATCAAACGGCTGCCCAATTGGGCCAACTTGCCGCCGATATCGGCCTTGGCCTCGTAGCGCAGGGTCGTTGTCTCAGCATCAGTCGCGATCAGCGTGACGTCTGCACCGCCTTTGGCGTGTCCGGCCGTGCCACCATTTCCTTGGCCCGTCAATGAAAACGCATCAGGTGCCCCGCCGGTATCCAATTGCACATTACCGCTAAAGCGAGCTTTGACGGGTCCGACCTTCAGCACAACTTTTGCTTCCAATTCCGTGTCTGAATGTTTGATCAGCTCTTCGCAGCCCGGAATGCACTGTTTAAGAATTTCAGGATCATTAAGTGCCGCATACACCCGTTCTTGTGATGCGTTGATGACGATTTCGTCCGAGAGTTCCATGCATGGGTCCTTTTCTTAGCAACAGGGAAATTTGATGGTCGCAAGCGTCTCGATCTGCTCTGGCGTCGGGGCGAGTTTGCGACGCAGACGTGCGATTGTGCGTTTAAGTTTCTTCATACTGTGGCCTCCTTGAATGTTCTGTGCAACGCCGCATAGGCGGCTGACGTATCGACATCGGCGTAAAAACCGGGGTTTGGCAGCGCGTGAAACTGAACCTGTTCAGGATATGCACGGGTGAATTTCTTGCAGCCCGGGGCGCGCGGGTCTTCAAGCAAGCGCGCGCGCAGGCTCGTAGGAATAAGTATCGGGTTGCCGCGTTGCCCTTGCCATTGCGGGATAGAAATTTTGTCCCCACTCGCCGTGTCATGTGCATCGATCAGTTCCCCAAGGTCCTTAGGTTGCAATCGCGGTTGGTCGCCTAAGCCGATTAACAACCTTCGCGCGGCAGGCGCATGCTGCAATCCGCACGCAACAGAGCGCGCCTGTCCTTGTTCGAAATCTGGATTGAAACAAATAATGGCAGGGCTGTCGCGCAAGGCATCTTCGATTTGGTCCGCCTCGTGCCCGGTGACCACCAGTACGGGTCGCCCGGTGGCACCGGAGTAAATTTCAACCATATGTCGGATCATAGGCACCCCGGCGATGGGTAACAGCAATTTATTGCGTGCACCCATCCGAGCGGACAGGCCTGCAGCCAATAGGATTGTGCCAATCTCATTCATGATCGGGCACCACGGCTACGCGGCGCACCTGCACAAGCTCCGCCAAGATAGACAGCGCGATCTCTTCGGGGGTGACCGCATCTATATTCAGGCCTGCGGGTGCTTTGACACGCGCGACGAGATCAGCGTCCAGACCGGCAGCCATCAATTTTTCGGAAAGTGACGCAAATTTGCGGGCGCTTCCGACAAAGGCAACATAGGTAAATGGCCGCGCCAGCACGGTCTTCAACGCATCTAAATCGCCCTGCCCTTGGGTCGCGACGACAACGCATTGCGCCTGTGGTACAGCGTCGCCGGTTGCCTCATTTTCGACAGCCCAATGAAACCGAGGCGCGAGTTCAGCAAGCGCCTGTGCCACCGGGGAGGCCCCCAACACAAGAAGCTGCGGCGTGGGCAGGCAAGGTTCTATGAATATATCGACGGTCCCACGGGAAGGGCATCCGTTGCGGGCAAACCGCGTGCCGTCGACCTCTTCACCCGGTGTGACCCCCATCTGCTCCAACATATCTTCCGGGGTGACGGATACCAATTGTGGTCTCCCCTCTTCTAAGGCGCGCAAGGTCGCTTGTTTCACCGCGCCGCGCGTGCAGCCCCCACCAAGCCAGCCGCGCAAGATCGCCCCATCCGCGCCGAGCAAGGCTTTGGCCCCCGGTTTCGCCGCAGTGGACCCCGCCGTGCGTACGATGGTGGCAAAGGCAAAGGGTTCATCTTTGGCGCGCAAGGCTTGTGCCGCTTCGGCCAAATCAAACGAGAGAACTTCTGCAGGGGTCATAACGCACCTAATTCACGGTCAAGGGCAGCCAAATCATCCAAGGTGTTGGCCGCGTTAAACAGATCTAGATGTGGCACGGCAGCTGCCATGCCGGTCGCCACGGGCGCGTAATCTTTCCAGCCTTTCAACGGGTTGAGCCAGATGATTTTGCAGCCACGCTTCTTTAGCCTCTTCAGTGCCGCACTGATAATCTCGGGCGGCTCCGTATCATATCCATCCGATAAGATCATCACCACAGAGCGCCCATCCACAAAACGTTTCGCATAGGTCTGCGCAAATAAATCAAGCGACGGGCCGATCTTTGATCCTCCGCCAAACCCATCCGCCATCAAGGACATCCGCCCTATCGCACGCATCGCATCTTTGTCGCGCAGTGCTTCGGTGATCCGCACAAGCCGAGTGTGAAACAGATAGGCATCTGCGGTAGTATCGGCGCGCATCAACCCTGATAGAAATGCCAAGAAAACCTGCGCATAGATAGTCATCGACCCCGAGACATCGCAAAGCGCCGCGATTTTACGTGGCCGGTCAGGGCGGCGCTTATGGAGCAAGTGCAACGGCTCTCCGCCCGTTGCAAGACTGCGGCGGATGGTCTTACGAAAATGCAGCCTGTCGCCTTTGCGCGCGGCAATCCGGCGCCGTGACCGACGGTCGCGCAACGCAGCGCCAAGCCGACGCGCGACAGCTTCGGCCTCGGCGATATCTTCGGGGCGCACAAGATCACGCAGGTCTTTGCGCGATAGGTTACGCAACTCGGTCGCGATTAGCTTTCCGGTCCCGTCGCTTTCAGCGTCACCATCGCCATCGTCAGGCGCATTAGCGCTGCCTGCGGCACCAGCATCTTCGCCCTTGGCATCCCGGGATGAATGCACATCGTCGCTGATGGGGTTGGATTTGCTTGGGACGATCTTTTGTTTGACCCGCCCTGCATCCATCCAAAAACTATCGAACAAGGCATCAAATTGTTCGGCCTCATCCTTGCAACCCGTACAGACAGCCCGCAGGGCGCGCCGGGCCTCTTCTGAGGCGCTGGCGTTGACGAGGCGAAGTGCGCTCAGCGCCATTTCCGTCTCGGCCACACCAAGCCGCAAGCCGTTGTCGCGCAAATGCCCGATAAACCCGGCCACCCGCGCACGCGGTCCCGGATCACGCCCTGCGAATTTGGTGACCCGGCTCATGCGGCTTTACCTGCGATACGCCCGGCGACTTCGGGTGTGATCTGCGCTTGATCGCTTTGCGTCTTAAGCAAGGTTGTCAACGTCGCCTGCAACGCAGCCGGGTCGCTGGTTAAATCCGCAATCCCCAGCCCCATCAAAGCCGCAGCGAAATCCAGCATTTCAGCCACGCCAGGGGTTTTTTCCAGTTCTTCTTCACGCAGCTTTTGCACAAATCCGATCACTTGCGCGCCGAGCTGCGCATCGATCTGCGGACAGCGTGCCTTCAGGATCGCTACTTCGGTTTCGCGGTCAGGATATTCCACGTAGGTATAAAGACAACGCCGCCGCAACGCATCAGACAGGTCGCGGGTACCGTTTGATGTCAGGATCACGATGGGCCGCGTCGTGGCCGTGATCGTGCCAAGTTCAGGAATGGAGACCTGAAACTCTGACAGGATTTCCAATAAATAGGCTTCGAATTCTTCATCAGCACGGTCGATTTCATCAATCAGCAAAACCGGTGGCACCTCTTGGCTGATCGCGGCCAGCAACGGGCGTTCGAGCAAAAATTCGCGCGAAAAGATACGATCTTCGACCGTTTTGCCGGTTTCACCCGCCTCTGCTGCAGCACGGATGCTAAGTAATTGGCGCTGGTAATTCCATTCATAGATAGCTTGGGACGCATCCAGACCTTCATAGCATTGCAGACGGATCAGCTGCGTGTCTTTTACCGCTGACAAGGTGCGTGCAATTTCAGTTTTGCCGACGCCAGCAGCGCCTTCCAACAGCAAAGGCCGCCCCAGTGACAAGGCCAGTTGCAAAGCAACGCTCAGGTCGTCAGATGCGACGTATCCTTCGCGCCCCAGCGCGGTTTGTAGGTCAGTCCAAGTCATCAAAATTCTCCGCGTTGGGCGGGGCGTGCGCCCCACCCAAACTTTGGTTTAGTCGTGCAGGCCCAGTTCATTAGCGGTTTTCCAAATCCGCCAGTGATCATGCGGCATATTGGTATGCGTGTTGCCAAAGGCACGGAACGCATCCTGCACCGCGTTTGAGAAACATGGCACGCCGCCGACATGCGGGCTTTCGCCGACGCCCTTTGCCCCAATCGGGTGATGCGGGCTGGGGGTGACTGTGTAGTCTGTCTCGTAGTTGGGGACCTCCCACGCGGTTGGCAGGAAAAAGTCCATCAATGTGCCCGTTTTGCAATTGCCCATATCGTCATAGGCAATCTCTTGGCCCAAGGCGACGGCCAGCGCTTCGGTCAAGCCGCCATGTATTTGACCTTCGATAATCATCGGGTTGATCCGTGTCCCACAATCATCAAGCGCGTAGAAACGCCGGATATCTGGCACGCCGGTATCCACATCAATATCCATGACACAGATATAAGCCCCGAACGGATAGGTCATATTGGGCGGGTCATAATAGCTCACCGCCTCAAGTCCCGGTTCAATCCCCGGAATGGCCTGATTATAGGCGGCAAAGGCGATTTCCTTCATTGTCTTGAACTTTTCAGGCGCGCCTTTGACAACAAACCGATCCACGTCGAATTCCACATCATTGTCGTGAACTTCCAGCAGGTAAGCCGCGATCATCTGCGCCTTGGCACGGATTTTACGCCCCGCCATGGCGGTGGCGGCACCGGCCACCGGGGTAGAGCGAGACCCATAGGTGCCAAGCCCATAAGGCGCGGTGTCAGTATCGCCTTCTTCGATGGTGATACTGTCGGCAGGCAGCCCGATTTCCGAGGCTAGGATTTGCGCAAATGTGGTCGCGTGCCCTTGGCCTTGGGAAATCGTGCCTAACCGTGCAATCGCGGACCCGGTCGGGTGGATCCGGATTTCACAGCTGTCGAACATGCCAAGCCCAAGAATATCGCAATTCTTGACCGGGCCAGCGCCGACAATCTCAGTAAAGAATGACAGGCCGATGCCCATCAGTTTGCGGGTTTTACCCGCCTTGAAATCTGCGACACGTTGCGCCTGCTCTGCGCGTAGCCCACCGTAATCAACGGCTTTTAGCGCCTTATCCCATGCGGTGTGATAGTCACCGGAATCGTATTCCCAGCCCAGCGCCGCAGTATAAGGGAATTGTTCCTTTTTGATAAAGTTGATCCGGCGTAGTTCGGCCGCGTCCATGTTCAACTTAATCGCCAGAACTTCGATCATCCGTTCAATGAAATAGACGGCCTCGGTCACTCGGAATGAACAACGGTACGACACGCCGCCGGGGGCTTTGTTGGTGTAGACACCATCCACCGCCAGATAGGCCGTTGGGATGTCGTAAGACCCTGTGCAGATATTCATAAAGCCCGCCGGGAATTTGGTCGGGTCCGCGCAGGCGTCAAAACCGCCGTGATCGGCCGTCACATGGCAATGTAGCCCTGTAATTTTACCTTCGGGGGTCGCGGAAATCTTGCCTTTCATCCAATAGTCACGGGCAAAGGCCGTTGTCATCAGATTGTCCATCCGGTCTTCGATCCATTTGACCGGTTTGCCCGTCACGATAGATGCTACAACCGAACAGACATAGCCCGGATAAGCGCCAACCTTGTTGCCGAAACCGCCGCCTATATCAGGGGAAATCACACGGATATTGTGTTCTTCAATGCCCGAAATAAGCGAGACAATTGTACGGATCGCATGCGGTGCTTGGAAGGTTCCCCAAAGCGTTAGCTTACCGTTGACCTTATCCATTGACGCCACACAGCCGCAGGTTTCAAGCGGGCACGGGTGGGTACGGTGGTAGTACATCTCTTCTTCTGCGACGACATCAGCGTTCGCGATAACCTCTTCGGTCGGGGCTTTATCGCCAGCTTCCCATGTGAAAATATGGTTGGGATGCTTACGGGGGCCGTGGGCACCATCGGTGGCTTTGCCGTTTTCATCAACCGTATCGGGGCGCAAGATCACATCTGATTGCAGCGATTTAAACGGGTCTACAATGACCGGCAGTTCTTCATAGTCGACCACGACGGCTTCGATCCCGTCGGCGGCAGCATAGCGATCTTCGGCCACAACATAGGCGACCTCTTGGCCCTGAAACAGAACTTTGCCGTCAGCCAACACCATCTGTTTGTCGCCCGCCAATGTCGGCATCCAATGCAGGCCAAGCGGTTCCAGGTCAGCCGCCGTCAGCACGGCCAAAACGCCGGGCACTTCTAATGCAGCTGCAGTGTCAATGTTCGTGATCCGGGCATGCGCGTAGGGAGAGCGCACAAAATCGCCGAACAGCATCCCGTCAAGTTTCACGTCATCGACATAGTTGCCTTTGCCTTGGGTAAAGCGCGCGTCTTCGACCCGTTTGCGTGAACACCCCATTCCTTTGAGGTTATCAACGCGTTCCTCGCGTGTAATTTCGTCCTTCATTCTGCGGCCTCCTTGGCTGCATTCATTTCAGACGCAGCGGCCTGAATGGATTTCACAATGTTCTGGTATCCCGTGCAGCGGCAGATATTGCCGGCCATGCCGAACCGGATTTCTTCTTCGGTTGGGGTGGGGTTTTCTTCCAGAAGCTTGGTCGCGCGGGTGATCATACCTGGCGTGCAATAGCCGCATTGTAGCCCGTGGTGTTCTTTGAACGCCTCTTGCAACGGGTGCAGATCATCGGGGCCACCGATACCTTCGATGGTGGTAATCTCTTTACCGTCGGCTTGGGCTGCGAACATGGTGCAGGATTTGACAGATTTTCCGTCAATCGTGACCGTACATGCGCCGCAATGGGACGTCTCGCAACCGATGTGCGGGCCAGTGATGTTCAGCCGTTCGCGCAGGGTATAGATCAACAATTCGCGCGGCTCAGCGAGAAATTCCTCGGCCTTACCGTTCACATTCAATTTGATGTGCATCTTATTCGACATAATAAATCTCCCTTACGCCCGCGACCAAGCGCGTGTGATGGCACGCCGCAAAATGACGCCCGCCACATGGTTTTTGAATGCGATCGGACCACGGTTGTCTTCGACCGGGTCGATGTCGCCAAGCATGGCGTCAATCGCGGCTTTGATCGCAGCATCATCCACCGTCGTGCCAACCAATGCGGCAGAGGCCCCTTCGGAATAGACCGGGACGTCGCTCAGGTTTGTCATCGCGATGGATGCAGATGTGCAGTTTCCACCGTCCTTGGTGATCTGCACCGCAGCGGCCGCCGTCGCGTAATCACCAATCTTACGTTTTTGCTTTTCATAGGCATAACCACCGCTGGGCAGCGGGATCGTCACGCGGGTCAGAACTTCGTCATCTTCGCGGGCCGTCATATAGGCAGCTTCGTAAAAATCTCGCGCTGCGATGTCGCGTTCGCCGTCCGGACCGACAACGGTAAACGTCGCATCCAAACATTGCATGAGCCCCGGCATATCATTGCCCGGATCGCCATTGGCGACATTGCCGCCGACAGTGCCCATGTAGCGCACCTGAGGATCAGCGATTTGCAAAGCCGCTTCGCTGAGGATCGGGGCTTTGGTTCCCAGCTCTGCGTGATCAATGATCTGCGCTTGTGTGACCATCGCGCCAATCACAATTTTATCCGCACCAATCGCAATGTCAGACATGCCGCCCACGTCTTGCAGATCGATCAGATGTGGCACATCGGCCATGCGCAATTTCATCATCGGGATCAGGCTGTGGCCCCCCGCCATGACGCGCGCATCATCACCGTGTTCTTCAAGAATCGACAGCACGCCGGCCATGTCCTTGGGTCGATAATAATCAAATGCCGCTGGAATCATTGGCTCTCCTCCCTAAAAAGCGTTTGTTCTGGCTAAGGAGAAGTAGGGCATACGTTGGTATGCGATGGCTTTATAAAATCAATGAAAAACAGGTATTTTGCACGAAATGCGCGTCAGGTCGCACGAACTGCACCCACTTGCGATGCCAAGGCATCTTGGATCACCTTTAGCTTAGAGCGGCTAACCGGCGCGGGCGGCACATCGGCGCCAGCGAACACACAGCGCCCCTTATCTTTGGTCCGCTCAAACCGCGCGACCCGGTCCGGGTTCACCAGATAGCTACGGTGCGTTTGCAAAAATCCCATTGGCAAAAGACGTTTCGTCGCCTCTGTGATCGGCCAAACGCAAAAAAGATGCTCTTGGTCTGTGTAGACCTGTGTGTAATGGCCATCTGCACGCACGAATGCCACCTCACCCGGCGAAATGAAGATTTTACCGCCGTCCCGTTCGCAAGGGATTTGCAGGCGCGACGGTTGGTCGAGGTCGTGTTCAGCTGTGGCCGGCCTAGAATCTGCAGGCACGATCAAATAGGTGACGCTGCCCCATAGACACGCCCCGAAAATGACAAAGCTAAAGAAAATAACGCCAAGTGCCAGCGTCTCATTGCTCATCGAGGGGCCAAATTCAGCACCGCTTGGAACGGCGACAAAGTTGGTGCCCGCCATCGCTAAAAAATGAACAGAACAGACCGCAATCGCAAAGCATAACGTACCCAGCAAAATGTTGCGGTTTGTGCGTTTGCCGTAAGCAATCCAAAAGGCCAAGATACAAAGCCCAATCGCAACGATAGAGGACAACCCGACGCCTATGGGGGAATAAACCGCGCGGCATAACTCTAGCCCGGCCATTCCGATATAATGCATCACCAAAATACCAACGCCGACAATTGCCCCGGCCAGCGTGATCGTCGCGGGGGTGCGGGGCGCGAAATGCAAAATGATCAGCGCGGCACCGACGATCAAGATCGCCGTCAATGCAGAAACAAGCGTGATTGCCGCATCATAATAAAACAATGTCGGAAGCTGCAGCCCCAGCATCGCAACAAAATGCATCGCCCAAATACCGCCGCCAAGCGCGACAGCTGCAAGTGTGATTAAAGCCTTTTTATGGATCTCGGATTTCGTCGACAGCGCGCGGGTCATCGATAGACCGGTAAACCCCGCTGCCAAAGCAACCACACAGGCCATAACAACCAAAAACGCGTTATGATCAACGTCAAGAAGTTCCATGTTCGCAACTTGACCAAAAAACATGCACTTGGCAAATGCTATAGTTGAAAAGCCTTGCTCGTTTTCAATATCGCACCGTACCCACGCCATAACCGCGTGTACGGCTACATCCCCGATGTGCGCCCCAAAAGTCACCCTTTAATACCTCGCAAAAATAGTTGCAGAACCGCGCGCCATGACCTGCTACAGTTTGGAAAAACATACTAGCAGCCTAATGAGTACACCCGAGATGGATGAGCAAACCCGCGAAAAGATCATCGCGAACCCCAACCTCTTGCTAGAGGATCATGACATTATGCGCGCCCTTGTGGGCGGTAATGATGACAATATGGGCGGCAATATTGTTGACCTGCGCGGCATCGCAATGGAACGGCTTGAGGCGCGGTTTGATCGGCTTGAAGACACGCACCGCAACGTCATTGCCGCAGCCTATGACAACCTAGCTGGCACCAACCAAGTACACCGCGCCATTTTGCGCATGATGGATGCCCAGACTTTTACCGCCTTCCTCGAAGATCTGACAGGCGATGTGGCCAATACCCTGCGTGTCGACGCGATCCGGTTGGTTCTCGAAAGCGCAGATCCAGAGACCGACAGCGAAATGGGCCCCGCCGTTGCCGTGGTCCCCGAAGGGTTCATTGATGATTACATCACCCTTGGTCGCAACATGCCGGTCCGCCAAATCACCCTGCGCAAATTCGATAATTCCGGTGCCAGCCTTTACGGCGAACGCGCGGGCTATATTCACTCCGAAGCCTGCTTAAAGCTGGACCTGGGTGAAGGTAACCGCCCCGGAATGCTGATTATGGGCTCCGAAGATCCGCAGCAGTTCAGCGCCCAGCAAGGCACTGATCTGCTGACCTTCTTTACGGGCGTCTTTGAGCGGGTCATGCAACGCTGGCTGGGGTAGCTGCAATGATCTCTGCGGCGCTTACGGATATGTTGGGAAAGTGGCTGGACCATCAGCGCGCTTTGTCAGGCGCGGCGCATAACACGCTCAAAGCCTATCAGACGGACGTGATGGGGTTCTTGGCTTTTATGACACACCACCATGGTGGCGGTATGGGGCTGGAACCAATCGCCGCGATTTCAACGCGCGACATGCGGTCATGGATGGCCCATGAACGCGGGCGCGGAGTGGGTGCGCGGTCGTTGGCGCGGTCATTGTCGGCGGTGAAATCATTCTACCGCTGGCTGTCCGAACGCGAAGATTTTGAACCTACCGCCGTTCTTTCCACACGGTCACCAAAGTTTCAAAAGAAGCTCCCCCGCCCCTTGGCCGAAGACGCCGCGGCCGCGATGATCGACACCGTTGAACTGCAAGCCCGCGAGCCTTGGGTCGCTGCCCGCGATAGCGCAGTGATCACCCTGCTTTACGGCTGCGGTTTGCGGATTTCCGAGGCGCTCAGCCTGACCGGCGCGGACGTGCCCTTGCCCCCGGTCCTGCGGATCAAAGGGAAAGGCGATAAAGAACGGATCGTTCCCGTCATCGATGTCACCCGCGAAGCCGTGGATGCCTATGTTGCGCAATGCCCCTACCCGCTTGAACCACACGCGCCGCTGTTTCGTGCGGTACGTGGCGGGCCGCTCGCCCCGCGTGCGATCCAAAAAGTTATGGCACAAACGCGCATGCAGCTTGGCCTGCCTGCAACCGCCACGCCCCACGCGATGCGGCATTCCTTTGCGACGCATTTGCTGTCCGCGGGCGGTGATTTGCGCACGATCCAAGAACTTCTGGGACATGCGTCCCTATCGACCACCCAAGCCTATACGGCTGTCGATTCCGCACGCCTGATGGAGGTCTACGACAAGGCCCACCCTAAGGCATGACTAACCGATTGCCCTGCGGTTGAATTTCGACCATATCGTCATGATGGATATTCGCACCAAAGCCCTTTCTGTCCACTTTCTCACAGCCACCGGCGCGGTATTTGCCATGTTGGCAATGCTGGCGGCCGTTGATGAAAAATGGAATCTGATGTTCCTCTGGCTTGTCGTCGCGTTTTTTGTCGATGGGATCGATGGGCCCTTGGCCCGCCGCTATGATGTGAAAAAGAACGCGCCGATCTTTGATGGGGTGCTGCTGGATCTGATTATCGACTACCTGACCTATGTCTTTGTACCCGCCTATGCGCTGTTCAAATCAGGGCTATTGCCGGGCTGGACGGGGTGGTTTTCAATTATCATCATCACCTTTGCCTCTGCGATGTATTTTTCGGATACACGCATGAAGACGAAAGACAATTCTTTCTCTGGCTTTCCGGGCTGCTGGAATATGCTAGTGCTGGTGATCTTTGCACTCACCCCGGATTTTTGGGTTTCACTCTTGCTTGTGGCGAGCCTCGCAATTGCGATGTTCTTGCCATTAAAGTTCGTCCATCCGGTGCGCACCGAACGCTGGCGTGTCGTGACATTACCGATGGCGCTGGCCTGGACGGCATTTGCGGGCTGGGCAGCTTGGGTGGATTTTCATCCTGACAGCGCCGCACATTGGGGGCTGATCGTGACATCAGTCTACTTGCTTTTGGTAGGGGTCGCGCAGCAAATATTGCCGGAAAAACCTACAAACTAAATTTCCCTTAGGGAACCGTTATCTTTCGTGCTATAGTTGCATAATTATTATACGACTTCTCGGATTGAGAGATATTTTGATGAAAACCCAAAAGCAGATAGCGCCTCAACGTGCCGCGCGGCCGCGCGCACCCAAAACTGGCGGACCGTTGCAGCGCGCGGCAGATGACAGCGCAGCTTCCCAATCACTCACAGAACTCCAACTGATGGCCGATTCCCGCCCTACTGTTCAGCGGGCAGAGGACGCTGAATTTCAAGCAAAATTCATACAACGCGCCGAAGCACCCGCGCCGAAGGCAAACAATACCGGGCTGCCGGACAACCTGAAATCCGGGATCGAAAACCTTTCGGGCATGTCGATGGACCACGTACGCGTCCACCGCAATTCTGACAAACCCGCCACCGTTCAAGCGCACGCCTATGCGCAAGGCAGCAACATCCACCTTGGCCCCGGCCAAGAAAAGCACCTCCCGCACGAGGCTTGGCATGTGGTGCAACAGGCACAAGGCCGAGTAAAGCCAACCATGCAACTGAAAGGCGTGGCGGTGAATGACGATGTGGGGCTGGAAAGAGAAGCCGATGTGATGGGGGCGAAGGCCGCCCAACTAAAAACCGTCCCAAACGCTGACGTCAGCAAGGTACACACCCGTGGGACCATGCCTATGCAGCTAAAGTTAGCAGATGGATGGGGAGAGCCGCTTGATGACGCAGCTTTAGAAAAATTGAAGCAGCTATTTCAATACCGGCATGGCGATCAGGACTATGGCAACTTCAAGTCTGTTATCGAATTTCATCAGAAGCAGGGAGGAGTAACCACCATACCACAACTTGTGGCTGAACTAAAAAGTCGGGCCGACGATGAGACGAAAGAATGGAGACGCGTCGGGCTTCTACTGGAGTTAATCGTCAATCAGTTTGAAGATTGGGCGGGGACTACAAAAGACGGACCGACGGGAAGAGAAGCTTGGAACGATGTCGGAAACGCCTTTTCCTTCATTTCGAAACTCTGCAAAAAGTATCCTAGTTTTAATACAGACGTCAGCCACGACGAATATGTGCCGCTGTTGGCCGATAGTCCAGATCATCTATTTAACACGATTGGTCAGGATCAATGGCAGGCTGCAGCCGTCAGCGCAGTAAGAGCGGGAAAGCTTACCCAGACGGGTTTTTATGGCCTCTGTTACATCCTCGGCAAGGGTTTGAACGGCGTCACCTTACGTGAAACCAAAGACTTGGTTCACGAGTTTGACCTTCAGGACAATCCAGATTCAATTGGTACAATGGAAGTACCTGACTATATAAAGACCGAGAAAACCCTGAATAGCGCACTGAGCTTTTTTAGTACAACATCTGCGTTCAAATCGGGCGGCTACTCCAAAAAACTCAAGGTAATTTTCAAGGATCTGGATGTCGGCCACAAGCTTGTCGATTGGTATGAAAACATGGCCCATCGGACAGAAGGCAAGCAAGTTGACCCTAACGTCAGCTTTAATTTCCTCGCCCTGCTATCCCCCAAGGATGGTGAGAACGACGTAATCGGTGCAAATGGTCAAGTCTTGGGCGACGGTTCATACATGTACACAATCGATCCCTCTTTGCGAGTTAGGTACATGGCTGCTGCGAACTTTGTTGGAGAGGGGGGCGTCGCGAAAAACTTCTTCCAATTCATACCGCATTCGCAACTGGCATCACTTGGCGCGGTTGTTGCCGCAGGCAATTTCGTTATTTCGGGCGGTAAGCTTGTTTGGCTGGACAACGGAAGTGGCCACTACAGGGTCGACTCCTCGGTAAACAACGCCAACGCTTCTGCCGCGCTGAAGAACATAGGTTACGATTTGACTGGGGTAGCGCTCTTGGATCGTGGCAAGGGCGATCTGGATGAGCGGTACAAAGAAGGAAACAAGAACCTGGACGGATTGCCAAAGGGCGAGGAACGTCCCGAAATGACGCCAGAGATTCGCATTATCCAACATGTTATGAAATTCATGTCCGGTTGATGATGCGTGTAGCTGAGTTCAAGGTAGTGAGAGTAAAGAACGCCAATGAGTGGTAATTTAAAAACGTTCCTAGACGAAAAACACTTGGATAATCTGGCAAATTTGCGAGCAGACCTCACTGAATTGACGCCGGAGCAGGAAGATCACATACGTTTGGTCGTTCAGCAGTGGGCAGATATACAAGCCGTGTCAAACCTACTTTTTTACCCATCATTGGTTCCAGCGGACATCAGATTACCACTAATTCATAAGGGTCTTTGCGAACGCACAACCAACTACTTGGTGTTGGCGGCGACGGTCGGGCTTACCGATTTGAATATTACCGACTTGACCGAACCCGATCGGCTTGCCATCGCCGATGAATTGATCGCCGTCATCGAAGACAAGGTCGCAATTGCCGCCGATCGGGCATCGATTGCGATCCGGCCATTCCTCAAAGCGAATGATGCCGAGCGAGTTGTTGGATTGCTTGGAAACCCGACGGAGACCGTTCGGCACAATCTACTCGGATGGCTAAGCCAAACCGAACGGAATCTGGACGAAAGCGTATTAGCGGCGCGGATGGACGAAAAAGGTATCGCAACCGAAATCAGACGGGACTTAGGTGATGCATTGGCCCGAGATCGACAGCGCATCAAGAAGGGTCTCGTCAGCATGTTGTCGTCGCCTCGCGCCGTATACGTCCCAAACCTAACAGATTGCTAGGACAAGCCATTGATTCATCTCATTGATCTACGGCGCTTATCACTGAACTTTGCAACATCATCTCAAAATAGGTGCCATAGTTGCTATTAACGCAGCCGACCGGCCTCAAAGCCCGATCAAATCAACAGCCCAGCCGCCCCTTCCAACCGCAATATCGCCACTTTCGCCTCCACCCCACCTGCGCCTGAAAACCCACCTAACCCTGTCGCCCCCAAGACCCGGTGACAAGGGATCAAGATTGCGATTGGGTTGGCGCCGCAGGCTTGTCCGATGGCTTGGGCAGAGACACTCAGCGATTTGGCTAAGTCTCCGTAGGTCTGTGTTTCGCCGTAGGGGATGGCACATAAAGCTGCGTAGAAAGCGTGCTGAAACGGCGTCCCGCGTGGTGCGAGGGGCACGGTAAATTCAGTCAACTTACCGGCAAAATATGCAGCCATTTCGGCGCGTGTTTGATCATAAAGCGGCCCCTTTCTCAGCGTCCCCGCCCGCCCCCAATACAGCGCAGTAATCGCGCCATCCTCCGCGTCGACACCCAGCGCGCCGACAGGCGAGGTTTCACAAATCAACCCGCTCATATTAGTTTCCTTTGGGTCGCCGCGACCCACGCCTTGATAACATCGACGGCGGGCTTAGGTACAGATTAAGGAGTACCTTATGCAGCAGTTTTCTCTACTTGACCTGTCCCCCGTGCCCGAGGGTAAGACCACGGCGGAGGCGCTTGCAAACACAGTCGCGCTTGCGCAATTGGCCGAAAAGGCGGGCTACCATCGGTACTGGTTGGCCGAACACCACAACATGCCCGGCATCGCGTCAGCGGCAACCTCTGTCGTGATCGGCCATGTTGCAGGTGCGACCAAGACAATCCGCGTTGGTGCAGGGGGCGTGATGCTGCCTAATCATGCACCGCTGATCATCGCCGAACAGTTCGGCACTTTGGCCACACTTTACCCGGACCGGATCGATCTTGGTCTTGGGCGTGCACCCGGCACCGATATGAAGACCGCCCGCGCGCTGCGCCGCCATATGACACCAGAGGAGAGTTTCCCACAAGATGTGCAGGAATTGATCGCCTATTTGGGAGCGGCGCCAACACCGGTTCAAGCAGTGCCGGGGAAAGGCACGCAGGTCCCGATTTGGATATTGGGGTCCAGTCTTTATGGCGCGCAGCTCGCCGCGCAATTGGGGTTGCCTTACGCGTTTGCATCACATTTCGCGCCTGCAATGCTGGCAGATGCGCTCGCCACCTACCGCCAGTCATTCCAGCCGTCGGAATTCTTGGAACGCCCCTATGTCATGATGGCCGCAGGGGCTTGCGCTGCCGATACTGACGCCCAAGCACATTACTTGCGCACCTCACAGCAGCTGGCATTTGCGCGGCTCATTGCGGGCAAACCCGGCAAACTTCCTTATCCGGTCGACGATCTGCCTGCGCAGGTCGCGCCCCCTGTTTTGGCACAGGTGAACGCCGCGCTTGGATGTTCGGCAACAGGTGGGCCGGATAGGCTTCGGGCGCAGTTGCACGCGCTTATCGAAACATATCAACCTGATGAATTGATGGTTACGGGCATGATCCATGATCACACAGCGCGACTAAGATCGTTCGAGATTGCAGCGCAAGTGTTGACAGATTTGCGCGCGCCCTAGCGACGATACCAGATGAACGCGGCTACCGCAATTAACAGACACATCGACAACGTTGCATCCGGTCGCGGAGAAATCCAAAGGCCGTTACGAATGATAACCAAATCTGCGGTCATAACGAGCGGCCACATTATCGCATTTGCGCCACCATGCGCAACTACCGCAGGCCAGACGCTGTTGGTGCGTTTGCGCGACACGCCATACCATACTGCCATCGCAAGTGTCTCGATCAAATAGATCGGCATGAACAGGTAAAGCGGGATGTCGGCGACATTTTCAAATGTCATCAAATAAGGAATATGCCAGATCGTCCAAATCAATCCGACGAGCAAATGCCGTTTTAGATCTGGCACACCCAAGATTTCCAGTTGCGGTTCGAGATAGCCGCGCCAGCCGAATTCCTCGAAGACTGCATATAGCATGGTGATCGGCAGCATTGCCAAGATCGCCGGCAAATACAGCGCCACAAACCCATCGGATAATGTCAGCGTGCCTAGCGCCGCCCCCAAAGCAAGCGACAGGGCAACCAACGCAGGAAACACCAAAAGCGCCAACGCGTAATCGAACGCGTGACCTGCGAATTCGGGGCGAAACCCCGCGGTTTTCCACCCATCTCCGCCGAAGGCCCGCAACAACACAGCCATAAGAATTGGGCTTACGACAAAGACCAATCCACCCACGTCATGCCCCCAAGCGACAAACAAGCAGCCCAACACCGACAGCGCATAAGCGCCCGTCACATAGATCGCGATATTACGTTTGCTTGCCTTCATTTGAGTGCCTCAAGTGTTTCATCGATCCATAGGATTTCCGCTTCGACGTGGCGCAATCCGCTAAGCAACGTGGCCCGGCGCAACACCGTGTTTAGGTCCCCGCTCTCTGGGATACTTGCCGCGATGCCCTGAAATGTGGCGCGCAGTGCCTCCGCCTCGCCCCGCCGGGCCAGTAGAAGCGCGCACACATCCGCTGCACCGATGCAGCCCCCAAAAAACATTTTTATCAAGAAAGGTTCGCGCGAATCTTCGACGGGGTGGATTGTGCGCAGCCAATCGTCAAGTTCCGCCAATCCCGCGGCGGTCGCGAAGTGCAGTTTGCGCTGGCGCGTGTCTCCATCAACCTCTTGCACATCCACCAGCCCTTCAGCGACCAAGCGCGTCAACGTCCGGTAAATCTGCGCCTGATCCGCAGGCCAAAAATGCTGCACAGAGGCATCCATCGCCTTGCGCAGATCATAGCCGCTTAGCGGTGTAGTGGATAAGAATCCGAGGATGGCGTGACGAAGTGACATGATCCGGCTCATATAGGATAAGTCCTATATGACAAGTCCTATACTATTAGGTAAAAAAACCCGGCACGCTTGGCCGGGTTTCCTTAGTTTAGCTTAGCGCGTCGTTACAGCGGCCGCAGACGCCGGGATGACTGTAGCTTCCAACGTCAGGCAGGATCTTCCAGCAGCGTTGGCATTTCTCGCCGTCTGCACGGGCAAAGAGCACGGCCACATCGGCGACATCATCCAAGGTAAACGCGTTCGCAGGCGCGGTCTGGGTTGACAGGATGATACCAGAGGTGATGCACAGGTCGTCAAAGTTCACTGTTTCCAGCACCCCAGCCACATCAGCCGACACATAAACCGTTGGGGCTGCCTCAAGCGAGGCACCGATGACCTTGTTGGTGCGCTCAATCTCTAGCGCGCCCGTCACGACCCGGCGCACCTGACGAACAGTCGACCATTTTGCAGCCAAAGCATCGTCGCGCCATGCGGTTGGTGTCTCTGCAAAGTCTTCAAGGTGAATTGAGCTATCATCCCCCGGGAACCGTTCAAGCCAGACTTCTTCCATTGTAAACGTCAGCATCGGCGCGAGCCATTTGGTCAAACGGTGGAACAAGATATCCAGCACCGTGCGCGACGCGCGGCGGCGGTCCGTGTCACCATCGCAATAGAGCGCATCTTTGCGGATATCGAAATAGAAAGCAGAGAGTTCAAGCGTCGCAAAGGTAAACACCGCTTGGAACACCCCTTGAAAATCGTATTTCGCATAGCCCGCGCGCACCTGTTCATCCAATTCGGACATGCGGTGCAGCATCAGCTGTTCCAATTCTGGCATATCGGCGGGTTCAACCCGGTCGGCTTCGGTAAAGTCAGCCAAGGACCCCAGCATGAACCGCAGCGTATTGCGCAAGCGGCGATAGCTATCCGCCACGCCTTTCAGGATTTCGTCGCCGATGCGGTGATCGTGTTTATAGTCGGTGGTCGCCACCCACAGGCGCAAAATATCAGCGCCGTATTGTTTAACCACCTGTTCCGGTACGATCGTATTGCCCAAAGATTTGGAC
Organism: Loktanella sp. D2R18; assembly: GCF_003318235.1. GTDB lineage: Bacteria > Pseudomonadota > Alphaproteobacteria > Rhodobacterales > Rhodobacteraceae > Yoonia. The sequence continues at coordinate 72,125 of NZ_QOCG01000006.1, read as the reverse complement.
ATCTTTTCCCCTTTGGCATCAAGTGTAAACGCGTGGGTCACAACCGCACGGTACGGCGCGTGCCCAATGGTCCCGCAGGCCTGCAACATGGAAGAATGGAACCAACCGCGGTGCTGGTCGGTACCTTCCAGATAGACATCCGCCATCCCGTCATCCGACCCATCCGCGCGGTCGCGCAGAACGAATGCGTGGGTTGATCCAGAATCAAACCAAACATCCAAAATATCAAACACTTGGGTATAGGCATCATGATCCACGTCATCGCCCAAGAACCGTGCTTTGGCTCCTTCCGCATACCATGCATCGGCACCATCCGTTTCAAAGGCAGCCAGAACACGTGCGTTGACCGCCGCGTTGCGTAGCAAGAAATCGGGATCCGTGGGCAGTGCGCCATTCTTGGTAAAGCAGGTCAGCGGTACGCCCCACGCACGTTGACGCGACAACACCCAATCCGGGCGGGCTTCGATCATGGAATAAAGCCGGTTACGGCCCGTTTGCGGGGTCCATGTCACCAGTTCGTCGATAGAGCGCAACGCGCGTTCGCGGATCGTCGTGCCATAAGTATCTTGGCCATCACCGACAGCGCGATCTACGGCGGCAAACCATTGCGGCGTATTGCGGTAGATTACGGGCGCTTTGGAACGCCAAGAATGCGGGTAGCTGTGCTTGATCACACCACGCGCAAACAACCCACCGACTTCGGATAGTTTGGACATAATCGCCGTATTGGCGTCACCTTCCCACGGGTTGTTTTTGTTCTTTTTGTTGGCCTTGTCGCGCAGGATTTTTGTGCCACCAAAGAACGGCAGATCGGCCCGCAAAGACCCGTCTTCCATGACGTTGTAAGTAATCATCCGCTCTAGCATGCCAAGATCGCGGTAGAACTCAAATTCATCCATCCCATGCGATGGCGCACAGTGGACAAAGCCGGTGCCTTCATCCTCGGTCACAAAGGGGGCTGCGCGAAAATCGCGGGCATCGTCCCATTCGCCGTTGCCGTCTTCGGCACCGGCCAGTGGGTGTGACAGCGTTGTGTCGGTCATATCGCCCGCGTCGCTGACGCGCGTGAACGCCTCAATGCGGGCCTTTGCAAACACGGCTTCGGCTTGTCTGTCAGCAAGGATATAGCGTTCGCCTTTACGCACCCAATTGTCCTCGGGCGCGTCAGACACTTCGTAGACGCCATAAGAAATCGTCTCTGAGAAAACGACCGCTTTGTTTGACGGAATGGTCCAAGGCGTTGTTGTCCAGATAACGACGCTAGCCCCTTCAAGAGCAGCATTACCCGTTACACGCACGGGGAACTTCACCCAGATCGCAAAGCTTTCTTTATCGGCATATTCCACCTCAGCCTCAGCCAACGCGGTTTGTTCAACAGGCGACCACATCACAGGCTTAGACCCTTGATAAAGTGTGCCATTCATCAGGAATTTCTGGAATTCCTCTGCGATGGTCTTTTCCGCGTGGAAATTCATCGTCAGATATGGCTCGTCCCAGTTGCCTTGGACACCCAAGCGTTTGAATTCTTCGCGCTGCACATCGACCCAACCTTGGGCGAATTTACGGCATTCTTGGCGAAAATCGACGACATCAACATCGTCTTTGTTCTGACCTTTGTTGCGATACTGTTCTTCGATTTTCCATTCAATCGGCAGCCCGTGACAGTCCCAACCGGGGATATACCGCGCGTCGCGCCCCATCATCTGGTGCGACCGTACAACCATATCCTTCAAGATTTTATTCAGCGCGTGGCCGATGTGCAGGTGACCGTTCGCATAGGGCGGGCCATCATGCAGGGTGAACGGTTTGCGGCCTTCTGCCTTGGCGCGCAATTTGTCGTAAACGCCGATTTGGGCCCAACGCGCGAGCCAATCGGGTTCGCGTTTTGGCAATCCAGCCCGCATTGGAAAATCAGTACGTGGCAAGTTCAGCGTGTCTTTATAGTCTGTCGTTTCGGCGCACATGTGGGGCGTCCTTTGAATATCTGGAATACATATAGGTAAGGAGCGGTGCGCATAGGCGGACACCTTTTCCCGGCTGGTTTGGTTTGATCAAACCGCCGGGCAGATAATGTCTATGATCATCATGCTCAACTTCATGGGCTGCTTATAGGCAGCGCATGAAGAAGCGTAAAGAGCGGTGTTCACCGAATGTGTCTGCACAAACCCCCATAAGGGTTTGCTGTCTGTTTCATACGAATAGTGACTTCGCTTACCCGTGGTCAGGGCAAAGCGCGCCGTGGCAGACAACTGTATCTGCGTGAATTTGGACCCGGCCCATTTCTTCGGTCAGTAGAATGTATATGTTGTTTTCATAACGAATAAGTTCGCCTGAAATAGAAGATTGCCCGTCATGTGTTTGCAAGACAATTGTTTGTAGCTCTGCTGCGGTTACAGCATTTGCATTAATCGCCAATAAACCGGCGGCACAACCAAAGGCTATCGCAGCTACGGATAGGTTCGCCTTCATACTCTTCAACATATTCTTTTCCCATTTAAAAACTACGGCAGTAGCGTGAAGCTGTGTATAAAGAGGTAAGCAATCGCCCGATGCGTGTAAATCTATACCTTTGTATAGGTAAGCCGCCTTAGACCGCCCCGCCTATGCGTAAGCAATCGCCGAATAACGCTTGCCAGAATGTCCGCTAATTGCTACCCAGCCCGCCATGACCAATTTGATGACGACAACCATGACAAAGATGACCACCGCTGAGGCGGGGGAATATTTGGCATGGGCGCATCGCATCTAACCTAAGCCAAATAAAACCCCGCCGGATCGGACGGGGTTTTGAATTGCTAAGCCCCGTCTTCCGAAATCACCAAAGGAAGACCACCCATGAATGCACATGTCCCCCCTGCCCCCGCACCCGTTGTCGCGATTGTCGGCGCAACCGGCGCTGTTGGCCTCGCGCTTATCCATAGCCTTGAACAGCGTAACTTTGTTGTCGGCGCTTTACGCTTGCTGGCCTCGGCCCGTTCTGCCGGGCGCAGCCAGTCATTTCGCGGTCAATCGATTGTGGTAGAAGAGCTAACAGAGGACAGCTTTGACGGCGTCGATATCGCGTTCTTTTCGGCGGGCGCTACAATTTCGCGCAGGTTCGCGCCCATCGCAGTGGCGGCCGGCGCACAGGTGATCGACAATTCATCGGCCTTCCGTATGCAAGACGATGTGCCTTTGATCGTCCCCGAGGCAAACGGCGCAGCCCTACAATCCGCCCCGCGCATTGTCGCCAACCCCAATTGTATCGCAGCCATTTTGACAACTGCGTTGGCCCCGCTACATCAACGCTGGTCAATCACCCGCCTATCGCTATCCACCTATCAAGCCGCATCCGGTGGCGGCGCCGAGATGATGGAAGAGCTGCGCGAAGGCACCCGCGCGCATTTGAATGGCGAGGATTTTGAACCGCAAATTCTTCCGCATTCTTATGCGTTCAACGTGTTTAGTCATAACTCTGACATTGATCCTGAAACCGGTTACAACGGTGAAGAATTGAAAGTCATCGCCGAGACCCGGCGCATTCTGTCACAACCCCAACTGCCGATCAGTGTGACCTGCATCCGCGTGCCGATTCTGCGCGCACATGGGATTTCCTTGTCGATCCGTTTTGATGAACACGTCAATATTGACAGCATCCGTCACGCATTAGTGGGCGCGCCCGGTATTCGGCTTGTCGATGACCGTGAAGCGAATCATTTTCCGATGCCATCAGAAGCGTCAGGCGAACAAGATGTCCTTGTCGGGCGCATCCGCGATGATCTTGGTGATCCATCCGGGCGCACTGTCTCCATGTTTATTGTTGGTGATCAGCTTCTAAAAGGGGCAGCGCAAAATGCCGTACAAATTGCCGAAGCCTTGCATGCACAGGCTGCAGTTTAACGGCAATAAGACCCGCTACGATACCGCGCGGTATCAAAGTGGAAATGATCTGCATGAAATCGGTTTGCTTCGGGGCCAAGAACGGTCCCGAAGGGGCCGCAGGCCGCCCGCCACATCTGCCGCAATTGCGCACCATCATCTTCGGTGCCCCAGCCAGACAGTACTGTGATCTCAGACCCGTCTTGCAAACCGATCCCCGCGATATCAATTGCCCGCCCATAGGCATGTTCGGACAATCGGCCAGTGGCAAAATTATTGCGGTTGCGACAGGCGTAATGCGACACGACGCGCAGGCTGGCAACGCCGCCACCTTCGGCCCGCACCGCAGGGATTGCGCCACGGTTCACCCATGTTTTTAACGCGGCAGCGGTGCGACAATCCATCGTCGCGGCTGGGCGCAGGACCACGCCCGACACCGACCGCACGCGCACCTCATCAGACACGCCACAAGCACCGGCGCCCTCAACGCGGCCCAACGTATCCCCTTGAATCGCGATATCGCCGCAGACCTGTCCGCGCAAACGTGCAAGACGGCGTTCCTCAGCGGCCGCTTCGATTGACGCGGGACGGACGGCGGGGCGCAACGAAACCAATACGGCGTAAGGACTTGGGGGTGGGCGCGTGACGGGGCGAATTACCGGGGTATCAGTCGCGACCACCACTGGTGGCACAACAAGCGGAAAGCCCTGCGCGAAAGCTGTGCTAGCCCAAAGGGCCAGCATGAACGCCACAAGGCGGATCACTCTGACTTGATCTGACTACGTCCAAAATCAGGGGCATCAGTATCTTGGCCCGCTTCGACGATGGACCGCCGGATCGCGCGTGTATGTGTAAAGTAGTCAAACAAGTGATCGCCGTCACCCTGGCGGATCGCACGTTGCAGCGCAAAGAGCTCTTCGGTGAAGCGCCCCAAGATTTCAAGCGTTGCGTCCTTGTTGTTCAAAAACACGTCGCGCCACATGGTCGGGTCTGACGCCGCGATGCGGGTAAAGTCGCGAAAACCAGCCGCCGAATATTTAATGACTTCACTGTCGGTCACGCGGCTCAGATCATCGGCGACGCCGACCATCGTATAGGCAATTAGGTGCGGCGTGTGGCTGGTGACGGCAAGCACCAGATCGTGGTGATCCGGGTCCATTTCATCAACGTTACTGCCCATCCCGCGCCAAAGGTCAGACACGCGATCAACCGCTGCACGGTCCGCCCCTTCGACAGGCACGATGATGCAAAAACGGTTGTCGAAGAGTTCAGCAAAACCGGAACGTGGCCCCGAGTGTTCAGTCCCAGCCAAAGGGTGGGCCGGAATGAAATGCACGCCGTTGGGGATATGCGGCGCCACCGCATCAATGACCGTACGCTTGACGGACCCAACATCGCTGACGGTTGCACCTTGCTTTAGCGCTGGCCCGATTTCAGCGGCAACAGCACCCATGGCCCCAACGGGCACGCAAAGCACGACCAAATCAGCGTCTTTCACGGCTTCAACGGCGGAATCGTAAATCGTATCGCAAAGATTGATTTCGCGCGCAACGTCCCGCGTTTCAGCAGATCGCGCATAGCCAACAATTTCGCCAGCCAGTCCAGCACGGCGCATTGCGTGGCACATCGAAGACGCAATCAAGCCCAGACCAATCAGGGCAACGCGATTGTAAATCTGGGTCACGCGATGGCCCCTTTGAATTGGGCAACCGTATGGACCACACGGCGACATGCGCTTTCGTCACCCACCGTGATCCGCAAACAATGCGGCAGTTTATATCCCGCGACTTGACGCACGATGATACCCACATCACGTAGCGCCTGATCGCAGGCTTGTGCTTCGGCAGTGTCGGCAAAACGCGCCAGCACAAAATTTGCAGTCGATGTGTCGGAAGGCACGCCAAGTTCAGCCAGTGCTGTTGCCATCCATTCGCGCAAACGTGCGTTTTCGACGCGGCATTTTTCGGTGTAATCGGTATCACGCACGGCCGCTTCGGCAGTTTCGAGTGCCGCAGAAGACATGTTGAACGGTCCGCGAATACGGTTCATCACATCAATAACCGAACGGGGGCCATAGCCCCAGCCAATGCGCAAGCCACCAAGCCCGTAGATCTTGGAAAACGTGCGCGTCATCACAACGTTCTCGCGCGCTTCGATCAGGGCCAGCCCCGCGTCATAGGCCTCTACGTATTCGGCATAAGCCCCATCAAGCACTAAGATAGCCTGCGGTGGCAACCCTTCGGCGAGCCGGGCCAATTCGCTTGGGCCGATCATTGTGCCGGTTGGGTTATTGGGGTTCGCGATAAAAACGAGTTTGGTCCGCTCAGTACAAGCGGCCAGGATCGCATCTACATCGGTCGTCCGTTCACGCTCACGTACCTCAACTGGCGTGCCGCCTGCTGCAAGTGTCGCAATTCGGTAGATCGCAAACCCGTGTTCCGTGTGTATCACCTCATCGCCCGGGCCGACATAACACTGGCACATGAAATGTAGGATCTCATCCGACCCGACGCCGCAAATCACACGGTCTGGGTCAACATCCCAGACCTCACCAATTGCGGTGCGTAGTTTACAATGGTCCGCCGACGGGTAGCGATGCAGCTGATGCACGGCGCGCGAAAACGCTTCCTTTGCCGCGTCGCTTGGGCCCGCTGGGTTTTCATTGGACGACAGCTTGAGCACATTCGTGACTCCATCAAGCGTCGAAACACCACCTTCATAGAGTGCAATATCCATAATACCCGGTTGTGGTTGAATATCGTCTGCCATGGTGCCCCCACCTTTGTTTAGTTGCCCGTTTCTAGCGCCCTGAATGCAGCGTGACCAGACGCTAGGGGCGGGCACTGGAAATATGGGCAAAAAAGTCGCAGCAACACCCCCTTTATTTAACATATTGGTTTATTAACGATAGCATGAATCAGCACATCCAACTTGATAGCGCGTTTGCAGCGCTCGCCAATCCGACGCGGCGCGCAATCCTTGCGCGGCTCGCCACAGGTGAAGCGACAGTAAACGAACTTGCAGAGCCGTTTGAGATGAGCTTGCCAGCCGTCTCAAAGCATATCCGCGTTTTAGAAGATGCTGGTTTCATTTCACGCGGGCGCAACGCGCAATTTCGCCCTTGTAAGATCGATGGAGCCCCTATCGAAGCCATTGCAACATGGGCCGATCAATACCGGCATATTTGGGGTGACAGGTTTGATATGATGGCCAAATTAATGGCAAATACAGAGGATGAAAAATGAAGAACGCAGAAAATTCAGTCGTGATCACGCGCGATTTTACCGCCAGCATTGACGCCGTGTGGGACATGTGGACGGATCCAGCCAAATTCAGCCAATGGTACGGCCCGAATGGTATGACGGTTCCTGTCGCCGAAATGGATGTAACTATCGGCGGCATCCGCAAAATCTGTATGGAAATGAAGATGCCAGAGCGCACAATGACCATGTGGTTCACTGGCACTTACAAGGAAATCGCGGCCCCAAATCGGTTGGTTTATAGCGAAAGCATGTGTGACGCCGATGGCAACCTGATCTCGCCCGCCAGCATGGGGATGCCCGAAGGCACGCCAGAGGTCACAGAAGTAATTGTTGAATTACAAGAAGTCGATGGACAGACCCGCATGACCATGACGCATGTTGGCGTCCCTGCAGGATCACCCGGCGAAGGCGGCTGGAACCAAGCGTTCGACAAATTGGCTGCGCTATTCAACTAGCTTTCAGCACGGCTAGCCAGTGACGCCCTCGGTTTGTGGAAGCGGATCTGGGGTCGTCACGTTTTCGGGGCGTCGTTTTTCGTAAAAAGCATTGCCGCCAGCTGTGACCACATAGTGAATATTGTTGTAGTTGGCGTCATACCACGCGGCATGGAAAAACTTTGCGCTGGCGACATGCGGGTGCCGTTCACCCGCCAGCACGGCTGTCGCTGATATCTCTGCCAGTGCCCGCCCCTGACCGTCCATCGCTTTGGTCATCACACCCGGTGCAAATTGATTTCGCTGACCAACAACGGCGCATACGTTGTCGGGGAATGCATCTGATTGCACGCGGTTCATCACAACGCTGCCCACTGCAACCATTCCATCGCGGCTGGACCGGTTTGTTTCAAAATACATCGCGCGCGCCAAACAATCGATATCTGACGCTGAGGCGCGCGTGGCCTGCGGTTCGCGTGAACACCCTGCGACACCGCACACCGCGACGCAGGCCCCGATGAGCAACATTCTAGATCTCATTAGCTGCATATCTGCGCTCCTTTGCGCATGCATACGCGTCTAATTTATTGATCTCAAGTTAGAGTTCACGTGAACGTAATTCTGCGCGCAAGAATTTCGCAGCCGATCGAAAATGGCTCGGTCCGGCCGCTTCAGCCCAGCGCCCCGGCGTCCATTTGTTATTGGCGCCTTTCATCGGACCACCGTAAAGCTCTGCCTCGGACTTCGAAGTGATAAATACAATCAAATCGTCATACCTCGATACCAACGCAGATTTCGCGCCACTCCAGTCTAGGTCGCTCTGGCGCTGGCGTAGATCGGCGTTGTAGCGTTTTAGATCGTTCCACTTGTACCCTTCAGCGGGAAAGAACACAGCCTTTCCTGCTTGCCCGTTTGCATACCACCCTAAGAATAGGCTGATCCAGTGGGCGCGGTGCGCGATAACGTCCTTGATTGAGGTATCTTCATCACCCTTCCTCATTGCCATATTGGCATCAATCGCACCGACAAGCTTTGACAGCTTGGCGAATTCTTTTTGTGAAATCTCAAGGAGTGCTGTTTTGGTTGTTGCGGCCATTGGGGGCTCCCTTCCAGTGCAACCTTACCGCGAAACGCACATAGGGGCCTTGTGGTAGATCAAACCGCAAAACGCAAAAGGCCGCACCAGATGGCGCGGCCTTTGAAATCGCAATTGCAAGAACGATTAGTTCTTGGCGTAGAATTCGACCACGAGGTTTGGTTCCATTGTGACCGGGTAAGGCACATCGCCCAAAGTTGGTGTGCGTACGAATGTCGCTACCATCTTGGAGTGGTCAACTTCCATGTAGTCAGGAACGTCACGCTCTGGCAGTTGTGAAGCAACCAAAACCAGTTCCAACTGCTTAGACTTCTGACGCACTTCGATCACGTCGCCTTCTTTCACACGGTAGGAAGGAATGTTCACTTTCTTACCGTTCACTGTGACGTGGCCGTGGTTCACGAACTGACGTGCGGCAAAAACAGTTGGCACGAATTTCGCGCGGTAAACGACAGCGTCCAAGCGGCGCTCGAGCAGACCGATGAGGTTTTCACCTGTATCGCCTTTAACACGCTCGGCTTCGCCGTAGATGCGGCGGAACTGTTTCTCGGTCAGGTCACCATAGTAACCTTTTAGCTTTTGCTTTGCGCGCAGCTGTGTACCGAAATCGGAAAGTTTGCCTTTGCGGCGCTGACCGTGCTGGCCGGGGCCGTATTCACGACGGTTTACTGGGGATTTCGGACGACCCCAGATGTTTTCGCCCATCCGGCGGTCAATTTTGTACTTGGCAGCGGTACGTTTAGTCATACGCTGATCTCCTTCTTTAGTTTGCGAAGGGCGTTGTCCTTTTTCCCGGATTTTGCCGGAACGACAGGGTTCCTCTTGCGAGGTCCACCAACACCAATGAAAGCGCGCTTATAGTGGTGATCTGATTGCTGTCAATGACTAATCGAATTGTGACCGAATTGAGCACACCAGAGTCTTAGGAATGCACAAATTACGTCAAATTCTTAACATATCGATGGGCTAAAAACCGCTCATGGCACTGATGAATGTCAGTTTCCATGCGTAACGAGTAATTTGTTTCTGATTAGTCTGTATTGTGTTTACGATTTTGGCGCGCATGTGGCGGTTCTATTTAACCCGACATGCGCGCAATCTGCTCTTGCTCCTGCAGTACAAAACCGCAATGCAGTGCAAATGACAGATTTGGCGCGCGGTACACAACTTTTCCACTTTGCAGCGGCTTTTGGGGCCGGCGGCTTGTTGACCCTGATGGTCTTATGCAACGGGACCCTCGCAGCCCATGGATCACTGTTTTTTGCATCATGGGTGCCACATCTGACAGGTAGCGGCGTGGCGCTATTTCTTCTGATTATATTACGCCCGAAACGCGCCACCCCTATCCGCCCGCCGCTTTGGGCCTATTTGGGCGGAATTTCAGGCGGCGTGACCGTGATGTTAACCTCGGCGACGATGAACACTGCGCTAGCGCTTTCAGGGACCATTGCGCTGGGGTTGGCGGGGCAAGTCGTCTTTAGCCTTTTTGCGGATGTGCGCGGGTTGTTTGGCCTGCCCAAACGTCTGCCGAAACAGCGTGATTATCTTTCGCTCGCACTGATCTTGGCCGGGAGTTCGATTTTGATCTTTTTGGGGGGCGACGCATGATGATCTATGCGGCACTTGCAGTCCTTGCAGGGCTGTTGGTTGGGCTTAGCCGGCAGATCAACGGGAGACTTGCGCTGTCGACCTCTGCGCTTGAATCATCATTTTGGAACCATTTTGTTGGGCTTTTCTTTATCACTTGTATTGCCCTGGCTGTCGGCGGGTTGTTCGCCGGATCCCCCGGCAACGCCCCATGGTGGGCTTATCTGGGCGGCCCAATCGGCGTCGTGTTTATCGCGGCCGGCAGTTGGCTAATTCCACGAATCGGCGCTGCGCATACGGCGATGCTTATTATCGCGGGCCAGATGATTTCGGGGGTACTTCTCGATATTATTTTCAAAGCCCCCGGCAGTACCTCCGCGCGCGTCATCGGTATTTTGTGCATTTTGGTTGGGGTTTGGGTGGCACGCAGCCCCACAAAGCGCGGCAAAAAAGGGTGATAAAAAGTACAATCAAAAATCCGTGATGCGCGAAATAAATGCGCCTATAAGTTGAATTTTAGGCGGCATTTTGCCAATCTAAAAATGCCTATGGACAGCGTTCATTTTTTGGAACAGATAGCCACTGTTCGAAACTTAAAATAGGAAAAACCTAAAATGAACAACGTGTTAAAAATCTCAGCCGCTATCGCATTCGCATCAATCGCAACAACTGCATCTGCTGAGTGCACGGAAGCATCCATTCAAGAAAAGACAATGGAAATCTCAACCGGAATGCAAGCTTTGGCTGCAACAGACCCCGAAATGATGATGGAAATTTCAACTGAGCTTCAGACTGCGATCGCAGCTGCTGCCGAAGCTGACGACATCGAAGCCGTTTGCACATCACTTGATGAAATTTCTGCAAAAATGGACAGCTAAGCCTGTCTTGGATTTGCCCCGACCTTGCATCGGGGCAAATCTATTTTAATTTTCTTTACGGTCATCCACGACACCCAACGCGGCAACACCGGAATTCCCCAAATCAACCGTTGCGAACGGCCCACCGATGCACAGGTTGGCAAGGTCCTTGTTATCCAATGGCGGCGTGTCGGCCAGAATTTCTTTGGCAAAGACTTCGGCGTTATCTTTCGGGCGATAGCCCAAATGCGCGGCCTTGGTGTTGTCGACAACGACGCGGTCGTTGTTGGAAATCCCCCAAACCTTCGTGAAGCCCACAACTGGTGAATCGATGGATCGTTCGACCAGATGGATCAGGTCATCATAGGATAGCCACGTCCCAAGCGACCGCGCGTTATTCGCCTGTGCACATGAGAAAATTCGCATACAGACCGATTCCACGCCGCGTTTGTCCCAGTACAGGCTCGCTAGGTCCTCGCAAAAGCATTTCGCCAGCCCGTAGTAAGTGTCCGGCTTATGCGGCGCATCTAGATCAATCACGTCGGTTTTCAAATGCATCCCTACAGCGTGGACAGAGCTTGCGTAGACAACACGGCGCACGCCTTGACGGTAGGCGGCCTCCCAGACGTTATAGGCCCCGATGATGTTAGAATGCAGGATATCGTCCCAGGCGGCTTCATCCCCGATGGCGCCAAAATGCACCACCATATCAGCACCCTTTAGGATCGCTTCAAGCGCAGCAAGATCGCCAAGGTCAGCCTGCACATAGGTCTCGCCGGGCAATGTGTTGCCAATGTCTGCTGCCAGATCGGTCGACACCAGTTCGTCGCACATCTTTGTCAGCGGTTCGCGCAAATATGACCCCAAACGGCCAGCGGCCCCGGTCAGAACAAGTTTCTTCATGTGTTTTCCTTATTGGTGGATTGGCGCATCTGCGCCATCAAACTATCAGTGGATTTCGCCAGCACACCGATATCAGTGGCACAGGCAACAAATGTGAACCCATCATTAATCAGATCAGCCGCAAACGCCGGGTCAGTGACCAACGTGCCTACAGGCACGCCCAAATCCATCAGTTTGCGCGCAGCAGGCATGATCCGCGCCCAGACATCAGGATGCAACGGCTGGCCCAGCAGCCCCATATCAGCCGAAATATCCGCAGGCCCAAAAAACACGCCATCAACCCCATCGACAGTGCCAATCTCGACCGCTTGATCAAGTGAAGCGCAGGTTTCGATTTGCAAGATAACGCTGGTTTGCGCTGCGACGTTTTCATAATAGTCTGTGACGCGCCCAAACCGATTGCCCCGTGCGATCCCAGCCACGCCACGGATACCGTGCGGCGGGTAACGGGTTGCAGCCACAGCGGCGCGGGCTTCATCGGCCGTTTGGATCATTGGGAACAAAATCCCATCCGGCCCCAGATCAAGCAGCCGTTTAACGATCACTGGATCATTGACCGGCGTGCGCACAATCGCAGTTGCGTGGTAGGGCGCTATGGCCTGCAACTGCCCCAGCACATCCTGCATATCACCCGGCGTATGCTCGAGATCAACAACCAGCCAATCAAAACCGGCGCCCGCCACAACTTCGGTGGAATAGGCATTGGCAAGGCTTATCCAGCAACCGATCTGCTTTTCACCCGCTTGCATCGCTGCGAGGAACTTGTTGGTTTGCATTTTCATATCACGGCCTTTTCTTCAAAACGGATGCCGCTCTCGATGCGGTCAAAGTGAAACGGGGTCAAATCCAAATTAGAATATGCGCCTGCGGTAATCCACTCTGCTACGCCGCGCCCCATTGCGGGGCTTTGCTGGAACCCATGTCCTGAAAATCCATTCACGAAGATAAAGTTTGCAACGTCGGGATGCGGCCCAACAATCGCGTTTTGATCAAAGACGTTGTAGGCGTAGTGCCCCGCCCAAGAGTTGCGCAATTTAATCGCCTCAAACTGTGGAATACGCGTCGCGAGGATTGGCCAAACCTTTTCCTCCCAAAGACTATGATCTTGCACGAAATCATCGTGGCCTACGGCCGGATCATCATCGGGCGGGCAGCCAGCAAGATAATATGTGCCTTCAGACCGCATATGCACGCCCGATGGATCAATGGTCAACGGCAGGTCACGATCCAGCGGTTTTTCCGCCTCGAATATATAGGTGTAGCGCTTGCGCGGCTCCACGGGGATATTGATGCCCGCCATCTTTGCCGTCAGCGCCGCACGCGGGCCGCTGGCGTTGACCACAGTGCCGCAATTGATCACTTCGCCGGATTTCAACGTCACGCTTTCAATGCGTGTGCCGCTCGCGTCTTTTGTCATCGCGACCACTTCATTTGTGACATATTCCGCTCCGCGTTCCCGCGCTGACCGTTTCCACCAATCAAACAAAGTGTTGCCGTCGAAATAGCCTTCGTCGATCAGATTGTGGTTCGCCGCAACGATATCATCGAGATTATAAAATGGATAGGCGGCGGCGATTTCATCACGTGTCATATGTTTGGTGCCCGCGCCGCAAGCGGCTTGGAGCTTTTGGCCTTCTCGCAACGTGTCCGCAAACGCGGCATTGTCGGCCAAATACATGTAGCCATAGCTTTGCAGCACGACTTCTGGCACGCGCGGGTCATCGCCCATGTAGCTGCGGAAATTCTTGACGAAATCAGCAGCGAATTGCGAGATGCGTATGTTAATCTCTTGGCTGAATTGCTGGCGCATGCACGAATTCGTGTGCGAGGTTGACGTGAATTCATAAGTCGGATCACGTTCCACCACGAGGATCGACCCGTCAAAGCCGCGGTTATCGGTAAGAAACCAAGCCACAGACGAGCCGAGCATCGCCCCCCCGACGATCACGACATCATAGCTGGATTTAAGCGGCGCTTGCGTCATGCGGTTTCTCCTTTTGCTACAGCGTCCAAAATTGCGGCCACAGTCTGTTCCGACAGCCCGTAGTCGTCCATCGCAGATTGCGCAGAAATATAGCCACGCGTCAGATCGCGTTTGACCCGTTCAGGATCACGGGCTGAGGCATCACCATAACCTGCACCCCCAGGCAGACCAAGGATCACCCGTGCGCCATCCGGTACAAATTGTTTCCCCTTGCCCTGCATTGCGGCACCATCATCGCGTGAAATTGTGGTGGGGCCGCCGCTTTCGCCGCCCCGCCGCCCGCGCGCGGGGTGACCAACCCGGTCAAACATCGCTGAAAAATCAAACTCATAGCCCTTGGTCGCGCCGACCTCCATATATTGGCCCAAGCCGCCGCGAAATTGCCCCGCGCCGCCGCTATCAGGCCGCAGTTCTTTACGCCAGATGATCACCGGGCCGGTATGTTCTGTGGCCTCGATCGGCATGGTCATGACGCCCGAGGGAAAGGCCGTGGCGTTCAACCCGTCGACGGTGGCGCGCGCACCTGCACCGCCAGAGTTAAAGGCAAGAACCTCCGACCGCACGCCATCGTGCCCCGGTGCGGGGCGCAGGCTGACTTGGAAATTGCACAGGCACCCTGCCCCTTCGGCGGGCACCGTTGCGGGCAGGATTTTGTCAAGCGCATCATATACCGTGTCCGGGATCATGTGCCCTATGATATGGCGCAGCGCGACAGGAGCCGGATGCACCGCATTGACGATACTGTTGACCGGGGCCGTGACCTCAAACGGGGCAAGCGAAGCCGCATTATTCGGGATTTCGGGTGCCACCGCGCATTTGAGCGCATAACACGCATAGGCCTTTGTATAGACCAGCGGCACGTTGATCCCTTTTTTATCAAGCCCCGAAGTCCCTGCGAAATCGCAAATCATCCGATCTTTTTCGATGGTCAACTTGACCCGCAAATCAATCGGCGTATCAAACCCATCAATCGTCATGCCGCCATCCGCGCTGTCCTGTGGCAGAGCCGCGATTTTTTCAAGCGTTGCACGGCGCGAGTTGTCCAAGATAAACGCGCCGATCCCGTCCAAATCAACAAGTGCAAATTCGTCCATCATTTCGGCAAGCCGCCGCTGACCGATCTCATTGCAGGTGGCCAACGCGTACAGATCACCAATCAGTTGATCAGGTTCACGCACATTGCCACGCAACATATGGATCAAGGTTTGATCCACCGCGCCGCGATCCGCGAATTTCATGATTGGTATATAGATGCCTTCTTCATAGACGCTGGCTGCATCCGCGCCAAACCCACGCCCGCCGATATCGACGACATGGGCAGTGCAAGCAAAGAAACCCACGTGGTTGCCATTATGAAACGACGGGGTGACGACCGTGATATCATGCAGATGCCCGGTACCCTCCCATGGGTCATTGGTGATATAGACATCGCCTTCGCAGATATTATCGCGCCCGATACGCCGGATAAAGTGCGCGACAGCATCAGCCATCGCGTTCACATGCCCCGGCGTGCCTGTCACCGCTTGGGCCAACATCAATCCATCGGCGTTATAGACGCCAGCGGACAGATCGCCAGCCTCTCGGACGCTGGTGGAAAACGCGGTGCGCACAAGGGCCTGCGCCTGTTCCTCGACCACCGAAATCAGGCGATTCCACATGACTTGGTAAGCGACGGCTAAAGGCGTTGTCATTGAGCGGGCTCCTTTACAGTGATGTCCACGCAACCATCGGGTTGGATGACGGCCTGACGGCTACCGGGGATGATGATTGTGGTTTCGGGTTCGGTGATTTTTCCGGGGAAGGTGATGTGATCGCCAGGTGCCAATCTGGTGCGGTCGTAGCTGTAGCCATGCAAGAAGCAGTCATGCGCGGGGTCAAAGACAGAGCATTTTCCACTTATCACGGCGGTTCTCCGGGTTATGACCTCTTTGGTGCGGGTGGCTGGCTCTGGCGGGGTTGTGGCGTTGACGGACCAGACGGTGATTTCGATGTCCATGCCCGCGACGGTGCGCGAAAAGAGCTTGGCGTATTCGTCCTCAAAGCGTTGTTTGAAGGTGGCGGCGTCGGGGTTTTGTGCCTGTTCCTCTGTCAGTGTGATAGGGATTTCCCAGCCTTGCCCTGTGTAGCGCATGTAGACTTTGAATTCCGACAGGATCGGGCTTTCGGCGTCGCAGCTGCGCACGAAACCGGTGGCCTCGCCCTGCAGATCGGCGAGCAGGGCGGTGATGGCGGCGGGGTCGAAATCGGCGAGGCGTATGTAGACGGAGCGGTTTGCCTCGAAGGAAAAGGGTGCCCGCAGGAAGCCGATTGCGCTTCCAACGCCTGCGCCCGGCGGGACGAGCAGGCGGTCAATGCCAAGCTTTTCGCACAGGCGCGCGGCATGGAGGGGAGCCGCGCCGCCAAAGGCGATCATGGTATATTCTGAGAGATCTTCACCGTTTTCGACGGCGTGCACACGGGCGGCGTTGGCCATGTTTTCATCCACAACCTCAGACAGGCCATGGGCAGCCTCGCGCGCGTCCATCGACAGGGTGTCGCCGATGTGGGATTTAAGGGCGGCCTCGCAGGCGGTGCGGTCCAGCGTCATGGTGCCGCCAGCAAAATCCTTGGCATCAAGGCGGCCAAGGATCAGGTCCGCATCGGTGACGGCGGGGCGCGCGCCACCGCGCCCGTAGCAGGCCGGGCCGGGTTCTGACCCGGCGCTTTCGGGGCCAACTCGGATTTGGTGCATCGCATCGACATGGGCAAGACTGCCGCCCCCGGCACCAATTTCAACCATGTCGATCACCGGGATGGAAATCGGCATACCGGACCCTTTTTTGAACCGATAGGTGCGCGCGACCTCAAATACACGACTGGTTTTGGGGGTCTGGTTCTTGATCAGGCAAATCTTGGCGGTGGTGCCGCCCATGTCAAACGACAGCACCTTGTCCAGCCCATAACGTGCTGCGATGTTCGCTGCGAACACAGCGCCGCCAGCGGGCCCGGATTCAACCAAACGCACAGGGAACTCTGCCGCGCTTTCGAGGCTAATAATTCCGCCGCCTGAATGCATCAAAAAGATTGGACACTCCGCCCCTTCCTCAGCCAACCGCCCTTTAAGCCGCCCAAGGTATGATTTCATCAAAGGCTTGATATAGGCATTCGCCACGGTCGTGTTGAACCGTTCATATTCGCGCATCTGCGGTGAAACCTCCGACGAAATAGACACCATCACATTTGGCAGTTTTTCCGCAAGCACCTCGCGGATCATCTGTTCATGCGAGTCATTCAAATAGGCATGGATCAACCCAACCGCGATGCTTTCAAACCCCATTGGTGCAATCTGATCAGCAAGGGCTTCGACATCCGCACGTTCAAGCGGAATCAACACATTGCCTTGCGCGTCCATCCGTTCAGACAAGGTGAACCGATGCTGGCGCGGCAGTAGCGGTTCGGGCAGTTGCAAATTCAGATCATATTGCTCAAACCGACTTTCGGTACGCATCTCAATCACGTCGCGAAAGCCTTCGGTGGTGATCAAGGCGGTCTTAGCTCCGCGCCGTTCAATCAACGCATTTGTCGCCAAAGTCGTGCCGTGAATGATCTGAGAAATCGCACCGGGAGCGATCCCCGCCTTGGCACAAACTTGATGCATCCCGTCGATAATCGCGTCCTCGGGGGCTGCGTAGGTGGTCAAAACTTTGGTCGAAAACTGCGCTGTGCCGCGCTCGAGCACGACATCTGTGAATGTGCCGCCGATATCGACGCCTAGCCTGATGTTATGTTGCATAAACGACGGGTCCCAAACTGTTGTTTAAGAGAATGCTAGCCGTAACGATAAATCACCACAAATTGTTTAATACGATCATAAGGATAACATTTTTTTATCATACGCTTGCGCAGTTTCCGCCGCGATTGCGGCGCATTGGGCTACGACACAGGGTGCCTTTTCGGCATCAAATCGGGCATAAAAATCCAACGGCGTCGGCGCCCAGTCATAGGTCATTTTTTGCAGCGCCCCGCACGCGATTTCGGCGGCCACCATCGCCGCTGGGAGCGTCGCAATGCCCATCCCATCAAGTGTCATATGCAAACAAGCCGCAAGATTACTGGAAGGCACCAAATGCACATTCAAATCACGCCGCTGTGCAAAATGTGCGGCAACCTGATCAAAAAGGCGGGTATTGCGCGCATGTGTCAGGATCGGATGGCGCGCCAAATCATCCATACAAGCCGGGCCTGTCACGGCAACATCGGGCGCAGCAACCCAGATCATGTCATAGGAACCAAGCGGGGTTTCACCGCTGGAAAGTCGTTGGAACGGCCCGTTTTGCACAGTCAAATCTAGTGTCCGTTCTTCAAGGCCACGTTCAAGATTGGCGGAAAGGTCCACGGTCAACTCGACCGATAGATTCGGGTAGCCCTCTTTGAGCGCACGCAAATAGTCACGCAACCACGTATGCACGATCATTTCGGTTACCCCAAGCCGCAACGTCCCTGACACCAGTTGCTTTTGATCGGCAGCCACAACCATCGCATCCGCCGCGTCCATGACACGCCGCGCGTGCACCAATAGGTCGCGCCCTTTGTCCGTAAGATGCACTGACCCCGCGTCGCGTGTCATCAATTGCGTGTTCAACACCGCCTCAAGCCGCGCAATACGTGCCGAGATATTCGGCTGCGTCGTATTCAACCGATCAGCCGCACGCCGAAAGCTTTGCATATCCGCAACCCAAATGAAGGCTTCAAGCTGTTTGAGGTTCAACCGCATCTTCGTCCGATCCTTGATTCATTCGCATCGCGAAATACTGCGTCTTGGTGCAGCAAATCGCCAAATAGCGGATGGGCCACCGCCAATGAAAACCGAAAGCAGCCATCCCCCAGATCGTGATGCCCAACCACTACTTTGCCCGGACTAAACACGTGCGGCAAGCGGAACCTGCGCCCGCCAATCTGTAGAAAGAAGTGGTCGCTTTTGAACAGCAACGCATCGTCAGTGGCTTCCACCTGCAAGGCCATCCCAACCCCATAGCCGATGTATTCCTCTAGCCCGGTCACGCCCGCAAACCGCTTTGAGCTATGCACAACTTGCGGAAATCCATGCGCGCGGCCGTATTGACGCATCCAAAACTGGCCATCGCTTGCCCTGTCTTCGGTCACGACAACCACGGCGGGCTGGTGTAAGCTACTGCGGTCAAACGGAAACGGCGCACCTATCACACGTGCCGCCTGCGCAAGGACCCAACCCGCCGCATTCATTTTCATTGCGGTCACGACGCCTTGGTAAGCGACGCTTTGTCCGGCGCAAAGACGTTTGCCGAAACGCTTTTGAATGGCCGCGGGCAACCGTGCCCAAGCGCGTGCGCCCAAAAGATTGCGAAACCGTAGATCGGTAGTTTGCGGGTCGATGCAGATTGGGGTTTGCTTGACCTTAGGCGCAATATGGATCGATGGCATGATGCTTCCTTCCAAATCTTCGATAATCTATCAGCGGGCTATTTCCGTTTTCCACCCGCAAAATTCAGTAGTTTAATGACCCTATCGCCAAGCCCGACCAACCGGACGAGCTGCGCCTTGGGAACTCCACGCATTTGATCATACCACCGCGTCGTATTGTCCAAAAATCCTTGCATTTCGGTCAAACGTTGCAGGACTTCGGGCGCGACAGATTGATCGTCTTGTGCAAGCTCAACACATTCTGCGATGGCTGAAATGGCGGGATCAATCTCACGCTCACGTCGCCCCTGAGCAATGCGCAAAGCCATTTCCCAAACGTCGACCTCGGCCACAAAATATTCGCGGCGATCCCCCGCGATTGGCACCCGCCGGATTAGCCTCCACGCGACCAATTCCTTGAGCGAATTCGACACATTTGAACGGGCAATCCCCAAGCATTCGGAAATCTGTTCGGCATTCATTGGATCGACGGCCAAATACAAAAGCGCGTGCACCTGCGCGACCGAACGATTAACGCCCCACTGCCCGCCCATATCACCCCAATACAGAATAAACTGATCAATTGCCTGCGTGCGTTTTATGTCTGTAATTTCTGTCATAACAGAAATATAGAAAATAGGCGACGCTATTGCAAGCCTAATCAGGCAGCGCGCGCCGAAAACCGACGTTTCCCCTCAATGGCCGAACGCGACTTCGGGTGACGCTTGCGACGATGAGACAGCGGCATGACCCACAAGTAACAACGGCAACCAAGCATCTTGCGTCGATCCGAACATGTCACAGCCCCCTTCACCTTGCGGTCCAACCGTCCAATATGGGTGTGATAATGCTGGCAAATGTTTGCGACACCATTCCTGCCAAGACTATTTCACAACCTAAGATTTTTTGGCCTTGTTTCTCAGGTTTCACGCACTTATACGCGTCGGCGGAGACGTGGCCGAGTGGTCGAAGGCGCTCCCCTGCTAAGGGAGTAGGCGGGAAACCGTCTCGAGGGTTCGAATCCCTTCGTCTCCGCCAGAGACCTAAAAGTGTTTATTAACAAGCACTTAAGGGGCTCCACTGACCAAAACTGACCACCATCACTGACCAATCAAAAATGCGATCACGCCACATGCCTGAACTAAGCAGCGCCGTTTTGAGTGTGGGCTAATAAGACAACTTCAGTTGCAAACCCAGCGTAAGCAAATACCGATCTTGCTAACTTGGCCGCCTCCTTGTCAAAAGTAACGAATACCTCGCAACGTGACGCCTCCTCAATATGCTGTGTATCCCTGAGTTGGGATCTAAACTCTCGCTGTTTACGACCAGTAAATTCTCCCTTATTCTTAGTAAGCCCCATACCAAACAACGCTAATGCAAAGCCCGCCAGCTCTCCATTTTCCAGAAGCCTGTTGGCTGCAAAGTTTTTTGGGTACGTCTCCACAAATCCTTGCCGCTCCTTATCGCTGAGCAGTGATATCAGAAAATCAACTTTTTGGATGGGGTGCATGTCCCTCATTGGGTCGCCATGCCTTGCTTCTTTCACTAGGGGGTCTATGCGCCCCCACCCACCTTCAAAATCAACGTCACGTAAACCATCAATGATTTCATCAACTTCCCCACCCATTTTCCGCAACGATTCGTTAAAGGTCACGGGCAAATTTTCTATTGGCAGGTTCTCAAGCGTATCCTTTATGTGGGTCTCTGCTGAGTTCGCTATAATCTCAATTCCGTCTTCTCTAATGCCCCCCATAAAGTGCTGGAGTGTTAGCATGATTGGGGTCATCATTTCATATGAAGACCTCTCTTCATATTGCTCTAACAGCCTAAGGGATGCCTTACCCTCTTCAACTGAACAGATCGGATGATAATAACCATCCTCACCCCCGGAATTTTGGATAAACACTGTGTCGAGATCATCCAACAACTCTCCATATTCACCGCGCTTGCTCTGCATTTCTATGATATGCACTTGCGAGAATGCTAAGCGGTCATTTGATCGGGCGAACAGAGCACGTGTTTCCGCGAATTCGGGTTCAAGAAGGCGGCTGTATACGCAATTATCTAAATATATTAAAGACTGACGCTTCATCCTGAGCAGCTACCCCCGATCTATTTGTTTTAATTAAGAAGCCGAATCCCCCGAGGGCTTCAACCTAAAGCATACCGAACTGCGCCCACATTCACTCTAAGAAAAAACCGATACACCGCATCGCTTACGTTTCACCAAAATATAAGTCAGCAATATTGACATAATCGAAAAACACTATGCAGCAAGCCGCTCAATTGTCCGCTTAACCTGCGATGCCTGCCATTCGCCACCTCTCGCAGTCTTCACACCAGCTTTATTCAACTCAGCGGCAATCTCTCGCAGGCTCTTTCCGGCGTCCCTTAACGGCTCAATAATACCCTGCACCTTCTCTGCCCTTGCCTTGGCGTTCGCCTGCACCGCTGCATTGCGTTTCATGGTCTTGTCACGGGCACCGCCCAGCTTAACGCCACGGGCCTTGGCCTCTTTCAACGCTGCCTTAGTTCTAATCGAAATGAACTCTCTCTCCTGCTCAGCAAGGGCTGCATAGATGTGCAATTGGAACTTGTCGGCATGCGGCATTGAGGCAACCCGAAGGTTCACCTTGCGGTCATCCATAAGGGTCGCGATGAATGACACCTTGCGGGAAAGGCGATCTAGCTTGGCAACAAGCAACTCAGCGCCATGCGAACGGGCCATGTTAAGGGCTTTGGTCAACTCTGGTCGATTGTCATCAGTCGCTGTGGCAACCTCCAAGAACTCACCAATGATCTCGTAAGGCTGTTCGCTGTATCCATCCAGATAAAGCCGGATGTCTCTGTCTTGGGCCTCCAAGCCTAAGCCTGACTTGCCCTGCTCAGTTGTCGATACACGACGATAGATCACATACTGTTTCATGGTCACCCCTTTCGATTGCGGGTGAGATAGCCACGACCGTTGCAAATGTCAACGAACGTTGTGAGTGTTACAAAAACTTTTACAGTTCCCCACCACTGGAAAAGATTGGGTGATGACCAACGGTGGAGAGAAAGTGTGTGTGAAGGTGTGTGTGAGGGAATGCGACCCACCCCATGTCTGGCCTTAAATGCTATCAAAGGAGCGGCATCAAACCGCGACAGGTCCAGCTTGTTATCGTTAGCCCAAATCACTGTGACAGGTCGATCAACATAGGCGTTCGCGTGACTGTTTCGTTCTCGAATTGGCTGCAAGCAGTAAGAAGCACCCCCCCCCTACAATTTACTATCTAATCACTGGCGCTTTTCGTAGCGCGGTCGGTGTCATGTCATACTGCTGGCGAAAGGCGCGGCTCATGGCGCTGGTGTTCTCATAGCCGCAGCGCGCTGCGATTTCCGTGATCGAGAGCGTCGTATTTTCGATCAGGCTGCGCACCGCGATAAGCCGCCGATACCGGTACACTTGGCCCGGTGGTGCGCCAAGGTCTGCGATAAACCGCCGGTGTAGCGCTTTCGCTGAACACCCTAGTTGCTGGGCGATGGCCGTGACCGCGAGAGGTTCTTCGATGTTTTCGTTCATCAAGACCAAGGCCCGCACAACCAGCTTTGATTGGACTGGTGCGATGCCAACCTCCCCAAAGGCTTGGTGCGCCTGATGCAAAAATAAGGCGGCAACATCCAGACGGATCGCCTCGCCGCATTGCGCCCCGATCAGGTTCAGCACCAGATCAAACGACGCCATGGCACCGCCGCAGGTAATCCGATCACCATCAATGACAAACCTTTCTTTGCGGGTATCCACCTGCGTGAACGCTTCGGTGAAACTGTCAAAAATATCCGCGTGGATGGTTGCAGCCCTACCGTCAAGCAACCCAGCCGCCGCGAGAAGCCAAGACCCGGTATCCATGCCGACAACGCATTTCGCTTTGCCACACAGAACCCGCAGCCCCGATAATAGTTTGCTTTGGCTCAATGCCTGATGACCGTAACTCGCAACGACCATCAAATAGTCGCAATCCCAATCGGCGCCGGTTGCCGCATGGGTTTCCACCAACATGTCGCTCGACGATCGCACCAACCCGCCGGCCAAAGACAGCAGTTGCCACTGGTATAGCTTGTGCCCCGACACCGTGTTTGCGGCGCGAAAGGGCTCTAACGTGTTGGCCAGGCAATGGTTCGAGAACCCATCAAAAAGCAAAACGACAATTTTGGTGGTGCCCGATGATCTTTTTGTCCATTTTTGCATATTTTCGTCTAACACAGCACATCATGGCGTTTCAATCCTTGTAGGCTTTTGCGAAATCGCAAAGGAAATCAATATGCCATTGGAAATGACCTCCGACGTTTTCATCACCTGTGCCGTGACTGGGTCCGGCAGCAGCCAAGACCGTTCACCCCATGTGCCCCGCAGCCCTGAACAGATCGCAAATTCCGCGATTGCCGCCGCCAAGGCCGGTGCTGCAATTGTGCATTGTCACGTGCGCGATCCTGAAACCGGGGTGCCGTCACGCGATCCAAAGCTATACCGCGAAGTGACCGACCGTATCCGCGATGCAGATGTTGATGTGGTTTTGAACCTTACAGCAGGCATGGGAGGCGACATGGTCTTTGGCCCCCCATCCGCCCCCCTGCCCTTAAGTGACGCAACCGATATGGTCAGCGCCGAGGAGCGCCTTGTCCATATCGAAGAATGCCGCCCTGAAATTTGCACCCTTGACTGCGGAACAATGAACTTTGCCGAAGCAGATTACGTCATGACCAACACGCCCGGGATGCTGACAGCGATGGGCGCACGTATGGAAGAATTAGGCGTAAAGCCGGAGGTCGAAGCATTTGATACAGGCCATCTTTGGTATGCAAAACAACTGGTGAAGGACGGCGTATTGTCGTCGCCCGCGCTGATCCAGCTTTGCATGGGCATCCCTTGGGGTGCGCCGAACGATCTGAATACATTTATGGCGATGGTCAACAACGTCCCAGATGATTGGAACTGGTCTGCCTTTTCGATTGGACGTGATGAGATGGCATATGTAGCCGCCTCTGTCCTAGCTGGCGGTAACGTGCGCGTTGGTTTGGAAGACAATCTATGGCTTGCAAAGGGCGAACTGGCGACAAACGAGGCGCTTGTCGCGCGCGCGGTGACCATTATCGAAGCCATGGGCGCTAAGATCATGGGCCCCGCCGCCGTTCGCGAAAAACTAGGTCTTACAAAGCAGGCCGCGCAATGACCAAATTAGCAGCAATCATCGGCGGTGGTGTTATTGGCGGCGGTTGGGCCGCGCGATTTGCGTTGTCCGGCTGGGACGTCCAAATATTTGACCCCGATCCCGAAGCCGAACGTAAAATTAGCGAAGTGCTGGCCAACGCCCGGCGGTCTTTGCCAGCCTTGTCAGAGGTTGCGTTGCCATCTGAGGGACAAATCAAAATCGTTCCAACAATTGCAGAGGCGGTGTCTGGCGCTGATTGGATTCAAGAAAGCGCACCAGAACGCCTTGAGATGAAGCACAGCATCTTGAAAGACGTTCAAACGTACTGTCGTGAAGACGCGTTGATCGGGTCGTCGACATCTGGCTTTAAACCATCCGAGCTACAGCAAGGGGCCCTGCGCCCGGCGCAAATTTTCGTCGCACACCCTTTTAACCCGGTGTATCTGCTGCCGCTAATCGAATTGGTCGGCGACGACGCGACAACGACACGCGCGCATGAAATGTTGACCGACATCGGCATGAAGCCGTTGAAGGTGCGCAAAGAAATCGACGCGCATATTGCGGATCGTTTCCTAGAAGCCGTCTGGCGCGAGGCCCTGTGGTTGATCAAAGACGGCATTGCGACAACCGAAGAAATCGATGACGCGATCCGCTTTGGCTTTGGTCTGCGCTGGGGGCAAATGGGGTTGTTTGAAACCTACCGCGTTGCGGGCGGCGAAGCGGGCATGGCCCATTTCATCGCGCAATTTGGACCTTGCCTGCAATGGCCTTGGACCAAGTTGATGGATGTGCCAGAGCTGACGGATGAATTGGTGACAATGATCGCAGATCAGTCTGACGCCCAATCCGGCGCACACTCTATCCGTGAATTGGAACGAATTCGCGACGACAATTTGGTGTCCATGATGCGGGCTCTTAAGGGGCGCGATTGGGGGGCTGGCGCGTTGCTGAATGAACATGATGTACGGCTTAGCGCCCAAACGGCACCTGATTTCACCAAGCCAATTATCAGCGTCGCACGCGCGATCCCAATTGACTGGACCGATTACAACGGCCACATGAACGAAAGCCGCTATGGGCAGGTGTGGTCTGACGCCGCCGATGCGTTGATGACTTTGATTGGGGCAGATGCTGACTACATCAAATCTGGGCTTAGCTATTTCACCGTCGATACCCACACGAAATTTCTTGATGAATGCCATGCGGGCGACACGATCACTGTAACCACCCACATTCTTGAAGGGGCAGGCAAAAAGCTGCGGCTGTTCCACGAAATGAAAAATGCGCGCGGCGATGTCGTTGCGACCTGCAATCAATTCTTGCTGCACGTCAGCTTGGAAACACGCAAATCCTGCGATCCAGCCCCACATGTTGCCGAAAAACTAGCAACGATCATCGCGGCCCAAGCCGCCCTGCCCAAGCCGGAGATTAACTGATGCATTTTGGTTTAACCGAAGAACAAGAAATGATCGTTTCTACCGTGCGCTCATTCGTTGAAAACGAAATTTATCCACACGAGTCAGAAGTCGAACGCACAGGTGAAGTCCCCACAGACGTTGCTGAGGCGATTAAACAAAAGACGTTAGATCTGGGTTTTTACGCCTGTAACTTTCCAGAAAGCGCCGGTGGCGCCGGTCTATCCCATCTTGAATTTGCGCTGGTAGAGCGCGAATTGGGACGTGGTTCAATGGCGTTGAACCATTTCTTTGGACGTCCCCAAAATATCTTGATGGCCTGCAAAGATGATCAGATCGAACGCTATCTGACCCCAGCTGTGCGCGGCGAAAAAATGGATGCGCTGGCGATGACCGAACCTGATGCGGGATCGGACGTGCGCGGCATGAAGTGTTCCGCCAAACGCGACGGCGGCGATTGGGTTTTGAACGGAACCAAGCACTTCATTTCGGGCGCTGAACACGCTGATTTCATTATCGTTTTTGTAGCCACAGGCGAAGATGACACGCCGCGCGGCCCGAAAAAACGGATCACAACATTTTTGGTCGATCGGGGCACTCCCGGCTTTACCATCCGCGATGGTTACAAATCCGTATCGCACCGTGGCTATAAGAATATGATCTTGGAATTCGACAATTGCCGCCTACCCGACGCACAAGTGCTTGGCGAAGTCGACGGTGGCTTTGCCGTGATGAACGAATGGCTTTACGCGACGCGGATCACCGTCGCCACCATGTCAGTTGGGCGCGCGCGCCGCTGCTTTGAGATGGCTTTAGATTATGCGGCCGAGCGTAAGCAATTCGGTCAGCCGATTGGTAAATTTCAAGGGATTAGCTTTCAACTGGCTGATATGATCACCGAGATTGACGCCGCAGATCATCTAACAATGGCTGCCGCGTGGCGATTGGATCAAGGGCTTCCAGCAAACCGCGAAATCGCGAGTGCAAAGCTGTATGCATCTGAAATGCTGGCGCGGGTAACCGATGCCACGCTTCAGATTTATGGCGGTATGGGGTTGATGGATGATTTCCCGATTGAACGCTTCTGGCGCGACGCGCGGGTCGAACGGATCTGGGACGGCACATCCGAAATTCAACGCCACATCATCAGCCGTGATCTATTACGTCCGCTTGGCGCGTAAGGGGCGACAATGACTGATCTTGAACGCCTGTTGCGTCCCAAAACCATCGCCGTTGTCGGCGGTGGGGCCTGGTGCGAAGCTGTCATCGCACAGAACCAGAAAATCGGATTTTCCGGCGAGATTTGGCCGGTACACCAAAAAAAAGATACGGTCGCTGGCCTGACCGCCTTTCGCAGCTTGGCAGATCTGCCCGCCGCGCCTGATGCGACCTTTATCGGCGTCAACCGCAATGCCACGATCACATTGGTTGGTGAATTGCACGAATTGGGTGCTGGTGGTGCGGTTTGTTTTGCCAGTGGGTTTAAAGAAACCGATGATGGTCAGGTTTTGAACGACCAACTGTTGGCCGCCGCGGGCGATATGCCCATTCTCGGGCCAAATTGTTACGGCGTTCTGAATGCGGTTGATCAGGTGGCCCTTTGGCCGGATCAGCACGGTCTTAGCCCGGTTGAAACAGGCGTCGCGATCCTGACCCAATCATCGAATATCGCGATTAACTTGACGATGCAGAAACGCGGTCTACCAATCACCTATGTGATCACAGCGGGCAATCAGGCACAACAAGGGTTGGCACATATTGCGCAGACGGTGATCCGTGACGAACGGGTAACGGCGCTTGGACTTTATATCGAAAGCTTTGGCGACGTGTTGGCGTTTGAAGAATTGGCGCGATTGTCACAAGAATTAAATAAACCAATCGTCGCGTTGAAGGTTGGACGATCTACTGAATCGCAAATCGCGACCATATCGCATACCGCGTCGCTTGCGGGCAGCAGCGCTGGGTCGGACGCCTTACTCGCACGACTTGGCATTGCCAGCGTGGCATCGCCTGTCGCACTGCTTGAGACGCTCAAAATACTGCATTGTCACGGCCCATTGTCCGGTCGACGGATCGCGTCGCTTAGCTGTTCGGGCGGCGAAGCAAGTGTAATGGCAGATACTGCCGCAGAGTTTGGGGTAACCTTTCCACCATTGCAGCCGCATCAAGCAACTGCGTTGGACAAGCACCTTAGCTCGCTTGTACATCTGGCGAATCCGCTGGATTACCATACTCAAATTTGGCGCGACAAAGCCGCAATGACGGCGGTCTATGCCGCGATGACCGGCGACGATATCGATCTGACGGTCATCGTGCTTGATTTCCCCCGGCTCGACATTTGTGAGGCCGATGAATGGATGATCGCGATAGAGGCCATCGAAGATGCCGCGCAACAAACAGGCCGTCCATTCGCTGTGCTCGCGTCGATAGCGGAGAATTTACCTGAAACGATTGCAAAGCGTTTGTTCGCCGCCGGGATCGTGCCACTATGTGATTTCGGGACAAGCTGTGAAGCCATTTCTGCGGCGGCGGCGGTTGGGGCTGGCGCCCATAGCCCGTTACTGACCGCACCGATTTTTGACGCGACAACCGCCCAAAGCGAAGGCGACGCAAAACGCGCCCTTGCAGGTTACGGACTGGACATTCCGCAAAGCGCAGGCGGGCTCGCATTGTCGGCGTTGACTGAACAAGCCGAAAAAATCGGGTTTCCCTTAGTTTTAAAGGGCGAAGGTATCGCACATAAAACCGAAGCCGGTGCTGTTGTGCTGAATATCATGGACAACGATCAGTTGCTTCGGGCGGCGCAGGCAATGCCTACAACCAGCTTTCTGGTCGAAGAAATGATCACCAGCACGATTGCAGAACTGTTGATCGGTGTCGTCGCTGATCCCGCACATGGGTTCGTCCTGACCTTGGCTGCGGGGGGAACCTTGACCGAATTGCTTGATGATCGACAATCGCTTTTGCTGCCGACAACAGATGGTGACATACGACGGGCGTTGGCAAAGCTCAAAATCAATACGCTTTTGACTGGCTTTCGTGGCGCTGCGCCGGCCAATCTGGACGCGATTGTAGACGCGGTTCTGCGCTTACAAACCTATGTGATCGCGCACGCTGATCAGATCGCAGAAATCGAAATCAATCCATTGATATGTACAAAAGACCGCGCAATCATTGCCGACACGCTTTTGGTGAAAGGAACATCATGACAAGCCCCGTAAAAACCCGCCGCGACGGCGCGATTTTAGAGGTGATCTTGGATCGCCCCAAAGCCAACGCCATTGATCTGCAAACCAGCCGTATCTTGGGTGAGACATTTGCCCAGTTTCGCGATGATCCCGAATTGCGGGTCGCCATTGTCACAGGTGCTGGCGAAAAATTCTTTTGCCCCGGCTGGGATCTGAAAGCAGCCGCTGACGGCGATGAGGTCGATGGGGATTACGGGGTTGGCGGCTTTGGCGGCCTACAAGAACTGCGTGACATGAACAAACCGGTCATTGCGGCCGTAAACGGCATTTGCTGTGGTGGCGGGCTTGAATTGGCCCTGTCCGCGGACATTATTTTAGCGGCAGATCATGCCAGCTTTGCCTTGCCAGAAATCACGTCAGGGACTGTTGCTGATGCCGCATCGGTGAAACTGCCAAAACGTATCCCCTATCACATCGCGATGGAAATGCTGTTCACGGGCAGGTGGTTGGATGCCGAAGAAGCCCACCGTTGGGGTTTTGTGAACCATATCCACCCAGCAGGCGATTTGATGGCACAGGCTTGGGAGATGGCCCGCACATTGGCATCAGGGCCGCCGCTGGTTTATGCTGCTATCAAGGAAATCGTGCGCGATGCCGAAGATAGCAAATTCCAAGACGCGATGAACCGCATCACTAAACGCCAACTGAAAACAGTCGACGTACTGTATGGGTCCGACGACAACGCCGAAGGCGCGCGCGCATTTGCCGAAAAGCGCGATCCTGTATGGAAAGGGTGTTAGCCCGTCCACCACAGCGAGCTACAGCGCACGAGGTCATCAAAAGTACGGCCCGCATTCTGCACATGCGGGCCATATTCAGGATCAAGCGTTGGGCGTTTCGGGCACGTCTGATACTGGTTTACTGCGCCCCCCACCGGCCCAGTTGACTGCGCGTTCGCCCAACGTTTTGAATTTTTTGGAAGCGCCATCCAGTTTGGCTTCCCATTCTGGATTTGGCGTTTGGCCATCGGTCACCTTAAAAAATGCCTGCAAAAGACAGGCAATCGCAAAGGGCTCGATCACGGCAACCTTCACGGCCCAAGCAAACAAAAGCGCAAAGCCCATGCCGCCCGCCGACCACGCGCCCGGCATCGCGTAAACAATCGCCGCTGCAGGTGCCAACATCACCAAAAACACAACCAGCGACAGCCCCCATGTGAACAGCGTCAGCCAAGCTGCATTGATCAACATTGGCTTGGCGTTTTGTCCGTAAAGCACCAGCGCCTCTTTGGCCGACGCATAGGGGTTTTCGGCGCGGGTGCGCAATCCGTGGGCCAAGATCACCTCGTCCACCAGACCTACGGCGAGTCTCAAATAGGCGCGGACCAAGGCCATCACCTTATCAAGCCCCGGAATCGGTACTATTGAAAGCAGGCCTTGGATCAACCCGGTGACGGCCCGCACCACACCTTTGATCAGCTGATCAATGCCAAACAGCACCGAGGCTTCACCAAACCGTTCTGTGATGATTGTTTTTGCATAGGCGATTTGCCCCTGCCCGTTTGGTAGTTCGCGGCCATCCAAGGCCTCAACCATCACGGCAATATGGCCTGCTTTGACGATATAAAGCAGGTATTCGCGCATCAAATAAAGCACTGTCGCCGTCGCGCCAAATCCGATCGCACCGCCCCACATTGTCGTGCTCGCTTGAAAATCATCGTCACCGAACCCACCAACGCCATAACCAATCCCTGCACCGGTCCCCGTCGCCAGAATATAGGCAAGGGCGATGCCAAAATAGACAACGATCCGAAACAACAGGAACGGCGCCGTCTTGCGCATCAATCCCAGCGCAGTTCCCATACTAAAATCCCACATGGTATATGTCCTTATTATAAAAATATCTTCAATAGGCTCAGTTATACGCGCACTATCGTCAAAACGGGCAAGTATTTTGGCGCGTACAGCAACATACGCGCAAAATCGCCACCGAAAGCCCTTGGCACCGGGGTGCGAACGCATCTCTCTTGGCAGGGATCGTAATTTTGCGTAGTCAAGAAGCAGTCGCGCGCAGCATAACGAGGTATATTTTGGACCAACAGGCACAGCTCATGCACCGTATCGCGGACGGCGACCGGACAGCATTGGCCGCGCTCTACCGCGCATTAGAAAAACCCGTCTACAGATTTATTCTCTCAAGATTGAACGATCCGCACGAGTCATCCGACATACTTCATGACGTGTTTATCGAAGTCTGGCGCTCTGCCAGCCGTTTTGAAGGGAGATCGAAAGTGCAGACGTGGATATTTGGCATTGCTTACCGCAAGGTGATCGACCGACACCGCAAGGCTGGCCGCACCAGCGTGACAGATACCCCACCCGAGGTCATTGATGACAGCGACAGCGCGGAAACCTGCATTGTCGCCAGTCAAGACGCGGCCCAAGTCCGGCACTGTATGGATGGCCTGAGCGATGAACATCGCAGCGCCATCGCATTGGCATTTTGGGAAGACATGAGCTACCGCGAAATTGCAAAGGTCTGTGACACCGCCGAAGGTACGATCAAAACGCGGATATTCCACGCGAAAAAGCTGCTGATGCGCTGCCTGTCAGCCTTTGAAACGGGGGCCGCAACATGAGCATGTCATCACAAGACGCCGCGCTAATGCTCCCGTTCCTTGCTAATGGAACGTTAGAAGGCGCAGAGCTGGCGCAGGTCCAAGCTGCCGTTGAAAATGATCTAAGCCTTGCTGCGGAACTGGCCGCGCTCAAAAACATGCGTGCAACGATGCAAGCCGAGAATACCGGATTTAGCCCCGGCGAATTGGGACTTGCGCGACTTATGCGCGACATCGATGCACCTGCAGCGCAATCCGCAGCCCCGCGCGCGCGCATCTGGCAGATCGCTGCTGCGGTCCTTCTCGCGGTGGCGGTTGGGCAAACGGCATTGCTCATGCAACCCGGTGATACCGGATCAGGGTTTGAGCTTGCAGGTGAAACCCCCGCGGCCTTCACGGTTACTGTCGCCCCTGACACGACTGAATCCGCCTTGCGCGCGCTGTTACTTGATGCTGAGGTTGAAATTGTGTCTGGACCCTCTGCGCTTGGGCTTTACCGTTTGGCCCTGATAGAAGGGGCTGACATAAACGCGGCCAAAGCCCGTCTACAAGCTGCAACAACAATTATTGAGTCGCTCGAATAGGTACTCGAAACCAAGAGGTAAGTGATGCCATCTAACCCGTTAATTCGTCTGTTACAGATCGTTGCCTTAATTATTTTTGCAGCACTGCCATCCATTGCTGCGGCGCAAATCACCGCACCCGCACCAGTACCTAACACGAGCGAGCGGGATGATCGGCCGCGCCCGATATGGCCAGAACGTGATGTCGACGTCGCCTATCTATCGCGTGACCGCGCCGAATTTGTTGTGAGCGGCCCGATCAGCACCGCACCCATCGCGATTTCTGCGCTCGAAGATGCGGGGGCGCGCCTTATTTCATCGCGCGATCTGGTCCCACTTGATCGGCGCATGATGGTGTTTGATATTGGTCGTCAGCTTGACCGTGGGGTCGCGCAGCGCTTGCTAGACCGAACAGGGTCTGGTCATCGGGTTGATTTCAACAACCTATACCAGTTCGCGCAGGGGGCACCGCGGCTTTATGCGTCAAGTCTTATCGGCGATAGCGGTGCGTGTCGCCAGCGCCAAACCCAAAAGATCGGGCTTATCGACGGCCCGGTTGATGTCACGCACCCAGCCTTGCAGCAGGCGTCTGTTACCACCCAGACCGCGCTATTTGGTGACCAACGCGCCTCTGGGGCACGGCATGGCACGGCCGTTGCAGCCCTCATTGTTGGTGAAGATCCGAATGACACCTTGTTAGGTTACGCCCCCGGCGCGCACCTGTTTGCGATGAACGCATTTGCCCGCGAACATAGTGGGGTCGCCGCAGATGTTGACCGGATCGCCGCTTCGCTCAGCTGGATGCTGTCCAACGATGTGCACCTGATCAACATGTCCTTTGCCGGGCCGCCCAATCTGGTTCTCGCAGATATTCTTACACAAGCCGAACAGGCTGGCGCGATCATGATTGCGGCGGCCGGCAATGGTGGGCGCGACGCTGACACGCTGCCTGCCGTATCGCCATCTGTGATCGCCGTAACCGCCGTTGATGCCGCGATGCGACGTTATCGCTCTGCTAATTGGGGCGATCATATCGCATTTGCAGCCCCGGGTGTGGACATCTATGTTGCGCGACCTAATGGCGGTGGCTATGCGACGGGAACGTCTTATGCTGCGCCGATCATCACCGCACTTGCCGCGCGTGTTGGCGGGAACTCTGTTGGCGTAGTGCGTGAACGACTACGCACCCAAACCGTAGACCTTGGTGACCCCGGGCATGATCCGCAGTACGGGTGGGGGCTTGTGCGCGATATCGGCTGCTAGGCGTTCACAGCAACCCGGCACTTTCAGGGACGGGTGAAATCAACGGCTGTCCGTTTTTCCACGCGATGAGGTTATCAATCGCCAAATCCCCCATCGCGTGACGCGTTTCAACGGTCGCGCTGCCGATATGCGGGGTCAAAATCACGTTTGGGAGCGCGCGCAAGGCTGCAGGGATATGCGGCTCTGCGTCGAACACATCCAAGGCGGCCGTTCCCAATCGCCCTTCCTGCAAGGCGGCAATAAGCGCGGCCTCATCAACCACAGACCCACGCCCAACGTTGATCAAAACGCCTTCCGGGCCCAGCGCATCCATCACAGCACGGTCGATCAAATGATGGGTCGCGGCACCGCCCGGTGCCACACAGATAAGCGCATCGCAATCACGCGCCATCGCCACCAAATCATCGTAGTAGGGAAACGGCACGTCTTGTTGTGAGCGCCCATAGTAGACAATCGTGGGATCAAACGGCGCAAGCTTCGCAGCAATCGCTTTGCCGATCCGCCCAAGCCCCAGAATCCCGATCTTCCGCTGGTCTGCGGAACGGGCCAAAGGCAGGTTGCCCGACTTTTCCCAATTGCCACTACGCGCATTGGCGATTTCGGCCTCAAAGTTACGTAGCGCTGCGATGTAAAGCATGAGCGCCGTCGTCGCGACCTCTTGGTTCAGCACATTTGGCGTATGGCAGACGGGCACACCGCGCGCGGTCGCGGCATCTGTATCGACCCCATCATAGCCCACCCCGTTGCTGCTAATGATCTCTGCGTTGGGCAAACGCGCAAAAATGTCTGCAGGCACACCGAGATGGCCACCCGTCAAGATAAATCGAACATCAGCACCATACTGTGCAAGCCAGGCATCCTGATCGACATCTGCAAGCACAGTTGCATCAAATGCAGCCTCAATACGGCTACGCATGTGATCCGTAATTGTGCTCAGGATAAGGAGTTCTGACATCAATGGCGTCCTTCAAAAAAGATGCGCCTGCATCGCGCAACCAGACAATTGTGTCAAATACATAGGTTGAGAGCCGTTTGAGCACCGGCGAATAAAATGTATACTAGTAACCCTGTTGCTTTACGCGAAGTGAGCCGTTACGCCAATGGCAACGACAAATTGGAGGAAACCATGACACAACCACATATTGGATTTATTGGGCTAGGCTTAATGGGCGGGGCGATGGTGTCGCGGCTACAGGATCAAGGCTATGCTGTCACCGTTCTTGGCAACCGTGACCGGACAGAAATTGACAAAGCCATCGCGCGCGGCGCGACCGAGGCGACATCTGCGCGGGACGTCGCAGCAAACTGTGACGTTGTGCTGTTGTGCATGGGCACATCAGAGCACGTCGAAGGTCGGATGCGCGGCGATGACGGTGTTATCGCGGGGATGAAACCCGGTCAGATCGTGATCGATTTTGGCACGTCCCTGCCCGGCTCTACGCGTGCTTTGGGTGAAGAAGTCGCCGCAGCGGGCGGTACCTATTTAGACGCACCGATTGGCCGCACGCCAACCCAAGCATATGACGGCAAACTGAACCTGATGTGTTCGGGCGACAAGGCCGCCTTTGATCAGGTCCTGCCCGTGCTGAACGATCTGGGCGAAAACGTCTTTCACCTTGGACAATTGGGCAACGGCCATGCGATCAAGCTGATCAACAACTTCTTTGGTCAAACAATTGGTGCTGCCTTGGGCGAAGCATTCACCATGGGCGACATCGTCGGTGTTGATCGCCGTCAGCTGTTTGACGTGATCTTTGCGGGTCCGCTCGGATCACCGTTCATGAACCTTTGGTCAGCCTACGCGCTTGAAGGCGATCCAAACAAACTGGCGTTCTCAATCCGCAACGCGACCAAAGATGTAGGCTATTACGACCAAATGGCACGCGACGCAGGTGCGCCATCAATCATGGCAGCCGGCGCGCTTGGCGCCTTGCGCGAAGCAGTTGATCAGGGGCGCGGTGATGCGATGGTTCCCGAAATGCTCGACTACTTCGCTGATCGTTTGAAACCGAGCTAATCAACGTCTGCGCCCCCCGGCATCAGTGGGGCGCAGCTACCCCCGCCCGATAAATGGCATGGTCGACGCCATCACAGTCACAAATTGCACATTCGCTGATAGCGGCAATTTGGCCATATGTACCAACGTCTCGGCAACATGCGCGACATCCATCACAGGTTCGGATTTGATCGAAAGATCCGCCTGCGGCACCCCTTTTTCAAATTGCACCGTCATTTCAGAGGCGGCGTTTCCAATATCAATCTGACCGCACACGATGTTATAGGGACGCCCATCCAATGAAACCGACCGGGTCATCCCCGTTATCGCATGTTTTGACGCCGTATAGGGGGTTGATCCCGGGCGTGGCACAGCCGCCGAAATAGATCCGTTATTGATGATACGCCCGCCTTGCGGGTCTTGTTTGCGCATCAAATTGAAAGCACCGCGCGCGGCTAGAAATGCACCGTATAGGTTCACATTCATTACGGTCAAAAAATCTTCGGGCGGAATATCCCCGATCGGCGCCGCCTTCACATTATTGCCCGCGTTATTAAACAGCAAATCCAACCGCCCATAGTCACGTTCAATCTGTGCAAATAGCGCGTCAACAGCATCGGCATCCGTGACATCGCAGACAATCGCTGCACCGCTTTGCATCATCGCCACGGTTTCCTCTAAGGCAGCGATTTTGCGGCCAGTCACCACAACTTTGAATCCGTTTTGCGCGAGCGCCACCGCGCAGGCCCGCCCAATTCCGGACCCGCCACCCGTTACCAATGCAATTTTCGTCACGCTTATTCTCCCCTATTTTACATAAACATAGCATCAAAATAAGCGCTTGGGTGCATCTAATTGTAGGACCTATATCAAACATAAGTCTTGATTGGATCGCGCTGACAGGGCATGTAACGGCCACAATATCGGGAGAACCAGTTCACTGGTGCCGAAGGAGCAACCGCCTCGGAAACTCTCAGGCCCACGGACCGATGTTGACAAGAAGACTCTGGAGAGTGGCACATAAGCGTGCCCGCCGAAGGGATAGCAATCTCAGGCGCAAGGACAGAGGGGGCATCACGCGCAAGGCTTTCGCCGTTGCGCCGAAGTGGTGCCGTTGGATATTTTTATATCTGATCGGCCGAATGGAAAGAGGCCGTTGATGTCCGAATTACTGCGCACTGCGCTTTATGACTTGCATGTAGAACTTGGGGCCAAAATGGTGCCTTTTGCGGGCTACGCTATGCCCGTACAATATCCGATGGGCGTGATGCAAGAACACACGCAGGCCCGCACCAAAGCCGGGTTATTTGACGTCAGCCATATGGGCCAAGTGATCGTCAAAGGTGACAATTTTGAAACGGCGGCATTAGCGCTCGAAGCCCTTATCCCCGTGAACATCCTTGGGCTGGAAGTTGATCGCCAGCGTTACGGTTTTTTTACCAATGACGCAGGCGGGATCATGGATGATCTCATGCTCGCAAACCGTGGCGACCATGTATTTGTCGTCGTGAACGCCGTCTGTAAGGCCGCAGATATCGCGCATATGCAATCAAACCTGACTGGCGTCACTGTTACCGAAATCACGGACCGCTCGTTGCTGGCACTTCAGGGTCCGGCAGCAGAATCAGTTTTAGCAACGCTTGATCCCAAAGCCGCGGACATGCGGTTCATGGATGTTGCGACACTCACGCTTGCCGGCGTGGAATGCTGGGTATCGCGGTCCGGATACACGGGCGAAGACGGCTATGAAATCTCTGTCCCATCAGCACAGGCCAGTGCGTTGGCCAAGCAGCTTTTGGCGCATGATGACGTCGCACCAATTGGGCTGGGCGCACGCGACAGCCTCCGGCTTGAGGCCGGACTTTGCCTTTATGGCCATGACATCGACACAGACACCACGCCAACGACCGCCGCACTAAATTGGGCGATCCAAAGGGTGCGCCGCACAGATGGGGACCGCGCAGGCGGGTTTCCCGGCGCTGACGTTATCCTCGCTGAACTCGCTAATGGTGCTGACGTAAAACGCGTTGGCCTGCGCCCCGAGGGGCGCGCACCGATGCGCGAAGGTGTCTTGCTTTTTGCGAATGCAGACGATGCGGACCCCATTGGCAAAATCACTTCAGGTGGATTTGGCCCGACTGTCGGCGGCCCTGTCGCGATGGGCTACCTGCCCACCGCATTGGCCACCAATGACACCACAGTTTACGGCGAATTACGCGGCAAGCGTCTGCCCCTGACCGTCACACAGCTGCCGTTTACCCCCGCCAATTTCAAACGTTAATCACCCCCGGAGACCTAATCATGAAATTCACCAAAGAACACGAATGGCTACGCACCGAAGGCGACGTTGTTGTAGTCGGCATCACAGAACACGCAACCACACAGCTGGGCGATATCGTCTTTGTTGAACTGCCTGAAACGGGCACAACTGTTGCAAAAGACGACGAAGTCGTCGTGATCGAAAGCGTTAAAGCCGCGTCCGACATCATGGCCCCAATCGACGGTGAAATCATCGCCGTGAACGAGGCGTTGGGCGATAACCCCGGGCTCGTTAACGAAGACGCGGTAGGCGCTGGTTGGTTCTTTAAAATCAAACCGTCCGCCCCCTCACAGATGGACAGCTACATGGACGAAGCTGCCTATACTTCCCTGATCTCTTAACGCGCGGAACCTGTCATGACCTTCACCCCTACCGATTACTTGCCTTATGATTTCGCCAATCGTCGCCACATCGGCCCTTCCCCGGCCGAGATGGATGACATGCTTGATGTCGTAGGGGCTGACGATCTTGATGCGTTGATCGCGGACACGCTGCCTGCAAAAATTTTGCAAGAAAAGCCGCTTGATTTTGGCAGGCCATTGTCTGAGCAAGAATTACTGCACCACATGAAGGTCACCGCATCAAAGAACAAGGTGCTAACCTCGCTGATTGGACAAGGGTATCACGGCACGGTCACACCGCCCGCGATCCAACGCAATATATTGGAAAATCCCGCGTGGTACACGGCTTATACGCCCTATCAGCCGGAAATCTCGCAAGGGCGGCTTGAGGCCCTGTTGAACTTTCAAACGATGGTGTCTGACCTTACCGGGCTTGAAATTTCAAATGCGTCTTTGCTGGACGAGGCGACAGCTTGCGCTGAAGCCATGACAATGGCCCAACGTATCGCCAAGACCAAGGTTAAAGGCTTTTTCATCGACGAAAACTGTCATCCGCAAAACATCGCGGTCATGAAGACCCGTGCCGCCCCGCTCGGGATTGAGATCACAGTGGGCCACCCCGATGATCTGGACCCTGACGCCGTTTTCGGCGCAATTTTTCAGTTTCCCGGCACCCATGGCCATCTGCGTGATTTCACGCCTGAAATGGAAAAGCTTCACGCAGCCAAGGCGATTGGCGTCATAGCCGCAGACCCATTGTCGCTGACTTTGCTCAAAGAACCGGGTGCGATGGGCGCTGATATTGCCGTGGGCAGCACGCAACGCTTTGGCGTGCCTGTTGGTTACGGTGGCCCCCATGCTGCCTATATGGCGACCAAAAAGAACTACGCGCGCTCTATGCCGGGTCGCATTGTTGGGGTGTCCATCGACAGCCTTGGCAATCGCGCCTACCGCCTATCGTTACAAACTCGCGAACAACACATCCGCCGCGAAAAAGCGACATCAAACGTCTGTACTGCGCAAGCGCTATTGGCTGTGATGGCCGGGTTCTATGGGGTTTTTCACGGGCCGGTTGGTCTGCGCGCGATTGCCCAACGCATCCACCGCAAAACGGCCCGCTTGGCCGAAGGGTTGCGCGTTGCTGGGTTTGAAATTCATCCCGCAACGTTCTTTGATACGATCACCGTCAACGTCGGCCCGATGCAGGCCGCCGTGATGAAATCGGCCGTGGACGAAGGCATCAACCTACGCAAAGTCGGGACAACGCAGGTAGGCATCACGCTTGATGAACGCACACGGTCAGGCACCATTGAGGCCGTTTGGCGTGCCTTTGGCATTGATCGCACCGACAAAGATTACACCCCGCATTATCATGTGCCTGAAAAACTAATCCGACGTTCAGAATTCATGACCCACCCGGTGTTTCATATGAACCGTTCTGAGACTGAAATGATGCGCTACATGCGCCGCCTTGCGGATCGTGATCTCGCGCTGGATCGTGCAATGATCCCGCTAGGGTCCTGCACGATGAAATTGAATTCAGCTGCCGAAATGATGCCCGTCTCTTGGGATGAATTTTCTCTGCTCCATCCGTATATCCCACGCGATCAGGCGGCTGGCTATACGGAGATGATCGACGATCTTTCAGCGAAGCTGTGCGATGTGACGGGCTATGACGCGATTTCCATGCAGCCCAATTCTGGTGCGCAGGGCGAATATGCGGGGCTGCTGAGCATCGCAGGGTATCACCGCGCAAATGGTCAAGGGCATCGCAATATCTGCCTGATCCCCATGTCCGCGCATGGCACGAACCCGGCCTCAGCGCAAATGGTCGGTTGGAAAGTGATCCCTGTGAAATCCGCAGAGAACGGCGATATCGACCTCGAAGATTTCCACGCCAAAGCCACGGAACACGCGAGCAACCTAGCCGCTTGCATGATCACCTACCCTTCCACCCATGGTGTGTTCGAAGAAACCGTGATCGATGTCTGCAAGATTGTGCATGACCATGGGGGTCAGGTTTACATCGACGGCGCCAACATGAACGCCATGGTGGGCCTGTCACGCCCCGGTGATTTGGGGGGCGACGTCAGCCACCTGAACCTGCACAAAACCTTTTGCATTCCGCACGGCGGCGGCGGCCCAGGTATGGGACCAATAGGCGTCAAAAGCCATCTAATCGCGCATCTGCCCGGCGATCCCACGAGCGGCGAAGGCGCGGTTTCTGCCGCCGCATTCGGGTCGCCATCCTTGCTCCCAATTTCATGGGCCTATTGTTTGATGATGGGCGGTGATGGGCTGACCCAAGCGACGCGGGTGGCCATTCTGAACGCTAATTACATCGCAAAGCGGCTCGAAGGGGCGTTTGACGTTTTGTATAGGGGCCCGACAGGTCGGGTCGCACATGAATGTATCATCGACACGCGTCCCTATGCCGAAAGTGCAGGCGTGACCGTGGACGACATCGCCAAGCGCCTGATCGATTACGGTTTCCACGCCCCAACCATGAGCTGGCCAGTCGCGGGCACCTTGATGATCGAGCCCACAGAATCCGAAAACAAAGCAGAACTCGACCGGTTCTGCGACGCGATGCTCGCCATTCGTGCTGAAATTCGCGAGATCGAGGAGGACAAAATCGACGCCACGAGCAGCCCGCTTAAACATGCGCCGCACACAATGGAAGATCTCGTCAAAGACTGGGACCGCCCCTATAGCCGCGAAACTGGCTGCTTCCCGCCGGGCGCGTTCCGGGTCGACAAGTATTGGCCGCCTGTGAACCGGGTCGACAACGCATGGGGCGACCGTAATCTGACCTGCAGCTGCCCCCCGATGGAAAGCTATGCCGACGCAGACACATAGCCTGCACGAAAAATACATCAATGGGCACGAGCGCGCGCAGGTAAAACCGCGCGTGACCCGCCAGTCTTGATGCGCACTTTGTTGTCTTTACATATTGATTGTCGCTGGCGTTTGATGGGATGAGAACAACACAGAGCTTTGCATAAGGTGGTCTTGTCGCGCTTATGTTCCGGCCTCTCAACTCATTTATGCGGCCTTTCGCTCGAAAGCCAAGGGGCTTTTGCCGCCGAGCGATGAGTCGTGGTGGCGCGGGTTATAAAAGCCATTAATGTACTGGAATATTGCGCCCTTAGCCTGACGTCGTGTTTCCCAACGGTTCCGCCAAATCAGCTCTGCCTTGAAGGATTTTAAGAACGTTTCCACCATGGAATTGTCGTAACAATTGCCCTTGCCACTCATTGAGACCTTGAAGCCATGCTTTGAAAGACGACGTTGATACTCATTGGAACAATATTGCGACCCGCGGTCCGTATGATAAATGCAGCCTTCGGGCGGCTGTCGCAAAGCAACGGCCATATCTGATGCCCTGATCGCCAGATCTCGCTTCATCCGGTTGCTGACGACCCAACCGATGACGCGGCGAGAGTACAGGTCAAGGATGACGGCCAGATAAAGCCAGCCTTCACTGGTTCAGATGTAGCTGATGTCTCCGGCCCACTTTTGATTGAGGCCAACCTTTCAGCAATGGCGATAGAACTGACTTGTTCTTCTATCTGCGCGTCCAATGCGTTGTCGATTTCGTCAGGTGTCGCAGCGCGCCGGCGAATTATGGTGCCGTTGAATCCCGCTTTGCGCACGGCGCGGGCCTCGGCATTTGACGTAATGCCGATACATCTGACGCCCTGTGCCTGCATCAAGGGCACGACCTGTTTGATCCCATGGCCATAGGCATCGGCCTTGAGCACCGCGCAGAGCCTGCGTCCTGAGGGAACAAGCCCGAGCGTCAGCTTCAAATTGCGGGAAATCCGATCGAGATGGATTTCGCACCACGACCCAAGATGATTATCTACGGTCATGATCGGGGTGGGCCTAACAGCCTTTCGACAATCCCACAGAACTGGTCGATGACGACGGGAAGCAAAGCATCAGGGAAATCATAGTCGGGGTTATGCAACTGAGGCTGTGTCTCACCTGCACCGATGTATAGCATGGTCGCTTTGGGCCCGTCATCACCGATGCGCCCAAAATCTTCGGACCAACGCATTGGCACGTCCATTTCGTTAATCGCATGTCCTAATCCCAGAGCCGTCTCTCGTGCGATGGCCGTTGCATCATTATCGTTCACGACGGACGGAAAGATATCATGCCAATGGACGTCCACCTTCAGCGTGCCCTTTCTGTGGTCCACCTCCGCCAGCGCGTCGGCGATCAACGTTTCCATGCGCGCGTTTGACATGGTGCGCAGGGTCAACCGCAACTCGCCCTCTGCGGGTGAAATGCCAAAGGTTGGCTCGCCCAAATGGGCGTGCGTCAGCGTGGATAGCGCGAAATCATCATCCCCGATCTGCCCATTTCCCAACGCCGGTAAAGAGGTCATCAGAGCGGCCATCGCACTGGCGGGTGACAACCCGTCTTCGGGTGCAGCAGCATGAGAACTTTTTCCCTCAAGCAGAATCTGCATGCCGCGCGACGCACAATTGCCAGGCCCCGAACGCAGCCCGATTTCCCCTAGCGGGCGGCCCGGTACATTGTGGTAGGCAAAGGCATAGTCAGGACGAATTTCCGCCCATCTCTCATCTTCGACGATAGCCTTCGCGCCCGCACCAGTTTCTTCGGCGGGTTGGAACAGCAAGATCACGCGGCCAGACGCAGGTCGAAGCGTGAGTCGCATACCAACGCCCAGCATGGACACCATATGGCCATCATGCCCGCAAAGGTGACCCTTGCCATCAACCATGGATTTGTGCGGCAGATCGGACAGTTCGCGGATTGGTAACCCGTCAAGTTCGCAACGCAGCAACACAGTGGGACCAGGGGCTGCACCTTTGAACTCAGCCGCGACGCCGTTTCCACCAAGATTACGCCAGATACGGTCAGACCCAAGCCCCTCAAGCTCGGCGCTGATACGCTTGGCTGTTGAGCGTTCTTCACCCGAAATTTCAGGAGTGCGGTGCAGTTCGTGCCGCAGCGATGTTAGCTGCATAAGTTGTTGCGGCGTGAGCGTTTGCATTGTCATACCTTCAGAAAATTTCGAACAGGCCAGCCGCACCTTGTCCGCCACCAACGCACATGGAAACGACGCCCCATTTCACGCCCCGGCGGCGGCCTTCGAGCAGGATATGCCCCGCCATGCGCGCCCCGGACATGCCGTAGGGGTGGCCAATGGAAATGGCACCGCCATTCACGTTCAGCCGATCATCAGGGATCGACAAAGCATCGCGGCAATGAAGCAGTTGGGCGGCAAATGCTTCATTGATTTCCCACAGATCGATGTCATCCAAAGTCAGGCCAGCGCGGGCCAAAAGGCGTGGAATAGCCACCACCGGGCCGATCCCCATTTCCTCGGGCGCAACACCCGCCACGGCAAAGCCACGCAGTGCCCCAAGAGGCGCAAGCCCGCGATGCTCCGCTTCTGTCGCTTCCATGACGACCAAAGCTGCGGCCCCGTCGGATAATTAGCTCGCATTGCCTGCTGTGACAGTCTTGCCTTCGCCTTGCACGGCGGCGAGGCTGGCCAGCCCTTCGGCTGTGGTGCCGGGGCGGTTGCACTCGTCCTGCTCAAGGTGCACCGTTTCTTCACGGGTGTCTCTCGTACCCTTATCCGTGACAAGCTT
The DNA here is from genome assembly GCF_003318235.1 of Loktanella sp. D2R18. Classification (GTDB taxonomy): domain Bacteria; phylum Pseudomonadota; class Alphaproteobacteria; order Rhodobacterales; family Rhodobacteraceae; genus Yoonia. The sequence goes on along the minus strand of NZ_QOCG01000006.1, from coordinate 28,200 downwards.
GACGGCTTCAAGCGGCACGATTTCGTCCGCGAAAATCCCCGCCCCCTGCGCTTTGGCTGTGCGCATCTGGCTTTGCAGCGCATAGGCATCCTGTGCCGCGCGGGTGACACCATACCGTTCGGCGACCACCTCGGCCGTGTCGAGCATCCCAAGGTAGTATTCCTGACGCACCAAGGGGTCGCGGTAGCGGTAGCTGTTCCAATGCGCATTCTGCACCAGTGAAATGCTGTCCACACCACCGGCCAGCGCCACATCTACGCCTTCACAGCGCACCATGTGGGATGCGATGGCAATCGCGTTCAAGCCAGAGGCACACTGACGGTCGACTGTCGCCCCTGCCACACTATCCGGCAGTCCAGCGGCCTGAACGATATGGCGCGCGACGTTGATACCAGCTGATCCCTGCGTCAGGGCCGAGCCGAAAACGGCTTCTTCCACCTCGCCGCCACTTAATCCGGCGCGGGCTAAAGCTGCCTTGACTGCAGGGGCAACTAGACTGGGAACCTCTAGGTTATTGAACGCCCCACGATAGGCTTTGCCAATCGGTGTGCGGGCGGTTGAAACAATGACAGCTTCGCGCATGAAATAGCCCCTATATCTCTTCTGTGCCGCACCAATCGGCGATAAATAGTGCGGTTGCCTTGGTGATGCGACGCATGCTTTCAAGATCGACGCGTTCGTTGAACCCGTGGATCGCTACGGCGCGCGGGCCATAGACCAATGCTGGTGTGTCCGCATAAAGTCCAAAAAAACGCGCATCTGTGGTTGCAGTTATGGCCTCGCGCTGTAAGGCTTCTCCGCTGACGCTTACGTGCGCATTGTCCAGCGCCGCAATGGCCAAGGTCGCGTTCGCAGAGCTGTCGCGCGATAGCGCGTATCCTTCGGCATGAAACCCGTGATGAGCGATCTCGGGTAGTGAGTTCCGCAGAAATGCGTTTTCACGCGCCGCATCCATGATAACTTGTTCAATTTCAGCTTTGGCGGCCTCAATCGACTGTCCCGGGAAGATCGCCATGCGGACGTCGAACACACTCCACGCGGGAACGGAACTTGTCCAGTCGCCCCCCTCAAACTTGCCAATATTGAGGTTCAGCGCGTGGTCCATATGCCCATATTCGGCGGGCCGGTTTTCCGGCGCGTTCCAACGATGCTCCATCTCATGCAAAGCGTGGATCAGCGGAAAGGCCGCCTCGATTGCGTTTGATCCGCTCCCGGCATAGGCGACGTGGGCCGGCAGGCCTTTTAGATGCACTTGAAACCAGATGACACCCAGTTGGGCGGTGACAAGGTGTTCGGAAAATGGCTCCGGGATCAGCGCTGCATCGGCGGTATAGCCGCGCGCCAAACATGCCAACGCCCCGTTGCCGGTACATTCTTCCTCGACCACGGATTGAAAATAGACATCGCCCCCCGGTCCAAGCCCGCAAGTCGTCAGCGCATCAAGCGCAAAGAGATTCGACGCAAGACCAGCCTTCATATCGCCGCCGCCGCGGCCATAAAGCCAACCGTCCGCGACCCGTGGTTCAAACGGTGGACTGTCCCACATGTCCAGCGGCCCGGCAGGGACCACGTCGATGTGACCGTTCAGGATAAGCGACCGGCCTTGCTGCGTTTTGGGCCGGTGGATGCCAACGACATTCACTGCATCCTCGTAGGGGGCCAGCACTGGCGAAAAGCCCGGTAAATGCTGGATGTCAACGATATCAATTTGCCAGCGGTCAATCTGATAGCCACGCGTGGCCAGTTCATCGGCCATGAAGCTTTGGGCCGATTGCTCGTTTCCGCGGGTCGAAGGATGCGAGGTCAGCGTGGACAAAAAAGCAATCTGTCTGTCGAACTCTTGATCGACGGCATCACACAGGCGGGTCTTCAGGTCATCTTGCATTGGACTTCTCAGAATATTGGCAGGCACGTATCAGGCACGATCAAGGGCGCATCAGTTGCCGCGACCACGTCGGCGGTGCTGATACCGTCTGCGGTTTCAACAAGGACAAAACCATCTGCGCTAACGTCGATCACCGCCATGTCGGTAAAAATCCGCGAAACACAAGCGCGGGCCGTCAGCGGCAGTGAAGAGGTCTGCCTCAGCTTAGGGTTTCCTGCGCGGTCGGTATGGGTGGTCAAAACCACAACCCGCCGCGCTTTTTGCGCAAGCTCGATTCCGCCGCCGACGCCGGGACTGAATTTGCCGGGGATCTTCCAATTGGCTAGATCGCCCGCAGCGCTGACCTCGAACGCGCCCAGCATCGTCAGATCTAGGCGACCGGACCGGACGATGGCAAAGCTGGTGGCACTATCAAAAAAGGCCGACCCCGGAACTGTGGAGACATAGGCGCCACCCGCATCGATCAAGTTTCGATCCGCTTTCTCCGGGGAGAGGGTCGGGCCGATACCAGTCAGGCCATTTTCGGTATGCAAGCACACGGGGAAATCAGCTGGCAGATGATTGACCACCTTCGTCGGCAGACCAATCCCGAGATTGACCACCATGCCCGATGTGATTTCCCGCGCGGCGCGGGCCACCATGCGTTCTCTAACGTCGGACAACAACGTATTCCTTTGATAGTTCGCCGAGTGCTGTGACGTGGTCGACAAATACGCCGGGCGTGTGAACATCGTCCGCCCGAAGCTCACCCAGTGGCAGGACAGTCTCGGCTTCGGCGATGACGCATTTGGCGGCCATTGCCATCAGTGGGTTAAAGTTCCGAGCAGTCGCGACATAGGCCAGATTGCCAAAACTGTCGGCGCGATCAGCATGGATCAGGGCGACATCGGCGCGCAGGGCAGGCTCTACCACATAGTCTTCGCCTTCCATTTCGACGACCTGTTTGCCGTTGGCCAATTCTGTCCCGATCCCGATATCGCTGAGAATAGCGCCGATGCCTGCGCCACCGGCTCGGATGCGTTCAGCTAGAATTCCTTGCGCATTGAATTCCACTGCCAGCTTACCGGTATTCATCAAGGCAATCGCGGTGCCGTTCAAACCAAGGTGTGTGGTGATCAAGCGCGTGGCCTGCCCGCTTTGCAAAAGGTGATCAATGCCCATGCCCGGCTCATTCGCATCGTTCTTGATCAGGGTCAGGTTCCGGGCACCGTGTGCGACCAAAGCATGGATCAGCGTCATGGGCGTGCCCGGTACGCCGAAGCCACCGACCATGACTGTGTCGCCGTCTTTGATCTTGGCAACCGCGTCCGGGATGGCGCATCGCTTATCAGGAAGCTTCATGCCGCCGTCTCCACTGACAAACCAACTTCATCTGCAAACGCATCCAAGGCGTCACGCAGGATTACCATCATTTCTTGGATCTGCTCTTCAGTGATGATTAGTGGGGGGGCAACAAGGAAATGGTCCCCTTCTTTTCCGCCCCTTGTGCGCCGCGAATAGATAATCAGGCCACGTGAATAGGCCAGTTCGACAAGTCGCTCGTAGGCGTTCAGCTTTGGATCAAGCGGTGCCATGGTGTGACGGTCCGCGACAAACTCGAACGCCGTCAAAAGCCCTTTGCCGCGCACATCACCGATGAAGGGGTAACGATCCATCAATGCGCGCAATTCATCCATGAGCACTTCGCCCATGCGCGCTGCGTTTTCGATCAATCCCTGGTCTTCCATCTCTTCCAGTACAGCTAGCCCGGCCGCACAGGCCAAAGGATTGCCCGCATAGGTGAACCCATGCAGGAATCCGCCTGCATCTAGAACCGGCTCGACCAAACGGGCGCCCGCAATAATTGCACCGAGTGGCGCGTAGCCCGCACCAAAGCCCTTGGACATGGCCACGATATCAGGGGTGATGCCCCAGTGTTCCGCCGCTAGGAACTTGCCTGTCCGACCCGCGCCGGTCATGATCTCATCGTAAATCAGCAGCACGCCGTATTCATCACAGATTTCACGCACGCGGCCATAATAGCTGTCGGGCGCCACAAGTGCTCCGGTCGAGGCACCCCCGACAGGCTCCATTAGGAAGGCCAGAACAGTCTCTGATCCCAATTCCTCGATCTTGTCGCGCAGAAGCTCGGCATATTTCAGGCCGCGCTCTTCCTCGGTCAGGTTGTCCCGATCCAGATAGGTCGCGGGTGCCGCGATCTTTGGCATGTCCTGCATCATGGGCGCGAAAGGATCACGCAAAGGGGCATAGCCCGTCAACTCCAGCGCGCCGAATGTGCAGCCATGATAAGATGGGAAACGGGAGATGACCCGGTAGCGTTCCGACTGCCCCTGTGTCAGCGCGTACTGCCGCGCCAGCTTTACAGCACTTTCCACCGCTTCGGACCCGCCCGAGACAAAGAACACGCGATCCAATCGGTCAGGCGTCATGGCCACGGTCTTGGCGGCCAGATCTTCGGACGGGTGTGTGCGGAAATGCAGACGGTAGCCGAACGTGGCCTTGTCCATTTGGGCCTTCATCTTAGCCAGAACACGCGGATTGGAATGGCCGATATTGGATACCATCGCCCCGGATGAACCGTCGATATACCGTTTGCCATCTTCATCGAACAGGTAGATGCCCTCGCCGTGATCAAGAAACGGGCGTGGGTTGCGCGACTGATAAAAGAGATAAGAGGTTTCGTCGGTCATTTCGCGCCTGCCAAATGCTTGCGTAGGAATTCACGGGTTCTTTCCTGAGTCGGGTTCCTGAACACCACCTCGGGCGGACCTTCTTCAACAACAACGCCTTGATCCATGAACAGCACCCGATCACAGACCGCAGCGGCAAAGTCCATTTCATGGGTAACGATGATCATGGTCATGTGTTCTTCGGCCAGCGTCTTCATGACCTGGTTCACTTCGTCCACCAATTCGGGATCAAGCGCTGATGTTGCCTCATCAAAGAGCATTAGCTTAGGCCTCATTGCAAAAGCACGCGCGATCGCAACGCGCTGTTTTTGACCGCCAGACAACTGAGATGGATAGTAATCTATACGCTCAAGCATTCCCACTTTATCAAGCTGTTCTTCTGCGAGTGCGTCGGCTTCCTCTGTGGACAATCCCTTGAGCATCTTCGGTGCCATGGTGACATTTTCGCGTGCGGTCAAATGTGGAAAAAGGTTGAAATGCTGGAACACCATACCGATCTGCTGGCGCATTTCATTGATATGCTTTTCATATTGCCGGTGTGGCAGCGTTTTGTTCACCTGCACTCCATCTAGAAGGATTTCGCCCCCTGTCAGAGGATCAAGATCGTTGATGGCACGCAGTAAAGTTGATTTCCCAGATCCTGATGGACCGATGATCGCAACGATCTGCCCGCGCTCGACGTTCAGGCTGATATCCTTGAGAACCTCGAGCTTCCCAAAGGCTTTTTGAGCGTGGCGAATTTGGACGAAGTCTTTCTGATCGGTCATATGTGGCCCCTTGAGATCAGCGCGATAAAGAGATGCGGCGTTCAATTTTCCTGAGCACCCATTCCATACCGAGGTTGATGACATAGTAAAAAGCGGCAGCCATGAGATAAAACTCAAATGGACGATAGGTTCGGCCAATCACCCGCTGCGCTGATAGAGTTAGTTCGCTCACCCCGATGACAGAGACGAGTGCGCTATCCTTAAGAAGCGCGATCATGTTGTTGCCAATTGGCGGGATAACGCTGCGCACTGCCTGTGGAATAACCACCTTGCGTAGGGCCTGACCGCGGCTAAGCCCTACAGTGCGAGCAGCTTCCATCTGGCCCTTGTCCACGGATAGAATCGCAGTCTGGATCAGTTCCGAGTTATAGACTGCGAAATGCAGTCCCAACCCGATGATGCCCGCTAAGAAAGCCGGTAGGTCGATCCCAATCTGTACAAGACCGAAATAGATAAGGAACAATTGCAAGAGCAGCGGTGTGCCCATGAAGACCCAAGCAATCAGGCGAAACGGCTGCCGAATGACCCAAGGTGTATAAAGTGCGATTACCGCAAATATGATCCTCCCGAAAAAGCTTAGCACAGCAGCGGCGAGCGTAATGCCGATCGTCCAGGCACAGCCCAGCAGGATGATATCGAGGTATTGTGGAACAACCGAAAAATCGAGACCCATCTTCTTTGTCCTTCCAGGTCAGTTGATCTGCACTTTGCGGTCCAGCCAGGCAACGCCCCGGCCGGTCACATAGATGATGATCATGTAAAGAATCCCTGCCAACAGGAACATTTCGAACGGCTTGTAGGTTGATCCGATGTAGCGCTGCGCGGTGTAAGTCAGTTCAATGACCGAAATCGCAGCAACGAGTGCGGTCGCCTTGATCAGCATATTCAGGTTGACGCCAAGTGGGCGCACCATCAGGCGAGCGGCCTGAGGCAAGGTTATTTTGTACATCGCCTGCCACTGGCTCAGGCCCAAAGTCCGGGCGGCTTCACGCTGGCCTTTGTCGATCGAGATGATTGCACCGCGGATCGTTTCGGTCATGTAGGCTCCGGCGTTGATCCCCAGCCCAATGACTCCTGCCTCGAACGCGTCCAGCTGAATGCCGATTTGAGGGCCACCGAAGTAGAGAATAAACAGTTGAACAGCGCCGGGGTGCCGCGAAACACGCTTACATAGGCTGCCCCTAGAAAGCGTACGAGTGCAAAGCGCGACAATCGCGCTGCCGCCCCCAGCGCCCCGCAGATCAGGCCAAGAATCGCCGTGAGAATCGAAAGCAAGATGGTGACCCAAGCTGCTTCGAGAAAGAACGGATAGACCCTGAGCATCAGTTCGATGTCCATTTCACGCCTCTATTGTTGATCTCGCAAGAACGAGCGCATCACCTAAGCCGGTAGGCAGCCTCTTTAATTGTCAGAGGCCTCCAAGTGGACCTCTTCAAGGATAGTTTCCCCCGCCATGAACGATGACGGGGGGAACTTTGTGCTTAGCGGATGTCCGCGCCAATCCACTCTTCGGCAAGCTGCAGGTAGGTGCCGTCTTCCATCATGGAATCCAACGCCGCCTGCATTTCAGCGGCCAGTTCAGGGTTGCCTTCGCGAATCGCAATACCTGCTCCAAAAGGCTCGGTTGTGGGATCCGCGAACATCTCGAATTCCTGTTCCTTTGCGCTCATCGCCAGAATCGCAGCGATGGAATCGTTCACGATGGCATCGACACGCCCGTTTTCCAGCTCAAGCAAAAGTTCAGGCAGGCCCTTGTAGGTATTGATGTCGTAGCCCCGCTCGCGCGCCCAGTCTTCATGTGTCTCACCAAGGGTCAAGCCTACGCGCTTACCTTCCAAATCTTCAAGGGTGCTGATGCCAGAGCCGGGGTTGGTAAAAATGGCGCGTTTATCCGAATAGTAGGGGCCCACAAAGTCAACGACCTCGTCGCGTTCATCCGTAATTGTCATGGAACCAACGATCGCGTCGTATTTGTTGGCCAAGAGGCCACCAATGATCCCGTCCCAAGCGGTGGTCACGATCTCGGCTTCCATGCCCATGCGGCGGGCGATCTCGGCGCCAACGGCTGGGTCAAAGCCCACAACTTCGTTCTGATCGTTCACGAAGTTAAAGGGCGGGTAGGCGCCCGACATCGCAATGCGGATGACGCCGTTTTCTTTGAGGGTTTCCAATTCATCTGCGGCAGCAGCATTCAGCCCGGCGACAGCAAAGCCAGCCGCGACAATGGCCGACTTTAAGAGCGTACGGCGTAATGTCATTTTTATCTCCATGTTGGTTTTTTGTTACAGGCATTTCACCTGCGGGAAATCGGCGGATTGTACCCGCTCTGAACAAAAGACTTGCATGTCCTGAGGTATTGGGCAAATAGATATTCAACATCAACAATATAGATTCAATCTATGACTTCACCCCATCGTAACCGTTTTCCTTGGAACCTTGACTGGAACTTGCTTCGCACTTTCATGGTGGTCGTGGAACAGCGCGGCATATCGAAAGCTGCAGTTTTCCTTGGTTTGAAACAGCCAACAATTTCTTCGGCCCTCCAACGTCTGGAACAAGCTGTCGGCAAGATACTTGTCATCCGCAAACCAAACGAATTCACTGTCACACGCGCAGGTCAGGTACTTTACGCTGAATGCGCCACGATTTTCGGGGCAGTATCGCAGCTTCCGACTATATTGAATGAAGACAATACCGACCTAAGGGGGCATTTGTCCGTTGCAATCACCAGTTCAGTGGTCTCTGAGCACTTTGATGATTTTCTTAATCGTTTCTCGACTGCTCATCCGGGCGTGACCTATTCGTTCTTTGTTAACGAAAGTGACGAGGTTGAGAGGATGGTCGCCCTAAATCAGTCAAGTTTCGGGATTTGCCTGCTATCGCGCAATCCCGAGAAGCTGAAAACAATGGTGCTCTATAAAGAGTATTTCGGTCTATTCTGCGGGGCACGGCACCGCTTATTCAACGCCGAAAACATTTCCGAAGAAGATCTAGAAGGCGAACCTTTCGTTGCCTTTCAAACCGAGGCTGAAGGTGGACCGCTCGAGATCATTTCCATCTTACGGTCCCGTTTGAACCTATCGCGCAACTGGCGTGGCGCCTCTTCCAGTCTGAATGAAATACGGCGCTTGATCATGGCTAATGTGGGGATCGGCGCTTTGCCGATTCATGTCGCTCGGCATGACGTTGCTGCGGGGCATATCCGCCAGCTCCCGCCCTACGAGGATCTGCCGGAAGTCAGTATTTACCTTATCAGCAATCCCGCCCGACGCTATTCCGAGGCCGAGTTGGCCTTCCTTTCTATGATCGAAACGGAGATCTCCCAGTTTGATATTGCAGAAAGAACATATGGGAAATAGCTACTTCTGAATTCCAAGATCTAGCTTGCTACGCTTGAGAGGACTGGTCAATTTGGCGTGGCGTGTCATTTTTCGGAATGGCACGACGCTTTCTAAATGTTCTTCGTTTAGTAGCCAATTTCAACGCGAAATCACCATTATATCGCTTATTGAAAAGGGCATTTTATTTGCAAGAACGCAACTTTCAACATTTTACAAAGAACGTCTGCTTCCCGCGGGGCAAACCGGTCTTATGCAGACGCGGCTATTGCTGACGCAGCATTTGCTCGCGCGCGCGGCATGGAGACTTCGGCAGCGTATTGAATTTCTTTAAACCGGTCATTCAAACGGACAAAAACGGATGGAATCCAAACTGCACTGTCGCGGCGTTCAGCCCGGACTTAATAGATACGGTCCGAGTTGTCGCCTGCCAACCAGGATTGAGTGGCCGCTATGAAGGAGCACTTGTGCACGCCATCACTGTGTATGCATCAGGCCGTGAGGAGCCCAACTATACCTCAAAGACATTCCTGCTGCATGCATTCGCCTAGGAGAACAGGTCCGCTCATGCGGCGCTAAACGCCGTTCAAAACAACATCCTCAACACCTAAGTTGATCGCGCGCACGGGGATAGACCTGCGTTCATCCACTCGGTAGATATATATGTGGATTCAACCAGTGCGTCCGCTTTTGGAATGTCGCCAAAGATCGAAAAAATGGAAAACGCCAAGTTCTTGCGCCTCCCTGCCGACTCATCGGCCAAATTGCGCGATCAAGTGTGTGAGCTGGTCAGCGCTGCCATCTCTAGGGATCTGTTTTCAGAGTCTGAGCCTTTGCCATCCTGCCGAAGTCTGGCCGAACATCTTGGTGTGTCCCGCAATACCGTCTATGACGCCTATTGCAGCTTGATGGATCTAGGGATGGTGACCGCAAAGGATCGCAGCGGCTACTTTGTTGCCGATACGTTGGGACAATTTCAGGACACGATCCCATTGGCGCAAAAAGAGCGCTCCGCAACGCTGTCCCCGCTGAAAACAATGCTTGCGTCAAAGCCACGACCCTCGGGGATGCGCAAAGTCGATCATCCTGTAGACTGGACGTCTTACACCTACCCATTCGTCTACAACCAAATCGAACCGGAACGTTTTCCAGTGGCTGGTTGGCGTGAAAGTATGCGCGTGGCAATGGCGACATCCAACATTGAACGCTGGACGCGCGATTCTGCGGGAACCGGCAGCGTGCTGTTGGTGAAGCAATTGCAACAACGGCTGTTCGGATACCGCGGAATTTCTGCCGACTATGATCAAATTTTAATCACCAACGGCGCGCAGCACTCAATTTATTTGTTGGGCTGTCTGACCGCCTATGCGGGCCGAAGCGTGGCTGTCGAAGACCCCTGTTACCCCGAAGCACGCAACGCATTCGCGGTGGCGGGGGCCCCTGTTGTGAATGTCCCGGTTGACCGGAACGGGTTGGTTGTTTCGAAAATACCAAAGGGCGTCGGGATGGTCTACACGACCCCCAGCCACCAGTTTCCCACCACAGTAACGATGCCCGAAGACAGACGGCGTCAGCTGTGCGCCCGCGCCGAGCAGGATGACTTTCTAATCTGCGAAGATGACTACGAGGCGGAGATGAATTTCGTGCAGGGTCGCGGGCGTCCGATCCAGTCGATGGAGGCCTCTGGCCGTGCGATTTACGTGGGCAGCCTGTCCAAAAGCGTCGCACCGGGCCTGCGCATTGGATACATGGTCGCCCATCCGGATATCATCAAAGAAATCAAGGCTATACGTCGTTATATGATGCGTCATCCCCCGATATTGATGCAGGAAGCCATGGCAAATTTCATCGCCACAGGCGCGCTGGATGTGCATTTGCGGAAAATGGAACGTCGGTATCGTGGGCGCTGGGAAATCACGCTGGGCGCGATCAAGGAATTTCTGCCCGAGTTCGAAATTCAGGCATCTTTGGGGGGGACGTGTTTCTGGCTGACGGGGCCGCCGGATGTCGACACAACGGTCCTCGCACAGCGGTTAAAAACACGCAGTGTGCTGATCGATGAGGGCGCTGTTTTTTTCAGCGACCCCGATCAGGGGCGGCGCAATTTCCGCATCGGATTTGCGGCTCTTCCGCGGGCTGCAATCCACGACGGCATTCAAGTCATCGCTGATGAGGTGAAACGCATGCGTGGTTGAATTTCCGGTCAATCTGTCCTGAACAATACGTTAAACTGTCCATTACTGACTCGAAATCCTTCTGACATGCTTTGATTCGAAAGGGTCAGAAGCACCGCAACGCGTGACTGTCCTACGCGCGATTTTGGCGCCTGAATTGAAGGAAACATGAGCAAATGACAACCTCGGTTGATTGGTCAACACAATCCATTATCGACAAGCGCGAGCAGTATTATGCAGCGTCCCAACGCGCCTTTGTCCCCTATCAAAAGCCGCTGATCATCAAGAAAGGACAGATGCAATATGTCTGGGACGAGAACGGAAACAAGCTGATCGACATGTTGGGCATGAACCTGTGCATCAGCGTTGGCCACTGCCACCCAAAGGTGGTCGAAGCAGTGACAGCGCAGGTGCAGGAACTGACCCATTGCACCACGATGTTTTACCATCCCGTTCCCGCGCATCTGGCAGAGGAACTGGCGGCGACCATGCCAAAGGGGCACGACTGGGTCGTGCATTTCACAAACTCTGGCACCGAGGCGATTGATCTAGCGATGATGATGGCCCGCCGTGCCACACGAAATCACGATATCCTCGCGCTGCGCTATTCCTATCACGGGGCATCCTATGGCGCGCAATCTGTCACGAGCGTTCCTGGCTTTCGCCACAATGTATCGCAGGTGCCAAACGTTAGCTTTGTCGCCGAACCCAACCAGTATCGCGGACTGTTTGGCGCAGGCACGGCCCCCTATTTGAATGCGATCGACGATACAATCGCGTCCCAAACCAGTGGTGAGCTGGCCGCGATGATCATCGAATCCGTTCAGGGCTATGGCGGGATCATCCAGATGCCGGATGGTTATCTCAAGGGTGCCGCCGAAAAGGTCCGCGCGGCTGGTGGATTGCTGATCTCGGATGAGGTTCAGTCCGGCTTTGGGAAAACCGGTGACGCAATGTGGTGCTTTGATCATCACGGCGTTGTTCCCGACATCATGGTTATCGCAAAGGGCCTTGGAAATGGCATTCCTATCGGAGCCGTCGTGGTGAAAAAAGAGGTCGCCGACACCATGGACGGCAAATTGTTGTTTCACACCTACGGCGCCAACCCGATTTCATGCTCCGCTGCACGCGCGGTGCTGCAGGTGATCGAAGAAGACGACCTGATCAATAATGTAAAAACGGTAGGGGCCGCGCTTCACGAAGGCCTTAAGCACCTTCAATCACGCTACCCAATCATCGGCGATGTACGCGGGCGCGGCTTCATGCAGGCCATCGAGCTTGTAAGCGACCGCGACACGAAAGAGCCCGCTACAGACCAAACCGCCTTTGTGTTTGAGACGACGCGCGAACACGGGCTGATCGTGTCAAAGACCGGGCCGCACAAGAATATTTTGCGTATGGTGCCGCCGCTGTGTTTGCAGATGGAAGATGTTCAGCCGGTGCTGGATGCTTTGGATCGCAGTTTTACCGATCTCGAGAAGTCGGGTTTGGTGTAACGATCATGATCACGCGCCACGCTGATAAAGACCCTGTCGACCAACCACATGTTATCGTGGTTGGCGGCGGTATGGTCGGTATCGCAACGGCGATATGGTCGTTACACGAGGGAAACGCCGTCACGTTGATCGACAAAAGTGCGCCCGAAGATCGCGCAAGTTATGGCAATGCGGGTGTTCTGGCCTCAGCGTCGGTTTTGCCTGTGACGATGCCGGGGTTGCTGACAAAACTGCCCAAAATGGTACTCAGCCGGACAGAGCCGATATTCCTGCGCTGGCTATATCTTCCGCGTATAGCCCTTTGGGCGACGCGTTATCTGTCACATGCAAACGCGACCGACGTACGACGCATATCTTCCGCCTTGTTTCCAATCGTCGGCAACAGCCTTGAGGACCACTTTGCCTTGAGTAAGGGGACTGAGGCGGAGGCATTCATCAAACCTTGCGACTTTGCGGTGTTGTATAAAGACCGCGACACGTTTCTGAAGGATGCGTTTGGCTGGAAAATCCGTTCTGATCTCGGGTTCAAGTGGTCCGAGCATGACGGCGCAAATCGTGACAGCTACGATCCAGTTTTCAACAAAAGTCTTGGTTTTTTGGCGGCTCTGGCCGGACACGGCCAGATTACCGATCCAGCCGGCTATATGGAGGCTCTTCGTAAATATTTGGTCGCCGCCGGCGGGCGTATCTTATCGGCTGAAGTCACGAATATTTTGCATGAGAACGGGCATGCAACCGGAGTGATGACAACTGACGGCCCTGTAACGGCGGACCGGATTGCGATCACAGCGGGCGCGTGGTCGCCGCTGTTGACCAAAAAGCTCGGTGTGAAAATCCCTGTGGAGGCTGAAACAGGTTACCATATCGAGTTCTGGGATCCGTCATTCGTGCCCCGTGTCCCGACCTTAGTGCCCAGTAAAAAACTGATCTTTTCCCAGATGAAAGGCCGCCTGCGGGTCGCCGGAGCGGTGGAGTTCGGCGGCCTTAAGAACAAAGGGCAGGACAAGGTCTTTGAACTGCTGAAAGCCGCGACCAAAGACGTGTTGCCCGATCTGACCTATTCCAAGGAAACACGCTGGGTGGGCCACAGGCCCGCGCCAACGGATTCGGTGCCGATCATTGATGAATTGTCCACGATCAAAGGCGTGTTCTTGGGCTTTGGCCACCAACATGTTGGTTTGACCGGATCAGCCCGCACCGGTCAAATCCTTGCGCAGCTGATAAGCGGCAAGCGCCCCAACATTGATCTGACACCCTACAGTGCCGCCCGCTTTACGATGCGTCGCCAACAGTCTGGACCGACCTTGAACACACCCCAACATAAGGAAACCGCGTAACATGGAATGGAATTTTGCTCCGGTTCTCGGCAGCATGGACATCTTACTTTTGGGGTTGCTCAACACCTTAAAGGTTACGGGTCTGGCGCTGTTGTTCGGGGTGCCCTTGGGGCTTGGCCTTGCGCTATCGCGGCTGTCCCAAATGCGCATCCTGTCGATGGTGGCCGCGTTCATCATAGAATTTTTCCGCACCACCCCGCCGCTGGTGCAGCTGTTCTGGTTCTTCTTTGCGTTTCCGATCCTGTTCGGCGTCAACATGACCCCGTTCACCACGGCAATCGTCACCTTCTCGATCCAGTCTTCGGCCTTCTTTGCGGAAATCTTTCGCAGCGGCATCCAGTCCATCGATAAGGGCCAATGGGAGGGGTCAAAGGCCATCGGCATGACCCGCAACCAGACCCTGCGTCGCGTGATCCTGCCGCAGGCCGTCAAACGGATGATCCCCGCGTTCATGGAACGCTCGATCGAATTGCTCAAGACCACCACACTGGTGTCGACCATCGCCTACACGGACCTGATGTATCAGGCCAACGACATCGCGCAGCGCACGTTCCGCCCACTTGAAGTCTACACAGTGATCGCGGTGATCTACTTTCTTTTGATCTTTGTATTCAGCCAGTTGTCCATCGTCGTCGAACGGCGCTTGGCCAAATCAGGCGAAGGGACGGTGCATTAACATGGATTATAATTGGGACTTCGCAACACTCTTTCAAAATTGGCGCGTCTTTTGGATCGGGCTTCAGGGCACCTTGTTGATGTTTGGCGTCACGGCTGTCTTGGGCATGTCCGGGGGGCTGGTGATCGGCATCATGCGCTACATGAAAACACCCATTTTAGCATGGCCCGCACGTGCTTTTGTCGAGATATTCCGCAACGTGCCGGTTCTGGTGCAGATCATCTGGTTCTACTACGCCTTCCCGATCCTCACGGGGGTTGAAACCAGCCCGTTTCTTGCGGCCGTTCTTGGCATATCTTTGAACACCATGGCGTTTTCTGCCGAAATCTACCGCGCAGGTATACAATCTGTCGAAAAGGGCCAATGGGAGGCCGGCAAGGCCATCGGCATGAGTTTTGCCCAAACCATGCGCCGCATCATCCTGCCTGTTGCCCTAAAACGAGTTCTGCCGGCCCTGACAAACCGCGGCATCGAGGTGTTCAAGATGTCAACGCTGGCGTCCGTCGTCGCCTACGTCGAAACCTTGAACCAAGCCAAGCTGATCGCGGATCTTAACTACAACCCAATCGAATCTTACACAGCCGTCGCCGTGATCTTCTTTGTGGTCCTCTACCCTGTCGTACAGGCCACCTATGTGATCGAGCGCAAACTTAGCCGGAGTGACCAATGACCGAACTTGTCAAAGTTAAAAACCTACACAAAAGTTTTGGCACGCTGGATGTCCTGAAAGGCATCAACTTGACAGTTGAGGCGGGTGAAACGGTTGTTTTACTTGGCTCAAGCGGGTCGGGGAAATCCACCCTGTTGCGCTGTATCAACTTTATGGAAACGCCGACTGAAGGGCGCGTCTATCTGAATGGCGAGGCCGTAGGCGACGACGTCAACGGCAAGATGCGCTACAAAGAGGCCGATTTGTGCAAGCTGCGCTCGCGCATCGGGATGGTGTTCCAGCATTTCAATCTGTTCCCACACATGAGCGTTCTGCAAAACGTCATGGAAGGCCAGATCACCGTTTTGGGCCGCAGGCAGGAAGAGGCAAAGGACAAGTCCATGGCGCAATTGCAACGGGTCGGCCTGGCCGAAAAGGCGAGCGAATACCCGTCGCGCCTCTCGGGCGGGCAAAAACAGCGGGTCGCAATTGCCCGTGCCCTCGCGATGGACCCCGAAGTGATGCTTTTTGATGAGGTCACATCTGCGCTTGACCCCGAACTGGTCGGCGAGGTTTTGAAAACTATGCGCCAATTGGCCGAAGAGGGCATGACGATGATTTGCGTCACCCACGAGTTGGGCTTTGCCTATCACGTCGCCAACCGCGTGCTGTTCCTTAACCAAGGCGAAATCCATGAGGAGGGCCAGCCACAGGCGCTGCTGAAGACCCCGAAAACCCAACGCATGAGAGAATTCCTGGACGGGCATGCCCTGTTCAAATTGCCGGAATAAAACCGAACTCAACAGAGAGGACTACAAAATGATCAAAACACTTCGCAAAACCGCAAGCTGGGTGGCCGCACTTGCCACCGCTGCGACACTTTCAGCGGTTCCCGCCTCGGCGCAAGAGATGTCGACATGGGATCAAATTCAGGAAACAGGCGTGCTGCGCATTGGCGTCACACAAGCCCCACCATGGTTCAGCAAAAACCCCGCTACTGGCGAATGGGACAGCGGCCTTGGCATCACCATCGGTCAGAACATGGCCGACACGCTGGGTGTTGACCTTGAGGTAGTTGAGGTCACATGGGGCACCGCCGTGGCCGCGCTGCAATCCAACAAAATCGACGCCATGCCGGTCTTGGACCCAAAACCCGACCGCGCAATGTCCGTGGCGTTCCCGTCCAACCCGCTGCTCTATATCTCCCTCGCCGTGTTGGCGAACGAAGATCTGGCCGCAGACACATGGGCTGAATTGAACAGCGAAGACGTTTCAATCGCGGTGCCGCAAGGGTCCAGCATGGACACCTATGTCACAGCCAACCTGCCACTGGCCGATATCCAGCGCTTCCCTGATAACGGCGCGGCGATTGCGGCCTATCAGTCGGGCCGCGTTGATGCGGTGTCCTTGTTCCACCCGCCCCTGTTGGCCGCACGTCAGCGTTTGGGCACAGGTCAACTTGTGATCCCGACACCTGCGTTTTCGTCGCCCACATCCATCGCGGTGCGTCAGGAAGACGACCAGCGGTTCCTGAACTGGGTCGATACTTCGATTTTTTACTGGTACGAAACCGGCCAAACGCAAGGCTGGTATGCGGACTTCCTGACAGAATTCGGTCTGGACCCAGCAGCGTCCCCTGTCATCCAGCGTGAATTGATGTTCAACAACTGATCTTGACGTCTCGGATGACCGTTTCGGGCGCACACAGCGCCCGAAACACCTTATTTCAACCAATCAGGCAAACCTTCGGCCAACCGTCCAGCTACAGCGGCGCGGGCGCAGTCGGCAAGGCTTGCAAAGCGCACCGACCGGCCAGACAGACCGGGGGCATAATGTGCATATTTACCGGAGTTTGTGACCAGATGACGCGCGTGGGGGGGGAAGACCGGTTCGGAAATCGAACACCAGCACAGGTCGCGCAGAATGCGCACGCCGCAGGTTTCCAACGCTGCAATCAAACCTTCCGTTTCGGCTTGAACAAACGTCTCGCGGCCAAGCGTGATGATGCATGCCGTTTGTGCCGCACAGGTCTGCCCCGCCATCAGATTTGCAAACCGCCGCGTTTCGGAAAGCGAGAAATGCGGGCTTCCCAGTGCCACAAGATCGACCTGCTCCGGTCCGGAGTTGAGCGTTTCCCACGCCGACGCCAACATATCCGCCGTGATAACGATCTGCGGCGCGCCCTGCATAACGGGCCGGTCGCCTTCGGGCGTGATGCCTTGAATGTGCAGCATCGGTGCCGCCGACGTGGTGCCAAAGGCCGCGCACAGCCCTTTCAGATCATCCTCATTCAGTCCAGCATCGCCAAGCCCTTCGATCAGCGGAATTTGGTCGGGCGCCTGCTGCCCCGCGACCCAACCGATCAAGGGCCAGATCGCCTCATCATAAGTTTCGGGCAAATCGACAGTCAAACGCACCCGCGCCTGCCGGTTTTTGGGCAGATACACATCCGACAGCGGCGCGCGACCCGTCAGCGCGACGAACAGATCGAAGAAGTCAGGGTGCTTTACCGACCGCGCCCCCAGCACCGAATTGGCAAAGATCACGGCGTTGGATTCCGACCAGCCGATATTTTCCCCCTCCACGGGGCGATCATCGGCCAAATAGGGCGCACAAGTGAATGTCGGCTGTGCCCCCATAGCGACATAGGCGCTAGCCAGGTTGCTGGCAGGGGTACCAAACAGGTCCGGCACGCCTTGGGACTGCCAATTGTCGAAATCTACAGAAATCGCGTTCATGGTCGTCGGCACCTTTACCCGCGCGTCCATGTCCGCCATCGCAGCGGCGAAGGTCAGATTGGCAGGGCCCGCGTAGATGCAGCCGTCGATATGGACCCGCGTGACATCGATCAACTTTGCCGCCCCTTGAGCGGTGGCCATGGTCTGGATCAGCTCCATCGCCAGTTGGACGGCAACGCCTCCTTCCCCAGCCAACATCGCCTTGTCCGCAGCGGTCAGCGTCAGCGTTTCGGCGTCCAGCTCGCTCAGATCGATGGTCAGCCCGTCTGCCACAATCTGGCGTCCTGCGATGCGGGCGTGATCTTGCTCCGCCAAATGATCATAGCTGGCCTTGGACAGACGCACGACCGCCACAGGCCGATCAAACATGCGCGCGGCAATGAGCGCGCCAAGCGTCAAAATGCCCTCTTCCTCATGAAACACCAACGCGGCGGGCGCATGACCATTCAGCGCCAGTTCCAGCAACACACCACTGCCGGAACACGACCCGCGGCTGGTCGGCATCAGAACGATCTTACCCGCCAGGGACTGCCCGTGCTGCGGGTGATGCGCGTCTTGAATGACGCCGTTTTGCGCATTTACGCCACCCCAGAAACTGACGCCCTGCGCACAGGTCAAAATTGCGCCGCCCGTGTCATGGGAAAGAATGATTTGATCCATCAGATACGTCGCCTTTTACTGTTAATCCCAAGCGCAGCTGCGCCCTGTTTCACCCATACAAGCACCACCATTCCAAAAGGACAATCCAATGAATGACGCAAAAGCCACGTCCCACGATTCCGAAGAAGACCCCCGCAACCTCGATACTAAAGTCTACGTCAACGGGGAGATTTTTCACCGCGACGAGGCAAAAGTATCCGTCTATGACAGCGGCTTCATGCTGGGTGATGGCATGTGGGAAGGTCTGCGCCTGTACAACGGCAAATGGTCGTTCTTTGACGAACATATGGACCGCTTTTTCGGGTCCTGCAAAGCGGCCTCAATCGATGTCGGCATGGACCGCGACGGCATCCTGAACGCGCTGGACATGACGGCCAAAGCCAACGGCATGACCAGCGACGCGCATTGCCGCCTGATGCTGACCCGTGGCAAAAAGATCAAACCTTACCAGCATCCGTCGCTCAGCCGGTCGGGACCGACGTTGGTCATCATCATGGAACATTCCAAACCGTCCCGTGGCCTGCAAAAAGGCATCCGTCTGGCGACGGTACCGCAGGTGCGTGGCCTGCCGATGAGTCAGGACGCCAAGTACAACAGCCATTCCAAACTGAACTGTGTATTGGCCTGTTTGCAGGCCGAACAGATGGGCGCTGACGAGGGCCTGATGTTGGACCCGCATGGCTTTGTGAACACCACCAACGCCTGCAACTTTTTCATCGTGCGCAAGGGCGCAGTTTGGACCTCAACGGGGGATTACTGCATGAACGGCGTGACCCGCCAAAAGGTGATTGATTTGTGCCACGCAAACGACATTCCCGTCTTTGAACGCAACTACTCCCTGTTCGACACCTATAGCGCGGATGAGGCGTTTATGACCGGCACCTTCGGCGCTCAAACGCCGGTTTCTGAAATTGACGGCAAACAGATAGGCACGGGGGATCGCCCCGTCATGGACCGTATCCGCACGCTCTACAAAAACCTGATCTCAGCCGAAACGGGGGCCACGTTTTGAACGACATCAATGAACGTGGCCTTGTGATGATAGGGTGCGGTTTCATGGGCCAAGCCATGCTAGAAGGATGGATGGCAAAAGGTGTGAAAGCTCATGCCATCCATGTGCAAGATCCGCAGCCGTCAGATTGGGTGTTGGCCCAAGCCGGTATTTCGGTAAATGCGCCCTTGCCCAATAGCCCCGCTGTTCTGGTCATTGCGGTCAAACCGCAAATGCTGGCGCAGGTTTTGCCAGATCTGTCCGATTTTGGCGGCGGTGAAACGCTGGTTTTGACAATTGTAACGGGCTACCCGTTATCGACATATGATGCTGCATTCGGCACCGGAACGCCCGTGGTGCGGGTGATGCCAAACCTGCCCTCGGCCGTGGGCGCGGGTGTCAGTGCTTATGCATGCAACACCTTTGTCGACGATCACCGACAGCACCTGACAAATGCGCTGTTGGGGGCGGTCGGCGTCGCGATCCCGCTTGCGGATGAAGACCAGCTTCATGCGGTGACAGGCATTTCGGGATCCGGCCCAGCCTATGTATTCGCAATGGCCGAAGCGATGGCAGAGGCAGGGGAAGCCATGGGTTTGCCTGCGGAATTAGCAGCAACACTGGCGCTTTATACGATCACGGGCGCAAGTCAGATGATGCGCGAATCCGCCGCTCCCCCGTCAGATTTGCGCGACGCTGTGACTTCCAAGGGTGGAACAACGGCGCAAGCCCTGCAGGTTCTTATGAAACCTGACACAGGTCTGTTCAATCTAATGAAAAAGGCATCGCAGGCGTCGCGTGATCGAAGTCTTGAATTGGGAGAGTAATACAATAGTCCCGAAGCTCTCATAATCAGTTGGTCCGTTTTTACCACTTGCAGTCACGCCTTGGGTGGAAAGAACCATTCGCCGTTTTACCTTCATTGTCTCGGGTGGTCTGCAGCGTGTAAATTTGAAATTTCATATTTGCTGCAAACCGTGTGAATAGGCGCTCGGGCTTTAAGTTGCCCCAGCACCTTCACAGTCCTGACACCGTGCAACGAAAGTGCGTTTCGAACGTGACAGGTCGATGGCCGCATAAGCGCTGTGAACGACGACGCAGCAGCTGAAATTTCTGCAAGCGCAGAGTAATGCTGCGTGAAATAAATACGAAAGACGGGAAGGTCCGTGACCTGTGAATGTGTCAACTGATCCTTGCTGCACATTGTCCGAATGGCCGTTTTTGCTGCTGCGTGGCAGCACCAAATTTTACGTTGCCGCAGCATTTCCACGCTCCAAGCGCATGCAGCGAGAAAACTGAATTGACACAATGGGCTCTTCGCGGCCATTAGATCGATTGCTGCATTTTGCCTGTCAAGTGCGACACCCCGGGAACGACGGCCCAAAGCCGCCATTCGTCACTTTGTCGGGATGCAGCCCGCATAGCGGACATTCGCAAGATGTATTAAGAATATAAGACACCGAAATCCGTTTTAGTCACACGGTACGCGTTTAGATCAGGAGCTGCGTCTCTGGGACAACCCCTGATCGGGATTAGCTTCTTTTAGAAACCAGCCTTAATATTTTCGAATTCGACGATCATCTGCTCACGCATCTGATTGTCCAATGGAGCCTGTGCCAATACCGGCGCGGAAACAGGTCCGAGGCCGACGCCATCCAGCGTTTCAGCGCCCAAAGCCGCAACCGCAGTTTGGTTGCCATGACCATAGCCCCATTCGTTGACGATATATTCTGCTGAAGCAGGTTCCATCCATGCGTTCAGGAAGTCATACATCAAGTCTTCGGAGTTCGGGCCGTCCACAACGTTCACATAACCACAGAACCACGTCGATGACCCTTCGGTGGCCTCGCGATTGATTGCAACTGGAACGCCTTCGCCAATCAGCGTGGTCGGTGTCTCGTTCCACGCCCATGCCACTGACGCCTCGCCCGTGGTCATCAGCTGTGCGAGCTCTGCGCCGTCCGCCCAGTATGTTACGACATTCGGATGCGCCTGACGCAGCCATGCAGAGGCGGCTTCGAATTGCTCCTGTGTCGCTTCCGTCCAGTCGGTGACACCTGTGGCCAAGAACGCCAATGCATAGATGTCATCGACGTTGTTGGGCAGCGAAACGCGGCCAGCGTATTCAGGGTCCAAGAACACCTGCAGGCTATCCATTTTGGACGCATCGACCAGATCAGTGCGGTAGACAAGAGACGTCGTGCCCCAGTCGGTCGGCAACATGTAGTATTCGCCGTCGATCGCAAAGGATTCCTTGACCTCGTTCACGTCATCCCAGCGATCAATGCGCGAGGTATCAAGCGGTTCGATCAAACCAGCCAACTGCCATTTCGATACAGACTGCGAACATGGGTGAGCCACGTCGACCTCAAAGCCTGCGCGCAATTTCTGGAACGCTTCTTCCTCTTCACCGAAGAATGAATAATTCGGTGTGCCGCCGTGCGCTTCGATGTAGGCACCGATAAAGCCTGGGTCTTCATATCCGGACCAATCCAGAACAATAAGCTCCTGCGCTGCTGCAAGGCTTGGCATGGCAGCGACAGCGATTGCTGTCGTCGTTCGTTTCAAGGTTTTTAGCATTTTCGATCTCCAGTGTTGGGTTATTATTGATCCAGCAAAAGAACCGCCGAAGCGCTCTCCCAGCCGATGCGGACTTGTTGCCCGACTTCTCTTAGTTCGCGGTTGCTGGTATTACGCATAGACACGACGACTGGCTTGCCTGAGCCCTCGATTGCGACATCGTAATAGGTCATCTCGCCGCGATACTCGACGTCGGTGACTATGGCTGGCGTCTCTTTGGCGTAAGCCTGTTCGCCGTCGTCCAAAATCGTCATCGATTCAGGGCGCACGCCGACGCAAAAGGCGCTTTCGGCGCTAGCGCCAGTTGGAATTGCAAGCTCAGCGACACCCAGCCCTTCAATCTGAGTTGTCGCGATGTCACGGTCCACCTCGATGATTTCAGCCTTGAGGATGTTCATCGCCCCGAAAAATTCTGCCACCCGTTTGGATGCGGGATGTTTGTAAAGCGCTTGCGGTGTGTCCAGTTGTCCGATCTGTCCTTCGAACATAACGGCGACGCGGTCCGACATTGTCAGTGCTTCTTCTTGGTCATGGGTCACGAGAACAAAAGTGATCCCAAGGCTGCGTTGCAGACGTCTCAGCTCGGATTGCATTTCCTCACGGAGTTGACGGTCAAGTGCGGAAAGCGGCTCGTCCAGCAGCAAGACCTTTGGCTTGAGGATCAGTGCGCGCGCCAAAGCAACCCGCTGGCGTTGTCCACCCGACAGCGCGTGGGCAGCCCGTTCGCCGTAGCCTGCAAGGCCTACCTTCCCCAACGACTCCTCTACCATCTCGGCCGTTTTGGCTTTGTCCAAACGTTGCGAGCGAAGTCCGTAGGCCACGTTTTGCGCGACACTCATGTGAGGAAAAATAGCGTAGCTTTGAAACACCATGTTCGTAGGGCGTTTGTTGGCTGGCACCCCGTCCATGGACTGTCCGCCAATCATGACCGTGCCGGAATCAATCCCCTCAAACCCCGCAATGGTGCGCAACAGCGTCGTCTTACCGCTGCCTGATGGCCCCAGAAGCGAAAAGAACTCACCTTCTTTGATGTGGCAATTCACGTCACGCAACGCGTGGTACGTGCCGTAGTATTTTTCAATTTTGGAAAGTTTGATCATCGCCCTACAAAGCCCCGCTTGTCGATGTTTGGCCAAGCCGACGCGCACTGCGCCGTCTTAAGAATTCGGAAAGTGTCAGAAGGACGACCGACAGGATCAGCAGGAGTGTACCGAGGGCCATAACGCTTGGGATTCGCTGTGGGAAACGAAGCTGCGACCAGATGTAGACGGGTAGCGTGGGTTCGGTTCCGGAGAGGAAAAAAGCGATCACAAACTCGTCCAGCGAAATCGTAAAGCCAATGAGAAGGCTGGAGATCACACTGGGCATGATCAGCGGCAATGTCACTCGACGAAAAGTCGTCGCGCGGGATTCACCAAGATCGAGCGAGGCTTCTTCCAAACTTGGATCAAGCTGCTGGAACGACGAGCGCAATATGGCGATGCAAAATGGCGTGCAGATCAGGACGTGCCCCATGATGATTGTGTAAATTGACAGTTTCAGCCCCGCCAAAAGAACGACCGTCAAAAGGGACACCCCGATGATGATTTCGGGCAGGACCATCGGCAACATGATCGTGCCGATCATCGCCCCTTTGCCGGGGAACTTGTATCTTACCGTCGCGGATGTCGCCAACAGGGCGAGCATCGTGGCGATGATGGAACTGGACGTCGCGATGATCAGGCTGGTTCCGGCAGCTTTGCGCAATTCATCCGCTGCGCCCAACGATTTGAACCAGTCAAACGTAAACCCAGACAGTGGAAACGCGATGATGCTGCTGTCATTGAACGCGAAAATCGGCAAAAGTATCGTCGGGGCATACAGAAAGATTACGAAGATGATCATAAAAATTGTCAGAATTCGTTTGCTCATGCTGCCCCCTCCGATTGCAGATAGCGGCGGTTGAGCCAGACATAGATGCCAGCAACGCTGCTCACCAAAACCAGCGCCGATAACGCAAGCGCGGCGCCCAATGGGGCATTATTGGCATTCTTGAACTGAATTTCGATCATGTTGGCGATCATCAAGCCGTCGGGTCCGCCTACCAGTCTTGGCGTCACGTAATCACCAATCGTCGGGATGAAAACAATGAGCGTGGCCGCCACAACGCCGGGCATCGACAACGGTAGCGTGATCCGCAAAAACCGCTGAAACGGGGTGTCACCGAGGTCTTGCGCGGCCTCAAGATAGGACCGGTTCACCTTTTCCATCACCACAAAGATCGGCAATACTGCAAACGGCAACCATGCGTGGCTGAGCGTGATAACAACGGCAAACTGATTGTAGCTGATCCAATCTAGTGGCGCGTCAATTATCCCCAACCCCATGAGCGATCCGTTGACCACCCCGTTGAAACCAAGAATGACCTTCCACAGAAAAATCCGCATCAAATAGGACGTCCAAAACGGTATGGTGATCAAGAACACCAGCAAAGCTTTGCGATTGTTGGGAGCCACAAACGACATGTAATAGGCCGCCGGATACGCAAGCCCGACTGTTAGCACAGTGACGATGATCGAAATCTTTAGAGACCGCAGCATCAAAGTCCGATAGACTGGGCTGGTCCACGCCTCTTTGAAATTGGCGAGCGTGAATGTGCGATCCAACGTCAAGAAGTCCTGCGTCCAGAAGCTCATCGCGAGCAAAATGGCCAGTGGTGCGGCCAGCAACAGGACCGAAAACGCAAGCGGCAAACTAATCTGCGACAACCCGCGTCGCGCATCGGAATCCAGCTGCAAGCGTTTCATCATTTGGTCGCCTGCTCTGTGCGCATTGCAATTGTAACAAGGGCACGCGTCATCGCTTCAATTCCTTCCGTTACATCTTGATAAGTTCGGTTCTCCGAACGGGTGAAATCCAAGAACATCATGTTCGCGTTGTTAAACAGCGTCCTGCCAAAAACCGTGCTATCAAGGTCGCCCCGCAAGAGGCCGCGTGACTGCAAGCCCTCAGCCAATGCAACCACATGATCACTCAGCACACGGTCCGACCGACGCAAGCGGCGAGCTTCTTCTGATGTGACGTCCGCGAAGGAGATCGCAAACCCCTTGCGCCAAAGCGCCTTGTTCAAAAGCACTGTTTCCGGTGCAAAGTATTGAAGTAGAAAGGCGCTAAAGATGTCCGCCGCAGGAGCATCAAAATCCGGCACGAATGCCCGCCCCATATCCTCAAGCCGCTCATTTTCCATGGCGATAAGCGTCATCAGGATCTCATTCTTACCTGGAAAGTAGTTATAAAGCGTCCCGACCGACACCTTAGCCAACTCAGCGATATGTTCAGCCTTCACAGCTTCAAATCCGTCGCGCCCGAATAGCTCGGCTGCGGCGTCAAGGATGAGCTGTTCTCGCTCCAGTTTTTGTTGTTCACGTAAACCCATGACCAGCATGTAAACGCGGTTCTGAGCAAAGATCAACAAATATTATAGTTGATTATAATTTTATATCTGACTACAAAAATAGCAATACTGTATAAAACGGGTGCAGCATTTGCGTCGCGGCAACGGGCACTACTCCAAAGGACACAGCATGACCGATACATCAAACATCCAAACCGACGTCCGCAGCGAAGACAGCCATATCGTGCGCCCTTGGCAGGATGTGACCGTACTTGGGCAGGATGAGGCGACAGTTCTCGAAGGAAGCTCAGGGATTTACGTCAAAGATACCGATGGCAATGACCTTATCGACGGCCCTGGCGGTATGTGGTGTGTCAACGTCGGCCACGGTCGCCGCGAAATCATTGCTGCTGTTGTGAAGCAGATGGAAGAACTTTCCTACTTTTCGCCTTGGACGATGTCCGTTCCCATCACAACGAAATTGGCCGAACGTTTGGCCAGCATTGCGCCCGGTGATTTGAACAATGTCTTCTTCACCACGGGTGGGTCTACGGCTGTTGATTCAGCGCTGCGCTTTGTCTTTTTCTACAACAACTGCCTTGGTCGTCCCGAGAAAAAGCAGATCATCTCACGTGTGAACGGCTATCATGGCAGCACGTACCTGAGCAGCAGTGTATCGGGCAAGAAAAGCGAAAAGGCCCATATGGATATGGCGCAGGGGCTGACTAACTTCATCTCCAGCCCCAAACCCAAGGATCGGCCAAAGGGCATGTCGGTTGAAGACTTCGGCAATATGTTGATTGCGGAACTGGAAGCTAGAATTCTTGAGGTCGGTGCGGACAAGATCGGTGCCTTTATCGCGGAACCGGTCATGGGTTCTGGTGGTGTCATTGTTCCGCCTGAGGGTTATTTTAAGCGCTGCCACGAGGTCTGCAAAAAACACGACATTCTCTTTATTGCGGATGAAGTCGTCACATCCTTCGGGCGGTTGGGATACCACTTTGCATCCAAAGACGTGTTTGGCGTCGAGCCCGACATGATCACTACAGCCAAGGGCCTGACATCAGGATACTTGCCGATGGGCGCACTACTAATTTCGGACCGGCTGATGAACGATGTCAAAGCATCCACCAATGAGTATCGCGCGTTCACGTCGGGCTTTACCTATTCTGGCCACCCCGCGTCGGCGGCCTGCGCCATGGCGAACCTCGACATCTTTGAAGACGACAAATTGCTGGAACATGTGCGCAATATCGCCCCGTATTTTGCCGAGGCCATGAATTCCCTAAGCGATCTATCGGTTGTAACCGACGTGCGTGTGATTGGCCTTATGGCAGGCGTTGAATGCGAGCTGGACGCGGATAACCCCGATGAGGATCGCGACTGCGCCTTCGCCACAAAGGTGGACGAAGCATGTCAGGACCTCGGATTGCTCGTGCGCCCAATCTACAACTCCTGCGTCATGTCACCGCCACTTACGATAACGAAACCTCAAATCGATGAAATGGTTTCGATCCTGCGTGCGGGAATTACGAAGGCCGCCGCAGGGGAGTGAAAAACCATGTAATTCTCTCAAACATCATGACTGGCATCGCTTTCTGCGCAGTGGGAATTCGACCATTGACCCTTTCTACGGTCTTAGGGCAAGGCATGATCGCATGGGTTGACCGTTGCGAGCGTCCAGCGGTCCATAGAACTTATCTATGCTCCTACGGTCGCGGCAAAGCCTTGGTAGCCCCAAACAAGATGATGTTATGCGGCGGAAATCGCGGTCGCGCGTGAAGAGGGAGAAGCCGTCTTGGCTGATCTTCAATCTGATCTTGCTCGGCGGAGCGAAGTTGCCGATGAACAGCTTACGTAAATTGGGACAGACCTTGCGGCGATGTCCCAAGAAAGGGATGCCGTACAACAAGAACTTGAGCATTTCATCACACTTCGGGATCGGGTCGGCATTGAGTTGGTTGATTTCCGTGGCCGTACCGTGGTTGTCGCGCCTGAAGGTGCCCGTTTGAGGCGCTGGCGGGCGGCGGGCCTGTCGGAAGTCGCGCATTTGAATAGGCGCATGTATCGGCTTTCAGATTGATGAATTCACAAGATGATATGGGATAACTGCAGCACTAACTATATTATCTTAATTCTGGATCGTCGCACCTAACCATCGGGCTCAACCCCTCTTCGCGTTGCCCATCTGGGCAGACCGCTACTAGCATTCCTCTAGGTGGATTCTTTGGCGGTTTGGACCTGTCACGGTTTGATGCCGCTCCTTTGATAGCATTTATTGTAGCAAAGGATACTGACTATGGGACTGAAACGGACGGATGAATTCCGCCAAGATGCGGTGCGTATCGCGTTGACCAGTGGGCTAACGCGTAAACAAGTAGCCGACGATCTGGGTGTCGGCATGTCGACGCTGAACAAATGGTGAGGTGCCCCTAGTTCCCTAGACGCCTGCCTCGTTCATTTTCTGTTGTTTCATTTCATAGTCAACCGGCGACAGCATGCCATTGTTGGTGTGCTTGCGTGTCGGGTTGTAGAACATCTCGATGTAGTCGAACACGTCCTGCCTTGCTGCGTCGCGTGTGAGGTACGTCTGCCGCCTGATCCGTTCGCGTTTCAATAGGTAGAAGAAGCTTTCTACAACTGCGTTGTCGTGACAATTCCCACGGCGGCTCATGCTGGCATCTAGGGTGTGTTTGCTGAGAAATGATTGCCACAGGGAACGCAGCGAAAACATATCAAGAATGTGTGGCAAGCAGAAATCTGTCCTTCAATCGGCACTTCCGGCCCAAAGCCGCCGTTGGCCGTGACGATAAAATGCTGCGGCGCGGCCTGTCGAAGCGGACATT
>NZ_QOCG01000023.1 GCF_003318235.1 Loktanella sp. D2R18 | reverse complement strand
GCATCAAGTAGAAAGGGCTCTTTGCGGTCGTTCGCTGCGTTCTGCACGAAGGTCTGTTTTCAATGTTGGTCCAGGTGGTGTGCAATGATCAAAGCCATCTGACTGTCGCGACCAAGCTCAGCCGAGTGTCTTCGCCGTTGCATCACGCAATGCGCTAAGTTCGTCCAAAGTTTCATCAAGCTGTTTGCGTTGCTCGGTAAGTTCGATCATTTGCCGATCCGCCATCGAAATCCATTCGCGCATTTGCGCTTGGGTGCCTTCGTTTTCATAGATCATCAGCCATTGCCGGATATCTTCGAGCGAAAATCCAAAGCGCCGCCCACGCAAAATCAGGGTCATCCTTGCCAGTTCTTTTGCGCCATAAAAGCGTGATCGCCCTTCTTTTTCCGGGGTCAGCAATTCGATATATTCATAATAACGCAGCGTCCGCGGCGTCACATCGAATTGTGCACACATCTCTTTGAATGAAAGGCGTTTATCCGGCATCGCGATCTCCCTTCTGTTAGCGTAACGGTTGTTTGCCGGTCGGGCAACGGGGTCTGTGACGTAAGTTGACGATCTGCTCTTGCGGATAGGGCGCGGCCCGTTGACAATTGCGGCCAATCAGATTGCAAGGAATCCCTATGGCAGATGAACAGCCCAAAGATCGCACCAAGATCGCACGCCAATTCATCGAAGCAATTCCCCATGCGAAAGTCTTGGGGATGAAGTTGACGCAGATTGGCGATGCCCGCGCAGAGATCGCCATGCCCTATGACGCGCGGCTGGTTGGCGACCCTGAAACGGGGGTCATCCATGGCGGGGCGGTATCTGCGCTGATGGATACCTGTAGTGGGGCGGCGGTGATGGTCCATCCAGAGGCCCCAATCGCGACAGCGACGCTTGATCTACGGATCGATTATATGCGTGCGGCCAACCCTGGCGATCAGATCACCACCCGCGCTGAATGCTATCATATTGCGCGCTCGGTCGCTTTTGTGCGTGCGACGGCCTATGATAATGATTTTGATCGCCCGGTTGCGACCGCAACAGGCGCGTTCACAGTAGAAAGGGCCCCGGTATGAGACGCCCTGAACCTGTGCAGATCGTCAAACAACGCCGCGATGCAGCTTTGCAAAGGCTTGTCGCGGGTGTGCCTTATATCCAATTCCTTGGTATCGAAATTGATCGGCGCGGAGATGAGCTAACCGGTGTTTTGCCTTATGATGAGAAACTGATCGGCAACCCGATGTTGCCTGCGCTGCATGGCGGAGTTACGGCAGCGTTTCTAGAGGTCACCGCGATTATGGAACTAACATGGTCGATGACCTGGGAGGACATGGAAGCAGGCAAAATCACCGATGATGCCCCGCGGGTCGTGCTGCCTAAGACCATCGATTTTACCGTTGACTACCTGCGCACGGGCTTGCCTCGTGATGCCTATGCGCGCGCACGTGTTACCCGATCCGGCCGTCGCTATGCGTCGGTGAACGTCGAAGCCTGGCAGGATAATCGTACCCGTCTGTTTGCCCAAGCAACCGGGCATTTCTTGATGCCGCAACGCGATGTCTGACGCCGCCCGATTAACCCATCGTCGGGTTCTGACTATTGCCGTGCCGATCGTTCTTTCCAACGCGACGGTGCCGATCCTTGGTGTCGTTGACACGGGCGTGGTCGGCCAAATGGGCGAGGCGGCACCAATTGGCGCCGTGGGCATCGGTGCGATTATTCTTACGGCGATCTATTGGATTTTCGGGTTCTTGCGGATGGGGACATCGGGGCTGACCGCGCAAGCCGTTGGTGCCAAGAACCACCCAGAGGTCGCGGCACTGCTGACCCGGTCGCTCATCATTGGGCTTGGTGCGGGCTTTGTGATTATCGCGCTACAAGCCTTGCTCTTTGCAGGGGCGTTCCGCGTATCCCCTGCCACGCCAGAGGTCGAAGGGCTTGCCCGGCAATATATGGCGATCCGGGTCTGGTCGGCACCCGCGATGATCGCGCTTTATGGCATAACGGGCTGGCTGATCGGGCAGGAACGCACAGGCGCGGTTTTCGCGATCCAACTGTTGATGAATGGCATCAATATTGGGCTGGACCTGCTGTTTGTCCTGCAATTTGACTGGGGTGTGCCGGGGGTGGCTTGGGCAACATTTATAGCTGAATGGGCAGGGGTCGTGCTGGGGCTTTGGCTGTGCCGGGCCGCGTTCCGGGTGCCTGACTGGCGCGACTGGGCGCGTGTGTTGGACCGCGCGCGTTTGACCAATATGGCGGCTGTGAATTCTGACATCATGATCCGGTCGGTGCTGTTGCAGGCGATATTCGTCAGTTTCTTGTTCTTTGGCGCGAGTTTCGGCGAAGTTCAGCTGGCCGCGAACCATATTCTTTTGCAATTCCTCGAAGTCACGGCCTATGCGATGGATGGCTTCGCTGTCGCAGCGGAGGCGCTTGTTGGGAATGCGCTAGGTGCGCGATCACGCAGCGCTTTGCGACGCAGTGCTTTGCTCACCACGTTGTGGGGTGGGGTGGTCGGCTTTGTTTTGGCGATCTGTTTTGCCGTCTTTGGTACGGCTATCATCGCGATCATGGCTAAGAATATTCCAGTGCAAGAGGCCGCGGCGACCTATCTGCCCTATATGGTAGCCGCCCCCATCGTAGGTGTCGTTGCATGGATGATGGACGGAATATTTATCGGGGCCACGCGCACCAAAGACATGCGTAACATGATGATCCTTTCGACGATCGTCTACTTTGTCGCTGTCATCCCATTGATGCAGATATTCGGCAATCACGGGCTTTGGATCGGTTTTTTGATTAGCTTTGTCGTGCGGGGCGCGACGCTGGCTGCAAAGTACCCCGCGCTGGAAGCCGCGTCAGAGCCAATCAGCCCGACCTGATCCCACGGCTTCAGCCACATTTGAAAACCCGTCACGCGCGAGCAAATCATCTAGCCCGCGCGTGATCTCATCCACCAGTGAAACGCCACAGTAGACCAAAGCGGTATAAAGCTGCACAGCGGACGCGCCCGCGCGGATTTTTTGATAGGCTTGTTCGGCACTGCCCACGCCACCCACGCCGATAATCGGCTGATCGGTCATGCCGGACAGCCGTGCGAGCGTGCGTGTCGATTTTTCAAACAAAGGCTGCCCCGAAAGCCCGCCCTTTTCAGCGGCATGCGGCCCATGCAACCCAATGCGATCCAGCGTGGTGTTTGTCGCGATGATCGCGGAAATGCCAGACGTATTGGCGACCTCGGCGACTTCGGCCAGTTCATCGCCGGTCAGATCAGGTGCGATTTTCAGAAATACGGGGATTTGCGTTGTCAGCGCTGCGCGGGCCTCCATCACGCCGGAAAGGAGCGCTGCAAGAGCAGCCTTGCCTTGTAGGTCGCGCAGTTTTTCTGTGTTTGGGGACGATACGTTTACGGTCGCGAAATCCACATGCGGGCCGCAGTGGGTCAGTACGGTTGCGAAATCTGCTGCACGGTCCGAACTGTCTTTGTTTGCCCCAAGGTTCAGGCCCACAATGCGTCCCGTTGGGCGCTGAGACACGCGCGCACCAATGGCGTCCATACCTTCGTTGTTGAACCCAAAACGGTTAATCGCCGCGCGGTCTTCGGTCAGGCGAAAGAGTCGCGGTTTGGGGTTTCCCGGTTGCGGACGGGGGGTTGCTGCGCCAACCTCAAGAAACCCAAAACCAGTGCGGCCAAGTGCGGCAAGCGCTGTCGCGTTTTTGTCAAACCCAGCGGCCAACCCAATGGGATTGGGGAGGTCAAGACCGGCAACAGATGTCCGTAAACGATCCGTTGAATACGGGCCGCCACGTGGGCCAAACCCGGTATTGAGCGCCTTGAGAGCAAGCCCATGTGCCGTTTCAGAATCGAGCTTCGCGAATGCCTTAAGGCCGATGGTTTCAAGCAGTTTCATGTCAAATCCGGGAATTGATGTACGCCGTCAACTAGCGGTAATGGCGCATCCCAAAGAATGTCGTCCATACGCAAGTTGCGGTAAAGATGGGGGAATAATACGCCTGCGCGCGCAGGTTCCCATTTGAGCAGGTCAAGCGCATCGGCATCAAGAGCAAGCAGCACGAGCCCATCGACACCCGCGAAATATTTCGCCGCCGTCTCGGCCACGGTTTCGTCCGTCGAAAAATGCACATAGCCATCAGTGACATCAATCGGCGCACCTTGGGTTTCGCCAGTGGCTTGCAGATCGGCCCATTCCTGAGCCCGGAATATTTTGTAAATTTGCATAGCGTTGTCATGCAGGTTGCACACAATTTGGTCAAGCATCTGTTCGAGGGGCCGATATCCGCGATGTTAACGTTGGGGTAAGTCGGCATTCTCGCAAAGATATTTGACTCTGTACTTTGCCAGCGGCAAGCTGCGTCCATTCCAACCTGGGGACTGAAACAATGATTTCACGTATTATGACAACAACCTGTGCGCTTGCGCTGACGGCGGGGGCGGCTGCGGCCGACTATTCGCTGACTATCTTGCACACCAATGATTTCCACGCGCGCTTTGAGCCGATTAGCAAATATGATTCTGGCTGCTCGTCCGAAGATAACGCTGCTGGCGAATGCTTTGGCGGGACCGCGCGCCTGATTACGGCCGTGGCTGACGCGCGTGCACGTAGCAACAACAGCATCCTTGTCGATGGCGGTGACCAATTCCAAGGCACGCTGTTCTACACCTACTATAAAGGTGCGATGGCCGCTGAATTCATGAACCAGCTTGGCTATGACGCGATGACCGTGGGTAACCATGAATTCGACGATGGCCCAGAAGTGCTGCGCGGCTTTATGGATTCGCTGGATTTCCCAATCTTGATGTCCAACGCCGATGTATCAGGCGAGCCGCTGCTGGCGGACGTGTTGATGAAATCAACCGTGATCGAACAAGGCGGCGAACAGATCGGCCTGATCGGTCTGACACCGCAAGACACGGATGAACTGGCAAGCCCAGGCGACAACATCATCTTCACGGACCCGTCAGAGGCCGTGCAAGGCGAAGTTGACAAGCTGACCGAAGACGGCGTGAACAAAATCATCGTGCTATCGCATTCTGGCTATGTTGTTGACCAATTGGTTGCTGCAAATACCACAGGCGTTGATGTGATCGTTGGCGGTCACTCGAACACTTTGCTGGGTGATATGGACGGCGCTGCTGGGTCTTACCCAACGATGGTTGGTGATACGGCAATCGTGCAGGCCTATGCTTACGGCAAGTTCTTGGGCGAGCTGAATGTCACATTTGACGACGCTGGTGTTCTGACCGAAGCCGCAGGTGCGCCTTTACTTATCGATGGCACCGTTGCCGAAGACGCGAACGCGGTTGCGCGGATCGCCGAATTGGCGGAGCCACTTGAAGAAATCCGTAACAAAGTTGTGGCCGTTGCAGCCGAAGCCATCGAAGGGAACCGTGACGTTTGCCGCGCAATGGAATGTTCCGGCGGAAACTTGATCGCCGACGCAATGCTTGACCGCGTTGCGGACCAAGGCGTCAGCATCGCCATCGCTAACTCTGGCGGTATCCGTGCGAGCATTGATGCAGGCGACGTGACCATGGGCGAAGTGCTGACCGTACTGCCATTCCAAAACACGCTGTCCACATTCAGTGTTACCGGTGAAACAGTTGTTGCGGCGCTTGAAAACGGTGTGAGTCAGATTGAGGAAGGCGCTGGGCGCTTCCCGCAAGTTGCTGGGATCACATTCACTGTTGACGCATCCGCCGAAGCAGGCAGCCGCGTATCTGACGTGATGGTTGGTGGCGAAGCTATTGACCTGGCTGCGACATACGGGCTGGTTTCCAACAACTACGTGCGTAACGGTGGCGACGGCTATGCGATGTTCAAAGACGCATCCGACGCCTATGACTTCGGCCCTGATCTGGCCGATGTCACAGCGGAATACCTCGCTGAAAACGCGCCTTACGCGCCCTACACTGATGGCCGTATTACGCTCAAGTAAAGCGACCAAGCTGAAAGTTTGACGCGCCGCTAGGGAACTGGTGGCGCGTTTTTTGTAGCCAAACTATTTACGATATGTGTGATGAAATTATTTACTATCATTTCTTGCATTTTTATCGTCGCCATATTGGTGTGGAACAACATTAAGCAGGTAACGCCATCG
The DNA here is from genome assembly GCF_003318235.1 of Loktanella sp. D2R18. Classification (GTDB taxonomy): domain Bacteria; phylum Pseudomonadota; class Alphaproteobacteria; order Rhodobacterales; family Rhodobacteraceae; genus Yoonia. Next base: position 11,001 of record NZ_QOCG01000023.1, on the reverse strand, counting down.
GACTTTCGAAAGCGGCGTATATCGATATAGAGCGCCGGAAACATTTCTCCCCGCGCGAATACCATTCAGCTGACCCAACTTTCGGACTTTTCTTTTGGATGTATTTTGGCGACCCGTCGTACAATGGCACGCGATACCTCGAATTCGAAATGAACGACGAAAATGGCGACGTGCAGGCTGCGGGGTTGCAATTCATTGACGTCAACAAAGTCTATGACAACCCGGATTTTCGTGAAGTGGTTTTAGCAATTGAGATTGATGGCCAAAGTTACGAGTTCCCAGAGGTTGAGCAGGGGTATGGTTTTGTAAGCACCTTCCCTCCACAATATATAGGACAGTCGAGTGAGGAGTTGTTTTTTGCGTATAAGAAAGAACGGCAACCGGGACAGACGCACTCTGGTTCAGCTATCTTGGCGGTATCTCTACCCCTATCAGAAGGGCGCGCACGAATTGCCACGCAGTTCGACCCTCTGGTCTGGAATGAAATGTTAGAGCAACTGCGACAACTCGGCTTGGATCCTGAAGAAAAGGCGAATCTTTGTCGAAGGTACCGCGATGTGTACCGGCTCATTTTCGGACGCGATTGTGAATGAGCTATTTGGTGAGACCATTTGACCGGCAGCCCGTTTCCCACGTGCTGAGACATACTTGTACCAGAAGCAGCGCCAATCGCTTTCGCCTTTCACAATTGCGGTGGACGCCGTAAGCAAACCAAACTTCGCAATTCTGAGGCACACCATGGCGCAAAAATCTACGATCTATAAAGTTGAACTTTCCGTCGCCGATATGGATCGTCACTATTACGAGACCCATAATTTGACGGTTGCCAAACACCCCTCTGAGACGGACGAGCGGTTGATGCTGCGTCTGCTGGCCTTTGCGCTGAATGCGCATGAGCAGTTGGAAATGACCAAGGGTATTTCAACAGATGACGAGCCAGACATTTGGCAAAAAAGCCTGAGCGGTGAGCTAGATCTATGGATCGCGCTGGGCCTGCCGAGCGAGAAGATCATCCGGCAATCCTGCGGCAAGGCCAAGGACGTGGTCATCTATTGCTACGGCGGTAGAACTGCGCCGGGCTGGTGGGAGAAGATCCAAAACAAGACCACCCGCTTTGACAACCTACGGGTTGTTAACATCTTGGATCGAGACCTTAGCGCCTTGGGTAGCCTTGCCAACCGGTCCATGAAAATGCAGGTGAATATCCAAGACGGTGACGTGATGGTCAGCATCAACGACAACATCATTTACGTCACGCCCGAGGAATGGAAAAGCGCGGGCTAGGTGTGGATCAGGGAGATCCCTGTCCGCGCGATACTGTGTAAGGACAGAGCTCTTTACCGGAGATTTGGCCGTTATCTGAGGGCTATCGGCTTTGATGCTGTTCCAGTTGGCGGCCTCAAACCAACGTGGCGCACGCAAGCTATCGCACTGATCTGTCAATCATTGCCGAACAGCGCACAAGCGCACACGGCAACCCCACCAGCAAGTCAGTTAGCTATTGCGCAGCAATTTTAGGTTGTTAATTATTTATCAGACTTATCCATGATAGACTAATTTTGACGAACGAGGCGAATGCGCGGTGAGAGAATTCTATAATCCTCTGAACGAAAAAGAAAAAGTTGCAGGAAAAATCCGTGGCCCTGTTGATAATTGGAACGTCAAAGGGCGTTTGCATGTCGGGTACCACAGTTCAATCAACGGTCGTCTTAAGGTGCGGGGGCAGGTTTATATTGGGCGGTATTGTGCGATTGGTGATGAGTGTCGCCTATTTTCGACAAGCCACCACCCACAGGTAATAAACCTGCAAATATGGTTGCAAACCGAAGTGGGGGCGAGCGTTGCCGGAGATACGAAGGGACCCATAAAAATTGGCAACAACGTGTGGATTGGTGACAACGTGTCGGTCATGTCTGGTGTCACCGTGGGGGACGGTGCAATTCTTGCCGCAGGATCCGTCGTTACAAGAGATGTCGCGCCCTATTCTATTGTTGCAGGGTCTGCAGCGCGGCATGTGCGCTACCGCTTTTGCGAAAACGTGCGCAAGCAACTCGCGGCCATCCAATGGTGGAACTGGGATGAGGACCGTCTGAAAAGAAACACTAAATTCTTTGATCTGGTGCTGGACCCGGAAACTGATGTCGATCTGTCAAAAACGATCGTGGATTAACGCGGATATCCGGGCCACCGAAAATGCAGCGCCCCGCTGCCCCAAGCGCAATTGCGCAAACAGCTGTCTTGACCTCCTATCAAAGGTGAATTATCGACCCCGCACAGTGCGCGGGCGTTGTGTAATGATAAGACCTCAGCCTTCCAAACAGGTGATCTGAGTTTCATGGTGTATCACCGAGTCCCTTAGTGTTTATTTTTGTTGACTTATTTCTTGCATTGGGTCGCACTGAGTATCACTACTATTCAGTTCATCCCGACAAAATATGTCAAAGCTATCTAAAACATTTGCGAGCAGACTTTCCAATGCGAAAGCCGGTACTGACAAGTATTGGGATGCAAAAATCAAAGGGCTGGTGCTCTTTGTGGGGAAGCGTTCCAAGACCTGGTGTTTTCAGAAAGACTTTGGTGGTCAGACCAAGCGTATTCTGATTGGTCGGTTTCCAATCATTTCAGCACAGGCTGCGCGGCAAACGGCGCTTGGGTTTGCTCTGGAGATGGGGAGAGGGGCAGGGAAACCTGACGCCGATGGAATTCTTGCAGAGAAAGGTGATGGACAAGATGGCCGCTTAAGGTCACAGATTTAAACCCAAGGACTCCGCGCAAAGCTGGAGGGAACTTGGCGCGCAGGTCAGTGTATGGAAAGGTAACTGCCGAACGTTTGGTGCACGTTTATAGCACGTTGAGAAAAATATTTGTTAGAAACGACGGAAGTTTCCGCGGCGTCCGTTCAAACGAAAGTACGCTCACCAACTGGACACGTTCATGTCACACCTTTCACGCAATCCGGATCGCTTTAGTCGCTCTAGCGCATGGCGTGACGTCTAGGGCCAGATTTACAGACTTATTGCTGACTACATTTCAAATGGCGTTGCAAATTTAGGAGCTAAGAAGACTTTGAAAAGATCAATTGCAGTTATTCTTTCGCTGGCATTCCTCGCGGGCTCATACGCGTTCGCCTTTGGTGTTCCCAAATCGGTCGCCTTGATATTCAGCAGCGCACCGGTTGAAAATGCAGCCCCCTCCCGTGGCGAAAACACCGGCCCGCGTGGGCAGGGGCGGGCGACGGCTGTTGTTCTTACCTCACTAGAGGAAAGCCAGTACACGCTCACCCTGCGCGCGGTTGGCAGCGCGGTTTCACTGCGCCGCGCTGATGTCGTTGCGACGGAGGCTGGCGAAGTCGTTGAGACCACGCTCCACGCGAATACATTGGTTGAACGGGGCGATGTGATCCTGCGACTGGATGATCGCACCGAGCGCTTGTCTCTCGAAATCGCCCAAGCCAACCGAGATCAGGCTCAGGCCACCGTCACCCGCTACGAAGGTCTCCACAACACGGGCAGCACTGTCGTGACCGACGTTGCCCTGTCCGAAGCCGAGGTGGCGCTTCGGCTGGCTGAAGCAAATGTCGGTTTGGCAGAAGTCGCGCTGGACAACCGAACGATCGTCGCACCGATTTCAGGCCGCCTAGGGTTGAGCGACGTCAACGTCGGGGATCGCCTGTCCAATGATGACGTGATCGTAACGATCGATGACGCCACGACCTTGCTCGCCGAATTCGAAGTCCCGGAACGTTCAATTGGATTGTTGATGGAAGGCAAAGCCGTGTCTGTGTCAACGCCGACCTACGCAGGCCGTGTGTTTGAGGGTACTATCACAGCCTTTGACAGCCGTCTGGACAGCATCACTCGCAGTGCCACGGTGCAGGCCGAAATCGACAACGTAGACGGGTTGTTGCTGTCGGGCATGACGTTTGCAGTGCGAATGCTGGAGGAAACCGATCCGTTGCCCGTTCTGCCATCCACGGCGATCACATGGGACCGCACGGGTGCTGGAATTTGGGTCGCTGTTGACGGCACAACCCGCCGCGTGCCGGTCACTATCCGGTATCGCGACGGTGATCGGGTCTGGATTGAAACGGACACGCCTGTCGGATCGCAAATTGTAACCGAAGGCGCGTCAAAACTGCGCGACGGATCACAAATCACGACAGCACAAACAGGCGAAGGCGCATGAGTTTCGAAAAGAGAGCACATAAGGCCGGTTTTGCCGACATTTTCGTCGCACGGCCCATCTTTGGTATCGTCCTGAATTTGCTTATTATTATTGCCGGACTTGCGGCACTGAGCAGTGTCGATATTCGTGAAATGCCCGATGTGGACCAGCCGGTTTTGTCCGTGCGGACCACCTATGACGGTGCAGTGGCCGCGACAGTGGACTCTGAGGTGACACAGGTTCTTGAGGATGCACTGAGCGCCCTTGAGGGCATGTCCTACATTGAATCGACGTCCAGCACCGGATCAAGCCGTATCACAATCGACCTGTCGGACGGCACTGACGTGGACATCGCGGCCAATGAGGCGCGTGAAATCGTCTCCGACACGCTGCGCTCTCTGCCTGACGATATAGACGACCCCAGTGTCAGTAAGGCCGATAGCAACTCGGACGCTATTATCCGCCTCGCGCTGTTGGGCGATGCCAGTTTTGATGATCTCACCCAGATTGCCGAAGGCGCAGTCTACGAACGTCTGTCTTTGATCGACGGCATCGCCGAAGTCACCGTGCGCGGCAATCGTGCCAACGAATTTCGCGTTGCCGTGAGTATGCCATCCCTGCTGAGCCGTGGACTGACGATCTTTGATGTCTCCGCCGCCTTGGAACAACTGCGTGACGACACCGCATTGGGCTCGCTCTCGACGCAATCACAGACTCTCGCGCTACGGGTTGGCAATGAAGATGTCACCGTCGAGGCTATCAACGAATTGCCAATCAACGACACGACCCAAGTGGCCGATGTCGCCTTCGTTCAACTGATCCCCGAAGACAGCAGCGTCTACGCGCGCGTGAATGGGGAAACCGCAGTTGGCCTTGATATCACACGGCAATCTGTCGGTAACACGTTGGAAATATCCCGCGACGTTGGCACTGCCGTAGAAGAATTGCGCAGCCAGCTGCCTGAGGGCGTGCAACTGTTGGTCACGTCAGACGACGGGATTTTCATCGAGGGATCTATCAACGAAGTTGTAAAATCCATTTTGATGGCGACGGCAATTGTGATTGCTGTGATTTTCCTGTTCTTGCGCTCCCCTCGCGCGACGTTGATCCCCGCGATCACGATACCCGTGGCCCTGATCGGCACTTTGGCGGCAATCTGGCTGACGGGGTTTTCCGTCAATACGATTAGCCTCTTGGCGTTGGTTCTGGCGACAGGGATGGTCGTGGATGATGCGATTGTTGTGATCGAAAACATCGTACGCAAACGCAAATCCGGCATGGGTGCTTTTGCTGCGGCCGCTGCGGGCACGAACGAAGTGTTCTTTGCGGTCATTTCTACAACCGCAACATTGGCAGCTGTTTTCATCCCGATTTCGTTCTTGCCCGGACAGGCAGGTGGCGTATTTTCCGAGTTCGGTTTTGTGCTGGCATTTGCCGTGACGCTGTCGTCAATCACTGCCTTGACGCTCGCGCCGGTCCTCGCCGCGTTACTGGACCCAGGCAAAGCGCAGGTCAACACGGACGCCGCGCCGGGCCGCCTTGCCCGCAGCTTTGACATCGTGATGGATTACGCCATTCGAACCCCGCTTATCGTTCTCGCCATGGCCATTGGTTTTACCATGATTGCGGTTGGGGCAGCCACTAGTTTGCCCTCGACTGTGACGCCCGACGAAGACCGGGGTTTCTTTCTTGTGCAAGCGCGCGGTGCGTCGGACACGACTGTTGAATACCTCGACACGCAAGTCGTACTGGTCGAAGACATCCTCGCGCCCCATCAAGCAAACGGCCAGATCGAAGCGGTGCAAAGCATCATTGGCGTGGGGGGCGGTACGAGTGCCTTTATCGTCGTGCGTCTTCCCGATTGGGCCGAACGCGACTTTACCCAACAAGAACTGATCGCAGACATCAGCGGTCAGCTGTCGTCGGTCCCCGGTGTGCAAGTCAGCGCGCGGTCCACCAATAGCCTTAATATTCGCGGAGCGGGCGGCGGGCTTGGCTTTGCGGTCACGGGCACGAACCTGGCCAATATGACTGAGGCGGCCGACAGCCTTATTGCGGCGATGTCGCAAGACGACACGTTCGTGAACCCGCAATTGTCCAACGACAGTGTGGACGCACAATTGGAAGTGACCGTGGATGACACCGCAGCGGGTGACATGGGGCTCAACAGCGCGGACGTCACCAGCCTCGTGCGCGCACTGGTGCAGGGCGACGTCGCCGTCAGCGTTTTTGCCGATGACACCGAAGTCGACGTGAATGTCGTGCCCGGTGGCCCGCCCATCGACGATCCGTCTGACATTGCCTCAATGTCCATCCGACTGGACAGCGGTTCCTACATTCCGTTGTCCGCCGTCGCCTCGCTGGAGACGGTCGTCAGCGAAGCCCAGATCGAACGTTTGGGCGGCGCATTGTCGGTCTCTTTGCAGGCCAATCTGGGCGAAGGTGTCGACCTATCAACCGCAATGGAACACCTGCTGGAGATTGCCGACGAAGTCTTGCCAGACGGCATGGGAATTACCTTTACAGGTGAAGCTGCAACGCTGGATGACACGGCGGCAGGCATGTATGCGGTCTTTGGCGTGGCCTTGATCGTCGTGCTACTGGTGCTTTCTGCGCAATTCGAAAGCTTTGCCAGTGCGGTCGTCATCATGATGACAGTCCCATTCGGCCTGGCCGCTGCGGTGTTGGCGATTTCGATCACAGGAGGGTCGCTGAATTACTACAGCCAGATCGGTCTGGTGATGCTGATCGGCGTGATGGCGAAAAACGGCATCCTAATCGTCGAATTCGCAAACCAGTTGCGCGAAGCAGGCGAAGACATCGATAGCGCCATCCGCAGCGCTTTGCGCCTACGCATCCGGCCCGTCATGATGACAATGGTGTCCACAGTTTTTGGCGGTTTGCCTCTGATCCTGACATCAGGCGCAGGCGCGGAAGCCCGCATCGCCGTAGGATGGGTGATTGTGGGGGGCTTGGGTTTTGCAACCGTGTTCACCCTGTTCCTGACGCCGATCTTCTATCGTTGGATTGCCGTCTGGGGGGGGGCACCGGGAGCGGCTGCAAAACGGCTCCGCACAGAAACCGATGCGAGTCCCGTTCATATCTAACGGACGTCACGTGACATTAGGCAAAAGACATGCAGGCGGGGCGGATACGCTCGCGATAACGTTGACGGTACACTTTTTGCGATAGTTTTTTGCTTTTCTAAGCGAGTATAGGTGGGCCCGTTTGTTTATGTGTTCTACGGTGTCATCCTACCTAGCAAGTTTTGCTGGAACGTTTTGGCCGTGGATGTTGGGTCTTGATTGGGATCCAATACGGTTGTGTGCACCACGCCTTCCGGGCGGGGTGTTATGATATGAACATACATCCCAAAATCCGAAGATGCTTCTCTTAGGTAGTGGGTTTCGCCATCGGTCGCATACGGCACATAGCTGTCATATTCATATTCTTGCTTCTCGTCGGCTTGCGGCACGTAGATATTATACGTAACCGTGCGCTGCCCCAATACGCCATCTTCGAACATGGTCCACGTGCAGGTTGAAATACCACGTGCACCCGGAGCGACAGTTGCTTGGTCACCAGCATTGAACGCAGAACGAATATCGTCATCGGTCCAAACCCCACAAGCTTCGAACGGGACAGATAATGCGCGCGCCTGAGGCTCAATATCTACCGCTGCGCCCATGCGACGTGCGATTTCGTCGGCCGCAGGACGCATTAAAATAGCGTCAGTTTTGAATCCGAAATACTGGATAAAGACCAGTTTTCCGACTTGTTCAAAGCTGTAGGCAAAGGGCAACTGCGTGTCCCAAGCGGTATCGTTCAGAACAGTTGCATTGGTCCCGGGGCCGTCTTGTGGGATCAAAATTGGATCATGGCCCGTATTCAGCTGGCGTTCCGATACAGGCCGCGCTCCGGCCAAATCTTCAACCGAGACCGTGATCGTAAAGCCTGCATTATAAGCCCACTGACAGATTGTGTTTGAGACCTCTTGACGGGTGATTTCAAAATCGGTTTGAACGCTGGCGATGATGGTTTCATCAGACACAAACGGACATGCCGCAATTTCGTTCATCGTAGCCGTTTGCCCGGTCGCGTCGGCAAAAGAGATTGGAGTGCTTGTTAACGACGTGTCCGCGCTTGCGTGCTGACCCGAAGCCCCAAGTGCTAGCGCACTGATGAAAACCGCTTTACTGGACCGACTAATCATTTGATTTTCCTTATTTCTAATTCGGCCACCTAGGGACTAAATGTGCTGGCGATACAGATATCGGCGTTGAACGGGCGGAGCCGTGGACCGCCCCTGTCGTGGTCGACCCCAAGAAACCAGCCTTCACTGTTTGCGTTCGAGAAGACTGTTGTCGACGGCAGGCCGATAATTTGAAGTTCTCCGTCTACAGGTCCCAATTGAAAGGTGTTGTCTGGTCCGCAACGGATCGATGGCCGAGTCGAGAATTCTGGGACTTCAAAGGCAATAGTAACGCTGCCGTTACTACGGCGGCCGCAGACACGTTGTCCAACACAATCCAAATCCTGTGCAGAAATTGTCAGATAAACCTGGCGACCAGCACCTTCAGAAGTAATGCTCCTATCTGTGTTCGCATGGACCCACATTTGCGTTGTGTCATTCGGGCGCCGGTCGGATGCGGTGAACACATGTTGCCCAACCCGTACGGGGAAGTAGCGGTCGCCACCCACGATCCCGCCTTCATTGATTAGATAGAGTTCGGTGCCGGTGTAGGTTAATCTATCGTACTGCTGGCCGGCCTGAGGATCGAAATATCGCAGTTCGACGGTCATCCTGTGCAATTCGCCAACACCATCTGAATCGCCGGCCTCTAATACTTCGAAGCGGTTTAAGTTACGCACTTCCACTCTATAGATGTCGGGCCCAGAGCCCAAGTTATGTTGGCCCGTGCGATCTTGCGCCACAGTTGACGTGCACAGTGCCGATAGGGCAAGGGCGGCCAGGCCGCGGTGAAATTGTTTATACACGATATACATCCATATTTCTTTGAATTCTGTTAATCGTCGATCTGCGTAGGGCGTTCAGAGACCAAGAATCGGGTAAGCGTCGGTGAAGCTTCTGCGATCAAAGGTTGTTCCACCATCCGGACCAAAGTTAAACGTTGCACCAATCCGGAAGAAGTTTTCATCTTCAGTGAGGCCCATGAAACCAAACTGGGCATTGCCGACGCTAGCGTAAAACGCCGCACCGTTTTCGAGTGCATATTCAGCACCGATTTCCAGCACATTGGCGAAGACATCGGTGTCATTGGCATCCGCGCGCTCAAAAGAACCTATCGCCGAGAAGCCGTTTCCGAAACCGTAGCTCCCTGCGACACCGAAAATTGTTATGGTATCACCCGTAATATCAGATGAGCCGATAAAGGCCTGTCCTTCGACGGGGCCGGAAACATAGGCGACTTCGCCACCATAGGTCGTTATGTCGTAAAATCCGGTTGTTTCCTGACCCGCAAACAATCCAAGGCTCACATCGGGGTTGATATTATAAATGCCATGCACAAAAAGACCGGTTATGGCTTCACCGAGGGCATCGGAGTTGCGCACGGTCAAGTTGCCTGCAAACGAGATTTCATTGGTGATTGCGAATTGACCCGCGGCATCAAACTTTGCCATGTCGAACTCTCTGTCGTCGTCGTTGGCAAAGCCGCTATACGATAGGTCAACCGACCCGCCTGTAAACCCCTGTGCCATTGCGCCTGTTGTGCACAGAGTGAGCGCTGCTGTTGCAAAAATAAGTTTCATTTTGTTCTCCAAGTAAAAAGTAGTGTTTTTGTAAATAATGTTTCTCTAAAATCGCGCGCTGCGATTAGCCGCCGGTCCATGCGGCGCAAACGCGGCCGTTGATCATCGCAAGTTCAACGCCAGAGTTTTCACCGCGTGCACCTAAACTGACGATGTGACCACCGCTGGTGGTATATCCAACCGTAACGGCATTGCCGCGCCCTGAAGCCGCATTGAGGGGCTCAAGCACCATGTTTGTGTTGGCCGCGCGCGTGATGCGATAGGTATTATGCGCGTTGCAGGTATTGTCCCGCCGTGCCGGAACTGGGATCGTCACAACATAAGTCACAGCACCTGTGCTTCCGCGCCGGCAAGCACGATCCCCTGCACAATCCAATTCGTGTGCGTCCACCCTGATTTCAAACCGCAGCCTCGGCCCTTCAATGTCGCCGCCCGTCAACTCTGCTGTGTGTACCCACATATTGTAGGTGTCAGTTTGGCCGTCAGTGAAGCGCTCTAGGTGAACCTCGTCATTTGGGCGTACATTAATGCTGTTTCCAGATGACGTGGTTCCGCCGTCAATACTTAAAAACGGGTTCGTTTCTGTGACGGATTGGGATTGGCCTTCGCGTCCCGTCAGGCGGACCCTGACCCAATGCATTTCACTGACGCCGTCAGTATCGCCCGATGAGGTGGCCAAAAAGCGCTCCAAATCACGCAATTCAATCCGCCATATGCCAGCACCAGACGGCATATCGTTGTTGCGCTCGCGTTCTTGAGCCTGAATGCTTGGGGCGCAAGCCAGAAGACCTACCACCGCTACAAATTTATAAAATTTATTCATTATTCGTCCGCCTATATTTCTTTTTTTAAAACTACGTCAGGCCAAGAGGCCAAAAGCTGACACCAAAAATTACCTGCGCTTTACTATGATTTGGACGACCTTGGCGTAATTGCGGGCATCGATGGTCACGATCCTGAAATCGTCTGACAACCGTTAGTCGCCCAAACATCCTGCATCTAACGTTAAATCTCTGAACCCCTTTAATGGTTGGCTAAAACGGCCGATATACCATTCTGGCGCAT
>NZ_QOCG01000033.1 GCF_003318235.1 Loktanella sp. D2R18 | reverse complement strand
GAAATGATAAATCCGCCAACCAGTCTCAATAGCTAGGTAAGAAACTTGCAAAAAACGTTGCAAGCGAGCAACCTGGCGGCTCTTTGAAATAAAGCCTAGGTCTGTACTTCAAAACATGCAAGACCTTCCTTTCTATTTCAGACTAAAAAAGTCAACTAATGTAATGATTTGAGGTGCTCCTAGTTTCCTAGAGGGACTGTTGCGTTAATTGACGAAGGCCTAATGAATAACAGTGTTTTAGGCGGGCCTAACCTAGTTATTCCCAACAATTTCTGATTGAAATAGAGGTTTTGTGATGCCCAATGGGTCATTGATGTTCTGAGCGCGTAACAATGATCGTTCGTTGATTCTGGCCGTCGACAAGCCAGAGCATTGTTGGCGCCGAAAATGTTTCTGAAAACCCGGCTCGCAGATCAAAAAGTGGCACTGGATCCGTGGCGATGTCGCCTGCCCAGTATAGGTTCGCGCTTGACGCGCGCCCACTTGACCCACCCAATTCACTTTCGCTAAAGTTTACCTGTGTTTCGGTGTTATGCATGCCATGTAAAATATCATGGCCAAACGTGTCCGCGAGGTCTGGACTATCATAGTGTGCTTCAGTGGTTTCAAAAATGGAAATGCTATCCGTCAGAACCAACGTTCCATCAATCCGTTCAAATTGCATGATGCCGCATTGATCGATTTGGTCGGGTGTTGAGCAATCAAGGTTTCCGAAAGGGCGTGCCGGTCCATTCAGGCCGAATGTTCGGCGTGTGGAAATACGAAGGGCGAGTTCTGCTGCGGCTTGAGTTTGTGCGTAAGTTAAAGTGAGTGTTTGATATTGCTCCAACGGCCTTTGCCGTTAGAAATTTCCATCTTCAAAAGAAAACAACTGACCGCTGAAATTATCACCAGTGCCTGATACAAAGGCTTGATCCTGCAAGAAGGTAAGAACCTCATCCCAGCTTTGCCCTGCGATCGGGGCTTTCGTCACTTCGGCAAGTCCAATGGCTGCATCAGCCGGAGTTAAATTTGCTGCAGCTTGACGCTCCTCTGAAGGAATAGGTTCATATCGGCCAATCTCTGTACCGGCGCGATTTGTGAGGATGACTTCTGAAACGCGGCCTTCAATCGTATTCGACTGTAAAGGTGATGCGCCTAACGTATCCAGCGTTACCGTGATTGTTGCGGATCTCGAAACGTCGAACTTAGCGAGTGTATCCTGGCCGTTCTCTACGGGCACAGGAAAGATACGAACTGCAGCGGCGTTACTAAACTCGATTGGCACTGAGCCACGAATGGAGGTGCCGGGAAAGAACAGGGGCACGGGGAAACCCCCTGCTGCGCTATCATACTCGCCGACGTTTGTTTTTCAATTGAATTGAAGGGATACATCTTCATCCAAATCGTTCCATAAATTTTGAAGTCGCTCCAACTCAAGATTTAGCTCCTGATCACGGCTAAACTCATCGGCGGTACGAACGACGCTTGCCCCTCTCGATAACGCTTCGAAGTTTGGCACTTCGTTTCTTAAACGCTTTAGCAGCAGTTGGAGTGTTTCGACATTTGGGCTCACCAAAAGCTGTTCAGAGTAGCTGGGCGAGCCTGAACACAATAGAGCAGTAAGAAGGGCGGACTTTAAAGTTAACTTAACAGGCATGCCAATTATCCATTTAAAAGTTTTTTTTTGAGGTGATTCTTTGTGACTATAGTCACTTATTGACTATAGTCATTGGCCCTACTGTGCAAGCTGCTGAATACCCTGTACGATGGATCGTAGGGAAGCAGACATAATTGATGCCTTTGCGCGAGTGCTACAGGCGCGTCGTCGCGAGATGGGGCATTCCCAAGAAGAGTTGGCGCACAGAGCGGGGCTTTCGACGAGTTACGTGTCGTTGCTTGAATCTCGCAAACGTCAACCGACGCTCACCGTTATGGTTCGGCTGGCCCGTGAGTTAGATATGCCATTCTCGGAGTTTATAGTCGCTATAGAGAACAAAATATCTGGGTAAGAAGCCAGCGCGCCTTTTTTCTTCACAAAAATACGTTGACGGGTTTTGTATGAGGAACATGACTGCAAAATCTTGTATATTGATAAGGCAGAGTGCCTTGGCTAACGTGCTGGCATGAACCCAACCCTCAAAATTCACCGTGACGTTGATGTCATGGAACATTCCCCGCTTTTGCGTGGCATGGTTTTGGCATTGCGCTATGCGGATGAGCATGGAGGGATTGGCCTAACAAAATCTGATGCAGTGAACCGCAAGTTCGTGCATTGGGCCGCGGCTGCTTTCAGGTGGCCCGGGCACACGTCTGAAGACTTGTTCATCGTTAACAAAGTCCTCAATGAGCATGACTTTTTTCCGCTTTGGCCATTGCGAAGCCTGCTACACCATTTCAAATTGGTCCGGCGCTACAAGGGGACATTGCGTGCGACAGCGCTGGGGCGGTCATTGGCGGCCGACCCTGCCAAGTTTTTTGACATGGTTGCGCCCATCTATCTTTACCGTTTTGTGCATGATGAATACATGCGCGATGGTGAAGATCAGGGCGTTCAGGGTAACTGGCACATCTTTTTGAACTTGATCGATACTGAAGTCCGGCAGGGCTGTCGCTTAGAGCGTTTGATCGAAACACTGTATGGCATGCCTGCAAATGACGCCTACGATATGCACTACAGCAACGTGAGGTCAGCATTCACGGTCAACGTCATAAGACCTTTGTCTTGGCTTGGGCTCCTGCGAGAAGAGCCCGAGAGTGGGCGCATGTTAAGCGACGGCACGTATTACAAAACGCCCCTCTGGTCGGCGTGCCTGCATTTGGAAACGCGCAGCCCACCGAAGCTACGCTTGGTGCACTAACGGTTGCAAGTTTCGTTCATTTTCATTTGCGGTATATTTCCGTTCGAAGAACCCTCAACTGGGTCATCCCTATTGGAAAGAAGCATGGTTCGACCTACATCTGGTGGATACGCGGTCGCCCTTCCAACATCTCCGCCCGTTCCAACATCCGCACAGCATCACGTAGACTCAAACGCCGCTTTGTGACAGCCGGTGCCCGAGCAATTGCCATGACGACTGCTTCCACTGCTGCGTCCGACAGCCCGATTTCGGCCCCTTTTTTCGTGACAAAACCTTGCAACTGTTCAACCGTCAGATCAGTGATCTCAATCACCTGACAACGGTTCCGTACGGGTTCAGGTACATTTTCGATCGTGTTCGACGTCAGCACCCATGAGATATGCGACATATCAAAACGCACACGGAAATACGGGCAGTTCCATGCTTTTGCGGTAGCCGGTTCTAACAATGACAAAAGCGCGTCTGCGAAGGCATGTGTCGCACCTCTCGTTGACGTCACCGATTTTGCTTTGCAAACTTCATCAACGACGATCAAAGGGTTTGCCATCTTTTTTGAGAGCATGACATCCAATGGGTGGCCTGCCTGGGCCGTGGACCAACCGCGCTCAACGCCAACGAGGCTCATGCCGGCACCGCCCTTACGACCATGTATTACTTCAGTCTTCGTGGGCGCAAACGCACTGGATTTTACAAGTCATCGCAAAAGCTTCCCAGAGAGAAGGAGTTTCACACTGCCTACATCGTCGCCTTGCAAACGGCGGCACCGAAAAAATCTGAAACCCTTACTTCGACCCTCGTCGACGATTACCCGTCATCTCCACGATATCTGCTACTAGCCTCTCGCACACAGGAAGATTACCGGCTTTGGCTGGATCGGTTTATACTCGAATTTGGACAGGACCCTGTCGAGATTTTTGAAGAATGGGAATCATTAAGAGAAGTCAACGAATGGCGTGACAGGTGGAAAAATAGCCCCAAACAGTATTATTATGCGGGTACAGTTACGACACTCCTATTGAATTGGGGCGTAAAGCAAGGACGGATCCGGCGGCACCACTGCAGCTTTGAAAAAGTTTACAAAGCTGACCGGGCGCACATCACCTGGACCCAAGATTTCATCAACACTTTTTTAAGCGTCGCTCCAGACAATATTGGGCGGGTTTTGATCGCCGCAACTGAAACTGGCTTACGTCCTGCTGATCTGGTCAAGCTCCGTAGGTTTGATGTCGAAACCCTAAGCTCGGGAAATCGACGTCTACGGGTCGTGACAAAGAAACGCGGCATTTTTGCACATATCCCAGTCACACCGAAGCTGGCTGAGGTGATTGATACGGTGCCGAAGGGGCAAGAGTATTTGATGGTTAATGCATCTGGAAAACCGTGGACAGAGCGCTACGCCTCACAAAGATTAAGTCATTGGAAAAATAAGGCGGGGCTTACGGAAGAAAGGCTCGGCTACAGTCTTCACATGCACGACTGTCGTGGTACAGCCACTACGCGGCTCCTCGAGGCTGGAGCCGATGCCATCCAACTGGCGACCGTTTTTGGCTGGAACCTTAGGTATGCCACTCAGATGATGGAAGTCTATGCCGTTGTTGGAAGTGACAAAACCGACAAAATTTTGGAGCTCGTCGCTAAGGCCGAAAAGAACGTCGTAAGAACGTAACTGTAAAATGTCTTGTAAAATGCTGGTTCGTAAATTCACGCCCGGAAGGCTAAGTGCTTGATATTAAATGGAGGCGAGTACCGGACCCGCTACCATTTCTCTAAGCCCTTGGGAGGCTTGAACAATCGAATGCGAGGTTGAGTTGTGTGTCGCACTGTGTGTCACACTTTTGCTTTGAAGACGACGATTTTGTCAACCCCACCCCTCTAAGCATGTGCAGCGCTGAAAGCCCAACTTGCCTCTCGCAAACAGGATCAACAAGCTTGTTCTCTCTAAGTGGTCGCGGAAAGATGGAATGTGTACTCACCTGCTTATTGAAGCACGGGGCACGGGGGAGAACTCCGCACAACATCATACATATGGGTGCACGCAAAATAGTTTTGGAATTTTATAACCGTATAGAAAAAGACCGTACAAAGCCAGTTTCTCTACGAAGGATAAACAGCACATTTGATCCAGCATGACATTGGCAATTCAAGGATGTTTTAGCCGCATTTCGAAGTAAGAACGGGTCACAAACTAAACGTGATTGTGCTGGATGAATTTTTTTGCAGGCATCGCACTGAAGAACAAGTTTGGCGTGGTGACTGTTATTCAGTTCATGAGCTAACGCATCACGAGAGACGACTAGACTTCAAGCAAAGAGTTCAATCGCTTGGCCAAATCGCCGCTAAGCTGCTTCCGCCCTTCAGCATTATCCAAATATGTAAGGTACCTGTGAGCTTGGAGGTCCGACGGTATGTCATTCTTATTTTGCGTGATGGGGATGACGGGACGGCCCCATGCGTGGGCTAGTCCCATCTCGTAAAAGACATTGGGGTTGCGCCCCGTCAAATCGCAAATGACCACAGCAGAGTGGTTTACAAGCTCCATGATGTCTCGCATGAACATTGAATGCCCCCACATTTCATCTGCTCTCTTTGCTTGGAGTGCGGTAGTGGTGCACGCTGCCTTTATCGCATCATAGACTTCTGAAAACCCTCCGAAGGGCATCATGACACCAATTACATCGTTCCTCGGCAACTCATAGGTATACCCTATGATCTGTTGTGTGTTGGAAAATGCCGCAACGTGCGTGGTGGCGGTGGTTACGTTGCTAAATTTTCGCATCACGTATGCCTGAACTTTTTCTAGTGAGCCATCATCACGGCTTTGCATTGCCACAAGCATATCAAGAACGTTGCCAGAATAGTCGGAGTCACCCCAGCTCAAACTGCGTAATAGTCGGTCATGACCTTGAATGTAGCTGGTCCAGCCTGTGATCACCCCAATTTCCAAAAAGTGCTCTTTTTCGAAACACTTTACGATTACATCTTTTGTAGTGAGAATGGGCGGCAATGGCTGTGTCTGGTTCATCGCGATATCTAACTCTATATCCATTTCGGCAAGGAAAGCCAAACGGCGGACTGCCGCAGCAAAACTTATGTCTTTTGTATCACGTAAAAAGCTGACGATATCACCTTTGGCGTGACAGCCAAAACAGTAGTAGAAACCTTTGTTGTTATCAACGTGGAAACAGGCAGTCTTTTCTGCATGGAAGGGACAACATGCCCACAAATCGCCTTCGTCGAAGTTGCTCTTTTTTTGATCCCACTCCACACTTGGCGCGACTATATCTGAAAGATGCACGCTTTGCCTAAGGCGGTCGAGAAAACCCGGTGGGATCATTGGCGTTCCGAACTTGATTGAGGTAGTGAATGGGTAACATAACCCACAGCAAGTACAACCTGCCGCTGAGGAGCAGCATACCACTATTGCTACTTCCGTTTCCATACGTAGTTTCCTACCGCGAACTTGTAGAGCAGCTAATTGAACAAAGCATGGGGATGAGCCTGGTGGATAGCTAAATTACCAAAGCATGAAAATTTGTCGGAGTTTTGGATGATTAATTTGGTTGCGTCAGGTCGTGTGAACCATGATCGTATAGGGGCTATCGTGGCTGCGAGGGCGAACCGGACTTGCATCTGAGGTATTGGACCGTGCTCAAAGTGTGGCCTGACATGCATAAATTCCGTCACACAAGTGTGTAAAACAACAAAATTGAAAAGAGATAGATAACACCAGTGCCGTCCCGCCCCTTCGATCCACAATGGACAACAGACTCACCTGAATTGGCCGCATATCTAGAGCAGTTGTGCGAGCAACTAACTCTCAGTGAAGTCCGAGAACGTAAGCGTCGATCAGATGCACAGAGAAGTTTTGAAGCGTCAATCGGATCTATTGTCTTAGACTTGTTTCGTGCAAATCAATCTGATCCAACCTTGGAAGTTGGAATTGCCTCGGGATCAAACTCGCTACAAAAATTGAAGCAGTCACGCTACGGTCCAAGTTTCATATCAGCTCGTTCGTTTCAGGACGCACTGCAAATTCTGATCGGTACAGGCTTAGTGATCCGGACGACCGGCGCTTGGTATGAGCCACACGGCCCAAGCAACCGCACCGCTCGATATCAGGCCTCTGAGGCCCTCTTGCATGGTCTATTGCGCAACGGGGCGTCCGTCGCCGCCTTGCGTCGCCACAGGGCGGCTGAGGGCATACGCCTCAAGGATCAAAACAAGAAACTGGTCGAATACGGCAATATCCAGTTCGCGGATGATGCAAGGGACCGTCTTCAAGATATCAATTCGATGCTAACTGATCACTGGGTCGACTTAGCCGTCTCAGATGACCAGCTCTCACGCCTCAAGTCCGCGATCAATGGTGACGATAAGGAAGGGGCTGCCAAGTCCTCTGACTTTGCTGCACGCACTGTTCATCGAGTGTTCAATAATAGTGATTGGGAGCAAGGCGGTCGCTTCTACGGCGCGTGGTGGATGGGCATTCCATCCGAGCTTAGGCGATACATCTTGATCGATGGTAAACGTACAGTGGAAGTCGACTATTCTGGGCTTCACGCCGCGATGCTCTATGCGATGGAAAGGATGGATATACCCGAGGACCCCTATGCACTTTCTTCCTCCACGGGGTTAAGGAGGTCTCAACGCAAGCTGATAAAGCGGACTTTCAATGCTCTTCTGAATTTTAGCGGCAATGGGCATCTGCAACCAATCGAAGGCTTCTCAGAAGAAGCCACAGGAATGTCATGGATAGAGTTCAGGGCATCTATCATCAGCAGCTTTCCCAACCTCTCTAAGCACTTTGGATCAGGAATAGGTCTCAAGCTTCAGTACAAGGACAGCCTATTGGCAGAAGCAGTAATGCTTAAATTCGCGAAAATGAATTATGCTTGTTTACCAGTACATGACAGCTTCATCGTCCATCAAGCCTTGCAAGACGACCTGACCGAAATAATGCAATCTGAGTTCGAGAAGATGTTTGGCAAAAGAGGATATGTTTCATTCGATATTGGTTTGGGTGAAGTAGTTGCATCTTCAACAACTAAACCCATCGAATGGAGCCCAGCAGAGTTAGAAACAGCTCCGGGCTATGAACAACGACTGAGATCGTTCAGGCGCAACGGTCAATCGACGAAATAGCGTTAACTTGACTCGATGACATGGACATATGCCGATGATTTTAAAAACTTCATATCAACCTCCGTCGTCGCCCCTTCAGGGCAACTCCTCTACTACTAGTAACGATAAGGAAACCCATCTTCGCCGATGGCGGGGGGACATCAATATTACTGAGAAAAATAAGAATTTAGCGGCATCAGCATAGCTGAACGAAGGGAGGTAGACACGTAGCTATCTTCTTATCTTATTGGTCACAGAGAGATATGTCACTGATATTACATTGTAATTTAAAATACGAGCTCGCCACGCTCGTGTGCAGCCGTGATATCATACATTTGCATGGAGATGTATCGGCGACTTAAAAAATGGCAGCGCAGCGCTAACGCGGCTCCTAGCGTAATTCACCCCAAGCTCAACCCTAGAGCTACTCCACTGTATTTAGTACTGGAGCTATCATGCCTAACTTTTATTCTCCGACGAATGCCCATGCCTTTGATCAGTCAGCGCTTTTAGGTCACTGTCAGCTTTTCTCTTCTCGACAACCATAGCCCTGAGTTCGGCTGTGACTGCCGCGACGGTTTCATCGGATGCAAGCTCATCAGAACTTTCAACAGGTGTTTCTATATCCACCTCTCCCCCTTGCTCAGCAAACTTAAGGAGGTTCTTGATCGAAAGTTCTAATTTTGGCCTCGTTTCCGTAGTTAACGGAACATTCAAATGGGGTTCGATGGACCTCATAGCGGTAGCAATTGCTTCTTTCTTAAGGTCTCGCTGCTGATCACTAAATGCCTGCTCCATGGCATCATTTGTCAGTCTTTTACTCCGCAACTCTTCGGCCTTAATCTGCAGGTCCAAAATGTTTGCCGCCACTACCGTAATAGATTTGGAAATCATCGCCAAAATTAGGGCTGCTTGTGCGGTCATTCCGAGGAAGACCATCAATGAACCTGTATCAGCCCCTGTCACCGTGGTGTGGTCAACAGTCTCTCCTACCGCATTGCCGATGCCTGTCACGGTAACATGCCAATCGTTAACACGTTTTTTTAAGTCTGCGACGTTATCAATCGAAGCATCTGCCTTGAAGATCACGGCGACACGATAACGTCCTGCTACTGCGTCCGTTACATATTCATCTGCAGTGATGCCAATATTATTCAATGCCGTGGAAGCGAGCTGCAATTGTTTCGAAGCTTCAAACAGTGCTTTAACCGATGCAGACACCTGAGTCGAAAGAGTGGCAATATCGTAGCTTTGTGTCTTGACGACGTCATTTAGCCAAACAGCGCCATGGCGACCCAAAAATCTGTAAACTTCAAGCTTCTTAAGCGTCATGACTTGCAATGACGATAATTCAGTTGTGTCCCATGCATCAAGAGTTTTAGTTATAAAATCTAGATGTTCCTGAACTGGGGCGGCTGATTGTCCTTGCCGCGAATTATTCGCCAAATTTTGATCTAGTTGTTTGAACTTTGGGCCTGCTTGCGCCATGAAATTCGTCATCCATCGACTGAGCCTAATAACTTCTTTTACGTCCACAACTCGTCCTCTTACTTCTATAAAACTGAATTCAAACAACCACCTTTGATTGTGCCGCTTGGGGTCATTAAATGCAAGTAGGCCTAATATGCACGTGAGGAACGTGAGGAACGTGAGGAACGTGAAGCATGCATTTAGGCGTCAACCAAACCAATATACGAAACACCTCAACTTTTCTTGGCAACGTGTTGTAGCCTTATTTGAACCTTCCCGCAAATAGCGACCTGAAGCCAGCTCACACCCCACCCCCAAACCCCCTCGCTTTAGCAGCTTGTATCCAAGGCTGCTGTTTTCCACCTGTCATGCGATCAGCCATATCTTGTGCAAACCTAATTGCATTTATGTCATCCTGCGGTGTCGATAGCTCGCCGAAAAGAAGAAGTGCTTCGCGTGTCGCATCTGCGTTACTGGCGCCAGTATCAACTAGCATAATGTACCTCACTGACCTAACAAACCGCTTTCCCCTTTCGCAGTGCTGCCACTCGCGCATAGCGCAACATTTGTTCGACTGAATTGTCGGTTAGCGGACAAAGTAGCCTTCGTAGTGGAACCACGGTAGTGTCTCAGTTTAAAAATTGCGCTTGTAGAATCGACCTATGGTTGTGACTATTTCTCCGAAAGGGATGTGATCATGCCATTTGTTAACTCGTCTGCTATCGCCCGTATACAATGGAGCAATGGCACATTGTCCATTTGGTTTCATGTTAGCGGTAGATATGACTACCCCAACGTACCAGAGAGCGTTTACAGCGCATTTCTAGCGGCACGGTCCAAGGGCCAATTCTTCAATGACCACATAAAGGATCGCTACTAATCCAAGTTCACCCTAATGGTGCACGGCCCTTTGCTGCCGTTCGTCACGTTGTCGCAATGCTGCGGGTGCAGCCCGCATAGCGGACGTTGATCGAAGTCGGTAACAATTTAGAGCACCGAAGTCGGCTACGCGGAGAGGCTGTGTGGAAACTCTGCTGATAAGCGGACGAAACCGCCGTTCGTTGTTTTGCCAACAAGGACCTTTTCTAGTCGTAAGCGGACCTTTCTTCAGAAATCAAATACAAGCTGGCGGTTTTTGTGAAGTCCGGTGAGGCATGTAAAAAACTATCTTATTGGACGAAAGTACCACAAAGCTAGACGACTCATGGTCGAAGTACAGATTTCCACCATAAACAGGCATCATCGGTGCGAAGTGACAAACCTCATTCCCGAACGAGTAAGACAAGGTTGGACCGTGTATCATTGTAAATGTTCGTGCCATACCCAATAACATGCAAAGAAAAAGTGTTGTAACGACGGCCAGCTTCCTACCTTCTGCTGAGTTGATGAACTCTCGGTGTGTTCTGCTAGTGGCGACTTGATAGGCGCTCATCGATCCAGTGATAGCTATGAATCCTCCAAATAGAATCGTATAAACCACTGAAAGGCTGATTAATTGTGTCGTGAATTCTTCGTTTGCGATAGAAAAAAACGTTGAAAGGCAAAATGCTAAGACTGCTATGATGCGGCCGCCGAAAACAACTCTGCCGTAGGACCGACCTTCAACGACTGCATTGAGCATCCGACGTTGCAATCGTACTAAAGTAGGGCCCCGCAAACCTCGCGGCTTTTTGGGGCCATATCGAAACTTACAAATCATAAAAATCCACTGAAACACTAATCCTACAATGATTAAGCGGGTGATTTTGAATAAAGCAAAAATTATCAACGCCATGAACGTCAGTTGCCCGGATAGATGAACTATTGAGGCATGATTAATGAGCGTCGCGATTGGCGCAGGCAAGCCAAGGACAATGCCCAATATATAAGCTGCGTTTCCTCCAGCATAGAGTGCCAATACCAAAACAGCGCATGTCAGCACGTCCTTGCGGCTCATGTTTCGCAGAGTTTTCAAGACCGGAATATTCTCGAAGATCGTACACCAACTGTTTTCTGAACTATCCAACTATCGTTTCCTCAATACCCCAAAAATTCACGGGATCACATTGCTACCATAATGGGAATGGAGGCTGCCCGCCACTACGCACCCCACTGTATCGTAGGACCTGTTCAATCGTCGCTAGCCACCACAAACTTATCAAGTGCGTCTGCTAGTTGCTTCAAGGTATATCCCTCTTTCATATACACCTCTTGTGTTACTCCAGAACGCGCATGCCCAACAATACACTGGACTATTGGTTCAGGGACATTTGCTTGACTAAGTCGCGTTATAACCGTGTGTCTGAGACTATGAAATACTAAGCCCGGTTCCTTAATCCCTAGTTTCGTTAAGAAACTCTCATTACACCAACGGCCTAAGTTGCGGCCATACCCACCATTCTGATTGAAATTATAGTCAGGGAACAATCGCCTGCTTGCTTTGCGTTTGCTTACGAAGTCGATGAACCCGAGGGCAATAAGGTCTTTGTGCAGCGGGACCTTGCGCTTTCCAGCCTCCGACTTAATGCTTTTGTTTTCATCACCATCGTCTGTGATATTTAGGAACCAAATTGTCCCCTCTTGTTGCACATCTACAGTGTCTAGCTGACATATCTCATTTAGGCGCGCCCCAGTGTATAGGCCTAGGAGCATGCCCCACTTGTGACTTTCGTTGCGGACATAACCGGACGTGTTTTTTACCAGTTCTGTATAGATGAGATTAACCTGTTCTTGTGTGAACGGCTTGCGTGCATCCCCACTCTTCTTTGCCTTAGCGACCTTCATACCAACAAACAGCTTTTCTTTGGCATGGCCATGCCGCTCTGCCCAGTCGAAGAAACTGGCAAACATCTGAATGTGACTATTGACCGTTTTCGGTGATATCTTCTTGTGTCCTTCGACCTTTATAGCTTCCATCAATGGCAAGTCTTTGAGCGCAGGCTTCGTATTACGCGAAGAAGGCATCGCTTGAAGAACCTTCTTCAAAGCACTGGCGTCCCTCTTAGTAATATCAATTAGCTGCTTCTCTTTGCCAAAATATTCCAACATCACATTGAGATAGGCTTGGTTCTGTTTGGTAGTCTTGGGAGCCCATTGGCGAGACTGCTCAGAAATGAAGTCGGCAACCCCATCGCCCAGCGACGTACTGCACGTGGGAGCCATGCTGGGCGGCGACGGCGGCGTTCCGGGCTGAGAGCCAAAGGAATAATGCTCTGACCGCTCAGCGGCCTTTATGATGGCCTTGAGAGAGTCCTTCCTACCTTTCCTCAGCTCCCGTCGAAGGTCAGCCTCGTTCTCAGCCCATGACGCCTCATCAAGACCTGCAAATTCCCTAAATTTTTCGATTAAAGGCCCATCAAGATACAAGTCAGACATTTCGTCATCACCTGTTAGCCCATCTTGGTGAATATCCAGCTCCTCTTTCATCACCTCAATGTTGCGCGGAGGTAAGCCTTTAGAGTTCATGACTTCGCTTAGTCTCTGGTAAGACCTCGCAAAGTAGCCCTGAACATACCCGCGTATTTCGTCTTGTCTAAGCCGCGCCAATACTATGTGATCCTTTAACAATTGCCCACATACTGCTAGATATCTAGCCAAGTCGCCAGCCTTGTTGGGGCATTTTGTCCGCAATGACATTCGCACGGTTCTGCGCGGCTCACCCTCAATATGGGGTAACGGCCAGCGGAAATAGAAAACGCCATGTCGGGATACGGTAAGGTAGGATGATAACATCATTGGGTGTGTCTCCCTTTGTGTCGCACTCGACAGCAAAAGCTTTAACCCATTGATTTAGAAGGATATGGAGGCGAGTACCGGAATCGAACCGGTGTACACGGATTTGCAATCCGTTAGAATTGGTTGTTCTTAAACCATAATGTGTGTGGCACCCATCGGGAACGCAGCGGAAACATATCAAGAATGTGTGGCAAGCAAAAACCTGACAGATCAAGTAGAAACGTCTGAAGGTTGCTGGCATCGGCGCCCCATACCCTAGAGTTTCATCGACAGGAACGGTCCAAAGCAGGTATACAGCCACCAATCAGCATGCTGCAGTGCGGCCCATCATTCCGAACATTTATGCATCTAGCGGCATTTTTTACGACATATTTTCTGGCGGCTAAAATTTTATTTTTCATAATTTAGCCACATTCAACAACCTATAGTTACACGCAGTACTACCTATGCGCGCAATTGCCGTTGCACCTACACCAGACGTCCAGATGGTAGTTACGCTGTGTTCTGACGAGTTGATAAAGGAGATAATAATGGAACTAAATGGACAACCTGTAAATGCTGAGGTCTTTCCGTTCGAGGAAGGCAATAGTCACGAAACGCGCCCTGTTGCTATATTCTTAGACGATACAGTGGCAAAGGCTGGTGACATCCTTAGCCTTCCATCGGGTGCAAGATTAGAAATAGATTACGCGTCTGTTCATGCGGCGAAAGACATTACAGTTTATTTCCTATCTCAAAGCACCCACTGAATACTGGAAGCCCCGCCAAAGTGTGGGATTGTGTGTTAAATGGTAGTATTCGCCGCCCATAGCTGCTTTTAGCACAAGCTCTCGACGTTGCTGCGCAGCTTCTCCAAAGCGGACATTGGAGCAGGTGCGCAGCATTTTGATAGGCTGGAGGTCAGCTCAGCGGGACTAAGCTGCCTTTAGCTTTCGGCACTAGACATGTACTTGTTTCCCCTAGCCAGAAGAAAGTGTCACATGCTGAAGTTTAGTAATACCTTTGTCACCTTTGGTTTAATTGCTCTACCGATCCAGCTGTTTGCAGCGGATGAACTGCAACTGGGCTTTGAGCTTGGCAGTATCTTGCCCGATGCACGCGCCTACGCGTCTGCTAACGGCTGGGCGCTGCGCCGTTTGTCGGAAGACCTACCAAACGAATGGGTTGTGGAAGGTGCGGATGGCGGTCTTTTCGTATGCGATAACACGGTGCTAGCCGTTCGGCGAAACTTTGAGGGAAACGTGGATGATTTTGCAAGTATGGTGCTAGAAACTACCATCGCACGAGGTGCCCCTGAGACCAATATTGTAACCTTTTTGGCGGGCAACGTGCGCATATCAAACATCGACGCAAGATATGAATCTGAAGATGGTTCTGGCGTGCAAATCCAACTCCATAGCACTGACGGCAAGGTTGGAATTTCAACGAATGTTTGGTCAGCAGAAGGTTGCGCCGACTAGATCGAGTAGCTTCCCTTTTTGGTAGGTGTGGGCTCATTGCCGACTTTCGCTGCACCGGCGAACGCCGACTGAGTGGATATTGAACGCCGATGTCTGCAATGCGGACTTTCCCGACTTTC
>NZ_QOCG01000001.1 GCF_003318235.1 Loktanella sp. D2R18 | reverse complement strand
GAAAGTCGGGAAAGTCCGCACAGCAGACATCGACGGTGTTTTTTGTGCGTCAATCTGGATGCGGGTGCAGCGAAAGTCAGCTATGAGCCCTTGTGTTCAATTTTCTGCACAGCGGCGAAAGTCCGCTTCCCGGTTCTCACCACCGAGATTACCTCAACAGTTGTGAGAATTGCAGCAACAAGCTTTGATGTCTGCTTTTGTCCGTATAGAACTGTTAACGACCACTGCAGGCGCCGATTTTTGTAGTGCACGCCAAAGGAATAGTTATCCGAGAAGAGTTAAATTTTGCTCTGACTTCAGATACTTAATGACTGACATGCATTCCTTCCTCAATCAATCGATTGATTGCGACAATGTCCTGATCCGGCGTGTCGACCATCGTCAACCTCGACAGATTAGGAAGGTCTGACACAATTGATAAGTCGCGAAATTCAGTATCCGAAACGATGAGCTGAACAAGGTTTTCATGGTTGGACAGAGGAGTGAAATCCTCAATCGGGGTATCATCCAAAAAGAGCCACTTGAGAGATGTTAAACGCGCAAGTGGAAATATGTCTGAGACAGGATTGCCCCCCAAGCCCAGAGTTTCAAGAGATGTTAAGTTGGCCAGCGGAGAGATATCGCTAACCGCATTGTGTCCGAGCGTTAGCCTTGTAAGCGCGTTCATTTGAGATAACGCTGTAATGTCAGAAATCCGATTTCCGCTTAACGAAAGGACTTCCAAATCCGGCATGTTTTGAAGAACCGAAATATCGTTTACCGATTGGTTCGACAATTCCAATTGCCGTAGTTTTGTTAAGGCGCGCAAAGCAGAGATGTCAGTAATCCCTACAACGCGCGCTGTCTCGGGGGTGCTTTGACGGGACATAGAAAATGTTTCAAGCGACGTTAATTCAGCAGCGAAACTAATATCGAAATTATCGTTGTAATCGACCCGAAGATACCTCAGGTTTTTCAAACCCGAGAGCGGACTGTAATCTGATACAATCGTGCGACTGAGTGACAGGTATTTCAGCTGAGTGAACCCAGCGATGCTGGAAATATCCGATACCTGGCTGTCGGTCAGATAAAGTTCCTGCAGATTTGTAAGTGCCGCGATAGCATGCAGACTTGTGACGTTCGTCCCATAAAGCGTCAGCGTTCTTAGACCCGTTAGTTGGGATAAGGGGGATAGATCACTTACGCCCGTTTGGTACAAGCTAAGGCTGATCAAAGATGTCATGCCAGACAGCGGGCGGACATCGACAACGTCAGTATAACTTAGGTCAAGATGTGTGAGGGGTTCATCCCGTAAGGCAGAGAGATCACGAATCCCGTGAACAGATCTGAGGTTCAACTTTTCGCCATCGAACGCTGCATTGATGCTTTCGATATCATAGGCATCGAGGGTCGGGTTGTCGGCGGCCAACCGGTCAGCAAGCGGAGCAAGCAAAGGATTACGCACGGCGGCGAGATCACAGGTCGCCTCTACCACCGTATGATGAACCATTCCATAGGCAAGCGTATCATCGATGCTATTATCTATCACGACTGAATAATGTGCCTGACCTTCATCGTCGATAAAGCCATAACTTATTCTTACTGGCAAATTATTGGGCATCTCCGCCTTGACTAACGGACCACTGTCATTTCCCGATCTAAGCAAACGTGTGTGATTAGAATTTTGATTACATATGAACGCGTCGGTGTTGGCGGGTAGAAGGGGATCCTGCATGGTGTCAGCGACGGCCCCACACGTCGACGCAACGAATGCAGTCAGAGACAGAATGAATTTATACATTGGTTTTCCTTGATGTCTCACCTTTGACTATCGAAGTGAGCTCAGTTCTTTCGGATAGCTGTGGTCGTTGGCTATTCGCCTGAAATATCAGCTGCATTCCGGCCTTCACTATGTAACATCAGGACGACTTGTCTGGCAAAATCATAGTGCCCTTCAACAGACCGGCGCACCCAAAAAGAGATCACCCAGTCCTCAAGACTTAGACTGTCGTTATCGCTCCGCGCTCTCAAACAAGCATTCGGGTAGGACTCTAAGTTGAGCTTAGACAATGCGATTGATAAGGGATCCAATTCAAACCCATTTTCGTCCACTTGATCGAGCAAGGGGCGAGGGGCAGAAAACTGTAGGGCGATCTCCGCTAGAACTTCGTCGCGGTTTGGAATTTCGTCAATTTGCTGACGATAAAAGTTGAAAACAATTGTTGCTAGCCTATAACGTCCGACCAGATCAGCACGATCGAAAAGTATGTAATGAGCCGCTTCTAAAAAATTGCCTTCAAACACAGGTTTGAGATGGCGGTGAGTGCCATAGGAACCTTGATAAACGACGGGAATGACGTCGGCGCGAAGATAGACGAGTGACTGTATGATTTCTTGTTCACGAGATGACAGGCCACAACCTTCCCCGAAGCCCTCCCACAGATAACCACCGGGTAGTTCGTTCGCAGCTCGAAACAAATCATTCTCCGACAACGCGGCATCAAGGCTCGCCTTGGTGTCAGCGTCGACATCTGACCAATCAATGCCTGCGACGGGTAACGCTTCAGAACCAGAATGCAGGGGGACCCTGCCGGTTTCGTAAAGTACTTTCAGACCAGATTGCGCATATGCATCACCTAGTTCCGCCGCCATTTGAAACCATTTCGCCGCTTCTAAGTCGTCCTGCGGAACACCCCTGCCATTTTCATAAATAAAGCCGAGGTTGGCCTGAGCTCTCATATCGCCCTGCTCTGCAGCCAAGCGGAACCAACGCTCAGCTTCGGCTAAATCCGGCGTAACACCTCGACCTGTTTCGTAAATGAATCCGAGGTTTGATTGTGCCTCAGCAAATCCTTGTTCTGCAGCCATCTGAAACCAATGCACCGCCTCGTCAATTTCCGCCCCCCCCCCGTAACGAGCTAGGTACATAGTACCCAGCTTGTTTTGCGCACGTGGGTCACCTTGCTCGGCCAGCAGGGATAACATGTCGATCGCGTCTGAATAGTCGCCAGCTTGATCTGCCTCAAGTATGTCGGCAAATTCCTGTGCATGGGTCGCGGCCGGGTTCCATAACATTAGCCCAACAACGATCGATTTGAATACTTGCAACTAGGGGCCTGCCTTAATGACTTGGTATGGTGTAAAACGCAGATGGATAATGCGGTCAAGTCGAGTTTTGTCAGCATGAAGCGAGTTGTTTGCAGTCCTGTCAAAAGCGGCCGTTCTTTCTCAGCCATTTGTAAACCGATTGTTGCTGTCGTCCGATATGGGAAGCGGAGCATGTTGTTCGATCATCTTTGAGTAGCCTTCGGTGCGCTCGTTCAAACCGATGAACTGATAGCACTGGATACCAAGCATTCCTTTCGCGATCTCGGGCATGTCCGGGTGATCACCGTCAAGGTGGCGCTTGGGCCGCACTTCGTTTCGCTGGCAATAGTCCTGCGGAATTTTTATAAAGCGGACATTGGCGCAGCCGCAGTGAACGGCAACAAAGTCCGCTTAGCAGACATCGACGGCGTTTTTTATGTCTCGATCTGGATGCAGGTGCGGCGAAAGTCTGCTAAGAGCCTTTTTTACTGAATCTCTGTGCCGCAGCTAAAGTCCGTTTTGGGAAATTGAACAGATTGCGAACTGGAGGCACAGCCTATAGGTGGTAGTGGTCTTAACCAATGAGTTGGGGACAGTTTTGCTCAGAAAAGCCCAGAAATACATGGCCCGAAAAAAACTCACCCCGAGTTTTCATGAAGCTGTATTTGAAGGGCAAGTTGACCTTGTAACTGAGATGCTTGAAGTTGATCCAATGCTGGCTGTAACCGCTAAACAAGACGGAACACAAGCTATTCATCTCCTTAACACTTGCGCTGCTGACGAAATTCTTGATCTACTTTTATCGCATGGTGCGGATGTTATGTCCCGGAACAAGGGTGGGGTTACGCCGCTACACACTGTCATCGATGAAGACGCTGGCCTGAAACTCATCGCAAACGGAGCGGATGTTAACGCTACAGATTTGCGCGGTCTTACACCGCTTATGAGTATCGCTGAACAACCTCAACATAGCTTGCCTATTGCGATGGTATTAATAAAAGCAGGTGCAGAACTTGCAAATCGAGATCAGGCTGGTCGCACTGCACTCGATATTGCGCAGTCGAATGGTGCGCATGAGTTGACCCATCTGTTCATGAAGGCTGGTGCATTGTGAAGCGGACGTTAGATTTGAGACATCAAAGGTCCGAAAAGGTCCAAATAGCGGTCATCGACTGTGTTTTTATGTCCCGATCTGGATGCAGATGCAGCGAATGGCGGCTAAGAGCCGATTTAACCGGATGCTGCGCTTTCGAAGAACGTCTGTTGTGTCAACTCTTCGACATTTAGGCCAAAGACATGACTTTGCTGTCAGGATTTCAAGGATAGGTGGAGCTTTCCGGCGAAATGTTGGGCGTCATACTGCCGTCCTCCAACCATGCCTCAAGCTGAGGCAGCAGGCCAACAACTTCCTCGCTCAGTTTATCCAGCGAATCTTGGTCGTCCCAGATATCGTCAAACTTGTACCAGCCAACAAGCTTTTCCATCCGTTTGGATTTGGTAGGGCCAATGCGGTCTTGTCTCAGTGCTGGAAGCATCCCTATTTCAATTCTGTCGCGGGGAACCGAAAAACCATTCAGTCCTTCAAGGGGACCAACATAGCGGGCCACATTTAGGATGAAGGCACCTCCCTCCTTCCAGAACTGAATATCCACGACATCAAGCGTATCTCCGCGATCACGTCGGAAATTTGGACAATCTACAACATAGCCCGCCTCGGCCATGGCAGGTTCAAGAATCAACTTGAAAGACTTCCGGAGTTTTCGCGATTTGCTAGCCATGGCGACCTCGATCAGTTTTGACATTACAAGCAAGCGCATGTCATTCGGTCAAGTGGCAATTATCGACGTGCCAGACTATCAAGTGGCTTCAGATTTCATGGATGGCGAAACAGCAAAGCCAGCAGTGGTGCGGATGCCCCCAAAGTCCTCAAAGTTCTGCACAGAAGACATCGACGGCGTTTTCTATGTCCCGATCTGGATGCACGTGCGGCGAAAGTCGGCTTCGAGCCCAAAACGCCCAATGCTGCGCTGCACATTAAGGTCTGCAATAGGTCTTAATTTTGTTTTATTGAACAGCGATAGGTGACGCATACAATGGCGGCAGCCAAATATATCTATAAAAGTTATGCCAGTAGAATTTAATATCCTTCCGAAGCGCGGCCTAGTTGTCGTTCGATACTCTGGCTACGCCACCGTCAACGATACATTGGCGGCAACAGAAGCCTATGTTTCGCATCCAGAGTATGTTGCGGGCCAAAAACAACTGGTTAACATGACTGAGGTGACTGGTTTCGAAAAAAACTATGTTCAGTTTATGGGTATGCAGGCTCAAAAAACTGAACGGCTAGTTCGCTCTGATTTGCAATCGCTCGTCGCATACATCGCCCCTACCGACACTAGTCGGGCCTTGAGTGCTATGTTCGTGCGGTCCTGGATTGACATAGGTTCTGTTGTACCGCTGGTCCAAGATTCTGAATCCGAGGCGCTTGCCCTTTTGGGTCAGCCAGAAGAAACACTTGATGCTCTACTGGCAACATTGGCAGCTTGACCTAAATCTGACAGACGAACAACTAACGCCGTTTTGACTGTGACCCCGGCGAATTGCGGGCCTTTGGTCCTAAGTAGACCTTCAATGCAACAATTTGAAAGGCGGGTTTTCCCCACACCGGACATCTACGGCGTTTTTCATGTCCCGATCTGGATGCAGGCGCAGCGAATGTCGGCTACGAGCCCAGACTACCTGATAGTTTTCGACCCACGACGCTCGCTAAAGCTAGCAACAGTGGCAGAACGATCAGCCAAGCAACCAAGACCAGAGACTTCCAGAATGTTGTGTTTGGAGCTTGTCCAGCAGCTATAACAAAGACCGAGACTAGGACTAAGATGCTAACGATACATCGAAAAATTGATTTCGTTATCGTTCTCCAAACAAACGTTGAAGCGATCTTGTTCGAAACAAAATTATAGATATGAAACAAGGAATACATGGGTCAGACGTAGGCCCTTCTTTGATTGACTACAACGTTTCTGAAATTGACTAAACGGTAACAAATTCCGCATAGCAGACATCGACGGTGTTTTTTGTACGTCAATCTGGATGCGGGTGCAGCGAAAGGCGGCTTCGAGCCCAAATTACCCATTAGCAACTGTCAATTTGTTTCGTGCAGAGCACTACCTTTGTATTTACAGTCAAAGCGATTTTGCATCTCATCAGCGGCAACTTTACGCAGAGCGTCAGCACTTAAGTTTGTTTGCTCCAACTCCGGCACAATCGCCGAGGACGCACGGTTCGTGTCCATACTCGTGATCATGGCGATGGCCTGCTGACGACTGATTTCATTTACAGCGGGCTCAAAAAAAGCGTGGGCGGCCCGTGCGTTGGCATCCGTTGCCTCCGCAGTGTCCAGTACGTTGCAACGATAAGTCATGATCAGTTCACCGTCATTCGTTGGGTAGGAGAAATCGGCCGAGGGATTAGAAATCAAATCCAACATTGCCATTATCCCGATGATCAAAATCCCCACAGATGCAGCTGCTACTGCCATTTTCCGTTTCATGAACCATCCATATAAAAGTGCTTTCTGTCAAAACTCTGACGACGAATAGCGGTATTGGCAAGGTCCGGAAAGTCCGCTTAGCAAACATAGACGACGTTTTTTATGTCCCGATCTGGATGCCGGTGCGGCGAAAGTCGGCAATGAGCCCGTATTGACCAATTTCTGCAACGCAGCCAAAGTCTGCAAGGAACTAACGCGGGTCAAGCTTGAACAGAAGTTCAGCAGTGAGTTTATAACAGGCTTCGCGAGTTCAATGAAATTTGCAGACGACTGGAGTAAAACGTGCAGGACAGTTATGAGGCCAAGTTCGTAAAGCTAGAACGTTTGCTTGAAGTCATCTTAAGTGATCTGAAATCAAATACTCCTCCTACGCATTGGACCAACTGGATGCGAGTGGCGCTGAAGTATATAAAGCGCAGGGACCTTGCAGGTGTCCGGTTCTTTTTGTCTGCACACGGGGGTATGGGAAGCTTCAACGACTGGGCACCGCTTGGCGCTGACGGTTGGAAAGCCGATACGGAAGCGCGTGATCTAGCAATAAGTCTCTCAAGCAAGAGTCTGTTCGATTCTGAGATCGACCTAATTTTCGAACATAGAGAGACACTTAAGCACTAAGCTGACATTGATAAAAACTTTATGTGCGGCGGCTTCGTCCGCTTAGCAGACATCTACGGCGTTTTTCATGTCCCGATCTGGATGCAGATGCAGCGAATGTCGGCTATGAGCCCTTCTTAACCTGCTTTCTGCAATGCAGCTAACGTCTAGCCTAACCGTTGAACGCCAATGCATTCAATCGAGATGCATAAGTGTCTAACATCATATTTTGCCAAAATTCATCAAGAGTGTTTGCTATAGCAACGCAGTCGACGCCCGGCCCATTTGCCACAATCCTCAATTCTAGGCTTGCTTGCGTATCGATCAAGAAATCGGTTCCCATTCCATCTGCCGAAATAGCAATATATCTTGGACTAGAACTTGCAGATGCATTTGCGGGACTTTGCATAGTCTCTCGAACGATATCACGGAAAAAACCAGTCTTATCATCGGCGTCCGGTGTTAGCCCAAACAACTCATACCCATTGCCAAGCATTGCTCCATGTGACGCGATAAACTTACGGTATTCTTCTGGAAAAGCGACACCAAGTTTCTGTTCCGCAGCGAGAATGAGATGTTCTTGAACTGGTCCAGCGACAAAATATGACGACTCGTTGTCTTGCTCTTGCGCGCTGTCGAAGTAATCTGGCCCCACGTGTTGCGCATCTTTTACAAGGTCGTTGATAGTGTCCATTTCATCTAACCCTAGTTTCATTTGCGCGATCATAAACAACTTACCAAGGTCCGAAAAGTCCGCATAGCAGACATCGAAGATGGAAAACTCATTCATCCCACGGCCGCAACGGTGGCAACCGGTCATCAACAACCCAGGACGTCAGATCGTTCCCAATCTGAAACGTTGTCCGCAGTTCCAGCAGTGCCGACCGGAACAGCAACCAATGACGCCGACGCGCTGCCATTTGAGCCGCACCGCCGCGCACAATGATTGGGCAGTACATCACAGGCTCCGCCACCCGGACGCCCTTGCGATTGACCCGCTCCTGCGCAGGCCAACCCGCACCGAACAACTCTGAGGAATTTGCTGTTTTAGCCATGTGGCCATGTTGGTTGGATACCCATTCGCGCGGGATCACCGATGTCTCCACCCGCCACTCTGGCAGCGTGCCGGCGCGCGCATGCTCTACAATGGTCAAAGCCATACGCTGACCACCGCAGCCTTC
>NZ_QOCG01000017.1 GCF_003318235.1 Loktanella sp. D2R18 | reverse complement strand
CATTTCCATGATGGCATATGTGATTTGGGCTGTTGTAAAGTTTGAGACGGTGCTGTGTTTGTTTGGCGCGAGTTCGACGACGTCGCAGCCGACCAACCGGCGACCTTTTAGGGCGTGGCGTATAAGGTTCAAGGCTTGGTAATAGCCAAGCCCGCCGGGCACTGGGGTGCCTGTTGCGGGCAAGATTGACGGATCAAGGCCATCCACATCAAAACTGACATAGATATCTTGGGGGAAGTCATCGGGGAGATCGACGGCTTGGATGCTTTGCGTCACGAGCTCTTCGGCGTCGCGGTAGAAAACGCCGCAAGATGCGCGGCGCGCTACTTCCTCGGCGCATAATGCTCGCACGCCAAATTGCGCGATGCGGATGCCGTCTTCTTCGGCCAGCAATTGCATGACGGAGGCATGCGAGTGGCGTTCGCCTTGGTAGGCGCGCCTTAGGTCAGCATGCGCGTCGATTTGCACAATCCCGACATCCCGGCCTAAGCCCCGGATAACACCGCGCACGGCACCATAAGAAAGCGCGTGCTCGCCTCCTAAAGTGACAGGAACAGCACCCGCTTTCACGGCATTTTCTGTACGGGTTGCGATCCGTTCCATCACCTCGGGCAGTGGGCCGTCGCAATCAACCGCTGCTTCTGTGACGATCCCGTGGCTGCAAGGTTCTGCGTTGCGAAACAGGCGTTCCAATTCGACGCTGGCCTCCAATATCGCTTCAGGTCCGTCTGCGGTCCCTGCCCCATAGGATACAGTGCGTTCTAACGGCACGGGGATCACCCGGAATTTGGCGATCTGTGGGTCGCGTTCAGACGCGGATAGTTCACCTTCCAAAAAGTACGTCATGACAGCCGCTCCACAAAATCATCATAGGTAAATTCACGGATCATGCGCAGGTCATCCGTGTCCGAATTCCAAAGCGCAATTGCAGGCAAAGGCACGCCGTTGAACGTGTTGGTTTTGACCATAGAATAATGCGCCTGATCCAGAAACGCGATCCGGTCACCAGGGGCCAACGGGCGCGCAGGGGTATAGTCGCCGATGACGTCGCCCGCCAAACATGACGGCCCGCCAAGGCGATAGGTGACGCCATCTGTGACCTCGCCCAGTAAATCGGGCCGGTAGGGTGCTTCGATTACGTCGGGCATGTGACAAGTGGCCGAAATATCAACAATGGCCAAAGGCATGTCATTTTCGGTGACATCCAGCACTTCACCCACAAGAATCCCAGCGTGCAGCGCGCAGGCCTCGCCGGGTTCAAGATAAACATCAATGTCATAGGTTTGCTTGATATGCTTGACCAAAGCAATCAAGCCCGCCCGGTCATAATCAGGTTGTGTGATGTGGTGCCCGCCGCCTAGGTTCAGCCATTTCATCTCCTTTAGCCAAGGGCCAAGCTGATCTTCGACTGCGTCCCATGTCCGCTGCAGCGGTGCAAAGCCTTGTTCGCACAGCGTGTGCATGTGCAGCCCGTCGACGCCTTTTAGGTCTGCCGCGCAAACCTTGGAAATCGGCGTGCCAAGCCGTGAACATTGCGCGGCCGGATCATATTTGGGGTTCCACCCTTCGGAATGTTCTGGGTTGATCCGCAGACCAAGGCTAATGGTTGCGCCCGCGTCACGGGCCGCCTGAACCTGTCCTGCAAAACGCTGGTGTTGGCTGGGTGTATTAAAGATCAGATGATCAGACAGCCGAATAATCTCATCCAGATCCTGCGCTTTGAATCCAGCGCAATAGGTGGTGACCGTGCCTGCAAATTTCTGGCGCCCCAACCGGGCCTCGTAAAGTCCAGACGCACAGGTGCCCGACAGGTATTTATCCACCAAAGGCGTGAGCGCGAACATAGAAAACGCTTTCAGTGCCAGCAGGATATTTGCGCCCGATTGATCAGCCACATCAGCCAGAATGGACAGGTTCCGCTCAATCGCCGCCTCATCCACGACAAAGCAAGGCGATGGCACCCGGTTGAGGTCAAATCGCGCAAAGCTATCACGCGACAGGGCGGCGATATCCATCTTTAGAACTCCGGATGCCCGTCAAGTTCAACAACCTGCCAAGGCAGACCATCGGTATTAAGCATGTCCATAAAGGCGTCCGGGTCCAGCTGTTCGGTATTCCACACGCCCGGTTCCAGCCAAATACCTTTCATCATCATCGCAGCACCGATCATCGCAGGGACGCCGGTGGTATAGGCCACGGCTTGGCTGCCGACCTCGGCAAAGCATTCTTCGTGATCGCAGATGTTGTAGATGTAATAGGTTTTTTCGCCGTCGCCGGATGGGCCTGTGATGATATCCCCGATGCAGGTTTTGCCTTTGGTCAGTTCTCCCAGATCGCTTGGATCGGGTAATAAGGTTTTAAGAAACTGTAGCGGAATGATCTCTTGGCCATCATGCATCACTGGCGCGATCCCGGTCATGCCAACGTTCTGCAACACAGTGACGTGGTTGATATAGGCATCACCAAAGGTCATCCAGAACCGGGCGCGTTCCACTTCGGGGAAATGCGTTTTCATGCTTTCTAGTTCTTCATGATACATCAGATACATGTTCTTTTCGCCCACGGCGGGGAAGTCGAACGCGACCTTGTGTGTCATTGCGGGCGTTTCGACCCAATCGCCGTTTTCCCAGTGACGGGCCACGGCGGTGACTTCGCGGATGTTGATCTCTGGGTTGAAGTTGGTCGCAAACGCCTTGCCATTGTCGCCACCGTTGCAATCCAAAACATCAATCAGACGAATGCCGTCCAGCTTGTGCTTGCGGATCCATGTCGCAAAGATAGAGGTCACGCCCGGATCAAAACCAGACCCTAGCACAGCTGTTAGACCCGC
Organism: Loktanella sp. D2R18; assembly: GCF_003318235.1. Classification (GTDB taxonomy): domain Bacteria; phylum Pseudomonadota; class Alphaproteobacteria; order Rhodobacterales; family Rhodobacteraceae; genus Yoonia. The sequence goes on along the minus strand of NZ_QOCG01000017.1, from coordinate 2,383 downwards.
TTTTTCAAATCGGTCTTGATAGGCCCATTGCCAATGGTATTCGAACTTGGCTTCATCTTCGGGTTCATAATTGGCCGTGTCCAAATAGTGCACGCCAGCTTCAAGGCACGCATCCATTAAGGCCAAATCTTGGTAAGGTAACGCGAGGTTCACGACCAACTCTGCACCAGTTTCTTTGATCAACGCAACAGTGGCCGCCACATCCATCGCATCAAGCGCGGCTGTTTTAATCGTCACACCCGTGCGGGTTTTGACGTTTGCAGCGATGTCGTCACACTTTGATACCGTACGGCTGGCCAGTGTGATGTCTTTAAATATCTCGGGGTGCATCGCCATTTTGACAACCGCGACGGCACCAACACCACCCGCGCCCACAACCAGAACTTTTTCCATGTTTTGATCCTTTGTTATCTTTAATTTTCGGTGCCGAAGTAGGTCGAACCGGCAAGGCTATTTTTATAGGCCGCAATCATCGTGCGGCGCTCTGACGCGTTCACTTTGCCCGCTTTTACCGCCTTTTCAACGGTTTTTCGGAAGGTCGCGAGGCAATCTTGAGGGTCGTATTCAACATAGGACAAGACCTGCGCAATGGTGTCACCTTCGGTTTCGTGTTCGATATCAAACCCGCCTGCGCCATCTAGCGAAATGGTCACAACGTTCGGATCCCCAAACAGGTTGTGCAAGTCGCCCAGCGTTTCTTGATAGGCGCCCACAAAAAAGACACCGATGTAGTAATCCTCGCCGCCGCGCAATTCGTGCACTGGCAGTGCGCCGGCGGTTCCATCAGCCAGCACAAATTGATCAATTTTACCGTCACTATCACAGGTAATATCCGTCAAAATCGCACTCCGCGTGGGTTCCTCGTTCAGGCGTTGCAAGGGCATGATTGGGTGCAATTGGTCGATCGCCCAGACATCTGGCAGCGATTGGAATAGCGAAAAATTACCGTGATAATAATCGACAAAACCCGTCAACTGTTCATCAATTTGCCCAGCATATGCGTCGCTTTTTGTGGCGACTTTAAAGCGCGACAAAAGATAGAGGAATGCTTGTTCAGCCCGCGCCAAGAGTTGCAGGTCGATCTGACCGCGTCGGAACAAAGCGCGGATTTCATCGCGGTAATAGATCGCGTCATTTAGTGCTTCTTGCAGGCGCGGCCCGTCGATATACCCTTCAACGGCCAATAGATCGCTCAGCAGATGGTGGTCGCCATCTTGGATTTCGATTTTCTCCAAGTTGTCGTACAGTGTCGCACCCAAAATATCGAAAACGAAGATGGCTGATTGTGCGACGACGAACCTGCCGCTTTCGGTGACAATAGTTGGGTGTTCAATGCCAGCCTCTTCCGTTGCATAGCCAACGGTTTCTACCAGATTGGCGCAATATTCATCAACCGTATAATTGACCGAATTCTCGTCTGGGCGGCGTTCACCTGTGTAATCAACACCCAATCCGCCCCCTAAATCAAGGTATTGCAGGGGCGCGCCCATGCGGGACAATTCAACGTAAAACCGACAGGCTTCGGTCGCGGCGCGGCGCACGTCTAAAATGTTCGGAACCTGTGACCCTAAATGGGTGTGTTGCAGCACCAAACAATCCATCAAGCCGGTCTCTTCTAAGCGGGTTGTCAGTTTGACCACGTCCAGCGCGCTAAGCCCGAACACCGATCGGTCGCCAGATGATGCCTGCCATTTACCCGTCACTGTTTCGGTGAGTTTGATGCGCACGCCCAACGTTGGCCGCACGTCCAGTTCGGCGGCAATGCGGTGCACCGTTTCGAATTCGTATAAGCTTTCGAGCACGATAACCGTGTTGAAGCCCAGCTTTTGGGACAGGATGGCCAAATGGATGAATGCGGCATCTTTGGCGCCGTTACAAATCAACAAGGCCTCGGGAGATAGAGATTGCGCAAGCGCGATAAGCAGTTCTGGCTTTGAGCCGACCTCTAGACCAAAATGATAGGATCGCCCTGCTTCGGTAAGTCGTTCAACGACATCGGACTGTTGATTGACCTTAACGGGGAACACACCGCGGTAGACGCCACGGTATTTGGCCTCTTGGAATGCTTTCGCAAACGCATCATGTAGTCGTGCAAGCGAACGATCTAAAAACGGCTGTACACGCAGTTGAATCGGTGCAGAAATACCCCGCTGGGCAAGCGCATCCATAACCTGCGGGAGCGATACAGGCGGCGTGTCATCATTTGGGTTACACAGGGCCAGATCACCACTGTCCGTGACATCGACCAGCCCATCCGACCAAAGCGAAAAGCCGTAAATATCGGAAACTACTTGTGCATCGTTTTTCATAAAAATTCCACATGTCTACAACAAAGCTGCGTTACGTTGAGCGGCCCCAAATGTGAAATGATAAATCCGCCAAC
>NZ_QOCG01000024.1 GCF_003318235.1 Loktanella sp. D2R18 | reverse complement strand
GCGAAGAACTGGGTGGCCTTCCTAAGAAACAGCCATGTCAGCCTCACTTGGCAATTCTTGTAAACCATAGCCAAACGACTTGGCCCGGCGTTTGAGATTACCGAGTACACGATTGCGGTATCGTTCCTCATAATGCGATGCGCCGGGATCTTTGTAGGTCATGCCGTGTCGCAAGGTGTTGTAGAACAGAACAGCGATCTTGCGGGCCGTCGCGGTGACCGCTTTGGCCTTGCCTGCCCGTGCTGCCAATCGTCGATAAAAAGCACCAAGAGCGGTATCGCTACGGCCAATCGTGACAGCAGCCAATCGCAAGAGGGCCGCCGCACGACTTGATGAGCGTCGCGTCCGAGATGACAGCACCTTGCCACCGGAGATCTTGTTGCCCGGTGCAAGGCAGAGCCACGACGTAAAGTGTTTGGCACTTGGCCATGCGCGCAGGTCCGTCCCACATTCGCCAACCAGTTTGAGTGATAATGAAGGCCCCATCCCGTGGATCTCGGTCAGATCGACACCAAGAACACCGAACAGTGCGGCTCGGACATCAAAAGACGGGGTGCTGACTTGTTTGGTCTTTGTACGCGCGCGCGGCAATTGGCTGGGGTCATGCTTCGTATCTGCACCCAATGTCGCCAACGTTGTCTCAAGGTGGCGATCACATTCCAGCATTTTGCCTTTGTAGGAGTCATAGAGTTCCAGCGATTGGGTCAGTGCAAAGATGTGTTCTGGTCGGTCATTGCCGTTCAGGGCGGCTTTGATTGTCTCAACCGACGCGCGGCACCTCACATCGCGGTAGGATGCCAACACATCCAAATCCCGCTGACCTGCGACAAGTGCGCGGATGATCTTCATGCCGGTTACACCAGTGATGTCAGATACCACATGATGCAGCTGTAGGTTCATCTCCATCAGAGCTTTCTGCATGTGCTGGATATGGGCCGCCGCATATTCCACCAGCCTCTCGCGTTGGCGCAGGTACGCCCGCAAGGTAGCAATCTGGGCAGCTGGTCGGAAGCTACCGCGCAACAAACCATAAGAATGCAGCTGCCGCAGCCAGCTTGCATCACTGACATCGGTCTTGCGCCCCGGTACATTCTTGGCGTAGCGGGCGTTGACCAGAATAACCTCAAAGCCGTGCTGCTCAAGTATCTCGTAAGCTGGGATCCAATAGACGCCTGTCGATTCCATCGCGACACTCGTGACGCCATGCGACTTAAACCACGCAACCAAGTCATGCAGATCATGGGTGAAGGTGCCAAACGCACGTATTGGCTCATCCTTTTCATCAGCTTTGGTTGAACCGCTCGTATCTAAATCGTCAGGTCGAGCGACTGGCCGAATCGATGTTGTTGGCGCATGAGGACTATCGCTCCCGTCGTTATCGCTCTTAGTAGTTGATTTGGCTTCCTCTCTGAGTATCTCCTCGATCAAATCTTCAATTATTTCATTGTCAGTCCGGTTGTCTGCGTCCCCACCGTCATCATTTACTCCTGGCGCAGAACCGTCGCCCAGTGGGTCAATGGCATTTTCACGCGCAGCCTCAAGTTTTTCCTCGACATCCGCCGCCAGGGCTGCCGCAGCAGGAGAAACGGTCGTATTGTTTTTTATGTAACCAAGGCTTTCCTCAATTACATCTATCACTTCATTTGTTGCGACTGCTTCGCCAGAAGCCAACGATTCTAAAACTTCGAGAACTTCAATTTGGTCTAGAACTATCTCCTCAGGGGAACTAATTTCAGCGCCTGTTATTGCGTTAGTTACATCAATTACAGTGTCCCCGTTTGTAGCATCCAATATGACTTCAGGAACCAGCATTACCGTTAGAGCGGCAGGCGTATTTACTATACCGAGGGCCGCACCACCGAGCCCATATACCACTGCAGCCTTGCCGGATTCTGAAGCCGGTAGAGAATCTGGACCGGTAGCGTTTGTAACTGATCCAACCACCGCGTCGGCTAAAACATCACTAAAGTCGGAGTTCCTTGCGTAGTTATTAAAGTCATTGAGCCGCTCTAGCGCACCTCGCAATTCCTCAGTCGTCTCCGCAGTAGCAACTGTCGCATTTGTAAGTCCGCCCATTACTTCTTGTCTTTATGAAAAATTGTTAACTTGCGTACCGCAAGCGACATTAGATCGAGAGAAAAGAGACCCAATAGAATGCACCAAAACTTGAGCCCCATGACCATAGGTTCGAGTAGCAACCCAGGATAGCGAAAAAATGAAATTAGCAAGAAAACCGATGCGCAAGCCCAGAGTTTTATAACCTTGAAAAAATCAACTTCGGGTGGCGAAAAAAGTGTTCCCAGGCAAACCAGCGCCATGGCGATCAAGGCAAACAAAAATGGCCAGAAGTCAACAGCCACCACGGCAAGAGAAACGAATGAGAGTGAAAAAGAAATTTCCTTTAACTTATCCATGCAGAGATACCGACAATTTGGTTACAGAAAACAACCAATGATCAACAACCTCACCGTGCAACTCAGCAACGATCGGAGTCAAATAAACTGCGCCCAGTATCGCAATAATCACGGGTAAATAGGACAGTTGGTCCGACGTCACGCCATCAGCTAGCAGCGCCGCTTCACAGTTCAACACCTGTGCATCTAGTGCTTGGGTATAGTCGAGACACATTTCTAGGGGTGTTCTCGTTTGCTGAGCCAAAGCATCGGAACCGTACACTCCAGCGCATACAGTCAAAAACCATACTTTCAAAAAACGCATATAAAAAATCTCTTAGTTCAAATGGATCGTATTAACAGCAAGCTAACCTTTGCACCTACACACGTAAAGGCAGAAGCCGCACAACCCTGACATTTATCGCATCACGCCGTCGCGCGGGTAGAATTTCAAGATCCCCGCCCTCCGCCAGAGCCTGCTTCAGCAGCCGTCACCAGCGATTTGCGAACGCACGCCCCGCGCCGACAAGCAAACCCCACAATCGCCACACCTACACACAAAACCTGCATCCCGCCCCAAAGCCCGACGCCACGCCGACACATGTCCGACAACCCGCCGACAGTCGATTTGGCCATTATTGCACAAATCAGGTTGCGGTCATCCTCCTGTTGGCAACAGAAGGGCGTGGGTTATGCAAATCCGTCATCTTCCTAATCGGGACCAGTGCAAAAGCAGCGTCACCATTCTCAAGTTCGCATCAACCCATGGGCCACGTTTTTTAACGGGGTTCCTGGCAATGCCTGGACCACCAATAAGCGAACGGCCGCTGCCCTTCATATCGCAACGATAGCACAAGCTGTTTCTACCGCGCACAGGCGGGCCCCAATCCAGAACGGTTTTTTAAGATCGTGCGTTCCTCGGTCACACGGGCCAGCTCTCGCTTCAAACGTCTGATCTCAGCAGCCTGCTCCGCAACCTCCGATCTGGCACGTGGTGACTTCGAAAACTGCGCCTTCCAAGTGTACAGCGACTTGGTGCTAACCCCAAGCCGCTCTGCCACTTCGCTGACCGGAACAATCCGATTGGGTTTGTACGATCAATCCTCCGCGAATCCCGATGCCCATATTCATGACGCTATCGCCACTTTCGACAAGGTTGCGCCGCGCGTTAAGATTGAGCTTTCTTTTGATACTTTGACAGCCTTGGAAAACGGCGTCTTTGGCGGCAAGCTCGATCTGGCGGTTGTACCGGTTTTCCTTCCCAATACCGCGCTTAAGATTGAACGGCTCTATGCAGAGACCATGAGGCTTTATTGTGGGAAAGGTCACGAAATGTTTGGTCAGGATACGGCCAACATCGCCCCGCACGAGATACTTTCATCGCACAAGTACGCTGGATACGCCTTTAATTCACCGAACATGCAGGCTGGCAATCGTCTGAATCTGATACGAGCTGCGAACGTCAAAGACGAAGAGGCCTTGGCTTTGCTGGTTCAGTCCGGCCGATACATCGGGTTTCTAGCCGATCATTACGCGGAAAATTCAGGCGGTCAGGAACGGTACTGGCCACTTTTTCCGACCCGGCTGTCATACGATGTGCAATTTGCTGCTATCTATCGCCAACAGCCAGCACCAGACCGAAAAACAAGCACGTTTCTAGACTGCCTGTTACGGGCGCATGACAGCGCCCGTAGTTGAATTAGTTAAACCATTCCGGTTCAGGCCCTTTATCCAATGCGTTCCGAACTGTAGCTGCAGGGCGATGCCGGGAAATCACGGTTTTATTGCCGTTAGGAAAGACGCGGTGATGCGCATGGACGTGGATTGCCCGCGCCAGCACACCTGCCTCGACATCACGGCCGAGCGAGACATAACCCGAGGCGCTCTGGGCCTGTGTGATCCGCACGATATCTTGTTCGATGATCGGGCCTTCATCAAGGTCCGCCGTTACATAGTGCGAGGTCGCACCGATCAGCTTCACCCCGCGTTCACGTTTGTTGCCTACGAGCGCGTAGAAGAACCAGAAAAACTCGCTTTCGCAGCGGATGCAACGACAGACGCTGCATTCTGATTTGTTCAGCAACCCAACGCAAGAAACTATTTAGTCGTTGTGCCTGCTTTTCATGTAGGTTTTTTTGGGGGGGGGCGGTTGGGATGCGCTGCCCCTATTTATCAGAGATAAGCTGACACGCCACGCCAGCCCGATAGAACCGCGGAAACGGCCATGACAATGATTGCCAAATTCCGGTACTGCGCATTATCTAAGCGTTTAAAAGCCTCGGTGCCCAGCCAGGTGCCTGCGGCAAGGGCAGGGAATGATATTGCGCTAAGCCAGAGCGTGTTAGCGTTGACCGCACCCGCAATGATAAGTCCGGGCATCGCAAGAAGCGACGCAAAGAAGAAGAAAAGCATCAGTGAAGCGCGGGTCTGAATTGTATCGATCCCTGTGCCCAGATAATAGGCGACGGCCGGTGGGCCGGGGATCGCTGCAAGCCCGGAAAATGCGCCAGAGGCAATCCCTGCGGCCACAGCCAGCCCGTTTGAGGCGTGCGAAACCGTCGGTTTGTTCCGCATAATCATGGCCAGCCCGGCAAGTATGGCCAAAGCGATCAGAATTCGGGCCCCATCCGGGCTGAGCGCCGTCAGTGCGATGACACCAATCGGCGTGCCGATCAAAGAACCAAGCGTTAGGCGGGTCAAGGACGGTTTGTGGATATTTCCCTTAAGCACAAAGACTTCGCGCAACCCGATTATGACCTGTAACATCACCCCGATCGCCACCGCATCTACGGGCGAAAGCACAAGAGAAATGATAGGTACCGCCGCAAGCGAGAAGCCAAAACCAGCCATCCCCCGTAAGAAGGCTGAAAACAAAACGGCTGAAACTACGAGAAGGGTCGTCGTGGTAAGCATTTTGGCGGGCTCAAATTCAAATGGGGGGCTTCGACAGTCTTATATGCTGCAATGCAGCGCGAAGAACAGGCACCGCAACGCCTGTTCTCAATTTTCATTCACCACCTGAATTAGGTATTTTCAGCAGCAAACGCGCGCATGAAATCCGCCAATGTCGTGGCTTCTTGCACTGTGACGCCGTTATAAAGGCTTGCTCTCAGATAATCCCCGACACCAAAAGGTGTCAGTGTCCGCAAGCCGATCATGCCTTTTTCCCAACTCTGGATAAGAAATTTATCCGTAAGTTTCTCATCGCCGCCCGCGATATTGAACGGGACATTCATGCGACTTCTCAAAACGGTGTCAGTCACAGGCGTGCCATAAAAACCATTGGATCCATCGATCACATCGTACAGCGTCTTGGCCTTGGCGATCGACCGGCGTTCGATCTCGTCTACGCCGCCCTCAGCCTTGATCCAATCCATCACGTGACCAACAACTTCGATATTAAAGGTTGCAGGGGTGTTCCACAGGCCTTCGGCCTCGCTGTTGGTGGTGTAGTTAAAGACACCGGGGCACAGCGGCGATGCCTTGCCCGCGCCAAGAAGATCTTTGCGCACAATTGTTAGGGTCAAACCCGGATGGCCGATGTTCTTGGATGCGCAGGCAAAAAGAACGCCCACGCCGCATTCCAACCAGTCGATAGGCTTCGTCGAGAAATCGGAACTCGCATCAATAACCAACGGAATATGTTTGCGCGATTCTGGTAGCTTTGGAAGCCTGTGCAGTTCGATACCGTTCACGGTTTCGTTCGAGCAGAGGTAAATAAATTTGCTGGTCGGATCGATATTCGCCTCGGTCAGTTCGGGAAAACCAGTATAAGCCCCGGTTTCTGTATCCGCGGCATTAATGGTTTGGGGGTTGCAATATCTTGCTGCCTCGTCCCGTCCCCGCAGCGACCAAGTTCCGTTGACGACATAGGTGGCGACGTCAGATAGATCGTGACAAAGGTTCAGCGGCACAGCGGCAAACTGGCCATGACCACCACCGTGGGTGAACAAGATTTCGTAGTCTTCGGGGATATTCATCGCCGTTCGGACGGATGCCAAAGTGTGATTCAGGATGGACAGAAACTCTGGCGACCGGTGTGACAGCGCCAAAGACGTCAATCCGGGCGTGTTGAAACCTGTGGCAATTACTTGCTCGACGGCCTCGGGCAACGAAGTCGGGCCAGGACTAAAGTTAATGACCTCCTCCGCGCGAACCGTCGTGCTGAGTGAGCCGGCAAGGGCCGGATGGATGTGTGGGCTATGCGAGTTCATTCTCAATCACCTTATATAAAAGGGCATCTGTTCAGTATTTTCAGCGACACGCGACAGGGGCTAAACGTTAGCCCATCCGCTCAGAGCTGTAGCTTCCCGGTGAGGCAGAAAACACGATGGTCTTATTGCCATTCAGGAATACCCGGTGATGGGCATGGGCATGGATCGCGCGGGCAAGAGCCTGGCTCTCGACGTCGCGACCAAGGTTCACGAAATCCTCGGGGTTCTGGGCGTGGGTAATACGAACGACGTCCTGTTCGATGATCGGGCCTTCATCAAGATCGGCAGTCACGTAGTGGGAGGTCGCCCCAATCAGTTTCACGCCGCGCGCAAAGGCTTGCTTATAGGGGTTCGCGCCTTTGAAGGATGGCAAAAAGGAATGGTGGATGTTGATAATCCGGCCCGACATCTTTTGACACATGTCGTCGCTAAGGATCTGCATGTAACGCGCCAAAACAACCAACTCGGCACCGGTCTCTTCGACCACCTGCATGATCGCGGATTCTGCCGAAGGTTTGTTCTGTTTGGTCACGGGAATGCAGTGAAACGGGATATCGTTATTCACGACAACCTTCTGATAATCCATGTGGTTCGAGATAACAGCGACGATTTCAACAGGCAAAGCCCCGATGTGCACGCGATACAGCAGGTCGTTCAGGCAGTGGCCGAACCGGCTTACCATAATAACAACTTTCATTTTCACGCTTTCATCGTGAAACGCGTAGATCATTGCGAATGGCTCTGAAACCTTGGCAAAGGCGTCTTTCAGATCGCTGTCCAGTAGATTTTCAGGCGACGTAAAGCTGACGCGCATGAAAAACTGTTCGTTGTCCACGTCATCAAATTGCGAGCTGTCAGTAATGTTGCAGCCTTTTTCAGCGAGAAAGGTGGCAATTGCGGCAACGATTCCGCGGCTGGCGGCGCAGGTCACTGTAAGGCAGTATTTGGTCATCATTCGGATCCAGATTAGGCCGCGAGATTGGCGGGTTGTTCGCGTCCGACTTGGGTGCAAAACGCCGTCACGGTGTTCAAAAGAAGGCAGGCAATGGTCATTGGTCCGACACCGCCCGGTACAGGTGTGATGGCATTTGCGACGGTTACAGCCGCGTCGAAATCGACATCGCCAACCAATTTGGTTTTCGGCGTTCCATCGGCATTCAAGCCTTTTTCCGGTGCTGGAACGCGATTGATACCAACATCAATGACGCAGGCCCCTGGTTTGATCCAGTCACCCTTAATCAAACCGGGCACCCCGGCGGCGGCAACGACAATATCCGCTTGCCGCACCAGCGCTGCCGTGTCGCGCGTAAATTTATGGGCGATCAGAACGGTACAATCGTCTTTTAACAACAGTTCTGCCATGGGGTGACCCACAATATTGGAACACCCAACAACGGTCGCCACCATGCCGCGTAAATCGCCCAGCTCTTCGCGCAAAAGCGTCAAGCAGCCAAGCGGGGTACAGGGCACAAAGGACGATTGCCCTGTGGCAAGGCGCCCGACGTTTTCAAGGTGAAATCCGTCAACGTCTTTGTCAGGAGAGATCGCGTTAATAATCGCCAGTTTGTCGATATGCGCGGGCAGCGGCAATTGTACCAAAATGCCGTGAACAGATGGATCGGCGTTCAGCTTATGCACAAAGGCAAGCAATTCCGCTTGTGTCACCGTATCGTCAAAGTGATGCGAAAAGCTCTCGATGCCCGCCTCTTGCGTCGCGCGCAATTTGGAACGGACATAGACTTCGCTGGCCGGATCAGCCCCGATCAAAACCACCGCAAGACCTGGTACGCCCAGCCCATCTTGTTGCATCGCTGAAACGGCGGTTTTGATGTCGGTCCGCAATTGCGCCGCGCGCGCGCGGCCATCTATAATTCGCGCTGTCATTTGAGCTGCTCTGTCAGGGAGGGAACCGCGTCGAACAAATCGGTCACAAGGCCATAATCCGCGACCTGAAAAATCGGCGCATCCGCATCGCTGTTGATTGCCACGATGATCTTGGAATCCTTCATACCAGCAAGGTGCTGGATCGCACCCGAAATGCCGCAGGCAATATACAGATCAGGCGCGACGACCTTACCGGTTTGGCCGACTTGCATATCGTTGGGAGCATAGCCACTGTCCACCGCCGCGCGAGACGCGCCGACAGCCGCGTTCAGCGTGTCCGCCAACGCGTTGATGATACCAAAGCTTTCTTCTGAACCAACACCACGACCACCAGAAACGACAACCCCTGCGGATGTCAGCTCAGGGCGATCACTTTCGTTCACACGGTCTTCAACCCACTGAGACAAATCCGATCCCGCGCTTGGATCAATGACGTCGATTGGTGCGGCCGCGGCCGATGGTGCCGCGTCGAACCCAGCGGTGCGTACGGTCATAACCTTGATTGGGTCTATCGATGTTACTGACTGGGTCGCGTTGCCCGCATAGATCGGACGTTCGAACGTATCTGCGCTTTCGATTTTGGTCACATCTGTGATCACCATCACATCAAGCAACGCCGCAACACGCGGGAACACGGCCTTGGCCGCTGTGGTTGCCGGTGCAGCGATGTGTGTATGCTCAGGGGCAAGGGCCACAATCAAATCAGACAGGGTCTCGGGCATTTGATGGCCATAGATCGCGCCATCCACGTGCAGCACCTTCGCAACACCATCCAAAGCCGCCAAAGGTGCAGGATCGGCCCCTTCGCCAGCGGCCAGAAGCGTGACAGGGCCAAGTGGCGCAACCGCGCTTAGCGCCTTGGCGGTGGCATCTAGACCAATTTGAGACCCGGAAATTTCTGCGACAAGAAGAACAGACATCAGACAGCTCCCACTTCTTTAAGTTTCGAGACAAGTGCATCAACAGACGCTAGGATTTCGCCCGCGGCGCGTTGTGGAGGCTCAACGGTTTTGTTGACAATTAGGCGCGGCGCGGCATCGACGCCGTATTCCGCCGCCGAGATGATCTGCAAAGGCTTGCGTTTGGCCTTCATGATGTTGGGCAAAGAGGCGTAACGCGGTTCGTTCAATCGCAAATCGCAGGTGATGATCGCGGGCATCTTGACGTCAACCAGCTGAAGACCGCCATCGACTTCACGTGTGACACGCGCTGTCCCGTCGGTCAGTTCCAGTTTCGAAGCTGATGTCGCTTGTCCCCAGCCCAGCAACGCTGCAAGCATCTGTCCGGTGGCATTCATGTCGTTGTCGATGGCCTGCTTGCCCGCCAAAATCAGGCCCGGCTCTTCGGCGGCGACGACTTTGGCAAGCAGCTTCGCCACTGCCAACGGCTCGATGTCGGTGTGCACGTCATCGGCAGCTTCGACCAGAATGGCACGATCTGCGCCCATCGCAAGTGCAGTGCGCAGAACCTCTTCTGACTTTTTCACGCCGATAGAGACAACCACAACTTCGGTTGCCTTGCCTTGCTCCTTAAGCCGCAACGCTTCTTCAACAGCGATTTCGTCAAAGGGATTCATCGACATTTTCACGTTGTTCAGGTCGACGCTGCTTTCATCGGCCTTGACGCGCACTTTGACGTTATAATCGATGACGCGTTTTACAGGTACCAGGATTTTCATTTTCACAGTTCCTTCAGTGTTTTTCTAAAAGCCAAATCGCAGGTTAGGCACGCATGCGGGCATAGGACGGATCATAGGGCGAGGCTTCGATCACTTCGGCGCCAACCAAATCCCCGAGAAGATCAAGCTGCATTGTGCTGCCGACCTCGGACAGGGCCGTGTCGACGAAAGCGTATGCAAGGTTCATGCCAACACGATATCCCCACTCGCCCGATGTGATGGTGCCGACAACCTTGTCGTCCTGCATCAGTGACGCGCCGCCGTGCGCCGGGGCGTGGGTGGCGTCGATTTTGAGCGTCACCAGCTTTTGGCGTGGGCCTGCTTCGATCCGTTTGACCAGCGCAGCCTTACCGACGAAATCACCCTTTTCAGGCTTGATGAAGCGGTCAAGCGCAGTTTCATAGGGGTCGAATTCAGTCAGCAGGTCGGCCTTCCAGTGCATAAAGCCTTTTTCCATCCGCATAGAGTCAACAGCACGCGCCCCGAAGAGTTTCAAGCCATGGGCTTCGCCTGCTTCGCGTAGTGCAAGATAGACCGCATAAAGCGATGCGTTTGGAACGTGGATTTCATAAGCCAATTCGCCCGAGAAGCTCACGCCCAATACGGTCGCAGGTGAGAAGCCGATGAAACATTCGCGAACTGAAAGCCAAGGGAATGCTTCTTTAGACCAATCTGCGCGGCTTGTTGCAGCCAGAACATCACGTGCTTTTGGCCCCGCCAAAACCAAAATAGTTTGGTCATTGGTCAGGCTTTTGATTTGAACGTCTTCGTCGGCGTTCATGTGCTTAGTCAGCCAATCCATGTCATGGAATTCAGCGGCGGCGGCAGAACCGAACCAAGCCCGCTGCGGTCCGCGATCAGACGCGGCGATATTGGCAACAGTCGCCTCGCCTTTTACCATTCCTTGGTTGTTCAGCATGTAGCCAAGCCCAACGCGACCGTCGCGCTTGGTGACGTTGCCGCAGAACATCCGGTCTAGGAAAGCATGGCGATCCGCGCCGGTGATCTCGAACCGGTTGAACCCGTTGACCTCACACAGGCCGACGTTTTCTTGCACATTTTTCACTTCGGCGGCGACAACGTCGAACGCCTCGTCGAAGTTAAAGCTCAACGACGGGTGGAAATCAGGCGTAGGCTTGATGTAATCGACCCGCTCCCAACCGTTGACAACGGTGAATTCGGCACCTTCGGCGGCCAAAATCGGGGTCAGCGGTGTGGTCTTCGCCGGACGACCCGCAGGGCGGTGTTCGTGCGGGAAGTGAAAGCGGAATTCGTTTTGATAATCTTCAATGGATTTCAACGCGGTCAATTCCACATTGGTGTGGCTAGTGAACCGGCGCGGATCGATGCTCCAAGTGTCATAGCAGGCTTCGCCGTGGACGATCTGCTGGGCCAGCAACCAACCGTGGCCGCCGCCCTCGCCCAAACCAGCGCGCAGGCCGATGATACAGAACGCATTGCGTTTGCCCGGAATCGGGCCAACCAGTGGCGCGCCATCAATTGTGTAGGTGATCGGGCCGTTGACGATAGACCGGATACCAGTTTCGGCCAACGCAGGCATACGTTCAAAAGCACCCTCCATTACGGTCATGACGCGGTCCAGGTCGTCAGGGCACAAAGCGTTAACAAAGTTCGGATCAATGCCGTCCATGCCCCAAGTCTTGCAGTCCTGCTCATAGAAGCCCACCAACAGACCGTTCTTCTCCTGACGGCTGTAGTAGTCACTTATTGGACAGCGCAGCAGTGGCATGCGGCGGTCTGATTCCACGATCTCTGGAATGTCTTCTGTCAGGAAATACTGGTGTTCCATTGAGGCAACAGGGTGGTGAACACCCATCATCGCGCCGACCTCGTTCACGCGGTAGCCGCAGGCGTTGACGACGATGTCACAATCAATATCGCCATGTTCGGTATGAACTGTCCAGGTGTCATCCTTGTGCTGGGTCAGTGCCGTCACAGGTGTGTTACGATAGACTTCGGCTCCGGCCTGACGGGCGTGATAGGCCAGCGCCTGACACAGCTGTGCGGGGTCGATATCACCATCAAGCGGATCCCAAAGGCCGCCCAAAAGGTTAGACGTCGAAATCAGCGGGTGGCGACGGGCACATTCTTCAGCATCCAAAACTTCAAGATGCACATCCATGCCACGCGCCATTGACGCAAAATGGCGATAGCCTTGCATCTGCTCTTCGGTGTTGGCCAGCCGGATACCACCGTCAGCGTGATGATAGTTGATCGGATAGGCTGGGTCCTCAGAGAGTATTTTGTAAAGCTCGATCGAATGCGTCTTAAGCCCGACCATCGTCTGGTTGCCACCAAAGTTCGTGACTTGCGCAGCCGAATGCCAGGTTGTCCCTGACGTAAGCTCATTGCGCTCCACCAGAACCACATCTGTCCAGCCTTCCTGCGTCAAGTGAAATAGTGCTGAACAGCCTGCAATGCCGCCACCTATTACAACAACTTTCGTCCGCGATTTCATTGGATACCCTCTCGTATTGTTGAGTTCCAAATTTGCTATTGGCCGCAACTAAGCAACGCGGGTTTTCACGTTTTCGAAAAAATAGGACTTCTACTTCGGCCCATTAGGATTAAGCGTCTAAATCGGGAAAAACTGCGCATTGTTGCGGCACTGAGCGAACAATCAGCCCAAGGGCAAATGCCGATCAGCAAGATCCGTCAACAGGAACCAATAAATGAGTCGCGGTTTATTGATCGATCAACAAGACCTGATCTCGCAGCCACGGTGTAGTGACCGAGAACGGCGCAATGACGTGACCTTGGATCAATGTGCGCAACTGCCCCTCAACCAGATCCACGACAGACCGCGAACAATCCGGTGTCGTGATCAATGACAATGTGCGAGAAAAACTCTTTCCCGGAAACTTGTACATCCGTAATTTCGGCTGGAACTGTCGTGCGCGCGCGAACAACAAAGGGGTGGTGATTGTCCAGCCAGCACCAGACGCAACCATTGCCATCAGGGTTTGGTGGTTTCCGCATTCAAACCGATTTGGCAACGTGACACCAAGGCGGCTTAACTGAGATTTGATCTGTTGCGCGATAATCAACTCGCTCGAAAATTGCAGGAACGGAAACGTTCCCGTGCCTGCAAGAACCTCTGACACTGAAAATTCGGCATGTGCCGGAAGAACAACAACAAACGGATCCCTGAACAAAGGCCGGTCTTGCAAATCTCCCAGATGCTCGGATGGGCGGATCGATATGCCTATATCCAATTGTCGGTTGTGCAGCATCTCGGTGATGTTGCCACTAGTTCCAGTATGATACAGAAAATCACATCCGGGCATCCTCCGAGACAGGAAAACCGCGAGCTCGGGGGCGATATCACTGTCAAGATCCTCAATGCTGCCGACCCGCAGATAGCTTGCTTCGGTAATGTTTCCGGAGGATGCCTCCGCCTTTGCTTTACGAATGGACAGCAAAGCGTCGTCAATGTTGCGTAAGAAAACATGCCCTTTAGGAGTAAGCACCATGGGGCGGCGGGTATGGTCAAACAGGTCTATGCCCAAATGTCCCTCAAGACTGCGAAGGTGATGCGAGACCGTGCTGATCGACAAGCCTGTTTCCCTTGCGGTGGCTTGCAACGAACCTTTGCGGGCACAGGTTTGGAAAAGCTCCAGCCACTTCAGGCTCAAGTCCTTGGATGTTGGCGGTCGTGACATGTGGTTAGTCCCTGAATTTGGAAACCTTATACTCGCACATGTAGCTGAAATTAATATTTATAACAGGCTGCAGCTATCGATAAACTTGGACGGCCATTTCAAAGCTCGATGAACGACTGCAAGGCCCCAACGGGCATTTGATAATTTAAGGAAATTTTGTCTAGTTGATCACAGTCTACCGGGGGCTTTAAACAAGTTTCACGACCGCACAGTGCCAGAGCTTGATCCTTGAGCGCGCCAGCCTCACCGAACCTGGAATAAATGACCGCTTTTCGTCGTGCTGCCGAATGGAAAGCCATGCCGTTGCAGTCG
The DNA here is from genome assembly GCF_003318235.1 of Loktanella sp. D2R18. GTDB lineage: Bacteria > Pseudomonadota > Alphaproteobacteria > Rhodobacterales > Rhodobacteraceae > Yoonia. The sequence continues at coordinate 1,055 of NZ_QOCG01000024.1, read as the reverse complement.
CATTTGCGCTGCGAGCGCATTAAGCATGAAAACCCAATTCACAGATTGGGCTCTTAAGAGACGTTCGCCGCATTTTGTATCAACGTTCGCTGTGCCGTAAAGCTGCCATTGGCGGTGCGATGCATCAAGGACTGGAGTGCGGGACAAAGTTGCCACTCGTAGAGGATTTGTGGACGTCAGCTTTCATATGTTGACGCCCCATGACTGTCTGACGTCAGCGCTAATGGGTCCAAATAGCCGTATTTGATAAGAGAGTGTTCTTGGCTCATCGTAACCACTGAGGAGTGGAAGATGAGACAGACAACTGGAACACACAAAAGCCCTGGCGAGAAGCTCGTCAAAGATATCAAACGAGCTACCCGCAAGCATTATTCGTCGGAAGAGAAGATCAGGATCGTCTTGGACGGTCTGCGAGGTGAAGACAGTATTGCCGAACTGTGCCGTCGTGAGGGCATCTCGCAGGGCATCTATTACAAATGGTCGAAGGACTTCATGGAATCTGGGAAGCGCCGACTGGCTGGCGACACGGCCCGTGCGGCCACGACTGACGAGGTGAAAGATCTGCGCCGTGAAGCCCGCGATCTGAAGGAAGTTGTGGCGGAACAGACACTGGAGCTGCGCCTTCTCAAAAAAAGCATGACAGGCGATGGGGGCGACCAAGAATGAGGTACCCCGCATCTGAGAAGCTGGAGATCATCAGGCTGGTCGAGGGGTCGCATTTGTCGGCCCGCTTGACACTGGCCAAGCTGGGCATTCCTCGCACCACATTCTATCGCTGGTACGATCGGTATCTGCCGCGTGGTGAGGCTGGGTTACAGGATCAATCGCCCAAGCCCAAACACGTCTGGAACCGCATTCCTGACGAGGTACGGAGCAAAGTCGTCAAACTGGCGTTGAAGGAGACAGAACTGTCGCCACGGGAATTGGCAGTGACGTTCACTGACAAGGAAAGTTATTTTGTATCAGAGGCTTCCGTCTATCGTGTGCTCAAAGCGCATGATCTTATCACCAGCCCGGCCTACATCGTGATGAAGGCCGCCAGCGAGTTCAAAGAC
>NZ_QOCG01000008.1 GCF_003318235.1 Loktanella sp. D2R18 | reverse complement strand
CTGCGTCGTGCTCAGTTCAGGAACCTGACAGGCGTCGTTGGTTGCGACACCCGCATTCGCACTTTCATCTGCCCAAGCGTAGTGCAGATAAACAATACCATCGGCAGGCACATTCGGAACCGTCACTGACGCTGTCCAAGCACCGCTTACAATAGTTGAATTTGAGTCATTAGTGCCAATATTGGCAGCCAGAGTCGCATTGCTTACGTTGGCATAATAACCTGACGACGCCGCAGGTAGACGTGCCAGCATCGTTCCATCGCTCCCGAAAAAAGCAAAGGCATGCCCATCAAAGACACCACTATCACCAAAAGTGATCGTTGGTGACGTCCCCGGGTTCATCTGGTAGCGCCCGATGCCATACATCCGTTCCCACAGGCTTCCATTTATTAGAATGTTGTCGTTCGCTGGTCCGTCGAAATCGCCTGTTGCGCTGTCGCCAAACGCGTTGTCCGTCGAGGTGGCACTCGCCCCGCCCGACGCCAGTAATTCATACCAAGTGTATGCCGCACCGCCGGGTATCTGAAACGCAGCTGAATCTTGAAAAACGTTGGCAGTGTTATCAACCTCACCTGATGCACCATCATCCCTGAATGCGGGGTCAAAACGGGCCAAACTCGTGCCCGTACTGGTATTGTCACTCTGAGAGCCGCGCCAGTAATTCCAATTCCACGTGCAGTTTGCAGATGGATTAGAGGGTGCCGCATCCGAGACAGTCTGCGCCTGCGCGTACTGCGGTGTTGTCGCTCCTGCGGTGACGACCGCAAGCCCTAGAACTAATTTCCCAAGGCGATCCCCGGTCCAAAATATATTTTTGATCATACCATACTCCTACTTGGCAACCAGCTGTTTAGTTCATAACTTGCAAACGCAATGACAAAGTCAGAACGTATTTTCGGTCGCACGTAATGCTGTGGCAGAACCTCAGATTCACGCGATAACGGCAAGCCATCTTCAAATTGAAGATTCCTATGCCACAAGTTGTTTTGGCGTCAAAAGGTGAATCTGTATTTTTGTCGTATTTTCTGTAAGATTTAGACAAAAGGATAGGCCGCTAAATGATAATCGTTGCAACGGAAACACAATTGCGCATTTTCTTATAAAAGACACGATATCATCGTATTCACCGCAGCCCTTTTAGCTGTGCCTGAATTCGTACACATAACCTTTAAGGTGTAATCTTTTGCGCAGGATTAAACTGTCTATATGGTCAGGAATTTCTGGTTTGCGTCCGAAATCCTCTAATCTCTCATATTACTATAAGCGGATGCTATGTGGTCTTTCATTTAAGTGGCGCAAAGCTCCGTCCAGCTCTATGCAACCGGTTGATGCCCTAAAGCGTTGTACCATCGACTTCACTTGTCGTTTCTTCAATTTATGAGCCCTGAATGACCTATACTGCAGCACGCGTTAAGTCCGATTTTACTGTCCGGCGATGGAAATTTGCACCTGCAGCGAAGGGCTGCTTCCCGCCCAATAAAATCGAACAAGCCCTGCCCGCCTGTCAAACATCCGCCCCCACACATTCCCGATCCCAACCGATATTCGTCTTAAAATCCCGCCTCAGGTTCCAGGGCGCGTTGGCTGCCCGCCAGTCCAGTTCCGCTTGCGTGAACCGGCGCGGCTCTTCGATGTCGCTGAAGTCTGCAGCACCGTCTGGCACCATGATCGGTTTAGGGGCGCAGCCAGTGATCAGGGACATCGACAAGATCAGTATCAGGCATTTGGTCAACGGCATGGTCAGACCCTTTGTCATCAAGAACAGTTTGCAGCCGCCCGCCGCATGCGGAGAGCTGGAGGTGAAGGGCAGCGAGGTCACGTTGCAAAGCATCCCGGTCGCCACGCAGAACGCCTGCATAAACGCAGGACGCCAGCGACACAGCCGCGAGACCGCCCGTCAAATATCCCAGCATCACGACGCCTCTAGCGCATCAAGACACATCACGCGCTCAGCCCCACGGCGATTGGATAGCCCGCGAATGACTTGCCCGCCGGCGCGGTTCCAGCGTGGCAGCTCACGGCAGGCCCCAACGAGATCCCCTGCGTTTGCCTTGCGCACCAGTGTGGATCCGCACGCGGCCCCTGCGCCCACGTTGTAGGTCCAGGACACAAAGGCGATCTTGGCATTCACCGGAATGCTGTCTTCATCGGTCAGGCAGGCATCCAGCTGGCGTTCAAAATCCAAGATCCCATCGGCGAGCATCGCGTCGCATTCCGCCTGGGAGTAGCGATCGCCCTGCCCGACCCCGCGCGTCTCACCGCTGCAGACGGTCCAGACCTGCCCAAAGTGATCCCAATAGGCCGTGGTTTCACTACCCTTGATCCAAGTTAGATTGCATGGGCGCTAGCTACCGAGAACTGCGCATACCGGACATAAACGCCTTGCTAAAACTTACACGCCAAAAACGTTGGAAGACCTTGTAATACAAACCCCCGGCGAAATGGCATTGGTTTTGTCACATTTTTGGCAACACGCTGAAGAGCAGACGTTGGGGCGGCGCGCAGCATCCGTCGAAGTGGGCTCTGACCCGCCATTAGCTGCGCTTTGCACCAATGGCCGCTGTTCCGTTTATGGTCCAAATGGGCGGTGTTCCAAGTCTTAAAAGGACTGGACTCTAGACGCAGTGTGATCGTGCTAATGCCAGGCAGCAGTGACTGATAGATGACCTCAATGGGACGCTGCATTCCCAGCGGATCAAGGCCTGCATCGGGGCACTTCGCGTTGTTCGGGCTCGCACGGTGCAGTGCCTTTCAAGAGCGACATTAAGTGTGGAGGCGGCCTAATGCTTCGGATGATAATCTGCCTTACCCCAATTCGTGCGTATGCTCAAGCTCAAGCATGTCCTTGAAAAAGCGATCCAAATCGACATTCGCCTTTTCCAATGCCGGCAAAACCCATCCGAAAACGCTGTAGGCGCGTGGTGAGACCTGAAACACAGTGTAGGGCTGTTCGAAGGCCATAAGCTCGATTAACCTTTTTGAATATTTATTCGACGCCATCAGCATCGACATCATGATCAACCGGGCGCCTGGCATGTCAAGAATCGCAAGACGAACAGACATTTGGGCGTGCTGAGGCATCAAAGGAATTACACCCTTGGTACTCGCTCGTTGGACCCAAGAACTTAGCTGATTTCTGGGGTGGCAATCGTAAAGAGGTGCAAATCTTGCAGTGGTCGCATTGATCCGCTGGATCAGTCGGTCACTACTTGCCATTTGGGCGGTACCTAAAGTTCCAATCGGTGAGCTATAGTACGCAAGAATGTCAGAGCCAAAAGCCTGCAAAGGCTCACGAACTTCCAACAAGGCCTTGGAAATCTTAAGTTGTATCGCGCTTGAAACTGTCCGAAGTGACAATGGGTGACCAACATATATAGCAGGATTAACGTTTATGTGGCGGGCGACGCGGTCAGGGGTGACGTGCATGAATTGCTCCTCTTCTCATTGATAACTTAATCCATCTATATGAAATCGCATATACATCCGTCGGCAATACATGTGCATAACCACCGATGGCCGCCTGCTATATTGGGGTCGTTTGCAGGAGGGGGCGAAATGACACTGTAAGCAACATGTCAACCCGTCCCAATTGAACCTTGTTGAGTTTCGGCCTGCCAAGCCATTGATTTGTTTGGGGCAGAAACCGTATCATTCAAACAACTGTTTCATTGGGACAGACGTTGGTAAACAGACGTTCATTGCCCTCTGTGCGAACTCACCTGACGCGGACGAACCGTACTTTCGCTGCAGTTGCGCCGAGGTCTGTAGTCAGAAAGCTTTGGATGGCACGTGGCTGCCGATATGATGTTTCGGTTAACTCTAGGCTGAACGTTCAGCTGAAAGTTGAAATGATGGAAGTCTTAATATAATCTTGGACGATAAGTATGGTTTCCTAGACTTTTGGTTATTCAAAGTACAATAATTTCACCTCATATGTGCCTCACACCAATCAACACGGAGACATATATGTCCTATCTTACAATCAACCGCCGCGCAGCTCTTATGGGTGGCGCCTTGGCCGTTGCCGCACCTGCCATCATCAGTTCTACCACCAAAGCACAAGCAGCGGGTTCTGACCTACCCTTGCGCGCCCTTGCACAGTTTTCTGTCGGTGATATGAAAATTACTGTCATCGATGATATGTTGTTTACTGTCCCGACTGCCATCTTTGGCGCGAATGCTCCGGAAGGCAGCGTAGACGCATTATTTGTCAAGTATGGCTTGGGAACCGAGCTTGCAAATGTGCAAGGGGCCGTCTTTTTGGTCGAAACTGGCGACGCCAAAGTGCTTATCGATACTGGTATGGGCGACATTACCTTGCCAGATGCGACAGCTGATAACGGACGCCTTTTCGCAGGGCTTGCCGCCGTTGGTGTGTCGCCGGATGACATCACCCACGTTTTCTTGACCCACGGCCACTATGACCACATCGGCGGGGTCTCAAAAAATGGCGTGGCATGCTTTCCGAATGCAGCACACTTTATGCCACAGGCCGAGTTGGATTATTGGACATCCGCACCAAGCGCCGAGGCTAGTTTTGCCAACCTGATGCTCAGCTATGGCAACGACAAACTGAACCCGATCAAAGACATGATCCAGATCGTTGAGGACGGCGACGAAATCGTGCCGGGGATCACAGCTATCGCGGCGCCTGGTCACACGTACGGCCACATGGCCGTAATGCTGGAAAGCAATGGCGAAAAGCTGCTGCATTTGATCGATACCTCTGTACATTACATCGTAGGCACGAACGAGCCGACATGGGCTTTGGGTATTGAACAAGATCCTGCTGCGGCACATGAGACACGTGAACGTCTGTTTGGCTTGGCTGCTGACGAAAACCTTCTGGTTGCTGGGTATCATTTCCCGTTCCCAGGCGTTGGCCGCATGTCCCGCACTGAGGCTGGTGCATTCTTGTACACACCTGTTTCAGTGTCATAAACGGATTAAAGCACTCTTCGGCGGCAGCTTGATGCCGCCGAAGGGAACAGGAAAAAAGGTGCGCAAAATGGATCCGCTCAGTGATGTCCTTGAACTGATAGGGTTTAGAAGCTCTATCTATTTTCAGAAAAACTTCTGCGGAAATTGGAAAATGTCGGTGTCCGATACTGGGTTCGCACAATTCCATTACATCGTCCGCGGCACTGCAGTGATTGAGCATGATGGTCATGTCGAAAACCTTACTGCAGGCGATCTAGTTTTGTTTCCCAAGGGCGCATCGCACGCGATATGTGACAACCCTGATAGCCCGGCCACATCCGGTCAGGACGTCATCGCGGGCCTTCAAGCCGGCGATGAACCGTTCCTTGACGGAGCCCCAACGACCCGGATGATTTGTGGCCATTTCCAATATGATTTGGCCCATCAACATCCGCTCGTGAAGGACCTCCCACCGCGGATTTTGCTTAAAACAAGCGAAATGGAGCTGGGTACACTATTGTCCTCGCTCATCTCCTTGATCGTGAATGAAACCCTCACAAAGGAAATAGGCAGCCGCACGGTCACGCAATATCTTTCCCAAGCCTTGTTTGCCTCAATACTGCGCGCGCATTTCGTGCTGGAGGGCAGCCAGATCGGTTTCTATTCTGGGATACGCGACGCGCGGATCGTATCCGCACTTTCAGCCATTCACGAGCCTGATGGGTGGAAATACAACCTTGCTGATTTGGCATCGATCGCAGGAATGTCTCGATCATCCTTTGCCGCAATTTTTAAGAGCCACATGGGCCAGACGCCGGGGGACTACGCTTTGAACTGGCGCATGTTCAAAGCGCGCCGATCGCTCGAAAAGCCCGGTCAAACCATCGATCAGATCGCCCACGATTGTGGGTACGGGTCCAGTAGCGCCTTCTCGAGGGCGTTTCGCGCAGTGATGGGCGTCAATCCGAGCCAGCTGAGAACAACATCTCATTAGCAGACATTCATCAAAGATGCAGCATGAGGTAGTCTGGGCTCAAACCGGACCTTAGCCGCGACGTGCACGAATGGCTGCTAACCCAAACGAGGCTTAGAGTGTCATTTCGCCCCGTCCCGCAAACGACCCCTTGAGGGGCGACGAGTCAAAACCCAACCAGTTATTGAACGGTTTTGGAAGGGTCAGATCAATGATCATCGGTTAATCCCGCATCCAGTTCTGGTGCAGCCCAGTTTCAGATTGGAACCATTGCCCCGGAAAGCGGAGTTCTGAGTTACTTCCGGTGGATGTCTGCACGCCGCCGAAGGGGAGGTAGGAGGCCTCCCAAACTTTTGCTCCGAGCGTGTCTGTTGCGAAGATCGGCCGTCCGATGTGGTCGGTGCGCACGAAGTAGAGCGCGCCGCCTTCAACGACTGCCACAACCATCCCATCTCGGTCTGCCAAGACAGACTTTGTTCTCGACGCGTTGGAGCAGGCCCTTCATGATCGACGCCCCATTCATAAGGGCAGCTTGATCCATCACTCGGACCGCGGAGGGCAATATTTGTCCATTCGATACACCGAGCGTCTGGCCGAAGCTGGCATCGAACCATCCGTCGGCAGTGTCGGGGACTCGTATGACAACGCTCTCGCCGAGACGATTAACGGTCTCTACAAAACCGAACTCGTTCATTGCCAGGGACCTTGGCGCAATATGCAGGATCTGGAAATGGCCACTTTCGGTTGGGTCGATTGGTTCAACAACCGGCGCCTGCTTGGCCCCATCGGGAACATCCCGCCAGCCGAAGCCGAAGAGAACTTCTATGCACAGCGTGACGTGCTCGATATGGTCGCATGAAATGAAGCTATAGGTCTCCGGTAAACTCGGGGCGATTCACTAATCATGGTGTTGAGTTTTGAGTTTTGAGTTTTGAGTTTTGAGTTTTGAGTTTTGAGTTTTGAGTTTTGAGTTCCGAAAGGGAGAAAGAATCTGTCATCCAACCGATTTTATGTAACAACGCTATTTATCGTCATGAGCCCTAATACATATGCCTAATTGCCACATCATAAGTACTTGATTGTTTTTATCGGATTAATTATACGATCACGTAACCATCAATGTCATATGGATCAATTAAGGGCTAACAACACATTTTCATCGCTGATGAAGCTATCGTGCAGTCAACAATGGCGCAAAACGTCGATAACTAAGACTGAGCTGCCTTCTCATCAAAAATGTGCTCGATATTTATTATAACTTACTCGCAGGGGACGTAGGAGAAGACCGATCATACATGGCCTGTCTTGTTCGAACGTTTAATTTCCAACATGAAAAAAAACCTTCCAAGTATAGGTTTGATGCTGGCAGCCGCTTCCTTCGTGGCGATGTCAGCACCAGTCCTAGCGCAAGAGGGGGGCGTTGATGCGGCCCCTTCAATTCGCGTTGAAATGAATGGCATGCTTCAGCTCGACGGGGCATGTCAGTTGACGTTCATGCTGACCAATAGCTTGGACGTTAATGTCACGTCACTTGTCTTTGAGACAGTACTTTTGACGAAAGACGGGGCCGTCGATCGTTTGACCTTATTTGACATGCGTGACTTACCAACCGGCATACCGCGCGTGCGGCAATTCAACGTTCCATCGTTATCATGCGACGCCCTAGGGCAGGTTTTGATTAATGATGTGGCCGAATGTTCAGGGGTAGGCATTGCCCCCGCGGACTGCGCCAATGCGTTGAGCTATGAGTCTCGGATTGACGTGGAGGTTTTGGGATGAACCTATTCAAAATGATTATGTCCCAACTGCACGCCATCTACGATCTGGGCGGTCCTGTTGTTCTATTGATGCTGGCGTTGTCAGTGCTATCGTTGGGCGTGATACTGTGGAAAATTTGGCAATTTCATCAGCTGGGTGTCGGACGTAATGCGCAAATCGCAAAAGCAATCATCGCATGGGACGCAGGCGAGCAAGACGTCGCCGAAGCATCGCTTGCGCAAAGCCGCAATACCCTGTCGGATGCGTTGCAAAGCCGTCAAGTCAACGGCCCGAAAACGCGGATTGAGGCCAAGGCCAATGCGCATGTCGCACGTTTAGAAGGTGGCTTCCGTGTGCTGGACAGCATCGCACAAATCGCCCCATTGTTAGGGTTGTTTGGAACTGTATTAGGAATGATCGACGCATTTCAAGCCTTACAACAGGCGGGTAACTCGGTTGACCCGTCATTGCTGGCAGGCGGCATCTGGGTCGCATTGTTAACCACTGCGGCCGGGCTCGCTGTTGCGATGCCGACATCGCTGGTTCTCACGTTTTTTGATAGCCGCGTGGCCCGCGAACGCGTGCTCGCCGAAAGTGCAATTGAATCCAAGTTCGCCGCACGTGCGGGCTGAATGATATGACGCTTCGTACGTCCACCTTGCGGCGCAAACATGTGTCGATGACTTCGCTCATTGATGTGATCTTTCTGTTGCTACTGTTTTTTATGCTCAGTTCTACCTTCACACGGTTTTCTGAAATTCCGCTCGTTGGGGCCAGTGCCGGACAGAGGGCAACAGCCTCCGATACGCCACCCCTCTTTTTACGGCTGGATGAGCAAAGCCTGAAATTAAACGGTCAAGATTATACTTTGGACACGTTGATCGCGCAGATTGATACCCTCGCCCTGTCAGAGGGTCAGCAGCTTTTAGTTGCGCCGCGTGACGCGGTTACGTCACAACGACTGGTCGATCTGTTGGTGGTTCTTGCAGCGCGCCCCGACCTGTCGGTTGTGGTGTTGGAATAACATATGGCCCTTATGAAATCTTCCCGTCGCGCCCAATCAGAGCCAACGATTGCATTGATCAATATCGTCTTTTTGATGTTGATATTTTTCATGATCGCGGGTGCATTAGCACCAACACTGGACGGTGAAATCAAGTTGATTGCAACCGATGATCTTGAAGGGCGCGCGCCGCCCGATACAACTGTTTTACGCGCAGATGGTACATTGTTTTTGCGTGGATCAGAAACGACACCGGAACAGGCCGTGACTGCATCTGAGCACGGCCCAAATGGATTGGACCTACGGCTTGTCGCGGATCGTGCGGTACCCGCCAAAATATTGATGGCCCGCGTCGCAGAATTACGCGCGGCGGGGGCCACGTCCGTCTGGTTGGTTACGGAACGAGGATTGTAGACGATGAACATCCGTACACCAGTCGCTGTTTTTCTGGGGACTTCGGTTCTTATTCATGCTGCATTTTTGTCGGCTATGGCGGTGCCTGACAACACCTTGCCCGCCGCAAGCCCGCCACCTGCCCTAGTCAGTCAAGGCAACAGTTTTGCCGACATGGCGCAACGGTCATCGCCTGAAACAGTGCAACCACCGCCGGTCACCACATTAACACCAACCGAGGTGGAAACAGTCGAGACCGGTGTGCAGTTGCAGGCCAATGAGCTTAGTGAAAAGCCTGCCGAGATTCTTGCGACCGCAACTACCCCGAACATTGCGACGATCGCACCAGTTACCCCAACGCAGGCTGCCACGATTCAATCCGTACAAATAGAAACGGTGCAGCCAGAGGTGATGGAGGCGCTTCCTGACGTACAAGTTTCTGAGGCGACGATAAGCACATTACGTCCAGTGCAACGACCAACTAATCTTGGCCAAACCCCACCGCCGCGACCATCCCCCGAACAAGTGCCAGTCTCCCAGCAAGGCAACGCCAATCAAAACGCCCGGCAAGGGCAAGCGGCCGCGACCCAAAACACAGGCCAAGCGACACAAAGCGGCCAAGGCCAGCAGGTCGACGAGGCCGCAATCGCCGCTGCACGCGAAGCGGCTGCGAATTATGGTAACGCTGTCATGCGTCAAATCAGTCGCACCCGTCGTGAAAGGACGCGATCTCGGGGCACTGCAGTGGTCAATTTTCGTGTCGGGACCTCAGGCCAATTATCATCTGTTGCAATTGGTCAAAGCTCTGGTGATGTAGATCTTGATAGGATTGCAGTGAACCATGTCCGGCGCGCGGCACCATTCCCCGCCCCGCCTGTAGGCGCGCAAACATCGTTTTCAATTCAATTCCAAGGACGTTAATAAAACAAATCGTTACGAACGTGGGGCTTCGCCCCCACTTTTTATCTATGGTGGGCCACAAATACCTCTTGCCCATTTCGAACAAGGCGAACGTTTCGAAGACTGTCTAAGCCCCCTAACCGCACATAACGAATAACAAGCGTCGCCCTGGCCCAATATTGCGGCAAGCCCGCTTTGGTTAAGTACACAGGTTATCTCCACACGTACTGCTCTGTTGCAGTCTTTAGGTTTGATTTGCACGTTCATTCCCCCGCACTTAGAAAAGCATTATCAGGCGCGGAGGATTGGCTTGTGTGATTAAAAGGTTACGTGCACGCCCAACCCAATTTCGCGTGGCTGAACAATCGTCGCCTCATAATCTGCGATGGTCCGACTGTAACGCATGCTTGTCACCGCATCTTCGCCAAAGACGTTGTTTACATAAGCATACAGTTCTACGTTATCGCGTGGGGTATAAGTGGCCCGCGCGTTAGCGACGGTGTAAGCGTCAATTTTGGCCGCATCGGTGTTTTCGTCATCTGAGTAGTATGAACCACTGTAACGTATGCTCCCGCTCAACGTAACATCGGGGCGCAACTGCCAATCGGCGCTCAAGCCAAAGGTGCTGCTTGGCGCGCTTCCGAAGCTATTGCCGCTATAATCACTGTCGGCGCTTGTGAATTCATCGGTTTCTGTTTTCAGAAGACCCAAGCTGCCTTTTACCGTCAGCACGTCAGATGGTTCAAAGTCAAAGCCGAGCTCGAGCCCGTAAGCGTGGGCTTCTTCGGCATTGACGGTAACAGCTTCAAAATACCCATCGACGGCTTCTGAGGTGACATAGCGTTGCATGTCTTTAAACTGCGTATAGAATAGGTTGGCAGTCAGCCCGAGCCGATCATCAAAGACCCTTGTACGCGCGAATAGCTCGTAATCGATAGACGTTTCCTCATCAAATTCGATCCATTCTTGTGATGACAGCCCTAATACAACACCGCCGGGGTTATAACCCTTGGATACCATAGCGCCAATTGTGGTGACGTCATTCACGTCATAGGCAAGCGTCAACTTAGGCAGCCATGCATCAAAGGTTTCGTCATAATCCAAGTCATTTGCTGCAAACGGGCTAGACCCGACGCGCTGTACGCGGTCGCTTTGATACCGTAATGACGCGCCCAGATACCATTTTTCCGTCAAGCGGTAATCAACGCCAGCGAACACGCCAATACTGTCTTTTTCGTCATCAAATACGGATTCACCGCGCAGGTTTAACGTTTCATCACTGTCGGTATGCGAAACGAACAGTCCCAAAACACCGCTTATGGTGTCAATTTCATCACCGAACACAAGACGTGTTTCGTTTGAAAGGTTTTGTTGGTCAATCTCTGCACTCCCCGAACTTTCTGGTGACGTCGTGCGGGTGGTCAGCATTGATGAATACTGCAGCTGATTGGTCAGTGTGAGCCCGTTATCGAATGCGTAGCTTAAATCATGAATTGCTGTATCTGTTTCTTGTGCCCAGCTTGGGTTTGATGTGACCGTGCTTTCATAATCAGAATAGTCCCCAGTCGCAGCTTCCCAGGTTGGGCGGTTGCTGTCTGAATGGGCGTAAGTCAGTTGCGTGCTCAGCTGCTGCATCTGGGAGGGTTCCCACAACAGTTTAAACCGCCCAGTTGTTGAACTGAGGTCTTGATCCGTATCCCCCAGTGAAAACGCGGAGTCTGTGTAGTCGATAAAGTTATCGCGCTGTGTATGGTCGAGCGTGAACCGCGCCGCGACGTCGGTCGCCACTTGGCCAGATGCCATTAACGACGCACTAAGCCGACCGCCAGTTCCTGCTTCCAGCTTGACTGCGCCTTCTGATGTGAAAGACGGATCAGTCGTGTCGATGATCAAGGCACCTGCGATACTGTTCGCACCCTGGCTGACAGTCTGTGGCCCGCGAAAAAGTTCAACCCGTTCAACGTCCCACAACGATGTCGTCGAAAAGGCGAGTTCGTTGTAGCTAAGGTAGTGACCGTCAACGTTCACGGCGAGACGCGGTGCGGTACCTCCAAAAAATGCCGTTGCACCAGAGTTGGGTCCTTCACCATTTTGACCACGAACGGTTGGTGTACCGCCCTGCCCACCTTCTGCAGGTAAGGTCACATTGGCCATATCGCCAATCACGTCGCTAACGGCGTCAGCACCTTTTAGGGCGTCTAATTCGTCGGCATCCACCGCCGTAACCGAGGCAGCCGTGCGCTGCTGGCTACGTATCATTGTGTCTCCTGTGATGAATATGGTCCCTAATAATTGGGGGTCATCTAGACTGTCTTGTGCCAGCACTGAGAAAGGTAAGATTGCGCAAATCGCTACAATACTTACACCGCCGAGCAATCGCGCGGTTCGCCGTTGTTCCATTCGTTATCCCTTAGGTTTCTTTAGCTGGCATCGAATGGCTGGCGGTGATTTGAAAGCCGTCCTGCCGCTTTTGCGCGGAGGATTATATCCTACGGGTTAGACTCGTTTAGTCCACGCGAGAACAATAACATACTAAAATAGTCGGAACGTGATTATTTTGCATCGTACTACTTTTCCAAATAGCGAAAGCAAATACCTGACTATTATACTAAATTAAGTCTTGAAGGCTGCCAATCTCTCTGACATATCTTATTCAGGCAGCAGCGCCCAGCAAGGGCACGTTCTGATTGCGCATCTATGATGTGCTGCTGATGAACTCGCAAACCCATAGATAAATTCGCAGCCGACTACGCCAAACGTGGCCGGCATTTCCGTGAACAGGGCGCGCAATTCAGCAGCCATTCTAAACTTGCGCGCGATACTGAGGCCGCTAAATGACTTTGCCATTCCCACATGCTCACCCAACGAATGGAACACCCACCATTCTCGATCAACCTTTTGCATTCCGTAACAATGAAGGCATGATTTGTGCGGCAGGTACCCCAAAACCGATTGCCAGAGGCGATGATACAACGCTCGGCGACAGGACGGAAACATTTTTTAACGGTGCAAATGACGGTGCTTTGCTTGGTGGCGCGCTGCCTTTCCACAAGTCGGAACTTGATTATCTTTGGCAGGTTGATGGTGCGGGTGGGTCTTGGCCCGCCGATCAATCAAGATCAAATGCGTTAGCAAAATCCGTTAGCAGTCCACGTTCACAACCATCCGCGCAAACATATATGCAAAGCGTATCGCACGCGCTTGATATTATGCAGGCTGAAAAAGCTCTGCCGCAAGGATTGAGAAAAGTTGTTTTGGCCCGCACCCTAATGCTTGAGCAGACGCAAGACATCTTAATAGCTAATGTTCTCGCCAAACTGTCTGAGGATCTATCTGTAACTGCGTTTCAAGTCGCTTTGCCTCCCAAAGCTGATGACCTGAAACCACGCCACCTTGTTGGGGCCACGCCAGAACTGTTGATTCGTAAAAACGGGTCAGCAATTTCATCACATCCTTTGGCAGGTTCTGCACGCCGCCAAGACAATAAGGATGCCGATGCTGCCGCTGCCAAAACTTTGAAAAGTTCTGCGAAAGATCAGCATGAACACGGGTTTGTTGTGGAATACATCCTCGACACGCTGGCCCCATATTGCGTCGAATTAGGCGCGCCTGACGGAACGACCCTGACCGCCACGCGCTCGATGTGGCATCTTGGCACGATGATTAAGGGTGTCTTAAAGGATCCAGATACCCCCGCTATCGTTCTTACCTCGAAGTTACATCCAACACCTGCTGTATGTGGCATGCCGTGCATGCGTGCGGCCAACCTAATCCGCGAATTAGAACCTATACCGCGCGATTTTTATGCCGGTGCTGTCGGCTGGTGTGATCGACGCGGCGACGGCGCGTGGTATTTAGCGATCCGTTGTGCAGAGCTTTGCGGTGCGCAAGCCCGGCTTTATGCAGGTGCAGGTATCGTATTGGGCTCAGAACCGCGTGCGGAAGCCGTTGAAACGGCTGCGAAATTTGGTGCGCTTCTCGCAGCATTAGGGCTGCCAAGTGATGCTGCACTTCACGAACTTAACCAACTTCAAGGATAAACGACCCAATGGCTATTCCCGGAATTCCGTCCTATCCCCTGCCCACGCAAGACACATTACCAGCCGCCCGCGCACCATGGGCATTCGCCCCTGACCGCGCGGCGCTGTTGATCCACGACATGCAGCGGTACTTTTGCGCGCCGTTCACCCAAGATGCGGCACCGCTGCCCGACATCATCCGCAATATCACGGCACTGACCGATGCCGCGCGCGCCTGCAACATTCCAGTTTTTTATACTGCCCAAGAAGGGAACCAGTTGCGGGCGGATCGCGGGTTGCAAGCGGATCTTTGGGGGCCAGGGATGTCACAGCAACCAGAGCACCAACAGATCGTGCCCGAACTTTCGCCTGCCGAAGGTGATATCGTGCTCGTCAAACATCGCTACAGCGCGTTTCAACGATCAAACCTCGAAACACTCATGCGTGCGCGTGGGCGTGATCAATTGCTGATTACAGGTGTCTACGCGCATATTGGGTGCCTCGCGACAGCAGCCGAAGCATTCCAACGTGATATCGAACCCTTTGCCGTGGCTGATGCGCAGGCAGATTTTGATGCAACGCGTCACACAATGGCAATGAATTGGGTCGCGAGCTGTTGTGGCGGCGTGATTTCAACATCAGATGCTTTGACTGAAATGCCCGAGGTTACAAAATGCAGTTAAACGGATTTGAAGAACGAAGCGTTTTAGTGACGGGCGCGGCGGGCGGAATCGGCCTTAAAGCTGCGGCGTTACTGCATGCTGCCGGAGCGAAAGTTGTTGCCACTGACACAGAAGCCACGCTGGACGCTATGCCTTCGGAGGACATGCCGGATGCCGTGGCGTGGCTGGCCTGCGATTTACGTGATGCAGTAGCCGTCGCTACGATGGTTGAAGAGGCCGAAACAATCGCTGGACCGCTCAGCCTTGGGGTACATGCGGCTGGGGTTGTTTCGACAACGCCGCTTTTGGATACCTCTGTTGAAGCATGGCAACACGTCCAAGATATTAACCTCAATGGTAGTTTTCATGTGATGCAATGTTTGGGTAAACGGTTGATCACACAACCCAATGCGGCCCTTGTGGTGATAAGTTCGAATGCCGCGACCATTCCACGTCTAAACATGGGCGCTTATTGCGCGTCAAAGGCCGCGCTTACCATGCTCACACGATGTCTTGGGTTGGAACTGGCCCAGCACGGCGTCCGCTGCAATGTGATTGCGCCCGGGTCAACGCTTACGCCGATGCAAACTGGGATGTGGCATGATGAACAAGGGCCAGCGCGTGTTATTGCGGGCGATTTGGCCAGCTACCGGACCGGTATTCCGTTGGGCAAATTGGCAACCCCCGAAGATATTGCCCAAGCTGCACTATTTCTGCTTTCGGATCAGGCTGGCCATATTACCATGGCTGATTTGTACATCGACGGCGGCGCAACCCTACGCGGTTAAACGGGCAAAGCGACCGCCGTTAGCACCCCCGCTACGCATGGAACGAACAACGGTTTTATCATATGACCCGCACGCCAATCTGGCGCGAGGTCACATGTCAGCCGCAGATGCGGTATAAGGTGCGAATTCAAACAAAGTTCTGCAGCGTCAAAATCAAAACGTCGATTGATCAAAGGACTCAGCGCTTTGAATAGGCTTTCTTTGGCCGAAAATATCAATGTCACCCACAGCGGATCATTCCCAAAGTTGGCCTGCTCGTAAGATGTCAAAGCGACTGGGGCGATTTCTTGTGCAATTTTGCTGCTCAGGCGTTGTTCGATATCAACACCAAGACCGCACCAGTTGGCCCTGTGCCCAACCATAGCAACAGACCTATCATTACAGTGGCTAATGGACCCGCATAAACCGCTCGGCCAGTGTGGCGCACCGTCAAGCCCGCGACCTACACAGCAAGGCAAGCCAGTAAGACGTGCACCAGCCGCAGCCGCCGCAAAACGTCCGGTTGCAAACTGGGCCGCGCGTCTGTTCCGTCCGCTCACGGTTTGCGGGGTCGGTGCCAAATCGGCGAATCGCATTTCGACGCGGCACGTGGGTAACGCGCCGCGCAGATGATCAAGCGCGACCTGCCAATCCGTCAACGCGCGCGGCGCGTTAGCTATTCTTTCGTGCATCAATCAACGCAGACCAAGCATGTAACGTCGGGTCTTTTGCCAATTCTTCAAAGCTCACGGTAATGCCGCGTTCTTTGAGCTCTCCGGCTAATTTCATGACGCGCAAGGAATCCAACCCGTAATAAATCAAGCTCTCGGCCGGGTCGATCGGACCTTCATCCTCGATCAGCGTAGATACGTGGGTTTCCAACCAATCGAAATCTGTCGTCGCAAGTGTTGTCGTTGTTGTCATGTCCGTTTCCTTAGTTACTGTATTGCTAAAATTGTGTCGCGCAAAGCGCGTTTATTGATCTTGCCGACCGCCGTTAAAGGCATGTTGTCGACAAAGACAATTCGATCCGGCAGCTTATATTCGGCGACGCCTTGGTCAATCAGATGGCGGCGTAATGCGACGGCGCGCACGGGATTTCGCGTGACCAGAACCGCGCAACCGCGTTCGCCAAGCCGCGCATCTGGTTGCGCGACAAGCGCCGCCTCAAGCACCTCTGGATGACGCAGTAGCAGCCCTTCGACCTCTTCTGCGGCGATCTTTTCACCACCACGATTGATTTGATCCTTCACGCGGCCCACGACGCGTATATATCCATCTGCATCTCGCAGCACGAGGTCACCGCTATGATAAAAACCTTCAGAGTCAAACGCGGTTTCGTTATGCAAGGGGCTACGGAAGTAACCACGAAACGTATATGGCCCACGCACCCAAAGCTGCCCCGTTTCGCCATCGGCGCAGTCATGCCCGTCGGCATCACGCACACGGATTTCATCGTCATCACAGATAGGCCGTCCTTGGGTCGTAAAAATACGGCCGTCCGAATCGTCAAGCCGTGTGTAATTTACCAAGCCCTCAGCCATGCCAAAGACCTGTTGCAATTGGCATCCTAACGCCTCGGGCACCTGTCGCGCGAGCGCTTCAGCGAAACTTGCGCCCCCAACTTGTAGCAATTCCAGGCTCTCGGGTGGGTGCAGCCCGTCGCGTACGGCCTCTAACCACAAACCGACGGCCGAAGGCACTAAAGCGGCCATCGTCACATGATGTTGCTTCATAATATTGAAACACAAGTTGGGTTCGGGGTTGTCTGCCATCACAACTGTTCCCCCCGCGAAAAATACGCCCAGCGCACCTGGCGAACTTAGCACGTAGTTATGCGGAGCAGGTAACGCACATAAAAACCGTGTTTGCGGGGTTAATGCACATATTTCGGCACTCGCGCGGACAGAGTAGTCATAGTCGTTGTGCGTGCGCGGGATCAGCTTTGGTGTGCCTGTACTGCCCCCCGAGAGTTGATAAAACGCGACGTCATTTGGTTTGACGTCTGGGAATGTAATCGTAGATGCACCATCCGCCTGCATCCATTGATGCAAGTCCGTCTGCGGATTTGGGTCATCCAAATAGAGGCACAGCTTCAACGCTTTCGAAATTTCGCGCAATTCCGTCGCGAATACATCATCTTTGAATAACGGATGTGCGTGCGATCCGATCAACAACGTAGGTTGCAGTTGTTCGACATACGCGCGCAATTCCAACGCCCGATGATTAAACAACGCATTTACAGGCATGATCCCAGCTTTGAGCAACGCAAAGAAGGTGATGTAAAATTCTGCACAGTTGGGCAATTGCACGACGGCTCGTTCACCGGGCACCAGACCGTGCGCCAAAAGCCGCACCGCCAGCCCCGATGACATCTGATCCAAATCCGCATAGCTGATCGTGCGCGCGCCACATTGGATAGCGCAGGCATCGGGGTGCAGTGATACTTGCGCACGCAAACCGTGTGTTAACGGCTCGTCTATCCAATATCCCTTTTTTCGATAAAGCTGTGTAAATTTTTCTGGCCAAGGGGTGAAATCAGTCATCACGTATCCGGTTTGTTCAAAGCGGCCTGTACCCACTTTGCAATTGGTTTTCATTTCAATTCAACACGCAAGAAAGCACCATAAAAACATGATATATTTCAGACATCTATCAGGTATTTTTTGCTGCATGTGAATTCCACAGGTTGACGATTAGCAATACTTGAGTATTTACGTCTGGAATTGTCAACGGGTGATTGCAGATGTATGAACTAACCGCGATGCAAGCCGCCTGCTGGGTAAGTGGACACGCCAAAGGCGAAAGCATAGCTGAAACATCGGCCCATCTGTATGTTGAGCTTGATAGCATAGAACATCGGGTACCATTGGATCCGGCCCGGCTGTCTCGGGCTGTTTTGGCACTGTTCAAGCGCCACACACATCTGCGACTTGCCGTTGACACCCACGGAACTCCCTCAATCGCGGAACTGTCTACGGCGCATCGTTTGCGTCAGAACGATCTACGCGCACTTGACCCCGCGACGTGTGATGAAACGCTTGCACGTATTCGCGGTTCGAAAACACATCAGCGATTGTCCTTGGCAAGCGGCGAGGCCTGTGAATTCACGTTAAGCCAATTACCGGGTGGCAGGCATAGATTGCATATTGATCTGGATATGATCGCGGCTGACCCGTCGTGCTTTCCTTATGTGATGGCCGATCTTGCGCAGCTTTACGAAGCGGACGCAACGGTGCTTAGCCCACCTGCTGGCAACTTTGTTAGTTATCTACAAACGCAGCGGACTGATCCAACACGATCTAGTCGAGAGGCCGCTGCGCGCCGATGGTGGCAAAATCAAATTCCCAACCTTCCACAAGCGCCTAGCCTGCTAGCACCAACAACGTTTCCTTGTGATGATGCAGCCCAAAGCACCCGCCTTGCTGCACAGCTAAGCATCACCGAAACCAACACATTCATGTTGCATGCACGTGCGTTGCGCGTGACCCCTTCTGCGCTGGCTCTTGCAGTTTTCGCTCAAGAGCTTGGGCAAGCCTGCAAGCAAACTGCGTTTAGACTGACCGTGCCGATGTTTCACCGATCAGGCATCACGGATCGAGGCACATTGATCGGTGATTTTTCCAACTTTACCCTGTTTAGTATAGATCAAGCCGACGCTGATATCGATATTCTTGCCCCCTGCGTACAAACGCAATTGGTTCAAGCTGTTTCACATGCTGCACGATCAGGCCCGCAGTTGATGCGTGATTTAGGCAGGCATTTGGGTGCTTTGCCTAACGCGCCAGTAGTCTTTACCGCAGGGTTTGATCATCCGCTTGGTTCAATATTACCAGAAAATGCGAACAAAATATTTGGCGATCTTGTTTGGAGTGTATCGCAAGGCCCCGGTGTCGCGCTTGATGCGCAGATTGCAAAGCTCGGCGATAGAATTTTAGTCAACTGGGATATTCGGTTAGATCTTGTAGATGGAAAATGGGGCGAAAAGCTGTTTGATCGTTTCGTTGCAAGACTGCGCGCATTGTCAACGCAAGCGGAGAACAAAGTTAACAGTCAACCACTGTCACAGCTGCAACGCGCCTATATCATGGGTCGTGATCGGGTTCTTCCGCTTGGTGGTATCGCCATGCAAGAGGTTCGGCTGTTCCGTGGAACGCTTGATACCGGGCAGCTTCGGACGCGGCTTGACGCGCTTTGTGACGCACATCCGGCGCTGCGAACGCGCATTGATGAAGATGACCTGCGTTTGCGCTACTTAATCAAAGCCTCTACCCCGCTTGACCTAAAAGATTTTAGCACCGCGCAAAATGCCTCTGAAAAACTGGCAGATTTTTGGGAAGCCTTCGCACAAAGCGCATGTGCGCTCGACGGCCCATTATGGAATGTCTGCGCCATCAAGATGCCCGCCGGTCATGACGATGCGTTGGCGATAAAATTTGATGCCTTGGCGTTAGATGGACCTGCGATCGCACAAATTTGTGTGGAAATATTTGCTCCAACACCACCTGACAATGAACCGTCACCGATACCCATCATGCCACCGTTAGCTGCACAACGTCGTGCAGATGCGATCTATTGGGCTGAAGCATTAAACGTAGTGGAAACCGGAACAAACTTACCTTGGCTGACACCATTACAGCAAATCAGCACGTCGCGCTATCGCCGTGAAACGCGGTGCGTTGATGCGGCACAACGGCGCGGATTACGGCGTGCCGCAGCAAAAGACAAACTGTTCTTAAACAGCCTTCTTAGCTTTGTAGTGCTTGAGGTCTTGGTACGTTTCACACCTGAAATGCATCTATGCGTTGGCTTGCCGACCGCGCCCGCGCTCGAACAAACGGGGTTAGGCAACCGTGCCTCATTCATCGTGGTAGACCACGATGCGCGTATTGGTACCCCGCATGAACGGGCGGCGGCGTTGCAAACAAAAACCATGAACGGGCTATCCCATATGGGTTTTTCTGGTGTGGACCTTGCCCGCCAACTGCTATCACAAACACACGAAGCGCTTGCTTTACCCGTTGTGCTGACCAATGGGCTGAGCTGGGTATCGCCTGACCCAGCGGCATCAATGCACGAAGTGGCCGGTCAAACGCAAACACCGCAGGTCGCGCTTGATATTCGGTTAATGAATGCGGCGGACGGCGGGATCGAAATCGCCGCTGATTACGCCGAAGCCGCGCTAAGCACAGATACAATAAATGCCATATTGAATGCAGTCACGGCCGCATTTGCAAACATCTGTGAACATCAATCTCTGGACCTACCAAAACCGTTAGTGCCGGTATCCACGCCCTTGCAACACCCCGATATTTCGGACCCAGCACCGTATTTGCTAAAAATCGCGACCAATCTACGCGAGGGTCAAGGAATTGCGCTTATTCAGGGCAAAACACAGGTCAGCTATGCAGATCTGCATATCAGGGTCGCTGCGATCCTTGCTGGCTTTGCTGAACATGGGGTTGATGCAGGCGCGGTGCTGGCCATTCATCTGCCACGCGGATTTGATCATATCGCACTGCAACTTGCGGCATCGCTGACAGGGGTGATCTGGGTTCCGCTTGACGCAGCAGCACCAATTGATCGTCGCGATTATCAACTCGCGCGGTGCGCGCCGACACTTGTTGTTTCAAACGACGATATTTGCGATTGGCCATGCATAGATCCAACTGGATTGACGGCCTCCGGCGGTGGCGCTTTACCCGCTGACGCGGTGCTTGCCGAACGTAGCCTTAGTCGCGGTGCAAGTTACTATCTGTTTACTTCTGGAACGACCGGCGAACCAAAATGTGTCGTGTTGAATAATCGTGCGACGGCGAATGTATTGGATCAATCGCTGAACGCATGGGCGGTTGATCCCGAAGACGTCGTGATGTCAGCCACACCGTTGCACCATGATATGTCATTGTTTGATATTTTTGGTGCTCTTAGCGCGGGGGCCACGTTAGTGATGCCCGATATTGGCCAAGACAAAGATGCGATGGAATGGGCCCAGATTGTAGCCCGCCATAACGTGACGCTTTGGGTTTCTGTTCCCGCTATCCTCGAGATGTTATTAGACTGCGCGCAACCTGCACAGCTTCGGTCGTTGCGTCTTATTGCGCAGGGTGGTGATTATATCAAACCCGCCCAAATCGCGCGCTTGCGTGAATTACGCCCGAATGCACGGCTGTTTTCACTGGGTGGCCCAACCGAAACCACGATCTGGAGCATTTGGTATGAAATCGGTTCAGAAACAGGCGCGGTGCCTTATGGCCGTGCTCTTAACGGCGCTGAATATCTGATTTGCAATCCAGTGGGTGAACTTTGCCCACCCGGTGTTGTCGGGCGTATCCATACAGCAGGTGACTGCCTGTCGCTTGGATACCTAGACGATGGTAAATTGGCGTCGGCGGATTTCGTTGCATTGCCAGATGAGAATGGTAATCCGCGACGTGCCTTCCGTACAGGCGATCTGGGTCAATGGGCCAAGGGCGGCACAATCTTGTTCGCGGGCCGGGTCGGCGGCTATGTAAAAGTACGCGGCGTACGCGTGTCTTTGGGCGAGATCGAAGCGGTCCTGAGTAACCATAGCGGTTTGCGTCAATCCATTATCGTCGATCTCGCGTCTGATGACGGGCGCGAAACAACGCTAGCTGCGCTTTGCGTCTGTCATGAGGATAGTCAGCCAAGTATGGCTGAACTGCGTAGCTATATGCGTGAAAAATTACCGCAATCACATCTACCTGATCGTTTTATCTTAGTGCTCGCTCTACCGCTTTCAGCGAACGGCAAAATAGATCGAACTGCGGCGCGGTGTCTAGCAACACGGCCCCCAAATGTAGCACCCGCAACGAAAGCGGTGGAACCAGATCAGCAGCTCGCAATCCAAGTTTTAGGAATTTATCTAGAACATATCGGCATGCGCGACGATGCAAACGCCGACAGCATCTTGCTTAATTTTGGATTAATGCCAAATCACCTCGCGCCAATTGCCACGACGTTAAACGAACGCTTGGGCTGTAAACTTAGCCCCATGCAGCTACTTGGTGCACGCACAGCACGGCAAGCCGCAGCGCTGATCGCGCAGCAGCCAGCACTTTCGGCCACTTGAATCGAAGGAAATCCAATGTCTGCGCAACCCCACTCCGCCCCCTGGCTTGACCTGACACTTGCTCAGTTCGATTTTTGGGAGGAATTCCGGCTTCACCCCGACCGCCCGCTTTCAACCATCGCACATTGTACCAGCATCGCAGGCCCCCTGAACGAAGCCGCGTTGATCGGGGCGCTGAAGCAGGTCGCGCAAGAAACTGACGTGCTGGCCCTGCGGTTCCACGATGGACCGGATGGGCCACGCCAGCAAATTGATCCCGCACGTATTCCGGTGGTCCATTATCATGATCTTACATCTGAAACCGACCCCGTAGCTGTTGGACGTATGATGATGGAAGCCGATATCGCAAAGCCTATTGATCTGGAGCATGATCAGATTTCAGCACTTTGGGTGTTGAAAGTAGAAGGCAACCGCTGGCTGTGGTATCTCAGAGGGCATCATATCATGCTTGATGGTTATGGTGTTTCATTGATCGAACGACGTACCGCTGCGTTATATGGGCAGGCGCTAGGCGAGCCCGCAGATCTAGGTGCTTTTCAACCGTTTCATCGTTACCTTGATGAAGAAACCAGCTATCGTAATAGCCCCCACCACACCCGCAACGGCGACCACTGGCAACAGACATTGAAAGACGGACCTGACTTGACGGTGCTGGAGAAAGGCGATGAAGACTACGGGTGTTCTTCGCTCAGTGCGGCACCTGACCTGCCACCGGAATTACCCACGTTATTGCGACAAACCGCAGAGAACCACGATATCGGTTGGCCTGATTTGCTGACGCTTCTCAGCGCAGCCTGGCTCGCGCGCGATTTAGACGCAAGTGACCCAAACCTACCCATCTGGCTACCCTACATGAGCAGATTTGGCAGCATAAGCACAGAGATCCCAGCGTTGGTGGTCAATATTTTGCCGTTGATCGTGACAAAAATCGCCGGTGAAACGCTTCGCGATTATCTTGTTCGTATGGGTAAGGTGTTACGCAAATTGCGACGGAATGGCCGGTACCGCGTCGAACAACTCGCGGCGGATCACGGACTAAAAGAAGGGCAACGCTTTTTCTTTTCACCTTTGATCAACGTTACTCCGTTCGATCCACCGCGATTTACCGGCTGCACCGCCGAAAGTGAGGTGCTGGCTGCTGGCCCCGGTGATGGGTTTAATCTGACATGGGGTTCTGCGTCGAATGCTGACGGGCTTGGCCTATGGATCGATGCCGATCCAGCGTCAAAAGACCAATTTACAGCAGGAAATACGGACCTCGTGCCGTTCATTATCCGGGCATGCGCGGCAACCGCCTACAATACGCCACTTGATGAATTGTTGCACCACGATGCATCTGTCGTAACAACCACAACACACAATAAACCTACACCAATGAGGCCAATCGCCGGCCGTTTAGAGGACACATGAAACGCCGTTCTTTTTTAATCAACAGCGCCTGCACCGCAGGCACGTTTATGTTGGGAACACAGGGTCAGGCAGATACAGGTTGGCCCCGCAACATACCCAATGCGGATGGTAGTCAAACCACCCTGAACGCCAAACCAACCCGCATACTCTCCACGTCTGTCACGCTTGCTGGTAGTTTATTAGCGATCGATGCACCACTTGTCGCCACTGCAACAACCGTGCGGGGCGAATTCTTTGGTCAATGGCAACATATCGCACAAGAACGCGGTGTCGAAAAATTGTGGCGCGCCGGCGCTGTCGACCTCGAAGCGGTTTGGGCCTATGCGCCTGACCTTATCGTCGTGTCCGCAACCGGCGCAGATTCCGTTGCGACACAGCGCGCTGCATTGGAAGAAATAGCACCGGTTTTGGTGCTTGATTACGGTGCCGTCGGTTGGGAAGAACTCGCGCAATTTCTTGGCCAAGCCATTGGTCACGAAACCGAGGCAGAGGCGTTATTGAACCTTTTTGCAGCCGAACTGCAAACCAAGCGTACACAGCTAGAGCTACCCACAGGCTTAATCAACATCATCAGCTATAACGGCCCCGGCGCACCCAATCCCGTTGCGACAGCCGATGGCGTGCACGGGCGCTTGCTTACGGCGCTTGGGTTTGAACTAGAAGATCCGCCGCGCAGTTGGCAAAGCGTAAACGCCCCACCTGCCGCCGATTTCATTCGTGCCGCTTATGAACATCTGACAGAACTCACGGCACAGACGACGTTTGTGCTGTCAGGTACCGACGAGGATGCACAACGGCTGTTGGCTGATCCAATTCTTGGCAACATGCCATCCGTTCAATTGGGACAAGTGTACGGTTTGGGGAGGAATTCGTTCCGGGTCGATTATTACAGCGCGTCAGAGATCATTGCAGATATCGCGCAACGTTTCGGCCGGGCTTAAACAGATGACGTCGCATTTTGTACCTTCGCAGCGCCTGCTGCTTTGGGGAACAATTGTTTTGGTTGTCGTCACCGCAAGCGTCAGCCTGTTTATCGGGCCGCGCGCGATCTCACCCGAGACCACTTTTGCAGCGTTCCGTCACTTTGACGCAGGCAATGGCGCGCATCTTTTGGTGCGCGAACAACGCTTGCCGCGCGTATTTCTTGCCCTGATCATCGGTGCCGCGTTGGGCGCTGCCGGAGGGATAATGCAAACGTTGACACAAAACCCACTGGCAGATCCAGGGTTATTAGGGGTCTCTGCGGGCGCGACCCTTGCGATTGTTTTCCTGATCGCGGCAACAGGTCAAATTCATATTGGGGCATCGCTTTCGGCGGGGATTGGCGGGGCAGGGATTGGCGGTGTCGCCGTTTTTTTACTGGCTGGCATGACACAGTCCCACGACCCTGTACGATTGGTGCTGGCGGGTGCCGCGCTGTCAATCGTGCTTATGACGCTAACACGCGTAATCATTGTTAACGCAGAGGCACAAGTTTTTGACCAATTCCGCCATTGGGCGGTGGGGTCTTTGCAAGGGCGCGGCTGGAATGTTCTTTGGCCAAGCCTGTGGCTAACCATCATCGGTGGTTGCGCGGCATTCGCTTTGGCACGGCCGCTTGATGCGTTGGCGCTGGGTCAGGATTTTGGCCAAAGCCTTGGCGCAGACCCGCGCCGGATTTGGTTTGCAGCGGCAGCCGTGATTGTCGTTCTGTGTGGAACGGCGACAGCAGCAGCCGGACCTATCAGCTTTGTCGGCTTGGCAGCACCACATTTGGCACGCCATATTACGGGCCCCAAGCATCGCGCATTGCTACTACTTTCGATGCTGATCGGCGCAGCCCTGGTAAGCATAGCTGATCTGGCCGGGCGGTTGATTGAACCTGCGGCGCCAATCGATGTTGGCATCATGTCGGCGCTGATTGGGGGGCCCATTTTTGTCGTTTTGGCACGCCGTTTGCGGGCAAACGGATTATGACGGTTGCGCCCAACCTTGTCTTACGTTGGTGGCGCTGGTCGTTCATCTTGGCGCGTCGTGCGCTTTGGTTAAATCTCATCCTCTTTGGGCTGATCATGCTTGGATCATCGGCCGCGCTTATGATCGGGCGACTGCCCATCGGCCCATACGAAATATGGCAAGTCATCACAGGCAACGCACCAACACGCGCGATTGAGCATGTTTTAATCGACATCCGTTTGCCGCGGTTATTAGTCACCCTTGGCGCAGGTGCTGCGCTTGGCGCTTCGGGGGCCGTATTTCAAAGTATTTCTCGCAACCCGCTGGGGTCACCAGATGTCATCGGCTTTACCGCAGGTGCTGCAACTGGTGCGCTCATTTGGATTATCGGTTTTGGCGGTTCAGGGGCCAACGTTGTGATAGCAGCGCTAACCGGCGCATTGCTCACCGGGGTCGGTGTCTACATGTTGGCACGCAAACACGGCCGGGTCAGTGCCTATCGATTGGTTCTGACAGGGATCGGTGTTGGCGCTGTGCTGCACGCAATTAACGCGCTGTTGCTTGTGAAAGGCGATATTGACGTTGCGATATCGGCTAATCTTTGGCTAGCCGGATCGGTTGATGGGCGCGATTGGGGGCATGTTTGGCCCCTTTGGTTAGGCTTAATCGTGTTGATAGGCCCACTGCTTATCGGGATGCGACCACTTGGGTTGATAGAAATGGGTGACGACCTTGCCGGGCCACTTGGCGTGCCCGTCGAACGGGTGCGGCGTTGGATGCTACTTGGTGCGCTGACACTTGCTGCCCTCGCAACAAGCGCCACAGGCCCTATCGCGTTTGTCGCATTAGCCGCCCCGCAACTTGCGCGGCGCCTCGGGCGGTCATCTACACAACCTCTTGTCGGGGCGACCCTGTTTGGCGCAGGCTTAATGTTGTGCGCAGATTTGCTGACACGGCTTGCCCCGTTCGATCTGACCATGCCCATTGGGCAAGTCACCGGGATCATCGGTGGGGGTTATTTGATCTGGTTGTTGACAGGAAATCGCCTACGCAAGACCCCACCCTAATCCCGACAAAAATACTTGACATTATGCCCGCCGTGACCTTGGTTATATAGGCCAGATCCGGCCCCGCATCTCAGGGTCCCCAGCCCTAAAATGCCCCCCCCCGGACTACGCAGGACCACAGTATGATCAAGCATCACCCGCATCCCGACAACCAATTAACTACGCGCGCCGCAACCCCAGAAGAAGCACGGATATGGCTTGAGCATCAGCAAACTGAAAACGGTCTTAAACCTTCTGTTCGGCTCGTCCGGCTACCAGCCGAAGCAGAGCCCGGCACAATCGCAATAAGTTTTGTTCAGATGGGGTTCCATACACCAGAGCTTACCCGATGTTATCATTTTGATGATACAGGTGACTTGCTCGTATATTCTGGACAGGCAACCCCAGCTTTGCAAATCCGTTGGGCGCGGGATACAGCGCAATCCACGCAAATCGCGACCGATTTAGCTGCTGAATCCTGGGATCTTGCGACGTGCGGGCCATTGCGTCTTGCCGTCATTCTTGCGAACGACGCCGCGCATCTTGCTTTGATTAGGCACCCAATTGCGGACGACTTGCCAGATACAAATAGCCTGCTACAGACCCTTGCCCCGCACACAGATAATCAAGCAGCTGATATTACGTATCAAAATAGTCTACCCGATCAGACCGCGCAAATCATTTTAGATGAATTCCGTCTGGCGCTGGATGCACCTGATATGACGGCCGACTGTGACTTTTTCGATTTTGGTGGGCATTCATTGGTTGCGACACGTGTAATTGGGCGGCTCATATCACGGCACGGGATTACGCTACGGTTCAACGATTTATTTGCACATACGACGGCGGCATCGCTTGCGCCGCTTGCCGAACACGCGACACCCGCCGTTGATCAACAGGCCAATGATTGGGCGGCGGTGGCACCGGGCCCGCTACCGACGCTCTATGAAACCACCGAACGCGTCCCATTATCGCATGCACAGGCATCCTTGTGGAAAATCTACGCCGCTCTTGGATTTGGGCCGATGTTCAATATCCCCTTTGCATTGCGTTTTCTTGATCCAGTAGACGAAACTATTTTTGCGTCAGCTTTCCGCGATATTCTTGAACGCCATCCCGCTTTACGCAGCCGTTTTATCAGCCAAGACGATACGATCGTTCAAGAATGTATGCCCATGTCGGAGGTCGATCAACAACAGTGGTTCTGGCACGCGGAAGGCATACAATCCACGGGACCGATCCTTGCCGCGGAAGCCGGGTATGATTTTGACCTCGCACGTGAACTGCCAATTCGGTTGCGTTTTGTACGCGATGCCGATGGGCAAACGCTATCATTCTTGTTCCATCACATCGTATTGGATGAATGGTCCGTGAACCTAATGATGGATGATCTAGCCTACGCCTACGCCGCACGGGTTGCCGGAAAGGCACCTGTTTGGGAACAACCCATCGCGCCGTTCCATGGTTTTGCGCGCAAACAAGCACAAGCAGGGTTTGACCAAAAAGCCCTCGACTATTGGGTTGATGCGCTCAAGGATGCGTCTCCGCCAAAGCCTATTCGTGCGCTCACAGCCCGCCCTTTGACACCGCCCACCGATGGCCACGCCGCCGAAGGCGGCTGGACAGAGATCATGCTTGATCGTGCTATTTCAGACGGGCTTTATGCGCTATCGAAAGATTGCGCGGCATCTTTGTTCAATACCGTTTACGCGGCAATTTCATGTGCGTTGCAACGTCTTGCGGGACTAGATGACCTGACAATCGGCACATCTGCATCAGGGCGTACGGACCCCGAATATTTCGATACGGTCGGGTACTTTACGACTGTTACCGCCCATTCATTACGTGCACCCGGCCATATAACACCACGTGCGCTGATCGGGAACGTGCGCGATATGATTAACGGGTCATTGCCACACTGTGAAATTCCAATTGATTTGGTCGAGGATGCATTGTTAGGCGGCAAAATGCCTTTTGGCGAACATATGTTCGAAGTGTTTATCCAAATCCACGCGCAAAATAAACTCAACGGGACACTCGAAGGTGCGCAAGGCCCGATCAGGTTCAGACAAATCGACCCCGAAAAAGGTGACTCTGTGCTTGGCCTGCAATTCGAGGTGGTTGAAGATGTGATCGAGGGCGCAAAACGCCTTCGCATGATGATGAGTTATCGCAGCGCTCATTACTCTGCTGAGGATGTACAAGCGCTTATTTCAGCCGTCGAAAATACCTGTGCTGCCTTTGCCAGTAAGAATGCTATAGACCGAACGCTTGTCGAACTTTTACCCTAATCCCTTTCCATAACTAGCCAGTCAGAGGCCACAGTGAACGCCATTTCTCACTCTCGCATTGCCCCAAACCAGCAGCCTACCGAAGTCACCGCTTCCGCCCCGCGCCTTCAAGCGCAGGAGTTATCGCTTAGCTACGCGGGGAAACCCGTTAGCTCTGACGTGTCGTTGGACATCAAAGATGGCAAATTCTCTGTCATTATCGGGCCGAATGGATGTGGCAAATCCACGCTATTACGCGGGTTGTGTAACTTACTGCCGCCAAGTACGGGTCAGGTTCTTCTTGATGGACATAACATTGCGCGTTTGCCCCCTCGCAAACTAGCAAAAGAAGTTGGGCTTTTACCGCAAAGCGCGCAGGCTCCACCGGGGATTACCGTCGTCGATCTTGTTGCACGCGGGCGGTACCCGCATCAGGGCCCCTTTCGACAGCAAAGCGTTGAGGATGAACGTATCGTTGCGATGTCTATGGACGCGGCAGGTGTTAGTGATCTGGCACATCACGAGGTTGAGACACTTTCCGGTGGTCAAAGGCAACGCGTTTGGATTGCGTTGGTTCTTGCGCAAGAAACACCCATTTTGTTGCTTGATGAACCAACAACGTATCTTGATATTGCCCATCAGCTTGATCTGCTCTCACTCTTGCGCAAACTGAACCGCGAAGGCGGGCGCACGATTGTGGCCGTTTTACACGACCTTAATCAGGCCTGTCGCTATGCCGATCATTTGGTTGTGATGAAGGACGGTGAAATCATAACTGAAGGTTCACCCGCGGCGCTCATGACATCTGCATTGCTACAACAGGTCTTTGGGCTTGATGCTGTTATTATCAACGACCCCGTCAGTCACACACCGTTGATTGTTCCGCGCTGATCAACTTGCCACAGACCACTTTTTAATCGCGCCTTGCGCCGCCCACATCCGCGCGTAACGGCCACCTTGTGCGTGCAGATCCACGTGGGTTCCGGACTGCGCCAATGCGCCATCCTCGATTACCAAAATCTGATCTGCCCCGACAATAGTCGATAGGCGATGTGCAATCACAATCACAGTTTTGCGAGCGACCAAAGCGTCCAGCGCACGTTGCACGGCGAGTTCGCTTTCGGTATCAAGCGCGGCTGTTGGTTCATCCAAAACAATGATTGGTGCGTCCTTTAGCAACGCGCGCGCAATAGAAATGCGTTGGCGCTCACCACCGGACAATCGCCCACCAATTTCGCCTAATGGGGTCTGCCACCCCTGCGGGAGCCGTTCGATAAAATCCAAACATTGCGCTGCATTGGCTGCTGCGCGGATATCATCGTCGGATGCATCAGGGCGGCCCATGCGGATGTTCGCAAGAACGGTGTCATTGAATAGGTAAACATCCTGAAACACGACAGAGATCAGGCTGTTAATCCGGTCTGCCGGGATTTGACGCAGATCTACGCCACCGATCATAACGGTGCCATGCTGTGGATCAAAATGTCGCAAAAGCAACCGGGTCAACGTTGTCTTACCGCAGCCCGACGGCCCGACCAGAGCAGTCAACGAACGTTCAGGCAGATCAGCATTGAAAGCCCTGATCGTCTGCGTCTCGGCCTGCGCATAGGTAAAGTCGACATCGTGGAACTGAATGCCAAATTCAGTGGGTACCTGTGCGGGATCTGTTTGTGGCAAAGGCTGGGTTGCCATCAATGCCCCAATGCGTTCAAGCGCGGCTTCCATCACCTCTAGCATCGCAGTGTATAGAATAAACGTCGACAAAGGTTCCGACAGCCGGACCACAATCACAAAAATCGCGCCAAGCGTGGCAGGGTGCAGGCTTCCTGCAACAACAAGCCAGACACCGATGCCGAGGACGAAAACCAAGCCCAGTTCAACAATACTTGCGACGATTATGTTCGGCTTTGCGCCCTTGCGGTGGCCAAAGGCCTGAATTGATTCCAGTTTTTTAAACGTCTGGGAAAGTCGCTCGGCTTTTTCGCCAGCCCGGCCAGCGGCCCGTAAAATCGCAAGGCCTTGGGTGTATTCCAAAACGTCGGCGCTGGCCTCTTGGTGTGCTTGGCCTAAAATGCGTTTTCCACGCCCCAACGCCGGTCTACGCCACCGATATAGAGGCACGATGGCTGGAAAAATAAGCAAAAGCAACAACCCTAGGCGCCAATCAAACAAGACGATACCAAGGGCGGCACATAACGGCGTTACAATGGCTGTAAACACCAAATTAAGAACCGTCAGCGCGTAAAGTAGGTTTTCATCAACATTCCCCAACACCATCGAGTTCAGCTCGCCAGCGCGTTTATTTTGCAATTGCTCCAACGGAATTTCACGCAGTTTGGCACCCAATTGTCCACGTAAACGCCATGTCGCGCGCACCATACGTCCATCGAAATCAAATCCTTGGGCGAACCAGCGCAATCCCGACGCGATTCCCATCAAAACGACCATCACAGCAAACCAGATCAACGCACACCCTAGGTCCGGATCGGTTGCCGCCGCAGTGAACAGGGGTGCAATTGCGGCTAATCCGAACCCTTGGAACGCAGCAGCCGCAACCAAACCCGCCAGTGACCAACGTAGCCCGGGTGCTGCTTCTGGTCCGACACTATCGGCAAGCTGGCGAAACGTTGTGAAAAAGGAACTTGCGCTTGTTTTACGCGAAGGGGCATTCTGCATCATTTCACCATCTCTTGCGCGGGTTCACTTGGCGTGCGGGCACCGCCTAATGACCAGTTTTGTGCTTGTTCATAATTGCGCCACAAGCGTGCATAGACTCCGCCCTGCACGACTAAATCGTCATGCACACCACGTTCCGCGATTTGTCCACGATCAAAGACCAAGATTTGATCGGCATCCCGGATCGTCGCCAACCGGTGGGCCACCATGATAACCGTGCGCCCCCGCATCAACGCTGAAAGCGCGGCAATCAGCTCTGCTTCGTTTTCGGGGTCAGCGAATGCTGTCGCCTCATCAAGCACAAGAATGGGACGGCTTTGTAAAAGTGCGCGGGCAATGGCGATCCGTTGGCGCTGCCCGCCCGATAAAAAGACGCCCCGTTCCCCGACCGGCGTGTCGTACCCTTGCGGCAAATCGCAAATGAACCCATGGGCCTGTGCCGCAGTCGCGGCTGCGATCACGTCTTCATCACTCGCATCAGGTTTGCCGATCCGAATATTCGCCGCGATTGATTCCGCAAACAAAAAGCTTTCCTGAAACACAAACGCGACGTGCTCCATCAATTGGTCAGGGCTCATATCGCGAATATCGTGACCGCCCAACGAAATACGACCAGACGTCACATCCCAAAATCGTGGGATTAAGCGGGCGATGGTCGTTTTACCCGCACCAGACGGGCCGACAAGCGCTGTTACAGTCCCTTCTGCAACTGAAAAGCTGATATCGCGTAACGCTGGTTCTAAATCGGCACCATATGAAAACGTCACATCTTCAAACTGCAACGCCGGCGCAGACGGGTTCAAGCTAAGCGGTGTACCCGCCTGTGCTAAGGCAGTTTGTTCCAACTCAGGCGCGTTCATCACCTCTTCGATACGCGCAACGCTCAGAGAAACTTTTTCAATCATATGGCGTAGCATCATCATCGGCATCATTGCTTCAGCCATGCCAGTACAAATCAACAGCACCCCCAACCAACGCGATACAGACATGTCACCCATCGCCGTCAGCCAAAGCCCCATTCCCAAAACAAGCGTCAGCGTAGGCATCGGGCTGAGCACTAACCAAGAGAACCGCGCCGGAAACCCAGCCGCGCGGTACCAATCCAACATCACGGTGAGATAACCGTCCAGCGCGTCTTGATAGCGTCCGAAACTCATTTTACCGCTATCAAAATTACGCACAACAGGCATTGCTTGAACGTATTCCACGACCGCTGCACTCACCCGTTCGCGGGCTGCATTGTATTTGCGCACCATATCACGGCGTCGCTTTTGGGCTCTGGTCAAAATGCCGTATCCCAAGACTAGCACTGTCAACGTTACAAGTGCCAACCGCCAATCCAGCGCAATCAAAAGCCCCAGCGTCACTACCGGCGTGACGTAAGCACGTGCATAAAGCGGCGTGCTATCCGCGACAAAGACATGCAGCGCTTTTACATCGTCATGGATCACCTTAGCCAGCGCACCAGCGCCCTGTGTTTCAACATAACCTAATGACACATGTGCCAAACGTTCGGCCAGGCCAATGCGCAAAATCCGTTCAAGCCGAAAAGCCGCGTAATGCGCCTGATTAAATGCACCAAGCCGCGCAACATAGGCCGCCACCGTACACACAGCCGCCCCCCCAAACCAAAGCCAAGGCACCGTGTTGGGGTCCGTTAGCAGCCTTTGAATTACCATCATCAATTGCAACATAACTGCCAGCCCAAACAGCGCAGAGCAGGCCGAAATTGCCATGGCAAGCCTGACCTGTGACTGAACGGGTTTCAAAATACGCCAAGGCGAGGCGCGCCTTTTGCGTGTTTGCGTGTCGATCGCCATTGCCTGCCCTTTGGTGTTTTAGGTCTATTGGCTAGGCTTTGGGCATTACTGCAGCAGCTTGGCTGATCAATGGCGTGAATAGCAATCGCACAGATCAACCACAAGTGCTTGCGCTGATTTGGGCAAAACTTCTTTAACGATTATATTGATAAAAGTATCGATTAGTCAGTCATTTCCATGATGGCATATG
>NZ_QOCG01000010.1 GCF_003318235.1 Loktanella sp. D2R18 | reverse complement strand
GCGTTGTTGTTTCACACCGATGCGCGGTGCTTTGGGTAAATCATCTGCGTCTTCCAGATCAGCAAGCGCCTTGGCACGGTCCCGCGTGGCCATCACTTTGCCAAGTTCTTTGATCGCAGAGACATTGCCCGCATTGGCCAGTTCGGCCAATTGGTGCACGCGCCAAAGTTCAAACCGATCACGCTGCATATCTGCGCGCTTGAGCTCAGAAAAATAATACTTGCGCAAAGTCGGCAGGGAAATCCCCAGTCCATTTGCGATCTCGCTTGTCACCATGCCCATCGCCAGACCCAAGATCACCTTGTCGGCAGAACTTTTTGACCATTTATGAGAGGGTCGTCCACGACGCCCTGAGGGCAGCGTGACAGCATCCCCAAAAAGGTCGATCGTCAAAATATCACGCATGTCGAAAAAAAATCTCCGGCTACTATCAGCGCGGGTCTAGGCAAATCAGGATCTCTGACTTTTGACCTACCCCCCCGGTTAGGCGAGGCCGCGCCGCTCTAAGCTTTGTTTG
Source organism: Loktanella sp. D2R18 (assembly GCF_003318235.1). Classification (GTDB taxonomy): domain Bacteria; phylum Pseudomonadota; class Alphaproteobacteria; order Rhodobacterales; family Rhodobacteraceae; genus Yoonia. The sequence goes on along the minus strand of NZ_QOCG01000010.1, from coordinate 2,840 downwards.
GTGCTATCGTGGTAGGCTTTGGATACGGATTGCAGGTTGTCGATGTTCCAGAACAACCGTTCATCACCGCGATGCGGCACCTTGTGGTCAACCACCGCGCTGTCTTCAGCCGGATAGGTTCCGATCAGCAGCACGCCCGTTTGCTGGCAGGTGTATCCGTCGCGTTTGAGCACAACCAACCGCAGCTTTTGCCACCGCGCCGTTTTGTACCAAGCGCGCCAGCTTTGATCGCGGTCGCGTGATCGCGAGCGATCCGTCTCAGACTGAGGTGCCACGACAAGGCGCGGCCTCGCTGCGCGCAAGCGTGAACCAACAGACGAAAGCCTCACCATCGCCACCCTCCAAACGCAAAGCGCCCGACTGGAAAATCCAATCGGGCGCAGATGTGTTGACGGTTGCTTAGCAAGACGAGCTAGGAATCCGTCAATAAGTTTTTGCAATGCGGATGGTGCGTGGCAGATGGATGTGAGTGGAAACGCTGAACACGCAGCAAGCTCGTTAGGTTAGGTTTGCTTGAATCTTAAATGCACTCACATGCACCGCGAGGAAGAAGCCGCGAAGTGGACCTTTGGTGTATCAGAGTATGTTGGCTAATATCCCAAATGACTATTGTTTTCATGTAGATTTTAAACTTTAGGTTGATTTCAGAAAAGAAATCCGCACAATTTCTCATATCCATTTTATTGAAAGGTTCTTTGTTTCATGAATCGTCGTAGGTTTCTAAAGAGTACAGTCGCGGCACCGGCATTAACGCTTGCTGCTTGTGGTTACACTAGAGAAGAGGAAGAGCTGTTCCTGTCACGTTGCGAATTCACGTCAGAGCGAACAGGCCCACTCGTAGTCGACATGCACTGCCATTTATTGAACGCGCTAGATGCTGATTATGCCGCATTTGTTGATCGCCGTTTTTTGCGCTCGGGGTCGGTTTTATTGCCTGGCCTATTGCGTCGCATCCGTGCACGTATTGATTCCGACACGGTTTCGGCGCGTCGTGAGGCAAATTTACTATTGAAACGCATGCGAGAACCAGCCGCTCCCGAAGACCAATTTTGCAGACAGGGTTTGCCGAGCGATCTTGATATTCTAGTGACGAATGACGGATTAGAAAGCACACCTGATAGCACTTTGGGAGATGGACGCTTCACCGGGTTTTTCACGTCTCGGACGCGCAATGCCGCAATTCTTCTCACCCAGTTTCAGCAGGTCGACCTATTTGTTCCCGCGATTGTTGATTTCTATGAAGGGGATACCCTGAGTTACCCCGAACCGGACGAACAGATGCAGTACTACTCTGCATTGGCATTTGCATCCAAAGGCCGATTTTTGCCGATGGTTTCGTTCCATCCGGAACGCTATGCAATTGAGCAAATGGATTTACATGCGTTTACCAACTTAGATCTTGTGCGCGCTTCCATTGAAAACGCCGGAGCGGTAGGTGTCAAAGTGCACCCTTCTGCTGGGTTCGATCCCTTGAGCAACCTAGAATACGCAGCATTGTCAGGGCGGGTAAATGGGATGGAATGCGGCGAGTACCGCGAAACAGATTTCAATCGAGCGCTTCATAGGCTCATGGATGAAGGTATGCAAAGGCTCTATGCGCTTTGCGATGAACTCGATGTTCCTATCCTGACACACGGAGCGCCATCCCTTGCGGCAAACCCGGATTGCATGATGGAAGATGACGACCCGAATAATTGGACGAACTCGACAAGCCATTGGATTGAAGCTGTCCGCAGAAATCCTGAAGTGAATCCGCGTGTGGCCTTTGCACATTTAGCAGGCGGACCAGGATCCATAGAGGGTCTTGCTGCACATGCAGGCGAGGAAGGGCACAATCATGGATCTTACTTTGACGCGCGTACCGACGATGGTTACCGACCTTCGCCGTGGCTCCAGACGGCACTCAATGCATTAGGATCTGATAAAGGCGATATTTGGCTTGATGCAAGTGTGCAAAATGAGATTGCATACTCACGCGCCGCACTTGAAAATAAAAATGCCGGATTACCGCTTTGGTCAAGCACACTGAGGGGCCAAGATCTTTTTGATGAGGCCACAAAGGACATGGGCCGCCTAGCAAACTGGTTTGGGTCCCTATTTGAGGACTATCCTGCGCTACGCCGAAGGATGATGTATGGCTCTGATCTACACATGCCGAGTGTCGGCCTCGTTTCAGGCGGAGATGCTTACCTTAAATTGATCCAAAGCAGTTTGCCTGAAACAGGGGATACCCGTGAGCGTGTGATGGGATTAAATGCTGCTGAATTTTTGGGTTTGAAACGCGGACGGCAAACACGCACGCGCCTTGAAAGATTTTTCTCACGTGTTGGCGTTCCGTTAGAAGAAATTCCGTGGGTTAAAAAAGTTGACGAAGCCGAGGCCAGAATAGTCTGATTGCTGCGAAAAACAAAATTTACGGCAAAGCAAACACCGGCGAAAAATCATACCACCCACGGCCGCAGCGGTGGCAGCTTGTCACCGACAACCCAAGACGTCAGATCGTTTCCAATCTGGAATGACGTGCGCAATTCCAACAATGCCGTCCGGAACAGCAGCCAATGACGCCGCCGCGATGCCCTTTCAGCTGCGTCACCACGGATGATAATCGGGCAGTAGAGCACGGCATCTGCCACACGCACGCCCTTGCGATTGACCCGCTCCTGCGCAGGCCAGCCCTTCGGGCCAAGATCAGCGGCATCTGCTGTCTTGGCTGTGCGACCATGCCGGTTGGTGAACCAGTCGCGCGGGATGACCGATGTCTCCACCCGCCACTCTGGCAGCGTGCCGGCGCGCGCATGTTCCGCGATTGTGAGTGCCATGCGCTGACCACCGCAGCCTTC
>NZ_QOCG01000002.1 GCF_003318235.1 Loktanella sp. D2R18 | reverse complement strand
TCAAACTTTTCCTTAGCCATTTCACAGGGCCCTTAATTTTGTGGGGCCATTGTGGCCCGGTCCAACATCGCGGGCGATGTATTTGGAATCGGCCCAGAAATCAACCCAATATCGTTGAATTTCAAATGCCGGGGCATTCATGCTATACCCCAGCCAATCATACCGAAAAATTGCATAGGAAACTTGCCGCGTTTTCTGACGGCATTCCAATTTGGCGGCGCCCCAATCGTGATTGATCTGCACCGATGACCTAGTTGAATTTATTGTCGCGCGGGAACCCACGTGGCGCCATCCGTCCAGCGCTGGCCCGTTTGCCAGTCCATTCAGCCAATTCCGTTTCGGTGCGCGTCCGCCCCGCAGGGTCAAGCCAGTTAAGTCCTTCGGCCCGCGTAAATGTCGTCGCATCGGACATGCCACCGTCTTTGTATTTTTGTAGCCGAACGCCTTTGCCTCGCCCCATTTCAGGCAATTCATCTAGCGGGAACACCAGCACCTTGCGGTTTTCGCCGACCACCGCAACAAAATCACCGTCGATACGTTTGCAAACACTTGCTGTGCCGCTCGCGACGTTTAGCACTTGTTTACCGGTCTTGGTTTGCGCGACGACATCGTCTTCGGGAACAACAAACCCGTTACCTTCGCTCGATGCAAGCAGCAGCTTTGCGCCCGGCTTATGGATCAAAATATCAATGATTTCAGCTTCGTTCGGCAGATCAACCATCAAACGCAGGGGTTCCCCCATACCACGCCCGCCGGGCAGGTTCGCAGCTGACACTGTATAAAAACGACCATTCGCACCGAACACCAACAGGCGGTCGGTGGTTTCGGCGTGGAAGATAAACTGCGGGCCGTCGCCATCTTTGAATTTCAACTCGCGGGTCAGATCAATGTGCCCAGTCATCGCGCGGATCCATCCCATTTTGGAACAGACGACAGTGATCGGTTCTTTGTCGATCATCGCCTCAAGCGGCACATCAATAATTTCAGTAGCCGCGCCAAATTGCGTACGTCGCGCACCGCCAATACTATCGCGCCCAAAAGTCTTGCGGGTTTCGCGTAGCTGTTCTGCGATCTTGGCCCACTGCAAATCATCGCTGGCGAGCAATTCTTCGATCCCCGCGCGTTCGGCGCGCAAGGCGTCCCGTTCCGCGACCAGTTCCATTTCTTCTAGGCGGCGCAAACTGCGCAAACGCATGTTCAAAATGGCTTCGGCTTGGGTTTCGGTCAGCGAAACCTCAGGATCAAGACCCGTGGGCGATTTGTAGTCTGCCTCTGACGTCGCGCGCACATGGGTCTTGGCCCAATCTTCTGCGATCAGCGCCTTTTTGGGGTCATCGTCATACCGGATAATGTCGATCACGCGGTCCAAATGCAGAAAGGCAATGATAAACCCTTCCAAAACCTCAAGCCGGTGATCGATCTTTTCAAGACGGTACTGGCTACGGCGGGCCAGCACCTCGCGCCGGTGATCAAGGAAAGCGCGCAACACTTCTTTGAGTGAACAAACTTTCGGCGTCACCCCGTCAATCAACACGTTCATGTTTAGGCTAAACCGGGTTTCAAGGTCGGAATTGCGGAACAGCATGCCCATCATGACTTCTGGGTCGACGGTTTTGGCGCGCGGCTCCAGCACGATGCGAATATCATCAGCGGATTCATCGCGCACATCCGCAAGCAACGGTACTTTCTTTAACTGGATCACTTCGGCCAGCTTTTCGATCAATTTCGACTTCTGCACCTGATAGGGGATTTCAGTGACAACGATCTGCCATGTACCACGGCCAAGGTCTTCGACCTCCCACTTGGCACGCAGACGGAACGCACCGCGCCCGGTGCGATAAGCGGTTGCGATGTTTTCTTCGGGTTCAACGATAACACCGCCGGTCGGAAAATCCGGGCCGGGAATATAGTTGAGCAATGTATCGTCACGCGCGTCAGGTGTTTTGATCAGGTGCAGGCAGGCTTCGATCAATTCATGCAAATTATGGGGCGGGATATTGGTCGCCATCCCCACCGCAATACCCGTCGAACCGTTTGCCAAAAGGTTGGGAAATGTCGCAGGCAGCACGGCAGGTTCGGTCAGGCGCCCATCATAGTTGTCGCGAAAATCGACCGAATCTTCGGAAAGACCTTCAAGCAACGCCTCTGCAGCGGCGGTCATCCGCGCCTCTGTGTACCGCGACGCGGCGGGGTTATCGCCGTCAATATTCCCAAAGTTCCCCTGCCCATCGACCAGCGGGTAGCGGACGTTGAAATCTTGGGCCAAACGCGCCATCGCATCATAGATCGCGGCATCGCCGTGCGGGTGGAAATCACCCATCGTGTCGCCGCTGATTTTGGCAGACTTCAAGAACCCGCCAGTCGGAGACAGGCGGAGGCGGCTCATGGCATATAGAATCCGACGGTGAACTGGCTTCAGCCCGTCACGTGCGTCCGGCAAGGCCCGGTGCATAATTGTCGACAGCGCATAGGTCAGGTAGCGGTCACCAATGGCCTTGCGCAAAGTTTCGGTCGTGTCGATGGGGCCCATAGCCGGGTCGCTGGTCTGATCAGTCATAGGGTTTGGTTTAGCCCTGCGATTTTGCCACGTAAAGCTTAGAAACTCTTTGCAGGTGCTTGTGACCTTACTGCGAACCCGGCACATATGCGCTATGACACAGAAAACAATCCTTATCACTGGCTGCTCAAGCGGCATCGGCTATGACGCAGCACATGGGTTGCGCGCAGCGGGATGGCGGGTTTTTGCAAGCTGCCGCCAACAAAAAGACTGCGACCGGATGATTGCCGAAGGTTTTGAGAGCCCGCTGATTGATTACGCCGATGAGGCCAGCATCACCGCAGGGCTGGCAGATGTCTTGGCGGCCACAGGCGGCACGTTAGATGCGCTTTATAATAACGGCGCATTCGCTTGCCCTGGCGCGCTGGAGGACCTGCCAACCGGGGCGCTGCGCGACATCTATGAAGTTAATGTGTTTGGCTATCACGCGCTAACCCGCCAAGTGATTCCCGTGATGCGCGCCCAAGGGCATGGGCGGATCATCAATTGTTCATCTGTGCTTGGGCTGGTGGGTATGAAATGGCGCGGCGCATATGTTTCGACGAAATTCGCGCTTGAAGGGCTGACCGATGTGTTGCGCGTTGAGATGCACAACACCCCGATTAAGGTGATCTTGATCGAACCCGGCCCGATCACCTCTGACATCCGCCAAAACGCGATCCCGCATTTCGAAAAATGGGTTGATTGGGAAAAATCAGCGCGTGTTGACGAATATAAAGACATATTGTCACGGCTTTATACCGACAGCGGCCCAGATCAGTTTGAGCTGCCGCCATCCGCTGTGACTAAGAAACTCTTGCATGCTCTAACAGCAAAACGGCCCAAGCCGCGCTACTATGTGACAACGCCGACCTATCTTATGGGCGCGTTGCGGCGTATCTTGCCGACGCGGTGGTTGGACGCATTGATTTTACGCGGCTAACCGCTACATCGCAGGGAACCGAACCCGAAAAGGATGACACCTATGGCAAATGACCCGTTTTTTTGGATTGCAGCAATTTCGGCGTTCGCCGTTCTGGCGATTCTCATGTTTGGCATCGGCACCTTTGCCAAAGGGGGGGAATTTAACCGCAAACACGCAAATCGGATCATGCGCTGGCGGATCGGGGCGCAGTTCTTTGCGGTCGTGCTGATCGTCGCGTTTGCGTATCTTCGCAGCTCAGGAGGCTGATCCATGGTTGTCTTAAACAAAATCTACACGAAATCCGGCGATGCAGGTGAAACCGCACTGGGAAACGGCAGCCGGGTTGCGAAACATGATCTGCGCGTGAACGCCTACGGCACCGTTGATGAAACAAACGCAACCGTCGGATTAGCGCGCTTGCATGCAACCGGTGAAATGGATGCACAACTGGAGATGATCCAGAACGATCTGTTTGATTTGGGCGCAGACCTGTGTCGGCCCGATATGGATAAAGACGCCGACGCAGACCACCCGCCGCTGCGGATGTCCGGCGCACAAGTAAGCCGCCTAGAGATCGAAATCGACACAATGACCACGCAGGTTGATCCGTTGCGCAGCTTCGTTCTACCGGGCGGATCGGCGCTTGCCGCGCATCTGCACCTATGCCGAACGGTGTCACGCAGGGCCGAACGGTTGGTTGTTGAACTGGCGTGCACCGACGACGTGAACCCTGTTGCAGTGAAATATCTGAACCGCGTGTCAGATTGGTTTTTTCAAGCCAGCCGGATTGCGAATGCCAACGGTAAACAAGACGTGCTATGGGTGCCGGGCGCAAACCGCTAAGGTGCGGTGGATCAAGATCCACCCTACGCGCACAGCACGATGATCAATACATTGCACGAGTATCGGCGATTTTTGACGCAAATAAGGAATTCTTCTAATACCAGATTGAAGGTGTCCGATAGAGCCAGTTTTTTTGACTCGCCGTTTACCGCGCACATCGTCACAACAGCGCCCCTAGATCGAAACCTCACAGGTGCGCGTTGACGAAATTACGCGTAATTTCTTATATTTTAAAATTATAACAATACGTTAAAGCCTATTCACATTTTCCATCCCGAAAATGCAGCGCTCAAAAACACCCGTTGATTTGGCCTTTTTGACCGATGTACGGCCCCGTCTAGCTGACGCAAACGTCAAGAACGTGACGTCCTAGCCCCTTACCGCGTCGATTTTACACTGTTGTCACCTGTTACGACTCGCTAACACTGTCACGAGAATAACTACGATCAATTTTCTTAGGAGAAAAACGCAGATGAAGGTCATCGTACCCGTCAAGCGCGTGATCGACTACAATGTGAAGGTTCGCGTCAAAGCGGACGGCACAGGCGTCGATCTCGCAAATGTCAAAATGTCCATGAACCCATTCGATGAAATCGCCGTCGAAGAAGCCATTCGCCTGCGCGAAGCGGGCAAAGTGGAAGAAGTCATCGCTGTTTCTATCGGCGTAAAACAAGCGCAAGAAACATTGCGCACCGCTTTGGCTATGGGCGCTGATCGTGCGATTTTGGTGATTGCAGCTGATGACGTGCACCAAGATATCGAACCTTTGGCTGTTGCGAAAATCCTTGCTGCGATCGTCAAAGAAGAAGAGCCAGGTCTCGTGCTTTGCGGCAAGCAAGCCATCGACAACGACATGAACGCCACAGGTCAAATGTTGTCTGCGTTGCTGGGCTGGTCACAAGCGACATTCGCCTCCGAAGTGAACTTGGACGGTGACAGCGCCGTGGTCACACGCGAAGTTGACGGCGGGTTGCAAACAATCAAAGTCAAAACGCCAACCATCATCAGCGTCGACTTGCGCCTGAACGAACCGCGCTATGCGTCGCTGCCCAACATCATGAAGGCGAAGAAAAAGCCGCTTGATGAGAAAACACCTGCCGACTACGGCGTTGATGCGACACCGCGTCTTGCAGTGGTCAGCACAACCGAGCCTGCATCACGTCAGGCTGGGATCATCGTTGGATCAGTGGATGAACTGGTCGAGAAACTCAAAGAAGCGGGGGCTGTATAATGGCTGTTCTACTCCTTGCCGAAGTCACCGACGGCACGTTGGCGGTTGACGCGACTGCAAAAGCAGTGACCGCTGCGACCGCTTTGGGTGATGTTACCGTGCTTTGCGCCGGTGCAACCGCACAAGCTGCGGCTGATGAGGCCGCAAAAATCGATGGCGTTGCTAAGGTACTTTGTGCCGAAGATGCGTCTTTGAACCACCGACTGGCCGAACCAACCGCAGATTTGATTGTTTCGCTTGCTGGCGACTACAGCCACATCGTTGCGCCCGGCACAACTGACGCGAAAAACATCATGCCCCGCGTTGCGGCATTGCTTGATGTGATGGTTATCTCTGAAATCACCGCCGTCGTGGACGCTGATACATTTGAGCGCCCAATCTATGCAGGTAACGCTATCCAGACCGTCAAATCTGCTGACGCGACCAAAGTGATGACAATCCGGACCGCTGGCTTTGATGCCGCTGGTATGGGTGGGTCTGCCGCTGTTGAAACAGTCGGTGCCGCCGCCGATCCGGCCCTGTCCGAATGGGTCGAAGACAAGGTTGCGGAATCAGATCGCCCGGAACTGACATCCGCGGGTGTTGTTGTGTCTGGCGGTCGCGGTGTTGGCTCCGAAGACGACTTTGCCTTGATCGAAAAGCTGGCAGACAAACTGGGTGCCGCCGTCGGCGCATCACGCGCAGCTGTCGACAGTGGCTATGCCCCGAACGATTGGCAGGTTGGTCAAACAGGCAAGGTTGTTGCCCCTGATCTTTACGTCGCAATCGGTATCTCGGGTGCGATCCAGCACCTTGCCGGTATGAAAGACAGTAAGATCATCGTCGCTATCAACAAAGACGAAGAAGCACCGATCTTCCAAGTCGCCGATTACGGTTTAGTCGCAGACCTGTTCGACGCGGTTCCAGAGCTGACAGAAAAACTGTAAGCGATCTTACACAACCCGTTTAAAGGGCCTGCTTGAAAAAGCGGGCCCTTTTTCGTTGTAAGGAAACAAAGTCAACGCGGCGTGTCCGCGAATGGTTCGGCGACGACTTGGTGCTGATCTTCGAAAACAATGTAGCCAATACGATGGCTCTTAATGATCTCAATCCTGTGTCCGTTTTCTTCTAGCAAGGCAACTAATTCAAAGGCTTTCGCAATCATGTCCTTTGCGTCAGGTTTGAACCAGCTTAGCCCCATCGCATTGCGCCTGTAGTTTCCCTTCGACGTTGATCGATTAAAACGATCAGGCGTCTGCAAATTATGGTAAAACCAACCGAGAAGGGTGTTGAGATACGTAAAGGTATGCTGATCGACTCCAACGGTATCACGTAATTCATAGGCCGCGCAAAAGAAGCCTTCCCTTGCTGCTATACCATCAACAATGTTTTGGCGCACAAATCGTATGTACATTTATAGTGCCTCCATTCGCGCCCTTGCCATTATAGCGCGTCTCAAATCATGTGCCATGGAACTGTGGCCACAGAAGCGCACTCTAGATGACTGTTCGTCATCTTGCCCCCCTTCCCGTTATCCATTACCCAATCGCAAACCTGACGCGGGGCGCAAAGAGAATGGACGGCCTTCAGACAAAAAGCACCACGCGCGCAAATGACATCGCGCTGAGTGACCTGTCCTATGCTGTCGGCGGTAAGGTGATTCTTTCGAATATTACGTTGCAAACAACCGCTGCCCGCGTGGGTGTCGTCGGGCGTAACGGGTCCGGAAAATCCACGCTTGCGCGGGTGATTGCGGGACTGGCTGCACCAACCGCGGGCAATGCTCTGGTGGGCGGGCACGACCTATTCAAAGACCGCAAAGCCGCGTTGAAGCAGATCGGCATTCTGTTCCAGAACCCCGACCACCAAATTATTTTTCCGACCGTAGATGAGGAAATCAGTTTTGGGCTTCGCCAGCTTGGGGCGACCAAAGATGCCGCCGCCGCAATGACCCAAGACACGCTCACCAATTTTGGCAAAGCACATTGGGCAGGCGCCTATATCAACACGCTGTCACAAGGGCAAAAACACTTGGTGTGCCTGATGGCCATCACCGCGATGTCACCCAAGGCAATCATTCTAGATGAGCCCTTCTCGGGCCTCGATATCCCGACTAAGGCGCAACTGAACCGGTATCTTGCGCGCTATGCTGGGGGCGTCATCCACATCTCTCACGATCCGGATGATTTGGCCGGATACGATCAGGTGATCTGGCTTGAACAAGGCGAAATCGCTCAAGTTGGCGCGGCTGCAGAGGTATTGCCCGCCTACATCGCGCGGATGACTGCCTTGGGGGGATCTGATGATATCTCTGACCTCTCCGATTAAGACCCGCGCACATGGCTGGCCCGCCGGTGCCAAGCTCGCAGGGCTATGCGCCGCGACATGTGGGCTGTTTTTGATCCAAAATCTCGCTCTGCATGCGACCGTCTTTGTCGGGGTGCTATCGCTGTCTGCGCTTCCGGGCCGCGCGTTTTTCGTCGCCAGCATACGTCATTTGCGCGTGCTGGCCCCGTTTATCATCGTCATTGCGGTCTGGCACCTTTGGACACATGACGGCGCAACGGGCGCGACCATTATTTTAAGGATGTTGTCGGCTGTGGCACTGGCTAATCTTGTGACGATGACCACCAAACTGACAGATATGATTGATGTCATCCGCGTCCTGACAAAGCCGTTGGCCCGGTTTGGACTACGCGCCAATGTGCTGGAACTTGCCATCGCGATGGTGATCCGGCTGACCCCTGTGCTTGTGGAAAAGGGCACGCGCCTGTCTGAGGCTTGGTCTGCCCGGTCGCACCGACGCGCGGGTTGGCGGATCATTTTACCTTTCACCATAATCGCGTTAGATGACGCGGACCAAGTCGCAGAGGCCCTGCGCGCACGCGGCGGTTTCGACGCATTAAAGGATAGCTAAATGGAAAAGAATGTCACACTTATCGCGCTGTTCGCGGCCCTGATCGCCGCACTGGGGCTAATCCCGCCTGTATCGCTTGGTTTTGGGGTGCCAATCACAGCGCAAACACTGGGCGTTATGCTGTGCGGCACCGTTTTGGGCGCAAAGCGCGGTACGCTTGCGGTGCTCTTGTTCGTGCTCTTGGTTGCTATCGGCCTGCCGCTTTTGTCAGGCGGACGCGGCGGCTTAGGCGTGTTTGCATCGCCGACAGTTGGATTCTTGATCGGCTGGCCCATCGCCGCATTCGTCATTGGGTTGATCGTTGAAAAATGGCGTACCGCACCTTTGCTGATTGTTGCAGGCGTTGCCTCGGTGCTGGGCGGCATCGTTGTCATGTATGTGTTTGGGATCATCGGCATGTCTGTGATGCTTGATAAAACACTGATTGAAGCCGCAAAAATCGCGCTCGTCTATGTGCCCGGTGATCTGCTGAAAGCAGGGATCGCAGCGATGCTGACATCTGCACTGGCCACAGCGCGCCCCGCAAGCGTGCTTTCCCGTGTCGATGCCCACTGATTTTGACGACATATTAGCACGGCGGCGGTCGGTTCGGGCCTTTACCCAAGACCCGGTTGACCGCCCCACACTTGAACGGCTGTGCCAAGCCGCGCGCCAAGCGCCAAGCGGCGCAAACCTACAACCAGGCAAGTTTCATGTGCTGACTGGCGCGCCACTGGCCGTGCTTTCCGAACGATTGCTCGCGGCAAATGCACAAGGTACGCCTGCCGATCTGGAATACTCCTACTTTCCAGAAATGATGACACCTGCGCTCAAGGATCGGCAACGCAAGGCCGGGTTTGCGCTCTACGAAGCACTTGGCATCGCGCGCCGTGATGTTCCAGGCCGCCGGGCGCAATTTGCAAAAAACTACCGGTTCTTTGATGCCCCCGTCGGCGTTATCGTGACCATCGACCGCACCATGGGCAAAGGCTGCTTCATGGATCTTGGTATGGCGATTATGACGTTTTTATTGGCGGCTGAAGATGCGGGATTAGGTGCCACGGGGATCGGTGCGATCGCAAATTATGGGCGTATCGCGCATGATCATATGGGGTTGTCAGAGGATGAATTGGTGGTCTGCGGAATCGCCGTCGGCGTGGCCGACCAAAGCGCCCCAGTGAACCAATTCCGCACAGAACGGCTTTCGTTGGATGCGTTCACAACATTTGACGGTTTTGACTAATCAGCGCGCAACACAATCGCCGAGCCGATCCCGCCAGCTGCCGCGATCGCCGCGATGCCAGCGCCGCCAGTCTGCCCAAGCTGATGATATAAACGCGCGGCCATAACGGCCCCTGACGCCCCAACCGGGTGCCCCCACGCCAATGCGCCACCGCCAGTGTTGACGATCTCAAGCGGCAATTTCGCGCCTTGTTGGCAGGCGATTGCCTGCACGGCAAAAGCCTCCATGATCTCGGCGCATTGGATATCAGCGACCGAAAGGCGGGCCTGCGCCAAAGTTGCCTCTATCGCGGCAATCGGTGCGGTGCCGGGCACTTTAGGATCCCCACCAACCGTCCGCCCCGCGGCAAACGCAACCGCGCGTCGCTGCGCGACCCAACGTTCAGACACCATGACAACAAATGCCGCCCCGTCGGCTGCGACAGCCATGTTTGCCGCCGTAATTGTGCCCGTCACAACGGGTGCCTTGTCACAAAGGCGCTGGGTCAATTGACGCGTGAACGGATCACGCATAACGCCAGAAATTGGGACTATTTCAGGATGCTTGGTCGCCTGCGTGCGCGCGTGGCTCTGGATCGCCCAAGCGTCTTGATCCGCCTTTGAAATCCCCCATGCCTGCGCCAATGCTTGCGCCGCCTCTGCCATATCCGGATCGCGGTCAGGCCAAGGAGTGAACGGTGCTTGGTCGTAAGCTTCGGGCGGGCGCCCATCCGCAAATGTACGCGATCTCAACGGACGACGCGAATAGCTTTCGACACCGCCAGCGATCACCACATCGTGCTGACCCGACCGGATCATCGCATCCGCGATCAACAGCGCATCCATACCGCCCGCGCATTGGCGGTCAATCGATAGCCCCGCGACCCGATCAGGCAACCCGGCCTGCAACCCAATGACCCGCGCGGGGTTCCCGCCAGCGCCAAGCGCATTGGACACGATCAATTCATCGACTTCGGCGGGGGCCAATCCTGCATCGGCCAAGATTTGTTGCAATACGGGCTGCGCTAAATCGGCAAAAGACAATGCGGCAAAGGCCCCACTCCGAGGTGCGATTGGGCTGCGCCGAGCAGCGATAAGATACGAGCGCGACATCAACCCGCGACGGCCATAGTGCGCAACCGCGCCAAGTCAGGCTTGCCCGCAGCAAGCAAAGGCATCTGCGCAATCGCGCGCACCTCTTTCGGCACGCAATACTGCCCCAAGGTTTCTCTGCAATGGGCCTGCACCTCGGCGGGTAACAGTGGTGCGCCGTGATACGCCACAAAACAAATCAACCGATTCCCCCGCGTTTCATCCGGTTCAGACACAACTGCGCAATCGTGCACCGATTCTAGCTGTGAAACACAGCGTTCGATATCCTCGGGAAAGACGTTGACGTCAGCAACCGTGATCATCCGGTTCTTACGCCCCCTTAGGAACAAGTTGCCCTGCGCATCCAAATGTCCCATCTCACCGATGCTCAAAAACGGGCCATCCCATTGCGTGTCTTCGTGATCCCCGCTGGCGTAACCATCAAAAAGATAAGGGCTCGCCACCCAAATCTCACCCACTTCACCTTGCGGCGCATCAATCCGCATTTGCACATCCGGATAGGCCCGCCCAACCGAACCGACCGGTGTTTGACTATCCGCGATGGTCATAAAGCTTGTTTCGCTCGCGCCGAAGAACGTTATGATCTGGGCCTGCGGGCAGATGGCATGCACAGCGCTTTTCACCTTTTCAGACAACGCCCCGCCACCGCAAAACACAAAGCACAGCTTTGGGAATGATGTGATCTGCGCTTGCGCTGCTCCTTTCAGCCATAATCTCAATTGCGTTGGCGTGGCATAAATAACCGTCACACCCATTGCAGCGATCTCCAACGCTTGCCGCTTTGGCGAGATTCGCGCCAAGCCGCATATATCCGCACCAAGGCAAAGCGCCTCGACGCTTGCGTATAGGCTCAATGAATGCCCCAACGACCCGAAAGTCGCGTAAATGTCGTCTGACCCAACCCCAAAATGATCCGCAGTAATCGCAAAGCTTTGCGTCCATGACAGCGGGTTGCGTCGAATGATTTTGGGCTGGCCACTTGTCCCAGACGTCGTACAAAGCACCCATTGCTGGGCATCATGACTGGGCGTGATTGGAGGCAGTGTCGATTGCCGCGCCATAAACCCGCACCGTTCACGCAGACAATCCACAAGCACGCCAAGGCCCGGCACGTCCGGTGTTAGGACGGTGCTGCTAGCGTGAAGCGAAAAGGTGGGGTGCTGCGTCATGTTAACCGCATCTTTACACCTTCACGCGGCGTGATGGAACGCAAACAGGCTACAATCGCGGTTGTCGTGTCATGTCGTCATGGAATTCTGTGCGCGAATAGCTTCAATAATCTGTGCGCTCGCCTCTTGATGGCAACGCACGCCGAGCATTTCTGACGCCATCGCCTCTTGTGAGGGTGGGTAGATCATGCCTTTGATACCTTCGGACAACGCGTCTGTTGACGGGTTCACAACAACAATATCCGCAACAAGCGGGCGCAGTTCTTCGACCATGGTCGCTGTGATAAAAAGCGGGTCGGTTTGAAGTTGCGCGGGACGCATAGACCAATCTTGATCATTCAACAGCTCATCAGAAAACCACAGCAAAATTACCCTTCTGCCGATTTTCCCCAACAGGTTTTTCATCCGTGCTGACCACGCTTGGCGTAGCTCGTTCACAACAATTTCAAATCGTGACGGCGATTGGTCGTGCAAGGCGCCAAGCATATGCCGGATGAACGAAAACGCGGAAAAATCGACATCATTGTAGATCGCTTGCAGCACTGATGACGCATCGACAAATCGGTCATTGCGACGCGGGTGCACCGAATAGAATCGATTCGACAGATTGTTTGCCCCCATTATTTGCAACACTGTAAAATCTGCATCGCGGCAAATTTCGAGCACGGATTGATCATTCACAAAGGCATCAATCCCCGCACCGACGCCACCAAAATTCACACAGGCTTGACGCATTCCCCGCTCCACCAGCGCAGGGAACGGCTGTTGGATGAATTTACCGTAGGTTTCGGTCCCGCCAAGGAACGCCAGATAGGGCTGATCCAATTGCTTGCGCGGCCCACGAAACATCATCTTTGAATGCCCATAATGACAGGGCGCGTAACCAATTTCGTCAGTCTCGACCACCTGTTGTTTCATACGACCCACCACTTTTTAAGGTTACAGCGCGCAGATTCGCTCAAATACTTTGCTAATTTGCTAATGACAAAATTCAATTTAACTTTTCATCAACCGGGCGGCTTGAAGCCCCCCGGCATGGGGGCCTATGGTGCATCCAATCTGCAAAGGAATGAAAAATGGCGATTGAACGTGTGGGCATCGTTGGTGCCGGGCAAATGGGCAATGGGATTGCGCATGTGTTTGCGTTGGCGGGCTATGACGTAGTGATGACGGATATTAGCGCCGATGCGCTCTCCGCAGCTGTCGCTTTGATCGACCGCAACCTTGAGCGGCAAGTCAGTAAAGAGGCCATCACCGCTGACACCAAAGCAGCAGCAATGGCCCGGATCGCAACGACACAAACGCTCACCGACCTTGGTCAAATGGATTTAATCATCGAAGCGGCAACAGAGCGCGAAGAAATCAAGACCGCGATTTTTGCAGAGCTGCAACCGCATCTCAAACCAACAACGATTCTCACGTCAAACACCTCGTCCATCTCAATCACCCGCCTCGCGTCACGGACCGACCGGCCCGAAAAATTCATGGGTTTCCACTTTATGAATCCGGTGCCAATCATGCAGTTGGTCGAACTGATCCGCGGGATTGCGACCGACGAAGAGACTTTCAAAGCCTGTCACGAAGTTGTGGAACGTCTGGGCAAGACATCGGCGACGGCCGAAGATTTCCCTGCCTTCATCGTGAACCGCATCCTGATGCCAATGATCAACGAGGCGATCTATACGCTGTATGAGGGCGTCGGATCCGTCAAATCAATTGATACATCGTTGAAACTCGGCGCTAACCACCCGATGGGGCCGCTTGAGTTGGCCGATTTCATTGGACTGGACACCTGCCTGGCGATCATGAACGTGCTGCATGATGGCTTGGCCGATACCAAATACCGCCCCTGCCCATTGCTGACAAAATATGTCGAAGCAGGCTGGCTCGGCCGCAAAACCAAACGCGGTTTTTATGATTATCGCGGTGAAACCCCGGTGCCGACGCGCTAGTCGCGTAGGCCCAAGGTTTGCTCCCGGAGCCACGCCATAAAGACACGTGGCTCTTTTTGGCGTGTCTTCACGTCGTCATCATCAAACGGCTTTCCCACCACCGGTTTTTGCGGTTTGCCGCACGCATGCGCGATTTCATGCAGCAGCAGGCTTTGGCGCAGCGTGGCCGAGATGCGGTTCGCGATCTGATACCACCGTGAATTTGCCCCAGGAAAGAAGCAAGGCACTACCTTTGCGCCAGATTTACGGATCATGCTTGATGTGAACACGTTCCATTCCGCCTCAATCGCGGGACCGAACATGGTTTCAGACGACGCCACAACGCCAGACGGAAACAGCGCGATCAGCCCGCCACCTTTAAGGTGATCCATCGCAGTGCGGCGCATTTCGATCATCTTGGTATGGGCGTCGGGTTCATGTGGAAACGGAACTGGGATCATGAAATCCCCTGCTTCTTTATCAATTCCAGTCAGGATAGAACGCGTCAAAATCCGGTAATCGGTGCGTACCCGGCCGATCAAATCGGCCAAGATCATTCCATCGACCATGCCATGCGGGTGGTTCGCGACAAGCACGGTTGGGCCAGTTTTAGGTATATTGTCCAATTGATCTTGCGGGGTTTGCAGTTCAATCTCCATGACATCCAGCGTCCCACGCCAAAAGTCTTGTCCTTGATATTTGCCCATCCGTTCAAATTTCCGAATCATCCGTATGATCGGCAATTTACCCGTGAAAAATTCGATGACGCGGATCATATTGCGCTTAAACGGGCTTTCAAACGTATTTGAATAGGTCAGGCTACCACGGTCATAGACGCGTGGTGCATCTTGATCCACAACCGGAGAGGTCTGTGTGTGCCGGGTTGTTTCAGTCACGTCAATTCATCCTAATAGGCCACATCGGGCCGCTAGTTGCCTTCGCCGAATTTGTCGGCAACCAATTCTGTGATAGCGGCGCTTAGCGCCTCAGCCTGCGGGCCCGTGGTTTCAACGTCGATATAAGTACCTATTGAGGCACCAAGCATCAAGAGCCCCATGATACTGTCACCAGTGGCGCTTTCGCCGTCTTTGCTAACGGTTGCTTGTGCGTCAAAGCTTTCGACGACTTCGACCAGCTTCGCCGAAGCGCGCGCGTGTAAGCCTTTGATATTCTCTATTTCTAGGCGGGTGGTGGTCATATATGCGTTCCGCCATTGTGGCTGTTAATATACTTGTGAGCTGCGTTTATAGCAGCTTCAACTGCGTCAGGAACGGTGCGCCGGCGGGACTTTGCCAGCTTAATCAGCATTGGCAAATTGGCCCCATAAAGGATACGTCGGTTGTCAGGGCTGCAGGCGCGCAACGATAGGTTTGACGGCGATCCGCCGAACATATCAGTTACAATCACGACGCCATCGCCGGCATCTACGGCATCGGCGGCATCGCAAATTTCGGCTTGTTTCTCGGCGCGATCATCTTCGGGGCCAATTGCAATGCTGATAACACCGGCCTGTTCACCGACGACATGTTCAACCGCAGATAGGTATTCCTGCGCTAGCCTGCCATGTGCGACGATGACGATACCAATCAAACCGCGTGTCCTTTGTTACCCAGCGCGTCGCGCCGTTCCATTTCTCGATGCCGTTTAGACACATGCCACCCGTCTTCTGCAAGGGCAGATGCAAGGTGCTCTGTCATAGCGACAGATCGGTGTTGCCCTCCGGTACATCCAAGACCAATAGACAAATGCGATTTACCTTCCTGCTTGTGGGCGGGAAGCAGGAGGTCAACCAACGATTTTAGCCGGGAAAAGAACTCTGCGAAACGGGGGTCCGCCTTTACATACTCAGCGACGGCGACGTCGCGCCCGTCGAGGGGGCGTAAACCTTCCTCCCAATGTGGATTTCGCAGAAATCTGCAGTCAATCACGATATCCATGCCCCGTGGCAGGCCACGTTTGTAGGAAAATGAATGGATCGTAACTCCCAAAGGTCGCCCATCACCGGGGGCAAACCAGCGATCAATCTCTGCGCGTAGATCGTGTGGCGACATCCCTGTGGTATCGATCAGCACATCTGCACGGGCACGGACAGGGCTAAGCAGATCGCGCTCGCGGGCGATCCCAGCCAGCGGCGATCCCGCTGGCGCCAGCGGGTGCATCCGACGCGTTTCGGAATAGCGACGCACCAACTCTTGCTCGTCGGCCTCAAGGTAAAGCACCTGCGCATTATGATCCGGACGTCCCGCAAGCTGGTCAATCGCCACAATCAGCGCGTTGGTACCAAAATCACGGTTCCGGACATCCAACCCCAGCGCCAACGGGCGACCCGGTGGTGGCCCATCCAACAGGCGTGGCAGCAAGGACAGCGGCAAGTTGTCAATGATCTCATAGCCAAGGTCTTCGAGCGCATTGATCGCAGTTGACCGTCCCGCCCCCGATGGGCCGGTCACCAAAACGATGGCAGGCGGTGTGGGGTCAGTTTTGGGCGGTAGCGCTGTCATCGATTACTCCAGCCAGCTTTGAGAAGCTGCACAATAGCTGGCCCAAAGTGATCACCAACCCCGCGATGAATCAAGGGGGTGCGCAAATCACATAAGGTCACATACCGCGTTTCCGGCAGACGGTCTTGTTCCTGCATATCCATGTCAACGACGACCTGCACGACAGCATTGGGCACATTTGCCGCGTTTAGAATGCCAATACCACGCGCCTCAATCAGCCCCGCGATCGTTTCAGGACAGGTCGCGACCAATGCGCCTTCCTGCGCTGTCAGCACCACCCGATCATCGGCGACCAAATCACAACCCAGCGCCATCATTCGCAGTGCCAATGCCGACTTACCGCTGCCAGAAGCCCCCAAAAACAAAGCCGCTTTGCCGTCATATGCGACGCAACTCGCGTGAACGGTATGAGGCCCGTTCATCACCGCACCCTAAATTGGAAGGCCAACAACGAAACGTGCGCCAAGTGGGGCAGAGGTTGAGTCAGCTTCTGTCGGCCGGATATTCTCTGCCCAGATCACACCGTCATGTGCCTCAACGATTTGCTTTGAAATCGCAAGCCCGAGACCTGAATTGTTCCCGAACTGACCCTCTGGGCGTTCAGAGTAAAACCGCTGGAAAATCTTGGCCAATGCGTCCTCGGGAATGCCCGGACCGGTGTCTTCGACGACCACAAGCACCCTGTTCTCGCGCTTGCGGGCCCAGATACGGATCGCGTCACCGTCATCACAAAAAGAGACGGCATTTGTGATCAGGTTGACAAAGACCTGCGCCAAACGCCCTTCAAGTCCACGCACTTCAATCGCATCGTTGGGCAAATCGGCGACAAACTCAATTCCTTTAGACCGCGCCTCTTTGCCCAAAAACTCGATAATGTTTTCGAGCATCTTAATCAGATCAAAGGTCTGTTCTTCTTCTTTAACAAGTTCGCTATCAAGCCGAGAGGCATTGGAAATATCACTGACCAGACGGTCCAGTCGTTTCACATCGTGTTCGATCACTTTCATCAGTTTTTCGCGCTGATCTTCGCGTTTTGCAAAGGGCATCGTCCCAACCGCAGAGCGCAAGGACGCAAGTGGGTTTTTAATCTCGTGGGCCACATCAGCCGCAAATTGTTCGTTGCCTTCAATCCGCTCGTAAAGCGCAGACACCATGCCCCGCAACGCGCCAGAGAGGCGCCCAATTTCATCAGGCCGCGCCGTCAAATCAGGGATGCGCACACGCGCGGCAGACATTTTGCGCGCGTTGCGATCATGGCTTGCCTCAGCCGCGGTAGCAAGATCTGCAAGCGGGTTCGCAATCGTCGAAGCCAGCACCAAGCTAAGCCCGATACTGACCACTATGGCGACCAAGAACAGGCGCAGCACCTGTTCGCGTTCTCGCTGCACAAGGCTGTCAACTTCACCCGCAGCAGTCATCACCGCAACCACGCCAACCGCCGCGCCATTTTGCATGATTGGCGTGGTCACAATAAAACTGGTCACCGCGCCAATTGTCGTCGTTTCTAGGTTGGTGCCCCCAACGATCGCCTGTCGTACCTTTTCCTGCGAAAGCGCCAAAAGCTGTTGCTCAGGGGTCAGCGCGTCACCCCTGTTGATTGTCATTGATGCGATGCCTGTCCAGATTTTTGACAAGAAATCTGTTAAAAATGTACCGCCTGTATGACTTTCAAGCTCTGCAAGCTCGGTTGCATTCAATTGGCCCGTTGCGGTTGCGACAAGGGTTGCATCAAGCGAATAGACTGACACCTGCACCCCACCGCGCAGGTTTAGACCTGCGAGCGTTTCAGCCGGATCAATACCATCAGCAGTCACAAAATTGACCGGGGCTGTATTTGGCAGTTGCGCCTCGAACACATCGGAAATCAACCGCGCCTCGTTGACCAGACCTTGCGCACGTTGATAGGCAAGGTGGTCGCGCGATGGGCTCATGTACAGCACGCCCGCAATCAGCAAAATCATCGCGATCAGATTGATCATGATGATTTTGCGGGCAATCGGCGAGCGGCGTAGCGAGAGTAATCCACCGCGAGACAGCGTGACTTCGCCATCAGCATCAGCGAGATCCCAATCATCGCCAAGCACCAGATCAGGATCACGCGCAGCCGCGCGCACTGACTGCAAATTGCGAACGTCGATCTTGGGTGCGGCGGTCATCCGCTACTCTTCGTTATAGCGATACCCGATACCATAGAGCGTCTCGATTGCCGAGAATTCGTCATCGGTGTTCCGCATCTTTTTGCGCAACCGCTTGATGTGGCTGTCAATGGTTCGGTCATCTACATACACTTGGTCATCATAGGCCACATCCATCAGCTGATCACGGCTTTTGACAAATCCGGGGCGCTGGGCCAACGCCTGAAGCAATAGGAACTCTGTGACTGTCAGAGATACGTCGCGCCCTTTCCATTTCACGGCATGGCGCAGGGGGTCCATTACCAATTCGCCGCGCGCCATTACTTTGGTTTCTTCGGTCTCTTCGATCTCTTCGCCCGCAATCGCATCCTGACGACGCAAAAGCGCACGAATACGTTCAACCAGCAAACGCTGCGAGAACGGCTTTTTGACGTAATCGTCTGCCCCCATACGAAGACCCAGAACTTCGTCGATTTCGTCATCTTTTGAGGTCAGAAAGATCACTGGCATCGATGTCTTTTGGCGTAGGCGCTGTAGCAGATCCATGCCGTCCATACGTGGCATCTTAATATCCAGCACAGCAAGGTCTGGCATGCGCTGATTAAATGCGTCAAGCGCCGACTGACCATCGTTATGTGTCTCGACCTCAAACCCTTCAGCCTCAAGCGTCATTGACACAGAGGTCAGGATATTTCGATCATCATCGACCAATGCAATTCTGGACATCTATCTTATTCCTTAATGGCCGTTCTCAATGGATTATCTTTCGTCATTCCGTTTTCATCCTTTTGACAGGGCGAATCAATCCCCAATTGATGAGTTGCCACATTTTGGCCGCAATTGGTGCAGTTTTGCAGGTTTGCACGCTAACAATTCATGAGCGCGAAACTAAATTTCGCGAGTGATTGCGCTAACATGCACATGATTGCGCTAACTAAAGCAAGTCGGGCTATGAAGCCGCGAAACCTTGGTGTTAAGGAGACTTATCGCAGGCCATCCCGGCCAAATCATTTAAGGAGCGAACCCATGGACCAAGGTACGGTCAACCCATCGATGAAACTTGAAGATCAAGGCATCACAGGGCTGGGTTATGTGTATTATAACCGCTCTGAACAAGAAATGCATGACGCCGCAGTTACCGCAGGCGAAGGTGTCACCGGGAAAGGCGGCACATTCCTCGTGACCACCGGCACGCACACAGGTCGGTCACCGAAAGACAAATTTGTCGTGCGCACACCGTCTGTCGAAGATAAAATCTGGTGGGAAAACAACCCGCCGATGGCATCTGATAAATTTGACGTGCTCTACGCGGATATGCTCACGCACATGCAAGGCGGCAAATACGAGGTTCAAGACCTGTTCGGCGGCGCCGACCCGGCCCACCGTTTGGATGTACGGGTTATCACTGAACTGACGTGGCACGGGCTGTTCATCCGGCACCTTTTGCGCCGCCCAAGCGCAGATGAGTTGGAAACATTCGCACCAGAATTCACCATTATCAACTGCCCGACCTTTAAGGCAGACCCTGAAAAGCACGGGTGCCGGTCAGAAACTGTGATTGCGCTCAACTTTGATCGCAAACTGATTCTGATCGGGGGCACAGAATACGCAGGCGAGAATAAGAAATCCGTGTTCACCTTGCTGAACTACATTCTGCCCGAAGAAGACATCATGCCGATGCACTGCTCAGCCAACCATGCGCCGGGCAACCCGGTCGATACGGCTGTGTTCTTTGGGCTGTCAGGCACTGGGAAAACCACACTGTCTGCCGACCCATCACGGGTGCTGATCGGCGATGATGAGCATGGCTGGTCCGATCGCGGCACGTTCAACTTTGAAGGCGGCTGCTACGCCAAGACCATCGGCCTTGACCCGAAAGCCGAGCCAGAGATCTACGCCACATGTTCTATGCCGCACACGGTCATCGAAAACATGGTGTTTGATCCAGAAACGCTGGAATTGGACTTCGAAGACGATAGCTTGACCGCCAACATGCGCTGCGCTTACCCGTTGAACTACATCTCGAATGCGTCGGGAACAGCGCTTGGCGGGCACCCGAAAAACATCATCATGCTGACCTGCGATGCTTTTGGGGTCTTGCCTCCAATCGCGCGACTGACACCGGCGCAAGCAATGTACCACTTCTTGTCTGGCTTCACATCAAAGGTCGCCGGCACAGAGCAAGGCGTCACCGAACCAGAACCCACGTTCAGCACATGTTTCGGCGCGCCCTTCATGCCACGCCGCCCCGAAGTCTATGGCAACCTGCTACGCAGCAAAATCGCCAGCCACGGCGCGACATGTTGGTTGGTCAACACAGGCTGGACCGGCGGCGCTTACGGCACCGGATCACGCATGCCGATCAAAGCGACACGTGCGCTTTTGGCAGCAGCGCTTGACGGATCCTTGTCGGAAGGCGCGTTTACCAAGGACCCGAACTTCGGTTTTGAGGTTCCGCTTGATGTGGCTGGCGTCGATAATGCGCTGTTGGTCCCACGCAACACTTGGGCTGACCAATCCGCCTATGACGCGCAGGCTGCTAAGTTGGTGCAGATGTTTAGCGACAACTTCGCAAAATATGTACCGTTCATCGACGATGACGTGAAATCAGCCGCAATCGGCTAGGGCGTAGGGTGGATCAAGATCCACCTTACGTTCACAGCGAACCAACGCTATGGTCAGCTTATGAAACATTGGCTGACCATTTTTTGTCTGATCATCGCGCCCAAAGTTGCTGCGGCTCAAGCCGATATGGTCAGCACGGAAATCGCTGAGATCGAAATCGGCATCCTCTGCGCACCCGACACAATCACGACAAGCCCCGCGCCTGATACGCTTGCAGGGATCACCCATGTGGTCGATGAACCGCCCAACTTTGTCTCAAACGGCCAAGTGGTACCTGCAGCCTTTGGGGTCGGGTTTGGCGTGCGATCACGCGCGCTGCGGGCAGAGGGGCTTGATAACGTCACTATCGTGATCACCCACCCGCCTATGGGCGACAACGGCGCCACGACCCAAAGCTACACCACCGGAATCGGCGGCGACGGCGGGTCGTTTACATTCTACCAATTTGACTATGCGTATGAATTGCAAACTGGCCCTTGGACGATCACCGCAATGCGCAATGATAAACCACTTTATACCGTGAGTTTTGATGTCGTCGCGCCCGAAAACCGACCCGATCTGGCGTCTGTATGTGGGTATGTGGACATGCTATCGTAGAGCAAGGGCAACAGCCAGAGATTGAAACCACAAGAGACCCTAAACATGCACTGGCTATCAGATGTCACCATTTTCAACGAAAGCACAACCTACGCAGTGCCTGATGATATTTCGATTTACCGTACCCTTGATAATATGTGTTCGGGAATGGAACCTTGGATGGTTGAGGCTGGTGGTATCGGGTTTGCATTGAACGGGTTAGGCCAGCGGATAGACCTAGATTTAGACGGCAACGACGTGATCGGATCTATTGACCAAACTCATGCACCAGACCCCGACACGCTCCTCACATGGCTAAACTTCGTCGCCAAAAACAAGCAGGACGCACGTATTCTACGATCCCAAAAGAAGGCGTTCTTGCTTAGGGCGCCGTTGATATTGGGGGAGCATGAAGCCAAAGGCGCATTTCCAGACACAGTTGAAGGCCTGCTCGCCTATATTCATCTGTAAAACTGGAGTTTGCGAAACCCTACCCCATCAGTCCCCGTCGGATCAGGTTTGCCCCGGCCAAAACCAAAACCCACAATGTGACACGACGAAACCGTTCTTGATCGAACCGATCCCCAAGCTTGAACCCAAGCCACATCCCTACGATCGCCGGAACCACCAATAGCGCCGAAAGCGGCCATGTCTGCGCGTTCAGCACACCAGACCGCAGATGCCCGAGCAAGAGCATCACTGACCCAAGCCCATAAATCACACCCTGCACCGCCATCTGGCGCGCGCGCGGCGTATCCAAAGCCAAAAGATACAGCACTGTCGGCGGGCCCCATGTCCCGGCCAGCCCACCAAGCGCACCTGATACAGCACCCGCACCCCATTCAAATACACGCCGATAACGTTGTGGAATAAGCGGATGCCATCCGACTAACTGAATAACACACAGCCCGACCACAGGTACGCCAAGCACCAAAAACATCGTATCCGCAGGGATACTGCGCAAGAACTGCGCGGACACGAGGATCATCACGCAAACAATCGACACATAGCGCCAATGCTCTTTAAATCCTTCCCACGCGGGGCCAAGCCCGGCGCGTGCAACCTGCATCGCGTTGGTCACCACAATCGGAATGATAACCCCAGCCACGACTGTTTGCGGGTCAATCAATATCCCCATGCCAGACACCATGATTAACGGCATCGCAAAACCAACGGCGCCCTTCACGAACCCACCTACCAAGGTGATGGTGCAGGCAAAAAGCAAAAGAGGAAGCGGTAGAATGGCAAAAAGATCAATCATTCGCCCTGCATACGCGTTTGCGATCTCGCATGCATTAGAAAATTTCACCGCGACACTTTACGTCAAATTTTGATCATATTTCGAATTAATATTGCGCTGCACCTGCAAAATGACTATCTCTGCACGTGCAAAAAAAGAGGATTCGACAGATGCCGCACGATGGTCAGGACCTACTCAACGCAACCACCCCGATCTTAGGGGATTTACTCGGCCTTACGGCAGCAGCGCTTGAAGCTGTCGATGACGTCTTTGCACGCGCCAAATCAGCGGTCCGCGCCACGGTAACGGACGGCGATAGGGTCAGCGCACAGTTGATCGAACAGCACCAGACCGCAGCGCATGGGCTGGCTTGGCTCGCGACCTATACTCAGGCGCTTCACCAGATGCACAATTGGGCGACACGTCTTCAGGCAGATGGTAAATTTGGCGACGTCGAACAATTGATCCATCAAATCGCCTTTGGCGAATACCTGTGGCAGGTCTACGGTGGCATCCCGATGAGCCAAGGGGAAATTCTGCGCCTGCAAGATATCGGGCTTTCTCAAGATGATATGCGCGCGCTCATGCAGCCTGCAGTGATGACCCTGACCCAAGCAGGCAACACCCAAACCGCGCGCACGCGGCTTGTCGCGCTCATGCAAGAACAATCTGCCAATGTCACTGTCGGGGTAACCGGACTTGATGACGAATTGGAGATGATCCGGGAACAATTCCGCCGGTTTAGTGTCGAAAAAATTACGCCACATGCACATGAATGGCACCTCAAAGACGAATTAATTCCTATAGAGGTGATCGACGAGATGGCCGAACTGGGCGTCTTCGGCCTGACAATCCCCGAAGAATACGGTGGGTTTGGGCTGTCCAAAGCATCAATGTGCGTGGTGTCCGAAGAACTGTCGCGCGGATATATCGGGGTCGGCAGCCTTGGTACACGCTCAGAAATCGCCGCCGAATTGATCCTTTGCGGCGGCACAGATGAACAAAAACAGCAATGGTTGCCCGGCATCGCAAGCGCTGAAATCCTGCCAACAGCGGTGTTTACCGAACCGAACACGGGCTCTGATCTCGGCAGTCTGCGCACGCGTGCGGTCAAATCCGGCGACGACTGGGAAATCACCGGCAACAAAACATGGATCACCCATGCGGCCCGCACGCATGTCATGACCCTGCTCGCACGCACCGACCCTGACACCACCGATTACCGGGGGCTGTCGATGTTCTTGGCTGAAAAGACACCTGGCACCGTCGAAGAGCCCTTTCCAACCCCCGGCATGACTGGCGGCGAGATCGAAGTGCTCGGCTATCGCGGCATGAAAGAATACGAGCTTGGCTTTGATGGGTTCCAAGTCAAGGGGGAAAACCTGCTCGGCCAAGAGCCCGGCAAAGGATTTAAGCAACTGATGCAGACCTTTGAAAGCGCGCGCATCCAAACCGCCGCGCGGGCAATTGGGGTTGCGCAATCCGCACTGGATTTGGGCATGCAATACGCCCAAGACCGCAAACAATTCGGTAAATCCCTGATCGATTTCCCGCGTGTCTCAGGCAAATTGGCGATGATGGCCGTTGAACTCATGGTTGCGCGGCAGCTCACCTATTTCAGCGCCGCCGAAAAGGACAACTACCGCCGCTGCGATCTCGAAGCCGGCATGGCCAAACTACTGGGCGCGCGTATCGCCTGGGCCTGCGCCGACAATGCCTTGCAAATTCACGGGGGCAACGGGTTTGCGCTCGAATATCAGATTAGCCGTGTGCTTTGCGACGCGCGTATTCTGAACATCTTTGAAGGGGCCGCCGAAATTCAAGCGCAGGTGATTGCACGGCGCGTGCTGGACTAATCGCGCGCAATCGCATCGATCAACCGCGCGCGCGCAGATGGGATCGGCCGACTGCCAAGCGACGCGATCAGACGGTGCTCTAGAAAATGACCTGTGGTCCGCAACGCCGTTACAATATCGGCGTTACTAGCCTCACCCTGCCCGGCCAAGACGGGGGGCAAAGGCAGTAATCGATCAGCCCATTCGCCTGCGGCTTGCCGGCTCACCGCGCGCCCGGTTTTGGGCGAGACATAGATCAATTCTTCATTGGTGCCGCGCACGGCACAGGCAGATAGATCCATGCCAAACCCCATTTCCTCTAACAGGGCCTGCTCCCACCGCAGATAGGCCAAGGGCCATATGTCCGCCTGCCCCAATAGGTCCAAGAGCCCAATCGTACGTGTATAAAGCGCAGGGTGCGGTGCGCGCTCAGGCAAGACAAGCGATAGAATTGCACAGGTCGCACTTAACCCTGCAAGCGCCATACGCCCGCCCATCGCAACTGCCGCGCGGCTACGGATCGGTTCAACCGTAAAGGCACCAATATGGCTTTCAAGCCGTGCTTTCCACGCGACCGCCAGCTGGGCGCCAGGCTGAAGTATTGGCGCAATCTTTCGGCTGGTCCCGCCACGTACCACCCCAGCATGCCGCCCCTGTGTCGGGCTAAACACGTCGATGATGACCGAGGTCTCAGCAAACGAGCGCGTCGCCAGCAAGACCGCCTCATCGCGCCATTCAATCATTGGGGTATGTCCAGATCATTGTGCCATATCAGCGGGCGGGATCGCAAATTGCAAGCCTCAGCCGCCTCCGGCGGGAGTATTTGGGGCAAGATGATATTGATACCACCTTACCCCAGTGAACTGGCTTACGCCACATCACCTCGCACGGCCATCGGCTCTCCAGCCTGTACCGCGACATCACTTTGGTAGAAGTTGCTTAACAATCTGTTACCAATGAGCCTCTTGCCTATCATCTTGCCAAAAGTACTCCCGCCGGAGGCATAAAAGTTATGTAAGCCCAGGTTCATCAAGCAGGTGACGGCCCTGACGGTCCTCGACCTCGATCACCCATAGGTCGGTATCAAACCCGCGTTGTTTTTGAACTGATGCATCAACAAGCGGCTCATCACCTTCGACCAAAACAACCCATTTGCGGTCGCCCGTCATCAGATCAAAGCTACGTTGGTAGCAACACGCCTTGCCATCCAGCGTATTCATTTTCACCAAAACAGCGCCAGCGGTGGCATCACCGCGCGCCACAACAAAAGCAGGGATCTCCTGTAGCCGCAACCGCGTCAAATAGGCCGAAACCCAAATATCCGCTGTCAGCCGCATAGGCTACGCATTGCCGTCTTTGAAATCTAAACCCATTTCGGAATAACGCTCAGATTCTTCAAGCCAATTGGGGCGCACTTTCACCTTCATGAACAGATGCACACGGCGACCAAGAAATTCTTCGAGCTCAAGCCGGGACGCCTGGCTAACCGATTTCACGGTCTCGCCACCTTTGCCCAGCACGATCCCCTTATGCCCGTCACGCGCGACATAGATCAGCTGATCAATGCGGGCAGAGCCATCGGGGCGTTCTTCCCAATTTTCGGTTTCGACCGTCAGCTCATAGGGCAATTCTTGGTGCAAGCGCAGGGTCAGTTTTTCGCGGGTCATCTCGGCGGCGATCATGCGCATTGGCAGGTCCGCGATCTGATCTTCGGGATAAAGAAACGGTCCCTCCGGCACTTGTTCGACCAACCATTTGCGGAGCGCGTCACAGCCGTGGCCGCGTTCAGCCGAAATCATAAATGTGTCCGCAAACGGGTAGGCATCATTCATTTCTTTGGTCAGCGCCAACAGTACTTCGGACTTCACCTTGTCGATCTTATTGATCGCCAGCGCGACCTTAGCCTTGCCACTACGTTCAGCCAGTGCTTCGAGGATTGTTTTCACCCCATCGGTCATACCCCGATGCGCCTCGATCAATAAGACCACGACATCCGCATCCGCAGCCCCGCCCCAGGCGGCCGCTACCATCGCGCGGTCAAGACGGCGACGTGGTTTAAACAGACCCGGTGTATCAACAAAAATCAACTGCGCGTTGCCTTCCATCGCAACGCCACGAATGCGGGCGCGGGTGGTCTGCACCTTATGGGTCACAATCGACACTTTCGCGCCGACCATCAGGTTTAGTAGCGTGGATTTCCCGGCATTCGGTTCGCCGATAAGCGCGACAAATCCCGCCTTGGTTGGGGCATCAGTCATGACTTCACTTTCTTCAAAAGGGCTGCCGCTGCGGCCTGTTCGGCGTTGCGCTTGGCGCCTGCGGTCGCTTGCTCGGACGGGCCAGAGGCAAGACGCACCTCAATAGTAAACACGGGGGCATGGTCAGGTCCAGTGCGCGCGACCTCGACATATTGCGGGGGGACTTCGCCGCGGGCCTGCGCCCATTCTTGCAAAGCCGTCTTGGCATCACGGGCATCGACGGCAACGTTTTGCACGCGCGCGCCCCAAAGACGCAGCACGGCGGCGCGCGCCACGTCAAATCCACCGTCTTGGTAGATCGCAGCGATGACAGCTTCCATTGCATCAGCCAACAAAGCTTCTTTGCGGCGTCCGCCCGATTTCATCTCAGACCGACCAAGCTTTAGCACCGCGCCAAGATCAATCTGGCGGGCAACTTCGGCACAGGTTTCGCGGCGCACCAGTGCATTGTAACGCGGCGCTAGCAAGCCCTCGGGTGCAGCCTGATCGGCCTCCAGTAGCGCGTCCGCGATCACGAGCCCCAACACACGGTCGCCCAGAAACTCTAGTCGTTGGTTATCGTCGCGATGCGGGCTGACCATCGACGAATGGGTGACCGCACGCAGCAGAAATTCCGGTTTGGCGAACTGATAGCCAAGCCTTTTTGAAAACGCGGTGAGTTCAGCTGAGATTTTCAATCGTAGGCCTTAAAGAAGCGATCAGGACGCCATGTCCAGAAATAGAGCATCGACCGCCCCGCCGATGAAAAGATCACGCGATCCGCGCGCCCGATCAGGTCTTTGCGTTCGACAAAACCAACGCCACCAGTGGACTGCGGGAAACGGCTGTCTGTAGAATTATCGCGGTTATCGCCCATGAAGAAGAATTCATTCTGCGGCACGACAAAAACTTGTGTATTGTCTTGCTGACGGTTGCCCGTGTTCAAGATGCTATGGCTGACGCCGTTAGGAAGCGTCTCAATTTGGCGTTCTTTTATGCACTCAGCGCCATCTCCGACAGCACCATTGCTACATGACGGCATGCGTCCTTGCGGGCCTTGCGGTTCAGAAATTTCAACAAACGGTTCCGCGTCTTCCACAATGACAGCAACGTCATTGATATAGAGCAGGCCATCTTTCATCTGAATACGGTCGCCGGGCAGGCCGATAAGGCGTTTGACAAAATCTTGACCCGTTACAGGGTGGCGAAAAACCACGATGTCTCCGCGCTCTGGGTCGGACCCAAATAGACGGTCATCGTAATCTTCGGCGAAACCACAAAACTTGTCCGCTCCAAGATTCAAGAACGGGATAGACGGGCAAGATGCATAGGAATAGCCGTAAGCCATCTTGTTCACGAACAAGAAATCGCCGACCAGCATCGTGTCTTTCATCGACCCTGACGGGATCCAGAACGGCTGAAACAAGATGGTACGAAACAGCCCAGCAATGACCAGCGCCCAGAAGACGGTTTTGACCGTTTCAATGACAGCTGCGACGGGCCCAGTTTTTTCGGCTTGTTCGGCCATTACCAATTCCTTTTAGGTGTTTGAGGCTACATGCGGCGGCGCGCCCGTCCTGTCAAGGCGCAGGGCGAGCCTCGATCACGACAAAGGCCTGTGCCCAAGGGTGATCATCGGTCAAAGTCACGTGAATAACGGCTTCGTGTCCCGGTGGGGTCATGGCGTCCAGCCGCTCTTTGGCCCATCCGGTGACTTGCATTGTGGGTTGCCCACTGCGCATATTGGTCACCGCCATATCTTTCCACGAAATCCCCATGGCAAGCCCAGTGCCCAGCGCCTTTGAACAAGCCTCTTTCGCAGCCCAGCGTTTGGCATAGGTTCCTGCGACATCTTTGCGACGCTCTGCCTTGGCCTGTTCAATATCGGTAAAGACGCGGTTGCGAAACCTGTCGCCAAACCGATCAAGCGTGCCTTTGATGCGCTCAATATTCGCAAGGTCCGTGCCAATGCCAAGGATCATTACATTGCGACTTTCATTTGGGTTTGCCGATCTTCTCAAGCGCTTTGAGCTGATTTTTACAACCCATCCGCAGAAATACCAGATTGCAAATCGCAATCACAATAACGACAAATACCAGCATCCCGACAACCAAACCAGCGGATGACGATTTTTGCAGCAATTGTTCATAGCCAGAAACATTTGTAATGACGATTGCCGTGAACAACACCTGAAAGCCCCCGGCGATTAGCGTTGCCAACACAACAAACGGCGCTGTTTCTGCTCGCGTTGGCATACGCAAACGATTCTTCGCAAACTTTTGGCCCTCATTTCCCGCAGCACTCATTGCTGGTATGATCGATGTGGCCGAGCTGGACAGGTTTACCCCGGTCACCTGCATCAGTAAGCCAAGCGCAATGGGAAGACCAACGGTCAAAGCAAATACGATGCCCGTGTAACGTATATAATTCACCTTAGTCTCCTTGCCGTACGGCATCCATCAGACGGCGCATTTCAACAATCGCGGGGCCAAGCCCGCGAAAAATTGCCTCGCCGATGATGAAATGCCCGATGTTCAATTCACGCACCTGTGGCAGCACGGCAATCGGGCCGACGCTGTCATAGGTCAACCCGTGACCGACATGCACCTCAAGCCCCAGTTCATGCGCATAGGCGGTCATGTCCGTAATTTTGGCCAATTCGCTATCACGCACATCCCAGCGTTCTTCGGCCCATGCATCGGCATAGGCGCCCGCATGGAGTTCGATCACCGGTGCACCGATCCGCGCGGCGGCTTCGACTTGGACTTTGTCGGCAGCAATAAATAGTGACACGCGCGACCCAGCATCGACAAAAGGTTTGATATAATGTGCGAGTTTATTGTCTTGCTGCGCGACCTCTAAACCACCCTCTGTGGTCTTCTCTTCGCGTTTTTCGGGCACAAGGCAGACCGCATGTGGTTTATGGCGTAGGGCAATGGCTTGCATTTCCTCTGTCGCGGCCATCTCAAAGTTCAACGGCACCGACAGTTGTTCAACCAAACGATCAATATCGCTATCGATAATATGACGGCGATCTTCGCGCAGGTGGGCGGTAATCCCGTCTGCGCCAGCCTCTTGCGCCATCAATGCCGCACGCACCGGGTCCGGCAGATCGCCGCCGCGCGCATTGCGCACGGTCGCCACATGATCAATGTTCACCCCAAGACGTAATTTTTCAGCTGCCATCACGATCCCCTTTTCTGGAACACTAGGATTATCTGGGGCTGTCGTCACCCGTGATCTCAGGTTTTTTATTTAGCTGGCTAAGCTTGTCGCGCAGCACCTTTCGGCGGCGTTTTTGATAGACAGAAATCAACGGCACGCAGATGTAATAGGCACCCGCACCGCAAAGAATACCCGGAATGATTCCGCCGACCATATAGGGTAGAAACAGCTCGTGATAGAATTGGGCCAACCCATGCCAGTCGGCGCGCGCAGGTGTGAACATCGCGATAAAATTATGGGTTATGTCGGAAAATGCGTTGCCAAAACGACAGCCGAGCCCACAAAATTCCGCCGCGCGGTCACCAAACCCAAAGATCGCCGCATTAAAGGGCCGGCCAAGCAGCAAATGCCCCATCGACAAGGCCGCGACCCCGATGGGGATATAAGTCAACGGGTTGCCAAAGAATGTGCCCAACAACGCCGCCAGTATATTCCCGCGCATCACCTGCGCAAGAAGCGCCGCAATCACAAAATGCAGCCCATAAAATGGGGTAAACGACGCGAACACACCAACGGCAATACCACGTGAAATTTTTTCAGGCGTATCAGGCAGACGGCGCACACGGTGTTTGACATATTCGAACGCCCGCGCCCAACCGCCGCGTGGATAGATAAAATCGAGCACGATCTGCCAGATCGGTCGCCTATCCCTGCGCTTAAACACCAAAACGTTGTTCCTTAACTCGCGCGTTAGCTGCGCCGCATATTTGATAGCGCCGGGTCACGGTGCCGCACGATCGACGATACATTGCTCTCCGCCTCTAGGGCGGTCATGACCCGGTGCAGATGCTCTGTGTCGCGTAGATCGACATCGATCAGTAACCTAAAGTAGTCTGGTTTCCGGTCGATGAACCTGAGGTCAGAAATATTTGCATTCTGTTCGCCGATCAATGTGCAAATTCGTCCCAGCACGCCGGAATCGTTGGTGATCGTTACGTCAAAGGTCACGGTGTTGACGGCGGCGTGGGTGCCTTCGTGCCAATGTAGATCAACCCAGCGTTCGGGTTGGTGTTCGTAATCGGCCAAGGCTTCGCAATCGATCGCATGAACGACAACGCCCTGTCCGCGAAACGCGATCCCTAGAATACGCTCACCCGGCACGGGCTGGCAGCAGGCCCCGCGCTGTTGTTCTTGTCCTACGGCAAGCCCAACAACGGCGCGATTCTTATCGACTTCTTCACCGTCACGCGCTTCGAGTTCAGGATAGATCGCGCGCACGACATCACGGCCAGTGATTTCTGCACTGCCCAGTTGCGCCAGCAATTCATCGGCATCGGAAATCGCCATCGCCTTGGCCGCTGTTACCAGCGCCTTGTCAGTCGCCTTTTTACCAACATTTTCGAAAGCCACGCGCGCCAGTTCACGCCCCAGACGCACGAAACGCCCCCGGTCTTCTTCGCGCAGGCTACGGCGGATCGCGGTTTTTGCCCGGCCTGTAACAGCAATTTCTATCCATGTGGCTTGGGGGGTCTGACCTTCAGCGGTGATAACTTCGACGGATTGACCGTTTTTTAACCTGGTCCACAACGGCACGCGGATGCCATCCACCTTTGCACCGACACAGGCCGACCCAATGCGCGTATGGATGGCATAAGCAAAATCAATCGGCGTCGCACCGCGCGGCAATTTGATCACATCGCCCTTGGGGGTGAAGCAAAACACCTGATCGGTGTACATTTCAAGCTTCACGGCTTCGAGAAATTCGTCGTGGTCCTGATCTTCATCAAGCCGTTCGGTCAGTGATGCAATCCAGCGCACCGGATCAACGGCAAAGCGGTTTTCGACGCGTTCACCGTTCTTATAAGACCAATGCGCGGCAACGCCGGTTTCGGCTACCTCGTGCATTTCGCGGGTCCGGATCTGGACCTCAACCTGTTTGCCATCTCGGCCCGACACGGTTGTGTGGATTGATCGATAGCCGTTGGTTTTCGGTTGGCTGATATAGTCTTTGAACCGGCCCGGCACCGCGCGCCAGCGCTGATGGATCGCACCTAAAACGCGGTAACAGTCGGCTTCAGTCGCGACGATAATGCGGAACCCGTAGATATCTGCGAGACGGCTAAAGCTTTTATCTTTTTCCTGCATCTTGCGCCAAACCGAATAGGGTTTTTTGGCGCGGCCGGATACTTCGGCGACGATGCTCACTTTTTCGAGCTCAACCCGCATGTCGGCGGTAATCTTTTGCACCACATCGCCCGCTTCGCGTTGCAGGGTGATAAAACGGCGAATGATTGAACTCCGCGCATCCGGGTTCAAGACACGAAACGACAGATCCTCAAGCTCTTCGCGCATCCATTGCATCCCCATGCGCCCCGCAAGCGGCGCATAGATATCCATGGTTTCGCGGGCCTTTTGGGCCTGCTTTTCATCACGCATTGACCGGATGGTGCGCATATTGTGCAAACGGTCAGCGAGCTTAACCAAAGTCACCCGCAAATCACGGGAGGTTGCCATGAAAAGCTTGCGAAAATTTTCAGCCTGTTTGGTCTGGGTTGACGACAGTTGCAGATTGGTCAGCTTCGTGACGCCATCAACCAAATCAGCAATTTCGCGACCGAACCGGGTTTCAACATCAGCAAAGGACGCTTTTGTGTCCTCGATTGTGTCGTGCAACAACGCGGTGATCAGCGTGGCATCATCCATCTGCTGTTCGGCCAAAATACAGGCAACGGCAACAGGGTGGGTAAAATAAGGCTCACCGGAATGGCGAAACTGACCTTCATGCATTTCTGCGCCAAATGCATAGGCATCGCGCAGAAGTTCCGAGTTTGAATTAGGGTTATATGCGCGGACCAGATCGATCAGTTCGTTAGCGGTCGTCATCTGGTCCAGCACCTATCTTTGTAGGCCGGCAAAGGCCTTTTAGCGCTGGCCTTGCGCTTCCATCAGCGCGCGCAGCAATTTTTCTTCTGACATATCGTCTTCGACGGGTTTGTCGGCCTCTGCGCCCATCAGCAAGGACATGCTGTCTTCTTCAGGCTCATCAACTTCGATTTGTGTCTGGTTCGCTTCGATCATCCGCTCGCGCAGATCATCGGCTTGCTGTGTTTCCTCGGCGATTTCGCGCAGAGAAACGACTGGGTTCTTATCGTTGTCACGGGCGACGGTAATCGGCGCACCAGCGGCGATTTCGCGGGCACGGTGGGCCGCTAGCATCACAAGATCAAAACGGTTCGGTACTTTATCGACGCAATCTTCTACGGTGACGCGGGCCATTGGCGTACTCCAGTCGGACAAGGGAACATAGCAAGAGCGCTGTTTATTGCGAAACAAAACGATTGACAAGGGGTGCAGGCCGGAACCTGCAGATAATTATTATGCCGCACCGCGCCACGTAACTTCTGCTAAGTCCTTGGCGGGTAAGGCATCACGCATTTTTGTCACCGTCATTTGTAGCACAGGGTGCAGCCAATGCGGGGCCACATCGCTCAACGGAACTAAAACAAAAGACCGATCCTGCATGCGCGGATGCGGAAGAATCAATTGATCGGGTGCAGCACTTTGCTGCTCCTCAGAAGGTAATTCGCGCCAGTGGGTGTAGGTTTTCTGGTCAGGCAGGATCCGTTCTCCAACCGCGATCAAATCCAAATCAAGCGTCCGCTGCCCCCAACGCACCTTGCGCGTGCGTCCGGCCATCGCCTCGACCTCGTGTAACTTGGCCAGAATCGCGTTGGGCGTGTCGGTTGTGGTGATGGCCAATGCCGCGTTCACGAAATCGGGACCAGCCCCCTTTGGGAATGCCGGGGTGCAATAAAAATCGCTAAAAACGGGATTCGAAATTGAAATACCCGCCACTATTTTCATGGCTTTTAGTACAGTTTCCGCAGGGTCACCAAAAACTGAATTTTCGTTACTCCCGAAGGCGATAAGCGCAATTTCCAATTCTTCTATCATTTTCGCCACTTGCCAGTTATACTTAAGAGATTACTATATTGGGACTTCAGCACAACACACACCACTCACTGTTTGCTGGCAACGTGTATATTTTTGAAAGGATATTTCATGTTTTATCGGGACGAGCGTCTCGCACTCTTCATCGATGGATCAAATCTCTATGCAGCTGCAAAGTCGCTGGGCTTTGACATCGATTATAAACTCCTTAGGCAGGAATTTATGCGCCGCGGCAAGATGTTGCGTGCGTTCTATTACACTGCCTTGCTTGAGAATGACGAGTATTCTCCAATTCGCCCTTTGGTTGATTGGCTTAACTACAACGGCTTCACCATGGTGACCAAACCGGCCAAGGAATACACCGATAGTATGGGCCGTCGTAAGGTCAAGGGAAACATGGACATCGAATTGGCCGTGAATGCGATGGAGCTTGCACCGCACGTCGATCACGTTGTGATTTTTTCAGGCGATGGCGATTTCCGCCCATTGATTGAAAGCCTGCAGCGTCAAGGCGTGCGCGTTTCTGTGGTCTCTACAATCCGCAGTCAGCCGCCGATGATTGCTGATGAACTGCGCCGTCAGGCCGACAACTTCATTGAATTAGACGAATTGCGTGATGTGGTGGGACGCCCAACACGTGAACCTCGTCCTGAATTCGTTGGCGAAGTCGCAGACGACAGCGAATAAATCTTCCGCCAGACGGGCAACTGTCTGGCGTCCTCTACTGGACGCGGCGGCGTCAAGGTCTTACCTCTAGGGCAATCACCCGAGGATACAGATGACCAAATCTCCTTTGACATTATATCTTGCCGCACCGCGCGGATTTTGCGCAGGCGTTGATCGTGCGATTAAAATTGTCGAAATGGCGATCGCGAAATGGGGCGCGCCAGTCTATGTGCGCCACGAAATCGTGCATAACAAATTTGTGGTCGATGGGCTGCGTGAACTGGGCGCCGTGTTCGTCGAAGAGCTTGACGAATGCCCCGATGACCGCCCTGTGATTTTTTCGGCGCATGGCGTTCCCAAGGCCGTGCCTGCCGCCGCCGCAAAACGCGAAATGATCTATGTCGACGCCACCTGCCCGTTGGTGTCCAAAGTCCATATCGAGGCCCAGCGCCACGCAGACAACGGGCTGCAAATGATCATGATCGGCCATGAAGGCCACCCAGAAACCGTTGGGACAATGGGGCAACTACCAGATGGTGAAGTGCTCTTGGTCGAAACAGTTGATGACGTCGCGATCGTGCAGGTGCGCGACCCGGACCACCTTGCCTTTGTGACCCAAACCACCCTGTCTGTGGACGACACGATTGATATCGTCGCGGCCCTAAACACGCGGTTCCCGAAAATCGTCGGGCCCCACAAAGAAGACATCTGCTACGCCACCACAAACCGCCAAGAAGCGGTCAAAGAAATCGCACCAAAATGCGACGCAATCTTGGTCGTCGGCGCACCCAATTCGTCAAACTCCAAACGACTGGTTGAGGTGGGCGCGCGCGCTGGTTGCCCCTATGCCCAGCTAGTCCAACGCGCGACCGACATCGACTGGCGCGCACTGGACGGCATTACATCTATGGGGATCACCGCAGGCGCGTCCGCCCCCGAAGTGCTCATCAATGAGGTCATTGATGCCTTCCGCACCCGCTATGACGTCACCGTTGAACTGGTTGAAACAGCGCAAGAAAACGTCGAATTCAAAGTCCCGCGCGTGCTGCGAGAAACGGCATAATGATCAGTGCCTCCTTTCTGCTGACTGCGCTGATCGTTTGCATTATTCCCGGCACGGGGGTGATCTACACGCTCGCACTCGGGCTTGGGCAGGGGCGCAAAGCAGCGATTGCTGCGGCCTCTGGCTGTACGGCTGGGGTCATTCCGCACCTACTCGCCGCCACGCTTGGGTTGGCTGCGATCCTGCATACAAGCGCAGTGCTGTATCAAATCGTGAAACTCGCAGGTGTCGGGTATTTGATGTACTTGGCGTGGCAGGCGCTCAAATCGGATGGCTTGCTCGCAATGCGCGCTGATGGCCCGAAACAGTCCAGCACGGCGATCATCCGCAGGGGGGCGCTGATTAATATCCTAAACCCCAAGCTTTCGATCTTTTTTCTTGCACTGATGCCCCCATTTCTTTCGGGGAATGCAGAAACCGTCACGACAGAGATGATCATGCTGGGTGGTGTATTCATGGCGATCACCTTTGTGACCTTCGTATTTTATGGTGTTTTTGCAGCACTCGCACGTGACAAAGTCCTGCAAAGCGCGGTGACCATGCGATGGTTGAACCGATCATTCGCGGCACTTTTCGCCGCACTCGGCCTTCGGCTCGCATGCGAATACCCATAATTACCACACCAAATGGGGACAGATGATGCCCGACAAAGACACAATCGCAACCTACAACGCCAAAGCTGCCGATTACGCCAAAATGACCAACACAGCTCGGCCCGATGCTGATTTGCAGGCATTTATCGACACAATGCCCAAGGGCGCGCATATTCTTGACCTCGGCTGCGGACCCGCAACGGCCTCAGCGCATATGCGTGACGCTGGGTTGGTCCCTGACCCCGTTGATGCCGCACAGGGCATGGTTGATTGTGCCAACCAAACACATCACATCGGCGCACGCCTGATGGCGTTTGATGATATCGACATGATCGCGACCTATGACGGGGTCTGGGCAAACTTTTCGCTGCTCCATACCCCTGAAACCGACCTGCCCCGCCACATCCGCGCTATCGCTGTCGCCCTGCGTGATGGCGGCATTTTCCACATCGGTATGAAGGTCGGTGCAGGCGAAAAACGCGATCAGATTGATCGGCTTTATACCTATGTCACCGTTGACGGGTTACACGCACTGTTGACCGACGCGGGCTTTGATGTGATTGCCACCAAACAGGGCCAAGAGGTCGGCATGGCTGGCACAAACGACCCCTTTGTCATCATGCGCGCACGGAAGATTTAATGCCTGATTTATATGTTTACACTGACGGGGCTTGCTCTGGAAATCCGGGTCCGGGTGGTTGGGGCGCGGTTCTGATCGCACGCGACGGCGATACCGTCGTCAAGGAACGTGACCTTAAGGGCGGCGAAGCCCACACCACCAATAACCGGATGGAACTGCTCGCCGCAATCAATGCGCTTGAAACCCTTTCGACCGCGTCCAAGCTAACGCTGGTCACCGACAGTTCATATGTCAAAGACGGGATCACGAAATGGATTTACGGCTGGAAATCCAAAGGCTGGAAGAAAAAAGGCGGCGAAATCAAAAATATCGATCTGTGGCAACGGCTTGACGCAGCGCGTGCGCGCCATGACGTGACATGGGAATGGGTCAAAGGCCACGCTGGCCACCCGGAAAACGAACGGGCAGATGAACTGGCCCGCGCGGGCATGGCGCCCTTTAAAAAATGACCGTGCTCGCGTTCCTTGATTACGCTTCGGTGTTTGTCTTTGCGCTCACAGGGGCATTGGTCGCCAGCCGTGCGCAGCTTGATTTGATCGGTTTCGTGTTCATTGCCAGCCTCACGGCGGTGGGTGGCGGTACATTGCGCGATATCATCTTAAACCGCGACGTGGTGTTTTGGGTCGCGCATCCCACTTATATTGGCGTGGCCTCAGCCGCCGCCGTATTGGTATTTTTCACGGCGCATCTTTTTGAAAGCCGCTACCGCGCGATTGTTTGGCTGGATGCATGCGCGCTGGCGGTTGCAGTCCCGGCGGGTGTCGCGGTGGCGATTGCGATGGGGCAACCACCCAGCATTGTGGTGATCATGGGAATTATTACCGGCTGTTTTGGCGGGTTGATGCGTGATGTAGTCTGCAACGAAGTCCCGCTGGTCCTGAAACAAGGCGAACTCTACGTGACCTGCGCGTTATTCGGAGGAATTGCTGCGACCTCGGCGCTCTACTGCGGGCTCCCCCAACCGCTTGCCTTGCTGGCTTGCGCGGGTTGTGCATTTGCGCTGCGGGCAGGCAGTATTGGATTCGGCTGGCACCTGCCGGTTTATAAAGCCTTTCCACCGCGACAAAAATAAATCCGCCTACGAAGCATACAATAAAGAGAAAACCCAATTCTCATTGTACTTATTATCGTTGCGGCAGGCGTATTTTCAGGTTGGGCGAGCTTACTTGTCGTCCCAATTGTTTTGATTATTGCGATCTCGGAACGTCGTAAAAACCGAGCTCCGGACCTACACTAATCATTTACGCGCAATACTATCTTTCCGATATGCGCGTTGCTTTCCATCCGCGCATGGGAGGCTGATGCATCCGCCAGCGTGAATTCTTGATCCATCACTGGGGCAATATCGCCCGCTGCGATCCGCGGCCAGACGTTCGCGCGCAATTGCTCCGCGATCCGCGCCTTGGCTAGGTCAGATTGCGGGCGCAGCGTTGATCCGGTCAGTGTCAACCGCCGCATCATAACCTGCATCAGGTTAATATCGACCTTCGGCCCTTGCAGAAATGCGATTTGCACCAATCGCCCGTCATCC
The DNA here is from genome assembly GCF_003318235.1 of Loktanella sp. D2R18. Classification (GTDB taxonomy): domain Bacteria; phylum Pseudomonadota; class Alphaproteobacteria; order Rhodobacterales; family Rhodobacteraceae; genus Yoonia. The sequence continues at coordinate 126,900 of NZ_QOCG01000002.1, read as the reverse complement.
GCCAATGATTTGATATTGCGCTGAATATACGGGCCGCCTACCATATCAAGGATCAGATCGGCCCCACCAAGCGCTTGCATTTTTTCAACAAAATCGATGTCGTGATAGTTAAACGCGGCTTCGGCCCCCAAACCCACGCAAGCCGCGCATTTTTCGTCGTTACCCGCCGTGGTAAACACGCGCGCACCAAAGATTTTGGCCAGTTGGATCGCCGTTGTGCCAATCCCAGAGCCACCGCCATGGACCAAAAACCGCTCGCCCGCCTGCAATCCACCGCGCATGAAGACATTCGACCAAACCGTAAAGAATGTTTCCGGCAGACAGGCCGCCTGCGCCATGCTCAGCCCCTTTGGGACGGGCAAGCAATGCGCCGCAGGTGTGGCCACGTATTCGGCATAGCCACCGCCGGGCAAGAGAGCACAAACAGCATCACCTACCGCCACAGATGTCACTCCTGCGCCAATCGCCGCAATGGTGCCTGACGCCTCAAGACCCGGAAGATCACTGGCATTCCTGGGCGGATTATATAGGCCCGCGCGCTGCAACGCATCGGGCCGGTTGATCCCGGCATAAGCGACCTTAATCACCACCTGATCATAGGCTGGCGTGGGCACCGGGCGGTCCGTCAGGGTCAGCACCTCAGGCCCGCCGGGGCTTGCGATTTCGACGGCTTTCATCATTGCGGATCCTTCCAGACGCCGGGTAAATCATCGCGAGGGGGGTGTGTTGGCGCCTTTATCCCGGCCATAATACGGTCAAGCGGCCCAGTGAGCGGCTTGAATAACGGATTTGCTTTCACCCGCGCTTTGACCTTTTCGAATTGCATCACGCCTTCGATACGGCGGTCAATAAACGCATCTGTGGCTTCACCATCGGGGCTATCATCACCCAGCCAATACAGCACAACAGCGGCATATACGGCGGATAACGTCATGCGTTTGCTGTACCAATTCGCATCTTGTGATGTATCCCCCAAGGCCGTCCAAATCGCATCGACGGTGCCCCAGATCAGTTTTGTGCCGTCTGCCGCCATATGCGGCATCGCAAACAGGGTCGTGCCACGACGCACGGCTTCTTTGTCGTCAACAGCTGCAATGCGCAAGCGAATCGCGGCGGCCACTTTGTCGCGAAAACGCATGTCTGACATATCCGTTTGCGCAAGCGCGGCGACCATTGCAGCATCACCTTGTTGATGAAACGCAATCGCGAGGTCCACAGCCCCGCGCGGGCAGATCGTCAAAGGGTCATCCAGCCCGATTTCCTTTGCCGCCAGCGACAAAGCAACAGGCGACCAGCCGTCAAAGGCCACATGCGGCAGGATCGCGTCCAGCAGCGCGGCTTTGGTTGGATCAATGGCTGTATGCGTCATCGGCATTCTCCTCGCGGTGGTAGGTACTAGACAAACGGTTCCGTCATTGCTATGTGCCCATTTCCTGCAATTTTTGCAAATCCAACTTAGAGAGGTGGTGAAAACCACATGCAGGTTAGTGTTCGTGATAACAACGTCGATCAGGCGTTGCGTGCTCTGAAAAAGAAACTTCAGCGTGAAGGCGTTTTTCGTGAAATGAAGCTTAAGCAACATTTCGAAAAACCATCCGTCCGTAAGGCGCGTGAAAAAGCAGAAGCTATCCGTCGTCAGCGCAAGCTGGCTCGGAAGAAGCTCCAGCGCGAAGGTTTGCTCTAAGCAATCCAACGTAGCGAATTTAGCCCCGTCAGAGCAATCTGGCGGGGTTTTTTGTGCCTGCAATCGTGCCGTCTATAGAATCCAAACCCTTAAAAAGGGTTTTACTTCATTTAAACGCGGCTTCCTATCCTTTTAGCCAAGTATCAACCTTAGCCAAGCATCCTTATGTTGGCCGAACGTGTTCGAAAACGGTAACTATTATTGGAGTGGGTATTATGGCGACTACATCATTCGCTGTTTTAGGCGCTGACGTTATCCAAGGTGGAAACATCAATACCAACTCTAGTGGCGGCAACAACAACGCCGGCACGGTTTCGTTTCAAAACGGCTCAAGCATCTTCGACGCCGACGACCTTGTTGTATTCGAAGTCACCAACCCAACTGCGGATGGCGAGATTGGGAACGGCAGCGCGATCTCTGATCTCACGATATTTGATAGCTACGCGGACTACCAAGCCTACCTCGCAAGCGTCGCCACCGGAACACCAGATGCGTCGTTGATAAAATACAACTACGCGCCTCAAAACCCGGGACAGACCGCGAATGTCCAATCAGACATCTCTGGCCTTGGCGATAGCTACGTCAGGTTTAACGCCAATGTGCTGATACCATCCGACGGCGGCCCAACGCTCAGCAATACGCTCACAATTGCACCGGGAACAAACATCGGGGCCAATGGCGGCGCAACAGTGACGATTGATCGCGAACGAGACTTCGACCTTAATTACAATTCTTCCATTGATGGTGGGACAATTGAAGAAGGCAACTCCAATTTCTATATCGGTGACTATGTCGAAATTATCAATGGTGGCCCGGTTTGCTTTGTCGCAGGCACCTACATTAGCACGGCAGACGGTGAAAAACTGATCGAGACGCTTGAAGTTGGCGACATGGTCCTGACGGCAGACCACGGGTATCAGCCAATTCGATGGATCGGGCGCAAACGATTCCCCGCATTGGGAAACAGCGCCCCGGTGCAATTCGCCCCCGGCGCAATAGGGAATAGCTGCCACTTAGAGCTATCCCCGAACCACCGCGTGATGGTCACAGGATGGCGGGCAGAATTGCTATTCGGCGAGCCTGAAATCTTGGTGCCCGCCAAATTCTTAGTGAACGACACAACGATCCGGTATCGCAAATCCGGTTTTGTCGACTACGTTCATATCCTGTTTGAAGCACATGAAATCGTCATAACAGATAACGTATGCAGCGAAAGCCTGCTTCCCTCTTGGGAGGCACTGACCGATGGAACAGATATGGGGCAAGCGGAATTGTTCAGCCTTTTCCCAGAATCATTTGCAACGCAACCTATGCCACATGTCCTCGCGCGGCGCAGTTTACGTAACTTCGAGGCGCAAGTATTTGCCAGCGACGCAAGCGCAAAGCGGTGATCCGGATTGGGTATCTTTTACTCGAAAAACGCCATTTTCCGGCTAAGCATTCAAAATAGCGGTACGCTTGTCCGAGATACAAACGCGCGCAGATACTTTTTTAACGTCGTTTTTTGATAGTTCGGGAAACAAAGCTTCAAGTTCTCGTTCCGTCTCGATGGCCCCAGTTTCCGCGACCCCGGGCAGGTAACTTTCGCTCCAAAGCCCATCGCTGCAGACAATTTCGTGGTGGTCGAACATGATATGAAAATATTCGATATCGCCTGACATTTCATCCGCGATAACAGAGTGATCATTTGCCAGCTTAGCGGCAGGCACCAAAATTTCGGCCTCGCCGAATAGCAATTCCGCTCGCCAGCCAGTGACCAGCACCCGATGCTGCGGCGACAGATAAATGTCGCGACTTGGCTGTCCGGCGCCTATTGCGTCTTGTTTGATAAGTACGGGCAGAAATTTCGGGTTTTTGACAAGCGCGGCGCGCGGGAGCCGTGCGCGCCCCACCCAACGGACCTTCTGAGGGCCAGAGTCCAGCGTGTCCACTAGATCGCCTGCGCAAATATCCTCAACAGCTATGGTGCCCTTGGGCGTACTGATCATGCAACCGCGCGTAAAGCACGGAGGCGAGGCAAGAGTCGTGTAGGGCACAGATGGTCCCTCTTGTGCAGAGATGACGGTGAGAGGCTCACCAATCGGCGGGAAACCCCCGACACCGCCGACAAATGCAAGCCCCTCGACGGTAGCAAAGGAGGCAACGCCCACTTCATTGATGTTGAAGGCCACTAACGTGTACTGGGTGCCCGTAGAATCTTCGACAAGCAGCGTATACTCCGCCTCTACCCGCAGCCCATCGGCATATGGGACCCCGTCATAGACCTGTGCCCCGCTCAGGGATTGGGTATCGCTTGAATCTTGGAAATTTCCATCCGAATCAAAGACATCAACTGTTTGCCAGTCGTTATTGTCAAGCGTGATGGTTTCACCGATCAAATGGGACCCATCCCCTTGGGTAAGACCCGAAAGCTGTGCGCCATTCGAAATTGTAATATTTGAGGCTTCTAGCGTATAGACTGTTTCAACTGGCATTGGCTTCTTCACTTAAACTTAGGGCAACAGTATAGTTGTTACCCTTGAGATTAAATGAACAAACGCGCGCACACCATCATCGGCCGGTTATTGCTGCTCAGGCACCAAAATCTCGCGCTTACCGACGTGGTTAGCTGAACTCACAACGCCTTCGTCTTCCATCTGCTCAACCAAGCGCGCGGCCTTATTGTAGCCGATGGCGAGCTTGCGTTGGATGTAGGACGTTGAACACTTGCGGTCTTTGATCACAATCGCCACGGCAGTATCATAAAGCGCGTTTTCAGTGTCAGACCCGTCACCAAGCCCAAGCACCAGATCAATGCTGCTGCCTTGATCATCAGGTGGGCCTTCGACAACGCCAGACATGTATTCCGGCGGACCAAAGCCTTTGAGATGGTTCACGATTTCTTCGACTTCTTCATCGCTCACGAATGGCCCATGCACGCGCGTAATCTTAGACCCACCCGCCATATAAAGCATGTCACCCATACCCAAGAGCTGTTCAGCACCCATTTCACCAAGGATCGTGCGGCTGTCGATTTTTGACGTCACTTGGAACGAAATCCGCGTTGGGAAGTTCGCCTTGATCGTGCCAGTGATCACGTCCACAGATGGACGCTGTGTCGCCATGATCAGGTGAATCCCCGACGCCCGCGCCATCTGCGCAAGCCGTTGAATGCAGGCTTCGATTTCTTTGCCGGCCACCATCATCAGGTCAGCCATCTCATCGACGATCACGACGATATACGGCAGCACCTCTGGCGTGGATTCTTCGGTTTCAAAGATCGGATCGCCAGTTTCATCGTCAAACCCGGTCTGCACGGTGCGGCTGAACATTTCATTCTTGGACAGCGCATCTTTGACGCGACCATTGTAACCGTCGATGTTGCGCACGCCCATCTTGGACATCTTGCGATAGCGTTCTTCCATCTCGCCGACGACCCATTTCAGGGCAACAACTGCCTTTTTCGGGTCAGTCACAACAGGCGACAACAGATGCGGGATGCCGTCATAAACAGACAATTCCAGCATCTTAGGATCGATCATGATCATCCGGCATTCTTCGGGTGTCAGTTTGTAAAGCAGCGACAAGATCATCGTGTTGATCGCCACCGATTTACCAGACCCCGTGGTCCCCGCAATCAGCAGGTGGGGCATCTTCGCAAGATTCGCGACAATCGGCTCTCCGCCAATATCTTTCCCAAGCGCAAGCGGTAGCTTTTGATTGCCATCGCCAAAGTCACGGTGTGACAGGATTTCGCGCAAGACAACTTTCTCGCGGTTTTCATTGGGCAGTTCGATCCCGATCACTGTCCGGCCTGGCACGGTTGAAACCCGTGCGGCCAGCGCAGACATGGATCGTGCAATATCGTCGGCGAGCCCGATGACGCGTGACGCTTTCAAACCCGGAGCCGGCTCAAGCTCATACATGGTGACAACAGGGCCGGGGCGCACAGATGTGATCTCACCTTTGACGCCATAATCATCCAGAACGCTTTCCAACATGCGGGCGTTCTGTTCCAGCGCATCATCGCTCAGGTGATGCCGCTGGATGTCAATCGGGTTCATCAGCAAGTTGAGCGGCGGATGCTCATAATCGGCATATTTGTCGTCGAAGGCCAGCGCAGGCTGTGCTTCGGCCTTAGCTTGGCGCGACGGCTGCGACACACGCTTTGGCGGATGCTGCACAACGGCGCGCGGTTCCGGCGTCGGAGCAACCGGCACATGCGCAGGCGGAATAGGCATATGCGGTGCGGCAACATAAGGCGCCGCGTCCATCATTGGGTTTGACGTGTCATCATCATCAAGCTCGGGCATCGGTTCAAGATCAGCAATCGGCGCGCGCTCCAAGATCCGTGTTACCTCTGGTTCTGCCTCTGGCATCGACAAGGACGCAACAGGCGCTACTACCGCGGGCGTAAGTTCTGCGACTGTCTCAACACTTGGTTCTTGACGGTCAGCAAAAACAAGCGGACGCGGGCCACGTCCCGCCGTCAACGCAGGTTCAATCCGCACGCCAGTTGGTGACGGTGGAATTTCACGCGCTTTGATAGCATTCGCGATCCGGCTGGTGACGCGTTCTGAATCCGTGGCCAATGGCGCAATCGGTGCAATCGGTGCGGGTGTGACCAATTCAGGCTCTGGCATCGTGTCGTTGCGTTTCAACAAACCGGACAGAAAGCTGCCACCGGTGGGCTGGGTCGGCGTTTCCACGGTTTCCGGCGCGGCCTCGGGAATATCCAATGTACGTGAGGCGGTCAGCGGTGGAGCTGGCGGCATTTTCGGTGCATCGCCAGTCAGCCGTGGTTCTGCAACGGGCATCACCGGGCGGGCGCGAACGACGGCAGCAGCGCGCGCTTTGAAATCTGGTGTGGGGGCAACGGGAACCTCGTCCTCGATCAGATCTTCCGTGCCTTCGTCGAAATCAACGGCGCGGCGCTCTGCGGCGCTCGCCCGGTAAGCCTGAATATTCGCGTTCATTCCTTGCGCCGCCTGCGCAGAAAGCACGGCCCCTTTACCAACCATTTTCAACAGGCCAGCATAAAGCATCACAGTACCAAGGACGAGAAACCGACCAGCGACACGCAGTTCAGGGCGGGTAAACCCCAGCGCAAACGCCATCAACGCAACCAGTCCAAGCGCCGTCAAGAAAGACAGGAATTTCACACCAAAGACCGCACCGAACGGCACGATTGTTAAAATAACGCCCAGAACCGTATCACCAAACAACCCACCAAGGCCAAAGTTTGCAGGCCAATCGACACCGGGTGTCAACGTCGCGGCATAGACAGCGGCCACAACAATCGCGACAGGCGCAAAGATAATGCGCCCAATCGCGCGGTCTTGGCCGTGATGCAGTACAAACCGGGCACCCCAAGCCATCAACAGCACAGGCACAACCCAAACACCAAGCCCCAAAACCATCATCAACGGTGCCGCAATTGACGCACCGAAATGGCCAAGCCAGTTTTGCACGGGCGCATCAGTTGCTGAAATCCAGCTCGGGTCATCCGGCGAATAACTTCCCACGATCAAGGCAATCAACAGCCCTGCCAGACCAAGGCCCAGACCCACCAATTCTTTGCTACGCTTTTCAAGCGCCGCTTGCGTTGCGCTGTCCAAAAGTGGATCGCGCTGCCGTGTTTGATATGATGCCATCTTTACTATCCTCAACCGTACAAACAGTCGTGGATTAACGTCAATCCACGCTGCAATTCGTCTTCATGGGCCACCATCGCGACCCGAATATATCCTGTGCCGGGGTTCTCACCTGCGGCATCGCGACTTAGATACGCGCCGGGCAAAACCCGCACGCCTGTGTCTTGCCAGAGTTTCAGCGCGGCGGCCTCGCCATCTTTGACTGGGAGCCAAAGGAAAAAGCCCGCTTGCGGCGATAGATATCCCGGCAAGTCGCCAAAAATCTGGTCAGCAATCTCGTATTTACGGCGATAGAGCGCACGATTTTCAACCACATGCACTTCGTCCGCCCAAACTTTTGCAGATACCGCCTGTAATGGGCCAGACAGCGGCGCGCCCGCAAAGGCACGCAATTGTCTTATCCGCGCGATAGATTTCACACCACCCGCGCAAAATCCTGACCGCAAGCCGGGCAGGTTTGACCGCTTTGACAACGAGTGGAAAATCACCACGCGGTCCGGGTCTGCGCCCATTTCGGTTGCGATCTGCAGCGCACCGGGTGGCGGTGTGTCACGGTAAATCTCGGAATAACACTCATCCGCGAAAATGATGAAATCATGTTTCTCGGCCAAAGTGATCAGCGCACGCCAGTAAGTTTCGTCGGCGACAGCGCCTTGCGGGTTCGCTGGCGAACAAATGTAGGCAACCGTTGTACGCGCCAAAACATCGTCAGGCAGCACATGAAAATCCGGCAAATGCCCGGTTGCTTCGGTCGCGGACACGAAAATTGGTTCGGCATCAACGGACAAGGCAGCAACCGCGTAAACCGGATAAAACGGGTTCGGCGTCAGGATGACTGGCGTGCCATTCTTTGTCTCGAGCGAGAGCGCCATCGCAGCGTTATACAAGCCTTCGCGCGTACCATTCAGCGCCAAAATCTGATCATGTGCCACGTCCAGACCGTAACGGCGGTTCAAAAACCCCGCAATTGCGTCAAGCAAATCATCGGTGCCGTTATTGTTTGGGTAGTTCCCGAAACCTTGCAAACTGGCCGCAAGAATATCACCGACAAAATCGGGAAACGCATGGCGCGGTTCGCCAATCGTCATATTGATCACATCTGTTGCCTGCGTTGGCACGTCTAAAAGCGCGCGCAAACGTGGCCACATCGCAACCGGGAGGTTCGAAAACCGCGCGGGGAATACCATAACTGCCTCAATTCACGGGATCATTTCGCCCCGTTTTTTAGCAAACTAGCGCGTTGCCCCCTGCCCTGTCCAGAACAAGCCGCGAATCGAAGTCATATTGTGGTTTTTTCGCCAGTGAAACGGCGGGCATCGCGCCACCCTTAGGGCTGGATGGCGCGATGGTAACAGGTTCTCGCAGATCAGCGGCGGTGCGCCACAACACCCGCGATAACAAGAAGCGCTGCAACCACGACCAACCCGTTCACACCCGGTCCTTGTCCACCGCTTGCAGCGGGTTGGGACGCTGGCGCTGGTGTCGGCATATGTTGGGCTTGGGCCGTCAATGGTGCCGCCACAAGTGCGACAGTCGCCAATACGGCAAATGGTTTTCGAAACATGTTTTCTCTCCGATGTTCAGGATACGTCCGTCCTAAACGTCACGACGACACATTTCCGTCGGCGTTTCAGATCCGATGCTACGCCAGCGCATCCTCTGCCGCCTGACACAGCCGCAACAATGCAGCGTCACCACCACCATGCCCGTTAAACATAATCCCGCAAGATGGCACCCCGGTCGGCAAGGTAATCGACGCCAAACCAAGCAAGTTCGCCACACGCGTATTGCGCAATGCCAGCAGGTTTTCAGTTTTGTAATACTCTTCATCTGATAGCAGCCGGTCTACATTGGGCGGCAGGATCGGTGCCGTCGGCATAATCACCGCATCAAATTGCGCGGTTACCTCCGTGTATTGCTTGCGAATATCGCGCAGCAAGTTCCAGCCCGCCACGAAATCCGCGCCACTCACGGCCTTGCCACCGCGCACGCGCTCTAAAATCTGCGGAAACATCTTTTCGGGGTGCGCCTCGACCAGGTCACGCCACCAACCATAGCTATCCGCACCATAAAGCGCCCCGGCGACGCCATATGCATCGACAAGCGGCGGAAATGCAAAATGTTCAACAATCGCGCCCGCATTTTGCAACCGCTCAACCGCACTTTGGAATGCGGCGCGGGGGGCATCGCGGACATCATCCGGCGCAATCGTATCCAGCACCATCAACCGTTTACCTTTTAGGGTTTCACCACCCAAGTCGACAGGCTTTGCCCCATCCAACGCCGCAAACAGCAACGCCGCATCCTCGACCGACCGGCACAGCGGGCCGACCGTATCAAACGTCAGGCACAACGGCACAACACCGTCCAACGACAGCCTTCCATGCGTGGTTTTCAACGCAACCAAATCATTCCAAGCCGAAGGAATACGCACCGACCCGCCTGTATCAGACCCGATGCCCGCCGCCGCCAATCCAAACGCAACTGACGTCGCCGCCCCAGACGATGACCCACCCGCAACTGCATCATGGTCATTCACACAAGGCGGCGTTGCTGTGATCGGGTTTAGCCCAAGCCCCGAAAACGCGATCTCGGACATATGAGTTTTACCAAGACACACCAGCCCGGCCGCCGTCGCGTTTTGCAACACCAGCGCATCCGTTTCAGGCACCCGGCCTTCCATCAAGGCGGTCCCAGCCTCGGTCGCGACGCCAGCCGTATCAAACAAATCCTTCCAAGACACAGGCACACCATCAAGCGGCCCCCGGCGAAACCCAGATTTAGCCCGTTCTGACGCCGCCGCAGCCTCTGCCCGCGCACGCGCATGCGTCACGCGCGCATAAATGCGATCTCGAAATTCATGCGCATCAATGGCATCCAGATACACTTCGGTCAGGGCCACCGGGTCAATATCCCCCGCCCCAATCGCACGCCCCAAATCAGCCGCCGTCATCCATCGCCAGTCTTGCATGTAAATTCTCCGGTTTTGTTGAATGATTACGCGTCCCTGTATACCTTAGAAAGAAATAATGCCGATCAAAATTCAATACCAAACATAAAACCGGAATTCCCTTACCCAAAATGCGTATTTTTATTCACATTTGCTTACTAATGACCCTCCTGCTCACCGCCAGTTGCACCAAGGTTTACACGTGGAACCAAAAGCTGACCGTCACGGTGCAAACCCCCACCGGGGAAGTCAGCGGGTATAGCGTCACCGAGGTCACAAAAACCCATAGCGACAGCTGGTACGACCTCCCCGAAGCACGCGGCGTGCGTAGCGATGTCCGGGGCGAAGCGGTTGTGGTCGAGGTTACGCCGGGCAAATACCTGTTTGTCTTATTGGACGGCGTGGAAGACCTCGCCTACCAAACGTTTACGCAGTTCCCTTACACGCGCGGCAGCGAGTTCGACCGCTGGGCCAGATCAATTGAACGCCATCGCGGATCAGCCGAAGTGCCGCAGGATGCATATCCCATGATGGTCACATTCAGCGATATCAACGATCCAACCAGCGTGCAGAGGGTCGATCCGAACAACCTGACCACAATCATCGGTGAAGGTTTTATGCTAACTGGGATGGCGTTGGAGATTACGGATGAGGTGGTAACAGCGGATGGAATCACCCAATTGCTGAATTGGTTAATTTCCATTTGGCCAAACAGACTGGATGGCCAACGCTATACGACGGTAAATTCTCAGAATCGCTTTGCCAACTCACTTAGCGCCAATGATTTTTCAACGGAGTTATTCAAGTGACTATTTCACTACATTTGCTTCTACCTTGAACCGACCATATTTTGTTAAGGAACCAACGGAATGAGTATCATATCTCGCACGACGCTTGTCCTGTGCTTGCTGCTGACCGCCAGTTGCAACAAGGTATACACGTGGCACCAAAAACTAACCGTCACCGTGCAAACCCCAACTGGGGAAGTCAGCGGGTATAGCGTCACCGAGATCACAAAAACCCATAGCGACAGCTGGTACGACCTCCCCGAAGCACGCGGCGTGCGTAGCGATGTCCGGGGCGAAGCGGTCGTGGTCGAGGTTGCACCGGGCAAATACCTGTTTGTCTTATTGGACGGCGTGGAAGACCTCGCCTACCACACATTCACGCAGTTCCCCTACACGCGTGGTAGCGAATTCGACCGCTGGGCCAGATCAATTGAACGCCATCGCGGATCAGCCGAAGTGCCGCAGGATGCTTATCCCATGATGGTCACATTCACAGATATTGCAGACCCGACTAGCGTAATTTTGGTCGATCCAGAAACGTTGGCAAACACGTTTGGTGCAGGCTACTCGCTTGCTGAGGTAACTCTTGAAATTACGGATGAAGAAGTGACCACTGGAGTGGTCGAGACAATGTTGTATTGGTGGATGGAAAAACGATCAGGCCCCTACAATGCAATGAGCTCCCTTCAGCTACCAGACGATAGTCCTAGAGGGTGGAAGAATCTCAGCGCGCGGTCATTCTGGTCGCTAGACCTTCTCCAGAAATTCGATGACGGCGTCCAGTGACTGTTTACGACAATTTACCTTACTCACGCCGACCCAAAATGCCCGACGCTTTGCCGACGCAAGTCCGACGTTTCGCCGACACTACATTTCCCAATAAAATAAGACATTAACCCACAATCCGTGCGGGTGCGCAAAAACCACCGTACGGTGGGGCCATGCACCGCATGGACAATCCCGCGCGCGCGGTCATATTACGCCCTATGGATACGGATATCATCATTGTGGGTGGTGGGCTGAATGGGCCTGCTTTGGCACTGGCCGCTGCTCAGGCGGGCTTTGCCGTGACGATCATTGACAGCTTGGCCGTTGATCGGCGCAAGCGCCCTGATTTTGATGGGCGCAGCTATGCGCTCGCGCTGGCATCAAAACGGCTTTTGCAAGGTATTGGTGTCTGGAACACGGTCAGTGACAATGCCCAACCGATGCTTGAGATTAAGGTCACAGACGGGGTCGCTGGCAAAGGGGCCAGCCCATGGATGCTGCACTTTGACCATGCCGAAATCGAAGAAGGCCCGATGGGTTTCATGGTCGAAGATCGCCACCTACGCCACGCGTTTTTGGACGCGATGGCAGCGGAACCTTTGATCACCCAGATGTCGCAAGAAACTGTGGTATCTCAGGATATTGGGCCCGCGTCGGCCAGCGTCACATTGGCGTCAGGCAAGGTCATTACCGGGTCCATCCTCATCGGGTCGGACGGGCGCAGCAGCGGCACCGCCGAACGCGCCGGGATCAAACGCACGGGCTGGGGGTACGGCCAAACCGCCGTGGTCTGCGCAGTCTCCCACGAAAAACCACACGGCGGCATTGCGCATCAATTCTTTATGCCTGCTGGCCCACTGGCGATCTTGCCGCTGACCGAAAATCGTAGCTCGATTGTCTGGAGCGAAACCGACGCGCGCGCCACGGAACTGGCTGCGATGGACGACGCGGATTTCCTGGATGCCTTGCGCCCAGCCTTTGGCAGTTTTCTCGGGCAAATCAGCCTGACAGGCGCGCGGTTCAACTACCCCCTTGGGCTGACCCTCGCCAATAGTTTTATCGGTGATCGCATGGCTCTGATCGGGGACGCAGCCCACGGGATGCACCCGATTGCGGGGCAAGGGTTGAACGCAGGGCTGCGCGATGTCGCCGCACTGGCCGAAGTCCTGTCCGACGCCCGCGCACGCGGCGAAGACATCGGCGGACCGCAAGTTTTGCAGCGCTACCAGCAATGGCGCAGGTTCGACACAGCGACGCTCGCGCTGGCCACCGACACGTTCAACAGGTTGTTTTCGAACGATAACCCAGTCCTGCGCGGGTTGCGTGACATTGGCATGGGCGTGGTCAACGGAATGCCCGGCCTGCGGCGTAGTTTCATCCGCGAGGCCGCAGGGCTATCGGGTGATTTGCCGAAATTAATGCAGGGGTAGCGCCGTGGCATACGATATCATCGATTTGCCTGAAGCAAACCGACGGCTAGAACAGCTGCTCATCGGGAATTGGGTAATCGGGTTTACGACTGGCGATACCTGGACGCTGCGGTTAGGAAGAAATAACTATTATCTTCATTTCAATGGAATGTTTTCTAAAAAGATAAAACCCTTAGTGAAGACCTTACAGACAGACCATCCGGACCTAATGGATCGTTCAGATCAAGATGGCATTGCTTGGGCTACGATATGGGCAGCCATGATTTATCGACCAATCATCTCGGCAACGATAAATGCCGAGACCGAGATAGCACTTAGGTTCGAAGGCGGCACCGACATCATTATTACAACAGATACTGAAATCATCGACTGGCAATGGAGCATCGGTAAGGAGAATAAGATTCCTTACATGACGAAAGCAGATATCGCCTGTTTTGAGCGTGGTAAGATTACTGGCTGATCAGTTCCATAGCGCACTCTCAATCCAGCTTACGCGCCTCATCGACCAGCATCACCGGAATACCGTTGCGGATGGGAAACGCGAGGTGCGCGTTTTTTGACACCAGTTCTTGTTTTTTCGCGTCATATTCCAGCGTGGTTTGGGTCATTGGGCAAACCAAAGCCTCAAGCATTTTGGGGTCAAATTCTGTTTCGGTCATTGTAAAATCTCATCGCCTGATCCGCCACGCAGGGCGAATTGGATTAATGTTATCAGGGTTTCGCGGCGCGTCGTCAGCGACGGTGCTTCAAGCAGGGCTTGTTTATCTTCAGGATCAAACGGGCAAAGCATCGCAAGCGAATTAATCAGCAATTCATCATCCGCATCGCCCAAACTATCCCAATCGGTCGATAGGCTCTTATCCTCAAAAAAGCGGCCAAGCATCTTAAGGAATGGCGCGCGGTCAAAACCGGGATCCTTTTCAGCGACCCCAAGATCACGATCAAAGCCAGCCCAATTCACATTACAGCGGCGATACGGCGTGAAGCTGTCCAGTTCTTGGGTAATCCGAAACCGCGATACACCTGTTAGCGTGATCATATAGCGTCCGTCATCGGTTTCCGAGAACGAGGTAACTCGCCCCGCGCAGCCAATCATGTGTAACCCATTGCTGTTTTCAGGGCGTGCATAGGGTTGGATCATTCCGATCAACCGATGCGATGTTTTCAGTACATCATCCAACATCGCCAGATATCGTGGCTCAAACACTTGCAACGGCAGGCGCGCACGCGGCAATAGCAGCGCCCCCGGTAGCGGGAACACTGGCACAACATCTGGCAGGTCAGCGATTGGTATCATGACAGATAGCCTAAGCCGATCCGACGCCTATGCAAATATCAATGATGATAATTTGCGCCGCCCGTTCAGAACAATTGGATCTTTTGCATCCCGCGCATCGAAAATCGTGAACAACTGCGCCTTAGCCGCGCCGTCATTCCATTCACGATCACGGCGGAACAATTCCAATAGCTGGTCAATGGCCGCTTCGACATCGCCATTGGCATGTAGCGCGATCGCCAAATCAAGCCGCGCCTGATGATTGTCCGGGTCAGATTCGATTGCAGCCTGCAATTCAGTCACAGGTCCCGCATTCGCAGCCTCGCGCGCAAGTGTGATTTGCGCGTGTACCGCCTCGAGAAGTGGATCCGTTGAGATTTCAGCAGGGGCGCCGTTTAAAATGGCCTCGGCCTGATCGATATCGTCCAGCGCAAGATAAGCCCGCACAAGCCCTGCATAGGCAGGTGCGCTATTGGGTTCTTCTTGCAAGATCGCGGCAAAGGTTTCGGCGGCGTCAGCAACCGCACCTTCTTCAAGCATCTGTTCTGCGGCTTCAATCGCCGCTGACAGCCCTTCGGCCTCTGGATCGCCTGCAAGTGCTGTTATTTTTTCGACAAATGCGTCAATCTCTGAGGGTGGCAGCGCGCCTTGGAAGCCGTCAACAGGGCGCCCTTGGTGGAAGGCATAAACTGTCGGGATCGATTGCACCTGCAATTGCCCGGCATAGGCTTGGTTCGCGTCCACGTCGATCTTGACCAGTTTGACCCGGCCACCGGCCTTGGTCACGGCGGCCTCGATCGCAGGGCCCAGCGTTTTACACGGGCCACACCAAGGTGCCCAGAAATCCACAATCACGGGAACGGTTTGTGAGGCTTCAATAACGTCGGCAGCAAATGAGGCGTCAGTTGCGTCTTTGATCAGATCAGCAGAGGCTTGTGGTGTCGCGTCCAGTTCCAGCATGGTCCGTCTCCTTATTCAAATTCCATGCATATATGTGCGTTCTGACGCGCTAGGCCAAGGGGGAATGACACTTTACCGCAACGCGTCACCCACTTAGCTTGTGGGTATGGAAAAAACAGTGGCCAATTGCGCGGATGGAAACCCCAAGAAACCACGGCTCGCTGCGATAGCGGTGGTTTTGCGCGGCGACCAAATTTTGCTGGCCAAGCGCAAGAACGCACCGGATGCGGGGCTGTGGGGGTTTCCGGGTGGGCATGTTGATTTTGGCGAAACGGCATTGGACGCGGCCGCACGCGAATTGCTTGAGGAAACCGGTGTTGTGGCGACCCCTGACCGCTACATTACGAACCTAGATATTATCGTGCGCGACACTAATGGAACAATCACCCATCATTTTTTGCTAGCTTCTGTCTTGTGTCACTACGTATCGGGCACCCCATCCGCATCGGACGACGTCAGTGACGCGCGTTGGTTTGACGTCGAAACCATCGCATCTTTAGAAACAAGCGCCGACGTGGCGCAAATCATCGCGCAGGCACAGGCCATCTATTCAGGGTCTGGGATCTGTTCAACAACACCCACAATCGGCCCCAGTTGAAACCCAAAGTCAGAGCGCCGCAGATCAGGCGCATAGAGACGTGACACCTTACCGTCGAAATATAATGCATCAGGGGTTTGTAAAAAATCGCGGAAAAAGCTGCCAAATTCGTGAAATGTGACTGCATTGTTTGAAATCGCAAATATCACGCGCGCGCCATCCGCAGTTGTTCCCACCCCGTTGCGGACATAACGCGATGTGCTGTCTATCAGGAACCGCGGGTGTAGCGCCCCGGCAATCACCAGCATTGGGCCAGATTGCGTGGCATCGCGACAGGCGGGCGCGTTTTCTATAAAATCCAAGGTCTCGTAGACTTGGGCGGACCCATCATTGACGCAAAACACACCGTTGGGCAGCAGCCCAAAATTGCCGGGCCCCGCATTTGGCACGATACGCATCTCTTCAACACCGTTTTCGACATAATGCCCAACGGGCGCACGGTCGTCGTGATACATGCCAGCGTTCATCGCAAAGACGAGGACTTCGTCGGGAATGAAATTATCCACAGCCGCAAAACCGCCCAGAACATCACCACTCTCATCCCGCAGGAATAAACGCAGGTCTTCTGACGCGGCATCGACTTCACAAGTGGTGTAGCTATTCCCGGCATAATCCACATTGGTGCAGGTCACCGCACCCGCAGGGGCAGCCAACCAAACCAAGGCAAATACAGCCCAGCGCATTAGTCGTCGATGTCCTGACGCACATGGCTTTCCGCCAACAGCGCGCGGGTCGCGTCCATTTGATCAAAGGTGCCGTCGATTTCGAACCGCAGCTCGGGCGCGAATTTCATCGTCCCGCCCTTTACCACCAAATGGCGAATTTCATAACGGTTGCGGCGCATCGCGGCGAGCGCCTCTTCCTTACCATCGCCACCCAACGGCAGAATAAACGCCGTTGCAATGCTGAGATCCGGGGTCATCCGTACCTCACCCACGGTAATGGACATGCGGTTCAATTCAGGGTCATGCACGTCACCGCGTTGCAGGACCTCAGACAGGATTCGGCGAAACTGTTCGCCCACGCGCAACATACGTTGTGTGGGTGCCTTGCCGTCGCGATTTGATTTCTTAGCCATACCCCACATTTAGGCCTGTTCTGCAGCAATGCCAAGCAAGGCTTTGCACAGACGGCGATCCCCAGCTAAGAGAGGGGTAATCGCGAAGGAAAAGACCATGACACAGACACCAGGCATCGTCATCACAGGCGGATCAGGCGCAATGGGCCAGATGTTGATTAAAACCGTGCTGGAATCGGACAAATGCCATCTGGCAGGTATCGTGGATCGTCCCGGCCACGATTGGATCGGACGCGATATCGGTGCCGCGATGGGCGGTGCTGATATTGGGGTGATCGTGACGGATGACGCCGAAGCTGCGTTTTCCGACGCGCAAGCCGTCATCGATTTTTCCGCCCCTGCGGCAAGCGTCGCGTTTTCTAAGCTTGCGGCCAAAGCGGGCATTGCTCATGTGATCGGCACAACCGGGTTAACGGATGACGACATCGCCGCGATCAATGTTGCCGCACAAGATACGGTCGTTGTGCGCGCAGGCAACATGTCGTTGGGTGTGAACCTTTTAGTGAAGCTAACCCAGAAAGTCGCCGCCGCACTTGATGAAGATTTCGACATTGAGATCATCGAAGCCCACCACCACCGCAAAGTTGATGCCCCGTCAGGCACGGCATTGATGCTGGGTGAAGCTGCCGCCGAAGGGCGCGGCGTGGACTTAAACGATGTACGCGACAGCGGGCGTGACGGGATCACAGGCGCGCGCACACGTGGCGACATTGGATTCGCCGCCATCCGAGGCGGAGATATTGTGGGCGAACATGACGTGATGTTCGCAGCCCCCGGCGAACGCATCGTTCTGCGCCACCTCGCGACGGATCGGGCGATCTTTGCACGCGGCGCGCTTAAGGCCGCGTTGTGGGGCCAAGGCAAAGCACCCGGCGCCTATGACATGATGGATGTCTTGGGGCTGTAGAGCCGCCCCCATCTAAAGACAGAAATCATGTGATAAAGACTTAAACCGCAGACTGCGCGCGTCGTCGGCCAAATTTGAAGGTCAAAGCAAAGACCTAATTGGCGAAATGGGAGACGTCTACAAAAGCTTGATGAGATGATTGTGTCGCATATCAGGTCGGCGGTCGCAGCATCTCGGCAACGACAGTTGCCTCCCATTGCTTGAGAGTAATGTAGTCTGCCTGAGGTGCTTGACCTAACCCGGGAAACAGCGCTTCTAATTCTTCAATCTGACCGTTGTCCATCGCTTCTAGAGCTTGATCGCCGGGAAAGAAGCTTTCTGTCGGTATGCTGTTAGCAAAGATGATTTCATGCCGATCAAAAAGGAGATGAAAATATTCGATGCCCGTGCAGGCACGGTCTTGAAACACATTTTCAACGTAGCCGCAAAGGTGTTTCGCTTTGACAAGACAGGCCGCGCTGTCAGTGATGAGATCGACAGCTTGGCCCTCGATAAGCAATTGATGTTGGGGCGAAACGTGCAAGTCGGTTCTCGGAAGGTCTTTACCCAAGGCTCCGGATTTGATGCAAATCGGCGTGATAGCCGGGTTTGTCGCAAAATCAGACTGGTTGAGAGACCGGGAATATTTCCATCGCAACGGCTGCAGCCCGTTGTCCCGCGTGACGACTAAGTCATCAACACAAAGATCCTCAATCAAAACAGGACCACGCGCCGTTTCTATTTCTGCGCCATTCCCAATACAAACTGCACTCCCAACGGTCAGTGTGCCATCGAGGCGGTTCCCTTCATTATCAAACTGGATTGAAGTGCCACTAGCTGAAGCCGGGATGTTAACCGAAGTCGCGCCATCAGCGAGCCCTTCCGTCGCCGTGATTGCTGTCGTGCCACCACCAATATCAAAAAAGCTGATTGGCTCAGTCAGCGTACTGTCGGTCAACGCAATTGCTTCGGCGTTGCCAGCCCCCCCGCCATTGGGGTCGGTTGTGACAGTATCAAAAGAATAGACGTAAAGACCAGTAACGGGATCAATGACCGGCGTAATGCTGGCAAGGTTGAACGTGTCGATGACGGTTCCATCTAGGTTATATGTGGTAAGGTCAAAATCCGCCGCACGTGCTGCTTCATCCGCTGTCAGTGAGACCTCAACAAATTCCGAAACGCCACTGCTAGATGCATAGCTGTTTTGGTAGTGAATTTCGGAGATGAAAGCCATATTATTTCCTTTTCCCAAGGAAGTCGTGGTGAGCTTGACACCTTGTCCATCCAATCTTTACAGCAGGCATTCGCCGCGATCCAGAAAAATGGCTACATGGGCTCTCTTAAGACTTTCGCTGCATCACGCGCGGAAGTTCGGTTTCATCGAGGTATCGGTCCCGGCAAAGACGCTCAGGCTTTAATAATCCCGCTCAAAGAACACACCAACGCTGGTTTCCCCATCCTGATCGACGCTGCCTTTGGCTGTGATTTCATCTGTGACATCAAGGTTGAGGTTGATCTCGGTGCTGCCGTCGCTGGTGACGGTGACGTCAGTGTAGACATTGTCGCTGAGGTATTTGCCAGCACGCACGGCGGCATTACCTTCTTCATCCGTTGTGACATCAAAATCATCGAGGCCGATATTTTGGCGCAACCGATCCACAGCCCCGCCTCCTTTACCTGCAAGCGTGCTGATCGCCGAGGCAAGCTGCACTGCTTGTAGCGGGCTTATACTTTGCAGATCACGGCCAAAGATAAGCTGCGACAGGACTTCGTCTTGGGGTAACTCGGGCACAGATTCGAATGTGACTTCGGGCGCATCAGCAGACCCTTCAACGATGATATTGATCGTAGTACCGCTATCCGTTTCGGTCGTCGCAACCAAGCGCAGATATGGATCGAAATCGCCCTGCATTGTGGCGCTACCTTCGGTCAGGTCAAACCGTTGTTGCAAAATATCAATACGTCCGCGCACCAGTTCAAACCGCCCAACAGGCACGACATTCGCCGTAGTCCCCCCGATGGTCAACTGACCGCCAAGTTCCGCATCAAGCCCACGACCCCGGATAAATATCCGCGACGGCGCATCAACCACAATGTTCAATGGATAAACCCGTGACGTGCTGCTACCCTCGCCACTGGATTCGGTTGTTTGCCCACCCCCCGCGCGCAACATCGTTTGCCGGACGGCGCTGTCTGCGTTAAGATGCACGACATCTGGCAGATCGCCCAGTGAACTGACGCTGGATGAGGGCACCTGAATATCTGTTTGCCCAAGCGTCAAAAGCCCCGCGATCCGCGCGCCGCCATCAAGCGGGCCGTTCAAGGTAATTTGCCCGTTCACAATGGTCGAATACAGCTCGGGGTCCTGCTGCACCACATCATTGAACGCGAGCGTCAGATCAGCCTGCTTTGCACCCGTCAGCCCCACGGGACCGCGGATCGTCAGATCACCGCCGCCTTCAACGCCCGCGCGCAGATCGAACTGCGCCGCACTGCCCGACAGGTTAATCTGCCCGCCAATATCCGATAATGCCTGTTGCAGCGTTGGCGCGGTCAACCGCCCATCGGCAAAAGTCACCTTACCACTGACCGAAGTCAGCGCGGGCGGCCCGTTCACCCCGATGTCAAAATTCGCAGTGCCACTTAAACGGCGCGGATCAATCGCAGCATTGGCAAGCGCAAGCGGCGCGGCGCCCGTAATGTTTAGGGCCATATCTAAGGACTGGGTCGTCTGACCGCTGATATCTGCTTGCAACCCGCCGGGGCCTGTTCCCGTAGCATCGATCCCCCAATTGCCATCCGCATCCAGTGACGCCGATCCCGTCGCGCGCACAGGGCCGCTGATCTGATCCGTTAACACACCCACGTCACGCAAACTGGCGTTAAACCGCCCTTGGCCATAACCAGATGCGCCATTCAAAGCCCCAACAATCGACAGCTGTGGCGTCGATAATTCCAACGTGCGAACCGCCAAAACCCCATCTGCTAACCCAATTGTCGCATTCACTCGGCCAACCCCCGTGATCAGCGGGTCAACGGTTGGGTTTGCGATGCTCAGGTCTTGGCTGCGGGCTACGATATTCAGATCGAACTGACTTAGGTCAGGCAGTAAATCACCTGATGCAGTGACTGTGGCGCCCCCTGAAATGGGCTGTCCAATCAGCGTAGCAAAGGCGCCAAGCTCAGCAACTTCCGCATTAAGCGCGCCTGAAGTGGCAAAGTCGCTGGCGGCTGTGCCGATAAGGGCATCCAACCCAATTGTCGTACCGGAACCCGACAGCTGCAGCACAGCCTGCGTTGTATCATCTGCACCGGGTTCGGCAGTCACCGTTAAATTCATTGGCCCGGAAAGGCTCGGATCAAGCAAGGCAGCATCATACAAACGTAGATCAACATCAGCCTGTGCGGGGCCGTTCATATCCAAATCGGCTGCACCGCGTAATGCAAAGGCGGGCGTCGTCACCACGATATCCGATAGTGAAATCTTGCCAGTCGCGGGGCGCGCCACAGCGGCTGTAAATCGCCCTGCGCCGTTTAGCAGCGGGTCAATTTGTGCAATTCCCGTGGTAACGTCTTGGGTCTGCCCCGCAATATCGACATCAAAGCGCATTTGATCGCTTAGCAGAACGCCGCTGGTCGTGAAATTGGCCTGCCCCGAAATAGGCTGCCCGGCCAGCGCGGCATAGCGTGACAAGTCGATCACGCTTGCTGTCAGCTCTGCGTTAACTGTTTGCCCCGTTTCGGCAGGATTTAGCGTCGCCTCTCCTGCAAATGTTGCCGCGGGACCGGTGCCGTTTACCGTGATACCCGTCACCCCATCTGCTGAGAGCGCAATATCCCCGGCAACGGAAACAGGGCCATTTAGATCAGGCAAAATTACAGCAATTTCGGCGACACGCGCCGTGAACTGTGCGGCGGAGCCATCGCTGGTCAGATCAGCCGATGCTGTCACGGTTGCCGCTGGTGTTTGAATGCGCAAACTCTCAAGCCGGGTGCCCGCCTCGTCGCGGACAGCGCTTGCCGCAAGCGTTCCGGTCCCCGCCAAAACGGCGTCTGCCTCTGGCACACCCACCGAAAGATCGGATATTTCTCCCGCAAGCGATAGATCGAACAACCCGTCAAGCGGTGTGATTTCGGCATCAAGGTCGAATGCAGCGTTACCGCCCAGTTCTTGACCGATCAAGGTCGAAAACCGGTCCAACCCGGTAACTTCAACACGCGCAGAACCCGTCGTTTGAAGCCCCGATTCCGGACCATCAATGATTGCGTTGGCATCAATATCAATCCCCGCCCCACGCAACGAAATCTGGCTGATGCGCATCGGTTCATGTTCCGTCCGGGCGGCAGTGAACAGACCTTCAACACTGTCACCAAAGGCACGCGCCGCCCCAGCATCGTCAAGCCCAACACCGGTTGCGCCATAGGCAAAGTTCGCGGTGACTTGGCCGATCAGATCGCCCTCGCCCGGTTGCAAAATACCACCGCCGCGCAGGCTAAGCGTTTCAATCTGTAGCCCGGGGCGATCAAATCCTGTGGCGGAAACATCGGCGCGCCAGTCATCGGCCACATCCGCATCATAGCTAATCGCGATTTGCGCCCCGTTCACATAGGTTTTTGGGCCAGACAACGGTAGCAACACCGGCTCAGACGCGACCGGGGTAATCGCACCGGTCAGGTCGATCAGTTCTGGCCAGCCTTGGGTACCGATGTACAATGCACCATTTAGGGTGACGCGGCCTGCGTCAATCGTCAGGGCGGGGATATCAATGCGACCCGTATCGGACAGTACGGCCGCAGCCGACAATTTGGCATCCGTGCCAAAAAAATCTTGGTATTCGGGGTTAAACAGCGGCGAAATATCGCCCCCAACATCAAGAGAAATCCGTTGTTCGCCATCTGCGTTTAGTAATTCAAAATTACCGCTTAACCGGTCCTGGCCGTCCGTTGCGATTGCAATCGTCGCGGCATAATCGTCAATTGGCGCATTGCCCGCGATCCCCATTTTAATCGCCGGGCGACCGGGCAAATCAAGGATACGCCCAATGATCCCATCTTCGCTTTCTTCCAGATTCAAAAGTAGATCAAGTACGCGGGTTTCATTTGAATAACCGCCGTTGATTTCAAAGACGCCCGACTTGTTGCCAAGGCGGGTCGCCACAATTTTTGCCGTACCCTCACCACCTCCCAGTGATGCGTCACCTGTCAAGCTAACAGTGATTTCTTCTCCCAGAAACGCTTCGCCTAGCAGGATTTCAGCGATATCAAGCTGATCAAGTGTAATCGAAACGGGCAGTTCAGGCAGCGCGAATGAGCTGGCTTCTGCGCTTGGGGTGTCCATATCTTCAGACACTGGTGGGCGGGCCACGATGATGCGCGTAGCACTCAGTTCTTGCACATCAATCGCGCCGCGCAGCAACGCACTTCGGTTCCAGATCAGCACAATATCTTCAAGCGTCAGCCAAACCCCTTCGGCATCGGCCACAGTCAGCACATCAATCGTCGCGCTCGAGCTTAGCGCGCCTTCAAAACCAATGATGGTAACATCCCGGCTAACCCCGGAAAGGTTTTCTTCAATCAGATTAGTCAGATAGCCTTTGTCTTCTTCCTCTTGGGTTTGCGCCAAAGCGGAGAGTGGAAAAAGCAGGCAGAGGAGCGCAAAAATATGTTTCAAAACGCTTGTCCAATCCCGATATAAACCTGCACATCTTCGCCCGCGTCGTCGCCGCTCGCTTGGGTCGCGATATCAAGCCGGATCGGCCCGATCCCCGTGTCGTAACGCAACCCAATTCCAGCGCCTGCATGCCAATCACCATTTTCAAGCGGCACAGCCGTATCGCCGACCTGTCCGATGTCATAAAACCCCACAAGCGATATTTTTTCACGGATCACATAGCGCGCCTCTAGCTGTGCACCGGCAAACGATGTGCCGCCCGTGGTCACGAATTCACTGCCGTTCCATGTTTCAACGCCTAAGTTTTTATAGGACTGACCACGCACGGTCCCGCCGCCGCCAGAATAAAACAGATAATCAGCGGGCGCTTCTGTCGTATCCGCGCCTGCGACACTGCCAATCTGTAAACGCCCCGCCAACGTAAACTGCTGCTCTTCACCAAAGCTGATATATCCGCGCGCATCGCCATATGACCGCGCACCAGCCAATTCATCATCAATGCTAATGAAAGGCGTGACCGATAGGTCCAGATAATAGCCTGATTTTGCGTTTGTTTCACTGTCGCGACGGTCGTAGGTAGCGTCTAACGGCAGCGTAAATAGCGTGTAATCACGCGTCCCAAGTTCGGTTTCTTCATGCGCTGTTAATAGGCCGACGCCTGCCCGCACCGTCAGTTCATCGCTAAGGATTCGCGAAAACCCGACATCGACCTCAAACTTATCGATCAGGTAATCTGGCTCATCTTCGCGCGACAATTCTGACGTGATAAAGAAATCTGTGTCCGCACCAAAAGTCGCTGGCCGGGTGAAGCTCGTGTTAATGCTATAATCGGTGCCGCCGGTTTCGCCATTTATGCCCGCAATTTCAGTATCCACCCGAAATCGTTCAGCCCCGCCCAGTAGATTGCGATGCAGCCAGAACGACGAAACCGTCAGCCCCTCAATCGAGGACAACTCAAGCCCGAAACCAAAGCGGCGTGGCTTGGCTTCATCCAATTGGACAGTCATCGGCAAGATGTTTCCATCAATTAAATCATCCGCTTGGGTCATTGCAACGCTGTCAAACGCACCCGCGCGCCGCAAACGCGTCTCGGCTGCTGCGATCTCGGACGGGGCGTAAACATCGCCCGATGGCAACCCCGCGATCTGCAAGATGCGTGCGCGACTGACGTCTTCGTTTCCGGTCACGGACAAATCACCAAAATACACTAATGGGCCTGGGTCCAGCGCAACTGTGATGTCCAATTTGTCATCTGCGTGGCGCGCCGTGATCTGTTGGGATGTGACCCGTGCAGTGGCGTAACCCTGATCACGCCAGCTATTGATCCCACCGGATACGGCCCCCGAAATTTCGCCCGAACGCGCCGGCTGGCGTGGCCCCAAATCTTGGGGTAATTCGGTGCCTGTCGGTAGCGGCGCGATCGCCACCTCACCAAATGTGAATTGCGGGCCGGGAACGACGTTAATCACCACTTCTGTGATAGCAGAAGGCGCTGACAGCGGCGCGATGTTTGACGCTTCGACCCCATCGACGGTGATCGAAATTTGGCCACCATAGTAGCCTTGGGCATAAAGTGCAGTTAAAAGCCTGCGATAGTCGGCGCGGGCGGCGGCAATATAATCTTGGGGGACAGCCGTATCATCAAGTGCGCGCAGCAATGATGCCTCATCAAGCACCCCCCGCGCTTCATCGCTGATCAGCCGCACATCTTGGGCATGGGCCACACCCGCCGCACAAAGAAAACCCGCAATTAGCCGTCTAAAACTGGTCACTCGCCGCCCCCGTACCCAATATCACAGTTATCGCGACCAACAGTAACCAAGCTGTACGGCATTGACCATTCACTTAAGTGGCAAACGGGTCGCTCGGGTATTTCACTGCAGCCAAATATAGCCCCTGCGGCGGGCAGACCGGGCCGCAAGCTGCGCGGTCTTTGGCTTCAAGCGCCTTTGTCACATCGTCTGGCGTCCAGCGCCCGGACCCGACACGTTCAAGCGTTCCGACAAAGCTGCGCACTTGGTTGTGCAAAAAGGATCGCGCGCGGATATGAAACTGATATTCGGTACCAACTGCACGTGGGATTTCAACGACCTGAAGCGAATCCAAGGTTTTCACCGGGCTTTTTGACTGACAGATCGATGACCGGAAGGTCGTGAAATCATGCAAACCAATCAACCGATCCGCGCCTGCCTGCATCGCAGCAGCGTCCAAAGCATGGTTCACCCGCCACATTTGCCCGGCCTCGGATGTTAACGGCGCACGTCGCGCAATCAACCGGAACAAATATTGTCGCTCAAGCGCCCCAAAGCGCGCGTGCCATTCATCGTCAACACGCGCACAATCCAAAACCGCAACAGGATTGGGTTTAAGGTGATAATTGAGCGCTTCGGACAGGCGAAACGGGTCCCAATCGCGTTGTAAGTCGCAATGCGCGACCTGCCCCGTTGCATGGACGCCAGCATCTGTGCGCCCGGCGGCGCCAATTGTGTGTTCGCCCGGCTCAATCTTGGCAAGGGCCGCTTCAATCGTGCCTTGCACTGACGGCTGGTCGTTCTGGCGTTGCCACCCGGCAAAGGGCGCGCCGTGATATTCAACAAGAAGGGCAAAACGTGGCATGCCCCCGATTAGGCCCGCCGGGCGGTAAAATCAATCCCTACACATCTGCGCGCACCACCCCTATCTTGAAACCACACAGTGAAAGGGCCCAAGGTTGGTTTTTAGGACGATCACAAATCAAGTGTCATGGGCCGCGGCCGAAATCACAGACACATTGACCCACCCGTTCGCGGAACCCGTGATCCGTCTAGGGGTAACCGGGCTGTCGCGTGCGGGTAAAACGGTGTTTATCACCTCGCTGGTCGCAAATCTGATGGATCGCGGGCGGATGCCGCAACTGGCCGCCGCCGCAAACGGGGCAATCACCGCCGCATACCTACAGCCGCAACCCGATGATACGATCCCGCGTTTTGCTTATGAGGCCAATCTGGGGTGCCTGACCGCGCCTGACCCCAAATGGCCTGATAGCACTGATCGAATTAGCGAATTGCGGCTGTCTTTACGGGTGCAGCCTTCGGGGCTGTTGGCCGGACTATCTGGCCCGCGCACGGTACATATCGATATCGTCGACTATCCCGGAGAATGGTTGCTTGATCTGGCTTTGCTGGACCAAAGCTATGCGCAGTGGTCTGCTGCCGCATTGACCCGCGCAAAAGGACGGCCCGAAGGGGATGCCTATCTTCAGCAAGCGCAGGGTGTCGATGCAAATTCCACCTTGGACGAGCCCACCGCGCAGGCGCTGGCGACTGGGTTCACCAGCCACTTGAACGCTAGCCGCGCGGCTGGGTTTTCAGACTGCACACCGGGGCGTTTCATGCTGCCCGGCGAATTGGCGGGATCACCCGTGCTCACATTTGCACCTCTGCCCAGTGAAAAATTCGCGCGCAAATCATTGGGCCGCGAATTTGAACGCCGTTTCGAAAGCTATAAGCACAATATCGTGCGCCCGTTCTTTCGTGACCATTTTGCCAAGATCGATCGGCAGATTGTGCTTGTCGATGTTCTGGGCGCGATCCACGCAGGGCCCGCCGCGCTTGACGATTTACGCAATGCGATGGCCGGAATTTTGGGCGCGTTTCGCCCCGGGCGCAATGCATTCTTGACCCGTATCTTTCAAGGTAAGCGGGTCGAGAAAATTCTATTCGCCGCGACCAAGGCCGACCATTTGCACCACAGCCAGCACCCGCAACTGACAGCCATTACCCAAGCATTGCTACGCGAGGCCAGCGACCGCGCTGATTTCGCGGGGGCCAAGACCGCCGCCATGTCCATTGCGGCCTTGCGTACCACCGTCGAAAATACAGTCGATCACGCAGGCAAGCCGATTGATGTTGTGCGCGGTCGGCTACTTGAAACCGGAAAGCAAGCCGCGTTTTATCCCGGTGATCTACCCGACGACCCCGCGCATTTGCTGTCGCCGGCCCGCGCCGGGGCCGACAAATGGCTGGACGCGGACTACGCAGTGATGCGGTTCGCCCCCGCGCCGCTGACGCTGCGCCCCGGTGACGGGCCACCACATATTCGGCTCGATAAGGCTGCGCAGTTTCTGTTTGGAGACAAGCTATGAAATTACGCGCGGCCACTGAAACAGATATCGATGCGATTGCAAAAATTATGGGCGACTGGTGCGCGGACACGCCTTATATCCCCATGCTTCACACCCGTGCGCAGGACCGTAAATTCATCACCCATGTGGTATCTAGCCAAGACGTGCTGGTCGCAGATGATGATGGAGTACAGGGGTTTATCGCGCGCGCTGACGGCGAGATTGAGCAGCTTTACCTTGCCGCCGCCGCGCGTGGTCGTGGTATTGGCAGCGCATTGCTGAATGAAATGAAGACCCGCCGTGAGCGGCTTAACCTTTGGTGCTTTCAAGCAAACACAGGCGCGCGGCGGTTCTATGAGCGCCACGGCTTTCTTGTGTCCCATATGACGGGTGGTGCCGAAAACCAAGAAAAACTGCCTGATATTCGCTATGTTTGGACTGCACAAAGATGACCAATGGCCCTATTCTGATTGATCTTGACGAAACTGAGAAGGCGCAGCCAGATGCGGCACCACCGGTGCCTGATCTTGCAATCAATGCCCAAGGGGCGGCGATGCAACAGGTGGCGACAATCGCGGCGCGCAAACCGTCGCGGCTGGCCCGTTTGTTTTGGTCGATCACGGTGACATTGGCGGGGTTCATGCTGTCTTTGGCGGCATGGGATTACGTGACCGGGTTGCTTGCGCGTTCGCCCATTCTAGGCGGCATCGCAACCGCGCTGGTCGGGGCGATGGCTCTTGTCCTCGGGTTGGTTACGCTACGCGAACTGGCAGCGTTCACGCGCTTAAAAAGGCTCGATGCCATCCAACGCCAAGCCAATGATGCGTTGAACACAGGCGACTTAAAAGCCGCACGCGCGGTGGTTACCGCATTAGATAAGCTATATATGATGCGTGAAGATACGGCCTGGGGCCGAGCCGAATTGCAGGCGCGCAGCGGCGATGTACTGGACGCCGACGGGCTGATTGGGCTAGCTGAAAACACGCTGTTAGACCCGCTCGACGCCCGCGCACAGCGCGAAGTCGAAGCCGCGGCCCGGCAAGTCGCGACCGTCACCGCGATTGTGCCGCTTGCGCTCGCGGATCTATTCACAGCGCTGACCGCCAACATGCGGATGATCCGGCGCATCGCAGAGATTTACGGCGGCCGCGCAGGCACATTGGGCAGTTGGCGTTTGACGCGCTCAGTGCTGACGCATTTGGTGGCCACAGGTGCTGTCGCTGTGGGCGACGATTTGATTGGATCGATCGCGGGTGGCGGGGTGTTGTCCAAGGTTTCGCGGCGCTTTGGAGAAGGCGTGATCAACGGGGCATTAACAGCCCGCGTTGGCGTAGCCGCGATGGAAGTCTGCCGCCCGCTGCCGTTTCACGCCAGACCACGCCCATCGGTCACGGCGCTCGTGCGTCGCGCGCTTAGCGGGCTATTTGGAAAGGCCTAGCCCTACCAAAATTGCGGTGCCGCGCCAATTGGCAGTGGCCCCAGCGACATGCGCCCAGCTTTGAAAAAAATGGGAATTTCAGGTATCCCCCCGCCCACAGCCATAGCGGATGCGAGATTGATGACCGTTGGGGCGACACCTGCGTCAATCACCCCTGCCGCAACCATCAAATCAATGATCTCGCGCCATTGCGTAGATCGGAATGTGATCCGTCCATCGGGGTTGCCTTGGGCATCAATGTCAAATGCACCTTGCGCGCGTATCTCAATCGGCCCCCATGAAATCGTTAGATTGCGCAGGGTGAATTTCGTCGCGCGCGGTTCAGGTCCGCGCCCATCAAAACCATGCCGATCAAGCGGCTGATCAAATGTCACGGCACTATCAAACACAGCACGCGTTATGGCAGTGCCCAATGCGCCAGTAGGGTCGATTTGTTGCGCAATTACGCTGGGAAGCACGACCTGATCGGCATCGAAATAGGCGTCATACCGATTTTCGGCAGCGGGTTCCGCGCGAAAGGCCAAAAGCGCGCGTTCCGCATTGATTTTCCAGCCAAAATTAGACGCAACTTGGGCCGCGCCAACTTCGACGGTCGCGTCATTAAAGGAAAGTGCGGTATTTGCTGCAACACCCGCGCTTGCACGCAAATTCTCGGTTGTAATCTGCAGGGTTTGATCACCAAAGCGCAGGGTTTGATCATTGGCGAAGGCGGCGATCACGCGATTGGGTTGATAGCTGAGCGCGAACACCTGCACAAAGGGCGCGGCCCATTGCCAACCTTCGTCCAGCGGGGAAAGTGAGATATCTGTGACTGTCGTGTCGAAACGCGAGGGGAAGCCGATTGTGTTCATCTCAGCATAGGTCAAACCCCAACCGTCGGCACGCGCCTGCGTGACTGCGGTTTGCGCGCCATAGGCAACGGCGCGTGCACCGACAAACCAATAGCCGCTGTATAGAATGGATAGGAATATGACCAAAAATGTCAGTCGCCGCATTGCATTGCCTCAGGTACGGAATTTGATGGCAACTTAGCGGCAGAGCGGCACAGGCGCGAGCATTACTTCTTTTCGACAGCTTCGGTGTTTGTTGTCAGCCGATCAAGGATGTCGTCAACGTCCGGAAACCGATCTTCACGCGCATCATCTTCAGCGGGAAAATGCACTGTAGGTACCTGAAAATCTGTTGCATCCTCGCCCAAAAAATCCACATCCATTTTTCTGTCGCCAGCCATATGCTTGCTCCTACAAAAAGCCCGTCTTGCTTTCGCACATGCGTCAACCAAGAGTTATCCACGACATGCTTGCGCAAACGTTTACGTATTAACAATCTGACCTAAAAACTATTTTACTTCATCGTTTTCATCAAAAAAACTGATGGCCTTGCCGGGCCTGAGAAAACTATTACAAATACAAGATACTAGATAAATCACTTTCAAAAGCGCCGCCGAAATGCTGCTGTAGATTTGCAACAGTCGAATTCGCGCTAAACGCTAGGCGACGCAATACATTCAACTTATTCATGTGCTCGCCCTTAATCAAGTGGCGATTCGTGTGGGGGGCAAAACGGTGAATTGCCCAAAATCTGTGTCTTTGCGGCCAATGCGAAGGTACTATTCTGAATTTTCGTCAACTCTGTGTCCAAAGTCACAAACGGGCAGGCGATTGGGGCGTAGTTTTTTCTTAAGCATACGTTCGTGTGTCCAGAAAACAGACTAAAGGCTCAAATCATGTTCACTCTCGCCCCCGCAAACCCCGCCCGCAGCGATCTGGAATGGTGCTGGTTTTTGCGCGGCTTTGGCAAAGCAGGCGATGCAATCGAACGCGCCTTGTACAAAATTGGTGTGATGGATCATACGGGTTGGGCGCGTTGGCAGCACAGCGCGTTAACCGAAACTGGTGCCCCTGTTGCGGTTCAGTTTTCAACGCATGATCAGGCATTGTCGGTCATCACAGAGGTCGAAAACCCTGCTCAGGACCCGAAAATGCGACTTTCTACCGCCTGCAAGATGATCACCGCATTAGGCGGCGAAGCCCCCGAAACACCATTTCGCGAAGTTATCAGCGCCGCGCAGGGATCATCCCCCCTGACGTTCGGTGCACGCCTAGGTTTGCGTCACGATAACAACGCGCTGCATCTGACCTTGTATGTCGAATTGCCTGAAGGCGCATCGGATATGTCCGGATTGCTATCACATTCCCTGATCGGGGCAGACCATGCCGCAAATCAAAATGTGACGATGCTAGCCTATGATGTTCAAACCAAACATGTCACTTTGTTTAGCATCCCTGATACCGAAACCTTGACCCAATTGCCTGCCGTCTGCGCCCGCAAACAGCCCGTTGCGACACGCAGAAAACTGGGCACCGAAGACACCGCGTATAAGGTGACCCAAAATGACATCTCCTCTGCCGATACAGAAATATTGGCACAGCTTACCAGCTTGAAACAGCGCGTGCACCAAAGGCACGCCTGCCTGATTGACCATCTACAAACAACAGTTCCAAACGCCACATTTCGCGGTGATATCTGGATTTCAGAGCAAGCTGATGGTGAGACGGCCTTGTCGATTGACATCGCGGCCCCTTGGATAGGGTGCGATCAACCGCACTAAGTTGTTGTTTCTAAGCCACATCACGTGATTGGGCATCACGTGGTGAACACAGCCAAAAGCCCGATATAATTGGTTAAAATGCGAGCATTGCTTGCTGGCCAATGATCCGCACCGTTTCGGCTGCGACCCAAATCTGCTTGGTAAATCACTTTCTATATTTGGAACGCTCGCTTGCGTGCCTATAGTCCCACTGCGGACAAAGGGATGTATCATGACACGCTTACGATACCAGCGCATTACGGGCCGTGAACACGTGTGGTTTATACGATGACACCTCAAGAAGTGCTGAACTACAATTTGCCGCTTTTTGCCGGTGTAACCGTCGAAGATTTAGCCGATATTCCACTTTCCCTAGCTGAAAAGACATTTGGTGCGTGGCAAACGATTTTTGATCAAGATGACAATTCACACGATGTCTATTTCTTGCTCTATGGATCTTTGCTCGCCGTATTTTGGACAAGTGAAGGACGAGAAATCGTGTTTTCGCGCTTTGCGATCGGCGCGCATTTTGGCGAGCTGGCTGCGCTAGACGGCACAAGCAGATCTTTGGCCGCCGTCGCGAAAACCGAGACCAAAGTCCTTATCCTCAAGCGCGACAGCTTTTTGCACTTGTTTAACGAAGTACCGTTGATCCGTGATCGGATCACGCAACAAATGGTCGCGCGCATTCGTACGCTGACAGAACGAAACATGGAAATGACGACGTTGTCCGTCGAGCAACGGGTCAGCATGTACCTACTCCGTCTTGCCGCAGAACACGGAAAATTATGTACGGGTGCCATCATCGAAAACGCCCCGACACATGCGGAAATTGCGGGAACCATTGGCGCGAACCGTGAAATGGTGAGCCGGTCAATCAGCAAACTGTCGAAACGCGGAGTCATAAAAGCTGCACGGCAACGTATCGAAATTCTTGATCCGGCTGCCCTTTCCGATGATCTATCTTAACGGTGCTTTAACTTACAAACTGTATCAAGAAGATATGTTAAGCACGTTATTCGTATCTGAAAGGTGGCACCATCGTGAGGTTATTTAGTATTTTAGGTCCCGAAGGTGTTGTTGGGCTCATCGGTGCAAGCGTATTTTTGTTGCAGCGCCTGATAACTTAATCCCCCCACACAATTGACCAGCGCAAAAGACGGCTTACCTTAACGGGGTCATAACCAAAAGGAATGCCAATGTTCTTGCGCGCCGCCGCCACTGCCCTCTTCACGGTTTTCAGCTTGCCCGCCTTCGCACTATGCGCTGGCGAAAGCTATCTTGATCAGCTTAGCACCGAAGAACACCAAAAATTGTCGGCAGTGGTCGCTGATATTCCTTTTGGGCAAGGGCTGGTTTGGGACGCGCAAAAAGATGCGCAAAACCTGCGCATAATCGGGACGATGCATATCTATGATCCGCGCCTTGATGCGCTGTTCGCAAGCATATCTGCGAGCGTAGTCTCAGCCGATTTGATCTTGGTCGAGGCCACGCCTGACGATCAGGCAAACCTGCAACAGCTGATGGCCCGTGATCCCAGTCAACTTTTTCTTGTCGACGGTCCTACGCTGCCTGAACTTCTAGATACCCAAACCTGGGAGTTGCTTTCACAGGCCGCCGCTGACCGGAGCATTCCAAGCTTTATGATCGCGAAAATGCAACCTTGGTACGCGTCGCTACTCTTGGCTATGCCGCCTTGCGCAATGGATGATGTGCTCGCAGGTCGCTTGGGGCTTGACCATATGATCATGGACGCTGCGGCAGAAGCTGGCGTGCCAATGCAATCACTTGAAGCCTTCACCACGCTATTCGCGATCTTCCAAGAGGATAGCTTGGACGAACAGATCGAATTTCTGCGCATGGGGCTGATGATGCCCGACACCCAACAGCAGGTATTCGTCGCCATGCTTGATCGCTACTTCGCCAAAGACGTTGGCACCTTATGGGAAATGTCGCGCCTCACGCTCGCCGATTTGCCAGAGCTGGATTTAGAAACCGCCACAGTGCTTTTTGACGAAACCCAGGAATCAATCCTTGATGAACGTAACCGCAACTGGATTCCTGTCATCACCGAGGCAACCCACACTCATAGTAATGTCATCGTCGCAGCCGGGGCCGCGCATTTGATTGGTGAAAACGGGATATTAAATCTGCTCCAAAACGACGGCTGGACACTAACGCGCGCTGACTAGTCATCGCCGAAATCAGCTAACCCCTGCTTGCCCGCATCGGTCAACGCATAAATGCCGCGGTCGACACGTTCGAACCAACCATAATGATCGTCGGCCATAATGCGCGTGGCCTGCGGTACTTCGGCCCAATCTTTGACCTTTGCACCCTTTGATGGCCCGTGGATCGCAAGAAATCGGGCGCAGCGCACAGCGTCTTGGCGGTAGCCCGTCACGATCCCATGTCGCGTGGCACCGCCCGCATTTGGATCGCCCTGCAACCGATCAAAAGCACGCAACAGCCGGGTTTTCTTTTTCTTGGATTTGCGGGCCGCATAGGGACCGGGATCTGCCAGAACCTCAATAAACCCGTCGCGCGCGCGCACCGTCATGACGCCCAAACCCGCGCGCCGCGCGAGATTTACATTTGCCTTCAATGCCTTGGCACGCCCACCGGCGGGAACCGCAATGTAAACATCGTCGGTTAACACAAGCCGCTCAATCCCTTGATGAAAAAGTGCCAGCGAAAAGCCCAACTTCAGCTCAACCACGATCAGTGCATCACCGCGCCGTCCGACAACATCGGCGGCCCCGACTTCTCCTTTGACGTCATAGCCTTGGCGCTGCAGATAGGCCTTGATCGGCGGGTATAGGTCAGCTTCGCGCAATGGTTTCTTCATACTACGTCAACCAAAACGAATTTGGCGATACAGGCAAGCCCCGCCACCTAAAGACGGCGGGGTCCTGATAATTAGCGCCCCCCAAGACGACCGGGAAAACGCGGTGGGCGGGCATCAATCCGCCTGCTGCGCTGCAGGGTAGAATCAGGCCGTGCTTGGCGCTTTTCAATAGGCCGTGTGCGGCGGCTTTTTGCCTTGGCTACAGGTGATGGTCCCGGCTTGCGGGGTTTGGATGATTTACGGGGCATATGTGCACCTTTTAGAAAATGTTCATGGGG
Source organism: Loktanella sp. D2R18 (assembly GCF_003318235.1). Lineage (GTDB taxonomy): Bacteria > Pseudomonadota > Alphaproteobacteria > Rhodobacterales > Rhodobacteraceae > Yoonia. Next base: position 91,922 of record NZ_QOCG01000002.1, on the reverse strand, counting down.
CCGTTACGGCCAGCGATATACGCGGATGCGTTATTGCAGCATGTCCATTGGCAGGGTGCTCCTCTGAAAGGGGTGAGCATTCAATTTGCCCAAGAAATGGTGAGGCGGTTAAGCGTTCTGGTCCATTGGTCCGTTCCTTTTGAGGTGGTTCAATTTACCACAGCCCAGCGAAACGGTCAAACCGACGTGATGGGGTGACAGCATCGCAGCAGACTTCTATAAGACGGCAAAATCCTCCCTTAGAAAGCGACCGCAATGACAACTCTTGTTTTTGGCCACAAAGCCCCCGACACCGACAGCACCGGCTCTCCCCTGATTTGGGAATGGTTCCTGAACCACACAGGCATCGAGGCCAAAGCCGTACTTTTGGGCACCCCCAACACCGAGGCTGCGTTTGTCGCAAAGCGCTGGGGTTTTGATCTGCCCGACGTGATTGAAGATGTCGAAGATGACCAGAAATGTGTGATCGTTGACACCAACAACCCCGCCGAACTGCCCGCGAACATCAACAACGCCGACGTTCTGGCGATCATCGACCACCATAAACTGGCTGGCGGCCTAGAAACAAAGAACCCGATCAACATCACCATCCGGCCGCTCGCCTGTACGGCGACAATCATGCACGAAATGATGGGCGACAAAGCCGCCGACATGCCCGAGGGCGTCAAAGGGCTGATGCTGTCTTGCATCCTATCAGACACATTGGCTTTCCGTTCGCCGACCACAACATCGATGGATAAAGACTTGGCCGAAACACTGGCCGCAGATTTGAAAATCGATCTCGAAGCCTACGCATCCGAAATGTTCGAAGCTAAATCAGACGTCTCTGCATTCTCAAACGCGGAACTATTGCGCATGGACAGCAAAGAATATGGCGTCGACGGCAAAAAATTCCGCGTGTCTGTGTTGGAAACCACTGCGCCAAAGATCATCCTCGACCGTCAGGCATCCATCATGAAAACAATGCCAAAGGTCGCCAAAGAAGACGGCGTCGATGAGGTGTTGTTGTTCGTTGTTGATATCTTGAACGAAGAAGCCACAATGTTCATTCCAAACGATATTGTAAAAACAGTGGCCGAAAAATCATTCGATGCCGTTGTCGACGGTGACAGCGTTGTTCTGCCTGGCATCATGAGCCGTAAAAAGCAGATCATTCCGAACCTCAAAGCTTAAATTACACTATATAAAGGCCGCGCCATGACCCGGATTATCGAAACTTTCGCAGACATCTCGGGCCAATATGATGCGGCCTTTGTCGACCTTTGGGGCTGTATGCACGATGGGATTAAGGCCCTGCCTGATGCCGTCGCCGCGATGCAGGCTTACCGCGCCAACGGCGGTATCGTGGTGCTTGTCACCAATTCGCCGCGCCCGTGGGAATCAGTTGCGCGACAGATCCTTGGCTTTGGCATTCCCGAAGACGCATGGGACGCGATTGCCACCTCAGGCGATAGCGCCCGCGCCGCCATGTATCGTGGGATCGTTGGAGAAAAAGTCTATTTCATGGGTGAAAGCCCACGTGACGATGATTTTTTTAAGCCATTGTCAGTGATCGAAAACCCAGTCGATATTCAACGCGTGCCGCTTGATCAGGCCGAAGGGATCGTCTGCTGCGGCCCGTTTGATCCGATGGCCGAAATCGATGTCAACCGTGCCGATTTCCTTTTTGCGAAACAAAAAGGCCTGAAACTGCTATGCGCGAACCCTGATATCGTTGTGGATCGCGGCGAGGTGCGTGAATGGTGTGCGGGCGCATTGGCCCAGCTTTATACCGATATGGGCGGCGAAAGCCTATATTTCGGCAAACCACATCCACCGATCTATGATCTTGCACGCCGCCGCTTGGCCGCATTGAACAAAGTACCTTCAGACGCACCAATTATCGCCATCGGTGATGGGCCTCACACTGATGTTCTGGGCGCTGTACAAGAAGATTTGGACGTACTGTTTATTTCTGGAGGGCTTGCCGCCGCTGAGACCAAAACAGCGACCCAACCTGACCCGAAGGCGCTGCGCGACTACCTGAACGCGCAGCAAACGCATGCGACATTTGCAATCGGGCAATTACGCTAAGGGCACTTGATTTTTTCGCAATCACAAAGTAATAAAATTTCAAAGCCGAAATCTCTATCGGACTTTTATTACCCAACGGAGCGAAACATGCTTGATAATGCCCCACGTGGAACCATCTGCATTGAGGACATCGAAATTGGGATGATCCGCACCCTACGCAAGGTTGTGACGGATGAAGATATCGAAATGTTCGCCACAGTCTCGACCGATCGTAATCCTGTGCATCTCGACGATGACTATGCCCAAGATACAATCTTTGGCGGGCGCATCGCACACGGCATGCTCACAGCCGGATTGATCAGCGCGGTGATCGGTGAACAATTGCCGGGGCATGGCACGGTATATCTGGGGCAAAGCCTGAAATTTCTGGCCCCAGTGCGCCCCGGCGACATGGTTCTAACCGAAGTCGAAGTGATGGAAATCGACAACGCAAAACGCCGCGTGACAATGAATACGCGCTGCCTTGTGAACGGCAAAAAGGTGCTTGTCGGCGACGCCACGGTTCTCGCGCCATCGCGCAAGTTCGACTAGGGTTGCAGCCCTTTGCAGGCCGCGCTACGCAAGGCCATGCGCATCATTCGTGACACACTTTTTATCGACCCTAGCGACCGCGGCGCAGCTGCGGCGATTGGGAATTTTGACGGGGTTCATATCGGCCACCAATCGGTGATTGACCTGACACGGGACATCGCCAAGGCCGCACATGCGCCTTTGGGAGTGATGACGTTTGAACCGCATCCGCGCAGCTATTTTTCGCGCGATTTCGACCCGTTCCGTCTGATGAATGCCGAGGCCCGTGCAAACCGGTTGGAAAAGCTTGGCGTCGAAAAGCTGTACGAGGTTCCGTTTAACGAAGCCCTTGCCAGCCTCACACCGCGCGCATTTGCACAAGACGTCATCGCTGATCGGCTAGGGTTGAAACACGTCGTTGTCGGTGCCGATTTTTGTTTCGGACAAGGGCGCTCTGGAACGATTGGTGACCTACGCACCTTTGGGGATGAAATGGGTTTTGGCGTTACCGTGGCCCCGATTTTAAAGATTGGGTCTGCAAATGTATCATCCACCGCGATTCGGCAGGCCCTGAGCGAAGGCAAACCGCGCGACGCGGCCGCGATGCTAGGCCACTGGCACCGTATCGAAGGCGAAATTATTCGCGGTGATCAACGTGGCCGCGAGCTTGGGTTTCCGACGGCAAATATGTCAATTGCCGGCCTGCACCCACCAAAATTTGGCGTGTATGCTGTCAAAGTTGATGTCTTAGACGGCCCGCACGCAGGCAGCTACGATGGTGCGGCCTCTATTGGTGTGCGCCCGATGTTTGATGGCGATGTGCCAAATTGCGAAAGCTACTTGTTTGATTTTAAAGGTGACCTTTACGGTGCGACGCTTTCGGTTGCATTGGTCGACTATCTGCGGCCAGAGCTAAAGTTTGACGGGTTGGACGCGCTGATCGCGCAAATGAACGCTGATTGCGCCACCGCCCGAAAGATTTTGCAAGATGTCGAATGAAATCACCCGCGCGGGGTTGGCTGACCGGTTTTGGGAAACCAAACCAATGGACAAGCTTTCGCAACCCGAGTGGGAAGCGCTTTGCGATGGCTGCGGGAAATGCTGCCTGAACAAGCTAGAAGACGAAGACACCGGCGTTGTTGTGATGACCCGCGTGGCCTGTCGGTTGCTCGACAACCAAAGCTGCCTATGCGGAAACTATCCAATCCGGCATAATTTTGTGCCCGAATGCATCGTGCTCAGTCCCAAAACTATCGAAGACACGATGTATTGGTTGCCGCAAACCTGCGCATATCGGCTCGTTTACGAAGGCCGTCCCCTGTACGATTGGCACCCGCTAATCACAGGTGACCCCGAATCGGTTCACCGCGCCGGCGTATCCGTGCGCGGCATGACCATCCCAGAGTTTGAAATCGACGAAGACGACTGGGAAGACCACATCATAGAGGAGCCAACATAATTGTTTTTCTCATCCGATAACGCGGGTCCAGCGCACCCAAAAGTCATCGAAGCCGTCATACAAGCCAACACGGGCTACGCGCCCGGCTATGGTGGTGACGCGATCACCGAGGCTGCCCGCCAACAGGTCCGCGACGTTTTTGAAGCACCTGATGCTGCTGTCTATTTTGTCATCAACGGCACCAGCGCAAATGCGTTACTGCTTGCGACCATGTCCCAGCCTTGGGACACGATCTTTTGTGCCGATGTCGCCCATATCCAAGAAGACGAATGCAACGCGCCAGAATTCTATTCGCAGGCAAAGCTGACTTTGGTGCCGACAGTCGACGGCAAAATGTCACCTGATGCCTTACGCGCCAAAATCGAATCTGAACAGAACCGCGGCGTACATGGCCCGCAACGCGGACCGCTCTCGATCACTCAGGTGACCGAAAAAGGCACGATATACAGCTTGGACGAAATTCGCGCGTTGACAGATGTGGCCCGTGAATTTGGCATGAAAACCCACATGGACGGCGCGCGCTTTGCTAATGCGATGGTCGCGCTCGATTGCACTGCCGCCGAGATGTCGTGGAAGGCTGGGATCGACACCATCAGCTTTGGCGGCACAAAGAATGGCGCTTTGGGTGTTGAGGCCTGCGTGATTTTTGATCCTGACCTCGCGTGGGAGTTTGAGTTGCGCCGCAAACGTGGAGGTCATTTATTGTCGAAACATCGTTTTCTGTCAGCGCAAATGCAAGGATATTTGACTGATGATCTGTGGCTAGAAACGGCCCGTGCTGCCAACGCGCGCTGTGCGCAACTCGCAGACGGGCTACGTGGCCACAATCGGCTGACGTTCCAATTTGATCCGCAAGCCAACATTATCTTTTTCGAAATGCCCCGCAGTGAACACAAACGGATGCTTGACGGGGGTGCGTTTTATTATCTGACGAATGGCGAACCCGATTCAGGTGATCCTGATGAAATGCTGACCGGGCGTTTGGTCACTGATTGGTCAGTAACAGAAGATGCCGTGCAGCAATTTATCGACCTACTGCACGGCTAGATTTTTATCCCCCCAAATAAACGTCCAAAGCGTCAAGCCGGTCTTGACCCCAAAACCGTTCATCCGTGTCCGTAATAAAGAATGGCGCGCCAAAGGCGCCATTGGCGACTGCATCTTCAAGGTTAGCCGCATAGGTTTCTGCACTGGTCAACATATGCTTGTCAGCAAGATCGGCTGCAAATCCTGTCTTTGTTAGGCATTCGCGGATCACGTCGTCTTGGGAAATGTCTTTCTCTTCCGCCCAGCATGCCGCGCCAATCGCATGGACCAGCCCAGCCACGTCGCCGCCTTCATTCTGCGCCGCGATAATTGCATAAGAAGACGGCGCAGGATTGGTTGGCCAAAACGCAGGCTTAGGATTTAACGGCATGCCGGTCTGCGCCGTCTGGCGACGCAGTTCTTGGGCGCGGTATTCCATCCGGCTTGGGTGGCGATCTTTGGGGGCGGTGCCACCGGTGCGCGCAAACAGGCTCATGATATCCAAAGGGCGATATGTGATCGTCGCACCATGTTTGGCAGCAATTTCGCCCGGGCGTTGCCCGCATAGGTAGCTGAACGGTGAAATCGTTGCAAAGAAGTAGTCAATATGGGCCATTTTTTCTCCAGTTGTCCGCGAAATGTTTGCGCGACGGTAACCCTGTGTTAGTCGGTGTCAACGCTTCGAATCTGTCATGTACTTGTTACTGCCTTCTGCCAAAGGACCCCCCAATGCCGACTATGACTGCACCTAAGCTTATTTCTGGAAACTCGAATCAACCGCTCGCCGCTGCGATTTCACGCCGTATGGCGATGCATCGCGGTATGGATGTCGGGCTGGTTGATGCCCGTGTCGAACGCTTTAACGACGGCGAAATTTTCGTCGAAGTGTTTGAGAACGTCCGCGGCGAAGACATGTTTATCATTCAGCCGACATCCAACCCGGCCAACGATAACCTGATGGAATTGCTGATTATCGCCGATGCGCTGCGCCGGTCCTCTGCTGATCGTATCACCGCTGTGATCCCTTACTTTGGCTACGCACGCCAAGACCGCCGATCAAAGGCGCGCACGCCAATTACGGCGAAACTGGTTGCGAACATGCTGGTCGAAGCTGGCGTTGAACGTATCTTGACCTTGGATTTGCACGCCACGCAAATTCAGGGTTTTTTCGATATCCCGGTGGATAACCTTTATGCATCCCCGATCTACGCATTGGATGCGATGCACAATTTCCGTGATCGGATGGAAGACGTTATGGTGGTATCACCCGATGTTGGCGGCGTGGCGCGCGCGCGCGACCTTGCCCAACGCCTTGGTGCGCCCCTGTCTATCGTTGATAAACGTCGCGGAAAACCGGGCGAAGTCGCTGAAATGACCGTTATCGGCGACGTCAAAGACCGCGTTTGCATCATTGTCGATGATATCGTTGATACTGCTGGCACCCTGTGCAAAGCCGCCGAAGTCTTGATGGATAACGGTGCCCGCGAAGTGCATTCCTACATTACCCACGGTGTCCTTTCAGGCCCTGCAGTCGACCGGATCACAAATTCAGCGATGAAAAGTCTTGTGATTACAGACACGATCGCCGCGACAAAACCAGTTTTGGCCGCCCCGAATATCCGGGTCGTACCAACAGCACCGATGTTTGCGCAGGCAATCTTGAACACTTGGAACGGCACATCCGTGTCATCCCTGTTCGACCACAAAACGCTCGGCCCAATTTACGAAGGCCTATACGCGGCGGACTAGCCGCTGATATGCATTTGATGGCACCCTCAGCCGTTCAACAAGGGTGCCATCAACAACGTTAGTTAAACAGGTAAGACACGTTCAACGAGACCGCTTCAAACGTCGGCTCATATCCCCCACCTTGGCTCGTCGTATTTGTTTCAAGATTGTCGTAGATCAGTTCATACCGCAGCGTGTTGCCGTTAAAGTCCTGCTGCAGACCCAGCCCAACCGTGTATCCAGAATTTACAGCATCAGCACTAGTGGAAGGGCTTGTCGCGGCGCTACCGCTGGATGCGGCAAAACCAAAGGATGCGAAACCTTCGAAATTGCCGACCGGCATACCGACGATTCCGCGCAAACGGGTCGTTGCAGAATGTTCACAATAGTAAGGCCCGGTCGCCCCATCCGAACACGTGTTCCCACCGTTCTCAAAATCACTACCGACAGCTATATCCGCGCCAAGCTCCGCACCAAAAAACATATCTGTCTGGTCCCAACGGTATCCCACGGTCCCAGTAATTGCGCCATAAGTGTCAGTAGACGAATTGTTGCCTGCGACACCTTCAAGCGAATCGCCCTGCACCAACGAAACCCCACCGCCGTAATATAGCCCATCGGCCTGGGCGGTTGTCCCGCAAAGAAATACTGTCGTTGCTAGAATAGTTTTGATCATCTTATTCTCCATAGGTTAATATTCGTCGATTAATGGAAAAACTCTGCGCCAAAAAACCCAAAAAGTCATGAAAAACGGATTCTACCCGGCCATTCATGTACCCTTGCGATAACATTGCAACACCGATTGTTGCTAATACAGATCCCAGCCATCGTCATTCGGAAGCTCACCAAAGGACGTCCATGCAATCCGGACGCGCGCGACTTGTGTGTCCGCCCAAGTGCGAAACACAATTTCAAATCCAGCTTCAGTGATGTTTTCGGCTTGAACATCGGCCCGTGTATTCGTCGAATTTGAAATATCCCACATCGACATCGATACTTGCACGTGCGGAGGCGTCCGATATTGGGTTTCAAATTTCACATGTTCGCGGCTTTGGCGTGGGCCGTTGCCACGCCACATCGCACCGTCATCTTCAAAATCAGAAAACAGGACCACATCGCCGTGATCTATACCAACTGTGCCACTGTTTAATCTATGCATCGCCTTTTGCGACCCCTTCAAAACCTTGGGGTTGTATGTCACATCTCACAAACAAACGCGACCCTACAATAGCAAAGGGCCCCGCGATGCGAGGCCCTTGTAATTATTAGCGCTTTTTTAACCGAAGTTAGAGTGCTCTGAATCCAACCCGATATGGGTGCCCATTGCAACCATATCCGCGATCAGCTTCGCGGCTTCATCGACGGGGCCCGGTTCATTTTCAACTTCTTCTTCATGCTTCTTGTACAGCTCTTTGGCGTCAGCAATCAGCTTTTCGTAGACTTCTTGCGTCATCTCATCGCGGTGCAAAGCCTGTTCAGCCAAGACCGAAACGCCCGTTGCGCTGATTTCAGCGAAGCCGCCAAGTACAACATATTCCTCGGTCGTCCCATCGTGCGTCACACGCATAATGCCAGGGCGCAATGTTGTAATGGTGGGCGCATGGCCCGCCATCACAGTCATGTCACCGTCAGCACCGGGGATAACTACCTCGGTTGTTTCGACTGAAGCCAAACGGCGTTCAGGTGAAACGAGATCGAATTGTAGGTTTGCCATGTTGGCTCCTTGCAGGTTCTGTGCGGGATAACCAACCTTTGCGATTTACAGCGGTCAGCTTTCACCGTTTTCATATCATCCACAACGAGCGGATACCATGTTTTTGAGGCGCAAAACAACGCCTCAGACGAATTACTCAGAAGCTGTGCCAGCGTCAAGTTGCAAAGCTGTTTCGGATCGCTTGGCCACACCCAACCTCCACAAGGTAAACAGCAAAAATAGTGGCAAAACCTGCAACTTAAGCACGAAGACTATCGGGATAGTAAGAATTGGCAACAGCCACCCCAGCATCCAAAGCCACTGAGACCATTTTTTGGATATATAAAATAGCTTTTCAGGTTGCGCAGCATACAGTGCCAAAACGACCTGAAAAACGACAAGATCATAAAGAAAACTGTATGGAAGCATGATAAATGTCGAAACGACAAACCACGCTAGCCAGAGACGGTGATCAGCTTTGCGCCCCGGCCAGGCACGCACCGATAGAAACGCTGCAGTGATCGCATAAACTGCGTGAAAAAAATATACTATTCCGGTATCAAAACTTAACATTCTTCCCTGCATAAAGCCGGTAGGGACAAGCACGTAAATAAACCCACGCCAGTTCTCTATTACAAGCCGCTGCTGCGCGACAGTATAATCAAAAAACAAGTACCACGGCTCTACACCCCACATCACAATCGAAACGCCAATCAATGGAATTAGGCAAACGCCACCCATAATAATAATGTAGAAATTTCTTTGTGCCACAAGCATGGGAAGCGCAACGAGACCAAGATGCGGCTTGATCGTAAGCATCGCCCAACTTGTAGCCGAAATAATCTTGGGTTTCTGCGCGGCATATACAATTGCTAAGGTTATCAAACTAGCCGTGAAATACCCATTTTGCCCAGCAAGTATGTTTAACATTCCAGCAGGTGAAAATACGACCAAGGCGACCCAAATCATATCCAATTTCAGTGCACGAACGGCAAAAGCGATAGATATGACACCACACGTATACCAAAGCGCCAAAGCCAGCATATATGGCATCGTCACTGCGATGCGTGAAAAAATGAAAATCGAGGGTGGGTATGACCAATTGTGGCTCGGGTAATTGTCGCCATAACTCTCACCTATGACATCCATATAGGCCAGTCCATCAAATAGAGTCTGCCACTCACCAGACGCAAGAAGCTCGCCTCCGGTATAAAAATTCAAGAAGTCTCGCCCTAAAACGTGGCCGCTTATATCCAACACACCATCAGAAAGCTCGTAGTAAAAGGACAATAGAAGCGCCATGGCGGCAGCCGAAATCGTTGCGAAACGAACCAAATTCAGCTGAGCAACCGCCATACCACAATCCATAGCCACCTATTTAAACTAGGTTATACTTATGCGGGAAAAGTGGATTGGTGAAAACCTTAATAAAAAAGGGCGCCGAAGCGCCCTTTTGAATAGATATTTTTATCACATTAGGCCGCGTCAGCAGCCATTTTTTCGGCTTTTGCTTTCACTTCTTCGATGCCGCCTACCATGTAGAAAGCGCCTTCTGGGAAGTGATCGTATTCACCGGCAACAACCGCTTTGAACGAAGAAATCGTGTCGTCCAGAGGAACCTGAACACCCGGTGAACCGGTAAAGATTTCAGCAACGTCAAACGGCTGTGACAAGAAGCGTTCGATTTTACGCGCGCGGGAAACGGTCAATTTGTCTTCTTCAGACAATTCGTCCATGCCCAAAATCGCGATGATATCTTGAAGCGATTTGTAGCGCTGTAGCATTTGCTGAACGTCAGCAGCCACTGCGTAGTGCTCTTCACCAACGATTGCTGGATCCAGCAGACGTGATGTTGAATCGAGCGGATCAACAGCAGGGTAGATACCCTTTTCAGAGATCGCACGGTTCAAAACGGTTGTCGCATCAAGGTGCGCAAACGATGTCGCAGGCGCAGGGTCGGTCAAGTCATCCGCAGGCACGTAGATCGCCTGAACCGATGTAATCGACCCGTTCTTCGTTGATGTAATCCGCTCTTGCATCGCGCCCATGTCGGTCGCCAATGTTGGCTGATAGCCAACCGCAGATGGGATACGACCCAAAAGCGCAGACACCTCGGAACCGGCTTGTGTAAAGCGGAAGATGTTATCGACGAAGAACAGAACGTCTGTACCAGATTGGTCGCGGAACGCTTCGGCCATTGTCAGACCTGACAGGGCAACACGCATACGCGCACCGGGAGGCTCGTTCATTTGACCGTAAACCAGGGCCACTTTGGACTTGGTCAGGTCATCCATGTCGATAACTTTGGATTCGATGAATTCGTAGTAAAGGTCATTACCTTCACGTGTACGCTCACCCACACCCGCGAATACGGAGTAGCCAGAGTGTACTTTCGCGATGTTGTTGATCAATTCTTGAATAAGAACTGTTTTACCAACACCCGCACCACCGAACAGACCAATCTTACCACCCTTCGCGTAAGGCGCGAGAAGGTCGATAACTTTGATACCTGTTACCAGAACTTCAGAAGCAGTTGACTGTGCTTCGAATTCTGGCGCTTCGGCGTGGATGGAACGGCGATCTTTTTCACCGATTGGGCCACGTTCGTCGATTGGCTCACCAATCACGTTCATGATCCGGCCCAGTGTGGCGTCGCCCACTGGAACTGTGATTGTTGTGCCCTGGTCGGTCACTTCTTGACCACGGACCAGACCTTCGGTCGCGTCCATCGCAATTGTGCGAACTGTGTTTTCACCAAGGTGCTGTGCAACTTCAAGTGTCAGTGACTTGCCGTTGTTGTCCGTGGTGAGGGCGTTTAGAATTTCAGGCAGGTGGTCACCGAACTGCACGTCAACGACGGCGCCGATGATCTGCGTGATCTTACCTTTAGCGTTTGCCATAATGGTTTTCTCCGGAGTCTAGAGCGCTTCCGCGCCCGAAATAATTTCAATCAGCTCGTTGGTGATGACGGCCTGACGCGAACGGTTAAATTCAATTGTCAGTTGGTCGATCATGTCACCAGCGTTGCGTGTCGCATTGTCCATCGCAGACATCCGCGCGCCCTGTTCAGAGGCCGCGTTTTCCAGCAGCGCGCTGAAGATGGCTGTCGCAACACCGCGCGGCAACAAGTCAGCTAGAATTTCTTCTTCGCTAGGCTCGTAGTCGTATAGGGTTGTGTCAGCGTCCTCGGCCACATCAAAGCTAGATGGGATGATTTGCTGGGCGGTTGGGTGCTGTGTGACAACGTTTTCGAAACGCGCGTAAAAGATCGTCGCGACATCAAATTCGTTTTCGTCAAAGCGGGCCAACACGCCTTTGGCGATGTCTTGTGCGTTCAGATAGCCAAGCCGTTTGACGCCACTCATGTCGACATGATCGACAAAGTAATCGCCCAACTCGCGCTTGATCGCGTCGCGGCCTTTTTTGCCGACAGTGATGATTTTCACTGTCTTGCCGTCTGCGATCAGTTTTTGCGCGTGCGTTTTAGCAAGCTTTGCAATGTTGCCGTTAAAGCCACCACACAAACCACGTTCAGCCGTCATGACGATCAGCAATTGCACCTGATCGCTGCCCGTACCGGACAGCAATTTTGGTGCAGTTTCTGAACCACCCACCGACGCAGCAAGCTGACCCATCACAGCGTTAAAACGCTCTGTATAGGGGCGTGATGCCTCGGCTGCTTCCTGGGCGCGGCGCAATTTTGCAGCCGCGACCATTTGCATGGCCTTCGTGATCTTACGGGTCGATTTGACCGACGCGATCCGATTTTTCAGGTCCTTAAGATTAGGCACGTGTTCGTCTCCTTATCTTTAGGTTTAAGCGAAATCAGCAGCGAAAGCGTCCAAAGCAGCTTTGATCTTGGCTTCAGCGTCGCCTTTGATCTTTGGATCTTCTTTGGTGATCATTTCAAGCACGTCAGATGCGTTTGTACGCAGGTGCTTGAGCAAACCAGCCTCGAAACGGCCAACGTCTTTGACGCCAACATTATCCAAGTAGCCTTTTGTACCAGCATAGATCACGCAAACGATTTCCGCGTTTGTCAGTGGTGCATATTGTGGCTGTTTCATCAATTCAGTCAGACGCGCACCACGGTTCAGCAATTGCTGTGTCGCGGCATCAAGGTCAGAACCAAACTGTGCAAAGGCAGCCATTTCACGGTACTGCGCAAGCTCAAGCTTAACAGGACCAGCAACAGATTTCATTGCGTTTGTCTGCGCAGCAGAACCAACACGTGAAACTGACAGACCTGTGTTCACCGCTGGGCGGATCCCTTGGTAGAACAGTTCAGTTTCAAGGAAGATCTGACCATCAGTGATCGAAATCACGTTGGTTGGAATAAACGCAGAAACGTCACCACCTTGGGTTTCAATGATCGGCAGTGCCGTCAAAGACCCGGAACCGTTGTCTTCGTTCAGTTTGCATGAACGCTCGAGCAGACGGGAGTGAAGGTAGAAAACGTCACCTGGGTAAGCTTCACGCCCTGGTGGACGACGCAGAAGAAGTGACATTTGACGGTAAGACACAGCTTGCTTGGACAGATCATCATAGATGATCAGCGCGTGGCGGCCCGCATCGCGGAAGTGCTCTGCCATGGCTGTCGCAGCATATGGTGCAAGGAACTGCATTGGCGCAGGATCAGAAGCAGTCGCAGCAACAACGATTGAATATTCAATCGCGCCGGATTCTTCGAGCTTTTTCACCAGCTGTGCAACTGTTGACCGCTTTTGACCAACCGCAACGTATACGCAAAACAGTTTGTCCGAATCGCTTGCAGCCGCATCATTGTATGATTTTTGGTTCAGGATCGTATCAAGTGCGATCGCTGTTTTACCTGTTTGGCGGTCACCAATGATCAATTCGCGCTGGCCACGGCCAACTGGGATCATTGAGTCAACAGATTTCAGACCCGTCGCCATTGGTTCGTGAACCGATTTACGTGGGATAATGCCGGGCGCTTTGGAATCAGCAACTGCGCGTTTTTTCGTTTTGATCGGGCCTTTGCCGTCAAGCGGGTTACCCAGACCATCAACAACGCGACCAAGCAGTTCGTCACCAACAGGAACGTCCACGATGGATTTTGTGCGCTTAACAGTGTCGCCTTCTTTGATGTCACGGTCAGAACCGAAGATAACAACACCAACGTTGTCAGCTTCAAGGTTCAACGCCATCCCGCGGATACCACCGGGGAATTCAACCATTTCACCGGCTTGTACGTTATCAAGGCCATAAACGCGGGCGATACCATCACCAACGCTTAGTACCCGGCCGACTTCGGCCACTTCGGCTTCTTGGCCAAAGTTTTTGATCTGGTCCTTAAGGATCGCAGAGATTTCAGACGCTTGGATCGCCATTTATCCGACCTCTTTCATAGTGTTCTGGAGTGCGTTGAGCTTTGAGGCGATCGACGTATCGATCATCTTAGAGCCCACTTTGACAATAAGACCGCCGATGATAGAGGCATCGACGGTTTCTTTGATGGTGACAGATTTGCCCACTTGGGCAGTAAGTGTTTTGGCTAGCTTATCGGCTTGCGCTTTTGTCAGCTTCTTGGCTGCGGTCACTTCGGCAGTCACCTCGCCACGTTCTTCGGCCAACATGCCTTGCAGAACAGCCAAAAGCTGCGGCAACACAAACAAACGGCGCTTGCTTGCCAGCAGCGCCAATACATTGCTTGTTGATGCAGACAATTTCATTTTTGTTGCAATCGCGGCGATCGCGGAACCTTGTTGTTCACGGCTATACAGCGGTGAAGACAACAGCGTGCGCATGTCATCGCTTTCAGTGATTGCAGTTTCCAAAGCCGCTACGTCAGTTTCGAGCGCTTTGATGGCCTTGCCTTCTTTGGCAAGGTCAAACACGGCTGTCGCATAACGCGACGCAATGCTTGTGGAGATACCAGCAGTTTCGGACACGTCCACCCTTCCGATGTCTTAGGCCCAATCACCACCCCATTTAGGGCGACAACCAAGCAACTTGTTTGGCCCCCGTGGATCACGAAAGCGTCAAAATCCTGTGCGATGTAGCAGAGCAACTATGCTGTCGCAAGTTCCCTGCGCAGTTAATCCACACCATATCTGGCTTGATAGGGATTTGGTGTATCATTTTTGAGGCCAAACCACGAACGTCGGGTCAAAAAGCAAAAAAGGTGCGGTCAATTAAGACCACACCCTTTATCAACGAATCTGTTGTCGTACCGAATTCTTCTAAAAGAGGTCCTGCCACCCGGTGCCATCGTGGCATCGCAACTTGTTCGTCGTCGAATCAAAGTAGACGTCGCCAGCCGCCGCAGTTCCGGGCGTCGCGCTCGGCTCCACATGTAACACTTGGTTAATACGCACGCGCCCATCAGCACCATCGATTCCGATGGCTGTGAACCATGACGCTCCGTCTGCGCTGACTTTAATACTAAAATCATCGCTGCCAGAAAGCCCCATTTCCGCGCGCCCGGACCACCCACTTTGATAGAGTAGTGATGCGGTGTCGCTGACCCCCGCCTTATTGATTTTAAGCTGGTGCCCAGCGCCGACATTGTTCAATAGCGTCGCCTCACTGGAAACAGCCAATCGGTTGATCGCATCGGCTGTCGTGTTCACTCCGATCATCGCGACATTCTGCGGCTCAAACGCCGCCCCTTTCGTGACCCAAACCCCACTATTCAGGACTTGCAGCTCGCCAATGTCGCGCACCCATGCTGTCCAACCATCTACGGGCGCGACAAATAGCCACCCCCCGCCGCGCCACGTTGCGATTTGCCCGTCTTGCCCGACCCAATCGCCCGTCGCACCCGTCCCGATCCCCCAAGATTCGCCCTCCGCCGGGCTAGCGGGGGGCATCGTGGCGCCGCTCTCTTCCAGCGTCAGCTGCACGAGCAGATCAAGCAGCTCGATCGCTTCGTTATGCGTGACGTGTTTTTGCGCCTGTGCTGGCAAGATAAACGGCATGGACAGGTTCGGGGTAAAATCAGACATGGGGTCATCGCGCCTTTTGGGAAATGTGAAATCCCCGGCAGTATTGACCCACCCGTGTAAACGATCGCTGCATCCAGCGCACGGGGGTTAACGCGTCGTTAAGACCTCTCAGGCACCAAAGTAGTTAACGAATCGTAATTGTGGCATGAGAGGAATTCACGTGAAGCGCGCTTTGATCACTGGGGTCACAGGCCAAGACGGGTCTTACCTTGCCGAATTTCTGCTTGAAAAAGGCTATGAGGTCCACGGCATTAAACGCCGCGCATCGCAATTTAACACCAATCGCATTGATCACATTTACCAAGATCCGCAAACCGACGACGCACGATTCATCCTGCACTATGGCGATCTGACCGACAGCTCGAACCTGACCCGGATCGTCGCACAGGTACAGCCCGACGAAGTTTATAACCTCGGCGCGCAATCCCATGTCGCCGTCAGCTTTGAAGCCCCCGAATACACCGCTGATGTGGATGCAATGGGCACGTTGCGCCTGCTAGAGGCCATTCGTTTTTTGGGACTGGAAAAGAAAACCCGGTTTTATCAAGCTTCGACCTCTGAACTTTACGGGCAGGTGGCTGAAAGCCCGCAGACTGAACAGACCCCGTTTCATCCGCGCAGCCCTTATGGCGTGGCCAAGCTATTCGCCTATTGGACCTGTGTGAACTATCGCGAGGCTTATGGCATGTACGCCTGCAACGGCATTTTGTTTAACCACGAAAGCCCGCGGCGCGGCGAGACATTTGTCACCCGGAAAATCACACGCGGGCTGGCTAATGTCGCAATGGGTCTGCAAGATTGTCTTTATATGGGCAACATCGACGCGCTGCGCGATTGGGGACACGCCCGCGACTATGTGCGCGCGCAGTGGATGATGCTGCAACAAGACTGCCCCGAAGACTATGTAATCGCCACCGGTGTTCAGCATTCTGTGCGCGACTTTATACGCTGGTCGGCGGCTGAACTGGGGTTACAATTGGCCTTTAAGGGAAAAGGCATTCATGAAATGGCCGTGGTGGAAGCCGTCACCAGTGACCGCGCCGCCTCGGCCAAACCCGGCGATGTGATTATGCGGATCGATCCGCGTTATTTCCGACCCGCCGAGGTCGACACATTGCTGGGCGACCCGACAAAGGCCCAGGCACAGCTTGGTTGGTCACCGCAGATCACTGCACAACAGATGTGCGCCGAGATGATCGCCGAAGACCTGCAAACGGCACGGCGCCATGCGCTTCTGAGGGAACATGGGTTAAGCCTGCCGATGACGATCGAGGCCTAAACATGCGTATATATGTGGCCGGGCACAACGGCATGGTTGGCAGCGCAATTCTGCGGCAACTGGCGCAGACTGATCACGAAATCCTGACGGCACCGCGCGCGCAAGTCGATCTAACCAACCAAAGCGCCGTCCGTGATTTTTTGCGCCAAGAACGCCCCGACGCGGTTATCCTTGCCGCGGCGCGTGTTGGCGGAATCATGGCCAATGCAAACTACCCTGCCCCATTCATCTACGACAATCTGATGATCGCAGCGAATGTCATTCATCAATCCCATAACGCTGGGACTGATCGGCTTTTGTTTCTTGGATCTTCGTGCATTTACCCGCGTGACGCCGCGCAACCCCTACGCGAATTTGCACTTTTAACAGGTCCGCTTGAACCAACCAACGAACCCTATGCAATCGCAAAAATCGCCGGAATCAAACTGTGCGAAAGCTATAATCGACAATATGGCACCGATTACCGATCAATCATGCCGACCAATCTTTACGGTCCGGGCGACAATTTTCATCCTGAAAATGCCCATGTTCTGCCAGCGCTGATCAATCGGTTTCATGCGGCCACGCAGGCGGGCGATGATACCGTAACCGTTTGGGGCAGCGGCACGCCCCGGCGCGAATTCTTACACGTCGATGATCTGGCGATGGCCGCATTGTTCGTTTTGGAATTGGATAAAGCGCATTACACAGCCGCGACATCGCCGATGCAAAGCCACATCAATGTCGGCACAGGCACCGACATCACAATTGCAGAGCTCGCGGCGATGATCGCAGAGATTACCGGGTTCTCGGGCACCATCACCTTTGACCGCAGCAAGCCCGACGGCACACCACGCAAATTACTGAACGTGCAAACAATGGCCGACCTTGGCTGGCGCGCGAAAATCAACTTACGCACCGGGATCACCGACACCTATCAGTGGTTGAACGCGCGGCGAACAGATGAACGCGCGCAACCCAGGTTGAGGAAAGTGACATGATTACTCCGGTCATACTATGTGGCGGGTCTGGCACGCGACTGTGGCCGCTTTCACGCAAAAGCTACCCGAAACAATTTGCACCCATAATCGGCGACCAAAGCCTCTTTCAGACCAGCGCGCTCCGGTTGCAGGGCGAGGCATACAAAAGCCCAATTGTGGTCACCGCAGACCAATTTCGGTTCACGGTCACACAACAACTACAAGAGATTGGGATCGATCCGGGTGCCGTTTTGATCGAACCCACAGGGCGTGACACTGGCCCTGCGATTTTGGCGGCGGCGTTGCATCTGGCAACGACAGATCCCGAGGGGCTCATGCTTATTGCCCCATCTGACCACGTTATCCCCGATAACATCGCGTTTGATGAGGCCGTAACTGCAGCGACCCTAGCCGCGCAAAACGGTCAAATGGTCACCTTTGGCATTCAACCTGACCAGGTAGAAACTGGCTATGGGTATCTCGCACTTGATACTGTTCCGACCGGTGCAATAGAACCCGTTGCGCTCAAAGGGTTTGTCGAAAAACCGGATGCGTCACATGCTGCGCAAATGTTGGCAGATGGTCGTTATCTGTGGAATGCAGGGATATTTTTGTTCTCAGTCAAAACAATCCTCGCGGCCTATCAAGCCACAAGCCCCGACATGTATGCCGCCGTGCAAGCCGCTGTTGCCGGCGCACAATCTGACCTTGGATTTTTACGGTTAGCACCCGACCCATGGGCCACAGCCCCGGCGATATCAATTGACTATGCGGTGATGGAAAAAGCCGACAACCTGTCGGTCGTGCCCTTTGCCAGTAGCTGGTCAGACCTGGGCGATTGGGCCGCTGTTTGGCGTGAAACCAACAAAGATGGGCTTGCGCTTTCCGGGGCGGCGACCGCAATTGATTGCACCAATACGTTGCTACGCTCCGAAGTCGGCACGCAAGAAATTGTCGGCATTGGTCTGGACGACATTATAGCCGTGGCCATGCCTGATGCGGTGCTGGTCACGCATAAAGATCGCGCGCAGGACGTCAAAAAAGCCGTTGCGATTCTGAAAGAAAAATCCGCACCGCAGGCAACATGCTTTCCAAAGGATCACCGTCCGTGGGGCTGGTTCGAAAGCCTCGCAACAGGTGATCGCTTTCAGGTCAAGCGGATCGTGGTTAAGGCAGGCGGCGCATTATCCCTGCAATCGCATCATCACCGCGCAGAGCATTGGATCGTCGTACAAGGGACCGCAAAAGTCACCGTTGGCGAAGATACCCAACTTCTTTGCGAGAACCAATCCATCTATATCCCGCTTGGCGCCATCCATCGGCTTGAAAACCCAGGAAAACTGCCGATGGTCCTGATCGAAGTACAAACTGGCGGCTACCTCGGCGAAGACGACATTATTCGTTATGAAGACATTTACGCACGTGACTAATGCATTCGCAGAGCCTACAATCAATAGATGTGCAAGGCAGCACTCTGCGTTTCATACGTTGAACGCAAGTTGCCAACCGTGCTAATTTTTGCCGCAATTCTGGTGTTTAAAAGCATCGCAACTATTTAGACGTTTATTTCTTAGGAGAAATTGTCCCTTGTGTGAAGTTTGCCAAGCCCTCGCCGATACAACTGAATCAGTTTCTGGTCTTTCTGCAGACTGCCCAGCCTCAACACTCGATTCCGGCACCTACCGCGGCGATAACGTCGTCACGATTTACTTTGTGCAAGACGGGGACGATGCGAACGCGGCCGACGAAATCTATGACACTTCTGGCTCGGACGAGATGGAATCCGAAGGATGGAGCGACGAAGAGATAGAGCAGTTCATGAAGGCTGTCGCTACGATCTCTAACTACATCGATGTGACCTTTGAAGAATCAAGCGACCCTGACGCTGACTTCCAAGTCGTCCTTGATGACAACGAATTCTCAAGCAGCGGCGCTCTTGGTTATTTCTACTTACCGAGCTACGCAGGCGATAACTCTTCGGTCATGGGAGCATTCAATAGTAATGGTCTTGGCTGGAATGAAGACGGCGGGCTTGAAGCTGGCGGACTAGGCTATTCAACAATCATTCACGAAGCGCTGCACGGGCTGGGCCTTGCGCACCCGCATGACGGCGATAGCATTCTGAACGGGCTTGTAGAGGGTGCGTCTCCATTTGGCGAATACGGCGACTACGACCTCAATCAGGGCATCTATACGATCATGTCCTACAATGATGGGCTGTATACTACCCCTGCAGGGCTAAACGAGGGGAACTCTGCCACGCCCATGGCGCTCGACATTGCGATTTTGCAAGAAATTTACGGCGCCAACACGACCTACAATAGCGGCGATAACGTCTATGAAATCCCGGACAATGATGATGCTTGGATTTCAATTTGGGATACGGGCGGCGAAGACACAATCAGCTACTCGGGCACAAAAGACGTCACAATCGATCTGCGCGAAGCAACTTTGATCTACGCCGAAGGCGGCGGCGGGTACATTTCTGGGGCTGACGGGGTTGCGGGTGGCTATACCATTGCGAACGGCGCAGTCATCGAGAACGCGATCGGTGGATCAGGCGACGATACGTTGATCGGAAATGGCGCTGATAACGAGCTAACCGGTAACGGTGGCAACGATGAATTGGTAGGCGGCACTGGCGACGACGATCTGGACGGCGGTAGCGATGATGATACGCTCTACGGGGATTCAGGCAGTGATGATGCCACTGTGTCCAGCGGTAACAATACCATTTATGGTGGCAGCGGGTTTGACGACTTGGACGGCGGGTCGGGTGTTGACACGATCTTTGGCGGCAGTGGCGACGACAACATCTCTGGCGGCGGCGACGACGACACACTGTATGGTGGGCGTGGCGACGACGATATCAATGGCGACGCAGGTGCCGACACGATCATTGGCGGCATGGGTGCGGATACACTAACGGGCGGTGCCGGCGCAGATACATTCGTCTTTAATGCGATGTCTGACAGCTTTGTCGGGAATGGTGATACGATTGTTGATTTTGAAAACGGTTCCAATACAATCGACCTGTCAGCATTTGGGATCACCAGTGCCGAAGTCACGCTGAACACATCTAGTGGCAACACAACTGTCTTGATCGACAGTAATGGTGATGGCACCGACGATATGGCTATTTTGCTGACGGGCACGACGTCTGTAGACGTGGCAAACGACTTTATCTTCTAATGCGTGTTCTGGTTACCGGTGGCGCAGGCTATATCGGTAGCCATACATTGCTCGAGCTCATGGCCCAAGGCCATGAGGTTTGTGTTCTTGATGATTACTCTAATGCCACGCCCGAGGTTTTGAACCGGGTGCGCGTCCTATCGAACGGCACAGTGACAGACTACACGGGCGATGTCCGCGACCCCGCAATGCTTGATCAAGTGATGCAAGATTTCCGCCCGGATGCGGTGATCCATTTTGCTGGCCTGAAGGCGGTTGGCGAAAGCGAAGCAAAGCCGCTGTTGTACTACGATGTGAACGTGGGCGGTACGCTGGCCCTCCTGCGCGCGATGGATCGCGTAGGTTGTCGCACGATCATCTTTTCCTCGTCGGCCACAGTTTACGGCGAACCTGTCTATCTGCCCTACGACGAAGCCCACCCAACCGCGCCAATGTCCGTATACGGCCAGTCAAAGCTGATGGCTGAAAACATCCTAACAGGCTGGGCGCACGCGACACAGGGTGCCGCCGCCGTGCTATTGCGGTATTTTAACCCGGTCGGCGCACATCATTCGTCAAAGATCGGCGAAGACCCCAAAGATATTCCCAACAATTTGATGCCATACATCGCGCAGGTCGCCGTCGGAAAACGTCCGGCGCTTACCGTGTTTGGCGATGATTACGACACACCCGATGGTACGGGGTTGCGCGACTATATCCATGTGGTTGATCTGGCCCGCGCACATGTCGCAGCGCTGGGTTATGCCATCAAAACACCCGGCGCGCGCCCGTTCAACATCGGCACCGGGCAAAGCTATAGTGTGCGCGATATGGTTGCGGCTTTTGAGAGTGCCTGCGGCCAGAAAATCGCAACAGTCCAAGCCCCGCGCCGTGCCGGAGATATCGCAGCCATGCAGGCGGATGCCTCACGTGCGGCGGCGGAACTCGGATGGCGGGCTGAACATGATCTCAACGACATGGCGGCAAGCACATGGGCGTGGCAATCCGCGAATCCAAACGGGTACGATCCCCAAAAATGACAAAGGCTTCCCGGTGAAAATCACACGAGAAGCCCTTAGACAAATCATTAACCAAATCACAAGAACCTTGCCCTGACGCCGATTTCTAAGCTTTTAGGTGCTAAAGTCTGTGCATTTTGTCACAATACACCAAGAATTTTGTGAATTTGGCCATATATTACACTTCAAGTCGGCGCGAGATGTCAGCAAGCCCGACCCGCAGCATCTCTTGCGCGGCTTCGGCGCGATCTGCCTCGACATAAAGCCGCAATTCAGGGGCGTTGTCCGACGGCCGTAGGTGGACTATGCGACTATCTTGCAAAGTTATCCGTAGCCCATCAGTTTGATCAATGGCGGCTTCCTGCCCCTCGAAACACCGCAAAAACGCGGCGCGCGCTTCTTGCGTTTCGGAAAGCTTATGCACCAGCGCTTGCGTCTTATCTGTCGCGACATTCCGCAAGCGATCTGCAGCAGTGAACCGAGCCGGCTGATCGGCGACCAGTTCTGCGACACTGCGCTGACGTGCTGCGGAAAGCACCCCAAGCATGGGCAAAACGGCATCGCGGGTCATCAATGGCGGCAATGACCCGTTCGGTCCCTGCGCACAAAACCCCAAAAGGAATCCGCCGTTTGCCTCATAGCCAACGATTTTGCCTTCGCATGCTTCCATTCCGGCAATCACATATGGTGACCCAATCTTGGTGCGCCGCACCGAAAGGATTTGATCAACACCCGTATTCGACGACACCGGAGTCACCGCCATTTCTGCCCCTAGGGCCTGCGCCACTATCTGACCCAGAATATCGCCTGAGACCACGCCCCCCCCGGCATCGGTCACCAACGGACGGTCCCCGTCGCCATCGGTAGAAACGATCGCCGCCAAGTCCTGCGTTGACGCCCATTTGCGCAATTGCGCGCGTAAGGCAGGTGAAACGGCTTCGGTATCAACAGGAATAAATGTATCGGACCAACCCAGCATCACCACTTCCGCGCCCAGCGCGGTTAACAAATCGGCAAGCTGATCACGCCCCACTGCACTATGTGCATAAAATCCGATCCGCATCCCCTGCAACACCTGCCCATAGGCGGCCACATAGCGCGCGTTATATTGGGCGCAGATTTGGTCGTTCTGGGACAGGGTGCCGGGATTGGCCGTTACCGTCTTGCCCAGTGCAGCAAGGATCGCTTGCTCATGCGCCTTTGTGATTTCGCCAGCTGGCGTATAGAATTTAAGCCCGTTGCGATCCGCGGGAATATGGCTCCCCGTGATCATCACCGCCGCAGCGTCCGCGGACATCGCCCCCAAGGCCAGCGCCGGGGTAGGCACCGCGCCACACATAGTCACATGCACCCCAGCCGCCATCGCCGCAAGGGAAACCATTTCAGCAATATCGGGCGAGGACGGGCGCAGATCGTAACCGATGTAAACCCCTGTGCCGATCGGACAAGACGCGATGAAAGCCGTGACATGTTGCCCAACGCAATCCGGTGTCAGTGCGGTGACAAGGCCGCGCAATCCGCTGGTGCCAAATTTGGGTGTGCTCATGATTTTCACCTTCCACGTTGGGTCGTTCTACCGCCCCCTGCGTCACAGGTACACCCGTAGCACCTCTATAAAATTCGTTGATTTATTGAGCCAATTTCAACGCAAGGTCCATGATGCTGCCGCATTTCGACCATGTGACTGCCTCGCCCTCCCACGACCCTAAAGATCGACGACTGTTTTTTGGTCCTGGGGGGGGACCACACATGTCAGACATCACTTTGGTTACTTACCTCAGCAATGGGGCTGAGTTCGCGTATTCGCACATCACGGATCTGTCCTTAATGACAGTAGATGGGGTGCAGGTGCTTTACAGCACAACCCAATACGACGGGCTCTTGAACGGATGGGATATTACCGGGACGGTCCCGTCGCTGATCGACAGCTTCGCGCTCGACGGTGGGGATATTGCGGGCAACACAGCGACGATAGCTGCCGTACAAACAGGTAGCGGCATCACGATCCTAAGCGGGGGCGCCGCCGGTGGCACCTTGCAAACCGTAACCCTTGATACAGGTGGGGCCTTTGATGGGACCTCAGCGCTGGGCGGGGTTAGCTTTTCCGGGTTTCAGGAAATTACGATGATCACCCTGAGTTCTGGGGCACAGATCGCCTATGGTGGCATCGCGGGTGCCGCAGGAATAGGACAAATCACGTTTGACGCGACTGGTGTCATGACGACACATGCGCAATTGACTGGGACCCCGGGCAGTTATGTTGATCAGATATCGGCGACGGCCGCAGTCAATATTGGCGGTCAAGACCTGCTTCTGACGGCAAGTGGTGTGGACAACGGGATTAGTAGTTGGTTGGTCGATGCGACGGGCGCGTTGACCTTGGCACAAAACCTTGGCACCATCGAAAACCTTTGGGTATCTGCGCCTACGGTTATGGCGACCGCGCTTGTGGGAGGCACAAATTATGTATTACTCGGCGCGGCCGGAAGCGGCAGTATCAGCGTGATGGAAATCGACGCCAGCGGGCAGATGATTATCCGCGACCATGTGCTGGATACCTTAGATACCCGGTTTGACGGGATCACAGCCCTAGAGACCGTAACCCACAACGGGCAGACATATGTTATCGCGGGCGGGGCTGATGACGGTATCACCGTATTCACATTGCTTGAAGGCGGGCAATTGGTAAAGCGCGCGCATATCGCCGACACCACCGCAATGGGGCTTGATGATATCAGCGCAATTGCAGTGGCCGGAACCGGCGATGGGCTTGATATTTATGTCGCAAGCAGTAGCGAAATTGGCCTAACCAAATTGCGATATGACATCGGTGCTGCCGGGATCACGACCACCGCCACGCTTGCGGGCGGGATCCTTGCCGGCACGGCCGGCGCTGATATTTTGCAAGGGCACAACGGCGCTGATGATCTGCTAGCCGGCGCTGGCGATGACATTTTGCGTGATGGCGATGGCAACGATACGATGACCGGCGGGGCGGGTGCGGATGTATTTATCCTCTCTTCTGATGGCATGGACGACACAATTACCGACTTCACTTTGGGCGAAGACACTATTGATCTGTCAAATTGGACGATGCTGCGTGACATCAACCAACTGACCATGACCATTATCGCAAACGGTGTCGAAATCAGATATGGCGATGAGCTGCTGACGATCTATAGTGATGATGGGAACCCAATTGACTATCGCGCATTCACCAATGCTGATTTGATCGGGCTGACCCGCATTCCAGATAGCGCGACACCAGGCTACCCGGGTCCCGCCACCCCGCCACCTGATCCGCCCCCCTCATCTCCCCCTGTTATAGATACCGGCGTCATGGATCCATTGGCCGGCACAGCGTTGATCGCAGATGGAAACAGTGACGACCTGCGTGACGCATTTGATGGGGCATCCAGCCCCGGCCCCACCGATGGCACCGCAACCGATGACCTTATTACAGGGACAGCAGGGGATGACACGATCAACGGCGGTGACGGGCGCGACGTGATTATGGCGGGAGGTGGAAACGACACCGTAACTGGCGGTGCTAGTGATGACACGCTTATGGGGCGTGGAGGTGATGACGTTTTGGAAGGCGATGCCGGTGCTGACATGCTGCTAGGCGGCGCAGGCGATGACGCCATCTCTGGTGGGAGCGGGCAAGACGTTCTGCGCGGCGGTGACGGGAATGACACGATCAGCGGCGGGGCAGGTGACGATATTCTTTATGGCGATGCTGGCGCGGATGAATTTATCTTTGAAAGCGGCAACGATGTGATCGCAGATTTCACACAAGGCGAAGACCATATTACGCTTGATGCGGGTCTTTGGACCGGGCTCACATCTGCGGCCGACCTTTTGCTGATCTATGGGACGCTTAATGGAACGCAAATGATCATCGACTTTGGGGATGGCGATGTATTGACCATTGAAAACGTGACTGATGCCACCACGCTCGCGGATGACATCAGTCTTTTCTAAGAGAGTCAGTTCACCAGTGAGGCGATATTTTGTCCCAGACTAAAGACCGTCAAAGCGGGCCCAAGCGCGCTTTCGGTGCCATAGATCAAATCATCATCTTGGATGATAAATTTGCCCGCCGAAAACAGCCCATCCGCTGACGTCAGATCCATCGTAAACACCACACGAGCCTGCGCAGGGCCTGTCATATCTTCGCGCACTGCGTCGGCATCATATTCACGCATGATCAAAATGCCCTTAGGGTTCGCCGTACCTGCACTAACCCCACCGATCGTCGCCATCGCCTCAAGCGCTGTCATGTCTTGGCCTGCAATTTGATGCACGGCTTGAGACCCGGTTGCCCCAAGCGATAGAAAATTGCGGTCGTCACCAATAATCATCACGCGGTCCCCGCCACGCATAGTCGTGTTCAGCGCGGGCTCTTCCATCAACCGTTTCAGCGACACGCCATAGGTGCGCCCAGCGCGGATCAGCCGCACCTGCGGGTTCAGAAGCGACGGGTCAGCGCCCCCGGCAAGCGACAAAAGTTCCAGCAACTTAAAGTTCCGATCCGGCAGTTCATAAAGCCCCGGCGCGCCAAAACCTGTCATCAGATTGGCCATGTTCGCGCGGCCGGGAAGGACGATCAGTTGCACCTGCGCCGATGGGATCGTGCGGCTTAGCTCTTCTTCGATACGCGCCCGCGCTGTCATTTCCGACATGCCGGAAACCTGCATATCGCCGATGTAAGGGACAAAAATGCGCCCGTTGGCACCAACTTTGGTATCTTGCAATGGTGTGACACGCTGCCCAGTCCCGGCCAAAAGCGAGTTTTCTTCAGCGTCCCATATTGTTAGCTGAACGGTATCGCCCGGCGCGATAATCAGCGATGCAGGCTGTTCTTGGCTCGCGATCCAAGGAAAAGACTGCACATCGCGATTAGGCCATGCATTGATCACCGGCAATGTTTCACGGGTGACCGCGACAACTTCGAAATCATAGACGGCTTCTTCGCCCTCTTCGCGGTTGCCTGCGTTGGATGCGGCCAACACTTCGGATTGAAACCCAGCCCCGCGCGGCAGGCTACAGCCAGCAGTCAATAGACATAATCCCAGTACGGCAATGCGCAGCATCAATAACGGCATGCTTACTCCCTCAGACGGCCGCAAATTACGCGTGCGGCATCAATTTTCTTTACGACTACCTGAAATCTTCATGAAAGCAGAGCAGAAAATATGGAAAATTGCAGAGTGATGCAATGCCGCATAACGCGACCGCGCCCGACACAAGCTACCCGCTGATTGCATCGCTTAGAAATCGACTGCAATCCCTTTGCGTTCCCAATCGCCAAAACGCACGGGCTCCGGCCCATCTCGTCCACCCAACTCAGTCGGCAAACCGTCTTTCCCAGCAGCTTTGCGGCGGGCTTCGGCCTCTGCAAGGGCGCGCTGGGCAGGGGTTGTTTGGTCGGAAGGCTGGTCGGACATTTGAACTCTCCTTGTCGGCGGCATGGCTTTGATATACCCCGCTTGCACCCAGCATCAAGAGATACCCAATGAACCAAACAGGTCTGCCTGCCCGACGTACCGCGCATCATTTGATGATGCAAATCACGACCGAAGGTCGCCTGATGGCCGAGTTGATCGCAGGCGGCGCACTTGCACAGCTTGCCAATGACGACCGCGCCCGTGCGCAACGCTTGGCCACAGATGCCTTGCGCGGCTTGGACCGTGCAGATCGGATGCTGAAACCCTATCTAAAAAAGACGCCACCTGACCATGTGCTGAATGCCCTGCGCCTTGGTGTGATTGAGCTGTGCGGTGGTGAGGCAGCACATGGCGTTGTGAACGCTTATGTTGAAATTGTGGGCCGCAACAAACGCACCCAATCGATGAAGGGGCTGACCAACGCGGTGCTACGTAAAATCGCAGCCGAAGGCCCCGATGGCTGGCATAAACGCGCAGTACCGCTGACACCGGGCTGGCTACGTCAGCCTTTGGTTGCAGCATGGGGCCGTGACGCGGTTGTTGCGATGGAGGCCACGCATTTTGGCGGCGCACCGCTGGATCTGAGCCCCAAGGCCGATGCACAGGCCGTTGCCGATGCGACGGGTGGCCAGGTGCTGGCCACCGGATCAGTGCGGATCATGAACGCGGGCCAAGTATCCACCCTGCCCGGCTACGACGCTGGCGATTGGTGGGTGCAGGATGCAGCGGCCGCAGTTCCGGTCAAGCTTTTAGGCGATGTCGCGGGCTTAAAGGTATTGGACCTCTGCGCCGCACCGGGCGGCAAAGCCATGCAACTGGCTGCCGCAGGCGCGGATGTGACTGCAGTAGACCTGTCATCACGGCGCATGGATAGGGTCACTGAAAACCTGACACGCGTCGGTCTCAAGGCACGCACGGTAACCAGCGATGCCTTTGCATTCACTGAAGATGGCTTTGACGCGATCATTCTGGATGCACCCTGTTCGGCAACAGGCACAATCCGGCGGCACCCTGACCTGCCTTATGCCAAAGACGGCTCTGAATTTGGCGCATTGATTGACCAACAAGAAACCATGATTGATCACGCGCTGACCCTGCTTAAACCCGGCGGGCGATTGGTATTTTGCACCTGCTCACTGCTACCCGACGAAGGCGAAGTGCAGATCGAAGAGGCGCTCTCGCGTCACCCGAACCTTAGCGTTGAACGGCCCGTTGCACCCGGCATTGACCCTACATGGATCAGCGACGAGGGCGGGCTTCGCCTGCGGCCCGACTATTTCGCCGATTTGGGCGGAATGGATGGATTTTATATGGCTGTGCTGCGTAAAGCAGTATGAATATCCTCGCGATCTCAGGCAGTACACGGGTAGAATCAACAAATACTGCTCTGCTGCGCGGTCTCTCTAGGATTGCACCCGCATCCACCACAGTCAACGTCTATGACCAATTGGCGACGTTGCCCGTTTTTTCGACTGACTTAGATGCGCAGCCGCCGTTAGCAATTACAAATTTCAAACGACTAGCCGTCGATGCCGACGGGATCATCTTTGCAAGCCCTGAATACGTACGCAGCCTGCCAGGTGGATTGAAGAACGCGATTGATTGGCTGGTCTCTGGCGACGCAATTATTGCAAAGCCAATGGCGATTTTGCACGCATCCCATCGCGGTGACGACATGCTAGACGCATTACGGATAGTGCTTGCCACTGTTAGTAGC
The DNA here is from genome assembly GCF_003318235.1 of Loktanella sp. D2R18. Taxonomy (GTDB): domain Bacteria; phylum Pseudomonadota; class Alphaproteobacteria; order Rhodobacterales; family Rhodobacteraceae; genus Yoonia. The sequence continues at coordinate 62,870 of NZ_QOCG01000002.1, read as the reverse complement.
GGCTTTTCAACTGATATATTCGCTCGGTTTTCTTTGATCGGAAAAACCCCAACGCAGGTAGCGGATATTATGTCAGACCCTCAAAACGCCGCCCACTTGGCCACATTCTTAAATGAGTTCACAGCCTTGGCAAAACCGCGCGCACCTTCATAAGTTTGCATGACTTGGCACCATCGTCGCATCGAATATTTTTAATGCACCCCGCGCACGTCGAAGTTCACACGAACCTTCTTGATGATATTCCCGCTGGCCACGTCTGATCGATTAAATCAGATAGCCCAAAAACAAATCACCCGAACGTCTGCGGACGCCCGGGTAATTGAACGGTTCATAATCAGTTGGATCAGAACTGGTAATCTAGCATCAAGCTTAGGCCGACGGTTTTCAAATCATCTTCGCCCAGACCATCAACAAAGGCACTCAGCCCAGCATTCAACCCAGCGCCATTGGAATAATTCACGCCTGCATCGATCCGGCCACGCCAGCCATTATAATTGCCAATGGCAGATGACGAATCGGCATCACCAACGGTATCCGACCAGATGCCTGACAGCCCCCCGACGAGCACCAAATCATGCGAAAGCATCGGTTTTTCAAAGTCCACCCCAAGGGCAACCTCGGTTTGTTCAATATCCTGAGAGTCGATATCAACACTGTTGCTGTCCGTATAGGCATCCTGCGTATCGCGCACATGACTGGCAGAGATGATCGGGAACATTGTGAAATGTTCCATTTCAACACGGCCTTGCAAGTTCAGCATGGCCAACCAACGTTCACCGTCAAAACTGTCAGTTGCATCGCCATCGGGTGTGAATTCGTTATCGGTTTTACCATAAAGCAGACGCCCATCCAAAAACAGCGGGTGTTCAGAAATTTGCGCGGCGAAATACGGCCCGACCAGCCAACCTTTGCCCTCGGCTTTATCTCCGTTAGAAAAATCCTGCTCTGCCCAATCCATTTGCAACATGGCACCAACGATGGTGTTTTCGCCAAACGACAGATGCGCACCAGCGGCCCCAAGGAAATAGCTTTGGTCGTTGCCTTCTTCAAATTCCGTGGCGCTGCCGGTCAGGGTTGCCCAGACAGGCCCACGCGCCGCAGAGGCAAAATCAATGCTGCCTGCACCTTGGGTTACATCTGCATTAAGACGTCCACCAGCGCGGCCATCGACAAAACGCGCCACGTCGGGCTGGTTTTGCACGAGCGCACGCGCGCGGTTTTCCATGAAACTTGCGATCTGTTCCTCTGCCGCAGGGCCAGTTACGCCATCATAAGTGATGGTACCGCTGACAACGAAGCTCACACCGCTAGGGCTACCGTTGTACGACCCACACAATCCACTAGTTACTTCGCTTGATCCTTGGAAAGTGATGTCGAGCTGGCCATCCGCAATGAGCGGCGCAAGCGTGGCCTGATCAACAATCAGGCTTTGGTTTACCGCATTATTACACTGATCTCCTGTAGGGCCAACCACACCGACATTCACACCATCCAAAAACACGGTCAGCGTTTCTGCTACAATTGAGCCGCCGCCAGCATAATCCAAATCGCCAAAGAGGCTCAGGTCAAGCGTGGCATCCCCATTGGTTCCAGTCGGCAAACCAGTGAGCGTCGTGATTGCAGAACCGCCGCTGACTGTGCTGTGAACCTGCGGAATGCTCACCGATTGCGCGTGCGCCGCTGTTGCGGCCAACAACAATGGTGCCGCGAGCATCCCAAATTTTTTGCTAATCTTTGTAGCTTGAACGCCGCGCGTAAACTCAGGCATCGAAGCCTTGTCGAAAATCTTCATATCTCTTCCAATCGTTAACTAGACAACAAGCGAATTATCTACCAACCATCGGGCAACATTCAATAAAGTATCACATATTTTGAAACCCTGACTGGCCGCCGTGCAACAGGGCAACAGTGTATTTTCCACCCTACCATCGCCCCAAAGTAGAAACGCAGCCTTGTCCGCGCAGCGCCCATTGACCGACGCTTTGGCAAAACCACGCCCAAGCGCAGAAGTTTTCGTGACTTGGTTACAATGATTTCCTATCGTGCCCCAAGTACGAGTAACCAAGGCGGCGTAGCATTGGCAAACGCGACCACATGGCGGGATCGCCGGACCAGATTTATGCACCGGGTGCACGCGCGCAGGGCGGCGCGGCGCAATCTGCCTATTGGCTTTGTAACGACACCTGATCCGCGTTCAATTGGCGTTGTCGGACGTGGACGGCAGTTGATTACCGGCAATTTCCTCTTTTCAGGACAGTATATCGAAGCGCCGCGGCTTTCGATTTGGGATATCGCTGATAAACACCCCGAAATCGCGGAGGAAATTCACGGCGCTGCCTGGGTGGATGATCTGGTAGCGGTCGGCGACGATAAGGCGCGTAGCCGGACACAGGATTGGGTTTACGACTGGATCAAACGCTATGGCGACGGACGCGGCAACGGCTGGACGCCAGATATTGCGGGTCGCCGCCTGACACGTTGGATCAATCACGGGCCGTTTATTCTGCGCGGCCAAGACACCCCTGTCGCTGACCAATTTATGCTAACTTTGGCGCAACAGACCCTATTTTTGGCCAACCGTTGGCATACAATGTCCCATGGATTGGCACGGTTCGAGGCGCTTAGCGGGCTGATCTATGCCGGGTCGATGCTGACACAGATGAAGGATCATGTCGGCCCGGCAGCCGACGCACTCGCAAAGGCTTGCATGGATGAAATCAGCCCCGGTGGCGCGATCACCACACGTAACCCAGAAGAATTGCTGGAAATCCTCGTACTACTCAATTTGGCGGTACAATCGCTGACCGAAACACAGCAGAAGCTTCCACGTGAAATTCCTTTGGCGATTGAGCGCATCGTACCCACACTGCGGGCCTTGCGCCATAGTGATGGCAGCCTCACCCGGTTTCACGGGGGCGGTTCCGGCCTTGAAGGGCGGTTGGACCAAGCATTTGCAAATGCGGCGGTCAGAGCGACGCCGGATGCTGGGCTGCATATGGGGTTTGCAAAACAAACGGGCGGACGCACTTCGCTGATCGTCGATGCTGCGGCGCCGCCTTTCGGGGCCGCATCCGCAAAGGGGCATGCAAGCACGCTCGGGTTTGAACTTACCTCAGGTCGCCGTCCAATTATCGTCAACAGCGGATCCGGCGCCCGGTTTGGCCGCGAATGGCGGCGGGCCAGCCGTGCGACCGCCAGCCATTCCACACTTGGGATCGAAGGGCTGTCATCCTCACAACTGAACCCACAGGGCAAATGGCTGATAGAGACCCCAAGCACCGTGCGGTTTAACGCCCCGACAACCGATGGCGTTCGCCAGATCGAGGTATCCCAAAATGGGTACCAACCCAGCCATGGCCTAACCCATGCCCGCATCCTAAAACTAGCGATCGATGGGCGGCAACTCACCTGCGAAGACTTGCTTGCCACGCTTGATGAACAAGACAACGCGCAGTTTGACAGCGCGCGCGGGGACGATGGAATCCCCTATAATATTCGGTTCCACCTGCATCCTGATGTCGCAGCCACGCAGGACGGGGAATCTATCTATCTCGCCCTTAAATCCGGCGAAACATGGGTGTTTAGCCACGATGGGGTCGCGGATTTGTCGATTGCGCCCTCGGTTTACCTGCAAAATGGCCGTTTAAGGCCAATAGGCACACATCAAGTGGTTTTATCTGGGCGCGCAATGTCCTATGCGACACGCGTCCGTTGGTCATTGGCCAAGGCACAAGACACGCCAACGGCTGTGCGTGATCTTGTCCAAACCGACCTTGCGGACGATGTGGAATATACACCTGGGGACTTTGAATGACCGACCTTGCACCACTGCGCCGCGCGCTGCTTTCTGTATCTGACAAAACCGGATTGGTTGATCTGGCCCGCGCCCTTGCCGATCGTGGCGTCGAATTGCTATCCACTGGTGGATCAGCCGCCGCTTTGCGCGACGCAGGGCTTGAAGTACGTGATGTCGCGGATGTCACAGGTTTCCCGGAAATGATGGACGGTCGGGTGAAAACGCTGCACCCGGTTGTGCATGGCGGCCTTTTGGCGCGCCGCGATTTGGATAGCCACCGCGACGCGATGGTCGAACATAATATTGGGCCAATCGATCTGCTGGTTGTGAACCTTTACCCGTTTGAGGAAACCGTGGCCAAAGGCGGCGATTACGCAGCCTGCATCGAAAACATTGATATCGGCGGCCCTGCGATGATCCGCTCCGCCGCGAAAAACCACGCCTTTGTGACTGTTGTCACCGACGTCGAAGATTACGCCGCTGTATTGGCCGAACTTGACGCGAACGACGGTCAAACCACAATGGCGTTGCGCCAAAAACTTGCCCAAACTGCCTATGCCCGCACCGCCGCATATGACACTGCTGTCAGCACATGGATGGCAAATGCGATTGGCCAAAATGAACCGCGCCGCCGGTCGTTCACAGGTACGTTCAAACAGACGATGCGCTACGGTGAAAACAGCCACCAGTCTGCGGCGTTCTACACCGACGGCACCGACCGCCCCGGCGTGGCGACAGCAACGGTCCACCAAGGCAAGGCGCTGTCGTACAACAACATCAATGACACTGACGCCGCGTTTGAGTTGGTCGCGGAATTTGACCCCGCCGAAAGCCCAGCGGTTGCCATCATCAAACATGCCAACCCATGTGGCGTGGCGCGTGGCGCAACATTGCTTGAAGCCTATCAAAACGCGTTCAACTGTGACCGCACATCTGCCTTTGGCGGGATCGTAGCATTGAACCAGCCTTTGGACGAAGAAACCGCCAAGGCAATTGTCGAGATTTTTACCGAAGTCGTGATTGCGCCGGGCGCATCCGATGCGGCGAAAGCCGTGTTCGCGGCCAAGAAAAACCTGCGCCTTTTGACCACAGATGCGCTGCCTGATGTTACCACACCAATCACAACTTACCGTCAGGTTGCGGGTGGGATGCTCGTGCAGGACAAAGACACCGGCTATGTCGGTATGGATGATCTGAAGGTTGTGACCAAAGTTGCCCCAACAGATGATCAAATGGCCGACCTGCTGTTTGCATGGAAGGTCGCGAAACACGTCAAATCCAACGCAATTGTCTATGTCAAAGACAAGGCAACAGTTGGCGTCGGTGCTGGGCAAATGTCACGTCTGGACTCTGCGTTGATTGCCGCAAAGAAATCAGAACGCATGGCCGAAGCCATGGGCCTGCCACAACCGCTGACTATCGGATCAGCCGTGGCATCCGATGCATTCTTCCCATTCGCTGATGGTCTGCTCGAAGCGGCCGCCGCCGGTGCGACCTGTGTGATTCAGCCGGGTGGCTCTATGCGCGACGACGAAGTTATCGCCGCAGCCGATGAGGCCGGAATCGCGATGGTCTTCACCGGCATGCGCCACTTTAAACACTAAGGGGCGGCTCATGCGTCTGACGTTCTGGACCGGGATTGTCGTGGTATTGCTAGACCAAGCCAGCAAATACTATGTCGTGCATTGGCTCGGTCTGGGGAACCCAGGCCAGGGCAAGATCGAGGTGTTTCCGCCATATCTTGAATTTCAGATGGCATGGAATCGCGGCGTGAACTTTGGGCTCTTTTCCGGGTTTGATATGCGCTGGGTTCTGATCGGATTGGCGATTGTCATTTCAATCGCCGTGTTGTGGTGGCTGCGCAAAAATGGCGGATCGAAATGGGTCTACCTGTCAGCCGGGTTGTTGGTCGGCGGCGCGATTGGGAACGTCATTGACCGTATCTTTTATGAAGCGGTCGCGGATTTCTTGAATATGTCGTGCTGCGGGATCAACAATCCTTATTCCTTTAACATCGCGGATGTTGCGATCTTTATTGGGGCAATTGGGCTTGCGTTTTTCGGCGAAGATGCCAAATCTAAACCCAAGAAGAAGAGCACGTGACCTTGTCGCGGGCTTGGGGTACAAGACCCCGACATTACCAATGGGTGCTTTTATGCGAGCAATGATTTTATCAGTTCTAGCCTTGGTCACGCTCGCGGCCTGCGGCAATACGGAACGTTCCTTGCGCGACATGCGGACAACGGATGGCGGACCCGACGAATTTTCGGTCATTCCCGCGCAGCCGCTAGCATTGCCTGAAACATTGGCGCTTGTGACACCCACACCCGGTGGTGCGAACCTTGCTGACCCCACACCCAAAGCCGATGCGATTGCGGCGCTTGGTGGCAATCGTGCCGTGCAACTGGCTGGCGGTATCCCAGCAAGCGATTCCGGCCTGATCGCACAAGTGACGCGCTATGGCGTGGACGCCGACATTCGTGCCAACTTGGCCGAACGCGATGCGACCGCACGCCGACGCAAGCAAGCGTCAAACGTGTTCAACCCATTGAACCGTGACCGGTACTTCCCTCTCTACGCGGGGCAAGCATTGGATGCAGATGCAGAGTTGGCGCGACTTGCAGCGCTTGGCGTTCTTGTTCCAAACGCGCCAGCGGCGGAATAAAACATTCCTTCACAACCGCGTATGGCGGCTTGAACATCGCGGGTCCTAGCGTCAGTTTACGCCTGAGCTAACCAAAAAGGGTTCCGATGAAACATTTGCTTACCGCTATGGCGATAATCACCGCAACGACTGCCGCGCAGGCACAAGAGGTGACAACCTTTGATCTTGATAACGGCATGGAAGTCGTCGTGATCGAAGACCACCGCGCGCCTGTTGCCGTGCATATGGTGTGGTACAAGATCGGATCAGCCGACGAACCCGAAGGCACATCAGGTATTGCGCATTTCTTCGAACATTTGATGTTCAAGCAAACGGATGTGCTGGCATCTGGTGAGTTTTCAGCGACTGTTGCGGCGAATGGCGGTAGTGATAACGCCTTTACCAGCTACGATTACACGGCCTATTTCCAACGCATCGCAGCGGATCGTCTGGAACTAATGATGCAGATGGAAAGCAATCGGATGACCGATCTGGCGCTCACCGCTGAAAATATCGAAACCGAACGCAATGTGATCCTTGAGGAACGCAATCAACGTACCGAAAACAATCCCAACGCCTTGGCCAGTGAACAGTTCAACGCCGCCCTGTTCCAAAACCACCGTTACGGCGTGCCGATCATCGGCTGGAAACACGAGATGGAGCAGCTTGAACTCGAAGATGCCGTCGCGTTTTATGACCTTTACTACGCGCCCAATAATGCGATTTTGGTAGTTGCAGGTGACGTGGACCCAGACGAGGTGCGCGCGCTCGCCGAAACCCATTACGGTGTGATCCCTGCAGAGCCAAACTTACCCGAGCGCGTCCGCCCGCAAGAGCCGCCACAACGCGCCGAACGCCGCATTACCTATACTGATCCACGCGTCAGCCAACCCTATCTTAGCCGCAGCTATCTTGCCCCGGAACGCAACCCCGGCGCCCAAGAAGAAGCCGCAGCGCTAACTTACCTTGCCGAACTCTTGGGGGGGTCGTCATTCACCTCGGACCTTGGCACAGCGTTGCAATTCGACACGCAAACTGCACTTTATACTAATGCGTCCTATAGCGGTAATTCACTAGATACAGGTGTTTTCCGGGTCGCTGTTGTCCCCGCCTCCGGCGTCACATTGTCCGAAGCCGAAGCCGCTATGGATCAAGTCATCGCTGATTTCATGGAAAACGATATTGACCCGGCGCGGCTCGACAGTATCCGCACGCAGCTACATGCCGCTGGGGTTTACGCATTGGATAACACCCAAGGGCTCGCGCGGCGCTATGGCGCGGCGCTTAGCCAAAGTCTGACAGTTGCCGACGTGCAAGCATGGCCCGACATCCTGCAATCTGTCACCGAAGAAGATATCAAAGCCGCCGCCGCCAAGGTATTCAATCGCGATCAAGCCGTCACAGGTTGGGTTGTCGCAAGCCAAGAGGACGCCCGCTAATGCTGCGTAAACTGATTGCAATTGCACTGTGTGTGTTCGCCAGTACGGCCCGTGCCGAACTTGACATCATCGAGATCACATCTCCCGGTGGGGTTAATGCTTGGGTCGTCGAAGAACCCAGCATTCCATTTGTCGCGCTTGAGATCCGGTTTCGTGGCGGTACCTCGCTAGACTTGCCTGGCAAACGCGGTGCAACCAATCTAATGATGGGACTGCTTGAAGAAGGGGCGGCCGATATGACCGCCCAAGAATTCCAAACAGCACGCGAAGCCTTGGCCGCAAGCTATGGGTTCTCTGCATCGGATGATTCCGTTGGCATTTCAGCCCAGTTTCTGACCGAAAACCAAGATGCAGCACTGGAACTTTTGCGTCAGGCGCTGACCGCACCAACATTTGACCAAGACGCCATCGACCGGGTCCGCGCGCAGGTTCTGGCGAATATAGCTTCCGAAGAAAAAAGCCCAAATAGCATCGCAAGCGCTGCGTTTAACGCCGCTGCATTTGGCGATCACCCTTACGGCACCAATAGCGACGGCACCGTGGACAGCGTCAACGCGCTGACCCAAACGGACATGATCGCGGCCCATGCAAATGCGCTTACACGTGACAATATCTATGTGTCTGTCGTGGGGGATGTGACCGCCTCACAGGTCGGCGCTATGCTTGATACCTTGCTGGGTGACCTGCCCGATCAAGGGGTAGATATGCCCGATGATATCGTCTTTGACCTTGCTGGCGGAACGACCGCTATCGACTATGCGACCCCACAAGCCGTCGCCTATTTCGGGCACGCGGGCCTGAAACGTGACGACCCTGATTTCTTTGCTGCCTATATCCTGAACCATGTTTTAGGTGCCGGGGGCTTTGAATCGCGGCTGATGCATGAGGTGCGTGAAAAGCGTGGACTGACATATGGGATCGGCACCTATTTGGTCCCCAAATTTCACGCGGAAATGATGATCGGGACTGTTGCATCATCTAATGCGACCATCGCCGAAGCGATCAGCGTCACCCGTGATGTCTGGGCTGACACCGCTGTAAACGGGATTACAGATGCGGAACTAACAGCGGCTAAAACCTATCTGACTGGGGAATATCCCCTGCGCTTTGATGGTAACAGCGATATCGCGAACATCATGGTAGGCATGCAAATGATCGATCTCTCGCCGGACTATGTGACCAATCGCAATGATTTCATTGATGCCGTCACATTGGACGACGTGAACCGAGTCGCCGCAGAATTGCTCGCCCCTGATGATCTACATTTCGTTGTCGTCGGGCAACCCGAAGGCCTGTTAACCACGTCAAACTGATCGTAAATCTGCTCTCGTAGAATCGCGCGGAAATGCTATAGTTTGTGGCATGGCCATTTCAGACCCCCAGATAAAGCCCCGTCCGGTGATCCGGCAGCTTGACGACGCGGCAATCAATCGGATTGCGGCAGGTGAGGTGTTGGAACGCCCCGCCTCTGCTGTCAAAGAGCTGGTCGAAAACGCTGTTGATGCCGGGGCAACCCGCATTGAGGTGGTGATCGCCGATGGCGGCAAAACCCTGATCCGGGTCACTGACAACGGTTGCGGCATCGCCGCAGATGATCTGCCTTTAGCCTTGTCACGCCACGCCACATCTAAAATTGACGGGTCTGACCTACTGAATATCCATTCCTTTGGTTTTCGCGGCGAAGCATTACCATCACTTGGCGCAGTTGGCCGCCTTTCAATCACATCACGCGTTAGCGATTTCGATGCTGCAACAATCAGCGTTGCAGGCGGAAAAATGGGCGCGGCTCGCCCAGCGGCATTGTCATCTGGCACTGTGGTTGAACTGCGCGACATGTTTTACGCGACCCCCGCACGGCTTAAATTTCTGCGCACCGACCGCGCCGAAGCCCAAGCCATTAGTGATGTCGTCAAACGCCTTGCGATGGCGGAGCCGTTCATCACCTTTATCCTGCGCGATGCATCCAAAGGTGACACACGCACCACATTTCGCGCAGACGCGCAAAGCGGCGATATGTTTGACGCACTGCATGGGCGGCTGCAAACTGTTTTAGGTCGCGAATTTGCGGAAAACGCGCTTGCCATCGATACAGAACGCGAGGGGTTCCACTTGAGCGGATACGCCGCGTTGCCGACCTATTCGCGCGGCGCCGCAATTGCACAATTTTTGTTTGTGAACGGGCGTCCGGTGCGTGATAAAATGCTGCTTGGCGCGTTGCGGGCTGCATATATGGATGTGTTGTCGCGCGACAGACATCCGGTTGCCGCACTTTTTGTGGACTGCGACCCGACGCTTGTCGACGTCAACGTTCACCCGGCCAAATCCGAGGTCCGTTTTCGCGAACCCGGCATTGTGCGCGGATTGATCGTATCGGGGCTGCGCCATGCGCTTGCCGATGCCGGGCATCGGGCGTCAACGACTGTGGCAACTGCGACGCTAGGCGCGATGCAGCCGCAGCCAACCGAACCTCGTGTTTACCAAATGGATCGTCCCAGCTTTAGCGCGCGGTCCATGACATTTCAGGCCCAAGCGCCGGGTTTCCAGGAAGCCCAATCAGCCCGGATCGAACCCGTGATCGAGAACGAACCCGCGCACCTACCGCTTGGCGCGGCGCGCGCACAGGTACATGAAAACTATATTATCGCGCAAACTGAAAACGGCATCGTGATTGTTGATCAACATGCAGCACACGAACGGCTAGTTTACGAAAAACTCAAAACACAGATGACAGAAAACGGGGTGGCCGCGCAGGCGCTGTTGATTCCCGAAATTGTTGAACTGTCAGACGGCGACGCCGCAATGATCCTATCCATTGCCGATGATCTATCACGCCTTGGACTGACCATCGAACCTTTTGGCGGCGGTGCCATTGCCGTACGCGAAACCCCCGCGATTTTAGGTGAAATCAACGCGACCGCCATGATCAAAGACATCGTTGATGAGCTGTCCGACCAGGGCGATAGCGCCAGCGTCAAAGCCAAAATCGATGCAATTCTTAGCCGGGTTGCTTGCCACGGGTCCATCCGATCGGGCCGCCGGATGCAAGGCCCAGAGATGAATGCGCTTTTGCGTGAAATGGAAGCCACCCCGCTCGCCGGGCAATGCAACCACGGGCGTCCCACGTATGTGGAATTGAAATTGTCCGACATTGAACGGTTGTTCGGGCGCACATGATCCAGATTGGCGATCAGGTTTACGCGTTTAACGATCCGTTGGTGATTGGGGTGCTGGCGGCAATCGCGGCCACGTTTGTTATTCTGACCTTACTGATCACAACCGCGCGCCGCGCCGGACGGTCTGCGGATGCCGTCAGCAGCATCGCCCAACAAGTTGGGCAATTGTCACAAAACGTGGTGGCCCTTGGCCAAGGCCAAAGCCAGTTGGCGGGCAATATTCAAACGGTCAGTGACGCCCAAGCCATCGCACAGGTACATGTGATCCAAACAATGGAAACGCGGCTGGCCGAAGTCCAAGAAAAAATGAAAGACACGCTAACCGGATCATCCGAAAAAACCACCAAAAGTCTGACACAGTTACAAGAACGGCTTGCAACCATCGATAAAGCGCAATCAAATATCGAAAAATTGTCAGGTGATGTGCTGTCCCTTCAAGACATCCTGTCGAACAAACAGCGGCGCGGCATGTTTGGCGAAATCCAACTCACCGATATCGTGTCAAAAGCCCTGCCCGCAGATAGCTACACGATGCAGGCAACCCTTTCGAACGGGAAACGCGCGGATTGCTTGATACATTTACCCAATCCGCCCGGCCCTATCGTCATTGACGCCAAGTTTCCGTTTGAAGCCTACGAGGCCTACGCCGCCGCCGAAACCAAAGACGATCAAGCCTATGCCCTGCGCGCGCTTGGGGCTGCGGTGCGGGTTCACATCAAAGCGATTTCCGAAAAGTACCTGATCGAAGGCGAAACCGCCGACGGCGCGCTGATGTTTCTTCCGTCGGAGGCCGTCTATGCCGAACTGCACGCGCGGCTTCCCGAAGTCGTGCGGGCCGGGTTTGACGCACGCGTCTGGATCGTATCACCAACAACCTGCATGGCCACGCTCAACACAATGCGCGCGATCCTCAAAGATGCGCGGATGCGGGAACAAGCGGGTGAAATTCGCAAAGCGCTGCGGCTATTGCACCGCGACGTCGGAATTATCTCTGAAAAAGCCAGCAAGCTCGAAACGCACCTGCGCCAAGCAGGCGAAGACGTGTCCGGCGTGCTCACCGCCGCCACCCGCGCCGGCAAACGCGCAGATCGGTTAGATAACTTTGATTTCGAAGATTTAGAACAAACGCCAAGTGTTGTGGCATTACCCGGCGACACCAAAGTCAGCTAGTCTTGACGCGTGCGGTTCAGGCGTCCGGTTTCAACCCAGCTGTGCTATTGCTCCCGCACAGGCCTCTGGCCTTTGTAGACTTGCGCTTGCGCCAGATCAAAGCGCGACACGTCGATTCGTTCCAAAAGCAATCAATAGGAGAACGTAACATGCTTGCCATTTCATCAGATAAAATCGCCGAGGTGATTATCCTCGCGCGTGAACTTGACCGGGCGGAAAATGAACTCGACGGGTTTGTGAACCAACTGACCGGCGAAGAACAAATCGCATTGGTCGCGGTGTTTTGGATCGGGCGCGGCAGTTTTGACGCCAGCGAATTGGCCGAGGCACAGCAAACCGCCGCGCGCGAGGCAACAACGCCAACCGCCAGCTATCTCAAAGGATCGCCACATCTGGCCGACCATCTTGAATCTGGGATGGAGGCATTAGGCCTCAACCCAACAGATGCCGAAGAAGACCTATTATAATGTAGGGTGGGTTTTAACCCACCGCCTTTTCAAAGCAGGCACGCGCACGACCCCAAACATCGCGGTCCAACGCGCCTAGCGTCATCAAATGCGGCAATAATTGCGCTGCAAAATCCGCACTGCTTTCGGCAGGCAACATCGACGGCAGGTTATCAATCGCGGTGACATCCAACACCGGGTCATCATGCACACGCAGCGCAGGTGCATCCCAGGTTGTTGTGCGGTCATAAACTTTGATCGGTGAAAAATCGCTATCGGGGTCGCAAGCGATATCGCCAATGACGGTCAGCTTGCGATCCGATGTTTTTGCATCCGCGGGAACAAAGACGGGGGTTCCCGGCCGCGCGAGGATGCAATTCAAGAAAATATCGTGATCTATGACCTCGGGGAACGGGCCACCTGATGCGGTTTCTGCGATGTCCCATTTGGTCACCGCAACACCCATGGCCTCGCACAAATCCGCGCCGCCGGTGCCAACACGGCCCAAAGCCCCGATGATCAGCGCGTTTGGACGTGTCGCGCCAAGACGCGCTTCCAAATCACCCCGCAATGCTGCCGCGTCTGGATAGCTGTGAACCGCAGCCGCCAGTTCACCCTTTTGTTGTGCTGCCCAACACATCAATGATACCGCTGCCCCGGCATAGCCGGCCCAATATCCGAATGCGGCAACCCGGCGCCCATCCGCGTGGGTCAGATATTCCAGATCATAAAGCATACCGCCTCCGGCCTGAAACCGATCCAGCAAGATACGCCCGTCAGGTTGACCTTTATATGCGTGCCCAAACATGATGTGGCTGTGCCGCAGTGGTGTCGTGTCTTCTGGCAATTCTTTCAGCCCAAAGATCATCGCATCCTCAGGTGCGTTCACCCAAGAAAACTCTGGCGCAATGGTGCACCCAACTTCAGCATATTGTGAAATCGGAATGATCCGCTGCTGGCTTTCTTCGACAGTGACCTGAAAACCGTTTGCCAATAGCTGTGCTGCGCCGTCTGGCGTTAGCCCAACCCGATCTTCGTTTGCACGACTTTCCGAACGAACCCATAGATGTACCATAGCGCTCCCCTAAAAATGCGTGATCGCATGGGCGCGATCTGGCTGGTCTAAATGTGGTGCGGCGTTAAAGCTGGCCAATATCGGTCCTTGCGGGATCACATGCACCCGATGAACCGATGTATTCATGATGGGTAACAAGACATGCGCCAGCCGGGTCGGGTCCAGTAGCAACAAATGACGGATAATCATCCCGATCACCCCACCCGATGTGACGCAAAGCACCCGCACACCCGGTTGCGCGGCCTCTTGCAAAACACCGGTCACACGCTCTTCAAACGAGGCAAAGGTCTCAACACCCTGAATTTCCGCGCGGTGCCATGCTTCCATCACCTGTGGAATATGGGCCGCAAATTCTTCAGGTCCAGGCATCGGCACGCCATGCACATCATCAAGAGCCTGGCCGAGATTAAAGTAGTCCATCTCATTTAGGCGCGGATCGATAACCGGATCAGCGAACCCCATGCCCGCAGCCGTTTCACGGTGGCGGCGCAGGCTGCCCGCGATCACCTTGTCAAAGGGCGCTTCCCGGTCGCGCAGGTAATCTCCCAACCAACGCGCCTGCTGGTGGCCCATTTCGGACAGCTTGTCATAGCTTTGTTCGTCGGTCGCACCCGAATTTGCCTGCCCGTGCCGCACAAATATGATCTCGCCCATGCGCGACTCCTTGATTTTTCTAAGACCTACGAGGTCAAATACCGCTTGGCAACGCTCATTGACTGCAACATCGGGTCACGCAGGCGCGATTTGAAAGAAATATTTGCCTACACATTTTTGCGTTCGGCGTTGTTTCGTGAACTGAATGTCAGTTGATAAATACTTTAATGCACAAAGTTCAGCTCTCTTGTGTTCACCTGTGCACAGAACCAACCCATGGGGATGCATCTACGGAATTCAAGAGAGATTTCTGATCACATCGGTCACCATTTTCGTGATCACCCGAGCCCTTTTCGAACGGCCCAATCTACCCGATATCCATTTCATCAACACGGCAAACGAAGTCGCCGCGACAAATAGCAGCGATCTAACATCGCTAAACAAAAGAGAAAAAGGAACACATTATGTCTATCAAATCAATCGCACTTGCCGCCGCAACAATCGCAGCTCTGGGTACAACTGCTTCTGCAAGCAACTACTTTGAATTGGGCGAAAACCTGGACGCAAGTTCCGTACTGGAACTCGGCTTGGTCCGCGCTGACGCAGACGGCGTTGTCGAAATCTACAAAAACGTTGCGGGTGAGCCCGGCGCATTGATTGGCACCGAAACTGTCCACGCTGGCGCAAACAGCAATGTCCGCGTCAATGTCGGCACTGCGCCACAGCAAGACGTGATCGCAGTTCTCAAAGTGAACGGCCAATCCGTTGCTGAGCGTGACTACGACATCGTCCGCTAAGCCGCCAAGCCTCAAATCAAATCGCGACACAGATGTCGCACCGAAAACGAATTAAAGGAATATATCATGTCTATCAAAACAATCGCACTTGCCGCCGCAACAATCGCAGCTCTGGGTACAACTGCTTCTGCAAGCAACTACTTTGAATTGGGCGAAAACCTGGACGCAAGTTCCGTACTGGAACTCGGCTTGGTCCGCGCTGACGCTGACGGCGTTGTCGAAATCTACAAGAGCGTTGCGGGTAAACCCGGCGCATTGATCGGCACCGAAGACGTCCACGCTGGCGCAAATTCCAATGTCCGCGTGAATGTCGGAAAGGCCCCACAACAAGACGTCATCGCCGTGCTGAAAGTGAACGGTCAAACAGTCGCAGAGCGTGACTACGACATCGTCCGCTAAACGCTGAACGCGATTTCCCTCCTCCCACAAAAGGCCGCCTTCTCAACGGAAGGCGGCCTTTTTTCGCGTCGCAGACTTGCTGCGCGATTCTGAACGTGGGACTGTGCCCGAAACGCGAATACCCCAACTGGACAGGTCCTTCTCTATGCCCGCTGATAAGCTGCTTGCCGATGTTTTTGGCTTTGATGCGTTTCGCCCCGGCCAAAAAGACATCGTTGAGGCTGTCACCGCCGGGCAAAACACTTTGGCGATTATGCCAACGGGCGGGGGTAAATCCCTGTGTTTCCAGCTGCCCGCATTGGTCCGCGACGGCGTTACCGTGGTCATTTCCCCTTTGATTGCCCTGATGCGCGATCAAGTGCGTGGCCTGCGCGAAGTAGGCGTCAGCGCGGGTGCACTTACCTCTGGCAACACCCAAGAAGAAACCGACGAAGTCTTTGCCGCACTTGATGCTGGCACGCTAAAGCTGCTGTATATGGCACCTGAGAGGCTCGCTTCAGGCGGCACGGTCAACATGCTGCGCCGTGTTGGCGTGAGTTTGATCGCAGTAGACGAGGCACATTGTGTCAGCCAATGGGGGCATGACTTCCGACCCGATTATTTGCGAATTGGCGATTTGCGCCGTGCGCTTGAAGTGCCCTTGGCCGCTTTCACCGCAACGGCTGATGCCGAAACCCAAGTCGAAATCGTCCAAAAACTATTCGACGGCGCGCAGCCTGCCACGTTCCTACGCGGGTTTGACCGCCCCAACATCCACCTTGCCTTTGCCGCCAAAGACGGACCGCGCGCACAAATCTTGAACTTTGCCGCCGCGCGCAAAGGGCAATCCGGCATTATCTATTGTGGCACACGCGCCAAAACCGAAACGCTTGGGCGTGCCTTGACCGAAGCGGGGCACGTAGCCTGTCATTATCATGGTGGCATGGACGCCGACGACCGCCGGATCGTCGAACGCCGTTTTCAGCAAGAAGACGGGTTGATCGTTTGTGCAACAGTCGCCTTTGGCATGGGGATCGACAAGCCTGATATTCGCTGGGTCGCTCATGCCGATCTGCCAAAGTCTATCGAAGGCTACTACCAAGAAATCGGACGCGCGGGACGTGACGGCGCGCCGGCGGAAACGCTCACGCTGTTTGGACCCGATGATATTCGCTATCGCAGGCAACAAATCGACGAAGGCTTGGCGCCACCGGAACGCCGCGCCGCCGATCATGGTCGACTGAACGCGCTGTTGGGGTTGGCAGAGGCGCTGCGCTGTCGGAGGCAAAATCTGCTCGAATATTTCGGCGAAAACCCTGAGCCCTGTGGAAATTGCGATCTTTGCGACAAGCCTGCCGACATTTTTGATGGCACAACCGCAGTGCGCATGGCGCTGTCGGCGGCCTTACGGACCGAAGAATGGTTTGGCGCGGGACATTTGATCGACATTCTGCGCGGAAATTTGACGGACAAAATCCAACAGCGCGGCCACGATAGCCTGCCCACATTCGGGGTTGGGAAAGAATACGACAAACGCCAGTGGCAGGCGATTTTTCGGCAAATGATGGGGCATGACCTGTTACGCCCGGATCGCGAACGCCATGGGGCCTTGCGGATGACAGAATCTGCCCGCCCGATCCTGCGTGGCGAAGCCAGCATTGAACTGCGCCACGATTCGATCCGCGCCGCGCGTGGCAGCGGCCCAAAGGTCAAGATGCTCGTCAGTGAAGAAGACGCGCCTCTTCTGTCCGCGCTCAAGGCTAAACGTCGATTTCTGGCGGAACAAGCCGGCGTGCCCGCCTATATTATCTTTAACGACCGATCCTTGATTGAAATGGCTGAAAAGCGGCCCATGAATTTGGACGAGATGGCGCATATCGGCGGTGTCGGCGCAAAGAAATTGGAAAGTTACGGACGTGACTTTCTTGAAGTGATCGCTGGCGAGGTCGAACCAATCCACCCTGCCCGCCGCAAACTGGCCGGGCGGGGCGAGGGTGAGGTTTATGATCGTTTGCTCGAAGTGCAGGCCGATCTTACGCGCGGCCCGCATGGGGTCGATAAACCGATGAGCTGCACCGCCGCGATACTTGCTAAAGTGGCGCAAATGCGCGGTGCTGACGCACGGCATTTAGAACAGATCATCGGAGAACGGCACGCCGAACGATTTGGTGATGCGTTTCTCGAAGTGATTGCAAATCGTTAGGACTGCAAGGACGCCCAGAAGCGCCAGCGCTTGACCCCCGCACGCACGCACACTAGCTAGCGCGCAATCTGACAAAGGAATTGACGATGGCGCGCAGACGCAAGGGACGCGATATTTCTGGCTGGCTCGTAGTGGATAAGCCTGCCGGGCTGACTTCTACCGCTGTGGTGAACAAGGTCCGCTGGGCGCTTGATGCCAAGAAGGCCGGGCACGCAGGCACGCTAGACCCCGAAGCGACAGGCGTTTTGGCCGTCGCATTGGGCGAAGCAACAAAAACCGTGCCCTACATCACGGATGCTCTCAAAGCCTATACCTTCGTCGTGCGCCTAGGTCAGGCAACGAATACTGACGACGCCGAAGGCGAAGTGATCGCCACCAGCGATGACCGCCCCGATGACGAAACGATCAAAGCGGCACTTGGCGCATTTATTGGCGATATCATGCAAGTGCCGCCACAGTTTTCAGCCGTGAAAGTTGACGGTGAGCGGGCCTATAAAAAGGCGCGTGAGGGCGAAGAAATGACGCTCGCGGCGCGGCCGCTTTGGGTCGAAGAACTCTTGCTACTCGACCGCCCCGACGCGGATCATGTCGTGCTTGAAATGACCTGCGGCAAAGGCGGCTATGTGCGATCCATCGCCCGCGATTTAGGCGAGGCCTTGGGCTGCAAAGCACATATCAAATCGCTGCGCCGAATTTGGTCTGGCCCCTTCCAAGCTACAGATGGTGTCACCTTGGATCAGGTCGATGCGCTGGCGAAAACGCCCGCGCTCGACGCGTTTCTTCAGCCACTTGAAATTGGGCTTGAAGATCTGCCAGAGGTCCGCTGCCTTGCCGAAAGCGTCGCAAAACTGCGCAACGGCAACCCGGCTTCTGTCATCGCGTCAGGTGTTGAATTTGGTGAAGAGGTTTGGGCTTCGTTCGAAGGCAAAGCCATCGCTGTCGGCACTTATCGCGGTGGTGAAATCCAGCCAACCCGGGTTTTTGTCACGTAAGGTGGATCAAGATCCACCCTACGCCGCTGCATTATGATCATACGCAAACACACCCAAGGCGAGACGCAGTCATCCGCGGTCTATTCCGACTGCGAAAGCTATCGCTATGCGCTGACCCGTAGCTGGGAGCCCGAAAACCCGCGCGTTCTATTCGTCATGCTGAACCCCTCGAAGGCGACAGAAATCCGAAACGACCCCACAGTAGAACGGTGCGAGCGGCGTGCCCGCGCCTTGGGGTATGGAGCGTTTCGGGTGGTAAACATCTTTGCATGGCGCGAAACCAACCCACAGCTGATGCGCAAAGCCGCTGATCCAATTGGCCCCGATAACGATCAATCCCTGCTGGATGCCGTCGATTGGGCGGATCAAATCGTCGCCGCCTGGGGCACCCATGGCGCGCATTTGAACCGTGGCCCCGCTGTTGCAGAACTGCTTTGGGAAACCGGCAAACCGATATCCAATTTGGGCCTGACCAAAGATGGCCACCCAAAACACCCGCTTTATATTCGCTACACACAGTTGCCAGAGTGCTGGTCGCGTTAACCAATCGGTTCGATTTCTGACGCGTTCCGCCTTTGTTCGTGCTAGTCTGACACATCATGAGTCAGTCGACTCAGGTAATGAGCAGGTGCGCTATGTTAGCTATGCTAGGAATTCTGGGTGTCACTATGTCCGCGATCATGCTGATCGACGGCGATGATGAAACAGACGCAGAGCCCGCCAACACGGCGTCCGAGGATGATCCCGGCGACGAAGATGAAGTGCTCACCATAGGCGATTTGGTCGACACGATGGACGAAGACATGGTTCTGTTTTCTGGCGATGCCGATGACAGCGTGTTTGGCGGTCACGGCGATGACTACATCGACGGTGAAGGTGGCGCCGACACTCTCTTTGGCAATGCTGGCGATGATGAACTGCATGGCGGCGCGGGTGATGATCAGTTGGACGGCGGTGAAGGTCGCGATAACCTGTTTGGACACATCGGGGACGATGTGCTTATAGGACAAGCCGGGGATGATAATTTGAACGGTGGCGGCGGCGATGACCAGCTTATAGGAGGAGACGGCAACGACATGCTGCTGGGTTCATTAGGTGATGACGTCTTGATTGGGGGGAATGGTGCGGACACGCTGCATGGTGGATCGGGTGATGACATCATTGACGACAGCGCCGACCAAACCCGCGATTTTCTGAATGGCGGCGCGGGTGACGACGTTTTGTCTGGCGGTATAAATGACGTGCTCAATGGTGGCACAGGAGCAGATCGGTTTTTGTTACACTTAGCGAGTGACGCTATTATCGAAGATTTTAGCCCCAGCGAAGACAGTCTTGAAGTCAACTATTCCGGCACGCCACCGACCCTGAGCACAGCTATGTCAGATGGCGGCTTGGTTCTCTTAGCTGATGGGGTGGCTGTAGCGACGTTGGCAAACGTCTCCGACCTTGATTTATCGGACGTAGTGTTGGTTGCTGAATAAAGCTCTTTTATTTTTGGTGAAATTCTCTTAAACGCAGCCATCCGTGCAAGGAATCGCTTGCCGGACACCTCCAAGGGCCTTTCTGGACGACATCCCGGATCGCGCCATTCACCCTTTTTCACAAGGAGACCCCGATGTCGATTACTGCTGAAGACAAAGCTCGGATCATGAAAGAGTTCGCAATCAAAGAAGGCGACACTGGTTCGCCCGAAGTACAGATTGCTATCTTGTCATCGCGCATCGCGACGCTGACAGAGCATTTCAAGACCCACAAAAAAGACAACCACGGTCGTCGCGGCCTGCTCAAGATGGTTGCATTACGTCGTAAGCTTTTGGACTACACCAAAGCCAAAGACGTCGCACGTTATCAATCTTTGATCGAACGTCTGGGCCTACGCCGCTAAGGTTTTTGGACAATGGGCTATGCGCCCATTCCCAATAATTTGATAGATCATTTAAAACGCCCGTCTGAATGACGGGCGTTTTTTTGTCACTGCTATCACAATGCCTACAAAACTAGCTCGCTTGTGCAAATGGCGTGCTCGGTAGCCGATCTGACCCTCTATCGTCGCCCTCCCCGCTACTAAAGTGGCCTGCAAGTTCCTTCATCTCTCCGGCTTTTTGACGCAACTCAAGCGATGACGTTGCGCTTTCATCAACCATTGCTGCGTTTTGCTGTGTCACGCGATCCAACACAACGATGCCAGAGTTGATCTCAGACAGGCCTGTTGATTGCTCTTCTGCACCGCTCGCGATTTCTTTGATCTGCGCTGAGACCTCGTTAACGCCTGAAAGAACCTCTTCAATGGCCGCGCCCATATCAGATACCAAACCAACACCAATGGCGATATTGTCGTTTGACCCAACGATCAGTCTTCGAATTTCTGACGCACCGTCGGATGAACGCTGCGCCAATGCCCGAACCTCGGATGCAACAACCGCAAATCCAAGGCCCGCGTCCCCTGCCCGCGCGGCTTCTACACCTGCATTGAGCCCCATAGGTTGGTCTGGAATGCGATATCATCCATCAGCTGCACGATATGGCCGATTTGTTCCGATGATTCTTCGATCGTTTTCATCGCACTGACAGCTTCGCGGCGCACATTCTCACCACGTTCTGCTTGCGCACGTGTACCGTCAATCGCACTCGTAATATCACGGGCGCCAGTAGCTGTGGCTTTCACGCTAGTGTTAATTTCATGCATCGCGGCTGCAGTCTCTTCTAGCGTTGCTGTTTGGTTTTCGGTTCGTTGCGAGAGGCTGACAGTATTATCATTGAGCCTTTGCGCATCACTATCAATTTGTTGGGCGTTGTCTTGCAGGTTCCCAACTATTCCGCTCAAAGATCGGACAGTGTTATTAAAATTTGCTCGCAGTTCTTCATATTCAGTCGGGAAACGCTCTCGTAGATTGCAATCAAGCCTTCCTTCGGCCAAACGCGCCAGCGCTTCACCAAGTTTTTGCATAACTTCTGCCTGAGTCTCAACGCTCTTTTGACGTTCAGAAATTGCATCCTTCCCCGCCGCCAGTTCACTCTTAAAGCGTTCCAACGCGCGCGCAATATCCCCCAGTTCGTCGCCAGTTTTTGTCTCTGCAACAATGCTTTCTAAATCACCACCGGACAAGGTCGTTACGCTATCAGACAAGGCGACAATTCGGCTTGTCAGCTTGCTTGCGATCCAGAATGCAAGGGCTGCGACAATAGCTAGCACGATCACCGTTTGAAGGAGTACAAGTGACATCAAATGGCGGGTGGCAGCGTTCGCTTCGGTCAGGTCTTGCTCTAAAATCAAGTGCCATTCTTTTCCAAAAGCATCGAACACCTTTGTATAGGCAATAACCGGTTCACCCGATAGGCCAGTCACCCCTGCCATCATTGTTTCTTCGCTGTATTGCGCAGCTTCAATCTGAGGAAGCGCAGGCAGTGCGTCTAGAATTCCATGCCCGCCAGGTCGCGTCGAACTGGAGCGCGCGGTCCCATCTTCGCCTACAGCATAAATCTGCCCCGTTTCACCCAATACCTCGCTGTCTGAGATAATATGTCCAATTTTATCGGCAGGTAATTGCAGGGCCACAACTCCCAAGCGCGTACCATCAGTGTCAAATACCGGGGCTGCCACAAATTTCGCCGGGGCCTCATTGCTCGGTGCATATGCAGCAAAATCGGTGACATACACTTCGCCATGCGGCATGGACGTGGCTTTTTGAAAGGCCGCGCCAAGATCACTGTTGGAATATTCACCAGACCGGAAGTTCGTCGCAAAATCCAGCTCTTTAAACACGGAGTAGACGAGGTTCCCTTCTAAATCGAAAAGAAACACATCGTAGTATTCACGTTCGTGTTGAAAACTATGAAATGTCTCATGAAACTCTGCATGCGTTTCCGACCATGCGGATCCGTCAGCAGCATCTCTCAATTGATCTTTTTCGCCCGCCGGGTATGGGTTGTTAAAAACGTAGAGCTGCTGAAGCGTTTCTTGTGCGGTTCCATCAAAGGCTTCCCAACCGCTATGAAACCCCTTTAACGCATCGAATGTTGCGTGGTTATCAGCAAGGACCCTAAGATCTACGTTCACTGCCGAAAACCAGACCGTGAGCTGGTTTGATTTCTCATCTAGCAAATTCGTAAAACCAAGTTCGCGCTGAGCGTTAAGCTCGCTTCGTGCTGTGGCAAACGACAACAACGAAAATGCAACCATCAAGGCCAGGGTGGGCACGGCCACAAGAATCGGAAATTTGTGACGTATTTTCATTCTGCGCCAACCATTGCGGCGATTTTTCCCGTTCCAAACTTCCTACATGCTCTACTCTCCAACTGATTTCAGCCATGCGACCAATGCGCTGGGCAAGATAATTAGGTGAAGGTTCCTTAGAATTGATTAAGTAGCGCCAAAAATCGTTGGAGCACCGCGTCACGCACTTCTTGGTTGCAACTATGGGTCGTAGGCCATCGCGGCCTAGGCGTGAGTGGATACTCTTTTCAAATGGCTAAAATTCAGCTATGGCCAGCCAATCTGTCCGGCGCCCGCATTCCAGCGCCTGCCAAAGAAGATACCGGAATGAGGGGGAATACGCCCCCTACGCAAAATGGGCTTCGGCCCGACTAGGAAAACATGATGTTTAACGAAGTAAAAAAATCAATGCAGTGGGGGCAGGATACGCTCACACTCGAAACGGGCAAAGTTGCCCGTCAGGCTGACGGATCTGTCATCGCCACGTTGGGTGAAACCAGCGTTATGGCCAACGTGACATTTGCACGCGCCCAAAAACCGGGTCAGGATTTCTTTCCGCTGACCGTTCACTACCAAGAGAAATACTACGCCGCCGGTAAAGTACCTGGCGGCTTTTTCAAGCGCGAAGCACGTCCAACCGAAAAAGAGACGCTGACATCCCGCTTGATCGACCGTCCAATTCGCCCACTGTTCGTTCCCGGCTTCAAAAACGAAGTTTTGGTAATGTGTACAGTCCTGTCACATGACATGATCAACGACCCAGACATGGTTGCGATGATTGCAGCCTCTGCTGCGCTGACCATTTCTGGCGCGCCGTTCCGTGGCCCAATTGGCGCTTGTCGCGTTGGTTTCGTAGATGGTGAATACATCCTGAACCCAGAAATCGACGACATGCACAACCTGCGTCTGAACCCAGAGCAGCGTTTGGACCTTGTTGTTGCCGGCACCAAAGACGCCGTGATGATGGTTGAATCAGAAGCATACGAACTGTCCGAAGCAGAAATGCTGGGCGCGGTGAACTTTGCACACGAGCAAATTCAGCCAGTTATCGACCTGATCATTGATCTGGCCGAAGATTGCGCGAAAGAGCCATTTGATTTCCAACCAGATGACTACTCTGATCTGTCTGCTGCTGTGAAATCTGCTGGCGAAGACGCAATGCGCGCGGCCTATGCGATCACGGATAAGCAAGAGCGCACAGGTGCGGTTGCTGCTGCAAAAGCCTCCATCATTGACGCCCTGACCGACGAGCAAAAAGAAGACGGCAACTTGGGCGCAGCCCTGAAGAAGCTGGAATCTAATGTTCTGCGCGGTGACGTTGTGAAAAACGGCAAACGGATCGATGGCCGTGCGCTGGATACAATCCGTCCAATCGTTTCTGAAACCGGTATCTTGCCACGAACACACGGATCAGCCTTGTTCACACGCGGCGAAACCCAAGGTCTGGTTGTGACCACATTGGGCACTGGCGACGACGAGCAAATGATCGACTCGCTGACTGGCATGTATAAATCTAACTTCATGCTGCACTATAACTTCCCACCATATTCTGTTGGTGAAGTTGGTCGTGTGTCTGGCCCGGGTCGTCGTGAAATCGGTCACGGTAAACTGGCATGGCGTGCGCTTCAGGCGGTTCTGCCAGCGGCAACTGATTTCCCATACACCATCCGCTTGGTCTCAGAGATCACTGAATCCAACGGGTCGTCTTCAATGGCATCCGTTTGTGGTGGGTCACTGTCCATGATGGACGCGGGCGTACCACTTAAGGCGCCAGTTGCTGGTGTTGCGATGGGTCTGGTCATGGAAGACGATGGCGATTACGCGATCTTGTCTGACATCTTGGGTGACGAAGATCACCTTGGCGACATGGACTTTAAAGTTGCGGGTACTGAAAACGGTATCACGTCACTGCAAATGGACATCAAGATTGCGGGCATCACGTCTGACATCATGTCCAAAGCATTGGACCAAGCGAAAGCCGGTCGTTTGCATATCCTTGGTGAGATGGGCAAAGCCCTGACAGGCGCGCAGGAATTCTCTGTGCACGCTCCGAAAATCGAGACAATGCAAATCCCAACCGACAAGATTCGTGAAGTCATCGGTTCTGGCGGTAAGGTCATTCGTGAAATCGTTGAAACGTCCGGCGCGAAAGTCGACATCAACGACGAGGGTATCATCAAATTGGCCTCTAACGACGCCGAAGCGATCAAAAAAGCCTACGACATGATCCATTCCATCGTGGCAGAGCCAGAAGAAGGCGTGATCTACAAAGGCAAAGTTGTGAAACTTGTCGACTTTGGCGCATTCGTGAATTTCTTTGGCAAACGCGACGGGTTGGTCCACGTGTCCCAAATCGAAAACCGCCGCCTGAACCACCCTTCAGACGTTCTCAAAGAAGGTCAAGAAGTCTGGGTCAAGCTCTTGGGCTTTGATGACCGCGGCAAAGTACGCTTGGCCATGAAAATGGTGAACCAAGAAACTGGCAAAGAAGAAGCACCCGCAGAAGAATAGTCTTCGCTGCTTTGAAATAACAAAGGCCCCGGTGGAAACGCCGGGGCCTTTTGCGGTTTTGGGGCGTGAATACTGTAGGCTTTCAAAGCCGTGTGAACCCCTGATCGCCCTAAATCACTTGATGTGTCCGGTTTGAACCCAAACCTTCCGCAACAATCAGTCTCATCTTTGGTCAATCACATTTGTTGGCTTTCCTCTTGGCCTTATTTTTTGGGAGGCGTCAAGTACACCAATATCATTGATGGCATCCTTAATCGTATTGCACCCAACGAACATTGCTTCAATTTCGGCTGTATCGGAATGGCGTTTCCACCAGCTTGGGTTTTGCAGCGCCAAGCCTCGAACCGTCTCGCAGAATTCAGTCAATGAAAGTTCGCCTGTCTGTTGGAGTTCCATTTCAACGTTGCATTCATCCGACAGCGGGCCAGCATGGGCAACAGTCGAAACTAACTTATCGATTAAAGTCAAAGGTTTGAGGAAGATTTTTTCGACTTCAAACCTACCGCCATCTGAGGAATAGATAATCGAACCCTGGAACTCGCCTCTTAGATAGTAGCCAGAATCATTACCTCGCCACCTTCGGGGACTTGAAAGCCCTGCATGTTTGCCACCCATCACGCTGTTAGGCCCTTGGATAGCAATTGGATAGTTCAATTCTGTTAGGTGCACCGCTTGAACCCTCATGTTGGATCGTTCGGTTTCAACTTACACGTGAGACGTCTTCGTATATAGTCTCTGCCCCACACTAGCCAATTAAAGTATTCAAATTTGAACGGCAATTTCGTGCGCTAAGCAGGTATATACCAACCGCCTCAAAAAGTTATTTTACGCATCGCGACCAGTCTAATCGTTGCCTATCTTCATCAACTCCGCGACAGATAATCCGCCGACACATAGCCCGTAGTTTGCGGCGCGTCCGATAGCGAGACCCGGCACCAGCGTTGTCCGACTTCGGTGACGCATTCATGCAGGTTCAGTGCTGTGCCGTCTGGCAGGCCGACGATGATGTTAAACCCAAGCCCCGGCCCCGCCCGCAGTTTCAGAAGATCATCTCCTGTACCCTCAACAAAGGTACGGCCACCCGACAAGCCGCAACTTGCGACGAACATCAAAGCAAAAGTCATTGAAATTGCACTGCGGATCATGGGCTCACCTCATTCGTTTCCCAATTCATAGACCGAGGCTGCGGTAAATCCTAGGCTGTCTAATCGGTTCATCAAAGGAATAGACACATATTTGCATCCTAGGTGGGGCCCCTCGCCCCAATTTTCCAAATACGGCAATACACGCAAAGCATTCGTCCACCTTTTGTAAAGGTACCACCCGTATCAAACCGACGTACATGTTTATATCGGAGCCTCTATACATGAAAGCCCTTCCCATATTCTGCGCCTTGCTGAGCACTGCAACACCCACCTTTGCACGCGATGTCGGTGACACATCAGTGAACCTCGGGGTCTCGACTTTCGGGGTCAACTTAGAGGCAGCGTATCAGATTAACCCTGCCATTCGGGTCAGAGGTGCGTTGATGGGTGGGATCAGCTTGGACTACGATGAAAACAATGATGACGGCGATTTTTCCGGTACTTTTGACCTTGGTGGGGCAGCATTTCTTGGTGACTATTATCCGGGCCAAAGCGGCTGGCGCATATCCGGCGGATTGTTCTTTTCCAATACAGAGCTTAGTCTAACAGGCACGACAGATATTGATGGGCTTGGTAGCCAATCAGTCACTGCCACGGCAGAGTTCGAAAACAAAATTGCACCAATGTTGAGCACTGGTTACGATCTGGCGTTCGGTCGTGGGTGGTCATTCAATTCGGAAATCGGCGTCATCTTCAACGGCGGCATTGATTTGAATATCATCGCGGACAATTCGGCCATTCAACAAGATGTAGATGATGATACCGACGTGCAGGACGCTAAGGGCGATGCTGATGACATTACCGTCCTGCCCTATATCGGGGTTTCGCTAGGTTATCGTTTCTAACGAACATAAAAAGTGGGCGCAGGACAGTATCCTGCACCCGCTATTCACTGCGGATTACAGTTTGGTTGTGCGCAAGTAAGGTAGCACAGTTGTGAAATCGCCAAATTTTTCTTTCGCATCTTCGTCGCTGACAGATGTCGGGATGATCACGTCATCGCCGATGTTCCAGTTTGCCGGCGTTGCCACACCTTGACCCGCTGAGGTTTGCAGACCGTCCAGCGCGCGCAGCACTTCGGCAAAGTTACGACCAACGGTCATCGGGTAGGTCATAGACAGCTTGAGCTGCTTGTCAGGACCAACGATGAACACGGCACGGACTGTTGCACTATCTGCTGGCGTGCGACCGTCGGGCATATAGGCTTCCGCGGGCAGCATATCGAACGCCTTGGCCATTTCGAGGTTTTCATCGGCAACGATCGGAAAGCCGGCTTTGGTGCCTGCAACGGATTCGATGTCGGTCTTCCATTTCTTGTGCTCTTCCGCGCTATCGATGCTGATGCCCAGAACCTTTGTGCCGCGCTTTTCCCATTCGTCAGCCAATTGTGCGACAGCGCCGAATTCGGTCGTGCAGACAGGGGTAAAGTCTTTGGGGTGTGAAAACAGCACGGCCCAGCTATCGCCGATCCAATCGTGCAGTGAAATTGTGCCGTGATCCGTTTCGACTGTCAGGTCAGGGATAGTGTCATTAATACGTAGGCCCATGTGTGCGCTCCTATTTTGAATTGCGTTGCCTTTTATATAGGCCCGCAAATTCAAATGCGCTATGGTCTGAGCCTGTTTGTCGCAGCTAAAATGGGCACTTCGCCGTGATACGCATCCCCTGTCCACCATCGGGGTGACGAAACTGGAATGTCTCAGAATGTAGCATTAGGCGCGGATAGTCTCGGGCCGGGCCTTCGGCATAAAATGGATCGCCCAAAATCGGATGCCCTAGCGCCAACATATGCACACGAAGCTGGTGTGATCGCCCGGTTTTTGGCATCAGCCGCACGCGGGTCTCGCCATTCCCTTTGCGCTGCACGCGCCAATCGGTCACCGCTTGTTTTCCATTCTCATGGTCAACCATTTGCTTTGGGCGGTTTGGCCAATCGACGATCAGCGGTAGGTCCACCGTCCCAGTCTTTTCCGCCATCTCTCCCCATACACGGGCCACGTAGGTTTTCTTGGTTTGCCGCTTTTCAAACTGCAACCCAAGGTGGCGCTGCGCATGTGGGGTCAATGCAAAAACCATGACCCCAGATGTATCCCGATCCAAACGGTGGATCAAAAGCGCGGTTGGGAAAACGGCCTTGAGTCGCGCCATCAGACAGTCGGCCAGATGCTCGCCTTTACCGGGTACTGACAACAGCCCGCTTGGTTTATCGACTAATACAACCTCATGGTCATCGTGCAGAATGACCAACGGGTCCTGCGGTGGATTATATTCGGTCATTGCGCAGGCACACGATCACCGAAAATGGCAGATCCGACGCGGATATGGGTCGCCCCAAGGGCAATCGCGCGTTCGAAATCGCTGCTCATCCCCATAGACAGGCCCGATAACCCGTTACGCGCAGCAATTTTGGCCAGCAACGCAAAGTGGAGCGCGGGTTCTTCATCCACGGGGGGAATACACATCAGCCCCTTAAGCGGCAGATCAAGCGCGCGCACCTCGGCCACGAAAGCATCCGCCTCTGTCGGCAAAACGCCGGCCTTTTGCGGCTCTTCCCCGGTGTTCACCTGCACGAATAAATCGGGGCAGGACCCTATATCTTGGGCCAGCCTTGCAATCGTTGTGGCGAGTTTAGGGCGGTCAACCGTATGGATCGCCTGTGCCAGTTCCATCGCTTGGCGCGCTTTGTTCGTTTGGAGCGGCCCAATCATATGCAGTTTGATGCCTTCGTATTGCGCACGAAACCGCGGCCATTTTCCCGCCGCTTCTTGGACCTTATTCTCGCCAAAGATTCGGTGACCTTCGTCAAGCACCGCCGCGACCCGTTCATTGGGCTGCACCTTGGACACTGCGATAAGCGTCACATCATCATAATCGCGGCCTGCGGCATCACAAGCGTTGCGCATTTTGTCCTGAATATCGGCAAGGGGCATGTTAAGGCTCCGAAAAATAAGGGTCACGTCACGTTTCAGGCCGAAATAAAGGGGAATCTGGGCGATGTCACCGCCCAAAACACTGTGTGTCCTTGATGCATCATTTCGCACGAACCCGCCAAATAAGGCTCTAATTTGCTTGAGTGTCAGACCCAAACCGCGCAGTTACACATCAATGCTAGGAAAACTGGCATTCTTGGGAATGCAAAACACGAGGGAATAAATCCATGAAAAGCACCCTTCTTACAACAACTGCTCTGATCGCCTTTGGTGGCGCGGCAGCTGCTGAAGTATCTTTCTCTGGCTCAGCAACACTGGGCTACAACGACTCGACTGTTGTTAACGCTACGACGTTCTGGGGTACCACAACAACGGGCCCAGGAACTTTGCTAACACTTTTCGTTGGCGACACACTTGGTGACTCCGAAGGCTTCTACTGGGACGCAAACATCGCCGTCACTTTGTCCGAAGAACTGGACAACGGTCTTACAGCGACTGCAACTTTTGATTTCGACGTTGCTGACGACAACAACGGCGAAACTTTGACTTCTGGCAGCTACGTTCTGTCATTGGAATCTGAAACAGCCGGCCTGTTCTTCGGCGAAACAGCATTCGCTGCTGAAACACACTGGGTTTCTGCTGGCGACATGGAAGCAGATTACTTTTCAGCCGTTGACGGCGAAACAGTTCTGCGCGGCGACGTAACATTCGGTGCTGTTTCCGCATCATTGTCATACACAGTTGCATCCGACGATGGCATACTTGTTGAAGACTTTGGTGTGAACACTGTTGACCAACTTTCTTTCGGTGCAACAGCTGAACTGGGTCAGTTCACAATTGTTGTTGCTTACCAAGAAGAAAGCGACGACCTTGTCTTCGGTTTCTATAACTACTATGCGTCACAAACTGACTATTACCCTGGTGAAGTTTGGGGTCTGTCAGCTAGCGCAACATTCGGTGGCGCAGACATCACAGTTGCATACGCTTCTGATGAGTCAGCTGGCGAAACATCTACAGGTGTGAAAGTTGCCTACCCATTCAGCGACGCAATCACAGGTACTGTTTACTACGTTGCTGAAGATGACGGCACAAACGAAGACAACTACGGTGTGAACGTTGCTTATGCATCTGGCGCAATCTCGGTTACTGCTGACTACCAGTACGACCAAGGCACAGATAAATGGGCTCTTGAAGGCTCATACGATCTTGGCAACGGCATGTCTGTCTTCGCTGGCGTCCTGAACGACAACGAAGGTGACGAAGACTACTACGTCGCAGGTACATACGACCTCGGTGGCGGCGCAGATCTTCTGATTTCTTATGCTGAAGATAATGACAGCGACTGGGAAGACGAAATCGGTACTAACGAATACCAAGAAGGCGCAACAGTTGAAATTAACTTCACTTTCTAAGCGAAGCTAACGTCCAACTTAAGCGAGAGCGGCCCTTTTGGGTCGCTCTTTGCGTTTGTGGGGTGTGGATTTGCGCATAATTGCTTGTGACCCGCCCCGCCCTTCGCTACATATTTCGTCAATGACAAAGTATCCCGGCAAAGGGGAAATGGTTTGACGTCGATGATTACACTTATGCGCGCAGGGATGACGGCCCTGTTGATCGGAACCCTCGCGTCTTGCGGTGGCTCTGTTGCCACCCCAACCCCACGCGGCGCGGAAAACGTTGCGGTGAACCGCTATATTTGGGCGGCATCGCTAGATGTACTGGATTTTCTGCCCGTGCAATCCGCGGACCCGTTCACTGGCGTGATCTCAACCGGATTTGGCACCCCACCTGGCGGTGGCACAGCTTACCGCGCCACGATTCGTGTGATTGATCCCGCACTTGATGCCCGGTCGTTGCAGATCGCCCTACAAACAAGCCGTGGCCCCGTATCCATTGAAACCCAAACCGCAGTCGAGGATGCGATTCTATCGCGCGCCCGACAACTTCGTATTGCTGACGGCGGGCTTTAACCCCTCGGCATATCGCCCGATTATCAAATGCGCCGGGCCCTTTCGCCCGGCGTTTGCATTCTTGAAAGACCCTACCGATGACATCCTACACGCCAGCCGATATCGAAGCGAAATGGCAATCTGCGTGGGCTGACGCCCAGACGTTTCTGGCTGTGCGCAGCGAAGATAAGCCAAAATACTACGTGCTAGAGATGTTCCCATATCCATCAGGCCGCATCCACATGGGCCACGTGCGCAACTACACGATGGGTGATGTGATTGCGCGCTACAAGCTGGCAACAGGGCACAACGTGTTGCACCCAATGGGCTGGGACGCCTTTGGGATGCCTGCCGAAAATGCCGCAATGGCATCGGGTGGTCACCCCAAGGACTGGACCTACAACAACATCGCCGACATGAAGGCGCAGATGAAACCACTGGGCCTGTCCATCGACTGGACCCGCGAATTTGCGACCTGTGATCCCGAATACTACGGCCAGCAACAAGCCTTGTTCATTGATTTTCTGGCAAAGGGCCTGATCTACCGCAAAAAGGCCGTGGTGAACTGGGACCCAATCGACATGACCGTTCTGGCGAACGAGCAGGTCATCGACGGCAAGGGCTGGCGATCCGGCGCAGAGGTTGAACGCCGTGAACTCGTGCAATGGTTCTTTAAGATCAGCGACCATTCCGAAGAATTGCTATCGGCAATTAATAGCCTTGATGACTGGCCCGCCAAGGTCAAATTGATGCAAGCCAACTGGATCGGCAAGTCACGCGGTCTGCAATTCGCGTTTGAACGCACCGATGGCGGCAAGATTGAGGTTTACACCACCCGCCCCGACACGCTGTTGGGCGCGTCCTTTGTTGGTGTTTCGCCTGACCACCCGTTGGCAAAAGAGTTGGAAGCCAAAGACGACAAAGTCGCGGCGTTCTGCACCGAATGCCGCAAAGGCGGCACCACGGCTGAAGCCATCGAAAAGGCCGAAAAGCTAGGATATGATACTGGGCTGACCGTGAAGCACCCGCTTGACGGATCTGAACTGCCCGTCTACATCGCAAACTTCATTTTGATGGATTACGGCACCGGCGCGATCTTTGGCTGCCCCGCGCATGATCAACGCGATTTTGACTTTGCGACAAAATATGGTCTGCCAATCACCGCGACATTCCTGCCAGACGCAGATGCCGACACGGCCCTGACCGAGGCCTATACCCCCACGAAATCTGAAACGGTCACCTACGTCAAAGGATTTTCTGGCGAAACCGTGCAAACCGGTGACGACGCGGTCAACGCTGCCATCGCCTATTGCGAAACAAACGGCATCGGCGCTGGTGTCACAAAATTCCGCCTGCGTGATTGGGGTCTGTCCCGCCAGCGGTACTGGGGTGCACCCATCCCGATTGTGCATTGTGAGGATTGCGGCGCTGTTCCCGAAAAGAAAGAAAACCTACCAATTGAGCTGCCTTATGATGTGACGTTTGACATCCCCGGCAACCCGCTTGACCGCCACCCGACATGGCGCAACTGCACCTGCCCGGCGTGCGGCAAACCCGCGCTGCGTGAAACCGACACAATGGATACATTCGTGGATTCTAGCTGGTATTACGCCCGCTTCACATCGCCCAATGCGGATACGCCGACCAATGCCGAAGATGCTGCGTATTGGATGAACGTCGACCAATATATCGGCGGGATCGAACATGCGATTTTGCACCTGCTTTATAGCCGCTTCTTTGCGCGCGCGATGAACATCACGGGGCACCTGCCTGACAGCGCGATTGAGCCGTTCAACGCGCTATTTACCCAAGGCATGGTGACGCACGAGATCTACCAAACCATCGGCAATGATGGCCGTCCAACCTATCATTTCCCTGAGGATGTCACTGATGGGAAGCTGGCAGATGGCACCGAAGTTGAGATCATCCCATCCGCCAAAATGTCCAAATCGAAAAAGAACGTCGTCGATCCAGATGATATCTTGGCGAAATTCGGTGCCGATACGGCGCGCTGGTTTGTACTATCCGACAGCCCGCCAGAACGGGACGTTGAATGGACGGCGTCAGGCGCTGAAGCCACACATAAACACTTGTCGCGCGTGTTCCGTATTGCGGGTGACATTGCTGCGATGGACGATGCTGCTGGCACCGGCGACGACGATCTGTTGCGCGCCGCGCATAAGGCAATTCACGATGTAACCATGGGCGTCGAAACCTTTGGATTTAACGCCGCGATTGCTAAACTTTACGGATTTACCGCCGTTCTGTCGAAATCCAAGGCGAGTAAGGCTGCCAAATCTGAAGCCATGCGTATCTTGGCGCAACTTATGTCGCCGATGACCCCGCACCTGTCCGAGGAAATCTGGGCTATGCTGGGTGGAACAGGTTTGATCGCGACAGCCCCTTGGCCTGTTGCAGACGACGCCATGTTGGTGGAAGATACCCTTACCATGCCGATCCAGATTAACGGCAAACGGCGCGGTGAAATTCAGGTCGCAGCGGACGCGAGTAAAGACGCGATTGAAACCATCGTCATGGATCACAACGCCGTACAAAAAGCATTGGACGGCGGCACACCCAAAAAACTAATCATCGTACCGGGGCGGATTGTGAACATTGTCATCTAAATTACCATCTCGTCGCCTTGCTATTCTGGGGCTTCTCGCCTTGGGCGGCTGCGGCTTTGTGCCTGTCTACGGGGATGGAACCGGATTACGCGATACGATTGCATTTGAAACTGATGACAGTGTCGCGGGTTACCGGATGCGTGTGCAGCTTGAACAGCGGCTTGGGAAACCGTCTGTGCCGCGCTATGTGTTGCGCGTTACACAGACCCAAGGACGCCGAAGCGCCGCAATTTCCGACGACGGCGACACAACGCGGTATAACCTGACAGGAACGGCCCGCTGGACGCTCAAAGACAGCGCGACGGGCGATCAGCTGGAAAGCGGCGAGGTCGATAGTTTCACTAGCTATTCCGCGACCGGGTCAACGACAGCCACACAAGCTGCAGAAACAGATGCCGCGGCGCGGCTTTCTGTGATACTTGCAGACATGATCGCGGATCGGCTTTTGATCCTTACCCCAAAGCTGGCACCATGAAACTGGCGGGTGCCGCGGCCACAGCCTATTGCCGCAAACCCGATGCGACCCACGCGGGCCTGTTGATTTTTGGTGCAGACCCAATGCGTGTCGCTGAAAAACGCCAACAAGCAATTGCCGCCCTCGTTGGACCATCGGGCGAAGAAGAAATGCGGCTCACGCGTATGGCCGCCGCTGATCTGCGCAAAGATCCCGCGCTGCTAGATGACGCCGTCAAAGCTCAAGGTTTTTTCCCCGGTCACCGCGTCGCCTTTGTCGAAGATGCTACAGATACAGCGGCTAAGGCGATTACATCTGCCTTAGTGGATTGGAAACCGGGCGACGCACAGATTGTTGTGACCGCATCGCAGCTGACCGCAAAATCCACCCTACGCAAATTGTTCGAAAACCACCGCAACGCAATGGCGATTGGGATTTACGATGATCCGCCATCGATGGCGGATATTGAATCGGGACTCAAACAGGCGGGCGTCGCCCAACCTGAACGCGATGTGATGGATGCGCTGATGGCACTGGCGTCGTCACTAGAACCCGGCGATTTCAGGCAAACTTTGGAAAAGGTAAGCCTATATAAACAAGGTGACGATACTCCGCTTACCGTGGCTGAGGTTACATTGAACGCCCCACAGTCAGCCGAGGTTGATGTCGACGATGTGCTCGAGGTCGTGGCGCTTGGCCATGCGGATAAGCTTGGCCCTGTTCTCAGCAGTCTGTACGCTCAGGGGGTAACCCCCGTAACCTTGTGTATTGGTGCGATGCGGCATTTCAGACGCTTGCACGCGGCTGCCTCAGATCCCGGAGGACCTGCGGCTGGTGTTGGCCGTTTGCGCCCACCTGTGTTTGGTCCAAGACGTGATAAAATCGTCCGTCAAGCCAGCCATTGGGGGCGGCCTAGGTTGGAACGAGCACTCACCGCGCTGACGGATGTGGATCTACAACTACGTTCGGCCAGCTCTGCGCCGCAAGGGCCCTTGATGGAACGCGCACTTTTGCGGCTTGCAATGATGGCGCGTCGCTAAACGAAAAAGGCAGGCCCAAAGGCCTGCCTTTCATCAAGATCTTACGATCAAGATTTAGTCTTCTGATGCAGCTGCTGCGATCAGCAGAGCAGCAATAACACCAACAACGATGTATGTGCTGCTGATAGAAGAGCCGGCTGGTGCTGGTTCTTCAACCATAACAACAGGCGCATCCATGACTGGTTCGGACATGCCGCCAGCGTTTGCAGAAACAGCGGAAACAGCCAATGCAGCTGTGGCGGCGAAAGTAGTTGTAAGGCGCATGTCGGTACTCCAATTAATGCACGGGTGGTCTGCCACTTCGTGGCGATCCACATTGGCCCATTAAATCAGGGCGTATCGCGAAATCCAAGTGGTTTGCTGCAGATCAAAATACGTCGATTTGCAGATAGCCCGCGTCAGGAGAGACCGCTTGCAGGCTTCGCACGACTTTTCCTTGCCGATTTACCCAATAAATGTTGGAAAATGTAAAGTTTTCTCCGGTGCAGGTTTCTTTGAAACGCGTGGCATTGATCGCGACTTCCGCGCGGGTGAAAGTCTCAGTTCCCTCGGAAACGATGCTACATTGCAACAGTTCTGAGGATATGCCGTCTTGATCGGTGATGTAATCCTGTCGCCGCTCTGCGGTTCCACCGCCGCTTCTGATCGCTGCCCAAGATTGCGCCACTTCTGCGCCCATTAAATCACGCGGTAGCCCACGGGTAGCAGCGACCAGACCGTTTTCGAATGTCACGCTGACATTGCTTTGCCCAATCCAAGTGGTGCGGTTGCCGTTCTGCCCAGCCTGCACGAGCGACGACCACGCCCCTTGGTCACGGATATTTAAGCGTACATATTTGCCCGGATTCGCCTGCATTTCTGTCGCTGGCACAAGCGCATTTGCGGGCGCGGCAGCCGCAGCATCTTGGCCCGTGACCAAGCCTGCGACGCGCGCACCAATGCCGCTTGCACCCTGTTCGCCACAAGATGCCACCCCCAGAAACGCGCCAAGTACCGCGCCAATCTTAATCAACTGTTTCATCGCCAGAACCGTCCCCAGGTATCGTTCAGATCATCGTGGTGCGCATCCCGCACAATATTGTACAACCGCCCATCGACATTCAGCATTGCGCCGCCATCGCCCGAACGCGTGCGCAGCGTCGTGCCATAGTCTTTGCGGCTTGGTTGACCAGTCAAGAAATCCTGCGGGATCGTGATACGCACGCCCTTGTTGTAGGACCCATCGCCAAAATCTTCGTAGCTGACCTCGGTTTGGCTCACATAAGCGCTGATTTGAATACCGTTATCATATTCGCGGGCCAACGTGACCCGGCCGCCCCAATCCCCCGCAAGGTACCGTCCGAGGTCGAGTTGCGAATGAATGCCATCGCCAAAATCATAATAGGCCGACACATGTCCAGTCAGCACATCGTAGTCATATTCATCAAACCCAAACCCAACGTCCGTGTCGCGTTGTGCAACATAGTTC
Source organism: Loktanella sp. D2R18 (assembly GCF_003318235.1). Lineage (GTDB taxonomy): Bacteria > Pseudomonadota > Alphaproteobacteria > Rhodobacterales > Rhodobacteraceae > Yoonia. Next base: position 25,826 of record NZ_QOCG01000002.1, on the reverse strand, counting down.
AGCTCTGCACCAAATCCAAAGCTGCTCTCGACTGGCTTCCACAGCAATTCGGTTGAGACCCCGCCATACATGGTTTCAAGGTAGCCCGCGCTGACACGACTATACAGATCGGTACCGGGGCGCCCGTAGTGGGTAATCGCAAGGCTTTGCAGCACCGGAACCCCATCATCGCCATAATATCCGCCATCGGTTCGCACATTTTGCAGCTCAGGTGTGGTATCCGCAACTGGGTCTTTGCCGTCATTGTTCAAAAGGCTTTGCACTATCGCGCCTGAAACCACTGTTTGTGGCGTGATTTGGTAACGCGCGCTCAGCTTAAGCCCACCATCAACCGACATTGATCCATCCGTGCTCAGCGAGTTTAGCGTAAAATACGGACTAATTCCCCAACTAAACGCCGGGGCATCTGTTTCAATCCCCATGAGGCCAGCATCGCTACCTGCGTCTGAAAACTGCGCCCGTTCAAACATCGCCTCGGATGCGCCACCGCGGTTTTCCAACGCCTCTAGGTCGCTACGCTGGATAGTTGTCGCCGAAAGCGGGATGCCGCGTTGTTCAGGTTCGAGAATAAAGGTTTCAACGGATCCGGGCATTATCTGCGTCATCATCCGAGAAACGCGGCCCAAGGCCTGCGCTTGCGACCGATACCGGGTGTTGACGTAACGCACACGCGCCGTAGTGTCGGTCACCTCAAGGCCGGTCAAACGGATCCCTTCGATTTCAAGCAAAGCTTGCAACGCCGCACGCAACCCCGCTTCGGGGAGCGCACTACGGTCCCAGGTTTGCGCCGCACGCGCGTTTGCGCTGCGCACCTTGATCGGCGCAGGCGCGCCTTCAATCCCGCTCATCCCGGGGCGGTTATTCGCATTCAAAACAAATGTGGCCGAAAGCGAAATTTCACTGCTGTGCAGTGACGCCAACGCAACCTGCACCCCATCGGCAGGGCGGTAGGTAACGCCAAAATTATACGGGCTGTTCACATCCAATACCGGCGCATAGGCTTCTTGCGGATAGGCGATTGACGAATACTCAGCCGTCACACCCCATTTGTCGTTAATTTGATAAGACGCCCCACCAAAAAACGCTGCATCCCCGGCAAACCACTGATCCGTCGCCAATTGGCCTTCCGGGGTCGTTTCATCAAATGTGGGTCGCGTTGAGCGTCCGCTAATTGGGTTATCAAACCCCTCATGCGTGCCCATCGCCCCCCAGCCAAGACCCGCCGTCACCGCCAGATTGTCGCCAATAGATTTGGTTGCAACGACATATTCAGACTGAAACCGGCCGGGATTCAAGAAATCACGCATGCCAATGGCCACCGCAGGCAAATATTCGGACTCATTGATCAGCCGATATTGCAGGCTAAAGGAGCGTTCAAATTGCCCATCGTCGATCCCAACGCCTGTGCCGTCATAAAGGTCAGTAACCGTGTAGCTCGCGCTGCCAGAAAGCCGATCGGTCAACTGTCCGGCGAAGTTGAGACGAAATAGCCCATCACGCATCACAATCGTACTTGCAATTTCACCTTCCGGGGCGCTTTGCGCGATTGGCATATCGACCAGCCCGGGCAGCCCAAATTGCCCATAGCTCAGGTCGGTAGTTTGGGCCGTTGCCTGATGGCAAATCACTGTTGTCAAAGCTGTTGTCGCAAGAAATGCTTTTGCTCGCATAATCGGTACTCCGTACTGCCGTTAGGCGTATCTAGCGCGCCGCACTACAGATTGCTACTGTGGCTTGCGTATTCTATCGCAGCATGTGCGGCTTTTGCGCCAGTCGCTAGGCAACCGGTAATCAGATAACCACCTGTTGGGGCCTCCCAATCTAGCATTTCACCTGCACAAAACACCCCGGGCCGCCCCCGCAGCATGAAACCATCTGTCAGCGCATCGAACCCGACTCCGCCAGCCGTCGAGATTGCCTCGTCGATTGGGCGCGGACCGTTGTGCGCGATTGGCAATGCTTTGATCAGGGGGCCAATGTCATCCGGCATGGGCCGCCCAAATTCCATGAGCAGCGCAATCCGCAGCGGATCAAACTTTAGCACCTTGCGCAAATGGTTTGACAAGCTGAACTTGCCGCGCGGCTTCGCGAGTGCCGCGCGCACCCGCTCAAGCGACCAATCGGGCAATAGATCCAGATACAGCTGCGCGCCCAGCCGCAGCGGTTTGGACAGCATATACACACCGCCGCCTTCGATCCCTTGTGCGGAAATCACGAATTCACCGCGTGTGTGTTGGTCACCTGCGGACAACATGCAGGCTTTGACGGGTGTACCAAAATGGCGTTCCATATGGTCTGACCAATTGATCAACATCCCCATGTTCGCCGGGGCAAAGGGGGTTACGGCGTCTGCGGGTAAATACTGCACCCACGCGCCATCAGACCCAAGCCGCGCCCAGCTAGCGCCTCCCAGCGCGAGGATAATGACCTTGGGAGACAAATTCTGTTCGCCTTTAGGTGTTTGGAAAACCGCAGCGTCATCCTGCCAACCCGTCCAGCGCCAGCGCGTGTTAAGCGTCACCCCCATCTCATTCAACCGCTTAACCCACGCGCGCAACAGCGGCGACGCCTTCATGGCGACGGGGAATAGACGCCCCGTTGATCCGGTAAACAGCGGCTGACCCAACCCTTGCGCCCATGCTGCCACCGCATCCGGGCCAAAATCCATCAGCGCATGACGCATCATGGGCGGCACGTCACCGTAAGCAGCTAAAAACTGATCCATTGATTCCATTTTGGTCAGATTGAGACCTGATTTTCCGGCCATCAGGAATTTCCGACCGACCGAAGGCATCGCATCCGCTATCGTCACGGAAAGCCCGGATTTCGCCAATACCTCTGCCGCCATAAGCCCGGCAGGGCCTGCCCCAATTACCAGCGCATCGGTCACGTTGTGGGGATCATAGATTTGATGGCCGCGACATGGCGCGGATCCGCCTGCATCACATTCTGTGTCAATTGATCAACCTGCGCTGACAAGGCATCAGCAGGCACAATGCGGTCAATGAGCCCCCATTGCAGCGCCTCTTCGGCCAATATCTTTTGCCCCGCCATCAGGATCATCTTTGCACGCGACGGCCCGACCAATGCAGTCAATCGGCCAGGATCAGAGGCCTGAGGAAGATAACCGAGCTTCATCACCGGATAGAAAAATTTGGCCGTCGGAACCGCGATACGTAGATCACAAGCCAATACCAACCCCATCGCCCCGCCAGCGGCGGTGCCATTCAGCGCGGCAATCGTCAGGCCGGGCAAAGCGGCAACCGCATGTGACAATCGCTGCCACACCGGATCAACTGCAAGCCCAGCGCGCGCCTGATCAAGATCAGCGCCAGCGCTAAAAACAGCACCTGTTCCGCTAAAAATGACGACTTTTGCCACGGTCGCCCGCTCTGCGATTTCGGCCAGCTCAACCAACATATCGCGGGTCAGCGCACCGGCTTTTTCAGGGCGATCAATTGTTACACGCCACAGGTCGCCCGATACTTCGCACTGGATCATACGAGCCCGACCTGTTCACGAATGGATGGTTCACGCAAACTGACATCAAGCCCCATATAAGCGTCGGCAGCAGGTGAGCACATCCACGCAAGCGTCTTCGCAGGCCATTCAGGCGGGATATGATCAGACCAGTCAAGCTGACTGACCGCATTAACCCCCGAAGCCTTGATTTCGCGCTGCATTTGGGTGGCGACGGTACCCGGCGACAGCCCCATAATCCGAATACCTTTTGCGCGATTTTCAAGATCAGCGCCACGGGTCAGCATATACGCGCCGGCCTTAGAACTGCAATAAGCGGTCCACCCTTCGACAGGGCCATGCGCGGCCCCGGATGAGACATTAATGATTGTTCCATGCCCTTGGGCAATCATGCCCGGCAAAGCCGCGCGCATCCCGTACATGACACCCTTGAGATTAATATCGATCGCGCGCGCCCATGCTTCTGGATCAGCATCGGCCAAATCACCAATAGGATCAACGACACCAGCGTTATTGATCAAGATATCCAACCCACCAAACGTCTGTGCAGTGGCGTTCACGGCGGCTTCCACTTCTGCATGACGCGATACGTCACAAGGGATCGTAAGCGCCTGTTCACCAATCTCACCGGCAATCGCGGCAATTTCGTCGGTGCTACGCGCAACAAGAGCCACATTCGCACCGCGGTCGGCGAATTCACGCGCGGTCGCGGCGCCAATACCCCGGCTTGCGCCCGTAATCAGTAAGGTTTTCCCGACCAAATCCATATTTTTCATGCCCATCCCTTTCGGTAAGCAACTTTGATGATTAAGTTATAACCCAATACCCGAACACTGGCACGACTCAATCGTGCCACACAAGAATCGGGGTGTATTTAACCGAAGGGAATTTGGAATGAACCATTCAATGAAAATGCGCAGCGCCGTCTGCATCGCTGCATTGGTCGCCGGTGGCGCCGCCCACGCTGACGTCACAGCCCAAGAGGTTTGGGATAGCTGGCAAGAACAGATGGGCATGTTCGCGGCCGCTGATATTACAGTCGGCTCAGAAGAAATGTCCGGCGACACACTGGTTGTGTCCGGCCTATCAGTCAGCACGGCTGCGCCAGAGATAAGCACTAGCTACACCATCGATGAAATTCGTTTCAGCGAAGACGGTGATAACGTCGTTATTACAATGTCTGAATCCTATCCAATCACTTTCAGCCCTGAGAGTAACGTTGAGATCAACTTGGAAGCGACCAATTCCGGCCTTGAAATGATCGTTTCCGGCGATGTCGATGCGATGAACTACGAAATGACCGCCGATAGCATTGCGATCGCGCTCAAAGACGTTGTTGACGGCGACATGACCTTTACCGGCGACGCGCAAATCGTTTTGAACGACCTTTCTGGCAACTATACCACCGTTAAAGACGCGCTGATGACAGTCGATTACGACATGGCGATTGCTTCGATGGATATGCTTGTTGATATCCAGCTACCCGGCGGGAACGGCGAATACATTACCGGCGGCGGTAAAATCATGGGCATGAATTTGGATGCTACAGTTGCCATGCCACTGGACGCAGATTTTGAAAACCCTGAGATGCTGTTCGCGGATGGGTTTGCCGTAAATGGCGGGTATACCGTAGAAAGCGCAGACTACATTTTTGACGTAAACGCAGACGGCGATCAATTGGCGGGTTCCGCCACAATGGGTACTGCTGACTTTGCGATCTCTGCAAGCAATGCTGCGATTGTCTATGACGTATCGGCCAAGGACGTCGCTATTTCTGCGACCGGCTCCGAAGTACCATTCCCAATCGAGCTTTCTTTCGCGGAATACGGTATTGGCTTCGAGATGCCGCTGGGCAAATCTGACGCGCCGGAAGACTTCCGTATGAGCATCGATCTGATCGATATGGCGATCAATGAAATGATCTGGGGTATGATCGACCCGGGCAATATCTTGCCGCGCGATCCGGCCACTTTGCAGATCGGCTTGTCTGGCACAGCCCAGCCAATGATCAACATGATGAACCCCGAAGAACAAGATTCGCTGGAATATGGCGAACTGCCGTTCGAGCTGAACACATTGTCGCTTGATACGTTGAATGTTTCGGTTGCGGGTGCCGCTGTGACGGGTTCCGGCGATTTTACGTTTGACCCAACCGACACGCAGACATTTGCGCCGATGCCACGTCCCGAAGGTGAAGCAGCCATTAAGGTCAACGGCCTGAACCAACTGATCGACAATCTGATCGCAATGGGTCTGGTCCCAGAAGAGCAGGTCATGGGCCCACGTATGATGATCGGCATGTTCGCGCAAACCACGGGCGAAGATCAGCTTGAAACCTCTCTAGAGGTCAACGGCGAAGGTCATGTTCTCGTCAATGGACAGCGCGTGAAATAAGCGCCATACTTGAACTTGAAAGGGCGCGTCGGGCAACCGGCGCGCCTTTTTTCGTTAGTAGACCATAGGATTTTTCGTGACATACTGTATTGCCCTACCCGCCACGCTTGCCATCTTTGGCACCCCCGCAATTGCAGACATCACCTCAGATGATGTCTGGGCGAACCAGAACGCGCTTTACACCGCTTTCGGCTTGCAGGTCTCTGCGGATCGCATCCGAGAGGGATCAACTGTATTTATCAACGATATGGTGATGACCTATGCGTTACCGATGGGGTTTGGTGAAATTTCAATCAGCGTGCCACCTATGACGATGGTGGATGAACCAGACGGCACCGTCACAATGACCTTGCCAAAATCTATGGATTACACGCTGGCGGCCACAATTCCGATGGTCGAGCCAGAACCGATCCAAGCCACGATGAACCTACAACAATCTAATATGCGCATGACGGCAAGCGGCGAACCGGGCGTAATCACCTATGATAGCGTCGCAGGTGTCGGCACCGCATCACTAACATCTGCTTCTATGTTTCCCGACCTCGCTGAAATGGTTTTCGGCTTTACTGTTAACAGTGGTGGCTACACTGTGGTTTCAACCGTCACCGAAGGTGAAATGATCGCGGTCACCACTGAATATGTCGTGGAGCCAATGACATATGAATTCATGTCAGATTTTGGCGAAGGCCAATCAACTGACACAAATACCATTGGTCGCACGCAAGTTTCCACAAACTCTGCAATCCCTGCCGAAGGGTTTGATCTGTTGAACCTTGCCCCTGCATTGCGTGCGGGGATGTTCATGCAAAGCACGCAAACAACAGAATCTGTACAGGCCGAGCATGTCACAATGGCGAACGGTCAGGTGTTCATGGCGCTCGCGCACCAGTGCGGGCCAGCGACCTATAATTTTGGCCTTTCGGATCAAGGGCTAGTGTTTGCCGGAATCGGCGATGGTTGTGAAATTTCAGTCCAGGAAACCCAAGCAACCCAGATAGCCGGGATTCCCGGCGAGATCGATATTGTGGTTGGCGCCACGGTTGCTGACATTATCGTTCCGCTGCTCAAGTCCGACACGGCCCAAACCGCGCGCTATCACATTGGCTTTGATGACCTCACAGTTTCTGAAAATACTTGGGCTATGTTCGATCCCGATCAAGTCCTTTCTCGTGACCCAATGGATATGAACATCGACCTTTCAGCAGGCCTGACCTACAACGTCGAATGGCTCGATTTCCTGAACATCGAAAATGAATTGATGATCCAACAAACTCCGGTCGAACTGCATGATTTGCGGATTGATGCCTTTGATATCGCAGGTACAGGGGCATCGCTGGCAACGACGGGCGCATTTGCCTTTGACATGACCGATCTCGACACGTTTGATGGCATGCCGCGCCCAACGGGTGCTGCCGGAATGACCGTGACAGGCGCGCATGCTTTGCTAGATAATTTGATCGCATTAGATCTATTGAACAGTGACGATGTCTTTGGAATGCGCATGGGGCTCGGTATGTTTACGCGCGATGATGGTAACGGCACGTTAACCACTTCTGTGGAAATCGACGATGCCGGCAGCGTGCGTGTGAATGGCGAACGGGTCAGATAGGCTTGCAGCATATGGTTCGGCACATTAGGTCATGGGGAACAAAGGATTGCCCATGACCCAGCCTCTATCCAACCTGACCCAGCAGCTTTTGGATGCCGCCCGCCGCGCCGGCGCGGATAGCGCCGATGCAATTGCAGTGGATGGCACATCCGTTTCTATCGACGTGCGTGCAGGCGCGCTCGAACACGCTGAACGGTCCGAGGGCGTGGATATTGGGCTGCGGGTTCTGGTTGGCCAGCGTCAAGCCTGCGTGTCCTCATCCGACACCAAACCAGATACGCTGGTTCAAGTCGCCGAACGCGCGGTCGCCATGGCCAAAGAAGCCCCCGAAGACCCCTATGCTGGGCTAGCCGACGCCGCACAACTGGCGACCGATTTAGAAACTGCGCGGCTCGAACTGTTCGATCCAAGTGAAGAACCAGACCCGGCCGCACTGCAAGACGCCGCCGCACGCGCCGAAGCCGCAGCGCTACGCAATACGGACATTAGCCAAGTACAATCTGCATCCGCAGGCTATAGCCGTCGCCGCATCCATCTGGCCGCCAGCAATGGGTTTTCTGCCGGTTATGCCCGGACCGATAGCGGCCTGTCATGTGTCGCAATTAGCGGTACAGGCGCTGCGATGGAACGTGACTATGACTATGACAGCCGCGTGTTTTACACAGACCTGCGTGACGCCGATGAAATCGGCACAATCGCCGCTTCACGTGCTGTTGAACGCGCAGGTGCGCGCAAGCCGAAAACGGGCGCTTACCCGGTTTTGTTCGACGAACGTATCGCCAGCGGCTTGATCGGACATTTGCTTCAGGCCACCAATGGCATGATGATTGCGCGCGGGTCGAGCTGGCTGCGCGATGCCTTGGGCGAACAGGTTTTGCCCAAAGGGCTGTCAGTGATCGAAGACCCGCACCGCGCGCGCGTGACTGGATCCAAACTATTTGATGCCGAAGGACTGCCAACTTCGCGGCGCGCAATCGTAGATGATGGGATGTTGACTGGCTGGACGCTTGACCTTGCCACTGCGCGCAAACTGGGGCTGCAAAGCACGGCGAACGCGGCGCGTGGCACAGGCGCACCACCCAACCCAAGCCTAACAAATGTTAGCCTGACCCAAGGCACGCAAAGCCGCGATGATCTGATCAAACAGATGGGCACCGGGCTATTGGTGACCTCTATGATCGGGTCCACGATTAACCCCAATACAGGCGATTATTCGCGCGGGGCATCCGGTTTTTGGGTGGAAAACGGCGAAATCACCTATGCGGTGAACGAATGTACCGTCGCTGGGAACCTGCGCGATATGCTGATGTCGATTATTCCGGCCAACGATGGGCGCGGGCATCTATCGCGCGTTGTGCCGTCGCTATTGGTTGAAGGGCTTACCCTTGCCGGAGACTGATCTTGCGCTTTTGACCGCGGCCGCCCGTCAATCGGGCGACATTGCGATGCGATTTTTTCAGCAAAACCCGGCTATCACCGATAAGCCCGATGGGGCAGGCCCGGTGACAGAGGCCGATCTCGCTGTTGATACGATGCTTTGCGAAGAGCTGCGCAACGCCAGACCCGATTACGGTTGGCTGTCCGAAGAAACCGAAGATAACGACGTCCGCATGACCACAAAGCGGCAGTTCATCATTGATCCAATCGATGGCACCCGCGCGTTTATCGAAGGCGGCAAAGATTGGTCACACGCCTTGGCCGTTGTTGAAAACGGTCAGGTGGTCAGCGCAGCCGTCTATCTGCCTGTGCGCGACCTGATGTATACGGCAACGCGGGGCGGTGGGGCCATGCTGAATGGCACCCCAATTGCGGCGTCCAAAGCGACCATCGACGGCGCGACAGTGCTCGGCGCAAAGCCCAACTTTGAAGGGCGAAATTGGCGCGGCGGCGTCACGCCACCAATCAAGCGCGTGTTTCGGTCGTCGCTTGCATACCGCTTGTGTCTTGTGGGGCAAGGACGGTTTGATGGTATGATCACATTACGCCCAAGTTGGGAATGGGACATTGCCGCAGGCGCGCTTATCGCATCAGAGGCCGGCGCCAATGTCACCGATCAACATGGGCTTGCGCTTGGGTTCAATAATCTGCTTCCCAAGGTGCCCGGTGTTTTGGCCGCTGGCCCTGATTTACACGGCAATCTTGCCGAGTTGCTTGAGCCGCGCCACGCAAACCCGTAGACTGTAGCTAACCGCAATTTTTACAAAGGTTTTCTTATGACCCAGCGCCTACACCTCGTTTTCGGTGGCGAATTGATCGATCCGACAAAAAACGCGTTCAAAGATGTCGATGCAATCGACATTGTTGGCATGTTTCCGGACTATGAGACCGCGTATAATGCATGGAAAGGTGCAGCCCAGCGCACGGTAGATAACGCACATATGCGCTATTTCATCGCGCATATTCACCGTCTGCGCGATGAAGAAATCGCGGCGTCATCCACAGAAGAACTTGGCGGTTAAGCCTCGCTTGGATAGTTAGACATGGCGCGATCCCTGTCCATTGCTGCCTTTTTGGCAAGCCGGGGGTCGGCCGACCTACCGACGCGCCTTTTGGAATATCCCGCCCGGCCTGACGGCGTGGTGATTTGGGCGCGTTGCACCCATGCGGATCAGCTGACTGCGATTGAAACGCTGGGCCGTAAAGTCACCGTTGATGGCGACCCGATTACGATCATCCCGACCATCCGCGAATGGACCCATGCCATCGGCGGCCGCGCGATCCAAGAACCCCGTAGCAAAGAAACGATCCGCGAATTTATCGCACATTGGCAGCCTACGTTAGGGGTTTGGGTGCGTGGTGATCTTGACCCTTTGTTGATGGATGAAATGCGCGCGGCAAAGATGCATTGTGTTCTTGTCGACGCCAATGGGGACGGGCTTGAACAGGTCACTGGCGGATGGGTGCCCGGAGCGATGCGATCGCTTTTATCACAGTTCGAAGCCATCTTGGCGCTAGATCAAAACGCAGCGGACCGCCTGATCCGGGCGGGCACCCCCCCCGAAACAATCATTGTGTCTGGCGCGATGGAAGACTGTCCACCACCGTTACCTTGCGATGAAACTGACCGGCAAGCACTGGCTAAGGCAATTGGCACGCGCCCCACATGGCTTGCCGCTGCGGCGCATCTGTCGGAACTTAAAGATCTTAGCCGCGCCCATAAACAAGCCAGCCGCCGCGCGCACCGGCTGCTATTCGTGATCGCGCCGCGGAACCCCCGTGATGCCTATACCTTTGCCGAAGCTATGCGCGAGCAAGGGTTCTATGTGGATATGCGCTCTGAAACGCCACTACCGACCGAATTGACCCAAGTATATGTCATCGACACCGAAGATAATCTCGGGCTGTGGTACCGCATTGCGCCTATCACGTTTATCGGCGGGACCTTACGTGGGGGCGGTTGTCGCGATCCATTCGAGGCAACCGCATTGGGATCTGCCGTTTTATACGGCCCTTTGGTTGCACCGTTCCAGCGACACGCCGCGCGGCTCAATGCTGCCGGCGCCTCGCGGTTGATCCGGAGCAGCAATGATCTGGGCGCAATTATCGAGATTTTGCTTGCCGTTGATAAGACCGCCGAACTGGCCCGTGCCGCTTGGGACGTCACATCACGCGGGGCCATCGTAAGTAACCGCATTGCAGATTACATCCGCTTACGGCTTGAAGAATTGGGGTATTAAATGCACGCACCGTCATTTTGGTTCACAGCCCCTGATAAGCCCGCCATTACCGCGCGCCTTTTGTCCCCATTGGCTGCGATCTATGCGGGGCTGACGGCACGGCGCTTGCACCAGCCACCCATGATTCAGGCGACAGTCCCGGTGATTTGCGTGGGCAATATCAACGCAGGTGGCACCGGCAAGACACCCACAACGATTGCGCTGATTGAGCGGCTCAAGGCCCGCCGACGCACGCCGCATGTGGTGTCGCGCGGCTATGGCGGGAACCTCACCGGGCCTGTCCAAGTTGACGCACACGGCCACACGGCAGAACAAACCGGGGATGAGCCGCTCTTGCTCGCGGCCTTTGCCCCGACATGGGTGTCACGGGACCGGGCCGCAGGGGTTGCCGCCGCCCAAGCCGCTGGTGCCGATGTGATTTTGTTAGATGATGGGTTTCAAAACCCAACGGTGGCCAAAGATCTATCCATCGTAGTCGTCGATGCGATGCGCGGATTTGGCAACGGCAGGGTGATCCCAGCAGGCCCCTTGCGCGAACCCGTCAAAACCGGCTTAAAACGCGCTGATTTGGTGCTGTCTATCGGGCCTGACAAGGCGCAGGACGGCTTTGCAAATGACTGGGACTTCGATCAACCGCATCTTCGCGGCGCATTGGCCCCGCTCCCGACCGGCATGCCATGGAAAGGGTTGAGGCTGTTGGCCTTTGCCGGGATTGGTCACCCTGAAAAATTCTTTAGGACGCTGCGTGAAATGGGGGCCGATGTGATCCGGGCCGAAGCCTTGGCCGACCACCAACCATTGTCCGATGCGTTGATGAAACGGCTAGAGGTCGAAGCCCAAACGCGCCACGCACAACTGGTCACGACAGAAAAAGACGCGGTGCGTCTGCCAGAAAGCTTTCGGATGAAAGTCGTCACCCTGCCCGTCCGCTTGGAGATCGCAGATTGGACGGAAATTGACGCCGCCTTTGATCGGCTAGGGCTATAACAGCAAAAGGCGGGCCTATTGACCCGCCCTTTTTCAGTTTTTAGCGCGGTTAACCCAGCTTTTCATCCAGAATTTCTGCGAATTCATCGTAGTTCATGTTCGAATAGTTTTCACCGTCGATCAAGAAGCTTGGGGTCGACGAAATATTGTCGCGGTCGGCATTCTCTTGGTACCAAGTATAAAGCGCCTCAGCCTTTGCCGCATCGCTAAGGCAGGCATCAAGTGCGGCATCGTCAAGCCCGGCTGTTTTTCCAAGGCGGCGCAGCTCTTCGATAATGATCGTCGGGTCACCACTGGCGAGCCATGTGGATTGCTGTTCATAGATCACGTCTGAAAAGGCGAAGAAGAAATCAGGATTATCAGTGCAACGCGCGATCATAGATGCCCAAAGACCGGGACGGTCAAAATACACTTCGCGGTACACAAACCGGATTTTGTTGGTATCGATATAGTTCGCTTTCAACAACTGGTGCTGATTGGCATTAAAGCTCGCGCAATGTGGACAAGTGAATGACGCATATTCAATGACTTCGACATTCGCCATTGGATTGCCTTGGACCATTTCCATGATTTCAGGCAACTCAGCCGGCGCTTCTTGGGCATTTGCGGCACCGGGCAAAAGACCCGTTTGTTGATTGCGTGGCATCAGGCCCATGCCCGCGCCCACAGTCAAAATGGCTGCACCACCGGTCGCCAATAAAGTTCTACGTTTCATATTCACCTCTGCTCAGGGTTTTGTTTTGTTAAGACATTTGCTCCCAGCGCTGCAAGCGCCGTGCGGAGTTCATCACTTTCAACGGTATCGGCCAAAGTTTCCGCCGCTGCGCGTATTTCAGCGGTTGGCGCTTTGCGCGTTTTTGGGGCGGGGGTAAAGGCCACGCGCCCTTCTGAAAACCCGGTTGGCGCGGTTTGGGTAATGCGTACACGCGCAATAGCACGGTAACCGTAGCAAGCATTCACCTTTTCACGAATTTGTTCTTTTTGCATTTCCAACATCGGGGCCTGCGCGCCTGTCGTAAGTAATGTCAGGGTCGCGCCCATACCACCTTTGCCGTAGCTGACGTTCACCGGCGTCGCGGTGCTAGCTGTCGCGTCGCCCACCACCTCTGACCAATGCGTCAACAAACGCGTCACTGCAAAGCCGCGCTCTTCGCTCGCAGACCGAATGCGGGTCTGCATCAACGTCGCCGCCCGAGAAAACCCGCGCGTGGTGCCAATGTGGCGTTGTTGTTTCATATCTGTTCTTTACTGTATGTGAACGCTTGCGCCAAGTCAGCGCCTGCATTCTGAAAGGTAAATAACCATTGCGTGACCTCAGCTTACAGCTTTTGGCCTGGTACGACGCCCATGCCCGCGCAATGCCGTGGCGGATACCGCCCGACGCGCGCAAGCGTGGCACCCTGCCCGACCCCTATGCCGTCTGGATGTCAGAGGTCATGTTACAACAAACCACTGTCGCTGCCGTCCGAGAATATCATAATAAATTCATGTCTTTATGGCCAAGCGTCGACGATCTTGCGGCAGCGGATGATGCGGATGTCATGGCTGCTTGGGCCGGGTTGGGGTACTATGCACGCGCACGCAACCTGCTGAAATGCGCCCGCGCTGTTGTCGCGGATCATGCTGGGGAATTCCCTGCCGATCATGCTTTGCTTCTCACCTTGCCGGGAATCGGGCCATATACCGCCGCCGCAATTGCATCGATTGCGTTTGACCTGCCCGAAACCGTTGTCGACGGGAATGTCGAACGGGTGATGGCACGGCTGTATGATATCCATGACCCGCTGCCGAAATCGAAACCGGCGCTGACTGAAAAGGCACGTGCGTTGACACCTGCGCGCCGCTCGGGTGATTACGCCCAAGCGGTTATGGACCTTGGCGCAACGATCTGCACACCGCGTAATCCAGCATGTGGGATTTGCCCATGGCGCACACCATGCACGGCGCGAATTGCAGGCACCGCAGCGGAACTTCCCAAGAAAGCGCCCAAAAAGAAAACACCCACGCGGCACGGCTTCGCTTATGTGGTGCAGCGCGACGATGGGGCGCTATTGCTTGAAACCCGGCCCGCAAACGGGTTGCTTGGCGGTATGTTGGGCTGGCCCGGATCGGAATGGGGGGATGCACCGGACCCAGCGCCGCCGCTTGACGCGGATTGGCAAACCCTGAACACACAGGCCCGCCACACGTTTACGCATTTTCACCTACGGCTCACGGTTATGGTCACCACCATCGATGTTCGGGTCACACCCACAAGCGGTAGATTTATCAGCGCAGCTGAATTTGACCCAAAATCCCTACCTACAGCCATGCGTAAAGTTTACGACATCGCGGCCCCGACGCTACGCAATGCTTGAACGCTAGTCACCGGATACCTAAGATTGCCTGCAGATAGGAGGCGCCCCATGCCAATCAACCGGATTACCGCAGCGCTGCCGTTTTGGCTGTCCTTGATGCTGATCCCGCTTGCGCTCGTCGCGGCAATCTATGGTGGCTGGACAATCGCGTTACTGCCGCTTTGCACATGGTTTTTGTTCAGCCTATTGGATTTCTTGCTAGGCTTGAACTTGGACAACAACGATCCAGAAACCAACATCAAATACCTGTTCTGGTACCGGGCGATCACAATTCTTTGGGTGCCGCTGCAACTGATCACAATCTTTGGAATTATGGCTTATGTCACCGCGTCCGACCACTTGGGTTGGGTGTCGCAATGGGCTCTTTTTGCGGGGCTTGGCATCTTATCTGGTACAATTGGAATTAATTACAGCCACGAGCTCATGCACCAAAAACCTAAATTTGAGCGGTGGTTGGGGGATATTTTGCTTGGGTCTGTCTTGTACGGGCATTTTCGATCCGAACACTTGCTTGTGCATCATCGCTATGTTGCCACACCGCGCGACCCCGTCAGTGCCCGCTATGGAGAATCATTTTATCATTTCTTTCCACGTGTGCTTTGGCAAAGTTTAAAATCCGCCTTTCTGGCCGAAAAAGCAATGCTATCGCGCAAAAAACTGCCCTGGCACCATCAATCAAATCCGTTTTGGCGGTACTGGGCGCTTGAAGTCGGCTTTGCGATCCTCGCGTGGATAATTGCCGGATGGTGGGGCGTTTTCCTATTTGCCACACAGGCGTTTTGGGCCGTGTTTCAGCTTGAGCTGGTAAATTACGTCGAACATTACGCGTTGACCCGCAAGCATCTGGGCGACGGGAAATATGAACATGTTAAGCCGCGCCATTCGTGGAATGCGGCACATAAGGCGTCGAACTGGCTGTTGATCAACCTACAACGCCATTCTGACCACCATTATAAACCAGATCGTCGCTTCCCACTTTTGCAAAACTATACCGAAGAAGAGGCCCCGCAATTGCCGCTTGGCTATCCGGTGATGACAATGGTTGCGCTTGTTCCGACCGCATGGCGGCGAATGATGCACCCCCGTGTCAAAGCGTGGCGCGCAAAATTCTATCCGGAAATCGAAGACTGGACCCCATACAAAGAAGCCACAAACCCGCTTCCTCGGTGATTACCGCGAGAGGAATTCCAATTGGATTGGCTGCTGCATCCCATCCAAAGGCCTGTACCCGAATTCTTCAATAATCCGGGGATCAGACCCTGATTCTTGCCAATACACAGCCGCGCGCTGATTGCGAACTTCGTGCATGATAGCGTCATAGGTTAGGTACAATGGCGATGTGGAAGCCGGAAATTGGTACTGGAGCGTTAGCAATGCATAACGGCCAACATGGTCGTTTTGAGCAGTTTCAATTGCAACATCCGCCAACGTTGGGCTGAATGTCCCGTCACCGTTTTGGAATTGTAAGTGTTGCGCAAAATACCTTGTGATCACAGCCACATGGGTCGCAGGAATTTCTTGCCAAAGTGTCGGTCCATGGATGCGAACGTAGTCGTCTTCTGTGTTTACTTCCGTGGTGCCCGAATACCCCAATACTGTCTCAGACAGCTCTGCGGTGTACTGCGCCATATATGCTGCGGCATCACTTTCGTTAAGGTCACCGACATATGTCTCGACCGCGGCAAGCAACAGTACCTGCTGATCGGCAGAAAGCTCGGTTACATTTAGCGCCGCTTCGCGCTGTTCATCAGACAATGACCGTAGCAACGCAGCGAACGCTTCGCGTTCTTGCATCAACGGCATATTTTCAGGCCCGTTCATTTCGAAACGTGGAAATGGTTCAATGCCACGAAAGGATGGTGTCGCCCCGGCCAACGCGCCCCATCAGAATGCTGGTATCGCCAAGGCGTTCATCGGCAGGTGGGCCTTCGCCATCACACGGTGGGCCGCCAGCGGGCTGTGCCTGTGCTGAACTCATCATTGCGAAAAACGTGATCGCAGTGACCCCCGTGCGTATGATGCGTGTCGTTCTCAACGACATACACGATACCGCAGCCAAGTAACACCGTGCGGAATGCGCGCTGTACAATCGGGTCGAGATGTCCGTAACTATGTCCCTGTCGGAGATCAAAGACACAAAAAAACCCGCCGTACGAAGACGGCGGGCAAAGTTAGTAATCGCGACCCCTGCCACCATGGCAGGGTGTTCCGCAATCACCGGCGGTATCAACGTTGGGGAATGCGACGCAAGTTGGCCTGCGTCAGTGCTTCGCCATCTCTGAGCGGATCTGCTGGCGCAGCAGATCAATCGGGACTTTTTGCCCGTCGCGTTTAAATTGCCAATAGGTCCAGCCGTTGCAGCTTGGGGCGCCTTCAAGATGGGCGCCGACCTGATGGATTGATCCTTTGATATCGTCACCAACAAGCGTGCCATCAGCACGTACTTTGGCTTTGTGACGACCATTCAGCGACCACAGTTCTTCACCGGGACGCAGCATGCCACGTTCAACAAGAACACCAAACGCCACGCGTGGTTCAGCGCGTTTAGAGACTGAAACCTCAAGTGCTTCGCTGTCGAATTTACGGGTATTGGCGATACGTTTTTCAGCAACCTTGCGGTAAGCTTCTTCGCGTTCAATCCCGATAAAATTCCGGCCCAGCATTTTGGATACAGCACCCGTGGTGCCTGTGCCAAAGAACGGGTCCAACACAACATCGCCGGGATTTGTTGTCGCGACTAAAACTCGATGCAGCAGTGATTGCGGCTTTTGCGTTGGATGCGCCTTTTCACCGGCATCGTTTTTCAAACGCTCATGCCCGGTACAGATCGGCAGCACCCAATCAGACCGCATTTGCACGCCTTCGTTCAAGGCCTTAAGCGCTTCGTAGTTAAAGGTGTATTTGCTGGCTTCTTCCTTGGACGCCCAGATCAGTGTTTCATGTGCGTTAGTAAGACGTTTGCCGCGGAAATTCGGCATTGGGTTGGATTTACGCCAGACAACATCGTTCAAAATCCAGAACCCTTGGTTTTGCAGTTCAGAACCCATGCGGAATACGTTGTGATAGCTACCAATGACCCAAATCGCGCCATTCGGTTTGAGGATACGGCGGGCAGCCTTGAGCCACGCTTTGGTAAAGTTGTCGTAAACCTTAAAGCTATCGAACTGGTCCCAGGCGTCATCAACTGCGTCGACCTTCGAATTGTCGGGACGGTGCAAATCGCCCTTGAGCTGTAGATTATAGGGCGGGTCCGCGAAAATCAGGTCAACTGAACCTTCTGGCAGGCTGTTCATCCGCTCAATGCAGTCGCCATCAAGGATCGTGTTCAGAGGGAGCGTGGAAGCCCCTTTTGCTTTGGTTTTAATCGTCATGTTCTGCCTCATACACCCGGCGGTTATTCCGCTCTTTGGTTGCCCCTAGTGTGAGTCACAGACGATTCGCTGTCAAAAGCTTTATTGAATCAATGGGTTACAATTTACTCTTGATACAAGATATTGTGCACCGGTTTGAACGAACGTCTATGGTGTGGGGTCACACCCAATTCGACCAAGCCGCTTTTATGCACCGCCGTTGGGTAACCCGCGTTCTTTTCCCACCCATATCCAGGGTACTGTTGCGCCAAATCCACCATGTGTCTATCGCGCCACACTTTGGCAATAACAGAGGCCGCCGCAATCGACAGGCTACGCCCATCACCTTTGACAATTGTTTCGCTCGAAACGGTCAAGCCCCGTGGCACCAGATTGCCATCGATCAAGGCATGGTCGGCTGGGCGTGCGAGCCCATCAAGCGCACGTACCATCGCAATATGCGACGCGCGGAGTATGTTGTGTTCATCAATTTCCGCGACCGTGGCCTGCGCCAGCGACACGTCTGCAACCGCCATAATTCTATCATATAGCGCATCGCGTTTCTTGGCTGTCAGCTTTTTACTATCATTCAGCCCGGCGGGTATATTGTTGGTATCAAGAATGACCGCAGCGGCCACGACCGGCCCCGCAAGCGGACCGCGCCCGACCTCATCTACGCCAGCGATTGCCGAAAAGCCGCGCGCCATCGCGGCCTGTTCAAATGTATAATCAGGATGTGTCATAGGGCCAGTGACCAGAACGCGGGCTGCGTTTCAAGATTAAAAAGGGGCAAGGGCCATATCGAACCCTTGCCCCAAGGTGGCGCAGCGACCGGGGCTTGAAGCCACGCTTTATGCCGACGCCTTAATGACGTCGATCAATACGGTACCCTTCTTGGCGCAAGCAGGTCGGATCGAAGCCGTTGCGCGCCCGGTTTCCTGTAAACACGCGCACTTCGCAACGGTTGGGCAGCGCATTCACGCGCACATCATTGCGTTGCAGACAGTTGCTTGTGAACACTTGGTTATTGCGACCAATATCGCGCAAACATTCTGACGGTAGGCGCGTGTTATGTCTTTGATCATTGCCTTGCGTGGGATGGCGCTGCGGTGATCGGGTTTGCGTGGGCGATGAATGCTGGTCATTGTCATTCCGGTTTTCAATTGCCGCCCCCAGTGCGGCAAGCGCAACTATCCCAAAAATAATCTTCCCCGCATCGTCACGGTCAATGCCATCGGCCTGTGCGGGCATCGCTGTTGCGAATGTAAGTGACAGGGCGGTAACCCCAGCGATCAGTGGTTTAAACATGTGTTTTCCTTTCATCTGTTGCGCCTTTGTGATCGGGTCGACGCTGATGAAACGAAATTGCAGCCCGGACCTGCTGCCAAACAATATCGGGGGATGGTTATGCGATGGCCCACGCGATAACATCGGAAGTTATTGAATATCACGGCGCTTTGAGGTCAGTTAGAAACCATGAAAATTCTTTCTTATACATTCATGACGTTTTGTCTGACTGCGGGTGCCGCCCAAGCCGATTGCTATGCCGATTATAAGGCCAAGCAAGACGACCCACTGCGACTTCACTATGGCGTGACACAGGTACGTGACGCTTGTAGTGTACGGTCAGCCGAAGATCAGCTTCGCGCCGCGCTACGGGCAGACGGCTGGGAACTGTTGAATGTGCTTGGCGTCTTTGATGACGCAGGGCTGCAAGAAAGAAGGGACAGCGCTGGTGACTACTTCCTCCGCTACTGAGGCTCGTGAAATTGGATCGCGGATTGTTGTCGCGGGAATCGCAGCAATCGTTTTGATCCTCGCAATCGCGGCTATTCTATTGTTCATCAACCTACCTGACGCCAACGCATTTAACCTGCGCGTGGAACGATTATTTGTGGAAAACGATACGCTGACCGGGAACGCAGAGATCAAGCTGCTCGAAATCTTAGCCCAATCGGGCACTGCGTTCTCGGATACGTTGTCATCTTATCGCTTTGTCATCTTTGTCTTGCTGGTGTTTGCGACAGCGCTGCTAATCGCAGCCGTCGCATTTCTAGCTATGCTTGTGGTATTGAACCGCCGCATGGGTCGCATTGAACGCCAAGGGATCGAAGTCAATTCATTGACCATCAGCCGCGATCAAAAAGCAGTCTACCTGAACGATTTTGAATTCAAGCTGACCGCGGCGGCGATTGAAACACTGTCGGTCTTGGCCGAAGCCCGCATGGATGACGAGGTACTATCTGGTGCCGAAATCGAAGGCGTCATATCTGGTCGCGACAGTTCCGACTGCGAAGAAGCCGCCGGCGCCACCCGGATCAAGCGCCTACGCGATACGCTGGGGAACCAGATGGTCAGTGAACTATTGGTCAAAAATATCGCGCGTCAGGGCTATATGTTGGCAATCGATAAAGATGTCATTCGCATGGTCTAGAAAAAAATATGACAATCCGTCGCACGAATCACCTGTCGGTTGTGAAAGAGCTGAACCACCTGTTTCTATATCAAATGCAGCTTTAGGTCGTAACTTAGGTCATAAAAATTGACATTTTGATCTGTATTGGGGCCATTTCCTCGAATTTGGAAAGAATTCGCCGCATTTTGCGCACAATTGAAACGGTTAATGACAGTTACCCAAAAAAACAAAGGCCCGAACACATCACTTCCGCTGTTTTGCGACAACACAGCTGAAAATGTAGCGGGGAGGAGAGTTATTAACGATGAGTAAGCGAACTAATAAATCACTAGGCATGATGACCCTAGCGAGCGGCCTGACACTCGCAAGCTTGGCACATGCAGGTGAAGTGACATTGTCATCCGCAGATGGCACGGTGAACATGACAGGCGAATTTGTCGATTTCCAGGACAACGCCTATGTCATTTTAACCCCCCTCGGTCAGTTGCGGGTTGCAGCAAGCCGGGTGAGCTGTTCGGGCGAATCTTGCCCATCGCTCGGTGCTGTAGATACGGACATCACAATTGCGGGTTCCGACGTGGTTGGGTCCGGCCTGATGCCGCTTCTTTTGGAGGGTTACGCCGGTTCGCTTGATGCGGCTGCTGCGCTAGGTAACACCAGTCAAAACGGCGAACTGATTGCGACGCTTACTGCGGATCAAGGTTTTGGTGACGATCTCGTTTCAATCCTTGTTAGCGGAACAGGATCATCGGATGGTTTCCAAAAACTTCTGGCTGAAGAAGCAGAAATTACGATGTCTTCGCGCCGCATTGTCCCCGGCGAGGCGCGCAGCCTACGTGACGCAGGCGCAGGCAACATGGTTGACCCCGCCCAAGAGCACATCATCGCGATTGATAGCCTTGTCATGATCACCAACGCCGAAAACCCGATTGAAACGCTAACGACCGATCAAGTCCGCGCCATCTATTCCGGCCAAATCACAAACTGGTCACAGGTTGATGGCCCAGATTTGCCAATCGTCGTCGTTACCCAGTCAGAAGAATCCGGCACGCGAACCGTGTTTGAAGACCGCATTTTTGGCGACACCACAGCGTCGCTTGCATCTGGGGCGCAGATTGCAGGATCTGGCAGCGAAGCTTCTCAATTGGTTAACGCAACACAAGGCGCAATCGGCGTTGTCGGTTATTCGTTCCAACGTGGTGCGAACCCTGTGAGCTTAATCAACGAATGCGGGATCACAATGACACCTGACGCATTCTCAGCACGCACCGAAGAATACGCGCTGCAGCGTCGTCTGTATCTTTACACCCGCGCAGACACAATTTCCGACCAATCCCGCTCATTCGTAGAATTTGCTACGTCGAACGCCGCTGACAGCCTGATCGGCAAAGCTGGCTTTATCGGATTTGCAGTTGATCGTCGTGAGCAGTCGCTTGATAGCAGCCGCGCACTTAGCTTGCTTGACCCTGCGGCGGACGCTTATGAGGCTGGCTTTATGCGCCAGATGCTGGGCCAGATGGTCGATTATGACCGCCTATCCACAACATTCCGCTTCCGGACAGGGTCCGCGCAGCTTGATGAACGTGGTCGGATCGACCGTGACCGTCTTGTTGAGTACCTTGAAACGCAGCCTGCAGGATCCGAAGTTCTTCTGGTCGGCTTCACCGACGATGTTGGGCAGTTTGACGGTAACCGTGTTCTGTCAGAACAGCGCGCGTCCCAAGTCTCACAAGAATTGGCTGCGTATGCAGGTGACCGTTTGAATGACATCTCTATTTCATCAATCGGATACGGGGAGGTTGCACCCTCTGGCTGTAACGCGACCCAAGAAGGCCGCCGCATCAACCGTCGCGTCGAAGTCTGGATCAAGTCACCCGCTTAACTTGCTCAGTCAGACCTAAATCGGATACGTGCATCGGGCAAATCTTCGCCGAGTATGGGGAGTACTCGGCGGACAGCTTCACATTGCCCTCACCGCCGTATGGGATGGAAACGATAAGGAAACGATATGTCATATCACACAACACTAACGGCCAAGTTGGCAACGTCTCGGCGGTTCACGTTCTCTGGACTAAGCCGGGTTGCTACAGCGGCCTCGATCAGCCTTTGCATCGCAAGCGGTGCCTCTGCCCAAAGCATCGCGACAGACGTAGGTGCCAGCGAACGCATCAACATTGCTGGCCAGCTTTCAACTCTTAGCCAACGCATCATTGCTTCGGCTTGCAACCTCAACTCCGGCATCACAGTACGTGAAAGCCAAGCTGTCCTCGAAATCTCGGCACAGCAATTCGGCGTTATCACCGATGCTCTGCTCAATGGAAATCGCCGCATGGGCGTGTTGGGTACAGAAGTCCGCCCACGCACGCTGCAAGTGATGGAGGAGCTGAACACGTCATGGGGTCCGCTTCTTGACCAAGCGACAGCCACCGCCGTTGCCGGTAACGACAACGCGCAGATCAAGACACTCGCAGACCAAAGTGACCCGCTATTGCACACTGCAAACGTTCTGGTGAGTGAAATCACGGGCCAATATGCCGATCCGGTTGCATTGCTTCATGCCGATGCGCTTTTGATCGACCTTTCGGGGCGTCAACGGACATTGGCCGCGCAAATGTCCAAAGATGTTTGCCTCATTGCATCAGGTATTAACGTCGAACAGGCCCAAGCCGATCTCGCACGTAACAGCAAGCTTTTCAGCGACACGTTGACAGCTTTGCGCAACGGGCTGGAAAGCGTTGGGGTGCGCCCCCCGCCGACACCCCGGATCGAAGAAGGCCTGCAGTTCGCAGTTGAAGAATGGGACACAGTGCAGCCGCTTCTTGAGCAAGTTCAAAGCGGCGCAGAAATCGACGAAGCTGCACGTCAACGCCTGTTCTTTGCCTTCCTTGGCATTGAGGCGCGGATGAACAACGTGACCATCCTCTACGACAAAAACTCCAAATTGGGCCTCTAAGGCGCATGAATGCTAACAAAAAGGGCGCCCATTGTGGCGCCTTTTTTACGTTACTGGAATTGGGCAGGCGCATATTTTAGCAAGACGGGCACAACCAACTCTTCTTCATCAATCAAATGCCGATTGAGCATCGTACCAAACCCATCAAGGACACCGTGCAAACCACCTAACGTGTCACGAAAATTGGCGGTTTTACCCACATCCGTTTGCAGAACAGCATTCGCTGAATCTGCCAACCCAGACAGCAACCCATCCATTGCATGGTGATCTGAATCCAACAGATCAAACCCCCGCGCGATCCCTGTGTCGAGCTGCGCCATGACAGGGAAATACTTTGCATCCTCAATTTGATGATGTCCGTGCAGTTGATTGATCAACATGCCACCAAAACGCGATAGCGCCCGTTTGTAGATTTCGGGATCACTCTGCCCATTCATGACACCATGCAGATCATCATTCAGATGCGCCAGCAGACGTCGAAACATCAGATGGCGATCCAACCAAAACGCGATCAGCTGTGAATACGCGGGATGCGATTGCCAGGCTTCGCGCGGAAACTCTTTGATCAAAACGCGCAGCGGATCGGGTAAACCCGTGCGTTTAGCGAGTACGAGTTCAGAGGTCATGACAGTCCTATCGGTCACTTTCGCTGCCCCCAACCTAGCGCAATACGCACTAACTGAGTCAGTTACTTATGTGCTCAGATGCAGACCTTACCTGCGAGGGCGCAGCGTGTCACCAAAGGCCAGCTTTGGGCTAAGTGTCACCAGCTGCCCATCTTCTTGATCCGCACCACTGTGGTAATCCGCGATAATTTGGGCGGCCTTCACCCCGATTTCGCGACGGCAGGCATCCATCGTGGCAAGTTGTCGTGGCAATCCGTCTAACAATTCGACACCATTAAACGCGGCCAACCCAATCTTGCCCGGCACATCTATCCCTTTTTCGAGAAGATACAGCAAACCGCCGGCGCCAATCATATCATTCGAGAAATACAGAAAATCAAGGTCGGGCGTGCGTTCAACCATCTTCGCGGTCATCTCGCGGCCCTTGGCCAATGCAGACCCGCCCGAGTAAAACTCCTGATCTGCGATCTCAACGCCGGATTGGGCCAAGGTACGCGTAAACCCTTCGAACCGTTTGCGCGCACGGTGGTCAAGCGGCATTTTCGTACCCATAAAGCCAATCCGCTTGTACCCTGCGGCAAGAATTTCTTCGGCCATGATACGCCCCGCGCGGCGATGCGAAATCCCGACACAGGCGTCAATTGGTTCGCCATCAACGTCCATGATTTCGACAACCGGAATGCCCGCTTGGCGCAGCATCGCGCGCGAAGCTTCGGAGTGTTCCAGCCCTGCGATGATCACACCAGAGGGACGCCACGACAGCATCTCAAACAGAACTTTTTCTTCCTTTTCTGGAAGATAGTCGGTCACGCCGACAACGGGCTGCAACTCTGTATCTTCAAGAACTTCGGATATGCCTGATAGGACTTCAGGGAAAACCATGTTCCCCAAAGATGGAATAATCACTGCAACAAGATTGACGCGCTGCGACGCCAAAGCCCCGGCAATTTTATTGGGTACATAGCCCAACTGCTTGGCGGCGTCCTGCACCTTTTGGCGGGTTGCGGCGCTCACATCCCCTTTGTTGCGCAGCACACGGCTGACGGTCATTTCGCTGACGCCCGAAGCTTCGGATACATCACGCAGGGTCAATGGGCGTTTATTACGGCTCGTCACGGCGTCATCCTGTCATTGTATCCGCCATTGTTAACGACCCTTTGACCCGTTGACCAGATGAACAAACGAAGGCATTGATCGATCGGAACGGCCCCGTGGCTCAACTGGATAGAGCAGCCCCCTCCTAAGGGGCAGGTTGCAGGTTCGAATCCTGCCGGGGTCACCAAATCTGCCAATAATGTCCGTCGTCAGTGTTTTTGGAACCAATGGTAGCTTAAACTAAGAGAGAGTTTGGCTCATCTGGTTGGTTGCATTATGCGGCGCGTTGTCTGTGATGCAAGCGTCGCGTTTCGAGTGTCTTTCGTTTGATCCTTTCTCGTTGTTGTAGAATGGCGTTGTCGCGACCAAAGTATACGTCGGCCGGTGTGACGTTGTTCAGGCTCTCGTGGTAGCGCTGGTGATTGTAGTGTTCCACGAAGGCTTCGATCTAGGCTTCGAGGTCACCCGGCAAGAAGTAGTTTTCCAGCAGGATGCGGTTCTTCAAAGTCTGGTGCCATCGTTCGATTTTGCCCTGCGTTTGTGGATGATATGGCGCGCCGCGAGAGTGTTTCATGCCTTTGTCCTGCAACCATTCAGCAAGATCGCCAGAGACATAGCTGGACCCATTATCGCTAAGCAGGCGCGGTTTATGAACGACGTGGACCTGATCGCAACCTGACGCCTGCAACGCCAAGTCCAACGTGTCAGTCACATCCTCAGCCTTCATGTTCGTACAGAGTTTCCATGAGATAATGGAACGGCTGTAATCGTCCAGGATAGTGCTGAGGTAGAACCAGCCCCAACCGATGATCTTCAGGTAGGTGAAGTCGGTCTGCCACAGCTGATTGATGGCCGTCGTCTTGTCTTTGAACTCGCTGGCGG
>NZ_QOCG01000020.1 GCF_003318235.1 Loktanella sp. D2R18 | reverse complement strand
CACGTGAATCACACCAATCCTGGCTCAGATTCTCGGAATCATCACCATAAGAATCAAAAACCCCGACCAATAGGCCGGGATCCGCGATGCTTGGTCCAACTTTCGCGCCCTCAAAGGAATCGTTGTTCCTCTAAGAGATCAGGAAGGTCGTTTTCATAAAGAACGACATCCTGCGCCGTTATATCTGCGTCGATCTTGGCGCGTGCCTCATAAAAGGACGCCACTTCGATTACATTCACACGGCCGCGATCAAGGCCATCCGCAAAGGCACGAATACGGCTCGGGCTCACTATATATATAGTGTCGCAAAATTCATTGCAGGTTTGTGCGAGCCGCCCGTGCACCGCGTCATGCTCCATCCCAAGCTCCGCGACGCCCGGCGTGACCAAGATAGCCCGTCCCCCGCGTTCCATTGCAAGGTCATGCAATGTGGCAACCGCAGACTTAAAGCCCAGCTCGTTCGCATTATACGCATCATCAAGGATCAGTGGCGCGCCGTGGCTTTCGACTTTTTGGAGGCGGTGCGGGATTTGCGAGACCGTTTTGGTGAAATAGGGCAGATCATCCAGCAACCCCGGATCAACATGCAATGTCAGCACAACAGCCAAAGCCGCGTTCATCACGTTATGATCCCCAAGCAGTGGCAATTCAAAACTGACATCGCCATGTGCGCCATCAACCCAATGCAAGCCAATCGTCCACCCGCCACCTGCGGCAGGCTGCGCATTTACAATTACGTCGGCGTTTTCAGCGGCGACCGTGATCACCTGCGCGCCGTATTCTTCCTTTAGCGCTGCAAACGGCGCGTGGCGCAACACCTCGGCATTGATCACAGCAGTGCCGCCATTGCCACAAACATAAGCAACCAGTTCCGATTTCGCGCGCGCAATCGCATCAATACTGCCAAAGCGTTCGGTATGCGCATCACCGACGGCGGTCACGATACCCAGGTTGGGCTGCACGAATTCGCAAAGTCGATCGATTGAGCCTTCACCATATGCGCCCATCTCGGCGATGAAATATTTATGCGACCATTGCAGACGCCCACGAATATGACGTGTCAGCCCTAAGACAGTGTTAATACTGCCGCGGCTATAAAAGACAGGTGCGGAGCCTTCGAGGATTTCGGCAAGGATATGTTTGACCGTAGTTTTACCGAAGCTGCCCGTAATGCCAATGCGCTGCGGATCCATCCGCGCGAGTTTCTCGCGCGCCTCTACTATATACTTATCATTGATGCGTTGCTGGAAAGGTGCCAGCACTTGGTTCGCGGCGATCAATGCGAATGGGGCCAGATGAATGGCGACCACCGCAAAAATGATCCAGTAAAAGCTGATTAGAAGCGGCAAGATCAGGAACCCACCCGCAAGCAGGTAAATCCGGCGCGCCCGTTCGGTCATCGCCAGAGGTTTCTTAAAACGATACTGGTTTTCCGACCACGCGATCATCCCCAGCGCCCCGGCCGCGATCAACAGCACGACGCCCGGTGCGTTCAACAGCATCAGACCAAAGGCGACCAGAATGACCAAGCTCGCACGGACATCATATAGACGCACCGTTTGCAGGGCACCGACATAGCGCGCGCCGTCGTATTCTTCTTGCTGGAAATACGCGAGCAAGGTGCGCAGCCGGATTTTCAATAGATAGCCCAAGGCGCCCAGAAAAATCAGTTTCACGAGAATGATCATGTGCGGGCCTCGGTCAGGATATCTTTAAGCACGTTTGCAATCTGGTGGCGTCCGCGTGTCAGTATCGACAGGTGATCAAATGCAGGACACTCTATATATACCGAGTTCGGAATGCGGGCGTGCAGCACGCGGCCCTCGGCAGGTGGGGTGGCTGTGTCCTTGGCCCCGTAAATCAAATGCGTCGGGGCGATGATCCGGCCGACGTCATTGCTTTGGTCCTCTTTGACGGTCTGCAAAAAGATATCGCGCATGCCAATTTCGCGACTATGTATATAGTCAGCGCTGCCATAGATTTTCTCGAGCTCAATAATCTGGGTCTGATCCGCGGCCTGCGCTTTTTTGCGTCTGAACTGCACACTCCGCAATTGGCCGCGCAATTGCTGCCAAAGCGAGCGCGGTAGCTTCACCCCTGCCCCTGCCACAACAACCAATTGCGATATTGGACTGTTGGGTTGCGCGGCAAGCCGCAGACCGACACGTGCGCCAAAACTATGCCCAACCCAAATATAAGGTTGGTCACCGATCTTTTCGGCCAAAACATCACGCATGTAATCCGCATAGTCGTGCGTATCCCATGCATCATCCGGGCGGGGCGTGTCTCCAAAACCCGGCAAATCAAACAGAATGCAGCGTGCCTGCCCTGCAATCAGCTCCGCAACCGGCAGAAAATCCGCATGGGTTCGCCCCCAGCCATGGGCAAAGACGACAACCAGCCCATCAGGCTGACCTAACTCGACGCTCGCGATTGGCTTCATGCGCATTCACCTTTTATCTTCTTGGCACCGCGTAGAGTGGTGCTTGCTTGCCCGTCCCCCTACAACTATCACTGAGCTAAATGATATTCTAGGACAGTAGACAGTGACCAAGCTAAATATCGCAGTTGTCTTTGGCGGCCCAACCCAAGAACACGACGTCAGCGTTGTCAGCGCCCAACAGTTGATGGACGCGTCTGACTTGCGCAAACTGAACATCATCCCTGTTTATCTCGACTTTGAAGGGCGGTTTATGCATGGCGCGCGCCTGCGCGACCTTGGTGCGTATCGGCCGCGGCCCGGCGGATTGAAACAAGTGATCTTTGCTTGGGGCGACAATGGCCCGTGTCTGCGCAATATGGATGGCAGCAATTTCCACAACATCGACTGCGTCCTGCCTGTATTCCACGGACCTTACGGCGAAGATGGCCGCATTCAAGGCATGATGGAATTGCTGGGTATTCCGGTGACTGGGTTTAATGCCACAAATTCCGCCATCGCGATGCGCAAAGACGCCACCAAAGCGATTGTAAAAACCGTCGGCGTCAATGTCGTGGATCACGTGGTGGCCAACCATGCGACGCTCCAAAATCCCAAAGCATTCGGTCAAAAAGTCGCCCAACAGATCGGCTACCCAGCCATTGTGAAACCTGCCAACCTTGGGTCCAGCATCGGGGTGGGGATCGCCAGCGACGACGAAACGCTGATCGCGCTAAGCCAAGCCGTGTTGCGTCAAGATGGGTTTGCGCTGGTCGAACCAAAGGTGCAAAATCTGGTCGAATATAATGTCGCGCTAACCTACCGTGACGGACAGATTTACCATTCCGCGATTGAACGGCCAAAATCCTCGGCTGATTTGCTCGACTTCAAAGAAAAGTACCTTGCCTCAGGTGATGGTGGCCCGCCGAAAAAAGGTGGAAAACTTGGCAACGGACCCGTGCCATCACAAGGCATGCTCTCGCTAACACGCGACATTAACCCTGACATTCCGAAAGGGCTGCAAGCCCGCATCTATGAATATGCGTCAGCGGCGTTTTCTGTGTTAGGCCTACGCGGCGCGCCACGGATTGATTTTATGGTGGACGATCAAACAGGCGAACTTTGGTTCAACGAAATCAACCCGATCCCCGGATCATATGGGTTCTTTTTGTGGGAAGCAGCCGATCCGCCGCTCTTGTTTTCAGAACTGATCCAGCATCTTGTCGAAGAAGCGATCAACGATAGTCTCAAAACATTTGACGATCCCGTACCCCAAGGGGCGCATCTACTTCCGCGCTAGATCAAAATAGTGAAACCCATCGTGAAAGCTGTCACCGTCAAAGGTCGACAGTTTATTGCGGTTTTGGTCGGCGGTGCAAGACACATGCACCCAGCCGTATTCGCCGCAACGCGGATCAAACTTTTCGAGGATAATTTCATCAAAATCCGTATTCTCGGCCATCCAAAATGCCAGTGTATCATTGGCGATCCCACCCATCATGATATCTGCGGCCTCACCATATAAATGTTGCGATTGTGGCAGGCCGCCAATCTCAGCATTCAATTGCGGGCAACGATAGCCGCTGGTCACAAAAAGTGGCAGGTCAAAATGTGTAATCGCGGGCTGTAAAACCTCTTGGCATAGCCGGGTCAGGTTTTTGACGACCCGCGCATCTGGCGGCAGATTATGAATGCCCTGTTCAGCCGCGGTATCGCTATGACACAGCGTAAACAGATCAATATCTGCGCTGAGCATCGGGTTCAGCGGGTTTGTCTTATACATCGCGATTTGTCCTATGGCTTACGCGCAGCATAGCGGGCGGGCCATCGTGGGCAAGTCAGCGCGTGCCAAAGTAATCTTGCTGAATGTTCTGCCAGATCGGGTCATCCAAGATGGTCAACAATGTGAGATTGATCGGTTCGCGCAGCGCACTATTTGGTGGCAAGGCAACAGCGTAGCGGTTCGGCGCAACGGTCAAAGGGGCTAGCTTCACACCCGTCAAAATCCGATCATTCACCAAATACCGCAAAACCGCATCGTCATGCATAAAGGCATCAATCGCACCTTCGTCAATATCACGCTGCACCTGAGAAAAAGCACGCATTGATTTTACGGTGATACCCGCCTCATCGGTCCAAGTGGCTGCTTCGCTTTGGCTAATCACCGCAATGCTACGGGTTTCAAGATCAGCAACGGTGTTCAGCTCTGGCTCAAGCGCCTGCAAGGTCAGGCTTGACGTGATAATCGCTGTGAAACTGGAAATAATCGTAACCCCGACGAACATCAGCAATAGCACGAAGAGTTGGCCAAACCGAGACCGGAGCTCAAACGGGTTGCCTTGTCCCTGAAACACCAAAAGCGCGGACCAAATCATCGCCCGGTATAGCCCAGAAAGCGGCCCTTGCGTGAAAAATTCATTGCCACTGCGTCGTTCCATCCACCAATAGATCAGCGCAACAAAGACCATAAAGCCAAGAAGGCCCGCAACAATCATCAAGATATTTGAGTGGAAAATGCGCCCCAGAAGGACGGCAAAATTAGCGCCCCTGCTCCGATCAGGCACGATTAACCCCAGCGAGGCTTCGAAATAAGGGAATGCAAAATCAACGATCTGTTCGTGCGCGACGTTCAGCGGCAGATTCGACAGCGCCAAGTCCACGTGCCCCGCAGAGGTTGCCAGAACGAGTTCGGCGTTGGTGCCGAATTCCACATAAGAATAATCTGACGGCCCTAGACCTAAGCAACCCGCGATAAGTTCCCAAAAATCAACCGAAAGCCCTTCGGGCGCATCCTTTGATCCCATCACAAATGGCGGCGCAAATTTAGTCCCGACAATCAGGGGCCCGTCCGAGACATCCACCGAGACATCCGGGCAATGTTGCTGTGCCACTGCAGGCCCAGTGGCGATCATGAAGGCAGCGCAAATCGCGAAAAACCATTTCATCTTTGGGCCCATTCTTGCGAAAGTATCATCGGATCAAGCTGCGCCTGCGCATCGGCTGGGCTGTCAAACACATAGGTGGGGCCAAGCGCACAAAGCGTAGATCGCGCTGTGTAGCCCCAAGCCGCGGCAGCCGTGCGGCACCCTGCAGCCTGGCCGCACCGAATATCCGCGGACGCGTCGCCAACAAGGATGAAATCCGACATCATCAATTGATTGTCGCGCGCGAACCGCTGGGCCATTTCGGGGGCCGGTTTGGGTGCGCCCACACGGTCGCTGGCATAGACCGCACAAAAATAGTCGCGAATTTGCAATTGCTCGAGCAGTTCAATAGTCCGTTCGTAATCCTTTCCCGTCGCAATACCCAGCAGCAAACCTTTGCCGCGCGCCCATGAAAGAAGATCGACCGCGCCATCGTAAAGCTGAACGTTGGGGGCAAGCTTTCGGCTGTGTTTGCGAAACGGCTCAAACATGTCGTGCGAAAGCCCGAGGTTTCGCATAATTTGCGGGAACCCCATACCAAGATAGTTTTGATACTCCTCAAATAGCGCCTCATGCGGCATGGTTCGGTTTGGGTAGACCTCCTCCAGCGCCGCAAAAAACGCGCGCTTCATCACAGGAAGACTGTTTATCAACACACCATCAAAATCAAAAAGCAGGGCTTTCAAATGCATCGGTGGGATCGGGTCAAGCGCGCTCATTCACTGTCTCCATCTTGTACGACATAAAGCTGGGCCACGACGGGCACAAAGCTTCCAATTTCACGGCTAAATGCCTCGTAAATTGCGGGCAGTATCAAACCGCGCTTGCGGACCAGGCTTTGGTTCATACCGATCAGGAATTGCTTCGCTTCACGTTGCGGCCGCACTGTTGCGCCATTCAAAGCCGCCAAAGCAAGCTCCATCGCGACCTCTCCTTGTTCGGATCCCGCGATTGCTACCGTCATCATACCGCCATCCGCCACAAAGCGGGTATTCACGCCCAAAACTGGCAATTTCGCGTTCAATTCGGTCCATGCGATCAGGTCTTCTGCGGCGACTGGCTGACCATTCGCGTCCGACACGTTTTGATAGTTCGCAATCAACAGCATTAGATCACGCTCATTTGCCAGTGCGACAGCATCCTCCCATTCTGCAATACTGGCAGCATTGACTGGCGGTTCAGCGACGAAGGGTGACCAATCTTCCGCCCGATAATTTTGATTTTCTGTGATCGCCGTCGGGGAGGCGTCGTTAAGCATCATGATTCCCGCCACATCGCCCGGA
Source organism: Loktanella sp. D2R18 (assembly GCF_003318235.1). Taxonomy (GTDB): domain Bacteria; phylum Pseudomonadota; class Alphaproteobacteria; order Rhodobacterales; family Rhodobacteraceae; genus Yoonia. The sequence goes on along the minus strand of NZ_QOCG01000020.1, from coordinate 24,036 downwards.
TATGCCTGTTCAAGCGCGATAAGCGTTTCGATCAAAGCAGCGTAATTTTTACGTTCAAAAATACCCGAAACATTGCTTGCCTGATCATAGCCGTAATGCGCAACGCTGCCGTTGACCCCTGCAAAAACAAGCTCGGGCAGTGGCGTGTCGCCCGGATCATCAAGCCCAAAGAAATCGAGCGCTGGCGTGGCACAGCGCCCGCCGGAAATCCAATCGTTTAAGTCCTGAGCCAAGGCGTAGCGGTCCGCGGGTTCGTCCAGTATTAAATGGTTAAATCCAACCAGGGCCTGCGCAAGATCATCAACCAAAATGATGACCTCTGGCTTCCAATCATCTAGCGTAAACCGTACTTCGGCCGCTGCGTTTTTGTAGAAATTGCAATCCGGGTGATTGCGCAAATTCATATAGTGGGTCCGCACGTTAAGCCGCGGACCATCCGACGCTTGGCCGGCCCCAATGGCACGGCGAATGCCACCCTCAACATCGTTCACCCACGCAAGGTCGTTATTATAGGAATGTACGACCAATATTTTGGCCTGCTCATTGTTTTGCGTCAGCACGAGCCGTCCAACCACAACCAGGAGGGCTGCAATCACGACGTATTTTGCAACGGCGAAAAATTGTTTCATCGGGGCCTCTAGATCAGGTTCAGTGCTTTCCAAAACGGAATGCTTAGGAAAACCGCTCCACAGCGGAGCAGGTAAAAGAAGATATTAATGATAATGAGTGACGACATCCGATACGCGGTGCGCTCGGCGTCAAGCGTCGTCACATTTTGCGAAAAAACGCCGTGCTGATAAGGCCAGATAAACCCTTCGGACACGGTAAGAATCGTAAAGCCAAGCACCCAAGGGGAGATCCCAATGGTTTCCGCAAACGGCAGCAAGGCGCTGGCAAGAATGATGAAGGCCGGTGCGCCCGGCACGGCAAGCCGGATCACAAAAACCCCTGCCATTGTAATCGCAAATCCGAGGTAAAGATTACGCTCAAAAACGGGAACGAGAATTGGCATCTGGTCTGCCAACCATTGGCTAAGCCCAAGGTGATCTAACATCGGCCCCCATGCGACAACGGTGGCGACAAAAATCAGGGTGGGCCAGTCAAACCGGCTCCGCAGGTTTGACAAAGTAAGCCCCGAGAAAAAGAACACAGCCATTGCCAGTGACAGCACAATCCATTCAAGCGGGACCTGATGGATAGGGCGTGTCAGGATCGCAACCAGCAAAAATGCATAGAGCCCAAGCGTTGCCCAATCTCTCATCGGGTTCGCCTGTACGTCGATTGCGGCATCGGCCGCTTGCGCGCCTGTACCGGCCCCGCGTTTGACAGCAAAGACAAACAGCGCAGCCGCAAACCCGACCGCGATCACCAATCCTGCGACACTCGCCGCTTGCAACCACCCTAACCATTGATACCGATTGCTGGTCTGGTCATCGAGCATGCCAAGCAGCACAAAGTTCAACGGATTTCCGGTCAAGATGATGGTCGAAAGCAGCGTCGCGCCATGAATATGCGCCAATGCAAGAAAGCTATTGTTTCCCGCACGGTTGGCCCTAAAAAACCGATGCACAAGCGGCTGCACCATGCTTGCCCTCCCGAGCGGTGACGGCACCACAAGCGTGAGCAAAACCCCGGATGCAACAACGGCCAGCAGCCTGGTCGGGAACGACGCGTTCTTACGTACCAGCACCGCTTCTAACTTGTTCAACCAAGAGGTTTCAGCAAGCAGTGCTGCCAGCACAAATATACCAAATATCAGAAAAAAGACCTGCGAATAGAACCCGCTAAACGCGATTTCGCGGGGCACGATCCCAAGCAGCACCACGATCAATAGCAAGGCCAATCCGGGCACAAAATCCGGCGTCAATCGGAATATCCACATGACAATTGCCGCAAGCGCAAAGCACAGGAATTCTGTCTGGTGCAGAGGCAAAACATGCGCGAGCTGCAAATAGAGCAACCATGGAAGCAGACCAACAAGGCTCCATGCGACAAAGTCGCGAAAGGCATAGCCGGTGGACTGCATCCCCAAGGAATGATTGGTGTCCGACACTGTGAAATCCCGATAAATTATGCCCAAACGATAGTTCGGACATATGTAATATCAAGAACTGAATTTCACGTTAAACGTGTCCAAACGCACTTTCGCAGCTTCCTTTACGTGCTCAGATAGTTCTGCAAATTGCGCCGTAAGCGGGTTCGTTTTACGCCAGATCATGCCAACAGTGCGGGACGGCTCGGGGTTTTGGAAGTGACTGATGCACACCGGGGCGGCACGGGTTTCGACGGGGATTGCCATCTCGGGGATCAGTGTCACGCCAATGCCCGCGCCAACCATTTGCACCAACGTCGACAGGGAACTCCCATCTAAGCCGTCGCGCGGAACAGAGGTTTGGAAATTGCAGAACGACAAAGCTTGGTCACGAAAGCAATGCCCCTCTTCGAGCAGCAACAACCGCATAAGACGCAGCGCTTCGACATCTGGACAAGGACCGCCGTCTTGTGATTCGTGGCGCACCAAAACCAAACGTTCATCGAACAGTGGAACTTCTGTCATCCAGGGTTCCGAAACGGGCAAGGCAACAATTGCGGTGTCAATCCGCCCCTCTGCAAGCTCTTCAATCAGGCGCGGCGTCACCGTTTCGCGGATTTGTACATCGAGATTCGGGTAGGTTTTGTCCAAGCGCGCGATCAGTTGCGGCAAAAGATAGGGAGCAATTGTGGGAATCACCCCAATGCGCAAACGGCCGTTCAGCTCCCCTTGCGCTGCACGTGCCATTTCACCCAGCTCGTCAACCGATTGCAGAATCGCACGTGCGCGCCCAGCAAAATCTTGGCCAAACTGCGTAAGCTGCACGTGCCGCGAGCTACGCTCAAACAGTGCCGTACCTAAGCTTTCTTCGAGATCTTTGATCTGCACGGAAAGCGCGGGCTGTGAAATTGCGCATGCCTCGGCCGCGCGGCCAAAATGGGCGTGACGCGCCAAGGCCTCGAAATAGCGCAGTTGCTTAAGCGTGACATTATTCATAACCTAAAGTTATCACTCTGATCGGAAAATGCAACTTAAACTAATTATAAAATCATGCTAGCCTGATCTTAACAGCGTTGAATGATCGACGCCGTAAGTAGCTAAAGCTCAGCCAGAATCGGAGAAAAACATGGACGGAGATAACATCGGGAAATGCCCCGTTGCGCATGGTGGCGCAGCCCACACAACTATTTCAGGGCGCGCAAGCCGTGAATGGTGGCCGAACCAGCTAAATCTACGCATTTTGCACCAAAACACGCCAGCGGCTGATCCAATGGGCGCTGATTTCGACTATGCTGAAGCATTCAAAGCGCTTGATCTGAAAGCGCTAAAAGCTGATCTGACCGCGTTGATGACAGACAGCCAAGACTGGTGGCCTGCAGACTATGGTCACTATGGTCCATTCTTTATCCGTATGGCGTGGCATAGCGCCGGGACTTACCGGAATGCAGACGGTCGTGGCGGTGCGCGCACAGGGACACAGCGTTTTGCGCCGCTCAATAGCTGGCCAGATAACGGCAACCTTGATAAGGCCCGCCGCCTATTGTGGCCGATCAAACAAAAGTACGGCAATAATATCTCTTGGGCCGATCTGATGATCCTTGCAGGTAACGTCGCGCTCGAATCGATGGGTTTTGAAACCTTTGGTTTTGCAGGTGGCCGCGCTGATGTTTGGGAACCCGAAGAAGATATCTATTGGGGTGCTGAAACCGAATGGCTGGCGACATCCGACAAAGAAGGCAGCCGCTATTCTGGCGATCGCGAAATGGAAAACCCTCTCGCGGCAGTGCAGATGGGTCTGATCTACGTGAATCCCGAAGGGCCAGACGGCAACCCTGATCCGCTCGCCTCCGGGTTTGATATCCGCGACACATTTGGCCGGATGGCGATGAACGATGAAGAAACCGTCGCACTTGTTGCTGGTGGTCATACGTTTGGGAAGTGCCATGGCGCCGGTGACCCCGCGCTTGTAGGCGCGGAACCAGAAGCTGCCCCAATGGAAGCCATGGGGCTCGGCTGGGCCAATGATTTCGAAAGCGGAAAAGGCGTTCACACAACGACCAGCGGCATCGAAGGTGCGTGGACCCCTACCCCAATCACTTGGGACATGAGTTACCTTGAAACGCTACTTAACAACGAGTGGGTGCTGACAAAAAGCCCCGCAGGTGCGAACCAGTGGAAGCCAGCAAAAGGTGCAATGTCAGACGCAGTGCCGGATGCCCATGACGGATCTACACATGCGCCAATGATGACGACTGCCGATATGGCGTTGAAACTTGACCCAATCTACGCACCGATCTCACAGCGGTTCTTGGACAATCCGGCCGAATTCGCAGATGCGTTTGCACGCGCTTGGTTCAAGCTGACGCACCGTGACATGGGCCCGAAGTCACTTTACTTGGGTGACGAAGCTCCTGCCGAAGACCTGCTGTGGCAAGATCCGATCCCTGCGGTTGACCACGATTTGGTTGATGCTGCGGATATCGCATCTTTGAAAGCCGCAATCTTGGACACCGGCCTGAGCATCTCAGAGCTTGTTTCAACGGCTTGGGCCTCTGCGTCTTCGTTCCGCGGGTCCGATAACCGTGGTGGTGCAAACGGCGCGCGCATCCGCTTGGCTCCGGCCAAAGACTGGGCCGTCAATGAGCCTGCGCAATTAGCAAAAGTTTTGGCGGCGCTGGAAGGCGTGCAGTCAACATTCAACGCACAGTCGGGCAGTAAAAAAGTCTCAATCGCTGATTTGATCGTTCTGGGTGGCGGCGCCGCCGTCGAGCAAGCCGCAAAAAACGCAGGTCATGATATCGAAGTGCCGTTTACACCCGGTCGCATGGATGCTTCACAAGACGATACCGATGTCGAAAGCTACGATGTACTTGAGCCTGAAACAGATGGTTTCCGGAACTTTCATCCAAAAGATTTCAACGTCCCAGCTGAGAAGCTTCTGGTCGACCGCGCACAGCTTTTGACCCTTTCAGCCCCAGAAATGACTGTTCTGGTTGGTGGTTTGCGCGTGTTAGGTGCCAATACTGACGGCAGCAAGCACGGTGTGTTTGGTGATACGGCTGACACACTAACCAACGCGTTCTTCACAGGTATGCTTGACGCTAGCATTGAGTGGAAACCCGTTGCAGGCAAAAACAATCTGTATGAGGCCATCGACCGCGCCACAGGTCAGGTTACAGCCACAGGGACACGTGCCGATCTGGTCTTCGGGTCAAACTCACAGCTGCGCGCAATTGCAGAAGTCTTTGCACAAGACGACGCAAGCGCACGTTTCGTAGGCAGCTTTGTCGCGGCGTGGGTCAAAGTGATGGAACTGGATCGCTTCGATCTGAAATAAGCTGCAGGACATTACAGAAAAGGGGCGCGACCATCACTGGCCGCGCCCCTTTTTGTTAGCTTGAACCACTATTCTGCGGGCATCGGTGCCGCATTCCCAACCGACCGTGATGCTCGCCGTTCGCCGAGCATCAGCATTGCCGGGGTCACCAATAGCGTCAGCAGTGTCGCGAAAACCAAACCGCCCGCGATTGCGCTTGATAGTTCGGTCCACCATTGGCTAGACGGTGCGCCATAGACAATCTCGCGGGTGAAGAAGTTGATGTTCAACCCGATCACCATCGGCATAAGCCCAAGCGCCGTTGTGACAGAGGTCAACACAACCGGACGCAAACGTTGCGCACCTGTGCGCAAAGCCGCCTCGAGCGATGACAACCCGTCGCGCTTGAATTCATTAAATGCGTCTATCAGCACGATGTTGTTGTTCACAACGATCCCGGCAAGCGCAATCACACCGATCCCGCCCATAACAACGCCAAACGGTCGCCCCGTCACCATCAGGCCGACAAGCACGCCAGCGATGGAAAAGATGATCGCGGACATCACGATGAACGCCTGCCAATAGCTGTTGAATTGCGTCAGCAAGATCACAAACATCAGCCCAATCGCGGCTACAAACGCGCCCATCAAAAAGATCATCGATGATGCTTGATCCTCGGCTTCGCCGCCAAATTTGACTTCAATCCCAGCAGGAACGCCCAAGCTCGGTAATGTTTCCTCAAGCGCAACTGTTTGGTCATTGGCAAGCACGCCCGGTGCGACATCCGCAGAGATTGTCACGACGCGTTCTTGGTCAATGCGTGTGATGATCCCACTGCGCGGCGCTGGAATGAACGACACAAAATTCGAGATTGGCACAAGCCCCGATGCCGTCGGCACGCGCAGCGATTCTAGTTCTGCCAAAGTCCGGTCAACTGCGGGAAAACGCACAACGATATCGACTTCTTCATCGGTGTCATCGGGGCGGTAGTCCGCGACCGTAATACCGCGTGTTAACAGCTGTACCGCTTGCCCAAGCAGGGCAACATCGGCGCCACTGCGCGCGGCTTCAGACCGATCAACGCTAATCTGCCATTCCACGCCGGGGCTAGGACGGCTGTCGACAACGTCAATAAACCCGCCCATGCGCTCCATCTCATCTAAGATAATTTGCACCGCCGCTTCTTGATCGGCCGCATTGTTACCGCGAATTTCCAGATTGATCGGTTTTCCGCCACCCGGACCACCAGAGTCAGTTTGCACCTGAATATCGATGCCCGGAATTTGTGCCATATCTGCGCGAATATCTTCGGCAATGAGCGCAACGGGGCGACGCGTATCCCATTCTTTTAGCTCAAGCTGGATCGACCCGATCACATCACCCGTGCTGCTTGTTGACCCAGACCGCGCATAGATGCTGGCGACTTCGTCATAAGCCTCAAGCTTGTCTTCGACCTGACGCACCAATGCATCTTGTTCGTAGACGGAAAAATTATCCTTCGCGCGCACTTCAACTTGGGCGTAATCCGGTTCAACCGATGGGAAGAACGTCAAGCCGTTGCCAAACGTGCCATAAGCCACAAACGATCCGACCAGCGCCATAATTGCAAAGCTCAGCGTGACCCATGGGCGTAGCAGCGACCATTCAAGAACACGGACATAACCGCCCATAAAGCCGGTCATATCGCGTGGATCACCACGTTCCGCCGCATACATCTGTGCTTTGGCTTTCTTAGATTGCGGTTGGCGCTTACCGATCAGCCCCCCCATCACAGGAATGAAAATCAGCGCCATAAACAGCGATGCGGCCAATGTTGCAATCACTGTAATCGGCAGGAATTTCATGAACTGACCAACAATATCTTGCCAAAACAACAGGGGCAAAAACACACATAGCGTTGTTGCCGTCGATGCGATAATCGGCCATGCCATCCGCTTGGCAGCCTGTGCGTAGGCCGATTTAGGGGATTGTCCTTCGTGCAGGTACCGGTCCGCCAGTTCAACGGTCACAATCGCGCCGTCCACCAGCATCCCCACCACAAGGATGAGTGAGAACAGCACAACGATGTTCATCGTGTAGCCCATCAAAAACAATGCCGCGACGCCGGTCAAGAACGCGCCGGGGATTGCAAGCCCGACCAAGATCGACGACCGGAACCCAAGCGCGTAAACAACCACGACCATCACAAGGAAAATCGCGGCAATCACGTTGGCTTCAAGATCCGACAGCATCGAAACCACGGTTTCGCTTTCATCAAGCGTATAGCGGATTTGCACGCTTTCAGGCCATGCTTCGGCGGATTTTGTCACCACTTCGCGCACTGCGGCCACGGTTTCAATAATATTCGCGCCAGACCGTTTCTTGATCTCAAGCGCAAGCGCGGGCTGGCCATTGATGCGCGCAAACCCAGTTGGGTCCACAAATGTACGACGGATCGTCGCGACGTCAGCAAAGGTCACAACCGTCTGGTCACGCACCATCACGGGCAGTTCCATCACGTCTTCGAGGTCTTCAATCAGTCCCGGCACCTTCAACACCAACCGCCCTGCTTCGCTTTCGATAGCACCCGCAGCGATCAACTGGTTATTGCGGGTGATTGAACTGATCAATTCATCAAAGGACAGGTTGTAGGTTTCAAAAACCGTAGGATCGATGAGAACTTCAAGCAACTCGGTACGCTTACCGCCCACGTCGACTTCGAGCACGCCGCCCAGCGCTTCGATATCGTCTTTGAGGTCTTCGGCGATAGTGTTGAGCGTTCGTTCGGGCACTGGACCGGACAGGATCACCGTCAAAATCGGAAACAGCGCGGTGTTGATTTCAGTCACCGTGACGTTCGCGTCTTGAGGCAGTTCGTTCTCGGCTTTGTCAGCGGCCTCGCGCACCTTGTCTAAAGCTTCGTCTGAATCAAAGCCCGCTTCGAATTCAAGCTGAACACTTGCATGGCCTTCGCTTGCGGTCCCAGTCATGGACTTCAAGCCCGTCAGCGAAGCGAACTCGACTTCCATCGGGCCAACAAGAACGTCTTCTGAATCCTCAGGCGAAATCCCGTCTAGGCTTGTCGAAACATAGACGATCGGGATCGGAACCTCTGGGTTACTTTCCTTAGGGATCCCTACATATGACGCGGCCCCCACGATCAGCAGGAATACGAGGATCAGTTGAACGACTTTGCTGCGTTTGAACGCCGCATCGATGAGCGCGTTCATTGTGACGCATCCGCGGATTGTGCTGCAACAGGCGGCTGCGGGTTCACCCTGTCACCTGCCGTCACAAAACCCTGCCCGACAGAAATGATGTCGGCCGCTTCTGGCAAGCCTGTCACCCAAATGCCATCGGGTTGCGCCCGGACGATCGTTACGGGGCTAAAGGCCACAATATTGCCTTCGGCCACTGTCTTTACGCCGAGATCACCGCTGGTGCCCAACGACAAAATCGCCGGTGAAATAAAGTGACCACGCGCCTGCCCGGTTGGAATTTCGATACGCGCGCTCAGCCCCGCAGGCATTTCGCTATTTGGATTGTCTACTGTCACTTCGACGCGGAAGGTGCGCGTCTGCGCATCTGCGTTACTGCCGATGAAGCCAATGACACCCGCGCGCTCTTCGCCCGTGATGAAAGACACCCGCGCGGCGTCGCCTTTGTTCAATCGCGACAGCGCTTGTTGCGGGACCTGCACAACAACGGTCAACGGGTCGTTGTCTAGAACTTCGGCCACCGCATCGCCATTGTTCACAAATTCACCCTCGTCCAAAGTCATATCGTTCAAACGGCCTGCAAATGGCGCAGTGATAATCGTGTTATCAAGCTGTTCGACCACTGCAGTAACCGCAGCTTCTGCGGAGGCCTCGGCAGCGCGCGCGGCAGAAACGCGGTCTTCGGTAGCAAGGCCGCGATCTTGTAGCGCGACAGCATTGTTATAGTCGCGCGTGGCTTGGGCCAATTGGGTTTGCGCCTGTAAGACCTGCGCCTCTATTGTTTCGGCATCGATGCGGCCGATTTCTTGGCCCGCAGTCACCAGATCACCGCGTTCGACAAGCACCGACATGATTTGGCCATTTGCCTTCGCGCGGATTTGGGTGGATCTATCTGGCGTTGATTGTCCTTCAGCGGTGAGCACCAGCTGTACATCTTGCGCAACAGACGGAATTACGGCCACGGTCACAAGGCTCGGCGCTGCGTCTTCGGCGGTCTCTTCTTCTGGGGCCTCTGGCGCGAATTGACCACTGCCCATCCAACCAACCATCGCGAGCCCCATCAAAATGGCCACCCATTTTGACCGACCCGCTCCCTTATCGCCATCAAACGTCAACTTGCCCGTCAAATTCGGAGCCCCATCTTGTGACATTTTGTAATCCTTTGGCCCAAGTATTGGTTTTGGCAGTCATCGCGCTGCGCATAATTTTGTCATAGTTAGGGCCGCGTAGCTTCGTTTACCAGTGCGTCACCGACGAAAATCCGACACAACAATGCATATCGCTCATTCATATTCGGCAGTTACGTCAATTGCACCAGCGTATCTCGTGCGAACACGCCGACCACATACCAGATAAAGCAAATTTTCAGTATTTCAAAAAAGTGATTTCATCGCTTGTCATTTTCGGCTCCAACCTTCCTATTTGGCGCATGACTGATATCCAGCACATCCCCTCGCTTGACCCTGATAACTGGGACAATTTCCGTGCACGCGCACATCAAATGCTTGAAAGCGCCATTGATCAAATGGCCCACGCAGGCGAAGGTCGGGTCTGGACGGAACCGCCGGACGACCTGAAGACGCTGCCACCGATCCCGGTACAGGGCGACGCTGCCCAAACAGATACGCAGATGAAAGCTCTATTGCCCTATGGCGTCGGCAATACCCATCCGCGATTCTTTGGGTGGGTCCACGGGTCAGGCACCCCATCCAATATCATTGCTGATATGGTTGCCGGGGCGATGAACGCAAACCTTGGTGGGCGTGATCACGGTGCCATATATATAGAAAAGCAGGTCGTAAGCTGGTGCAAGGCGATGTTCGGATTTCCTGAGACAGCCAGTGGGTTGGTCGTCTCTGGCACCTCTATTGCCACGCTGATCGCGCTCAAATCCGCACGCGACCGTATGAACAATTTTGCAACGCGCGCATCCGGCGTGCAGCCCGGCTTGGTCGGTTATACTTCAACCCAGACCCATTCTTGTGTCGCACGGACATTTGATATGTTGGGCCTTGGTAGCGATGCTTTGCGCAAAATCCCGGTGAACGATGCGTTTGAAATGGACACTGTCGCCTTGCAGGCTGCAATAGACGCGGATCGTGCAGCAGGGCTGACCCCTTTTGCCATCATTGGGACCGCGGGTGCAGTGAATGTCGGTGCAATCGATGATCTGGATACATTGGCCGATATCGCCGCGACTGAGAACCTCTGGTTCCATGTCGATGGGGCCTTTGGCGCAACCGCGATTCTGAGCGACAAGATCAAACCGCGCCTGACCGGGCTGACGCGTGCCGATAGTATCGCGTTTGATTTCCACAAATGGTTACATGTGAACTACGACGCTGGGTTCATCTTGATCCGCGACGAAGACGCGCATCGCCGGGCATTTTCAGAACGGCCAGATTATTTGGCTGCCGCAGATCGGGGTTTGGCCGCTGGCAACCCGTGGCCAACCGAATACGGACCAGAGCTGTCACGCGGGTTCCGTGCGTTGAAAATCTGGGCGCAATTGTCGGAACATGGCACAGATAAGCTGGGGCAGTTGATCACGCAAAACTGCAATCAGGCGCAATATTTGGCTGATAAAGTCAATGCAGACCCCGCGTTTGAACTTTGCGCGCCTGTTGCGCTCAATATCTGTTGTTTCCGCTTTACGGCCCCTGATGTCGATCTCAGCCGCTTGAACGCCGAAATTGTTATTCAACTGCAGCTTGATGGGGTCGCGGCACCATCCACGACTGTGCTCAATGGGAACACGGTGATCCGTGTGAACATCACCAATCACCGAACGGCTTATTCTGATCTGGATATTCTCTTGAAGGCCACGCATAGTATCGGCACGAAATTGGTGCTGGAGAGAAGCTTTGCCACAACTTAAGGTTACGGCCGCCCAAATGGTGGCCGCAGCGCGTGCTAAGATCACAGAAATCGACACGAGCGATGCCATCGCGATGACAAATGACCCCAATATCGTATTCGTTGACCTGCGCGATGTGCGCGAACGCGAACGCAGCGGGGCCATTCCCGGCAGTTTCCACTGCCCGCGTGGCATGGTCGAATTTTGGATTGATCCTGATAGCCCCTATTTCAAAGACATCTTTGCGCAAAAAGACAAACAATTCGTGTTTCACTGCGCTTCGGGTTGGCGGTCCGCGCTGACGGTCGCCACATTGCACGACATGGGGTTTGAGGCCGCACACCTGAAAGACGGGTTTTCTGATTGGGTCAAACGGGATGGCCCGATTGATCCTTGCACATGACCGACCCTGAAATTTGCCCACTTGGCGTTGATGGGGTGTTGATCAGGTTTGCGCGCACCTTGACCGAGGCCGCAAATACCCGCGCGATAGCCTTTGCCAGACAAGTAAAAGCTGCCGCGTTGCAAGGCGTGACCGAGGTTGCATCATCGCTTACCTCTGTGAGAGTCGGATTTGACCCCGCCCTGACCGACCGCGCAAACATCACAACCCAGCTAACCCACCTTCTGGCAAACCCTGCCGCCAAAGACAGTGCACCGCATCGTTTGTGGCAAATACCCGTCGCCTTTGGCCCGGATCACGCACCGCAATTGGCCGAAGCCGCGGCACTCGCTGGCGTTACCCAAGACCAAGCAATCGCAGAAATCACCACGCAAAAATTGCGTGTCATCGCGCTTGGCTTTGCACCGGGACAGCCGTATTTAGGGATGCTGCCGCAGCATTGGGACATCCCGCGCCAATCAAAACTCACCCCCCAGATGCCCAATGGGGCCTTGGTTGTGGCCGTGCGCCAATTGATTATCTTTGCCGCCGATGCGCCGACAGGGTGGCGGCATATCGGGCAATCCGCCTTTCAAGTTTATCAGCCAGATGCGGCGAAACCCTTTGCGTTCCAGCCCGGCGATACCGTGCAATTTTGTGCCGTGGGGGATGCGGAATTGACCGCGCTTCAGAACCGCAGTGACACCAACGGTGGCGCGCAAGTGTCGGCGGTGACCTGATGCCCCATTTGATGATCCATAGTATCGGTCCCGGCGTCACAGTCCAAGATTTGGGTCGTCCCGGCTGGACCGCACAGGGCCTTTCGACAGGGGGTGCCGCTGACCGCCGTGCAATTCTTGAGGCTGCCGCGATCCTTGATACACCGATCCAAGCCGGGCTTGAGATGATGGGTTTTGGCGGTGTGTTTAGCGTGGACCGCGATACGCGCATCGCGCTGACGGGTGCACAAATGCAGGCCAGCATCGACGGTGCACCCGTGCCGCAGAATACGGCCGTGCTGCTGCGTGCACGCCAAAAGCTGACCATCGGCGGGGCAAAGCAGGGGGTATATGGGTATCTATCTTTCGCAGGCGGCATCGCCACTCCGCAGATCATGGGCAGCCGCGCGGCACATCTGACGGCTGCAATTGGTGGGCTTTTACAGGCAGGGGCGACACTGCCACTTGGCAAAGATACGACACCGCTTGCGCCGCCTGTGCGCCTCACCCCCGATGATCGCTGTGCAGGCGGCACGGTGCGCGTAATGCCCGGCCCGCAAACCGGCTATTTTGACGCCCAAACACCTGCGCGATTTACAAAGACACAATTCACCCGCAGCCCACGCGGCAATCGGCAAGGTGTTCGGCTCGATTATGACGGTGACGGATTTACACTGAGCGGTGGCTTGAACATCACGTCTGACCTGATCGTGCCCGGCGACATCCAAATGACGGGCGACGGGGTACCCTATGTTTTGTTAGCTGAATGCCAGACAATCGGTGGCTACCCAAGAATTGGGACGGTTTTGCCGGCTGACCTTCCGATTGTTGCACAATCGGCCCCGGGCACAAAACTGCGCTTTGTATTTGTGACGGTGCAGGAAGCCGATACAACCGCGACGTCTGACAAAGCAACGCTCGCGGCATTGCGCGCCCAAGTTACGCCAATCATCCGCGATCCGCATGACATCGCGGATTTACTTAGCTATCAACTGATCAGCGGCGTGACCGCTGGCAATGAACTATAGCTTGGGGACATCATGACACGCACCGTCGATCTGAACGCCGATATGGGCGAAGGTTTTGGACCTTGGGCAATGGGCGATGATGCAGCCCTACTCGACATCGTGACCTCGGCCAATATTGCTTGCGGGTTTCACGCGGGCGATCCTGATGTGATGGCGCGGACAATGGCGCGCGCGGTCAAAAATAACGTCGGGATCGGGGCGCATCCGGGCTTTGCCGATCTTAAGGGGTTTGGGCGGCGACAATTGCCGCTTTCACACGATGAAATCGCCAACGCTGTGGCCTATCAACTGGGTGCGGCGCATGCCATGGCCCGACGCGCGGGTGGCACGGTCAAACATCTGAAACTGCACGGCGCGCTGTCAAATATGGCCAGCGTTGATGCGGACCTAGCGCGTGCTTGCTATACTGCCGCCCTCGCGGTTGATCCCGACATCACGATTATGGTGCTTGCCGCGACGGCGATGGAATCCGTTGTGCGTGATCTCGATTGCGCATGGGCTGGCGAGATTTTTGCAGACCGCGCCTATAACGATGATGCAACTTTGGTCGATCGTAGCAAACCGGGGGCCGTGCTGCATGATGCCGCCATCGCCGCGCCACGCATTTTGGATATGCTTAACGCTGGTGCAATCATTTCTGAAAGCGGCAAGCACATTCCCTGCCAAATTGACACGATCTGCCTGCACGGCGACACGCCCGCAGCTGTCGCAATGGCACGCGGAATTCGGGACCATCTGCAAACCGCGGGTATCACGCTCAAATCGCTTTGATACGACCTTCAAAGAAAACCGAATAATCCTATCGACGCTTAGCCCTTTCGCTTTGGCCGTAGCACGCGTTAACTGCCCTTAAGGGAGACATCCATGACCAACGCACCGTACTATAGCCCCAAAGGCGGCCTGCCCCCGCAGACCCAATTGCTGACCGACCGCGCCATGTTCACTGATGCTTACGCAGTGATCCCCAAAGGGACGATGACCGATATCGTCACCAGCAATTTGCCGTTTTGGGAAAAAACACGCGCTTGGGTGATTGCACGACCCATGTCGGGGTTTTCTGAAACCTTCAGCCAATACATCATGGAAGTCGCCCCCGGTGGCGGCAGCACCCGCCCTGAACCCGAAACAGATGCGCAAGGCGTCCTGTTTGTCGTCGCGGGCGGGTTTTCTCTGCGGATCGGCGATGAAACACACGCGTTAGAAACTGGAAGCTACGCCTATCTGCCAGCAGGTTGCGATTGGGCGCTGACAAATGACACCGACACCCCCACAACACTCCACTGGGTACGCAAGCTATATCAAGCCGTTGACGGGATCGCCGCGCCAGAGCCTTTCGTGACCTCTGATGCCGATGCAACCAAAGTCGAAATGCCTGACACTGATGGCAAATGGGCGACGACCCGTTTCGTCGACCCCGCCGATATGCGCCACGATATGCATGTGAACATCGTCACCTTGGAACCCGGGGGGGTGATCCCCTTTGCCGAAACCCACGTGATGGAACATGGGCTATATGTGCTCGAAGGCAAAGCCGTCTACCGGCTGAACCAAGACTGGGTCGAAGTCGAAGCCGGAGATTTCATGTGGCTACGCGCCTTCTGCCCCCAAGCCTGCTACGCAGGCGGTCCCGGCCCGTTCCGCTATCTGCTCTATAAAGACGTAAACCGGCACATGCCGCTGGGGCTGGGAAAGTAGTTGCCGCAATCTTTCTTCTAACCAGGATCGATAGAAATATCTCAGAAAAGGGCGACGGCCAAGCTGATATGATTACATATTGAGACTACAATCTACTCTGAGCTTGCTTCTACCAGTATCAACGTAACATTTAGGCTCGTATGGTGGGTAACACCTTCAAGATCGCTTGGGCCTGTGAATTTGACCGATAATTGATCTTCGACAAAGTCAAACCTCCCCAAAATTCGTGCTTCCCCGTCTGAGGCAGGACCAACAAATTGAGCATTCATATATGGTGGGTGATCTTCACCGTCCGCGTAAAAAGCGTGTATTAACTCTGTGCCCGAAGTGTTAACCTTATATTCAATATGCAAACCTTGCCGCACGGTATCCGTACTAAGGATATCTCCCGTATATTTCCCTAGATGCGCAGAAACATCAAAATTTCCTTGCATCACCTGAAGCCGCGCAGGTCCGACGCAAAAATTTATTTTTCCAGTTACCGTCATGCTCCAATCATCGTTTCTGAACCCAGTTAACGTTCTATCGACGCGCTCTGGCAAAACCTCGGCTCCACGTCTTACTGTGATACTAGGCGTTTCCGGCTGACCTAGAAGGGAAGTAGGAAAGTTCGCGGAGATTAATACAGGCGTGTCTTGATTAACCTCTATTTGAGCAGGAACATCGTTGCCCGTACATTCGAAACTAGCATTCTCTTTATCGAGCATAAGGAGTTCGACTCTGGCCCAATACCCTAGCGTCACGGGTTCAGATAGTGCCAGTGTAGGTATGACAAGCGGTGCGAACATGACCATAGTGTAAATAGGTTTCAAACTGGGCACGTATCGAATCTCCCTAATATTTATCAAATACATAATGCCGATACTCATAGTTTAGCAAAAAACTGTCAAAACCCGATCATAGTGATCATTTGCGACACTTATTCCCGCTAAACCACATCCGCCCAAATCGGCAAATGATCTGACGCATGGCGCGCGGGGCCTTCTTGAACGACGCCTGCGTCGCGCATTTCCAAACCTTTTGACATTGCGATCCGGTCAAGTGCGGCGATGGGCCTTGCAGCGTGGAAGCTGTGGCCGGGGGCGTGGATGGCGAAATCGCCTAAAGCCTCTAACCCTTTGCGCGGGGACCATTCGTTGAAATCCCCTGCAACAATCACCCGGTCAGCGCCGTCACATGCTTTGGCAATCGCGTGCAACTGCCGCACACGGTGCCGCCGCATCAGCCCCAGATGGGCCGCGACAAAACTGAATGCGGGCAGATCAACGCGGACGGCCCCGCGCGGTTCCAGCCCCGGCAGGTCGATATGAGTGACTTTGCCAATATGCATACCCTTACGGACTAATATCGCATTGCCGTGCCAGCCAATGCTGACCGCATTGCGCGCGACGGGCACAATTTCGAAATCTGTTTCGGCGGCAATAACACTGCGCGCAATTGCACTGGGGCGCGCGCCAAGCCGCAAATCGGCCTCTTGCAGCGCGATCACATCAGCGTCCAACCCGTTCAAAACCTGAACAATTCGCATTGGATCCCGCTTGCGGTCCAGCCCTTTAGCCTTGCGGATATTATAACTTGCGACCCGAAGGCTCTTATTTGATGTACCCATGTTATGATAGATGGGGATGAACACCGAATATGAAAAGGCTATGCGATGATCATAGATAAGGTTCTCCAGCAAAATCGCGTCCTACTGGTGCTATGGGGGCTGCTCTTTATTGCTGCGATCGTCGCCTTGTTCACCGCAAGGTGGTCGCTTGCATTTGTTGCATTCAGTACATTGACCCTCGCTATAGCGCCTGTGTTTTTGGCGTCACGTTTGCACTTGACCCTGCCCCTGCCGTTCTTGGTCGCGACAACGCTCTTTACGTTTGCCACTGTGTTCATGGGCGAGGCCTTTGATTTCTACGAACGCTACTGGTGGTGGGATATTGCGCTGCATGGCGGGTCAGCAGTTGGGTTTGGGCTGATGGGGTTCTTGTTTGTCTTTATGTTATTCGAAGGCGATCGTTTCGCCGCCCCACCCGGCGCCATCGCGTTTATGACGTTGTGCGTAGCCATGACCGTTGGTGCCACATGGGAAGTGTTCGAATTCACGATGGATCAGGTCTTTGGGCTCAACATGCAAAAATCGGGCCTGATGGATACGATGGGCGATTTGATCGTGGATGCGGTCGGCGCGCTGTTTGCTGCGCTATCGGGGTATGTGTATCTGCGCGGCAATGATTCCGGATTCATGGCGCGATTGATTCGACAGTTCATCACACTTAACAAGGAACTGTACCGTAAATCTATGGATCGGTTAAATAAATAGGCACCTACGGCCTAAAATCTACTGGAATCACATTCTGTCCGTCCAGCACCAAATCGGCCATCACTTGGCCAACCTTTGGGGCCATACCGAACCCGATCTTAAAGCCCCCGTTTGCCACAAATTCACCAGGCCGATTGGGATGATGCCCCAAGATAGGCGCACGATTGCGACTGCGTGGACGCACCCCGGCCCAGCGCTCAATCACAGGCGCATCGCGCAATACCGGAAAAGCGACGCGCGCGCGGCTCAGCACATCTTCAAGTTGGTCGTCGGTCGTGGACGGATTATCAAAATCGCGTTCCGTTGTTGACCCAATTGCGACAGTGCCATCGCAATGAGGGATGATATGCAGTGCATCTGCGAAAAGTTGGGGCTGGTGTTTCGCGTCAAAGGCAAGCAGTGCTGCCTGCCCTTTGACCCCGCCGCCACCAAGTTCCATCACACCCGCATGACCTGTTGCCCAAACAATCTGGCCCACAGCATCACCCGATGTTGCCACCGTCCCGCCCAGCGCAATCACAGCATCCGCCAACGCCCGCGTCGCGCGGCGTGGGTGCACCAGCGCCGACAGCGTATCACGCACGATAAACCCGCTGGGCGATTGAGGCATCCATGTGCTGTCAGGGGTCGCAATAACCTCCCACAAGGCTTTGCCTTCCCAAAGTTCAGAACCTGTCACGGCCCGGTCCTGCGCCAATTCAACCGCGCGCGCATCCGCCAATGGCTGCAACCGGCCAGAGCGCGCATAGCCCACATCGGCCGCGGTGAGCGCGGATACCTCATTCCAAAACCGTTCTGCGTAAATCAGGCTGTCGAATTGGAACGCTTTCTTTTCATTCCAGTTTTCAGGAACATGTGGGGCCAGTGCGCCAACGACACCGCCGCTTGACCCAGCTGCGACACCGTTTGGATCAATCACCTTTACACGCGCACCGCGCTGCGCGCAGGCATACGCGACCGAAAGCCCAAACACGCCCGCGCCCATGACTGTCACATCAGCCGTTGCCATTCTTGATCCTTCCGCCCAAAGATGGCCCAAGCTTTAAGGCATGACGCAATGACAAACCAGACAGCAGATCTCGACTGGCGGGACGGCCGTGTGCCGATCTCGACACAGTTTGATGATCCATATTATTCGCTTGATAACGGGCTGGCCGAAACACGGCACGTGTTTTTGGACGGCAATGACCTGCCCGCGCGGTTTGGGGGTAATTTTCAGATCGCAGAACTTGGCTTTGGCACCGGGTTGAACCTGTTGGTCACTTGGGCGCTTTGGGATCAAGCAGGGCGTCCCGGCCAGATCAGTTTCACGTCATTCGAGGCCTTTCCAATGGCGATTGAAGACATGCGCGCTGCGCTCACCCATTTTCCCGAAGTCGCTGACTATGCGGCCAAACTGCTCGCACATTGGAAACCGGATGCGGGTGCGATCCAATTGCCTGACGGACCAGTGCTGCATGTGATCATCGGAGACGCGCGGCAAACGCTCCCTGCGTGGGGCGATAACGCCGATGCATGGTTTTTGGATGGGTTTTCGCCTGCCAAAAACCCAGAACTTTGGGGAGCTGATCTACTCCGGGCCGTGGGCGACCACACGCAGCCGGGCGGCACCGCAGCAACCTATAGCGCGGCGGGTCATGTCCGCCAAAGCCTGACCCAAGCCGGGTTCGATGTGACCCGCACCCCCGGCTTTGGTCGCAAACGTCATATGACACAGGCAAGGATGCCCGATGCAAAATAACGCCCGCCTGGGGATTATGTTAATGATCGCGACCACTTTTGTTTTTGCGATCCAAGACGGGATATCCACCCATCTTGCTGGGCAATATAATGTGCTGATGATCGTCATGATCCGATACTGGTTTTTTGCGGCTTTCGTTATCGCCATAGCAACCCGGCAAACCGGGTCGATCAAAGCGGCAGCGGCAACCAAACAACCGATCTTGCAGATCACGCGCGGGCTTTTGCTTGCGAGTGAAATTTGCATCCTGATCACCGGGTTTGTGATGTTGGGACTGGTCGAAAGCCATGCCATTTTTGCGAGCTACCCGCTGTTGATCGCCGCACTATCTGGCCCGGTTCTAGGCGAACAGGTCGGTTGGCGACGCTGGGCCGCCATTGCAATCGGGTTCGTCGGCGTCTTGGTCATTTTGCAACCGGGTTACGGTGTTTTCGCGCCCGCCGCTATAATTCCAGTCATCGGGGCGCTGATGTTTGCGCTTTACGGGTTGTTGACACGCTTTGCTGCGCGCAAAGATAAAACCGCCACCTCGTTCTTTTGGACCGGTGTAGCGGGGGCCGTGTTGATGACCATTATCGGCGCACGGTCATGGGAGCCAATGTTGACCCACGATTGGGCTTGGATGGCTGCCCTATGTGTCACAGGCGCGGTAGGGCATTGGCTCTTGATCAAAACCTACGAGGTCGCAGAGGCAAGTTCAGTCCAGCCCTTCGCCTATTTGCAACTTGTCTTTGCAAGCGCGATTGGCGTGTTTGTCTTGGGTGAAACCATCCGCCCGAATGTCGCCTTGGGTGGCGCGATTGTTATTGGGGCTGGGTTATTCACCCTGTGGCGTGCCCGGCAAAAGGCCTAATTGTTCGGGGCGGGCGACCGGGCGCAACAACGGCTTTTTGCCAATTAGTAGGTCTGTAAAGGCGACTGGGCCTGTCTCACCCGTCAATCGGGCCTCGTAAATCGGCAGGCTTTCTGTGACGCGCATGACGTAATTCCGCGTCTCGCGAAATGGGATGTGTTCGATCCAATCGATAACATCCATTTCAAGCAAACGCGGGTCGCCACGTTCCTCCATCCATGTGCGTGGGCGCCCCGGGCCCGCGTTATAACCCGCTGCAACCATCACTGGCGTCGGGCCAAACTGTTCTTGTAGCCCCGCCAAATACTGCGCGCCAAGCGTCGCGTTATAGCGCCAATCATTAATCACTTTGGCCCGTGCGTAGGGCAGACCAAGTTCACCCGCGACTTCTTCGGCGGTGCCGGGCATCAGTTGCATTAGCCCTAACGCGCCAACCGGACTGCCGACAGTCGTGTTAAATTCGCTTTCGCGCCGTGCAATCGACAAGGCCAGCACGGGGTCTACAGGGAGGTCCATCTGCGCAAGATCATGGATCGGGTAGTAGATCGTTGGAATTACGATCCCACGTGTGACCGCCACCTTACCCAGCAACAGCGTGTAATACTGTTCGTCAAGGTGATCGAGATAAGCGCCAATCTGGGCCAATTCTTCTGGGGGTAAAGTCTTGCCAAGATGCGCAAAAAACGTCACTGCCGCGCCACGTTCGCCCCCCGCAAGCAAGATAAAAGCGGCTTTTACAACCTGTTGGTCAAAGACAGGCGCGCCTTCCCAATCGACGGAGGTTCCAGCGAGCATCGGGTCAAGCGGACGCCCAAGTTTTTCAGCGGACAATAATCCATAAAACGCCGTTTGATGATTGGCTGCAGCACCATAAGCCAGCGCCGCTAAATCAGCATTCTCCATCACCTCATGGGTGCGCCCCTGCCAATATTGCATCCGGCTGATCGAAATCGGAGTTGAAACGGCATCGGCCGCATTTTCGAAATGGGTCAATGCGCGTGCAGGGTCACCCAGATAGGTCAGCGCGATATAGCCGGACAGCCATTCCAAATCCGAATAGGTGGCACCTTCATCTAAATAATGCCGAGAGGCCAAAGCATAGGCTTGATCGGCGCGCCCTTCGCGCATTTCCCATCGGGCAAGCACCCGCCGCCAGCCAGCCCACCGAAACGGCTCGCCCAAGGCGGCGCGGCTGGTGGACCGATCGGCAAGCATCTCAACAGCATCCGTCCAATCCCCGCGCTGCGCACGCCAGCTATAGCGGGCGTATGCAAAACCGGGATCTTCGCGCAGGGAGGCGGGCACCTCATTATAGAGCGGTAACATGTTCCGCGTGCCCGCGATGTAGCCGATCCGCGCGGCGACAGCGGCGCGTTGATCAGGCGCTAACAAAGGCAACATTCGCCTCGCATCACCACGCCGCGAGCGCCACAACATCGCATCTGCGCGCGCGGCGTGGTAAGGGGCCAGTTGTTCAGGGAAGGCGTTAATCAGCGCCGCATGCCCGTCATCCGTCAGGCCTAACTCCAGCCAAGCTTTGCGTAAAGTCTCGTTGGCGCGTTCATCTTCACCGTTTGCGAAAAACGCCGCCGCTAGCCGTTGCGCCCCTTCGCCCGTTTGGGGGGCATCCTCTGCGAACCATGCAACCACGGTATCTGCAGGATGATCCGACGGGATCATTGGCTCGGCGACTTTGCGAAGGCGATCCAATCCGGGCCAATCAGGATGGTCCACAACAAAGGTCACATAGTCTGCAAACGGCGCTTCGCCGTCTAACAAACGCAACCAAGCCAAGACATCAACGGTCACCAAATCTGCTTGCGCCGCCAATGTCTGCGCGGCGTCCCAATCGACGTCCGCTGTCGCGATTGCAGCCACAGCGGTTGGATCAACCTCTTGCGCGGCAACGCGAACGGCCGCGCAAGAGAATGCAAGTGCTAAAGATAAATATCGCATCAAAACCACCGTATTGCTTGTTCAAAAAATAAACTAACGTAGGTAGCCGCAATAACAACTCACAAACTTGGCAATCGGCACAAACCCGTCTAGTGTCCGCGCGATTTTATACGGGCGATTCAGCCCTCACATACAAGGAAGCGCGTTATGTTCAAAGGGTCACTCCCCGCCCTCGTCACGCCGTTTAACAACGGCCAAGTGGACATTGATGCGCTCAAGAAGCTCGTCAATTGGCATATTGAGCAGGGCTCAAACGGTTTGGTCCCCGTCGGTACAACTGGCGAAAGCCCAACGCTGACACACTCGGAACATGATGCCGTTGTTGCCGCCGTCGTCAAAGAAGCCGCCGGTCGCATCCCCGTGATCGCCGGCGCTGGGTCCAACAACACAGTCGAAACCGTGCGTCTTGTCGAAGCTGCTAAAGCTGCGGGCGCGGATGCGGCCCTTGTTGTCACGCCTTATTATAACAAGCCGACCCAAGCTGGTCTGATCGCGCATTTTAGCGACGCCGCTGCCGTGGGACTGCCGATTATCATATATAATATCCCGGGTCGTTCAGTTGTGGATATGACACCTGAAACGATGGGCAAGCTGGCCAAACTGGACATGATTGTCGGCGTCAAAGACGCCACTGGCGATTTGTCACGCGTGCCGGCCCAACGTATGACTTGTGGCACAGATTTCTTGCAGCTGTCTGGCGAAGACGCAACCGCACTGGGCTTTAACGCCCATGGCGGACTAGGCTGCATTTCGGTCACGGCCAATATCGCACCCAAGCTGTGTGCCGAATTCCAAGCCAGCACATTGGCGGGCGACTATGCCACCGCACTGACCCAATTGGATCGGCTGATGCCACTACACGAAGCCGTCTTTACCGAACCCGGCGTTGCAGGCGCGAAATACGGCATGTCTTTGCTGGGGCTTTGCAGTGAAGACGTGCGTTCGCCACTTACCGCTCTGACGGATGGAACCAAAGAAAAACTGCGCGCCGCGATGGTGCATGCAGGTTTGCTAAATTAAACACTTGGGCGGGGGAACTCCCGCCCGCTACATGGCCGTATTACGCGCCCTTTAACTGTCCCAATATATGCGTGTAGTTCTCGACGCCTTGCGCGCCGGTCACGAGGTGCTTTCTGTTAAATACTGCCGCTGGGACACCGCGAATGCCTTGCTGCATCCAGAATTGTTCCTGTTCGCGCACTGCATTTGCGAAACGGCCGTCCTCTAGCACGGCAAGTGCCTCATCCCGTTCAAACCCACTCTCGCCGGCGATATCAGCCAACACGTTGGTATCTGACAGATCACGATGGTGGGTGAAATGGGCCGAAAACAGTGCCATTTTCAAACCGTGCTTGCGGCCCTGCTCACCCGCCCAATGCAACAGTTGATGGGTGGCAAAAGTGTTGTGCATCCGTTTGTCATCGGAAAACGCGAATGCAAAGCCAAGTTCATCGCCCAATTGTTTCAACTGCACCCGCGACTGGGCCGATTCTTCTGGGGTCGATCCGTATTTTTCGGCCACATGTTCACGCATGTTTTGCCCCTCGGCGGGCATATCGGGGTTCAGCTCAAACGGATGCCAGTGGATTTCATGCGGGGTCCCAGTGTCTTCTAGCGCCTGCGCCAATTGGCGATAGCCGATAATGCACCAAGGGCACATAACGTCTGAGATGATATCGATACGTAAAGGTTGTTGGGACATGTTAAACGCTTTTCGGATTGAGAAAGATCACTTACCTATATTGTGCGGCGGAGCCAAAGTTCCAATTAGGTTACGAACATAACACAATGATTTGTGTGGAAAGGTCGCACGCCATTTGCCTTTGCAGGCGTTTTTTCTGGATTCGATCAATGGGCCACGTCAAACACCAAGCATTTTTAACCCAAACCGGACATTGACCGCGACCGACCTCGATGACTGCAATCCGGACGAAAGCCCCATTTCG
>NZ_QOCG01000029.1 GCF_003318235.1 Loktanella sp. D2R18 | reverse complement strand
CGCGCGTTGATCGTTGCCGCAACCGCGTCGTAGCAACCAAACCAACCGACGATGGATTTCATATGGGCGCGGGAGAGCTTCAAAAGGTCAGTCATTCGAAACCTCGTTTCCTTTGTGAGCGACGACCCGTGATTCATAAGGGCGGCATGAAACAAAACGTCGGTCATTTACTTTGTGAACGCCCTCAATCATCGGGGATCCTCCGGAATACTGGCAAAATCGTTTACCATCGGCCTCGCGTGCAACTTTACAATCAAATCCGCGTCCACGGGGAACCCCCGCGCAGCTCCGCACTCGATAACTTGCGCATGAAATCCAGCAGGTATCGCATTGCTCAACGCCCATTTATGGACGCGATCAGCGCTCACCCCAACTTCATTCGCCAAGGTGCGCCGCGACGGCCACATATCGATCAGGTCTTTGGTACTACTAATCATCTGCATGATTGCGACAGTTCTGGAAATTACTTCCATTTGTCAACAATGGAAATTACTTCGATAGACATTTCTTCCAGTATCGATATGTTTCAGGGATGAAGATTGATCTCGAAGGCGTCGGACACCGACTGGAAACAATACGCACCGTACTCCACCTTCCGAAAGGTGAATTCGCCAAGTCATTCGGCGTCGATCCATCTAGTTATTCCAAGATCATCAAGGGCGAAAAGCCCTTGCTTGCCGAAGCTGCATTTCAAATATCAGAGCAGTGGGGCGTTACGATGGACTACATTTATCGCGGACGCCTTCTAGGTTTACCAGAAGGTTTTGCTGAAGATTTGCGTAAGTTCAACGCAACCAGCCATCTGTAAGCTCGATCGACCGACACTCCAGTTATGCTGCAAAATCTAAGCAACAACCAATCACTGGTGGGGTATTTTGCAACCATGAATAACTTCCAATCATAGAGTAGCTCCGCTAGGTAGCGGCGATTACTTGCGCATACACCACATGATAGTGGAAATATATTCCATTAATTAATTGACAATGGATATATTTTCCATTCAGTTGCAAGCCATCATATCGTGATGGAGTAACAAGAATGCAAAACCGAAACGTAAGATCCATCGACGTAAGCCACGCGACCAATCCCTTTGACATTGCCGCAAACCCGCAATGGTTTCACACCCGCAGCCTGCGCACGCTCGCTTGGGCGGCTCTAAAAGCGGATCGCGGTCAGACCGTCCATCAGCACCGCCTGCAGGTGATGAACATCGCGCAACCGTCCAGCCCAACAACATAAGGAATTTGAACAATGATAGGGCTTACCCCAACGCCAAACTATCCGCTTGCCGCGCAACTCGGCATAGACATCGCAGCCATGATCCAGCACTTCCAATGCTGCGTGGCTGAAAGCATCGACAATCTTGATGGCTGCGACGCGGAAACAGAAATTCGTAAAGCCGTCGTTACACACGGCGGAACGCTGATCGAACCCACGTCGCAATGGGGGCCGCTCGAAGTACAGTTATCTTTGATAGGCGTCAGCGCATCAGGCGCAACCATCGCCGAAGCCGGACGCCAATGGGTCAAGGCCGTCAGCCGTATGACGACAGCTGCGGCCTAACTATGAACGCTGCAAACCGCCCTGCCCGCACCACGCACACATCGCACGCAGACACGCGCCTGGGCTGGGCGCGCGGCATTCTCGCTGACATAGAAATTCATTCAGATGCGCGCATCCGACGCGCCTGCAAAACAATCCTGACGCACAGCCGCGACCACGCAGAGCGCCAACTTGCAACGGATCTGCTCGCGATGCTCGCAGCCAGCGCCACAGCGGACAAGTGACGATGCAACAACTTGATCCTTGTACAGCGCCCCTCGCTACACAAACGCCACCTGCCATAGGCCACAACAGCCAACAAGCCGATGAACCGTTCGGCCTACGCGCAGCATGGCTGCATTTTGCAAACATGATCGAACTGCGCCGCCTGGCCCAGCTTCACGGGCGGATCAACCGCCGCAAACAAAGCCTCGATGAATTGGTGGCCGAACGCCAACGCATCATGAACCGCTGCATCCGACGCATGCGCCGCCAGCAGGGAAAAAATTAGATGACGCAAACGTTAATCGCCGTTGATGTGGTGATCTTGGAAAATCTAACCGATGAAATTCGACGCCTGCATCAACGCCTTGACGCCGCCTTGATTACACCGCGACCAGAATGGGTTACCGTAAAAGAATACGCCAATCACATCGGGCGTAGTGAGCGAACGGTCACACGCCGGATCGACTCCGGTGAACTCGATGTCAGGCACCAATGCGGTGTTCGCATGGTTCGCGTTGGGACGGCCTAACCTTTATCACCTCATGAAATTACGGCCCTAAGCCGACATTAGGCATCCCAAGAAACGAGCGAACCAGGTTCCCCAAAGCGGACTATGGGGCACGGCGCAGCATTTCGGTGGGGCCGATGTCTGCTGTGCGGAACTGTGTGACAAGCACTAGGTGACATCATTGATATTGGAAAAATTTGAAGATTGATGTCCAACCTAGCCGTCAACTGCTTCGACATCAATTCATCAAATTCAGTCTTCGCCATGCTACTTCTCCTATATGCAGGTGAACTAGGCTCAGCCTAACCTGCTGGGTGAAGCAGCCGGTACATCCCATTAGCTGACATTTGCCCTACCTTCGAGATGCTGCGGTCGAAGCCCACATTGCCGACATTCGCTGCAGTCCTGCAATCATGGAGGCAGCGAACTCACAGTTCGCGGAACAAAGTGCGCTTTCGCTGCGTCTGCCTCGATGGCCGCAATGTTTGACACTTGCCAGAGCTAAGCAACTCTGCAAGCTATGGTACTATCATAGTCTAATGAGGATGGAGGGCTCCATTGGAAAAAAGAGGTCTAATTCTGACTTATCCTGTCGGTATACAGGGCGATGGTGCATTTTTGGAACTTGCGAGCCTACCTGCTGGCACTCTTCCAAATATACCTCCGTACAATGGTCGCTGCGAATACCTAGAAGGTGGTGCCCGATTTGCGAATGATGTAGTCGCATTGCCGGACCCAGGTGAATTAAGGCGTGCTATTCTCTATTGGGATTTCGTTTGGCGGCCAGAACTCCGTTTTGTTCCGGGAATTGTAACTACTGATGAGAAGTTTTTGGTCGAGTGTGGCGTCTACAGTGTTGATCCCGCGTCTTGGATCAAGCCGGAACCTTGGCCAGGCCTTTCTGACTACATAACTGAGACTTATCAAAGCTGTTTTGAGCGGGAAGAAGAAACCGACCCAGGTGCTTGGGTTGTTTCGCATGGAGAAGGTGGTCTTGACATTCAACCCAGTGACTCATTGCAATCTGGGCGAGGAGCTGTTGCAAAACTCTGCCGAGCGCTTCCCGTGCCGTGCGAAGATGTTCCACTTCAAGATTTACTGGAATTTCGTCAGCGCAGGAAAGAAGAAATAGATAGTCTGAGATTTGAAATCGATGGCCTCTTTTCTAGAGTTGTTAACTCACAAGATACCGATTTTGAGTTTCGGCGTGCGGTGTCCGAAATTGATCAAAAATGTGCTGATGTTGTCAAGGTTGGCAGAGAATCAAAAATTTCATTCTCGCTAAGCGATGTATCGTACAATTTTTCCTTTGAGTTCAACTCGGCAAATCTCCTCATGACTAGTGGGCTTGGAGCGTTAATTGGGACAAATTTTGAAATGCCGGTGGTCGGAGCTGCAATTGGAGCCGGAACTTCGGTGTTTAAATTCGGATTGAGCCTTGGTGGGGGGGTGAGGCGAGCCACGTCATCAATAGAACATGCTTTGACCCCTTATAGGGTGGTTAGTAGAATAGTTAATGAAACAATTTAGATCTTTGCTTGCATATCGCCTTAGCCCAAATTCGCATTAGAGCAGACCTGCATCTTCTATGCAGCATCGGTCAATCAGGGCTCGTTCCGGACCTTATGCCCGTATCGTTCGGCATTGGGTCACGTCGATCGGGCTTGACCCTCGTCAATGTTGCAGTGCGGACCATCGGACCATACTTTAGCTACGACTGCAAGACCGACAATATTCTAATTCGAGGTTCGCGGACTTATGTTCAACATTGTAGAGCCGGGTAACGAAAATCGAATTTTACGAAGGACAGACGCTTCCGGCGCAGCTGCGCTGCGACCCGTCGAACCTGATGGGGTGGATGGCTCCTGCTCCAATCGGCGTCGCAATGCGCCATACTGCAGATGTCCATATCTGCTTATAGGAGGAGCCACCCAATGCAAGTTACCACAATCGGCCTTGATCTGGCCAAGAACGTTTTCCAAGTTCACGGGATAACCCAAGACGATGAGGTCGCCTTCAATCGACCTTTGCGACGGGCGCAATTGTTACCGTTTTTCTCCAAGCTTGATCCGTGTCTGATTGGTATGGAGGCTTGCAGCAGTGCTCATCATTGGGCGCGCGAGCTGACGAAGTTTGGTCATGACGTTCGATTAATTCCCCCGATGTATGTCAAACCATACGTGAAGCGGGGCAAGTCTGACGCGATTGATGCTGAGGCCATATGTGATGCTGTCACGCGTCCTACGATGCGGTTTGTTGCGATCAAGACGGTTGAACAGCAGTCCCTGCTGTCGGTCCACCGAGGGCATAGCCTCTTGCTTCGCCAGCGCACCCAACTCATCAATGGCCTGCGCGGAATGGTCGCCGAATTTGGTGTGTTCATCCCGAAAGGGCTCGCACGGATCATCGATTTTGCCGAGAATATCTTGGCTGGAGAAGTATTGGACCTGCCTGATATTGTGAACGAGGTGATCCATAATCTCTGCGAACACCTTATCGCCCTGCATGCTCGGGTCCGCTGGTACGAAGACCGCCTCAAACAGGTTGCGAAGGAAGACGCTCGGGTGAGATTGTTACGGACCATTCCGGGCGTTGGCGCTGTGACAGCATCCGCAATTATTGCCAGCATTGGTGACGGACATCAGTTCAGGAATGGACGGGAATTTGCTGCTTGGCTGGGTCTGACGCCAGCGAACAAATCCAGCGGTGGCAAAGAAAAACTCGGGCGCATTACTAAAATGGGTGATCAATACATACGATCATTGCTCGTCGTCGGTATGACATCGCTTGTCCGACAGACGAGATCGCACCCGGAACGGGCAAGTAAATGGCTGACGTCATTGCTGGAACGCAAACCAGCCCGCGTCGCGACTGTTGCCTTGGCCAACAAGACTGCCGGATCGTCTGGGCCGTTCTGACCCGCAACCAGCCTTACACGCCGCACACTGCCTGAGAGGAAAGGAACAATGAGTTAGCAAGACCCGCGAGATGATGGTGCATAAGTCTGCCGCCAAAACCAAGACACCCCGCCGAATGGCGCGGGCATTATAGCCCGATAAGCTGATAGGGACTTGGTTTGCGGAACCCATCAGGGCCAGCGGTCAAAACCGCGCAAACAGGCCGGACACATGACTGCTTCTGACAAATGCACAAATCGGATCAAAAATGTCTTGCTATGCAGGAGCCACCCACACAAGCTATTCGTGAATCTTGCAGCATTTTCCCCGAAATTGGCGATGTCAGCATGAACGGGCTGCAACTGACGTTACGCAGGCGCTTTCGTCAGAACCTTACACTCGGATCGTTTGACGGCAGAATCAGAAGTTCAGGCACACGACAATGCGCCTCCATCCATGCCTTCTTGTGTGGGCAAACCCAGCCCATGACATCTAGGATATTCTGATAATCCTGTTGCAGATGGCGCTGAAAGATTGGCTCATGGTGCGCGATCCTGTTCCTAAATGTGCGCAAATAGTCGAGTGGGGTGTGTGCTCCTGTCCGGTTCAAGCTTTTTGCATGAGGGAATGCACGGCGAAGTGCAGGCCTCCAGAGCGTCATCTCATAGTTTGCTCGGCGGCTTCTTGCAGCATCCATGTGACCTCCACGACCCAACATAGAAACCCAAAACCCAAGGGAAAGGCCAGCAATTACATGCGGCGGATCGACTGGGTAGCGACTCCTTTGAAGTTCGCCTTTCGCTTGCGCAATCCTTTTGTTCGCGCCGTTGTCCAACCCGGTCACGGCGTTGTCATACCACGCTGCACCATAAGCGACAGATAGTTGTGCGTGCATCGAGTTTCGTACAGCTACTTCAAGAGCTTGCAACGGCCCGTAAAAACCTGCACTCACCGCTGTGTTCCAAGTATACAGGCGTGCTGCTTGCTCACGGTCACCACCTGCTGCACCAAGATAGGTAGCAAACCGATCCGCCGAAAGCGTTGCTTCGAGTTCATTCAGAGCGTCCGCACTATAGGCATACCCCTTGACATCTATGTCCATAACCTGCATATCACCCGTGTTCGCCCCGGACCCGCCTCTGCCCTAGGTATGCGCCCGGGGCTCAGCATTTTTAGGGGGTCATTCCTCTTTGTTGCTACCTGAAACTTTCATTGAACTCCGCTTGTAACCGCGCTTAGAGACAGCGTTGCGTTCTTCCTTTGCGTCGGCTTCGACGCTGCTGAATTCAGGTTCCAGTTCCTTCAACCTTTTAACCAAACCCGACAAATCGTAGATGTTTGTCTGCTTGCCACCGTGCGCTGCGCGGCGTTCGATCCTCTGCACATACCCTGCCTGCTCAAGTTCCGCGATGTAGCGACGCACTTGCCGCTCACTGAGGCTAAGCCGTTCAGCCAACCTCTTTACACTGGGGTGCGGCTTTCGAGCGTCATCCCACCAGAAATCGCAAAGCTGCA
The DNA here is from genome assembly GCF_003318235.1 of Loktanella sp. D2R18. GTDB lineage: Bacteria > Pseudomonadota > Alphaproteobacteria > Rhodobacterales > Rhodobacteraceae > Yoonia. Next base: position 77,527 of record NZ_QOCG01000029.1, on the reverse strand, counting down.
TAAGTACGGCAAGTTGCGTCGGGTTGAGGCCCAATCGTTGCTGAGCGCGTAGCAGTAAGGAAGGGACAATGCAGAACCCGAGATCAATGACCTTCTTTCCCCACTTGCGCTCCGACGACATCCCGGCCTTCGATTTTGTCGGGCGGAGTTGCACGACCTTTTCATCTTTAGTATCTTCTGTTTTATCTGACATGACAGTGCCCTTTCGCTGTCTCAGTATATCGCACTGAAATACTTGAATTTCAACGTGCGAGCACCGGACATTAATGACCGCACGGATCGGTCGCACATATCCGCACCCTGCGGATGGTAATGTCCGGTAAATAAGAACCATTCACCTAGCATCCGTGAAGCCGGACGAACGAGTATACGTTAGGTCCGGTCGCAGGTGTCAGGAGGGTGCATCTTCGACCCCTTATTTTTCGGTCCAAACAACGTCCTGCATCTAAAGCGAGTTGAGCGCCCCAGCTGCGGCCGTCTACATTCGGCCTGCGCAATATGGTCCAGCTGTACCGCGATCTTCACGCCCTGTTTCATAACATGATGAAACGAACTGCTCATTTGCGACCTTGATGCCTGCTGCAGCATGGGGGGGTGAGCTTGAGCCGTGAATAGCCGCTTTAATGTCTTTGACAGAATGCCTTTGCTGGTGCAGCAAAAGCCCGCTCTCCGCCCAACTAGTCGCGATAAACCTTCCGATATTAGGTGAGAAAAGTGCCTCAGATCATTGGTTTCGCATTAAAAAATTACCCTAAACGCTGCGCAATAGACGCTGCAGACTCGTTGTAATAGGTCATTAACTGAGCAACATTCTTATGACCAACCATTCGCGCTAAGTCCAACACATCCAGCCTGCGTGCCAGCTTTGTAATTGCTGAATGACGCGCGTCATGAAATGTCAGACCGACGACGCCTGCCCGATCACGCAGCTTGCGCCATAGGGCATCACGCGACGTTGCGTCCAGATCGAATATAGGATCCGCGTGAGGCAGCATCCCTAACAACCGCACCGCCTCACTTGACAAAGGTACGTCTCGCGATGTCCCGTTCTTCGTCATCGGCAAATGCGCAACGCGACTTTCAATATCCACATGCGCCCATGTTAACTCTAATATCTCTCCCGACCGCATTGCAGTTTCGATCGCAAAAAGAAATGCATGAAACGCCCGCGCCGTTGCATTGGAGAGGTCGCCACCCGCTGAAATTGCCAACGCTTCAAGTTCTCGGTCGGACACCAAGCGATTACGCGGTGCAGGCTTGGCCGGACGCCGAACCTCAGCCATCGGGTTACTAACGAGATAGCCCCATTCCTGGCGGGAGATTGCAAGAACGCCGGACACCAATTCCATTTCTCGCTTGACCGTTCCGGGTGAAACTTCACCTAAGCGCTGGTCACGCCAAGTTGCGAAATCAGACGGCGTTAGATCAGCCATTAAGATTGAAGCGAATGCATCCTTGCGTAGCTTGCGCAAACGCACAACCTCCCAGCGCTCGCCACGCTTCTTGGGTGACACTTCGCTGGCATAGCGATTAAATGCCTCACCCAGCGTCACGGTTGCGCCTTTCGGCCTGCAGTCAGAAATGAGATATTCTTCGCGCGCCGCCCAATCTTTCGCCTCCAACTTAGAAACGAATGACTTAGACTTTCGCACACCTACGCGCATCACCTGTGCCTGCCAGCGTCCACTGGGCAATTTTCGAATGCTGGCCAATTACGAATCCTTCGTGAATTATTCGTAATTGTTTGTCGTTTCATGACTGGCAGGCAAGGACAAAAGCCAAGGCTCCATCAAGAAATTCAATTAATAAAGGGGTTTGTCATCTATACGTTGTCACCGCGTGACAAACTGGTGCGGTCGGGGGGACTCGAACCCCCACGAGTGTTACCTCACAGCGACCTCAACGCTGCGCGTCTACCAATTCCGCCACGACCGCAAGTCATTAGCTGGGGCGCTTCTAGTGCAGCGTTCCCCGCTTGCCAAGTGCAAAACGTCACATTCCACTACCATCCCAAACCGGGGGTGACATTTTCTTCCATGGCCACCATATCAGGCAGGACAGGGGACAAGACACGATGGTTGAGTGGATCATATCTGACGGGCTAACCGACTATGAAGCGGCGCTGGATTTCATGGAAAATCGGGTGGGTGCGATTGCGCGCGGTGAGGCGGAAGAATGTATTTGGCTGTTAGAGCACCCGCCACTTTATACGGCGGGCACGTCGGCGAAAGCTGAAGATCTTATTGATCCAAATCGGTTTCCTGTGTTTGAAGCCCGGCGCGGCGGTGAATACACCTATCACGGGCCGGGGCAGCGGGTTGTTTATGTCATGCTGGACGTAACAAAGCGCGGGCGCGATGTGCGCCAATTTGTCAAGGACCTTGAAAACTGGGTAATCGCGACACTGGACACTTTCAGCATCACGGGCGAAATCCGCGAGGGCCGGGTTGGCGTCTGGGTTGAACGCCCCGAAAAGCCGCGCCATATCGACGGCACCATGCGCGAAGACAAAATCGCAGCTCTTGGTATTCGACTGCGCAAATGGGTGTCATTTCACGGGATGTCGATTAATGTTGACCCGGATCTTAGCCACTTTAGAGGCATCGTCCCCTGCGGGATCAGGGATCACGGCGTGACAAGCCTTGTTGATCTCGGTTTGCCCGTGACGATGAACGATCTGGATGTCGCGCTGCGCAAGACATTTGAATCAGTCATGTAGCTGTTGTGCCACATCGTCGCCTTTTGGGGCTGCGACCACTTTACAATGCGGACGCGCGGGCAGATGCACCGACGCATCAGCAAGCCAAATGTGTCACGTGACCTTAGCAAGCAACTAATACTTGCCAAGGATTACAAAATGACCATCGCACCACGGCGCACAGCGCTTTCTCTCCTAATGTGCACGGCTGCCTCTGTCGGCTATGCGCAAGACGCCACCATTACCAATTTGGACACGCTTCGCATTGAATCGCTTGAGGCCCAAGCGACGCTCGGGAACGACCAGATTACGGCAGAAGAAATCACAGACCGCAATGCGGCAACGATTGCCGATGTCTTTGCCGGTGAATCGTCAGTTACAGCCAGCGGCGGCGCGGCCATTGCCCAAAAGGTGTTCGTCAACGGGATCGAAGAAAGCCTGCTTTCCATAACTATCGATGGCGCGCGGCAAAACAAATCCGCATTCCACCATACAGGCAACGTGCTGATTGACCCTGCCCTGCTGCAATCGGTAGAGGTCAGTGCAGGTCTTGCGCCCGCCGACCAAGGCCCCAATGCCCTTGCAGGCTCAATCAACTATACAACCAAGGACGCGCGCGACCTATTGGACGGTGATGATCCCTTTGGCGGCATGAACACACTAACCTACGGTGACAATGGGCTGGGGTTCCGCAACACGCTGACGCTTTTTGGTCAGCAAGGCGGATTTGAATATCTTGTCAGCGGAACACGTGCCAGTGGTGACGATTATGAAGACGGCGATGGCGACACTATCCTTGGGACAGGTGCCGACTTGACTGACTTTATGGCAAAGCTCGCCTATACGACTGAAGACGGAAAACGCCTGAGCTTCTCTGCGTCAGAAACCACCGACGACGGTTTGCGCGCGTCACAAAGTGGGTTCATCCGCCCCGATTTCGCCGAGGTCATTGGCCGCGATTCTGAACTTTACGAAGCCCTTTCGCAGCGCACATCCTATACGCTGACATATGAAGACGAGAGCCCGTCAGGAGTGTTTTCACCCTATCTTCAGCTGAGCTATAACGAGCAAGCCATGGATGTTGGGTCGCTTTATGGCGTCAACACCAGCCTGAGCGGCGTTGCCAAAAACGAATTCCAACTGAACAACGGAACCATCACTGCCGGGCTCGACTTTTTTCACGAAACAGCCGAAGGCTATGACAACACCGTCGATCCACGCATTTCGAGCGGCAGCGAAGAATTGTCAAATATCGGATTGTTTGTTCAAGCACGCCAAGACTTTACCAATCGCCTGTCTGCGTCTTACGGTATGCGCTACGATTTCGCATCCTTTGACGCAGCGGACGGATCAACCTTCGAAGACGATGGCGCAAGCGTCAATGGATCGGTTGATTATGTCGTCAACAGCAACTGGACGCTGAATGCCGGAGTCGCCTCAAGTTGGGGCGGGTACGAGCTCGGCGAAGCTGCGCTTGTTAACTATGGGACAGATTGGACCTATGACGGGCTTACTGCGTCACGCGCAAATGCGGCTCGCATTGGGGTGCGCTACGAGAACGGCCCATGGGCTGCAAAAGCGGCCCTGTTCAACACCGAAATTAGCGATATCAACGCGGTATTGCCTTCTTCTGGGGACCGTGGCGCAACGAACGATCTTACATCGCGCGGGTTCAACGGGTCCGTCAGCTACCAAGCGGGCTGGGGCTTTGCCACGCTGAACTACACCTATGCAGACGTACAGGTGGACGATGAAACGATTGCAACAACCGCCTATTACTTGGGGCGACCAGTCGGGCATATTTTCGGATTGGAAGCCGCATATGATGTCACAGACGCATTAACGCTCGGAGGCACAGCACAAATTGCGCTTGTCAACAAAGACACCGCCGAAGAACTGCCTGCCTATGAGGTCGTAAATGTCTATGCCAGCTATAACCCAGCTGCGATGGACAATCTGACTGTGCGCCTTGACGTCCAAAACCTGTTTGATGCCACATATGCGTCGCGCAGCTCCGATGGGCTTGATATTTCATCTAACGTGGTTGCCCTGACGGAACCGGGTCGCACGATTAGCCTAACAGCGTCACTTAAATTCTAAAACAACGCGGTCCCGTATCACAACGGGGCCGCACACCGTTTGCGCGATAGTTGCTTCGCACAAGGCGAAAGGTGTAGATAGCTGACCAGTACAGACCGGAAAGCAAATCACCCATGGCCCCCCATCACGACAGTGACGCGCAGTTTAACATCGTGATTATTGGGCAGTCTGGGCGGCTCGCTTATGAAGCGCTATTATTTGCGGCCTCCTTGCGCCATTTCTCACCGACATTTACGGGCAAGCTAATTGTCGCGGAACCGCAGCCCGGCCCGCGCTGGGACAATGATCCGCGGATGCCGGGCGACGTCAAAGACGCGCTTATTGCGATGGGAGCCGTGATCCAACCATTTGAATCCCGTCATTTCGGCAGCAGCTACCCCCATGGCAATAAAATCGAATGTTTGGCCGCATTACCTGCTGGCGAACCTTTTGTCTTTTTTGACAGCGACACGATCATCACAGACGAAATCACCACCCTGCCCTTTGATTTCACGCGTCCGTCCGCATCCATGAAACGTACCGGAACCTGGCCCGTAGAAGAGCTTTATTGGCCCGGCTACACCGCCATCTGGAAATCGCTTTATGACCGGTTCGATCTGGATTTTGAAAGCAGTCTGGACCTGTCAAAACCAGATGAATTCTGGGAACGCTACCTCTATTTCAATGCAGGGTGGTTTTACGGCGCCGATCCGGTTTCCTTTGGAGAACGCTTTACAGATTTTGCCCTATCCGTACGTGACGATCCCCCGACAGAGTTGGTGATTCAACCGCTTGACCCTTGGCTGGATCAAATCGTGCTCCCGCTGGTGATCCATTCCTTTGACGGCGGGCGGCCCGGCCCAGCGCTGGATGGGCTTGATGGTAACGTCAGTTGCCATTACCGGGTGCTGTCGCTGTTTTACGCCCGCGAAAGCGACGCGGCGATCAAAGCACTTGAAACCGTCGCGGCACCGAACAAAATTAAGAAGGTGCTCAAACAATACGACCCATTCAAACGGATGATCTTTCAAGGGCGCGGTCACAAGGTGCGGGCGTTGTTCGACCAAAACAATCTGCCGCGTCACGAAAAAGCGCTGCGCAACAAGATCAAATCCGCAGGATTTTGGATGCGCTAACATCAATAGCACATGCCTAAAACGCGATAGATAACACTGGAAAAAATGTCCCGCACTCAGAATAGACTAGCGCGTATGAGATTGAAAAAGTTCCAAGAGGTCTTTGTCATTTTTGACATGGCGCGTGACAAACTGTTTTTGGGCCTTACCCGAAGGAACCAAATACATAGTTTCTGCCCCCCCTTCCTCGAGCTGTGGGAAGATGGTTAAAATTTCGTCTCTGGCCGCGACTGGAATCGCTTTGATACCTTCGGCGCCGGGGTGCAAGCTTTCACTCGGTGCTCCTTCCGCGAAAATCACCTCATGTGCATCAAAAAGCATGTGAACATATGTGACTTCGGTAACGCTATCATCAACGTAAATACCGGGAAGTGCCGTTAGCTTGATAGCAGAAATCAACACATTTCGTTTGCCAAACATACGCTCGGCCACCTTGGAAGACGCCAAAATGCGGTGCTGTCGCGACACAAGCAAGTCACGTTCAGGCAGACCGCGCCCTAAAGCACCCGCAGTTATCCGAACAGGTTGCAAATTGTCACATGACGTTAGACTGGCCTTGCAAAAATGCCGGATACCAATCCAACGGATGGGTTTATACTCTCCGCCAAAAGTTTGAACCATATCACCCACTTGCAACAATTCGACGGGCCGCGAGCCCTGATCCGTGGCAATCAGCGTACCGTTTGTATAGCAAACAACGTTCAACGTCGCGTCATCCACGCCAATCTCGATACCGTCATAGTTTCCCGAACTTGGTCCCTGATCACCGATCACACCAATAGACGTAACCGGGATATTAAATGTGATCTGACCAATACCACCACCAGTATAGGTGCCTCCGCCAGACACTGTACCGGCGGTCGCTGCGCCAGTGCCGTCATTAATAATATGGTCTGGCCCAGTGCCAACATTCACAAGCGTCGCGTCGCCATTCGCGATCAGAACTTCCAAATCGACGATAACACCATCGACGAGAATAAAATACGATTCCGTTGCATCACTACCCTGAAACAAGACTGATGCGCCCACAATCGGTTGAGAGAATGTGACTTCCACCCCATCTCTGGTTCCCGAGCTATTTGCGTAAACCTGGGCGGAGTTATTGCCATGATTGGAATCATTAAGACCATTCGCGCCGTTGGTCACTTCATACGAAACTGTCTCACTGCCGACCGTGATCGTACCCGTCGCACCGAGCGTATAATCGTTGATATCATCTTGGAATGCCATATTGGCCTCATTCTGCTAACTACTCGCTTCAATAACACGACTAGGCCCGACACAAAACTGTTTGGTTCCAAACATGTTAAGTAGGCAACGTTTGGTCTATGAGTGGCTAATATTTACCCGTTCGCGAACACGCCACTACTCTCGGAAAATCCCTTAACCTCAATCGGATTGCCGGATGGGTCGCGGAAGAACATTGTCCATTGCTCGCCCGGCTCTCCTTGGAACCGAACAGATGGTGCGATGATGAAATCTGTTTTGCGCGCCTCAAGCCGTTCGGCCAGTGCATTCCAGGCCTCAAGCGGCAGCACCACCCCAAAATGCGGCATCGGCACCATTTGGTCCCCGACTTTACCAGTCGGCGCGTTTGGGAATGGCTCCCCGATATGCAGGCTCAATTGGTGCCCGAAAAAATCGAAATCAACCCAAGTTGGGGCCGACCGCCCCTCAACCGCGCCAAGTGCCCCGGTATAAAAATCCCGCGCCACATCAAGATCAGTGACGTGAAATGCAAAATGAAAGGGGACTGGCATCTGGTGGCTCCTGTGATTGACGCGACCCGCTGGGCGGGTAATGTCTGCCTACACAAAACGCAGCGCGTTATCAAAGGGAGAGAGACATGACTGACGGTCAACAACTGGGGTTCGACACGCTCCAAATCCACGCAGGCGCAGAGCCTGATCCGGCAACAGGCGCGCGTCAGGTGCCGATCTACCAAACAACGGCCTATGTATTTCGTGATGCGGATCATGCGGCGAAATTGTTTAACCTCGAAGAGGTCGGCTATATCTATTCCCGTCTGACCAACCCGACGGTGGCCGCGTTGCAAACACGTATTGCAGCCCTCGAAGGTGGCGCAGGCGCTGTTTGTTGCTCGTCCGGTCACGCGGCCCAGATCATGGCGTTGTTTCCTTTGATGGGACCGGGGCGCAATGTTGTCGCCTCTAGCCGTCTTTACGGCGGGACGATCACCCAGTTCAGCCAGACGATCAAACGCTTCGGTTGGTCCGCAAAATTTGTCGATTTTGATGATCACGACGCTGTGGCTGCGGCGATTGACGACGACACGCGTGCGGTATTTTGCGAAGCGATTGCAAACCCTGGTGGCCATATCAGTGATCTTGATGCGATATCTGCCATTTCAGACGCCGCGGGCATTCCCCTAATCGTAGATAACACCACAGCGACCCCTTATCTGTGCAACCCCATCGCGCATGGGGCAACATTGGTCGTGCATTCGACCACCAAATACCTGACTGGCAATGGGACGGTCACAGGTGGGTGCGTTGTGGATTCGGGTAAATTCGACTGGATGGCCAACGACAAATTCCCCTCACTCAGCCAACCGGAACCCGCCTATCACGGGCTCACCTTTGCCGAAGCTTTGGGGCCGATGGCCTTTACCTTCCACTCAATTGCGATTGGGCTGCGTGATCTGGGTATGACCATGAACCCGCAAGCTGCGCACTACACATTGATGGGGATTGAAACCCTGTCTTTGCGGATGGAGCGCCATGTTGAAAACGCGCAGAAGCTGGCGCAATGGCTCAACGATGATCCGCGCGTTGACTATGTGACATATGCTGGCCTGCCCGGATCCCCATATGCGGATTTGGTCCCAAAAATCTGTCCCAAAGGTGCCGGTGCCTTGTTCACCATCGCGGTCAAAGGCGGCTATGATGCCTGTGTGAAACTGGTTGATAGCCTTGAAATCTTTAGCCATGTCGCGAACTTAGGCGACACCCGCAGCTTGATTATTCATTCGGCCAGCACCACCCACCGGCAGCTCAGCCCTGAACAACAAGAGGCGGCAGGCGCAGGGCCCAATATCGTGCGGCTGTCCATCGGGATCGAGGACGCCAAAGACCTGATTGCCGATCTTGATCAGGCGCTGACAAAAGCGACAAGCTGACACATCACAAACCCGTCCGCGCCCTTGGCGTGGGCGGGTTGTTGCTATAGGGTTTGGCGGCAAGGCAAATCGCGTTTTGTCGCCACCATCAATATGCTAGTTTCCACCTATGACAACAAATTTTGCCCTATCGCTATCATTCGAAGGAATCGAGCTACTTCACCGCGTCACACGCGGCTGGAAACAAGTGGGCACAGCCGCCATCGACGATGTCGATCTCGTTGATAAGCTAGCTGGTTTACGGACAAAGGCGCTCGAAATTGCGCCAATTGGCTTGACGACCAAACTGATCATCCCAATGGATCAAATCAAGTATGTGGCCATTGATTCCACCCGGACCAACCTTGATGACATCCATGCCGCGCTTGACGGTGCGACACCATATGACCTGAACGAGTTGGTCATCGATTATGAACGCTCTGGCGGGCGCACCCATATCGCCGCAGTTGCGCGCGAAACATTGCAAGAAGCAGAAGCTTTCGCCAGCGCCCATCGATTTAACCCGGTTGCCTTTGTTGCCGTACCGGAACCGTTCACCTTCCAAAAAGAAGTTTTCTTTGGCGCGACATCTGAAGCCGCGCAAATCCTTGGGCCTGACGTTTCCGTAGAACGCGACCGATTGCCCGTGATGAAGGTGGGCACACGTGTGAAATCGCGTCTACTGATCATGGACACGCTGCCCGATGGAATCGCAGAGGCTGAAACGGCTCTTGATCTGCCCACGCAAACAGTGCGCCAAGCTGATTCAGAACGGGCTTTGACAGAGGTTGAAACCGTCGATACCCCTGCGGAACCTGATCCGGCCACTGTTTGGATCGACCGCATTCTTCCGGAATACGCAGCGCCAGACGCGCCCGCAGCCCCCCCCGCGTCCGCAGTCCCAAGTGCACCGCCGGTTTCTACGCCTGTTGAACCATCCGAAACGATCCTTTGGGTTGACCGCATTGTGCCAGAATACCAACCTCCGCGCGCCACTGAGGTCGTCGTAGATGACGCGCCCCCCAAAGAAGCAACGGTCGTGGCGGCGCGTCCTGTTATCGCGCAAAGCCCCGTCTACGCTGATATCAGCGGCATGAATTTGATCATCGCAGAATATCACCCTGCGACCAAGGCTTCCGCAAAGCCTGTGCTAACGGCAATCGCACCAACGATATCCGCACCCGCCGCTGCGGCTTCGCTGACGGCAACAAAACCGCAATCCACCCCACAACCGCACACCCGGAAGAAAGCGCCGGCTGTGGTGCTTGGTCTGGCCGCGAGCGTCGCCGCAGCTGCTGTCTTTGCATGGTCACAATCGGGCGGGACCGCGCCAGATGCACCGATTACCCCGCAAACGCTAACCATCACAACAGAGGCGACCGTCGAAGAGGCCCCCAGTGCAATTGAACCTGTGACTACCACCGAGGTCGGGCCAGTTGTGCCAGTGGTTAATATCTTGCGTATGGCGCCACCCGCGACGGGCCCGGCATCAGTTGTTATTCCTGCTGCGGACACCGCCCCGACAATCCCTGACGCACCTGCCATAATTGTCGCGGCCAGCACTGGCCTCCCGCCGCAACTTGATACGGCTTCTGCGCAGCAAGAGACGCCACGCGCTCCGCTCGCAGCGGCCGAACCGCGCGGTCAAGTCCTTAGCCCCGCCGAAGCGCAGGCCGCATATGAGGCAACAGGTGTTTGGCAACGCGCCCCACGTCTGTTTGACACACCCCGCGTCCCGCAAGATGTCGCGGTCACACTGCCCGCTTTCATTACCGCGGGAGCACGTGCGCCCCAGCCGGAAGGCCTCGATGATGATGGCATGGCGCCTGAGCTTAGTTTCCTTGCGCCTGCAAACCCGCCTGCTGCCGATGTTGTTTTTAACATTGATGAAAACGGCCGCATCGTCCCAACCACCGAAGGTACCGTGACCCCAGAAGGGGCCATTGTTTATGCCGGGCTTCCGGATCTCACGCTGCGGGAACGACCAGAACTAACCGAAGAACAATTGGCACGCATGGCTGTTCTTTCGGATGTGCCTGAGGGTGTGGTCGTCATCTTGGGCAGCCCCGATATCGTGCCACCAACACGGCCCGACGACATTGCAACACAGCCAGAGGAAGCAGACGACAGCACGGCCACCGCAGGCGCGGTTGGGCTCGATGGGCTGCAATCTGAGCCGACAAATTTCGCGACCTTTGCGCCGCCAGAGGGAACCGCCCGTCCACGCACACGCCCCGATGGTTTGGTACCGCCGGCCCCAATCGCTGACCCAAGCACGCCTGATATCACAGCCATTTTAGAGGGGATCATCGCCGAAGATGGCAGTCAGCCCTTCATCGAAATGACCCCGCAAGCCGTTGGCACATCGCTGCGTCCAACCGCCCGCCCACGCAACTTTGCAACTGTCGTTGCCGCCGCGCGCGAACGCCAAGCCGCACAGCCAGCGCCCGCCGCAGCACCGGCAGCTGCGGCAACAGTGGCGCCGCAAAACTACGCCCCCGTGCCCGGTGGCGTGGCCGTGGCCGCAACACAAGAGGATGCAATCCGGTTACGCGATTTAAACCTTATTGGGATTTACGGACGCCCCAATGCGCCACGTGCGCTCGTCCGGCTTGGCAATGGGCGTTACGTACATGTCGAAGTGGGTAGTGATCTTGATGGCGGTCAAGTCACAGCGATTGGGGATGGCGTGCTAAACTACGTAAAACGTGGCCGCACTGTGGTGCTTGAAGTGCCCGGCAGTTAACTGGCAGCGTCATCCGGCGCAAGCGGCCCCAAGGCAACCCGCAAAGGCTGCAAATGATCTGCAAATTTTTGCGAGCGGCGCAGCGAGGTTTTATAAATCGGCTGGCGCACTTGCCACCGCGACGGGGTGTGGACCAGTCGTTCGGTTGTGTGGAACGCCAGACACGCGTCGTCCCACGGCACCCCGATCCAGTCGATCAGCGTCCGCGATGCCGTGGCTTGATCTTCGATTATCTTCTCGTAATTGCAGTCGTAAATGCGTCCGGGTAGCACCGCGTGCCAATGCGCCATCAAATCGTCGTAAGCCCGGTAGTAGCGCCCCAACGTGGCCAAATCCTGATTATACCCGTGTTCATCGGTAAACAGCTGGGTAAAACACGACACGCAAGTATCCATCGGGTCGCGTTTGCAGTGAATGATTTTCGCATTTGGAAAGAGAATTGCGATGAACCCGAGTAGTTCGAAGTTGTGGGGCATCTTGTCAACGACAAAGACCGCATCACGGCTATGTCGTTTCAGTGTCGCAAGGTACCGCGCCGCCAATTTGCGTATCTGCGTTTCAGACAGGGACGCCAGATTGCGATAAAACTTATCTGTATTTTGATTCCCAAACCCTAGCTCTCGGGCCAGGATACGTATGTCCGGCAATTCCCCCGCCCCAGCCATTTGCCCATGGCTGGCCAAGATTTGTTCGACCAATGTCGTGCCCGAACGTGGCATGCCAACAATGAACACAGGGCGAGACGACGGATGCCCTAGCCCATGCATCGACTGGAAAAACGCTGCGCTGAACCTTTCCTTTATTCTCTCAAATATCGCCAAATGCTGGTCCAGAGGAAAGCGTTCCGCGTCTTCTTGTTTGCTCGCAAGGAACTGTGCAAACCCTGCGTCATATTTATTTTGGTCAACCAAGGCCTTACCCGCAGCATAGCGCAACGCGCGCCGCGCTTTGGGCGGCATATCCTCAGTCTCTAATAGCGCAACCATCTGCGCAGGGATCGGATCATCAGGGGTAAATACCGTTGTGTAGCCAAGGCTGATCATCGCCACCACTTTGCGCACATCAGCGGCAATGGCTGTTCGGTATACCTTTGCGGCCTCATCCATGCGGCCTAATGCGACAAGCACATCCGCCCGTTCCATTGCCAAAACGATACTTTCGGGATCAAGCCGGAGCGCCTTTTCAAATGCGTCTAGCGCGCGATGCTGCTGTCCCAAAGCCAGTTCGATCCGCCCCAGGACAACCCAAGGCTTCGCAATATCGGACTGCAAGCGGATCGATTTTTGAATGCTTGATCTTGCCAGTTCGGGCTTACCATCCAAAAGCTGCGCATTGGCGAGGTTCAGCAGATACATTGGCTGGCGCGGCGCGTATTTCACTGCATTGCGTAAACTTTTCGTAGCCGCAGCGGTGTTGCCGCCTTCAAGTGCAAGCAATCCCATAAGGTTCAGCGCATCTGGTTGTTTTGGATTGCGCTGCAAGACTAATTTATAGGCCTGCTCAGCCCCCAAACGATCCCCTGCACGTTGCGCATTCAGCCCACGCGACAACAAAGATTTTGTCTGTATATCGCGGCCCAAGGGCAGCTTATTTGTCTGTTTCAAAAGACACCCTTTCGCTTTCGCCACGCGCCGCCTACAACGGCCTGCCCACACATTATCCCGGCGCGTGATAGAAACCAATGTCAGGCAGCGCTCTCTGGCCTAAATCTTTAAAAATAGTCCACGTGACAACATCTCGCGTTGCGTATTCAAATGCGTATCGCCATATCTGATGGCATGGAAAACTTTCTTCTTCAGGCCACGATCTACCTAGGCGCCGCTGTCATTGCGGTCCCGCTTGCCGCGCGGCTGGGTCTGGGATCAGTCTTGGGTTATTTGCTTGCTGGGATCGTCATTGGCCCGGTGACCGGGTTGGTCGGGACTGAATCGCAGGATATCCAGCATTTTGCAGAATTTGGCGTCGTGATGATGCTGTTTTTGATCGGGTTAGAATTAGAACCGCGCACCCTATGGGACATGCGCAAACGGCTGATCGGATTGGGCGGGTTGCAGGTTGTTTTGACAATGCTTGCGGTGATGGGCGTAAGCATGGCGCTTGGCTATGATTGGGCCACCTCGCTTGCGATTGGGATGGTCTTTGCGCTGTCATCAACCGCAATCGTTTTGCAAACACTGACCGAGAAAAAGCTGATGCAAACGGGCGGCGGGCGGTCAACATTTTCTGTGCTTTTGACCCAAGATATCGCTGTAATCCCGATGCTGGCGCTTTTGCCGCTGCTAGCCGCGCCCGCAGTCATGACGTTTGCGCCGGATGGGTCCATGCATATCGCGACCGACGATGCACATGACCATGGTGCGATCAGCCTTGTCGAAGGGCTGCCCGGTTGGGGCGTGACATTGGTGACCATTGGCGCTGTTGCTGCGATTATTTTAGCAGGGGTTTTCCTGACGCGCCCCGTGTTTCGCTATATTCACCATGCGCGGTTGCGCGAAATGTACACGGCTTTGGCTTTGCTGCTGGTTGTCTCCATCGCGGTTTTGATGGGGATGGTTGGGTTATCGCCTGCTTTGGGGACGTTCTTGGCGGGTGTGGTGCTTGCCAACTCTGAATTTCGGCACGAGTTGGAAAGCGATCTTGAGCCGTTCAAAGGGCTGCTCTTGGGGCTGTTTTTCATCACTGTCGGGGCTGGGATCAACTTTAACCTCTTTTTTGCAGAGCCGATGTATATTTTGGCGCTGACCCTTGGTGTGATGGCGATCAAAGGGATCATCCTTTACGGGCTTGGGCGCTTGTTCAAACTGAAGGGCAAAGACCAATGGCTGTTTACCTTAGGGCTCGCGCAAGCGGGTGAATTTGGTTTTGTGCTCGTGTCATTTTCATCGCAGCAAGGGGTGATGTCTGATGGGTTGGCCGGGCAGCTGCTGCTGGTGATTGCACTGTCGATGCTGATCACACCGCTGTTGTTCATCGTCTACGATCTGCTCAGCCGCACGATGACCGACCCCGACGATCCGCAACATGATGAGGTTGACGAACAAGGCACCGTGATTATCGCGGGGATCGGGCGGTTTGGCCAGATTGTGAACCGTTTGGTGCAAAGCGCGGGCTTTAAGACCGTGGTGATCGACAGCAACCTGCAAACCGTACAAATGATGCGCAAATTTGGGTTTCGCGGGTTCTTTGGTGATCCGACCCGTCCTGATTTGCTCAGCGCTGCCGGGTTTGACGATGCCCGTGTTCTGGTGGTCGCGATCGATAACAAAGCCTCAGCCACGAAATTGGTCGCCTATGCCCGCAAGGCCCGGCCGGACTTGCACATTGTCGCGCGCGCACGTGACCGGGTGCATGTGTATGAACTTTATGACGCGGGCGCGAATGATATCGTGCGTGAAATGTTTGACAGCTCACTGCGCGCAGGGCGTTACGCGCTTGAAAACCTTGGGCTCAGCGAATTTGAAGCCGCAGAGGCCGAGCAGACATTCTACCACCACGACCGCACGACCATGCGTGAACTTGCTAACTTCTGGAAACCCGGCGTGCCCGTTGCTGACCTGCCTGATTACGTGGCCCGCTCGCGCGAGCTGAACGCAGGTCTTGAGACGGCTTTGGCCACGCGCCAACAGGCCAACGAAAACAAAGAGAATAAAGAAGACTAGCCGCCGCTTACGCCGGCTTCGGCGAATGTGACCATGCCCGAATGGCAGGCAATCGCGCCTTTCAACACGCCGATGGCCAACGCAGCCCCCGATCCTTCGCCCAGCCGCAAGCCAAGGTTCAAAAGTGGCTCTTTGCCAAGTGCGGCCAAAAGACGTGCATGGCCCCCTTCGGCGCTTTGGTGCCCTGCGACCGCGTGATCAAGCGCGCCTTCGCTTGTCTGTGCAAGCACACCAGCTGCCGCACAGCAGATAAAGCCATCCAAAATAACAGGAATACGATGGTGGCGTGCTGCCGCTATCGCACCGGCCATCGCGGCCAATTCACGTCCACCGACGCAGCGCAATGCCTCTAGCGGATCATCCATTTTGTAAAGCGCAAGCGCTTGGGTAACAACGCCCGCCTTACGCGTCAGCCCCGCATCATCAACGCCCGTGCCGCGACCAACCCAATCAACCGCAGCGCCGCCAAAGACGGCGGCGGCCAAAGCGGCCGCAGACGTGGTGTTGCCGATGCCCATTTCACCTGTCACCAAAAGATCGCTGACAGGGTCAACCGCCATCCAGCCGATTTGCAGGGCGGTGACCACTTCGGCCTCGGTCATTGCGGGGCCTTGGGTGAAATCAGCCGTGGGCGTGTCCAGTGACAGCGCGTGGACCTGCATACTGGCCCCAAATGCCTTGGAAAGCTGGTTGATCGCGGCACCGCCATGTTCAAAATTTGCCACCATCTGTGCGGTCACTTCGGATGGAAAGGCCGAAACACCTTGTGCGCAAACGCCATGGTTGCCGGCAAAAATAATCACCTGCGGCGCGTCTATCTGTGGCTTAGGATTGCCGCGCCAACCCGCATACCAAATCGCCAAATCTTCTAGCCGCCCCAGTGCGCCCGGCGGTTTGGTTAATTGCCCGTTGCGGTCTTGGGCCGCGTCTGTCGCTGTGGCATCAGCCTGCGGGGCCTTGCCCAAAATGTCGCGAAATTCGGAAAGTGTGGTGAAGGGCGCTTGCATCGGAACCTCGATATGTGAACTGTCGCCCTTATCTAACGCACGCACCACCAAAGAAAAGACGACAAAAGGGCATCTGAATGAACAATCGCGACCAAAAATTGATCGAAGTTGCGGATTTCCCTGCCGCAATGGGGCTTTTGACCCGACTGCCGGTCCCTGTGTCACAAACGCGCGCCGTCGCGCGCGGCGCGGCGGCGGCATGGGCCTATCCGTTGGCAGGTGCGTTAATCGGTATTATTCTAGCAGCGACAGTTTCGGCTTTCACTTGGATCGGCCTGCCAATCGGGATCGTCGCCGCACTGGTGATCGGCGTGAACATTATCATCACCGGCGCCATGCACGAGGACGGGTTAGCAGATAGTGCCGACGGGCTTTGGGGCGGTTGGGATCGCGCGCGCAGGCTCGAGATCATGAAAGACAGCCATATCGGAACCTATGGTGTGCTTGCGCTGGCGCTTTCATTACTGATCCGCTGGCTGGGATTGAGCGCTTTGATCGCGCTTGATATCTATTGGGCTGGGCTGGTTGCCATTGCAGTGCTTAGCCGTGGTGGGATGGTTGTGTTGATGGCCGCGATGAAGAACGCGCGCGACACCGGGCTGAGCAAAAGCGTCGGCCGCCCAACTGCCGCGACCGCATGGGTCACCATCGCGATCGCGGTGCTGATTGCTGCATTACTGGGGCAATTCGCAATGATTGTCGTGGCACCTTTTGCGGTGTTGGCTTGCGGGCTCATCGCGCGCACAAAGATCGGCGGACAAACCGGCGATATTCTAGGGGCAACCCAGCAGATCACTGAAATGACATTGCTTTTGGTGGTATTGACCTAAAATTCACAGGCCAATGCACTGGCAAAGGAACTGCGATCAACATGCGGTCCGATATCGCGTGATTGGCTGCGCCCACCCACATAGACTGTGGCGATGATACGGGTCCAATTGGCGTTGGCGGTGATCATTTCTGGACCCTGCCCACAATCACGTAAGCCGCCCGCGATGTTATCCTCGCCAATGCGGTGATTGGTCAGCCCCGGCAGGTCATGCACATGGGTCAAACCACCGTCCTCAAATCGCCAAATCCGCAATGTTTTTGCCAGATGGGGGCGGTCGATGTAAGCGACCTCAATTGCGCCATCACCGTCCAGATCCACCGCCCCAATCGGAGACAGCCAACGGTGCGTGCGGCCAATATATGGCGTCTGTGCAATTTTGCCTTCCGCCCCATAAATCGCGAGCGCGGCACCCCGCGCGATCTCCGTTTCGATCACAACGATCTCAGGTGACCCGTCGCCTGTCATATCCCAAAGGCGCGGCGCGATATCCTCAAAAACATGGGTGTTTGGCAGGGTGATTTGATAGGTTGCGCCATCCGCCACAAACCTTAGACCGCCCCATTCTACGGCGTCACCTAAGATACCATGGGCATAGCGCGTGGTCGGATCAGTGAATTCCGCTTCGGTGATGGATTGTGCGCCGGCACTAACGGGCCAAAGCGCCAAGGCAAGCGCGCAAAATCGCATCAGATTTGCTTTTCTGGCATTTGGACGCGTAGGCCGTCCAGTGCATCGGTCACCTTAATCTGGCAGGTCAGACGCGATTTAGTCGCATCGGGTTCATAGGCAAAATCAAGCATATCTTCTTCCATGCCGTCCTTGGCCGGCACCTTATCAACCCATGCATCATCCACATAGACGTGACAGGTCGAACAGGCGCAGGCCCCGCCGCAGTCAGCCTCTATGCCGGGAATGCCGTTATCGCGCGCGCCTTCCATAACGCTTAGCCCGTTTGCCACATCAACGGTGTGCTCTTTGCCGCCATATTCAACATAGGTGATTTTTGTCATTTTGCCGTCGTCCTTTGCGCATGTTCCAGCTTTGCTTCACTTTAATTCAGCTCGAATTGCTGCGCCAGCGCAAATCAAGCGCCAAGTGCCTAAAACATGACCACACGGCGCGTGCGGCTTTCCACACACCTTGCACCTAAATCCGACATGAAGCCATTACGATCACTAAGAATTTAAGTATTTTGTATAAACAGCTTGCCCCCATCGTGGCGACATAGTTTCTTAACGACGGACGCGGTCCGCAGTTGGCCGCGACGCATAATTTGGGAGAGAACATCATGTCATTGTTTAAAGCCGCAGTTGCGGCAGGTTTTGTTTTTACCGCAGCATCAGCTCAGGCCGAAGAGGCGAGCTATATCCTTGCAACCGCTTCAACCGGGGGAACCTATTACCCCGTGGGGGTCGCACTTTCGACATTGATCAAAGTGAAACTTGAACCAAGCGAAAAAATTGGGATGTCAGCGATCAGCTCTGCTGGGTCTGCGGAAAATGTCCGTTTGATTCGAGAAGGCGAAGCACAGTTTGCGATTCTCCAGGGTCTTTATGGATATTACGCCGCATCCGGCACCGGCCCGCTCGAAGAAGCTGGTCCACAAGAGCACCTGCGCTCAGTGTCCATGCTGTGGCAAAACGTCGAACAGTTTGTGGTTTCTTCGGATGCCGCTACAACGGGGACGATGGCGGACATGGTTGCCCTGAAAGGCGAGGCCGTCGCTTTGGGTAGCCAAAATTCTGGTACCATCGGGTCCAACGCGGCACTTATGTCCGGTCTTGGAGTCGATATCACCACTGAATACGAACTGGTTTACGGCGGCTACGGCCCATCAGCAGAAGCCCTGCAAAACGGTCAAGTTAAAGGCATCAACACGCCCGCAGGCGTGCCAACAGGCGCAATCAGCCAATTGATGGCCGCCGCAGGTGATAGTGTCACGATGCTGTCGTTCACTGACGAAGAATTGGCTGCCGCAGACGCGGGACGTGAATTGTGGACACCTTACTTGATCCCTGCGGGCACTTATCCAGGGCAAGAGGCTGACGTGAATACAATCGCTCAGCCAAACTTCTTGGCTACACACGCGGACCTGCCCGAAGAAAACGTCTATCAGATCACCAAAGCGATCTATGAAAACCTGCCCTTCCTGCAGGCAATTCACCCAGCAACCAAAGTGATGGCGATCGAATCAGCCATTGCTGGTCTTCCCGTGCCGCTGCACGCTGGCGCGGTGCGCTACTATCAAGAGGTTGGGGTCGAAATCCCTGATCGCCTGATCGCAGAATAAACTCTCTTTTGGCCCGCTGGAAACAACGGGCCATTATTGTCTCTAAGGAAATCCCATGTCCGATGAACGCCCTGCCGAGGGTTTGGCGCAGCGCGCCTTTACTGGCCTGCCCAATATCGCCCTCTCTGTCTTGTGTTTTTTGATCGCTGTTGGCCACATTTATGTGGCCTTTGATCCGATCATCTCTGAAACACAACGCAATGCCTATCACTTTGCTGGCTTCGCATTTCTGGCAGCTGTGCTGCATCCGATGATCGCAGGCAAAACCCGCAGCCTCGGCCTTCTGGCGTTTGACCTGTGCTTTGGCCTGTTAATCGCCGCATCTGCGATCTATCTGCCCTATGCCGAGCAAGGTGTTCACGAACGCGGCGTCAAATTTGTGACATTGGATTGGATTGCAGCCGGTATTTGCGTGATTGGTGCCATTGAATTAACACGCCGGCTGACCGGTTGGGTCATTCCGATTCTCATTATTGCGGCACTGACCTACATCGGGTTCTGGGGCAAATATATCGGCGGCGTATTTTCATTTCCGGGCCTGAAATGGGAATCAATCGCGTTTCGGTCGATCTATGGTGACGATGCGATGTTTGGAACAATCGCGCGGATTTCATCGACTTACGTATTTTTGTTCATCATCTTTGGTGCCTTCTTGCTGCGTTCAGGCGCGGGCGATTTTGTGATCAATATTGCACGGGCCGTCGCAGGCCGCATGGTTGGCGGGCCGGGTATCGTGGCTGTCATCGCATCGGGCCTCACAGGGACAATTTCCGGTTCAGCCGTGGCGAACACGGCATCAACGGGCGTCATCACAATTCCGCTGATGAAAAAGGCCGGGTTTCCGGCCAAATTCGCAGGCGGGGTCGAAGCCGCCTCATCCACCGGGGGGCAACTCATGCCGCCGATCATGGGGGCTGGCGCCTTTGTGATGGCGAGCTTTACGCAAATTCCTTATGAAACCATCGTTGCAGTCGCTGCGCTCCCCGCATTGCTGTATTTTCTATCGGTCACATTTTTCGTCCGAATTGAAGCCCGCCGCTTGGGTCTAAAGCCAATGGAAAACGATGGCCAAACACTCGGTTCGGCTTTCAAAAAGGGTGGCGCGAGCTTTATCCTCCCTATTAGCTTGCTAATCGGTTTGTTGGTGGCCGGGTACACCCCTGCCTATGCAGCCGTGTACGGCATCGTGGCTGTGGTCGGCGCAAGTTGGCTGACCGAAAACCGCATGGGGCCATCTGCTGTCGCCGAGGCCATGATCATGGGCACAAAAGGTATGATTATGACGGCTGTGTTGCTGTGCGCCGTTGGTCTGGTTGTGAACGTGATTGCGACCGCGGGAATAGGCAACACATTCAGTCTCATGATTTCCAATTGGGCGGGTGGGAACCTGCTTGTCGCCATCGTCTTGGTCGCTATCGCCAGCCTTGTACTGGGCATGGGGTTGCCTGTAACGGCGGCCTATATCGTGCTGGCCACGTTATCAGCCCCTGCGCTTGCTGGGATGATTAGCGACCGCTTCGTGATCGAAGCACTAGCGGCCGGCACATTGGGCGACGCAGGCAATGCGATATTGATGTTTGGCATTCCCGATCCATCGGTGCTTGCCGGACCGTTGACCGGCGCAGAGGCTGCCGCGATCATTAAGACCTTGCCGCTTGAAGTCGCAGCCCCCCTGCGCGATCTCGTAGTGCCGCAAGAAGTGGCGATGGCCGCGCTGCTTTCGGCGCACATGATCATCTTTTGGCTATCCCAAGACAGTAACGTCACCCCCCCCGTAGCCTTGGCCGCCTTTACGGCGGCGGCCATCGCCAAGGCACCAGCAATGGCGACTGGCTTTGCGAGTTGGAAGCTGGCCAAAGGGCTTTATATTGTGCCGCTTATGATCGCTTATACCCCGTTTCTATCAGGCGACTGGGGGGTGATGGTTATGATCTTTGCCTTCGGCGTCGTTGGGATTTACGCGATCGCGGCAGCCTTGCAAGGCTGCATGGAACAACCTGTCGGGTTGCCTATTCGGGCGTTGCTACTGGTTGTCGGTGCGGCTTGCATTTGGCCCGCACCAATCTGGGCACATCTGATTGCAGCCGCTATCGTGATCGGGCTGCTCATCTGGAACCGCCGCGACATGCCGCAGGCGGCATGACATGGCACACAGTGGCAGTTGCATGTGTGGGGCGATTTCATTTGAAATCGCCGCCGACATCACCACAGGCAATGCCTGCCATTGCACAAGCTGCCGCAAACAATCTGGGCACTATTGGGCGTCGGTGGATGTTGCACGCGACGCGCTGACAATCACCGGCGCAGAACATGTTGTCTGGTATCAATCCTCTGAAAAGGTTCGGCGCGGGTTTTGCGACACCTGCGGGTCAACCTTGTTTTGGGACCCTGTGTTCCAAGATTGGACGGCCGTCGCCATGGGCGCATTTGACAGCCCAACCCAGATGAAGCTGTCGCTGCATATCTATGTCAGCGAAAAAGGCGACTATTACGACATTGGCGACGAGTTGCCGCAAAACGAAACATAAAAAAAGGCGGGCCGCATATCATGCGGCCCGCCTTTTTTCGTGAGTGGTTGTTTCGTTTACTCGTCGAGCGGCAGCGCGACAAAGCGCGGATCGCCGCCGCGACGCACAAGCATCAGTAACGATTTGCGCCCGCCATCTTTCGCCTCTTGGATACGGCTTTCAAGATCGGTGATCGCCGTTACAGGCTGTTGCCCCGCTTCGGTAATGACATCGCCTTCAAGCAACCCTTTTGATGCCGCTTCAGAGCTTGGGTTGATCGCCGTGATCACGAGACCTTCAGCGATATCCAAACCGAACTGATCGGACAGCTCCGGCGTCACAGGTGACAACACCAGACCCAAAATTTCGGCATCTTCGGGGGCGATTTCAGGCTCTTCAGTTGACGCTGGGAATGCCACTGCTTCGGATGTTTCGCGGCGACCAAGTACCACAGTCAATTCATCCAATTCACCATTGCGCAACACTGTCACAGGCACTTCTTTGCCGACAGGCGAATTACCAACGATGCGAACCAATTCGCGGGTGTCTTCGATTGCAACGCCATCAAAGTTAACGATCACATCACCAGCCAGCATTTCAGCGTCTTCAGCAGGGCCAGGCGGCACATCTGTAACCAAAGCGCCGCGCGCCACTTCAAGCCCGTCAATCGCATCAATCATATCAGGCGTGACGTCTTGGATGCGTACACCCAACCAGCCGCGACGGGTTTCGCCAAATTCGATCAATTGATCGACAACGTTTTCCACGACAGCAGATGACATCGCAAAGCCGATCCCGATAGATCCCCCATTGGGTGACAAGATCGCCGTGTTCACGCCAACAACGTCACCGTCCATATTGAACAATGGACCACCAGAGTTCCCACGGTTAATCGCCGCATCCGTCTGGATGTAATCATCATAGGTGCCTTGCAGCGAACGGTTACGTGCGGACACAATCCCAGCAGAGACAGAGAACCCCTGCCCCAACGGGTTACCCATTGCCATCACCCAATCGCCAACACGTGCACCAACCGCGTTGCTGTCGCCGAATTGCACATATGGTAAATCTTCGAGATCAACTTTAAGCACTGCGATATCTGTGTTTGGATCAGTGCCGATCAGTTCAGCAGGTACACCTTCTTCGCCACCGGGGAAGAACTCAATCAAGATCTCATCCGCGTCCTCGATCACGTGGTTGTTGGTGACGATGTAGCCATCCGACGAGATCACAAAACCTGATCCCAACGCAGACGAGCGCTGCGCGCCGCCATCCGGACCCCGATCAAGATCGTTAAAGAAATCCTCAAATGGGGACCCTTCGGGCAACAGATCACCCGGCCCTGTCCGGCCAGCAATGACTGTCGAAGTCGTGATATTGACCACTGACGGGCTAATCTGTTCGGCCAGATCTGCAAATGTTGCAGGACGTTCTTGGGCCTGCACGGCAGAGATTTGGCCCAATACGAACAGCACTGCCAATGTGAGCATAGCAAAACCTGCCATAAACAGACGGCGCGCTTGGCCGTGATCTTGCTGGAGTGCGATTGCCTTAGATTTCACTGTGTTAACTCCTCATCTGTTAACGGGCGCGCGTCAGCGCAATTCTATATACTATACTGCGCCAATGCAGGGAAAACATTCAACACAAACTATGTCACCTGCTTGTGATCTTTCGCGCATTATTTGTAAAAAAAGGGTCAGCGTTGCGGCTGACCCTTTCAAACTTTAAACGAAATGCGTTGCGCTATTCAGCAACCACATTCCCAGTATCTGACTTCAGATAGTTAAAGAATGCATTGTCAGGTGAAAGCACCATGGTCGTATTCCCACCTTGCAGCGCCGTCTGATACGCCGTCATAGAACGGTAGAACTCAAAAAATTCTGGGTCCGCGCCAAAAGCTTCGGCGAAAATACGGTTGCGTTCCGCGTCTGCCTCACCACGGGTAACAAGTGCCATCCGGCGCGCTTCAGAGCTAAGTTCAACCGCTGTACGATCAGCAGAGGCCTGAATACGCTGTTGCGCTTCACGGCCACGGGCGCGCAAATCGGCAGCTTCTTCGTCACGTTCCGCGATCATACGGGCAAAAGTTGCCTTTTGGTTTTCGTCAGGAAGATCTGTGCGTTTGAGGCGCACATCAATGATCGTCAACCCAAGGTTTTCTGCCCGCGTGTTGGTCCGGTCCCGAATTCGGTTCATCAACGTCACCCGATCGACTGACAAAATGTCATTTGATGTGACCGACCCCAAAACTTCACGGATACTATCGTCAAGAATGGTATCTAGCGACCGTTCCGCGCTGGCCTGCCCGCCAGAACCGACAGCTTGCCGGAACTTGGTAACGTCCGCGATACGGTAACGCGCGAAGGCGTCCACGATGAGAGGGCGGTTATCTTGTGGAATCAGGCGAATGGGTGCCGGGTCACGCGACAAGATAAGGTCGCTATAGGGCACGACTTCGTCCAGCAGGGGGAATTTAAACGCCAGCCCTGGATCTTCATGCACAGCAACAACGCGACCAAAACGCAGCACCAGTTTCTTTTCACGCTCATCAACGATGAACATTGAAGACAGACCGATCAGCAATAAGACAGCCAACACAGGGAGAATAAAAATGGACCGTTTCATTAGTTTGACCCTCCTGAGCGGCGGATTTCATTCAGCGGGAGATAAGGAACAACGCCTTGCCCGCCACCTTCGTTTTCATCAAGCAAAATCATATCAACACCGCCGATGACCTGTTCAAGCGTTTCCAGATAAATTCGCTTACGGGTTACCTCGGGCGCCAGTTGGTATTGTTCCAGTACGGCTGTAAACCGCGATGCTTCACCAAGCGCGTTGTTGACGACCTCTGCACGATAACCTTCAGCCTGTTCAACGATTTGCGCGGCTTCACCACGCGCTTCGGCGACAACACGGTTCGCATAAGCGTCGGCAACGTTTTGTAGACGTTCGCCTTCTTGTTCGGCGTTCTGGACTTCGCTGAACGCATCAAACGGTGACCGCATTGAAACTGCGCCGTTAAGGTCAGTGACTTCAACAGCGATATCAGGTGCTTGGGTTTTGTTGAGGTTGACCCGCACAATATTTACGCCACTTTCATATTCGGTAAGTGTTTGCTGGATCAGCAATTCAAGCTGTTCACTAATTTGACCACGGTTCGTGTTCAAGATTGGCGTCAATTCTGACTGTGCGATGATTTCGCGCATCGCTGATTCCGAGACCGCACGGATGGTGGCCTCTGGATCTTCGAGCGTAAATTTGAAATCGGCAGGGTTGTCGACATTCCAAACAACTTGGAAATCAACATCAACAATGTTTTCATCGCCTGTCAGCATGAAACCTGCTTCTTGGCCGCTGCTTGACGTGCCAATCGCAATCCGTCTTTCTTCGGTCACGGGAACAATTTCGTATTTCACAATGGGCCAAGGCGCAAAGTTCAGGCCCGGTTCACCAACTTGGGTGAATTCCCCTAGAAACAGTTCAATCGATTTTTCTTCAGGTTTGACGGTATAAGTTGAGGCAAACAGCCAAAGCGCGGCTGCGCCAAAGATACCCAGAGCAACCATACCACGGGTTATTTCGGGGCCTTCGCCGCCGCTACCACTGCCAGCAGGACGGTTGCCGCCGTTGTCACCACGGCCGCCCATGAGAACGCGCAATTGTTCGCGGCCTTTATTCACCAGCTCATCAATTTCGGGGATTCCCGCGTCGTTGCCGGGTTTGCGCCCGTCATTGCGGTTGCGATCTTCGTCATCGCTGCCGCCATTGTTTCCGCCGCCGCCCCATGGGCCACCTGAATTTCCTGCCATCTTGTATCTCAGCTTCCTTTATTCATGACCCATCGTGCTGGGCTATCTTATGCCATGTGTGCCCAAAAACTGCAAAATCAAGCAGTGCGGACGGGTTCTTTCATTGTCACCAGCTCTTCGGCCATTGTTGGGTGGACGGCAACTGTACGATCAAAATCTTCTTTCGTCGCCCCCATCTTTACGGCGATACCTGCCAGTTGGATCATTTCGCCGGCATGATCAGCGACGATATGACATCCAAGCACTTTACGGGTGTCAGCACAGACGATCAGTTTCATCAAAACGCGATCTTCGCGGCCCGCAAAGCTATGGTTCATCGGCTTAAACGACGAACAATACACCTCAATCGGGCCTTTTTCGGCGGCTTCTTCTTCGCTTAGACCGATTGTGCCTAGTTCTGGCTGCGTAAACACGGCGGATGGGATTAGGTCGTGATCCGCCGCCGTTGGATTGCCTTTAAACACAGTTTCAACAAAGGCCATCGCCTCGCGGATTGCGACAGGGGTCAGTTGCACACGGTCTGTCACATCCCCAATGGCAAAGATTGACGGCACTTTGGTTTGGCTGAACTTATCGACGATGATCTCGCCTTTGCGGCCCAATTCGACGCCAACATTCTCAAGTCCAAGATTGTCCGAGTTCGGCGCACGGCCCGTTGCGAACATGACTTGGTCATACATGGTTTCGCCACCGCAAGTAGCCTTGACCCAAAACCCAGCGTCGCGTTTTTCCATTTCGACAATATTCGTCCCTAGATGCAAATCAACGCCCTTGGCGCGCATCCCATCAGCGACAAGCCCGCGGGCCTCGCCGTCGAATCCACGCAAAATCTGTTCGCCGCGATAGAATTGCGTCACCTTCACGCCAAGTCCATTCAAGATGCCTGCGAATTCAGACGCGATATACCCGCCACCAACGATCAAGATCGATTTTGGCATCTCATCAAGGTTGAATATTTCGTTTGACGTAATCCCATGCTCCGAACCTGGCATATCTGGCACAACAGGGCGGCCACCTGTAGCGATCAAGATATGTTTTGCGGTGATATCGCGCCCAGTTGATAGGGTGACCGTATGCGCATCTTTGATCGTCGCCCGGGCGTCAAAAATTTCAACGTCAGAGCCATTTAGCAACTTGCGATAGATGCCTTCAAGGCGGTTCAGCTCTGCGTCCAATTTACCGCGAAAGCGCGACCAATCGAAACCACCTGCGGTCAAATCCCAGCCATAGGCGCGCGCATCCTCGAACATTTCAGAATAGCCAGATGCAAATACCATCAGTTTTTTCGGCACGCAGCCACGGATCACACAGGTCCCGCCCATGCGGAATTCTTCGGCCAAAGCGACCTTCGCGCCTTGGGCCGCGGCGACACGACCAGCGCGCACGCCGCCCGATCCACCACCGATGACAAACAGGTCATAATCAAACGTCATTTTAGTCTCCATTCGTCATCCGAGGATATTAGTCATCCAAATCGGCAAAAATATTATCATCGTCGCGCAGGTCAAACCGCACAACCTCTTCGCCATCATTGTCCATGTCGCGCACATCAACGCGCCCGTCGCCATAGCCAATGATCACGACGTCACAGATATCAATGAAAAGACCGTTTTCAACCAGACCCGGAATTTGGTTGAGCGCGAGGCTCAATTGTTGGGGGTTTCCGATGCGTTTCAGGTGCAGGTCAAAAATGAAATTACCTTCGTCAGAAACGAACGGGGCATCACCATTCATGCGCTGTGTAATTTCGCGCCCGAGCACATCCATGTTGATCAGTGTTTCTTCGATCAATTTTTTCGTGATCTGCGCACCAAAAGGGATCACCTCAACCGGGAGCGGAAAAGCACCCAGCGTATCGACCTTTTTGCTAGCATCCGCGATGACGATCATCCGGTCGCTTGCAGTCGCAACGACTTTCTCTTGCAGATGCGCCCCCCCGCCGCCCTTAATCAGGGTCAGGTCGTTGTCATATTCGTCAGCTCCATCGATGGTGACGTCCAGCCATTTGGCCTCATCAAGCGTTACAACTTCGATCCCAACCTTGCGCGCCAATTTTGCGGTGCGGGTAGATGTTGGGACGCCTTTGATTTTTAGCCCGTCCTCGCGGACCATTTCACCAAGACATTGCACCAACCAAGCCGCAGTTGATCCGGTACCCAGACCCACCTTCATGCCGGTTTCGACATATTCCGTTGCTTGCTTTGCCGCGAGAAATTTTGCCCGATCAATCGGTGACAATTCACTAGCCATCTTTACATTCCCTCAAATTCCCTCCGATGGTATAGGCAAGATACGGCCCGGGCGCGAGACCCATTTGCCGTTATTATTCCAAGGTTTGCTACGTTTTTTGAGCCAAGGTGTCGCATTTGGGCCGCGTCGGGCAAAATCATACGCTAGGGTTTGCGCATGAACTCCGAATTTCGCCTTCACTATGCCCCCGATAACGCATCGCTTTGTCTGCGTATTGCGTTGCTTGAAATGGGCCTGACGTTCGACCCAATATTGGTAGACCGCCGGCAAAATGCGCAAAAGTCAGCGCAGTTTTTGTCAATGAATCCAAATGGTTTAATCCCTGTTCTTGAAACACCGGATGGTCCGATGTTCGAAACAGCCGCGATTTTACTTTGGCTGGCGGACCGCACGCAAATGATGATACCGCCACAAGATAGCCCTGCCCGCGTGCCCGCGCTCCAATGGTTGTTTTGGCTGTCGAACACATTGCACGGCACCCTGCGTATGCTGTTCTACCCCGATCAATACGGGGCCGACGACCCAGAAAAATTGCGCGTTGTGACCCGGACGCGGCTGATTGCGCAGCTTGATCTTCTGGAAAATGCCTCCACGACTCCGTGGCGTGACGCTGATGTCCCATCGATTCATGGCTGCTATCTGGCCCCAATGCTGCGGTGGTCCGCGCTATATGGTGGGTCAACCGACTGGTTCGACCTGTCCCGCTGGCCCAATCTGCAGGCTTTCGCAAAACGCATAGAGACCCGCCCCGCAGTGATCACAGCCGCTAAATCCGAAGGGCTGGGATTAACCCCGATCTCTGCCCCATTCCCCTGTGTGCCCCCCGAAGGAAGTGCGCTCTAATGTTCTTATCCGTCTTTGATATGTTCAAGGTGGGTGTTGGCCCTTCGTCGTCACATACGATTGGACCGATGGTCGCCGCGGCCCGGTTCCTTGACCACCTGCGCGCGCAACCATTTAAGGTCGCTGGTTTACACGCATCGCTGCACGGCAGTCTCGCGTTCACGGGCGTCGGCCATGCGACTGACCGCGCGGTCATCCTTGGGCTCGCGGGGTTTCGGGCGGATGATTATGACGCAGATAAAGCCGAGGCCGAGCTGACGCGGATTAAGAAAGAAAATAATGTGCAGCCAGAAGGGCTTGGCACCTTACAGTTCCACCACAAAGAGAACCTTATTTTTGATTATGGCCCCGCACTTCCCGGTCACGCAAATGGGATGGTTTTGGCCGGAACTGACGCACAGGGCGATATACTTACCCAAGTGACTTACTATTCAATTGGGGGCGGTTTTATTCTTACGGATGCGGAGCTTGCGGCAGGCAAAGACACAGACGATGGCCCGCCCGTGCCCTTTCCATTCCACAGCGCAGACGCGATGATGCAAATGGCCCAAACATCTGGAAAATCCATTGCCCAAATGAAGCGCGCGAATGAAATGTCGCGCATATCGGGCGCTGACCTAGATCGGGGTCTTGACCGGGTTTGGGAGGTCATGAACAACTGCATTGACCGTGGGCTGACCAACGAAGGCACCCTGCCCGGTGGTCTGAACGTGCGCCGCCGCGCAAAGGGTATTTATGACGCGTTGATGGCGGAACGCGGGATGAACCTGACCGCCCCACATACGATAAACGACTATATGTCGACCTACGCAATGGCCGTGAACGAAGAAAACGCAGCGGGCGGTCAGGTCGTCACGGCCCCGACAAACGGTGCCGCAGGCGTCGTACCTGCGACGATCCGCTATTGGTTGGATCATGTTCCGGGCGCGACCAGCACGCGCGTGCCCGAATTTTTGCTAACGGCGGCGGCAATTGGCGGGTTGATCAAATTCAACGCCTCGATCTCGGGTGCGGAATGTGGCTGTCAGGCCGAGGTCGGCAGTGCCGCCGCAATGGCTGCGGCAGGACTGGCCGCTGTGATGGGCGGCAGCCCGGAACAGATCGAAAACGCTGCTGAAATCGCGCTGGAACATCACCTTGGGATGACCTGCGACCCGGTCAAAGGTCTTGTGCAAGTGCCCTGCATTGAACGCAATGGGCTGGGCGCGATCAAAGCTGTGTCCGCCGCATCGCTCGCCTTGCGCGGGGATGGTAAGCATCTTGTGTCGCTAGATGTGGCCGTCGAAACCATGCGCCAGACTGGCGTGGATATGTCTGAAAAATATAAAGAAACTGCGCTTGGCGGTTTGGCTGTGAATGTCCCAAACTGCTGATCGCCCATTTCTAGGAATCATGTTGATGCTGGCGTTTTGCGTTCTGGCCCCACTTGGGGACAGCATGGCGAAACTGCTTGGCGGAACAGTGTCGCTGAACATGCTTGTCTTTGTGCGCTTTGCGGTACAGGCAATCTTACTTGCGCCGCTCGTCTGGCACAGCGGTATGGGCTTTACGCTCCCCAAGGGGACGCTGCATTGGACCCTACTGCGCACCGCGCTGCATATCGCTGGGATCGGGCTGATGTTCAGTGCCTTGCGCTATTTACCGCTCGCTGATGCGCTTGCCATCGCCTTTGTGATGCCCTTTATCATGTTGATTTTAGGTCATTTTGTGATGGGTGAAGTCGTTGGAAAACACCGCATGATCGCCTGTATGATTGGGTTCATTGGAACCTTGCTCGTGATTCAGCCAAATTTCGTAGAGGTCGGGCCGCCTGCGTTGCTGCCTTTGGGTGTCGCCCTTGTCTTCGCGCTTTTTATGATGGTCACCCGCAAAATCGCGCAACAGATCGACGCGGTGAAGCTGCAAGCCATAAGCGGCCTGCAGGCCTGCGCCCTTTTGTTTCCTGTTATTATGTTTAAGTCCGCCGAAATCACTGCGTTGGACAGCGGAGCAATCGCCATGCTTCTTGTTCTTGGCGTCATCGGCACTTTGGCGCATTTGTTCATGACCTGGAGCCTGCGTTTTGCACCCGCCTCAACGCTTGCGCCAATGCAATATCTGGAAATCCCCTTTGGCACGGCCATTGGTTGGGCCGTCTTTGCTGATCTGCCGAACGGGCTGGCAACAATCGGAATTTTCATCACAATGGCCGCAGGGCTTTATGTGATTATTCGCGAAGGGCGGCTTTCTGTGCAAGCGACAAAAGCGCCGCCGGCATCGTAATCAGCAACGGCCCATCGGTCTGCACGGTGATCGGACCCGCAACCTCGTTTGAGGAGCTGATAAACCCAGTTGGTTGCATATCTTGATCCGAAAACGACCAGCGCAACCCCGTCGCGGTCACCCGGCACGCTGCAAGCGGCATCAAAGACATGCGCGTGCCCACCGGCGGCGCAATCCGTGTTTCGCCGGCCCGTGCCACAAAGCAAAGGTCGGTGTCATCAAGCAAAATTATCGCCCGCGATTGATAGCGTGCTAGCACGTTCAAAACCGCCAAGACATGATCCATGCGCCCCCCGGTAAAGCCCAGAGCAATGACCATTGGCGCCTCTACACGGCTTAGCGCTTTTTCGAAATCTGTCGTGGATTGCTCTGCGATAGGGTGAAGCCGCCCAGCAAATGTGGCACGGGCGTGATCAGAAATACTGTCGAGGTCACCGACCACCACCGCAGGCGTGATCCCCGCTGCGAGCAAGTGGTCAGCCCCACTGTCAACGGCAACAAATTGATCAACTATCGGTAAAATAGACGAAATAACCTGCGCAGAGACCCTTGCGCCCCCGACCAAGCAAACCGTATGGTTACGCGAAACAATCAACGGTTCCAGCAAAGATTCAACACCCATTCACAAACATTCCCTAAAAGGGACATAAAATGATCCGGAATGTCACCGCAACGTAAATCTAACTAAGAACACACGTCCGCCGAGCAGACGGACCCCGAAAATCGAAGAAAGCGCTTTACCAATGACAAAGAGTACGCAGATTTTAGACGTCGCCTATGGGACATTTTCCTGCCGACTTGAAGGTTTTGAAGATTCGGTTGAGACGATGAAAACTGTCGTTTCCTATTTTCACGACCTCGCTGGCCATGATCGTTTCATGGATGTCGAACCGCAAGCGCCTGACATGGAAACGCTTGCGCTGCTAACTGCTGAGCAAGCAGGCACAGATATCGAGATCGCAGGCGAAGGTCAAAATGTCACGCTGCGCGCGGCTGACGATGAAGAAGATGATGTGGATTTGGTCGCCGAGGACGATGTTCAGGACGATGCTGAAGTTGCTGAAGAAATCGAAAACATTGCTGTCGATGAGGCTGATGATATCGACGACACGCCAGAAAACGTTTTTGAAGAAGATGATGATGATGAAGACGATCCCATTGTTCTAACTGACGCCGATGATGACGAAGCCTTTGACGACGACGATTTTGGCAACATCACCGAGGCAGATGATTACGTCGAAGATTTAGAAGAGTTTGACGACGACGCGCCGCTTGCCGCTGAAACGGTCGAAACCGTAGAGTCCGACGACGTTGATGATGAAGAGGAAGAAAGCATTGCCGCCAAGCTTCAGCGCATTCGCGCCGTTGTCGGCCGTGGTCACGTGCAAGCCCCCTCTGCCCCTGTCGAGTCGGATGATGGCCTTGATAGCGATGAAGAAGGTGACGACGATGCGCCCGCAGTGAACCCTTTGGCGCAACGGCTTGCTGACCTTGCCAAACGCAACGCAGAGTTCGCTGCTCAGGACGAAGAAGCAGATGCAGAAAGTGAAGAGCCAAACGCAGCGGAAGAGTTTGCCGCTGCGGACGACGAAGATGAAGCGATCTTTTTAGAAGCCGAGGTTTCCTCCGAAGCCGCAGACGAAGAAATGGATGACGATTCACAAGAAGACGTCGCCCATGATCCGCTGGTTCTAACAGCGGCCCCGCAAACGGACGAAGACGCGCCCGAAGAATTTGAAGAAGACGACGCCGAGGTGGACGTGGATTCGTTTGATCTGTCAGCTGAATTGAGCGAAGTCACCCGCGAAATCGAAGCCCGCGACGCAACCCGCCCCAAAAGTGCGGATCTTCCCGATAGCCCTGAAACCGCATTTACCCGCATACTGAACCAAACCGACGAGCACCTCAACGCGCCAGAGGGCCGTCGCCACCGCGATGCATTTGCACAGCTTAAGGCGGCTGTTGCGGCAACCGAAGCCGCGCGCGAACTTGGCGATGACAGCCCCACCGATGCAAAAGACAATGCTTTCCGCGAAGATCTTGGCGCGCATGATGCCGAAGAAAAACCAGCGACCCCGGCACCGTTGCAATTGGTCCCATCGGCGACCACCGACGCACCAACGGATGCTGCGGCAGACCGTTTGCGTCAAATCGCCGCCAAGGTCGAAGAAAACATGGCGCCCACATCTGGAGGGTTTGCCGAATTCGCGGCCGAACAAGGCGCGACCGAACTGGATGATCTGCTCGAGGCGGCTGCCGCCTATATCTCCTTTGTCGAAGGCGATGATGATTTCTCGCGCCCGCAGGTCATGAAGAAAGTGCAAAGCGCGTCTCAAGAAGAGGTAAGCCGCGAAGACGGGTTGCGTCAATTTGGTCGCCTACTGCGCCAGAACAAGATCGTGAAATTGAACAACGGCCGCTTCCAAGTCGCTGAAAGCACACGGTTTCGGCCCAGCGGCACCTAAATAGCAAACCCTAGAACACAAAGAAGGCGCGGGATAATCCTCGCGCCTTCTTTGTGTTTATGCATCCGGATCAGGTTGCCCGATCCCTTTGAACACCCATTTGATGGGGAATATCCACGCCACGCCAAGCAGCACATAGATCAGCAGCTCAATCGGCTTTGAGAACCCCGGCGCGATCCCCATCATAGTGACCGCCAGCACGATATAGGCGGGCAGCCCGATGACTAAAATAAACAGCGCGAGCCGTTTGCGGGCTTTATATCCCACCGCCATCAGTCTGCGAACGGGTCGGTAACAAGGATGGTGTCTTCACGTTCTGGAGATGTGGACACCAATGCAACCGGACAATCGATCAGTTCTTCGATACGGCGCACGTATTTGATTGCCTGCGCAGGAAGGTCAGCCCAAGAGCGTGCGCCCTCAGTCGATTCGGACCAGCCATCGATCTCCTCATAAACGGGGGTACAGCGCGCCTGTTCGTCGGCGGCAGTCGGCAGGTAATCTAAAGACTTGCCGTCAAGCTCGTAGCCCACGCAAATTTTAAGCGTCTCAAATCCGTCGAGCACGTCCAGTTTGGTCAAAGATATCCCCGACACGCCCGATGTCGCGCATGTCTGGCGAACAAGGCAGGCATCAAACCAGCCGCAGCGGCGCTTGCGGCCTGTTGTGGTGCCAAATTCATGACCACGCTCACCCAGACGCTGCCCATCGGCATCGTCCAGCTCTGTTGGGAAAGGGCCTTCGCCGACGCGAGTTGTGTAGGCTTTGACGATACCAAGCACAAAATCAATTGCGCCCGGCCCGACACCCACGCCCGTGGCGGCTTGGCCAGCGATGACATTGGATGAGGTCACAAACGGGTAGGTCCCGAAATCAATATCCAAAAGCGCACCCTGCGCACCCTCAAACAAAATGCGCTTTCCGGCTTTGCGTTTTTCGTTGAGCACTTTCCACACCGGCGCCGCGTATTGCAGAATTTCTGCTGCAACTTCACGAAGTTGCGCAAGAATGCCGTCGCGATCAATTGGATCAAGCCCAAGCCCGCGGCGCAATGCATCATGGTGCACCAGCGCCCGATCAAGACGCAGTTCAAGCGTCGCCGCATCAGCCAAATCGGCAACACGGATCACGCGGCGGCCAACCTTATCTTCATAGCAAGGACCAATACCGCGCCCTGTCGTGCCGATTTTCGCGACCGAATTTTGGTTTTCGCGGGCACGATCCAATTCGCCATGGAACGGCAGGATCAGCGGCGTGTTTTCGGCGATCATCAGCGTTTCAGGGGTAATGGACACACCCTGCGCACGGATCGTTTCGATTTCTTTGAGCAGGTGCCAAGGGTCCAGCACAACACCATTGCCGATCACCGACAGCTTACCACCGCGTACAACACCAGATGGCAGCGCGTGCAGCTTATAGACCTCGCCATCAACAACCAAAGTGTGACCCGCGTTGTGCCCGCCTTGAAAGCGCGCAATGACGTCGGCCCGCTCTGAAAGCCAGTCAACGATTTTGCCTTTGCCTTCATCGCCCCACTGGGCACCAACAACAACCACATTTGCCATAAGAATACGTCCTTTTTGAACTTCGTGCCCCCTATATCGTTGCAAGCCCATATGGGGAACCGCAAATTTACGCCTATCTGCTAGACAGCACGTAATCAGAACGGCATTGTTGGCCGAAATTTATTCAAAGAGGCACAAATGGGCTTTATCATACGCTGGATTTTCGCATTTGCGCTGCTTGCGACCACCTATAACCCGACACAATGGAATTTTGTGCATTGGAGCATGACAAACTATAACACCAGCCTATCTCTCACGGTGTTATTTGGGCTGATCTTATTCGTGGGCTACATCATTTATCTGCGCGCGACGCTCCGATCTATCGGGGTTTTCGGAATGATCTTGATTCTTGCCGTTGTCGCGACATTGCTTTGGGTGATGTATGATCAAGGTCTGATTAACTTGGACAATCCGACGTTGAATACTTGGATCGCAATTGTC
Organism: Loktanella sp. D2R18; assembly: GCF_003318235.1. GTDB lineage: Bacteria > Pseudomonadota > Alphaproteobacteria > Rhodobacterales > Rhodobacteraceae > Yoonia. The sequence goes on along the minus strand of NZ_QOCG01000029.1, from coordinate 41,817 downwards.
GCGCTGTCGATCGTTTTGGCCGTAGGCTTAAGCTGGTCAATCGTGCGTCGCCGCCTGAGCGGACAAGCAGATGTCGATGATATAGACGAATAAGCTGGTATTCAGGGGTTGCAGCAGCGGCGCGCAGCTTTTAGATACCGCTTGTTCACGTTCGCCCGAAAGGCTCCTTTATGGAAAATGTCGTCCTTGTCATCCACCTGATTCTGGCTCTGAGCCTGATTGGCACTGTTCTATTGCAGCGGTCCGAAGGTGGCGGTCTTGGCATGGGCGGTGGCGGCGGTGGCGCAACAGGCGGGCGTCCAGCCCCCACAGCGATGAGCAAAGTCACCTGGATTTTGGCGATTGCGTTTATCTGCACATCCATTGCGCTGACATTGATTTCAGCAAGCAATTCAGCAAATTCATCTGTCGTTGACCGGGTCGACACAGAAGCGACCGAAGAAACAACTGTACCAGACCTAGGTGAAAGCCTGTTGCCGCCTTCAAGCGATGACGCACCGTTGATTCCTTCAGCCGACTAACCACAATAGATTGCCGGGCGGGAACGTTCGGCAACATGATCTTGCGTCAGCGGTTGCGCACCTCTCCCTTTTCGGGTAAGAGTTAAATCCCGTGATGGTACGAATTTTGACGTTCGTTTTCCTGCAATAATGTAAGTTTTCACGGGGGTCTCCTGCATATGGCGCGCTATATTTTTATTACCGGTGGCGTTGTTTCGTCGCTTGGCAAAGGGCTCGCATCGGCAGCGCTCGGTTCACTTTTGCAAGCACGCGGATTTTCTGTGCGTTTGCGCAAACTTGATCCCTATCTCAACGTTGATCCAGGCACGATGTCGCCATTTGAACATGGCGAAGTCTTTGTGACCGATGATGGCGCGGAAACGGATTTGGACCTTGGCCATTACGAACGTTTTACAGGCGTTCCAGCGCGCAACACAGATTCGGTCAGCTCTGGCCGCATCTATTCCAACGTTCTCGAAAAAGAACGACGCGGCGACTATCTGGGCAAAACAATTCAGGTCGTTCCGCATGTCACCAATGAGATTAAAGAATTCTTAAGCGTCGGAGAAGATGAAGTTGACTTCATGCTCTGCGAAATCGGCGGCACAGTCGGCGATATCGAAGGGTTGCCCTTCTTTGAGGCAATCCGCCAGTTCAGCCACGACAAACCGCGCGGGCAATGCATTTTCATGCACCTGACCCTGCTGCCCTATTTGGCGGCTAGCGGCGAACTAAAGACAAAGCCAACCCAACACAGCGTAAAAGAATTGCAATCCATCGGCATCGCCCCCGATGTGCTGGTCTGCCGTTCTGAACACCCGATTCCGGAAAAAGAACGCGAAAAAATCGCATTGTTCTGTAACGTGCGCAAAGAATGCGTCGTTGCGGCCTACGATTTGAAATCCATTTACGAGGCACCGCTGGCCTATCACGAACAAGGGCTTGATCAGGCGGTTTTAGATGCGTTTGATATTTCGCCTGCGCCCGGTCCGAAATTGGATGTGTGGCACGATGTTTATGACCGTATCCACAACCCGGACGGTAAGGTTAAGATCGCGATTGTTGGCAAATACACGCAGCTTGAAGACGCCTATAAATCAATTGCAGAGGCACTGACCCACGGCGGCATGGCCAACCGTGTGAAGGTCAAAATCGAATGGGTCGATGCTGAACTGTTCGATGAGGGTGACGCGACCCCCTATCTTGAAGGGTTCCACGCGATCCTTGTGCCTGGCGGATTTGGCGAACGCGGCACCGAAGGCAAAATCAAAGCTGCACAATTCGCCCGCGAAAAGAAAATCCCTTACCTTGGGATCTGCCTAGGCATGCAAATGGCCGTGGTCGAGGCCGCGCGTAACGTCGCAGGCATGGAAAAAGCCGGGTCCGAAGAATTCGATCACGAGGCAGGCAAAAAACGGTTCGAACCGGTTGTTTACCACCTCAAAGAATGGGTCCAAGGTAACCACAAAGTCGCACGCAAAGCGGGTGATGACAAAGGTGGCACTATGCGCCTAGGCGCCTATAACGCGACATTGACCGAAGGATCGCACGTCGCGCAAATCTACGGCGATACGGCCATCGAAGAACGCCACCGTCACCGTTACGAGGTAGACACGAAATATCGCGATGCGCTTGAAAAAGTAGGCTTGCAGTTCTCGGGCATGTCACCAGATGGAAAGCTACCCGAAATCGTGGAATGGAAAGACCACCCATGGTTTATCGGCGTCCAGTTCCACCCGGAACTCAAATCAAAACCATTTGCCCCGCACCCGCTGTTCGCCGATTTCGTACGTGCAGCGGTCGAGGTTTCCCGCCTTGTCTAAGCGGGTGATCAACTGATGCTGTCGTATCAACACGGCTATCACGCGGGCAATATGGCGGATGTGCATAAGCATGCGCTGCTTGCGTGGTCATTGGCCTATATGACCCGCAAGGATAAGCCGCTTAGCTATCTCGAAACCCATGCGGGCCGTGGTTTGTACGACACGACGGATGAGGCAGCAGTCAAAACCGGCGAGGCAGCCAAAGGCATCACAATTGCCGAAGGTTGGTTTGCGCGCGATCATCCGTATGCGCAGGTTTTGGACCGGATTCGGGCGAAACATGGGGCGACCGCCTATCCCGGCTCACCGCTTGTCGCCGCAGAAAGCCTGCGGCCGATGGATGATATCCACCTATCAGAACTGCACCCACAGGAATTTGCGGCGCTCAAATCCGCGATGGGTCCTTACGGTGGGATTTACCGCCAGCGCGATGGCTGGGAAATGGCGCTGTCGCTCTGCCCACCTGATCCGCGCCGTGGCTTGCTTCTGATTGATCCTTCGTTTGAGGTGAAATCAGATTACGACACGATCCCTGATACCATCGCGAAAATCCACCGCAAATGGGGCGTTGGGGTGATCATGCTTTGGTATCCGATTTTGACGGATGGGCCGCATATCCCAATGATTAAGGCGCTCAAATCCGCGATCCCAGACGGGCTTGTTTCCGAAGTGGCCTTTCCCCCCGCCCGCCCTGGTCACCGTATGGTTGGATCTGGGCTGTTTGTAGTGAATGCGCCTTACGGGTTTGCCGAAGAATCCGGGCGTCTCAAAGCGCTGTTTCACAAAAACCTGAAGTCAGTTTGACTGTGCAGCCCCCAATAACTCAGCTAAGGTAAGTTATGATTTCGAAGTTCCTGCAGCGTTTGACCGCCCCCGCACCCGCCCCACAATCTGATTCTGATGCGCGCCTTGCGCTGGGAGCTTTGCTTGTTCGTCTCGCCCGTGCCGATGGTGACTACGCCCCCGAAGAAATCGCGCAAATTGACGCCACCTTGGCGGCACGGTTTGGATTGTCTGATGAGGCAACAAAAGCCCTGCGGCTCGAATGCGAAGCTTTTGAGGCAAAGGCGCCCGACACTGTGCGCTTTACGCGCGCAATCAAAGACGCGGTCGATCTTGACCACCGTGTCGGCGTGATCGAAGCCATGTGGGCTGTTGTGATGGCTGATGGCGAACGTGATGATGCGGAAGATAGCAATATGCGCATGATCGCCTCGCTGCTCGGCGTGTCCGACAAAGACAGCAACGCCGCGCGCCTGCGCGTTACCCCAGCCTAAGATTGCCCAGCCTTTCTGCAAATCGCCCATTAGTAAGGCAGCTGCCGCACAAAACGGCATTTGACGCGAAGCGCACGTTGCAAATGGTCGTGAATTAGGTCCTAATCCCGGCAACCAATACAAAGCGACCCATCGTGACCGACCAAGCCCCCGTTATCGAAATCCAAAACCTGCACAAAGCTTACGGCGACCTTGAAGTCCTGAGAGGTGTCGATATCAGCGCACCCGCCGGGCATGTCGTGTCGCTGATTGGGTCCTCTGGGTCAGGTAAATCAACCTTGCTGCGCTGCGCAAACCTGCTTGAAGACAGTCAAGCTGGAGAGGTTTTGTTTTGCGGTGAGCCGGTGATCTGGAAGGGAACAGGCGCAAACCGGCATCCCGGCGATCACGCGCAGATGATCCGAATACGCACCAACCTGTCGATGGTATTTCAACAGTTCAATCTATGGGCCCATATGACGATTTTGCAAAACGTCATGGAAGCCCCGGTAACTGTCCTTAAACGTGACAAGGCCGAGGTCGAAGCCAGCGCGCGTAAATATCTTGAAAAGGTTGGGATCGGTGACAAATGCGATGTCTACCCGGCCCAGCTATCCGGGGGCCAACAACAGCGCGCCGCGATTGCGCGCGCGCTTTGTATGGAACCCAAGGCCCTACTTTTTGATGAACCCACCAGTGCGCTTGACCCTGAATTGGAACAAGAGGTTGTCAAAGTCATCAAAGATTTGGCCGCCGAAGGGCGCACCATGCTGATCGTAACCCACGACATGCGTTTGGCCGCAGATGTCAGCGATCAGGTGGTTTTCCTACACCAAGGCAAAATCGAAGAAGAAGGTCCGCCGGAGACTTTGTTTGGCCAACCCAAAACCGAACGTCTACGCGGATTTTTATCCGCAACAGTTTCATAAACACCAACTAGGAGAGAATTGATGAAAAACCTAATCCTGAGCACCACAGCACTGGCTCTTGTGGGCGGCATGGCAATGGCCGAAGGCCATTCTGTTGTCCGTATGGGCACCGAAGGCGCATATGCGCCGTATAACTTCATTAATGATGATGGCGAAGTTGATGGCTTTGAAATCGACCTTGGCAACGAGCTTTGCGCGCGCGCTGAACTGACCTGTGAATGGGTGACAAACGAATGGGATAGCATCATCCCGAACCTCGTGTCCGGCAACTACGACACGATCATCGCGGGCATGTCGATCACGGCTGAGCGCGACGAAGTCATCGACTTTACCCAAGACTACTACCCGCCAACAGAATCTGTCTATGTTGCGTTGTCCGAAGGTGCAGACCTGACCGGCGTTGTTGCAGCACAAACAAGCACCATTCAGGCGGGTTATGTCGCTGAAACTGGCGCAACTTTGCTTGAGTTCGCAACAGGCGACGAAACCATCGCGGCGGTCCGCAACGGCGAAGCCGAAGCAGTGTTTGCCGATCTCGATTTTTTGCTGCCTTACACAGACGAGCCTGACCTGATGCTTGTCGGCGAAGGTGTCCCACTGGGTGGCGGCATCGGCCTTGGCATCCGCGAAAGCGACACAGAGCTGCGCGAGAAATTCGACGCGGCGATCACGTCGATGAAAGAAGACGGCGCGCTCAACGCGTTGTTGATCAAATGGTTCGGCGAAGAAACCGCAACTTACTAATCCACATTCGCCCCGGCCCGGCGCAATCCGGACCGGGGCAATCGCTCTAGATAGGCCGCTCCCATTTTTAGCTATTGTTCCGATCCCGCGACCCTTGAAGGGTTGTCATGGTTGTCGTGTTACCTGACCACGGGCAAGCATATGAGCATGTATTGGTCGGTCAGTACGGTCTTGCTTTTGCTCGGCATCACAGCCCCTGTCGCCTTGATATTTGGCTTTGGCGGCGCCGCAGCCGCCCGCAGCCCTATCGCGCCGCTGCGCTGGATTGGCAAAACCTATATCGCGGTGGTCCGTGGCATCCCAGATATCGCATTTTTCTTGTTTTTTGTCATCGCCTTAGATCAGGCCTTTGAATACCTGCGCCACCGCGTCAAATGCCCAGACTGGGATGAACCCATCCGCCAAGGCAGTGACTTTGTTGTCTGTGCCGCCGCGAAACTGCCGCTCAGCAATGCACCCCAATGGGTGCATGAAACCTACGGGTTCCTTTTGGCGGTCCTGACCTTTGCCATCGTTTTCGGGGCCTTTGCCGCCAATGTGATGTATGGCGCCATGCAGGCGGTTCCCAAGGGACAGTTAGAAACAGCCGCAGCCTATGGCATGTCGCACCGTCAGACGTTCTGGCGCATTTTGGTGCCGCAAATGTGGGTCTTTGCCCTGCCCGGCCTGTCGAACCTTTGGATGGTCTTGATCAAAGCCACCCCTTTGTTGTTTCTGCTCGGTGTCGAAGACATCGTATATTGGGCCCGCGAGTTGGGCTCATTCAAAAGCCCACGGTTCACCGACTACCCGCACCCTGAATGGCGCATGTGGTATTTTCTGGCCCTGCTGGTGTTCTACCTATGCTTTACCAAAGTCTCTGAAGTCGTCTTGGACAAGATCATGACCCGGCTCACCCACGGCCAAGCAACCGCCGCAGGCGAAGCACAAAGAAAGGCGCGGGCATGAACTGTTGGGACACAATCACCGCCTACGGCCTGCGCAGTATTGGGATCGGCGAACAGCTTTTGCCGCGCAGCGATTTCACACTTTGCCAACAGTTCACGCTGATTGGCTCTGGGATGCTGTGGAATATCTACTTTGGATTTTTCGCGCTTGTGCTTGGCTTTTTTCTGGCGACCGCCGTCGCCATGGGCAAGGCGTCAAAATCATTTTGGGTCCGCAAACCCTCTGAATGGTTCATTTTCGTGTTTCGCGGATCGCCCTTGTTCATCCAATTCTTCTTTGCCTATTTCTTATTCCTGTCGCTCAAGGCGCAGGTGCCGTTTTTCACGCCCCTGACCTCGGCCGCTTACGGCGCGTTGTTTGTGCTATTTTTGAACACCTCGGCCTATACGGGCGAAATTTTTTATGGGGCGCTACAGTCGATCCCAAAGGGCGACACCGAGGCAGCCGACGCATACGGCCTGTCTGGCTTTGCACGGTTCCGCAAAATTATATGGCCAACGATGCTGCGGCTTGCTTGGCCCGCCTATACAAACGAGGCCATCTTTTTGTTTCACGCAACAACGCTGGCCTTCTTTGGTGGGTTTCCAATCCTCAAACAACGCGGCGATGCGCTTTATTATGCAAACTACTTTGCCGACAAGACGTTCAACCCCTTTGTCCCCTACCCAATTCTAGCAGGGTATTTCATTTTGCTGACAATGGTCGTGATTGGGGTCTTTGGATTGGTGAATACCCGGCTTAATCGACATCTTCCGCAAGAACGGCGCAAGAAACTGCGTATCAGGCCCCAAATTATCAGATAATCGGCGCGGCGCGAAATTGCTCCGACTCAGGATCAAACCAGATCGCTATCGTAGCCGCCCTTAGCCGCTGCTAAAGTTCTCGTTTCTCTCGTACCGCAAAATGCCCGCAATATCTGGGGCATCTGGATGGTCGTTCGGATGCTGGACGCCGTTGTTCACGATCACCTCCGAAAAATCGAATGGGCTGACGCCAGTCAGGCAGGCCGCATTGATCCCAAATTCATTGGGGTTCGAGCGTCGTTTGTGGTGGGTATAGATCCCGCATTTCGCACAAAAGTAGTGACGCGCGGCACGTGTATTAAACTGGTACAATGTCAGCGCCTCTTCACCTGCGATGAACCGCAGCCCATCTAACGCGGCCGTCAGCGCCACCGCCCCGCGCATGCTGCAAAACGAACAGGTACATCGACGCGCACTTGCAAGCCCGCCTTTCAGTGTGACTTGGAACTGTACGGTGCCGCAATGGCAGGCCGCGTCATAGGTTTCTGTGTTGCTGGCCATGATCAGTTTCCATTTGTTGTCGTTTCGGGTTTCTGACAGCATGCCCAGCAATGCCGTATCAACACAAGCGCTGGATACTCCGATGAACCCGCTCTATCGCAACGATAAACCTGGCCAGTTTCCGCCAAGCTGGTATGCCGCAAGTGCAGACACACCCGCTGCGCGCCCGTCCCTTGACACTGATATGACGGTGGATGTTTGCGTGATTGGTGCCGGATTTACCGGGTTGTCCGCTGCGCGTGATCTTGCTGCGCGGGGGTTTGATGTTGTCGTTTTGGATGCCCACCGTGTGGGTTTTGGTGCCTCAGGGCGCAACGGCGGGCAGGTCGGTAGCGGGTACAATTGGGACCAGCGCACACTGGCTAAATCGCTGGGAAATGAAACGGCGACGGGGCTTTGGACGCTTGCCGAAGAGGCCAAACAAGATATTCGCGACATCTGCGCTGCCCATATCCCAGAGGCACGGTTTCGGCCCGGCGTGGCACATGGGTTTTATTCTGCAAAAGAGGCCGCGCATTATATACGCGACACTGAATATCTATCCGAAAACTACGGCTACGACCAAATCTCTGTTGTCGGCGAAGCTGACATGCGTGAACTGGTCAAATCCCCACTTTATCACGGTGGTATCTTGGACATGGGCGCGGGGCATATGCACCCTTTACGCTATGTGATCGGGCTTGCGCGATTGGCCGAAGAGGCCGGCGCGCGTATCTTTGAATTAACCGAAGTCACAAAGATAACCCAAGGTGCACCCGTCAGGCTCTGCACCCCCAATGGCACTGTGACCGCGCGGCATGTGGTTATCGCGGGCAACGGGTATTTACCCAATATCGATCGCAAAACCGCCGCCAAGGTCATGCCAATCAACAGCTTTATCTGCGCAACGGAGCCTTTGGGAGACCGCGCCGCGACCGTTTTGGCACGTGATATTGCCGTGGCGGATAGCAAATTCGTCGTGAACTACTACCGCATGTCCGAAGATAATCGGTTCTTGTTTGGGGGCCGCGAATCCTATGGGATTGGCTTTCCTACGGATATTAACACTGCCCTCATCCAGCGCATGACGACATTGTTTCCGCAGCTCAACGGTGTAAAAATCGATTACTCTTGGGGCGGCACATTAGGCATCACCATGACCCGGCTGCCTGCCGTACAACGCGTCGCGCCCAATATCGTGTCGGGCGCAGGGTTTTCGGGGCATGGTGTCGCACTTTCCGGGCTGGCGGGCAAAATCATGGCAGAGGCTATCGCCGGCCAAGCCGCGCGGTTTGACACGTTATCAGCGCTTAAGGTGCCAAATTTTCCTGGCGGGCCGACATTTCGCGCACCACTATTGACGCTTGCAATGACATGGTACGCGCTGCGCGACCGGCTTGGGGTGTAACTGTCATAGATTTGTAATCACTTACATGTTAAGCATTTCCGAAATATAGTTTTGGAAATGCTGAATATATGACCAATATCCCAGATGTTTACGCCGCAGAGCCTATTCCAGAATCAGCCATGGCCGAGGTCTCGCGCATTTTGAAATCAGGTGATTTGTTTCGCTATACCTCTGAAAACGCACCCGTTGCGCTTCTAGAGCAAGAGTTCGCGGACCTGCTGGGGGCGAAATACGCGCTTGCAGTTTCTTCGTGTTCGGCGGCGTTGTTTTTGTCGCTCAAGGCGCTTGGCCTACCGCGCGACGCCCGGGTCATGATTCCCGCATTTACATTTGGCGCGGTGCCTTCGGCAGTCGTACACGCAGATTGCCAGCCTGTGTTATGTGAATGCGGCGACAGTTACCGTATCGATCTAGAAGATTTCGCGGCCAAACTGCCTGGCGTAGATGCAGTGATCATCAGCCACATGCGCGGCCATACATCTGACATGGATGCAATTATGCAGTTATGCGATGCGGCAGGTATACCTGTGATCGAAGACGCGGCACATTCTCTTGGCACGACTTGGCACGGCAAGAACATCGGCACGATTGGCAAGATTGGTTGCTTTAGCTTTCAGTCGTACAAGCTGCTGAACGCAGGCGAAGGTGGCATCATGATCACCGACGATCCTGACTTGATCGCGCGTGCGGTTATCATGTCAGGCGCCTATGAACATAACTGGAAAAAACACCCGGTTCTGATGGAAAGCTTTGCCAAATGGCAAAACAAGCTGCCGCTTTATAATCAACGTCTAAGCAATATGTCGGCGGCATTGATCCGGCCCCAATTGGCCGAACTAGCGCGCCGCGTCACGGATGGGCGGCGCAATCATGATCACGTCGCAGCGCAGCTAAACGCATCGCTATGGTTGACCGTACCTGAATGCCTAGCCCCCGAGGTACGCGCGCCAGATTCCATTCAGTTCAATATCGTCGATATGTCCGATACCCAAGCTGCCGCATTTGTCGACGCAGCCGCAGCGGCAGGTGTCAAAATTCAAGTCTTTGGTCAAAGCACCGACAACGCCCGCGCGTTTTGGAATTGGCAGTTTATCGGAGATGTCCCCAAACTGCCCCAAACGCGCGCAATGCTGATGAAAGCCTGCGATGTCCGCCTGCCCGCCCGTTTGACGCTGCCCGAATGCGATATCATCGCGCAAATCATCACAGAAGCAGCGTCCGTCGCCATGACCCCTGCCCGCGCCTACGGCTAAAGCAGGCGCATCTCGTCTTGCAGCCAAGGGAAACGCTGCACAGCGGGTTGCACGATCATTTCGTTCACGAGCGGTTTAAGGCGCGCGGCCATCGTTTGCGGCATGTCGCCCAAAATATCGCGGCGCGCTGTCAGTGAAATGACCCGCGACAGCGGTGCAAAGGGCATTGGCAGTAGATCAACGGCATCCGCGAACCGCTGCGCGCGTAAACACCCGAGTGGCGTCAGAATGGTCCAGCCGGTCCCTGCCGCAACCATCGCCATGATCGCGTGATAGCTATCGAGTTCAAATCGATGCGTGATCCGCAGGTTTTGCCGCGCAAGGTGCCCCGCAATTATCCGGCCCATATGGTGCCGGGTCGTGTATTGGATCAACTGCATCCGGCGCAACTGGCGGGCCACGTCTTCGCCACTGATTGCGCCCTTTGGAACAGCAACGACAAAAGGCTCTTCGAGCAGTGGGTGGACTTCCATACCTGCGCTGGCTTGGCCCATATCCCCCGCAACAATAACATCAATCGCGCGGCTATCGAGCAAATCAAACAGCCGGTGTGACGCGCCGGTTTCCAGCAAAAACTGGCAGTTCTTAAGATCGTCGCTCATGGCGGTGAGCAAGCCGGGGGTGACTTCGGCGTCAAAATCTTCGATCATCCCGAGCCGGAACCGGGTCAAGCGGCTAAAATCCGCCATCGCCAATTCTGCCTTGGCTTGGTCGGCTTCGTTCAGGATCGTATTGGCGCGGCGCAAAAACATTTCACCAGCGGGGGTCAGCGTGACCGGGCGCGCATTCCGGTTAAGCAGTGTGGTGCCAATCGCCCCTTCAAGGTTGCTGAGCTGCTGGCTTACCGTCGCTGCCGAACTGCCCAACCGCCGGGCTGCACCCGAAATAGAGGCCTCCTCGGCGGTAGCGACAAAAACTTCGACCCCCCAAAGCGTGATTTTACCTGTTGTCGTCATCTGATCCTCTTGCACCTTGTCGCCACGCTAGGGGGAAATGCCTTGGGCATCAATCAAGCCATCGTAAAGTTTTTTTGCGACAGATTACGGACGTTATTCCAGCGCGGTTACTTCACCATTTTAGCGAGCTTTTCTTGCAATGCCGCGAGCTGATCCTTGATTTCGCTAAGGTCATCACCCTCTTTTTCAGGCACGCTGCCTGTGGGCATGATCCCACCTGTCATCGCCTTAAAAAACGCCGCTTGCTGGGCTTGCATGGCTTCAAAGCCGGGCATTGCAGCCATTGGGTTCGCAGCGCCCATATTATCAAGCGCCTTTGATTGCCCTTCACGCAGCATTTCAAAACTGGCTTGCAAGAAGTCAGGCACGACGGACGCGGCTTGGCTGGTGTAACTGCGGACAAGGTCAGTTAAAACGCCGACAGGCAGTACGCTTTCACCGCGGCTTTCATGTTCGGCGATGATTTGCAGCAGATATTGACGAGTCAAATCATCACCAGATTTCAAATCCACGATCTGCACTTCGCGGCCTTCGCGAATGAACAGCGCGATATCTTCTAGCGTCACGTAATCGCTTGTCTCGGTATTGTACAAACGACGGCTCGCGTAGCGCTTAATAAGAAGCGGTTTATTCGTTTCGGCCACAGCGTTCACTCCCGATATATTGCGGTGCAGAGAAGCCTATGCCGCAACTGCGCAAAAAGAAAGCATTTTAGTATCGTGCCGCTAAAACCAAAAAAACGGCCCGCATTTCTGCGGACCGTTCTAAGAAATCATGCCTCTAGGGAGGCAAAGGCAGATTTCGCTGTTATTACTTCTTTGTCGCTTTTTGCGCAGCAGCAGTTACTTCGGACGTCGCTTTTTTCGCAGCGGCAGCCACATCGTCAGACATGTCTTTGCCAGCAGCAAGAACGAGCTCCATCGTCTGTGTTTGTACTTTTTTCGCGATTTCAGCGAAAGCCGACATGTTTTCAGCAGCAGATTCAGCGGTTGCTGATGCGAAGTCAGTCATTGCCTTAGCGTAATCAGCAGGCTCTGCTTTTGATTTTGACATTGCTTCCATCTTAGCGATCGTGTCTTGCGTCCATTTCGCGGACAGCTCTGCAGATTTGCCAGCCGCATCCAGCGCAACAGCTGACATTTTCTCAGCCAGTGCAGTTTGGTTTTTGAACTGCTCTTCCATCGCCTTCGTGTCGACGGGGAACGCATCTGTGACGTCTTTAAAGATCGCAGTGAAATCTTGTGTTTTCGCAGCCATGATATCAGCCTTTTCAAAGGGGGCGAGGATCGTTCCCCGCTGTGAATTTCTGATACCAATATGCATGCTGCAACGCAGCATTTCAAGTTCTTTCTGCACTGCAGCATAAAATATTTTCGCGCTCGCAGAAAATGCAGTCCAATCGGCTACTTAGCGAGGACATATGTACCCGGCGCCGCCGCCAAAACCGGATAGCACTCGCCTCCTGGTTGTCTCGCATCGACTTTTTTGCACGACTTTTCCGCGAGCCATGATTCCCAACGCGGCCACCAAGACCCATCATGTTTGTCCGCAGCGTCATACCAGTCATCTGCGGTCAGCCCTTGTTCGGGGTTCGTATAATGCCCGTATTTCTTCTTGGATGGTGGGTTGATGATCCCGGCGACATGCCCAGATTCAGATAGAATAAATGTCTTATCCTTGGATCCCATTTTCTGAACACCCGTATAACTGCTTTTCCAAGCCGCGATATGATCCGTCTCGCATGCGACCGCACAAAGCGGCACAGTCACATCTTTAAGCTGTATCGTTTCGCCACACACCTCAAAACCCTCGTTGGCAAGACGGTCACCCTGACAAAGCCCACGCAGGTAATCCACGGCCATCGATGCAGGAAGGTTTGTTCCGTCCCCATTCCAATATAGCAGGTCAAAGGCTGGCGGGGCTTTCCCCATCATATAGCTCTTGATCGCGGGCCCATAGATCAGGTCATTCGCGCGCAAGTAAGAAAACGTGCGAGACATATAAAATGAATCAAGGATGCCGCTTTCCATTGCTTCAGCCTCGATCCCATCGACAAAATCATCGTTTAAGAACACGCCAACTTCACCCCGGTCCGAAAAATCAGTTAATGTGGTAAAGAACGTGGCGCAGTTCACGGAAGTATCCTTGCGCTTTTTCATCACGCCAAGCGCGAGAGACAATGTCGTACCCGCGATACAGTACCCCACCGCATTCACCTTTTTGACCCCGCAGATGTCCTTGACCGCGCCGATCGCCGCCAAATACCCCTCTTCGATGTAGTCAGTCATCGTCGTCCCGCTGAAACTGGCGTCTGGGTTGACCCAAGAAACAACAAACACCGTATGCCCCTGATCGACCGCCCATTTGATCAGGCTGTTTTGCGGCTTAAGGTCCAAGATGTAGAATTTGTTGATCCACGGCGGAAAGATAATCAAAGGTGTCGTATGCACCTTTTCGGTTGTCGGCGCATATTGGATCAACTCAAATAGCCGGTTCCGAAACACCACCGACCCCGGTGTCGTCGCTAGGTTCTCACCCAGTTTGAACGCTGACTTATCGGCCAATGTAACAACGAGATCACCATTATTGGCTTCGAGGTCCGAAATCATGTTTTCCAACCCGGCAATGAGACTTTCACCTTCGGTTTCAGCAGCAAGCGCAAGCGCCTCTGGGTTAGTTGCCAAAAAATTGGTGGGACATGCCATATCCACGATTTGCTGGCTAAAATAGCGCAAGCGATTCTTTTCATCCGGATCAAGCGCATCGATGTCTTCGACCGCTTGCTGCACTGCAGCGGCATTCATCATGTACTGTTGTTTGATAAAATTGAAATAGGGGTTCGTGTCCCACATTTCATTAGCAAACCGCCGATCTTTTGGGGTTTCATCTGTGGCCGGCTCAAGTTTCCCTTGCGCCAAAAGGTGCTGCGCCTCAACAAAATGTTTAACAGATTTGCCCCAAAATTCGACTTGATGTTCAACCAATTTGGCCGGATTTTGCATCATTTCGGTAAAATATCCAGTCGCCGCCTTTGTATAAAGCTCTTGGCTTGGCCCTTGCAGGGACGGCGGCACCGCGCGCCCGTGTCCCATAGCCTTTAGGAGACGTTGTGTCAGCGTTTCGATTTTTGCAATATTAGCTTCGAGCTTTGTAAAGTTCTTATCAGTGGCAGCATGCGGGTCTAAATCGTTTGTTGTCATATTAACGTTCCTATGCTTATGCTGCACGTGCAGCATAAGCTGCGCGCCTTAACCGGAGATGTTACAATGAAGTATATGATGACCTATGACCTGATGGAAAGTGCGCGCAACACAAACCAATGGCTTGGGGCCACAGCACGCGCATTTGCCTCATACCCGATGATGTCGCTGGCTGCGAACCCGGCGATGGACATGCTGATGGCATGGGGCGAGGTGACAGAACGCTCATTTGCCCGCATGGTTGTTAAACCTGACTGGAACCTACCAACCGTCACTTGCGAAAAAGGGAAAGACCACCCCGTCGTCATCGAAACTGTCCTGAAACGGCCGTTTGGCGATTTGATACATTTCACCATGCCCGGACGCACGCCAAGCAAACGCAAAGTTCTGGTTGTCGCCCCGATGTCAGGCCACTATGCTACATTGCTGCGCAAAACCGTCATCAGCCTGCTTCCAGACTGTGACGTCTATATTACCGACTGGCACAACGCCCGCGACATCCCCGTCAGCGAAGGCAAGTTCGACGTTGAAGACTATACATTATACCTCGTTGATTTCATGCGTGAATTGGGGCCAGACATTCACGTCATGGCCATTTGCCAGCCCGTACCTTTGGCGCTCGCAGCCACGGCCTATTTGGCCGAAGAAGACCCCAAGGCACAACCACGCTCGCTCACGTTGATCGGCGGCCCTGTTGACCCCGAGGCGAACCATACCGAAGTTACCGATTTTGGGCGCTCTGTTACAATGGGGCAGCTTGAACAGACGATGATCCAACGTGTTGGTTTCAAATACGCTGGCGTTGGCCGCACAGTATATCCCGGTCTTTTGCAGCTTTCATCGTTCATTTCAATGAATGCCCAAACCCATGCAGATGCGTTTCGCGATCAAATCATCAAGACGGCCAAAGGCGAAGCAAGCGAACACGACAAGCATAACGCGTTTTACGATGAATATCTGGCCGTCATGGACATGACGTCTGAATTCTACCTGTCCACGGTCGAACGTATCTTTAAAAACCGCGACATCGCGCGCAACGACTTTACCGTTGCTGGCCGCAAGGTCGATATGGGCAAGATCACGACCGTCGCGGTCAAGATCGTTGAAGGCGAAGAGGACGATATTTCGGCACCCGGTCAGTGTCTTGCCGCGCTGGACTTGCTGACCAACCTGCCTGATAGCAAAAAGGCGTCGCACCTTGAACCGGGCGCCGGGCACTACGGTATTTTTGCGGGCGGTAGCTGGCGCAACAACATTCGCCCGCTTGTTTTGGACTTTATTGATGCAAATTCGGAAGCACCCAAAAAAGTAAAAGCCGCCAATAAAAACGCTGCGGCTTAATTGCGTAGCATCAGCGGCCTGCGCATCCACGCGCCCAGCGCCGCCGTCACACTTTCCGGTGCCTCGATGGTTGGCAGATACCCCGCGTCTTCGATGACCTCGAGATCACAGTAGGGGATCAACTCTGCCATCGTTTCATGGCGCTTAACCGGGTAATGCCCGTCATGGCGCCCGCAAATCACCAGCGCGGGCTGGGCGATCTTGCGCAGTTCAGCCTGAAGGTCCTTGCGCCGCTGTAATGCGCGCGCTTGTTTCACATAGACTTCTGGCCCAAGCGCATTCCCCATCACCGTTAGCAGCCGGACAAAGGCGGCCTTATCGACATTGGGTGACATCCAAGTGGAATGGATTTCATGCTGAAGCACATCCGCCCAGCGCCCAGCCCGCGCCGCGATAATTTGTGGTTCACGCAATGCGGCGGTTTGAGGCGTCTCAGCCAGTGGACTAGTGCTGATCAACGCAATCCGCGTGACCCGTTCCGGCGCACGGCGCAAGATTTCCATTGCGACCATGCCCCCCATGCCCATGCCCGCAAGCGCGAACTTTGACGGCGCCCAACTTAGAATTTGCGAGGCGATCTCTTCCATCCGCTCACCCTTGGTTGTGGGTGCAAACATCACCGCATGCTCGGACCCAAGCGCACGTATCTGTGGCTCAAATATCCGTGCATCGCACAGCATTGGCGGTATCATCACCAGCGTTTCACTTGGCATTTAAGCGTTGACCTGTCTAGCATGCCCAATCTTTCGGGCTATTGTTTTGTCAACTTTGCCCCGATCGCCCCGGTCTGGCAACCTTATTGCGCATCTATAGTTCCCGCAGCCAAGCTGAAATCCGCTGGGCAAGCGGCGTTGTTTGGTTCGGGCTAAACACGTCCCCCGCCATAACATGGCCGTTTTCATCGTCCCCCGGACCGGGCGTCACAACATGTTCTGTGGTTGCGCCCCCCCAACGCGCCATTGTCTTGCGCGTCAATTTCGGATGCACGACAATATCGTCTTCATTCATCACAAACAGTCCGGGCGTCGTGATCTGCGACAGATCTGCTTGGGCCGCTGCGCGCACAGCATCTGCCATCGGATACAGTGCCTCGGTCGGGTAGCTGGTTGTCCAAAAGGCGCTGTGGCCTTCGTTGATCGGCGTGAATTTGCGGGTCTTGCCGACGATATAGCGCCCCCAGTGGCGCACGCCCGGCAAATCCAACAATGTCTGCGCGATCCGGCTTCGCAGCCCAAAATTGGGTGAAATGAAAACTGCAGCTTTCGCATGTGCGCCATTAGCGAGCGCCAATGTCGCCAATGTGCATCCCGTCGAACACCCCATCAAAATAACTTCATCTCCGATGGTCTGTGCCCGCTCTAGGGCTAAGGCCACGTCACAGGTCCAATCGGCAAGAGTTGCAGCCCCCATCGCGGCGCCATCTTGGCCATGCCCTGTGAGCCGCGCAAAGAATATATTCGCCCCCAATTCCTGCGCGACAAGGTCGGGCAAGGGGCGCAACTCTGCCGGAGAGGCTGAAAACCCGTGAATATTCAGGATCACAAGCGGCGTTTTAACGGCAGGTTGATCCGCCCAAACGATGCGCGCTTCACAGCCGGGACGTAGTTTAGGCACACGAGCCTCTGCATCGGCAAGCTCTTTTTCAACTGTTGCGATATCCATCTGTGCACCCTCAGTCATCACCGCCAGCTTTCAACACTTCTGATACGGCATCCCCGATAAGCGTCAAACAGGTATCGTCTGAAAACCGGTGATCCGCCCCATCCACAAGGGTCAACCGCATGTCAGGCCCCTGCGCGTGACCCAAGAGCCGCAGCGCCACGGCCATATCGACATCGGCATCGGCTGTGCCTTGCAAAAACCGCACCGGGAACGGCAATGAAAGCGGCGTGCGTAGCACAAGCCGGTCGCGCCCTTCCTCGATCAACCGTCGCGTGATGGTATAGGGTTCGCCGTATTCAGAGGGCAGCGCCACCTGCCCTGCCATCAATTCCGCCTTTTGCGCGTCAGAAAACCCACCCCACATGCTATCTTCGGTAAAATCTGGTGCGGCCGCAATGGTGACCAACCCAGCGATCCGTTCAGGCATCGCGCGCGCGACTTGCAACGAAATCCAGCCCCCCATAGACGATCCGACCAGAACAAGCGGCCCGTCTATCAGGGTCAGCGCCGCACAGGCGTCTTCGAACCAATCGCCGATTGCCCCATCGGTGAATTCCCCACTGCTTTCGCCGTGACCGGAATAGTCGAACCGCAGGAATGCGCGCCCTTGGTCGCGTGCCCAATTTTCGAGATAAACAGCCTTTGTGCCCCCCATGTCGGATTTGAAACCGCCAAGAAAGACCACCGTAGGTCCGGTGCCTTGGGTCTGATGATAAGCAATTTGGCGCCCTTGAGGCGTGACAAAGGACGGGGTGTTTATTCGATCATTCATGCCGTGACAGCATCACAAGCCAAGCCGCTCTGCAAGCACAATTAGGTTACTCTATTGTCACGTGACTATAAGGTAACTTATAAGCGATTCTATGGACCAGATATTCAAAGCCCTCAACGACCCAACGCGCCGCGCATTGCTTGATAGCCTGCGCCGCCAAGACGGCCAAAGCCTGAGCGATCTCGAACAAGACCTGAGCCTGAGCCGTTTTGGCGTGATGAAACACCTGAAACTGCTGGAAGAGGCCGGGCTAATCGTCACGCGCAAACAAGGTCGGTTCAAATACCACTATTTAAACGCCCTGCCCTTGCAGGAACTGATGGACCGTTGGGTTGCCCCGTTCTTGCAACCGCAGGCCCGGCACCTTTCTGAACTCAAACAAAAACTTGAAAGAGATACGAAAATGGGAAAACCCGATTTTGTTATGCAGACTTTCATTCGCTGCACGCAAGACGCGCTTTGGTCGGCGCTGACCGAAGCTGACCAAATGGCCGCCTATCATTTTGCCTGCAACGCTGTGCAAGGCAACGCGCAGGTTGGCCAGCCCACCGCGTTCATTCTTCCCAATGGCGATGCGATGCTGCGCCAGATCACGACAGCGCTTGACCCAAAATCGCGGATCGCGATGACGTTTGAACCCTTGTTCATGGGCCCCGATGCCCCATCAAGCCACATGGTTTATTTGATCGAAGACCAAGGCGGCCAATGCAAACTGACGATTGAACATTACGATATCGCCCCCGGCCAAGAAGGGTTTGGCGAAGGCTGGGCGCGTCTTGCTGCCTCTCTCAAATCATACCTTGAAACCGGCACCGCGCTAAAAGCCGCAATGTAACAAAGGACATAACAATGACCGACAAACCAAAATTCATGATGCAAACCTATATCCGCTGCACCCAAGACGCATTGTGGGATGCGCTGACGGACCCCGATCAGTTCCAGCACTACGATTTCCTTGAACAAACAGCCAAGCGCGTTGACGGCAAGGTCACCTATATGATGCCCGACGGCACGGCCACGCTTTATGCCCGCGACCTAGAGGTGACACCAAAGACAAAACTGGTCACGACATTCGAGCCAACATGGGAACCCGACGCGCCGCCATCAAAGATTACCTATGAGATCGCTGTCGAAGGGGATTTTTGTTGCCTCACCGTGTTACATGAAGACCTGAACAATGATCCGTCAGACGGCACCGGTGATGGCTGGGTGCGCAGCCTCGCTGGGCTCAAAACTTGGCTCGAAACGGGTGAGCCCGCGCATTTTGGCGGTGCATATTTGATGGAAGGTATGTGAAATGGCGGCACTTCCTGCAGAATTGGGAATCTTGGCGTGCCTTGCGCTATTCGCTGGGTTACTCTGGATTCCTTATATTGTCGGCATCTCGAAAATGGAGCCATTACAAAATGCGCCTGATCCGTTTGAACGCCCCTACGATTTACGCATGCTTCCTGCGTGGGTTCACCGCGCGTATCGTGCACATCTGAATTTGCTGGAACAGCTTCTGCCCTTTGCAATTCTGGTGCTCATCGTTGACCGGCTTAATGGCTTCACCGCGCTGACCTATTGGGCGGCGATCGCATTTTTCTGGATCAGGGTTATCCATGCTTTCGGCATGATTGCCGGCTTCCTGAAAATGCCGTTTCGTCCGATTGTCTACAACCTTGGTGTTCTGTGTATTTTGATCATGGGATATGCCGTCTTTACAGCCGCTTAACCCCAAAGAAACGTAACGGCTGTCAGGCATTGCTTGACAGCCGATTTTATTGGCTCCATTTTGCGTCCCACACATAACCCGCAACCGGGCGTTCCGTGGGCGCCAAACTGACGAGGAGCCCAATAGATGGCCCAAATCTCTCTTACTTTTCCTGATGGCAATAGCCGTGTCTATAAGGCCGGTATCACCGCCGCCGAAGTCGCCGCTGACATCTCATCAAGCCTGCGCAAAAAAGCAATCTCTGCCACGGTCAATGACCAGCATTGGGATTTGCAATGGCCGATTGATGCAGACAGCCGCATCGCGATCAACACAATGAAAGACCTCGAGCCCGCGCTTGAACTCGTCCGTCACGATCTGGCACATATCATGGCACGCGCGGTGCAAGAACTTTGGCCAGATGTCCAAGTGACCATTGGCCCGGTGATCAAAGACGGTTGGTATTATGACTTTGACCGCAAAGAACCGTTTACCCCTGACGACCTGGCCACCATCGAAAAGAAGATGAAGGAAATCATCAACAAGCGTGATGAAGTCCGCACCGAAATTTGGGAGCGCCCCAAAGCCATCGCCTATTATCAAGACCGCGGTGAGCCTTATAAGGTCGAACTGATCGAAAGCATTCCGGGTGATGAGCCACTGCGCATGTATTGGCATGGCGATTGGCAAGACCTGTGCCGTGGCCCGCATTTGCAGCACACAGGCCAAGTCCCCGCTGACGGGTTCAAACTGATGTCCATCGCGGGTGCCTATTGGCGCGGTGACAGCGACCGCCCGATGCTGCAACGCATCTATGGCGCGGCCTTCACAAATAAAGAAGGGCTGAAAGCCCATCTGCACATGCTGGAAGAAGCCGCCAAACGTGACCACCGCAAACTGGGCCGCGAGATGGACCTGTTCCACATGCAAGAAGAAGCCCCCGGTCAAGTGTTCTGGCACCCGAACGGCTGGACCATCTATACACAATTGCAAGACTATATGCGCCGCAAACAGCGCGCGGATGGCTATGTCGAAGTGAACACGCCGCAGGTTGTGAACCGCAAGCTGTGGGAAGAATCCGGCCACTGGGATAAATACCAAGAAAACATGTTCATCGTCGAAGTCGACGAAGATCATGCGCGCGAAAAGACGGTCAATGCGCTTAAGCCCATGAACTGCCCATGCCATGTGCAAATCTTCAACACCGGTATGAAATCTTACCGTGACCTGCCCCTGCGCATGGCCGAGTTTGGATCATGTAACCGTTACGAACCATCGGGCGCGCTACACGGGATCATGCGTGTTCGTGGGTTTACCCAAGATGATGGTCACATCTTTTGCACGATGGATCAGATTGAGGATGAGACCAAAAAGTTCATCTCGTTCCTTGCGGGTGTCTATGCCGATCTTGGATTTGAGAACTGGTCGGTCAAACTGTCCACACGGCCTGAAAAACGTATCGGCAGCGATGAGACATGGGACATCCTTGAGAAATCACTGGGCGAGGCCTGTAACGCTGCGGGTTATGACTACGAATTGCTGCCGGGTGAAGGTGCGTTTTACGGGCCAAAGCTTGAATTCACACTGACCGATGCAATTGGCCGGAACTGGCAATGCGGGACCCTGCAAGTTGATACCAACATGCCCGAGCGCCTGAGCAGCACCTATGTCGCGGCCGATGGTGAAAAGCACAGCCCTGTCATGCTGCACCGCGCGACATTGGGATCGTTTGAACGGTTCATCGGTATTTTGATCGAAGAACACGCAGGCAAACTGCCGTTCTGGCTCGCCCCGCGTCAGGTGGTGGTTGCATCGATCATTTCAGATGCAAATGACTATGCCGAAGAGGTCGCAGCCGCCCTACGCGCCGTTGGCGTGCGGGCCGAGGTCGATACTCGCAATGAGAAGATCAACTATAAGGTCCGCGAGCACTCTGTCGGTAAGGTTCCGGTGATCTTGGCCTTGGGTGCGCGCGAGGTTGAACAGAAAACAGTCACTGTGCGTCGGCTGGGTGAAAACAGAACTTCTGTAACATCTCTGGATGAAATCGTGAGCGAGCTACAAAAAGCGGCCACAGCACCCGACCTTTTGTAACATTCGGGCGTTTGACCTGTAACAAACCCGTCGATCCCTGTGATCGGCGGGTTTTCTTTTGCCTAAAGCCGCACCTCAGATGTGAAATTCGCGCAGAAATTTGCCTACACAACCCCTCACGGCAGCGTGATGCACGCCTCTGTGAATAGAATAGTAACAATCCTAGCGGCTAATCTTTGGACATCGCCGCTCACTGGCGGTGTCCGAAATTTGATCCAAAACAAAGGAACGTCTTATGTCCAACACAACAAAAACAATCGTCCTCGCTTCTGCTGTCGCAACAGCGATTGCTGGTATGGCAACAACTGCCCACGCTGCTGATGAAAAATGCTACGGTGTTTCACTGGCAGGCGAAAACGACTGTGCAGCTGGCCCAGGTACATCATGTGCGGGTACATCTTCTGTAGATTACCAAGGTAACGCTTGGACACTTGTTCCAGAAGGCACATGCGCATCAATGGAACTGCCAGACATGGCTGACGGTTCTGCACGCATGGGTTCACTTGAAGCGCTTGAGCGCGACATCCCTGCATAAGCGCCCCCAAATATGGTAGGGTGGGTTGAAACCCACCCTACGCCCCACCTTAGGAGCAAGTGATGTTTGACCAGTCCCGTGATGCCCCGCTTCCTGCCTTACCCGGCGTTGGCTACAAACCGCAGCACTATGCCGACATTATCAAAGATCCTGATCCCGTGGGTTGGCTCGAAATCCACGCTGAAAACTACATGGGTGATGGCGGTCGTCCGATAGCGCAATTGCGCCATCTTGCCGAACGCTTTCCGATTTCCGTGCACGGCGTTGGCCTTTCTATCGGATCAGAAGGCGATCTAGACCCAGATCATCTGGGCAGGTTGAAACACCTTATTGATTGGCTCAACCCAGCCAGTTTTTCCGAACACCTCGCGTGGTCGACGCATGACAGCCATTTCCTGAACGATCTATTGCCACTACCCTATACAGAGACAACGCTTGCAAAGGTCGCCAGCCATATTTCCCAAGTTCAAGAGGCGCTTGGCCGTCAAATGCTGCTTGAAAACCCCTCTAGCTATCTGGCCTTCGCAGAATCCACCTATTCTGAACCCGATTTCTTGCGCGAAATCGTGACCCGCACGGGCTGCAGATTGTTGCTTGATGTGAACAACGTCTTTGTTAGCGCGACAAACCTGAAGACCTCACCGCAGGCCTATATCGATGCCTTCCCCGTCGAAGCCGTGGGTGAAATCCACCTTGGTGGCCACGATGAAGATAAAGACGAAACAGGCGCTCCCCTGCTGATCGACAGCCACGGTAAAGCTATCGTTGATCCGGTCTGGGCGCTGTTGGACTATACGCTCGCGCGGGCCGGCCCAAAACCGCTGTTGATCGAATGGGACAATGATGTCCCTGAATGGGGCACGCTTGCGGATGAAGCAAAGCGTGCAGCGCGCGCGCTGTCTGGTATCCCGGCATGAATGTATCCCAAGAAGCATTTCGAGCCGGAATATTGGACCCCGACCGCCTTGCCCCTGTTGGCCTATGTAACCCGGACGGCGCGCAAGCGACCAAACGCTTTGACGTCTACCGCAACAACGTTGCCGTCAGCCTGTCTGACGCGCTAGAGGCCGCGTTCCCGGTGATCCGCAAACTTGTCGGCGATCAGTTCTTTCGCGCGATGGCAGGTGTTTATCTACGAAAGCACCCACCAAAATCCCCCCTGATGATGTTTTATGGCGACGCGATGCCGCAATTTTTGCGTCGCTTTGGGCCAGCACAAAGCCTTCCATATTTGCCCGATATCGCAAAATTAGAACTGGCTATGCGGCGCGCCTATCACGCGGCCGATGCGCAAACGCTTGACCCTCAGGTGCTTGGCGCGCTTGCACCTGATGCCCTTCTGGCTTCGCGTTTCCGGCTTGCACCCGCAGTTCAGGTTGTAAAGTCAGACTTCCCGATACACGCGATCTATCTTGCCAATACGGTGCCCGAAGCCCCCAAGCCCGTCATGCAACCAGAATGCGCTTTGATTACACGCGCGGGTTTCGACCCACAGATCCACCTGATCGACGCAGCCGCAGCCAAATGCATTTGCGCGCTGATTGATGGGTCACCCTTGGCTGACACGCTCGCCGACGAAACACTCGATTTGGGCGTGACCCTTGCGCTTTTGCTTGGCCAATCGGCCGTGACCGATATCTATTGAAAGGTACTTCCATGTTATTGCCCGCAGTCTTCGACCGGATCGCTATGAAGTTAAGCCGCTTTGGCGATCAGTTACTCCCCTTCCTCGCACGCCTTGTGTTTGCTGGGGTGCTGCTTGGCTATTTTTGGAAATCAGGCACAACGAAATTAGGTGACGGGATATTTGGAATTTTCAGCCCATCGTCAGGCGGCTACGTCCAAATTTTTCCGCGCGCGATGGAAGCTGCGGGCTATGACACCTCTCAGCTTTCATTCTTTCACTGGGCGGTCGTATTTGGTGGCACGGTCGCTGAATTTATCCTGCCGATGCTGATCGTGATTGGCTTGCTGACCCGTCTGGCAGCCTTTGGCATGATCGGGTTTGTCATCGTGCAATCGCTGACCGATCTTTACGGCCACGGCGGGATCGCACATGAAGGCACGCTTGGCGCGTGGTTCGACCGGGTTCCCGATGCGCTGATCTTGGACCAACGCGCGTTTTGGGTGCTATGTCTGACGATCTTGGTGGTCAAAGGGGCCGGCGCGATTTCCGCCGACTGCTTCTTGTTCAAAAATGCGCCTTAGGCTCGTCTGGTTTGCCTGCAGCGACAGCTAAAATCCCGCCTAGCCCGGCAAAACCAATCGGGAACATCGTCGCCACGTTAAAGCCAAAAGCCGCATAAAAACAAAGCGCTGATAGGATCATCAAACCGCCACCCCAAAGTGCACGCGCCTTGGCCATTGCCCCACCTGCGATGGCCAAAAGCGGGGCCATAAAGCTCGCGAAGCGAATAAAACTGGGATTGTCGAGCGCGCCGAAGACATCGCTGACCTCGGCGTGACGTTCGGTCAATTCGGCATAGCCGTAGCCAAATAACCCAACAAAAATCCCCATGAGACCTGCGATCAGACCAAGGGTAAGTGCGGCATTGCGCATGAAATTCTCCTATTGCTTGGCTCTTACATAGGAACCATTGGCCTATCCGCCAAGGTGCATCGCCTGCGCGTCAGCTTTCCAACCGATGCTCCACTGCCCATCTGCTTCGATCACAGGCCGTTTCATCAATGTGGGATGTGCGGCCAACAACTCGGCGGGGTCGCCCGCCTTTTCATCTTCCGAAAGCCCCCGCCACGTGGTCGAGGCCCGATTGATCGCCTTATCCCCAAACTGCGCAATGATCTGTGCGCGGTCGGCATCTGACACACCGTCAGCGCGGACATCAATCACCTGCGGTTCGATCCCGGCGGCTTGCAATGCCTTAAGCGCCTTGCGGCAAGTGTCACATGATTTCAGACCAAAGAACCGCATTTCTCTTCTCCTTAAGACAGCAAACAGCATTTGTCTAAGGAGGCATAAATCAGTTCCGCCGCCGCGACAATATTATGCTGCGATCTTGACGTTGGTCAGGAAAGAGGGCGCATCATCGCGTTCCAGTTGGTCACAAGTCTGGGTCAGACGATCAAGTAAATCCGCGCGGATTGGCGAAAACGCATTGTTTGCGTTGGCGTCTGATTTACGGGCTCTGCTTTGTTTTCTACGCATGACAATACCTGGCTGTGAAAGGATAGCTGGGACATAATTACTGCCCTATTTATAGCATGACGGCCGGCACTTGTGACGGGAAACCCGCGCAAATCCGCCATGTGACGCAAGGTCATATCCCTTATAAATAAGGTTAACACGCCACCCCACAACCGCTAATTTCACTCAACCTGTCCTTTAGGTTAGGACGCCGCGAATCGTGTCAAAGCCACGCGGCGTGTGCGTCTTCGTCCCAACCGCGCGTGTATTTTGTGCCGTCGGTAATGATCGGGCGGGCCATCAGGGCGGGTTGCGCGGCAAGCTGATCCTCGGCCTCGCTTTCGCGCAGCCACGCGTTGAGATTGCGGTAGGTCTGGGATTTGCGGTCGACCAGATTATCGCCAAATTCCGCAATCAACGGCGCCCATTCGGTTTCCGACAATGGGTCCGCACGCACATCACGAAAGGCCACATCATGCCCCGCGTCGCCCAGCGCGCGCAGCGCTTTTTTACAGTCAGAACATGTGGGCAGGCCGTAGAGGATCATTTTGGGTTCCATTCGTTGGTTGCCTTTATCTACTTGGCTTAGCTCAGACGTTCAACGCAAGGGCAGCGTTTGGACCGAGGGGGTGAGCACCGTCTTGGAAACGATCCGGGGGATCGTTTCAGGTGCGAACGGGCGGAGCCCCGGGGTGCGTTGCGTTAGTGCGGTGTCCCATCCGTAGGGCAGCGTCTGGACCTCGGGGTGGGTGCGAAGCGCCCTCCCCATGGGGGAGGTCCGGGCGCTGCCCGGCTATACCGGGCGGGAAAACAATTATCTTAGAATGCCCGAAACCCATTGTGACGAAACGGGGCACAACAACATGATTACTCCAGACAGTCCGATAAGCGTCGGTACAGCTAGGTACCAAACATAAACTGTCATCCATGCCCATGACGCAACCCGCTCAAACTTGGGAGAGATTTCGCTGACTAACTCAGCAACAGCATCAAGCTGAATCTCCAAATCTCGAATGTCAGCGGACTTAAATTCTGTCACCTCTTCCGACAATTCACTTGTCAGATTTTGCAACCTTCGCTTCAGGCCGTCGATTGGCGTCTCACCTTTGAGGGAATAATCACTCAATAAAGAACCTCGACCAACATTGACCGAATTAAACCAATTCAAGTAGACAATGCAATCTCCGCGCCAACTGACAAACAGCGCAACCCACGAAAAAACAAGAATAGTAACCGAGGCGACGATATACCCATCAGCGGGCAATTCGCCTTCAATTAGTGGTATATTGGTTAACCGAAGACCATAGGTTTCACCAAAGACGATGGCCGCGCCAAATATTGTAAGTATTCGCGCTGCGGCTATCGTTGGGCGAGTGATTAAGTCTTTAGAGTTAACCTTCACCCAATAATCCCCTCAAACTCCCGCCATTCGCCCTTGGACATCCCGGATGTCTCTTGCGTGACCTTTTCACCTTTCAGCATTCGGCGAACGCAATCGACTGCTTTGCCTGAGAGGTTGGCACCGCCCAAGCGGTAGTCTTCGAATGCGCCGTAGGCGGCGGGGACCCAGTCGGCGACGACTTTGCAGATTGCGTCGGCGTAGACCCGGATTTCGTATTGCGCGTGGGCGTCGGCGCGTAGGCGCAGGAAGTGGAACAGGTTGTGTAGATCGACCTTCCAATACCATTGCGTATAGATATTGGCGGGCAGGTTCATGCGGGCAAGCTCGCGCGCCAGCCCTTGCTGTCCTTCTTGGTCGATCATTTCCGCATAGTGATCATAGCAGCGCGCAGCATCGCCTTTGAGGTATTCAAGCACGCGCGCGGCTTCTTCGCCGGTGAGCGCTTCGCCCCGGCCCTGATTGTTGATCACGGATTGCGCGGCCAGTTTATTGGCCTCAGGGATATAGAATTCCCGGTCAAGGATCGAATAGCGCGCAGAGTATTCGTTCACATTCGCCGTCCGGTGCCGGATCCATTGGCGCGCGACAAAGACGGGCAGTTTGACGTGCAGCTTGATTTCGCACATCTCGAACGGTGTCGAATGCCAGTGCCGCATCAGGTAGCGGATCAGCCCGGCATCGTTTTGCACTGATTTCGTGCCTTTCCCGTATGACACCCGCGCCGCCTGACAGATCGCGGAATCGTCGCCCATATAGTCGATGACCCGGATAAACCCGTGGTCTAGAACCTCGTGCGCGTTGTACAGATGCGCTTCCATCCCTTCGGACACCGCACGCAAGGTTGGTTGGGTTTGCGCGCGCAAGGCGTCGATTTCGGCCTGTTGTTCGGGGCTTATAGGCATCTTCATCTCCGGCAGTTAGATTCGGTTTGGCTCACTATAGTGTGTGAAATCATTTCAAACACCCAAGATAGGCTAGCTGCCCGTTCTAAGCTATGACATTATGCCGCAAAACCGACCTACCTAAGGATCAAACGATGGCACTGCGTATGATTGCCGTGATGGCTTGCCTTGCCGCCGCCCCGGTGTTGGCCCAATCGACGGTCGATATTCCGAATGCGCAAGCCCGCGTTATTGCGACCCGTGCCGCGCAGGCTGGTGACTTCGCATTAGCGATTGAGATTGCCAAGCAATTGCTTGCCCAAGACCCCGATGACCGGACCGCGTTGATTGTGATGGCTGCCGCCGCGCCGCAGGTTGGTGATTTTGATACCGGGCAGCGCGCTGGCGCGCGGGCTTGGCGTGTGTCGCAAACAGATGTTCAAAAATACGAGGCCGCCCGCCTGACCGCGCTGGCCGCCGCAAATGCCGAACGTTTCACGCTGTCGACGATCTGGTTGCGTCGTGCCCTGACCGTGGCCCCCAACGATACGGAAATTGAGCGTACTATTACAGACGCACGCGCCATATCGCGCCGCAACCCGTGGTCAACATCGCTGTCGTTTTCGGTTGTCCCGTCGAACAACGTGAATGGCGGCGCCGATGATGACACATTAACCGCGCCCGGCAATTTTGACGGCCAACTATCAGCTGACGCGCTGGCATTGGCGGGCATACGCGCGTCCCTTGGATTTCGCACCCAGTATCGCCTGCATGCGACCCCGAAAAATCGCACGACCGTTGGTTTGCAATTCAACGCCCTACGGGTGCGGCTGGAAGAAGGCGCGCCACTGCCGGACGCGGCGTTTAGTACGGACACAACGCTTATTGACTTAACCCATGAACGCGCCCTGCCCAAAGGTGTGATCAGCGTTACGGCCGCAGCGGGCGTGTCAAATTACGCGACCGGACAAGAAGATGAACCCGACGTTGAAACCTACAAATATGATATCGTGCGCATCGGCATGCGGTACCGTCTTCCCTTAAATGCGCAATCCGAAATTGGCTTTGGCGTACAGTCCGAACAACTGACCTATGAAACCGCCAATATAGGCGAGGTCGACCGCGTTAATCTTAGTGCATCCTACACAAGGCGGACCGACAGTGGGGACAGTTGGCGTACCGCGATCAGTTATACCGACAGCGATAGTGCATCGGCGAACTATGTGTTCGAAACCATAACCCTACAGGGGAACTACAATTGGCGCGACCCCATTGGTCCGGTCACGTTCTCGGCTGGTGCGGGTGTCACATGGGCAGATTACCCTGATTACAGTTTACTTTTCGCCGTCACAGGCGGTCGACAAGACACGACCCTATTCTACACGGTCAATATGCGGTTCGCTGATCTTTCATATGCCGGATTTACGCCGGGCGTGTCGGTAAAACACAGCTTTGCCGAAAGCAACGTCAGCAGGTTTACGCGCGACACGCTTGCGGTTGGGTTCACCTTGACCTCGCAATTTTAACCTCAAAATCTTGGGCCGTCACATCATTTTAAGTACGCCCCGACAGATTCCCAGATGGCCAGCGTTGACGCTAGACCGCCCCCAATTGACCGGGAAACCCCACCTCCAAAGCCACCCCAGCGCGACGCGCCATATGCCACGCCAAAGCCTGATTGCTACTAACCACGGGTTTGCCAAGCTGCACTTCAAGATCAGCAATTATGTCGAGCGTGCGCAGGTTTGTACAAGACAGAAACACCGCATCCACATCTGCGTGCTGTCCGACATCCAGCGCCGCAGCATAGATGGATGCCGGATCAATACGCGCCACGCGCTGTTCGATCTCTTCGCCGAATGACAGGCTATGCGGCACTGCAAAGCCTGCATCCACAAACGCCTGCTGGATCGGCAAAGCCACATCCGCAACATAGGGAGACACGATCCCAACGGCGCGCGTATCCAACGCTGTTAACGCCGCGATAGAGGCGCTCAGCGGGTCAGAAACCGCCCGCGTTTGCGCATTTGCGGCGACCATCTGCGCGACTTTCTTTGCGCCGATCAATGTCGTCCCCGAGGTGCACGCATAGCCAATCGCGTCAAACGCCACCGCAGACGGCAAAAGTCCGACGGCTTGCGGCAAGTCCACCGCCATTTGCGCGATTGTATCACGCGTGAGCGCCTCGCCAGATGCGACCCGGCTGACATAAAGCGCAATCTCATCCGATGGGAACAGTCGCCGAAAATCCTGCTCAATCGTTTCATCAACCTGCAACACCACAAGCCCCAGCGTTGCGGCTGTCCCGATCGGCCCTGTTAGATGGTAAGGATATGTCTTCACCTGTGGATTTCCGGCAATGCGGGCGGCGCCCGGCGTGACAAGAGCTGCGCACCAGCCGCAGTCAGGACGATGTTTTCTTCATGCACCATGATCTTGCCCGGCGCGATTTCCACCCCCGGCTCAAGCGTGAGCACCATGCCCGCGCGCAAAGGTGTGTGATCATGCGGCGTAAGAGACGGCCATTCCGTCAGCGTGATCCCCAACCCATGCCCCAAGCGCCCGCCGCCGGGCCGCGCACCTTGGGACAGGATGCTTTGGCACATCACGTGGTGCAGTTCAGCCGCTGTCATGCCGGGATGCAGCGCTGATAATGCCGCATCAGTGGCTTGATACGCCACATCATAGGCCCGCCGCGCCGCATCATCAGGGGTGCCAATCGCAAAATTGCGATCAAAGTCGCAAAAATACCCGTCACGCACCGCACCTGTATCAAGCATTAGGGTATCGCCGTCTTGCAAAGCCCGATCTGAGGCCGGTGAAATCACATCACCATAGCCTCCCTGCCCGGCCCCACCAGCCACATAAGACACCCAATCAGCCCCTTCGGACAGCAGCGCGATTTGAAAATCGCGGAACACAGCATCCAAGGGCCGCCCCTTTTGCGCGAATGTCGCCACCCGGTCAAACGCACGGTCAGCAATCGCACAGCTTGCTTTGATCTTGGCGATCTCTGCCGCGGACTTGATTTCGCGTGTGCGCTGCACTGTATCCGTTGCATCGACAATCCGCCGTGGCGCGATTTTGGCTGTGCAGGTCAAATAATCCGCAAGCGGCATCCGCAGATGCGTCTCTAAGCCCATCGGAATCCCCAACGCGCCGTGCGTTGGCACCTGTTCACAAATGGCATCACATAACAGACTGACCCCATCATCAGCGGGGTTAGGCGCATCCCATGTCCGCATATCCGTGATCCAACTACGCCCCATCAATGCTGCCCCAATCGCCGGAATAACGGCAATGGGCGCGCCTGATACTGGTACCAAAATATACCAAGGGCGGGCC
This sequence comes from Loktanella sp. D2R18, assembly GCF_003318235.1. Taxonomy (GTDB): domain Bacteria; phylum Pseudomonadota; class Alphaproteobacteria; order Rhodobacterales; family Rhodobacteraceae; genus Yoonia. The sequence goes on along the minus strand of NZ_QOCG01000029.1, from coordinate 10,644 downwards.
GGGCTTTCCCAAAACCGCGTCAGAAAGCCGGTGACATAGAACACATCGGCAGGCGTGGTCAAAAGCAGCGCATCTTGGCCTGCGGCGGCCATCTGGCGCTGCATCCGGGCGACGCGGGTTTCAAATTCCGCGGCAGGGAAAAGCCCCTCAGCCATCCTCGGAGCCTTCGCTGATAATGCACAGAACCCGCGCATCCGACCCAAGCGCCGGGCGCGTTGCAAGTACCGCTGCGACCCCTGCGGCCCCGGAAGGCGTTGTTGCGGTCCGGTGGGTGCCAAGAAACGCGACGGCATCTGCCGCCTCTTGTTCGGTGACGGTAACAAAGCTGTTCGCGTCGCGCGCCAACCCCGCCAGCGCCACCATCGACGGGGTTTTGCAATCTAGCCGCCCCATCTGGGACACGGGGCCTGTTGTTGTCACGACCTCACCAGCCCTGAGGCTCTCAATCAGCGCCGGGGCTGCATCGGGTTCGACCACGATGATTTCAGGCCCGTCACCCCAAACCACCCGCGCATAGGCAGCAACGGCAGCGGCCAATCCGCCGACCCCTGCTTGCAGAAAAATATGGGTTGGGGGGCTATCAATTTGGGTCGCCGCTTCGACGGCCATTTGCAAATAGCCTTCCATCACTTTTGTTGGCAAGGTCACATAGCCCGGCCATGACCCATCCGACAAAAGCGTGCCATCACCTGCATCTGCCGCCCGCTCTGCCGCGACCAAACTGTCTTCATATGTGTCGCCTGCCCGTTCAACTTGTGCCCCGGCCGCACGTAACCTTTCAGCAAAGGGATCGGGCACAGAATCGGCAAGATAGATGATCGCCTTTGCTCCAAAAATCCGCGCACCCGCTGCAACTGACAATCCGTGGTTGCCCGCACTGGCCGTGATAAACACATCCCCCACAAGCGCCTGCGCCCAATTGTCATCCGTGACTTTCTCTGCGGCAAGCGCAGCAATCGCATAGGCCGCACCAAGCGCCTTAAAACTGCCAAGCCCCATGCGCGCGCGTTCATCTTTCAGCCAAAGCGACGCGATCCCAAGCTGGGCCGCCGCAGCATCCAAACAGCGCAAAGGCGTTGGCGCATGTGCCGGGCACAATGTCAAAAGCTGCGTCACCGCAGAGGCGTCATTTTTTGGGAAAAAATCCAATCCCGGCATCCCTGTGCCGCGATAAGGATTCTGAAGACTATCTGACATATGCGCACTTTCACTTATGCGGGCTGGAACCAAAAACCTACCCTAGTCAGCGATTTGCGCAATCCCTATGTCCAATCAGCATACTTCTCCAAACAAACTGGACTGCCCCCGAAGGAGGCGCCCAGCACCAACCGCAAAATGATGTAACTGGGCCCGCATCGCGCAGGCCCAGTCATTTTATTACAATGGGAAGAGCGCTAGCACGCTTGAACGGCGGTCATCACGGCTGAGTTGATTAAACCGTTGGTCAACACGTGTTTGCGTTCCTGTTTCAAAGGAAATCATCGCCTGAATATGGGTAATATCCGTTGTTTCAACAATCGATTGCCCCGCGCTCGCATCCAGCCAAACACCATCTGTCACCTGATAGCCGGCGCCAATCGCATAGGTCTGTGCTTCAAAACTGTCATCAAGCGATGTTTCCACCGCAGCCATCACGCGGAACGTTTCGTTCACATCATAGCTACCACGGGCGCCAAGCAGCGCGCTGTCAAACCAAAGGTTGCTATCTTGGTAGTAACCGCGCGCTTGGATTGGACCTGCGTCATAGGAGGCGCTCAGTTTTGAAATCGGGTCATCAAGGTAGGTATAGGACTGCACGTCAAGACCAAGACGCAACTCTGGCGTTGCTGCGTATTCTGCATAAAGCGATGTGAGCGCATCATCGTCATCAATGCTTGTGTAATTCAGCGCAACGGCAAATTGATCATTTTGGTACTGGCCGAAGACCTCGTACCCATCCCATGCCGGAATATCACCATCAACGCCCGTAAACCCTGCGCCGAACAACATTTCCGGTGACGCCATATAGCTGGCAGAAACCGCGTATTCTACGTACTCAAGCGGAAAGATGACATCGTGTTGGATGCTTGCAATATCTGCACTCAGCAAGAACTGACCAAACGTGTATTCAGCGCCCCCTTGCACGCGGCCTGACGAACGCTCGTCGTTTTCAATGTCAAAGTGAGAGTAGTCGTAGCTCAAGTGCGCATAGTTCAAGCCATCCTCGGCCGAAGCGGCACCCGCGATCAGGGCGATCATGCTTGTCAGTGTAAGTTTGTGTAACATTTGTAATATCCTTTTTTGAAATTGGTTCTTCGCATGGCAAGAACCCTACGTTTTCGAATGATAGTGATGGTCGCGAGGGATGGCTTTGCGCGCTGCTAGAATTGCGGCCCCCTCATGTCACGTTCCTCTGCGTTGTTCCAAATTGCATCGACGTAACCGCATCTCGTCCGCGTTACAGTCGTAGGTCGTTTGGAGATAGGAAACGGTTCAAAGAAAGACTAAAAATAGCTCAAAAAAACGTAACACGTTGTTAAAAATCAATAATAACGCCGGAAAACAAGACAGAAAAAGACAATTCGAGGGGTAACACCTATCCCCAATAGCGTTGCTACTCAGGTTATTTGGCGAAATAAAGGGATGGTGCTGCGAGGGAGAATTGAACTCCCGACCTCGTCATTACCAATGACGCGCTCTACCACTGAGCTACCGCAGCTTCCGTGAGCGGGGAATTAGACGCAAACGCGCGCTGGTGCAAGCCCTGACTGGACCCTTTTTACGCTTATTGCTAACAGGGCTGTCATGAGCGACAAACAACAACAGAGTAGTAAGGGCAAGACCGCCACATCCCGAGACGATCGGTTAAAGGCGGCGCTCAAGGCAAATATGGCCAAGCGCAAGGCGCAGGCCCGCGCCCGCACGACGGGTGATGATAAAAAAGAGAAAGAGTAGACAGGCATGGATTCGATTGTTGTCAAAGGCGGCACGCCGTTAAACGGAAAAATCCAGATCGCGGGCGCGAAGAATGCGGCGCTGGCGCTGATGCCTGCCACATTACTGTCAGAAGAGCCGCTGACGCTGACCAATGCGCCCCGCTTGTCTGACATCAAGACAATGACGCAGCTTTTGCAGTCATTGGGTGTCGAAGTCACGTCAATGCAAAACGGCAAGGTGCAGGTTCTGTCATCGCACGACATGACATCGACCACCGCCGATTATGAAATTGTCCGCAAAATGCGTGCCTCTAATCTTGTTCTGGGTCCCCTTCTGGCCCGCCATCATCAGGCGGTTGTATCCCTGCCCGGAGGCTGCGCGATTGGCGCACGCCCGATGGATCTTCACGTATCGGGTCTTGAGGCAATGGGCGCAGAAATTGAGCTGAAAGATGGCTATCTGCATGCCGTTGCCAAAGGCGGGCTGAAAGGCGCGCGCGTGCCGCTGCGCTTTGCCTCTGTGGGGGCGACCGAAAACATCCTGATGGCCGCAACATTGGCCAAAGGCACCACAATCATTGAAAACGCAGCACGCGAGCCTGAAATTGTCGATCTCGCCCGCTGTTTGCGCAGCATGGGCGCGCAGATTGATGGCGAAGGCACCAGCACGATCACCATTGATGGCGTTGACCGGTTGGGCGCAGCCACCCACCCGGTGGTCACTGACCGGATTGAACTCGGCACCTATATGCTCGCCCCTGTTTTTGCAGGTGGCGAGGTCGAATGCCTTGGTGGTCGGCTTGATCTGATCGAGGCCTTTGTTGAGAAACTGGATGCCGCTGGTGTGGATGTGTCAGAGACCCCGGATGGATTGTTGGTCAAGCGCCGCAATGACCGCGCACGCGCAGTAAACGTCACAACCGAAGTCTTCCCCGGCTTCCCGACTGACCTTCAGGCGCAGATGATGGCAATGCTCTGCACCGCAGATGGCACATCTGTGTTGGAAGAGAAAATCTTTGAAAACCGCTTTATGCACGCGCCTGAATTGATCCGTATGGGCGCAAATATCGAAGTCCAAGGCGGCACCGCAACCGTCCACGGCGTTGAACGCCTTAAGGGCGCGCGCGTGATGGCGACGGATTTGCGCGCCTCTGCTTCGCTGGTTTTGGCAGGGCTTGCCGCCGAAGGCGAAACCGTGGTCAGCCGCGTCTATCACCTTGATCGCGGCTACGAGCATATCGAAGAAAAACTGAGCGCGGTTGGCGCGCAAATTGAACGGGTATCCGAATAATGGTTGAAGACGCGCGGTTTGAAGACGGCAAAGAATCACCCCTGCGCCTTAAGGCGTTGGATGCGGACGATCTGAACGTCATCGCCGCATTGGTCCAAGATGCGGTGTTTCCGGCTGCTGAAATGCAATGGGACCGCAAGGCACGCCGCTTTGCGCTATTGTTGAACCGCTTTCGCTGGGAGGACGCGGATAACGCACCGCGCCACGGCCATGAACGCGTGCAATCCGTGCTGGTGTTCGAGGATGTGATGTGCGTGCAAAGCCAAGGGGTTGATAAATCTGAACCTGAAATGGTGTTTTCTCTGCTGTCCATCACCTTCACCCCCGGCGAAGACGGCACAGGCCGCATTGAACTGACGCTCGCAGGCGACGGGGCCATCGCGCTTGAGGTCGAAGCACTCGAAGTCATCCTACGCGACGTCACCCGCCCCTACGGCGCACCATCAGGCAAGGCACCGTCGCATCCAACGTGATGTGGGCGGCGTCATGCGGTACGGGTCCAAGCGTCATGCGTTTTTGGACCTGAGCTGACCTACGGCGTGGCGTGCGCTAAGGTCAGTCGATCTGACATTTATACCGTTGAAATTCGAGCAAGTTGCCAGCATAAATCAGCCATGGATCAATTCCTTTTTGCCTGCCCCTGTTGCCAGTTTCCGACACTCTCCGAACGTGGGAGTTATGATATTTGCACCATATGTTGGTGGGAAGATGATGGACAGGACAATGAAACCGCCAATCAAGTTTGGGGAGGACCTAACGGCCCGTATTCATTGGCGAGAGCGCGAACAAACTTCAAAAGACACGGACATATGTACGACGTGGGTAAAGGTATCGACGTCGTCGAGAACCCCAGCCGCGCGCGGAAGGAACTTCTTCGCTACGTTGATTCCGTCGAAAGCGCGGCCAAGATTGAGTTGGAACTCCTTTTTCGTTTGTTAGAGAAAGAGCGACTGTCACGCTAACTTCGGTAGTTTGTGCACCTAGCAGCCATCCCCTACGGTTAAACGAACGGCAGTTTCCGCATCTTTCAGAATTAACTCAATTGTCGGAGAAACGGTCAAAGCCATCGGACCCACACGACCTGATAACAATGCCGCATTGAAGCGCCCGCCACTGCCTTGTATGTCGGCGGTGAAGGAGTGCACTATGCCACAGTTTCTGAACACATCTGACGCCGATTTCGAGACCTGCTTTACCGCCCTTTTGGGCGCAAAGCGCGAAGATAGTCCAGATGTTGATCATATCGTGGCGGATATTATCGCGGATGTGCGCACGCGCGGCGACGCGGCGCTGATCGCACTGACCAGTAAATTTGATCGCCTAGATCTGACGCCTGAAACCATGCGTTTTTCCCCTGCTGAAATTGAGGCCGAATGCGCAAAAGTCAGTGAAGCAGACCGCGCAGCCCTAGAATTGGCCGCGAGCCGCATTCGTGCCTATCACGCCCGCCAGATGCCCGCAGATGATATGTGGACCGATGACACGGGTGCGACGCTTGGCTGGCGCTGGACACCAGTTTCGGCGGCGGGCCTTTACGTGCCGGGCGGCTTGGCCTCATATCCGTCTTCGGTCCTGATGAACGCGATCCCGGCCAAGGTCGCGGGCGTAGGCCGTTTGGCCATCGTCGTGCCGACCCCAGATGGGATCACAAACCCGCTGGTGCTGATGGCCGCAAAGATCGCTGGCGTGGACGAGATTTACCGTATCGGCGGTGCGCAGGCCGTCGCCGCACTTGCCTATGGCACCGAAACAATTGCGCCTGTCGATAAGATCACCGGGCCAGGCAACGCATTTGTCGCTGCGGCAAAGCGCCGGGTGTTTGGCAAGGTGGGCATCGATATGATCGCGGGCCCGTCAGAAATCCTCGTGATTGCCGACAAAGACAATGACCCCGATTGGATCGCGCTTGACCTCTTGTCCCAAGCCGAACACGATGAAAGCGCGCAATCGCTGCTGATCACCGATAATGCAGATTTTGGACAATCCGTCGTTGCCGCTGTTGAAAAGCGCCTTGAAACGCTGGAACGCCGCGCCATTGCCGGGGCTAGCTGGCGCGACTTTGGCGCGGTGATTACCGTGGCCAATATGGATGAAGCCGTCGCACTTTCTGATCGGATTGCCCCCGAGCACCTAGAGATTTGCACTGCAAACGCTGAAGAACTGACGGATCAAGTGACCCACGCTGGTGCTATCTTTATTGGGGGTTGGACACCCGAAGCAATCGGTGACTACATTGGGGGGCCAAACCACGTGCTGCCGACTGCCCGGTCTGCGCGGTTCTCAAGCGGATTGTCTGTTATGGATTTCATTAAGCGCACAACCTTGTCTAAAATGACGCCAAAGGCGCTTGCCGCGATTGGTCCTGCGGCCGAACGGCTTGCGCAATCTGAAAGCTTAGAGGCGCATGGGTTGTCCGTGCGCGCGCGCTTGGACCGTTTGAACACAGGTGACACATGAACAAGCTGAGCCATATCACGATTGATGACAGCGGCCTGCCTGCCCCCACGCCAGAGATCGAACAAGAACGCAAAGTCGCGCTTTTTGATTTGCTCGAAGACAATAGTTTTGCCCTGCCCGACCGTAGTGACCGCGCAGCACCCGCTGGCCCCTACCGTTTGGGCCTGTCGATCAAAGAGCGGCGCCTTGTCTTTGATATCAAAACCGAAGCCGAAGACCCCGCTGGCGAATTCCACCTGTCGCTGGGGCCGTTTCGGCAGGTTGTAAAAGACTATTTTCAGATATGTGAAAGCTATTTTGACGCGGTGAAAACCATGCCACCCAGCCAGATCGAAACGATCGATATGGCACGGCGCGGCATCCACAACGAAGGTGCACGCATTCTGCAAGAGCGACTTGAAGGCAAGGCCGAGGTCGATACTGACACGGCACGCCGCCTGTTTACCCTGATCTGTGTCTTGCATTTCGGTGGCTGATTTGGGGGAGGACGCCAAATTCGCCCCCCTACCACAGTCGGTGCTGTTTTGTTGCGACTATAACTCTGTGCGTTCCCCTATGGCCGAAGGCATCATGAAAAGTCTTTATGGCACTGATTGTTATATCCAATCCGTTGGCGTCAAAAATGACCTTGAAATCGACGGCTTTGCGATTACCGTCTGCGCCGAAATTGGCGTAGAGCTGTCCCGTCACCGCGCGCGCACATTTGATGAAATGGAAGAATGGGGCGATGATCTTTCGTCGTTCGATCTGGTGCTGGCACTATCGCCGGCCAGTCAGCGCCGCGCGCTCGATCTGACCCAGTTTTACCATCTAGAGGTGGAATATTGGCCCATTCTGGACCCCACAGGCCTAGGTGATGACCGCGACGCGCGGCTCAACATGTACCGACAGACCCGCGATCAAATCAAAGAGCGGTTGATTGCGCGGTGGGGGCCCGGCGCAAGTGCTGAAACCGACTGAATTTCAGCGCAGTTGCGTGGCAAAACCATCATATCCTCTACCTCTTGCCGATTAGGCCTTGAAAACTTGTGGGTTCGGGCGCATTTAGACGCCGTCCGCCAGACTTTGGGCGGAAGTGAAATACAGGAGATCACATGGCCAAGGAAGAACTGCTCGAATTCCCAGGTGTCGTCATAGAACTTCTGCCAAACGCGACGTTTCGGGTCGAGCTGGAAAACGGCCATGAGATCATCGCGCATACGGCAGGCAAGATGCGTAAAAATCGTATCCGCGTTTTGGCAGGCGATAAGGTACAGGTCGAAATGACCCCTTATGACTTGACCAAAGGTCGGATCAACTATCGCTTCAAATAGCGCGCTCCGCATGCTGTGCGGTCGTGCTTGGGTGAACGTTTTGATATATCTTAAACGCAAACCGGTGTCCTTGTGACGCTGTCGCTCGTACTTGGCTCAGGCTCGCCCCGGCGGCTTGAGCTATTGGCGCAGCTTGGTGTCGTGCCCAGCGATATCCGCGCCCCCGATATTGACGAAGATCCGCGCAAGGCTGAATTGCCGCGCGACTATGTCAACCGGATTGCCGCTGAAAAAGCGGCTGCGGTCCCAATGAACCAAAATGAAATCGTGCTGTGCGCCGATACGACGGTGGCGCTTGGCCGTCGGATCATGGGCAAACCTGCGGATGCAGGTGAAGCCGCTGCATTTTTATATGCGCTATCGGGCCGCCGTCACAAGGTCATCACTTCGGTTGCTGTGAAACGCGGTGATCAGGTCTGGCAAAAAGATGTGCAAAGCACGGTCGCAATGAAACGCCTGTCAGACGCCGAAGTGAACGCTTATCTTGCCTCAGGTGATTGGCAAGGCAAGGCCGGTGGCTATGCCATTCAAGGCCCCGCTGGCGCGTTCATCCCATGGATTAACGGATCGTATACTGGCATTGTTGGCCTACCACTGACCGAAACCGCTGGGCTTTTGGCCGCCGCGGGTTTCCCCCTGCACAAAGGTGACACATGAAGGGTCGCGCAATTATTCTTGACCATATCGGCGATGTCGAAGTTGCGGCCTATATGATCGATGGCAAGCTAGACGATCTGCTGATTGACCACCCAGATGCACCGCGCCAAGGCGCGATCTACCGCGGCATTTGTGATCGCCCGATCAAGGGCCAAGGCGGCATGATGCTGCGCTTGCCTGAAGGCGAAACCGCATTTTTACGTGCAAGTAAAGGTCTTCGCCCGGGCCAGCCATTGTTGGTACAGGTTACCGGTCATGCCGAAGATGGCAAAGCCGTCCCCGTCACCGACCGGGTGCTGTTCAAAAGCCGCTACGCGATTGTGACCCCCGGCAAACCGGGCCTGAACATTTCGCGCCAGATCACCGATGAAGACACACGCGATAACCTCATGGCCATCGCCCATAGCGTCTTTGACAGCGAACACGGGCTGATCCTACGCTCGTCGTGCGAAGGGGCCGATGGCGAAGAAATCGCCGACGATATCATCGCGATGCTGTCACTTGCCGATGCGGTGCTTGCAGATGCCACAGGAACCACCCCCGAAGCGCTGACCGAAGGCGACGGGCCACACACAATCGCTTGGCGCGAATGGGCAAGCGTGGCAACAGTCGTCACAGATCCAGGCAGCTTTGACACCCACGGCGCGCTTGATCAACTGGCAATGCTCGACGGTCCACTGGTGCGTTTGGGCGAGGGCACAATGTACGTCGAACCCACGCGCGCGCTGGTGGCCGTCGACGTGAACACAGGCAACGACACATCGCCCGCCGCCGCGCTAAAGACCAATCTGGCAGCAGCACGCGCCCTGCCCCGCGCCCTGCGCTTGCGCGGCCTTGCCGGGCAAATCACGGTGGATTTCGTGTCGATGTCCAAAGCCCATCGCAAACAGCTTGAACAAACGCTGCGCGCCGCGTTTCGGAACGACCCGATTGAAACCTCACTTGTCGGATGGAGCCCCATGGGCCTGTTTGAACTTCAGCGCAAACGCGAACGCCCGCCATTCCCAAAACAGCTGTTCACGGATCTCTAATGCCCTGTCCAATCTGCAAAAAGCCAACCGAAACAGCGTTCCGCCCGTTTTGTTCAAAACGCTGCGCAGATATTGATTTGGGCAAATGGTTCAGCGGCAGCTACGCGATCCCGGCAGCCGCATCTGAGGATGATGAGAACCTCGAAAACGAACTGAAGGCTGCAAGCGAAAAGAAACCACACTAAGGTGCGAATAATCGCAACTTCCCTCTGGACACCCCCCGCCCCCACGTCTAAAACGCCGCTACCCAAGGGGTTGCAGATAGCAACACCATCCCGTGCCCGGGTAGCTCAGGGGTAGAGCAGTGGATTGAAAATCCTCGTGTCGGTGGTTCGATTCCGCCCCTGGGCACCATTAAAACCTTGACATTACTGGATAAATTCATTTTCGTTGATGCAAATTGAAAGCTCGAATAAATTATACACAGTTATACACTTTGAAAGAGCGGATATTGGCCCGAATATCGAAGACCCCAAAAAAAGTCATTCGATTCAATTAAGTCGATCAAACATCTGCGTAAAGGGCTCGCCATCTACAAGACTGGCCGAAGCCCTTTCTGGTTTATTCGGCTGCGAGATCCGCTTGCTGGTAAGTATATTGTTCGGTCATCTAAAGAGACATCCCGCCTTGATGCCATCGAAACCGCCCATGAGTTTGCTGACAACTACCGTAGCAAGGCCAACACCGCGTTTGCGCAACAAAAGTCCACAAATTTTGAGCATTACGCCAAACTGCTGATGGCTGCGCAGAAGGGCAAATCGAAGTGGTCTGATGGCGACGGCAAACTGCTGAACCGCCAGAAGGATGGACTGATTATCTATTTTGGCAAACACGATGTGACGAAAATCACGACAGGCATGATCCGTGAATACTTGCTACATCTTGATGACAATCGAGACAGGCCACTGGCTCAATCGACCAAATCCAAACATGTCGTCATCATCCGAAAGGTCCTGTCTCTACCATTCTGGCGCATCAGT